>NZ_NSLB01000010.1 GCF_002304225.1 Pseudomonas sp. HAR-UPW-AIA-41
ATGGTGGCAAGAAAGCCCAGGTTACGTTCAGCCTGAACAACAGCGAAATGAACGCCATCCACCTGGCCAAACTGTCGGACGCCAACACCAGCGCCGGCTGCCACGGCCGCTGCCGGCTGACGCAGATCGGCCACAAAGGTGCCGGCGCCCACCCGCCCCTCGATATAGCCCTCGGCGTAGAGCTGGTCGAAGGCGCGCGTCACGGTATTGCGCGAAATGCCCAGCAGGTCCGCCAGATCACGGCTGGCCGGCAGGCGCGTGCGCCCGGCCAGACGACCGTCGAGGATGCGCTCGCGCAGGGCCAGGTACAGCTGGCGCGACAGCCCCGCAGCAGGATCGAGGCGGATGCCGGACAGGTCGACCGGCAGTGGCGGCGTCTGGCGCATCAATTGGCACCCTTAAACTGGCTGAAAGTGGATCTTATAACAGACCAATCCTGCGCCTAGCATGGGGCCATTCCCAGCGAGGTAAACGCCATGTACCGACCCGCCGCCTTCCGGCAGGATGACCTGACCGCCCTGCACGACCAGATCGACAGCACCGGCCTGGCGCTGCTCACCAGCAACGGCCCCACCGACCTGCAGGCCAGCCATCTGCCGCTGCTGCTGGCGGCGGAAGAAGGAGAGTTTGGCACCCTCTACGGCCACTTCGCCCGCGCCAACCCGCACTGGCAGGACCTCGAAGGGCAGGAAGCGCTGGCGGTGTTCGCCGGCCCCGATGCCTACGTGCACCCCGGCTGGTACCCCGGCAAGGCCGAGCACGGGCAGGTGGTGCCGACCTGGAACTACATCGCCGTGCATGCCTGGGGGCAGGTCGAGACCTTCGACGATCCCGAGCGCCTGCGCGAACTGCTGACCCGCCTGACCGCCCGCCATGAAGCCGGCCGGCCCCGGCCCTGGGCGCTGGACGACGCCCCGGCCGAATACCTGGAGCGCATGCTGCGCGCCATCGTCGGTTTCGCCCTGCCCATCCGCCGCCTCGAAGGCCAGTGGAAGCTCTCGCAGAACCGCCAGCCCGCCGACCACGCCGGCGTGCGCGAAGGCCTGGCCGCCTCTGCCAACCCGCGCGACCGCGAGCTGGCCGCGCGGATGAACCCTCGATAATCAGTAAGGAGTAGTTGATGAACACTCTGGATATCCGCCCCATTTCCGCCGCCGACCACGCCGCCTGGCTGCCGCTGTGGCAGGGCTACCAGCGCTTCTATCAGGCCGAAATCCCGGCCGAAACCAGCGCCCTGACCTGGCAGCGTTTTCTCGACCCGGCCGAGCCCATGCACGCGGCGCTGGCCTGGCGCAACGGCGAGGCCGTGGGGCTGGTGCACTTCATCTACCACCGCAGCTGC
This sequence comes from Pseudomonas sp. HAR-UPW-AIA-41, assembly GCF_002304225.1. Lineage (GTDB taxonomy): Bacteria > Pseudomonadota > Gammaproteobacteria > Pseudomonadales > Pseudomonadaceae > Aquipseudomonas. The sequence continues at coordinate 1,343 of NZ_NSLB01000010.1, forward strand.
TGGACACCGGGCAACTACTGCTACCTGCAGGACCTGTTCGTCGCCGAGGGCATTCGCGGCGGCAGCATCGGCCGCGCGCTGATCGAGCATGTGTATGCCGAGGCCGGCCGCGCCGGGGCCAGCCGCGTGCACTGGCTGACCCAGGAAACCAACTACCCGGGCCGCATGCTCTACGACCGCATCGCCGAGCGCTCCGGTTTTATCCAGTACCGCAAGCTGCTGCCATGAGCGCCGGGCTAAGCCAGTGGCAGCCACGCGATTTCCCGCCGCATGAGCCGCTGCAGGGCCGCTTTATCCGGCTGGAGCCGCTGGACGCCGCACGGCATGGCGACGACCTGTGGCCCGCGCTGCAGGGCCCGGACCCGGCCCTGTGGGACTATCTGCGCTACGGGCCCTTCACCACGCGCGCGGCCTTCGACGCCTGGCTGGCCGCCAATGCCGCCAGCCGTGATCCGCAGTTCTATGCCGTGGTGGATCAAAGCAGCGGTCGCGCCCTTGGCCTGCTCGCCTACCTGCGCATCACCCCGCAGGAAGGCTGTATCGAGATCGGCCATATCGCCTTCGGCGCCGCCCTGCAACGCACGCCGGGCGCCACCGAGGCGGTGTACCTGCTGGCACGCAATGCCTTCGACGGCCTCGGCTACCGCCGTCTGGAATGGAAATGCGATGCCCGCAATGCCCGCTCGCGGCGCGCCGCCGAGCGCTTCGGTTTCGCCTACGAAGGGCTGTTTCGTCAGCACATGATCGTCAAGGGCGAGAACCGTGACAGCGCCTGGTACTCCATCATCGACGGCGACTGGCCGGCCTGCCGCACGGCCTTCGAACGCTGGCTGGCGGTGGGCAACTTCGATGGCGAGGGGCGGCAGGTATGCAGGCTGGCGGCGCTGCGCGACTCAGCGGATTAGGCAGCGCCCCTCACTGAGCACCTCCAGCTCGCGCTCGCGCGGCCGGGTTTGTCCGTCGAAAACGGCCACCGGCGAACGCTCCGTGCGGGGCTGGAGGAAGTCCACCCGCACCAGCAACTGGTACTGCCGGTTGCGCGTGCGCACCTGCCGGGTGCCGGGGCAGTCGGGGAAGTAGTCGGTCACGTACACCGGCTCCTGCACGCAGTTGGCGTCGTCCAGATGCTCCTCGTAGCGTTCGGTGCCCGGGCGGTAGCTCTTGCGGTCGCACACCAGCCGCGCCACCTGTTTGCGGCAGTAGCCGGCCGTGGTGCAGTCCTCCCGGTTGTCGCGCTCGGTCAGCAGGCCACGCTCCTCGCGCCAGCTGGCACGGATGTCATAGGCCAGCCCGCTGTCCTGGCTGCGCAGGAGGAAGCCATTGCCGGCATAGGCTTCGCTCGCCACCGGGGTGCTGAAATCGACCCGCTCGTTGTACAGGCGCAGCCGCGACCACAGCCCGGGCTCGGCATCGAACACCAGATTCATATGCCCCTGGGTCAGGGTGACCTCTTCATTCAGGCGCAGAGCTTTGCCCCCCTCGGTGAACAGATAACCCTGCCCCTTGATCCCGCCGCAGCCGCCGAGCAGCAGCGCGGCCAGCAACAGAAGCGGCCCAGACAGAGCACGGAGAAGGGTTCGCTTGGGCATGTTCGGTATTCCAGTGGTGACAGCATTCATGTGGGGGTTACTCGATCTCGAACAGGCCGTTTTTCAGCGGCGCATCGGCCAGCCGCTGACGCACATCCTCGTCGATGCGCGGGTCGTCCGGGGCGTACAGGCGCACCTGGCGGTAGGCCTGCACGCGGTTGATCTCGGGCCCCAGGTACTCCCAGACCACGCGGGTGCAGGCCGGGTTGCGCCGGTCGCCGCTGGAGACGCCGGTCTTCAGGCCGTTGAGGCGGGTGATGACGCTCTTGTAGCTGGGAATGAGGATGGTCTGGCTCATCTCGTTGAGGGTGAGCGACTCGTAGTCGGTGAGGAACAGCCGGTCATGCAGAGCGAAGGCCGCGCCCAGGTAGCGGCAGCGCACCCAGTCCTCATCGGCACCCGACGCGGCCCGCTCCTGACGTTCCTGACGCTCGAAGAGGAATACCCCGTCTTCCTCCCACAGCTGGACCAGCGACAACAGCACGCAACCGGGCACAGACATGCAGTTGGAGTACTCGAAGTAGTAGCCGCAATAGCGGCGCAGGTCGCCGGTGTGCTCACGCAGCGGCTGCAGCAGCCGCTGCAGGGGGTCGCGTGCCGGCAGGCGGGCGGCTTCGCCGGCGCGGGCGCCGATCAGACGGGCAAACTGCTCCGGCGGCAGCGCCAGCTCGTAATCCTCAACGCCGAAGAAATCACCGATACGCTTGAGGTTGTAGGGCGTGGGCCGGCTCTGGCCGCTGAGGTATTTGTTGAACTGGGCGCGGTTGATCGCCAGTTGCCGGCACACCTCGGCAATCGAGCGGTAGTGGCTGCAGAGCAGCTTGAGGTTGTCGCCCAGGTGTTCCGTCATGGCACCGCTCCGGATGATGCGAGTGACGCGAGTCTAGCATCAACTCGCGCCAACTCGCCGCGACCTGCGAAATTGCCGGAACGCCGACCTTGTCCAACCATGCCAAGGTCACCCCGATCGGCACTGCCACCACTACAACAAGAGAGACATTCCGCCATGCTTGATCTACTCAATGACCTGCTCTGGAGCAAGGTCCTCATCGTCGCCCTGGTCGGTCTCGGCCTGTATTTCTCGATTGCCTCGCGCTTCGTGCAGTTCCGCTACTTCGGCAACATGTTCAGCATCTTCGCCGAGGCGTTCAAACGGCAGGATGGCCAGCTCAGCTCGTTCCAGGCGCTGATGCTTTCGGTGGCCGGGCGCGTGGGTGCCGGCAACATCGCCGGGGTGGCCGTGGCCATCATGCTCGGCGGGCCGGGCGCAGTGTTCTGGATGTGGCTGGTGGCACTGCTGGGCATGGCCACCAGCTATTTCGAGTGTTCGCTGGCGCAGCTGTTCAAGCGCCGTGAACCGGATGGCAGCTACCGCGGCGGTCCGGCCTTCTACATCCAGCACGGGCTGGGCCTGCGCTGGCTGGCGATCGTCTTCTCAATCCTGCTGCTGGTGACCTTCGGCTTCGGCTTCAACGCGGTTCAGTCCTACACCGTGGCCACCTCGCTGCATGACACCTTCGGCCTGCCCACCCATTTCAGCGGTATCGCTCTGGTAGTAGTCATCGGCCTGATCATCTTCGGCGGCATCAAGCGCATCGCCAGCATGGCCGACGTGCTGGTGCCGATCATGGCCTTCTCTTACATCGGCATGGCGCTGGTGGTGCTGGGCATGAATATCAGCGAAGTACCGGCGGCCCTCACTCTGATCGTCAAGAGCGCCTTCGGCCTGGAGCCGGCTTTCGCCGGCGGCATCGGCGCGGCCATCCTGATGGGCGTGAAGCGCGGCCTGTTCTCCAACGAGGCCGGCCTGGGCAGTGCGCCGAACGTGGCCGCCGTGGCCGAGGTGAAACACCCGGCGGCACAGGGCATCGTGCAATCGCTGAGTGTGTTCATCGACACCATTCTGGTGTGCACCAGCACCGCCCTGATCATTCTGCTGTCCGGTGTGTATCAGCCGGGTATGGAGCAGGCTGGCGTGGTGCTGACTCAGACGGCTCTGGCCGCCGAGGTGGGCGAGTGGGGGCGCGTGTTCGTCAGCATGGCCCTGCTGCTCTTCGTCTTCACCACCCTGGTGTACAACTACTACCTGGGCGAGAACGCGCTGGGCTTCTTCAGCAGCAAGCGCTGGCTGGTGCAGGTGTACCGCGTGCTGGTGATGGCCCTGGTGCTGTGGGGCTCGATGCAGGACCTGTCCACCGTGTTCGGTTTCGCCGATGTGACCATGGGCCTGCTGGCGCTGGTCAACCTGGTCGCCGTGTTCCTGCTGTTCAAGGTCGGCCTGCGCCTGATGCGCGATTACGACCGGCAGATCAGCGCCGGCGTGCAGAACCCGGTGCTGGACGCCAAGCAGTTTGCCGATCTCGACCTCGATCCACAGGTCTGGAATGGAGCCGCGGAGCAGACTCAACGCGAGCCGGCACCGGGCAACGCCCAGCTGCAACGCTGATAAGTCCAGCGTTATCAGAAGGGGGCCGAGCGCCCCCTTTTGTTCGTCCAATGCCCGCCGATTCCCCGTTACACTCGGCAAGCCACCGCTAACCCCTGGCGCCCGCGCCACACCGCCGATCAAGGACCCTTGTCATGCCCAGTCCGCATAAGCTGCTGATTCTCTACACCGGTGGCACCATCGGCATGCAGATGAGCGAGAACGGGCTGGTACCGGCCGGCGGTTTCGAAGCGCGCCTGCGTGCCGAGCAGCAGGCGAACCCCGAGCGTCCGGTGCCGCACTGGCTGTTCCGCGAGCTAAGCCCGCTGCTGGACAGCGCCAACATGACCCAGCGCCACTGGCTGGCCATGCGCACGGCCATCATCGAGGCGGTGGAGGAGGAAGGCTGCGATGCCGTCTTGCTGCTGCACGGCACCGATACCCTGGCCTACAGCGCGGCAGCCCTGAGCTTTCTCCTGCTTGGCCTGCAGATTCCGGTGGTGCTGACCGGTTCCATGCAGCCGGCGGGCGTGGCAGGCAGCGACGCCTGGCCCAATCTGTTCGGCGCCCTGGCTGCCCTGCAAGACGGGCTGCAGCCCGGTGTGCGGGTGTTCTTCAATGGTCAGCTGCTGCATGGCGCGCGGGTCAGCAAGGGCAAGAGCGAGGCCTTCGATGCCTTCAGCGAAGCCCTGCGACCACGTCATGGCCAGCACCTGGCTGCACTGCCGGCCAACCTTGACTACCTCCATCCGCGCCACGCGGTGAACCTCGCCGTGCTGCCGCTCTACCCCGGCCTGCAGGCCGCGCAACTGAACGCTCTGCTGACCAGTGGCGTGCAGGGGCTGCTGCTGGAGTGCTACGGCAGCGGCACCGGCCCTTCGGACAACTCCGAGATTCTCAACGCGCTGAGCGAAGCCCACGGGCGCGGCGTGGTGCTGGCGGCGATCAGTCAGTGTCCGCAGGGCCATGTGGAGTTCGGCGTGTATGCCGCCGGCAGCGCCCTGGCCCGGACCGGACTGGTCAGCGGCGGCGGCATGACCCGTGAGGCCGCGCTGGGCAAGCTGTTCGCCCTGCTCGGCGCCGGCCTCTGCCAGCAGGAATGCGAGCGCCTGTTCGCCCTCGACCTGTGCGGAGAGATGGCCGACATCATCCCCTGAGCACCACCCTGTGTGCGTGTAATTCCGGCCATTTCCAACCGGCTGAACCATCCTCCAGCACAAAGAATGGCCGGAATTATCCCTTTCTGGCCGCCTCTATCGTTCTCCTGAAGCACGTTGCAGCCCAAAAATGCGGCCACAGCAACGACGGAGAACCACCCGATGCTCACCTTCTACAGCGACGACCACCGCCTGCACCACGCTCAGGGCGAGATGGTCGGCGGTGAATTCAAACCCTGCTTCGAAATGCCTGCACGTGCCGATCATGTGCTTGCCCGGGTGCGCGAACGCAGCCTGGGCGAGGTGCTGGAGCCACAGGATTTCGGTCTGGCCCCCATCGCCCGTATCCACACTGCTGACTACCTGGACTCCTGCAGAAGGCCTGGGCCGGCTGGGCAGCTCAGGGCCACAGCGCCGACTTCGTGCCCGGCGTATTCCCGGCCCGTCACCTGCGCGCCAAGCGGCCGAACGACCTCTACGGCCAGTACGGTTTCCACAGCTTCGACTGCTTCGCCCCCATCACCGCGGGCACCTGGCAGGCGGCTTACACCTCGGCCCAGGTCGCCCTCAGCGGCCAACGTGAAATCGCCGCCGGCGCGCGCAGCGCGTTTGCCCTGTGCCGTCCGCCGGGCCACCATGCCAGCGCCGATGTCATGGGTGGCTACTGCTACCTGAACAACGTGGCCATCGTCGCCCAGGCCTGCCTCGATCAGGGCGCCAAGCGCGTGGCCATCCTCGATGTGGACTACCACCACGGCAACGGCACTCAGTCGATCTTCTACAACCGCGCCGACGTGCTGGTGGCCAACATCCACGGCTGCCCGAGCTTCGAGTACCCGCATTTCCTCGGCTATGCCGACGAAACCGGCGAAGGCGCTGGCGAGGGCTTCAACCTCAACCTGCCGCTGGCCGCCGGCAGCGCCTGGGATGTCTGGGGCGCCGCGCTGGAGACGGCCTGCCAGCGCATCGCCGCCTATGGTCCGGACGTGGTGCTGGTATCGCTCGGCGTCGACACCTACCAGAACGATCCGATCTCCAGTTTCAAACTGGACAGCCCCGACTACCTGCGCATGGGCGAACGCATCGCCACATTGGGCAAACCGACGTTGTTTGTGATGGAAGGCGGCTATGCGGTCGCAGAAATCGGCATCAATGCTGTGAACGTGCTCGAAGGTTTCCAGGGCCGCTAGGCCCTCACTCGGAGAACAACAAGATGAAGAAACTGCTTGCCACCACCCTCTGCGGACTCAGTCTTTACGGGGCCCTGGCCGGCGCCGTGCAGGCCGCCGACCATCCGCGCCAGCTGCGTGTGTACAACTGGGCCGACTACATGCTGCCCGAGGTGCCCAAGGCCTTTTCTGCCCGTACCGGCATTCAGGTGACCTGGGACGTGTTCGACACCAACGAAGCGCTGGAGGCCAAGCTGCTGACCGGCAACTCGGGCTATGACCTGGTGGTGCCCTCCAATACCTTCCTCGACACCCAGATCAAGGCCGGCGTGTTCCAGAAGCTGGACAAGTCCAAGCTGCCCAACTGGAAGAACCTCGACCCGGCGCTGCTCCAGCTGATGACCGCCAACGACCCCGGCAACCAGTACGCCGTGCCCTACATGTACGGCACCACCCTGATCGGCTTCAACCCGGACAAGGTCAAGGCGGCGCTGGGCGATAACGCCCCGGTGAACAGCTGGGACCTGATCTTCAAGGAAGAGAACATCGCCAAGCTGGCCCAGTGCGGGGTCACCCTGCTCGACTCACCCAACGAGATCCTGCCGATTGTGCTGGATTACCTGGGCCTCGATCCGAACAGCAAGAACCCGGCGGACTACAAGCAGGCCGAGGCGCTGCTGACCAAGATCCGCCCGCACATCCGCTACTTCCACTCGGCCAAGTACATGAACGACATCGCCAATGGCGAGATCTGTGTGGCGGTGGGCTACTCGGGCAGCTTCTACCAGTTCGCCAACCGCGCCAAGGAAGCGGGCAACGGCGTGGTGGTCGACTGGCGCCTGCCGAAAGAAGGCGCACCTCTGTGGTTCGACTCCTTCGTGATCCCGGCCAGCTCGCAGAACGTCGCCGAGGCCCATGAGTTCCTCGACAACCTGCTCGACCCCAAGGTCGTGGCACCGATCAGCGACTTCCTCGGCTACCCCAACCCCAACCTCGCGGCCATGCAGCAGGTCAGCCCGGCGATCCGTGATAACCCCAACCTGACCCCGACCGCCGAGGCGCGCCCCTCGCTCTATGTGCTGCAGCCGCTGCCGCGCAACATCGAGCGCATCCGCACCCGCCTGTGGACGGCCGTGCGCACCGGGACCTGAACCAGCCATCACATCGGGGCCGCAAAGGCCCCGATGCTGATCAGGCCGCGCCGCGGATGTACTGCTCCAGCGAGTGAATCAGGCCGTCCTGCTCGGCGAGGGTGGCCTTGATCAGGTCACCAATCGACAGCAGGCCAACCAGACGCTGCCCCTCTACCACCGGCAAATGACGCAGATGATGCTCAGTCATCAGCTCCATGCACTCGCGGATTCCCTGCCGGGCAACCACGGTCAGCACCGGCTTGCTCATCACCTCACGGACCAGGGTACCGATCGATGAACGCCCCATCAGGACACCTTTGCGGGCGTAGTCACGCTCGCTGAAGATGCCCACCAGGCGCCCCTGCTCATCGCACACCGGCAGGGCCCCGACGTTGTACTCGGCCATCAGCCACAGCGCATCGAGCACGGTAGCCTCCGGCGAGATGGTATGGACGGTCTGACTGGACTTGGTATGAAGCATCTGGGCTACGGTTTTCATCTGCGCTCCCCCGCGCAATAACAATCACGGGGCAAGCATTGGCCAGACTCAGTCTATTGAGCAAAGCAATCGATTAAATGAGGGCTATTGATAAAATCTTGATTCAGCGCTCGACAGGTACCTGACTGATTTCCTCAATCAGGCTGTCGGCGTAAGTGCCCCGGTAATGGCGAGCCAGGCTGCCATCACTCTTCATGACGTCCAGCGTGGCTTGCCAGCGGCGAACGGTGGCATCAGGCGTGGCCAGGGAAAAAGCGATATAGAGATCAAGACTGTCGATGGCGAGTACCTGCCGCAAGGTCAGGTCAGACCCGCTGACGATATTGTCCTTTTCAATGTCACTGGACAGCCACAGAGTTTCACGGCCCCGGCGCAGCATATCGAAGCATTGCTGCGACTTGGCAGGTCGGAACAGGTTGGTAAAACCGCGCTGCGCGAGCAGGTCGCCCTTGCCATCGCCAATATAGGTACAGATCGACTTGGCCTGCCGCGCCTGCGCAAGGTCGGCCAATGGCCTGGCCCGCTCCGCACGGTCATACAGCCCCCAGCGAATGCGCTTGATCGGCCCTACCCACTTGAACTGCGCCTCCCGCTCCGGGGTACGCGATGTCTCGAACAAGGCTACTGGCGACGAGGAGTTGCTGGCGATCTGATACGCGCGCATCCATGGCAGCAGCTCGATCTCGGCCGACTCGCCGGCACGCTGCAACAGCTAACGGACCATCTCAGCGGTAGGACCGGTAACGCGACCATCGGCAGCCAGATATTCACCCGGCGGCGAATGCTCGGTCAGCACACGCAAGGGTTCAGCCGCCTGCGCGCCCTGCAACAAAAGCCCTGCCAATACCGCCATCCAGCCAAGTTGCGCCATCCCGACACTCTCCCAGACTGCGGTCCCGTCTGCTGAGTGCAGACTAGCAGAGCGAGATCAGAAGCGCTCCGGCCGCAGCACCTCGACCTGCGCTAGGTAGCAGACCATGGCGTAGTTGGCGTAGTACTTGGCCTGCAGGTGCGAGGCAATGCGCTCGGCCACATCGCGGGCGCAGATGATCTCCACGCGGATATTGCCCTCGGTGTCCCAGCCGGCGCTGCGCACGCCGCGATTGCCGCGGCCACGGGCATCGGAAATGGTCCAGCCGGGCGCGCCCAGCTGTTCCAGATCGGCCACCAGTTTCTTCTCCAGCGCGGCCTCACAGATCACCGTGAGCAGGGTGCGTTGATGGATGCTCATGTCATAGCCCCCAGGCGATCAGTTGTTCGGCCAGCGCCAGATAGAGCGGGATGCCGACCAGAATGTTGAACGGAAAGGTGATGCCCAGCGAGGCGGTCAGCGACAGCGACGGATTGGCCTCGGGTACGGCCAGGCGCATGGCCGCCGGCACCGCGATATAGGAGGCCGAAGCCGCCAGGGTGGCGAGCATGGCGGTACCGCCCAGCGACAGCCCCATGGCCCGCGCCAGCAGCGCACCGATCAGGGCGCCGAGCAGCGGCATGCACAGGGCAAACACCGCCAGACGCACACCATGCTTTTTCAGCGCGCCCAGTTGCCCGGACGCAATCAGGCCCATCTCCAGCAGGAACAGCGCCAGCACCGGCTTGAACATGCTGGTGTACATGGGCTCGAGCGGTTTGATCGCCTCCTTGCCGGCAATGGCGCCGATCACCAGACCACCGAGCAGCAGCATGATCGACTTGCCGAGGAAGATCTCCCGGCCCAGCTCTTTCCAGTCGGTGTTGCGGCTCACGCCCTTGGCCAACAGGATGCCGACCAGAATCGCCGGAATTTCCAGAATGGCGACGAACAGCGGCATGTAGCTTTCGTATTCGATGGCCTTGCTGGCCATGTAGGCCACCACCACGGCGAAGGTACCGGCGCTCACCGAGCCATAGTGCGCCGCCACGGCAGCGGCGTTGACGCGGTCGAAGCGCAGGCCGCGCAGCAGGCCGAAGGCCAGCACCGGCAGCAGCACGCCAAGGCCCAGCACCAGCAGCGACTGGCCCAGCAGGGTCGGGCTGGCCTGCTCGGCCAGCTCCACACCGCCGTGCAGACCGATGGCCAGCAACAGGATGATCGACAGGGTTTCGTAGAGTGCCGGTGGCAGCTTCAGCTCACTTTTCATCAACCCGGCCAGCAAGCCGAAGATGAAGAACAGTACAACCGGATCAAGACCCATCACGCACTCCACAAAGAAATGAAAACCCTGCCCTCATGAGGCAGGGGCGGCGACCCGGATCGGTTCGATCCAGGCGTCGTGCAGCGGCGGTTGCCTATACACGCCCTCCGCCAGCCGGAGGGTGGGAAATGGCTTCACGATGCACGACGGGAAGATGCTGCAGCCGCTCCCTGGCGTCACATCGCAATGCTTACAAAACATGTCCGCCACCCTGACGGCGGCGGACATGGCTTTCATACCGGATCAGCCCTCGATCTCGATGAGCACTTCGCCCGGGTTGACGCGGTCGCCCTTAGCCACATGGATGGCCTTGACCTTACCGGCCAGCGGCGACGGCACTTCGGTTTCCATCTTCATCGCCTCGGTGACCAGCAGCGGCTGACCGGCCTTGACCACGTCGCCTTCCTTGACCAGCACATCGACGATATTGCCCGGCATGGTGGTGGCCACATCGCCCGGCGCGCTGGCCTGCTTGCGCTTGTTGCCGCCACCGGCGACGAACTGGTTGAGCGGCTCGAACACCACCTCTTCCGGCATGCCGTCGATGGCCAGGTAGAAGTGGCGCTTGCCGTCGGTCTTCACGCCCACGCCGGTAATGTCCACCCGGTAGGTTTCACCGTGCACGTCGATGACGAACTCGGTCGGCACACCTTCGCCCGGGGTCGGGCACATGCCGGCCACGTCGGGCACCGGCAGCAGGACTTCGGGCTTGAGGGTGCCGGCGGCACGCTCTTCGAGGAACTTGCGGCCGATGTCCGGGAACATGGCGTAGGTCAGCACGTCTTCTTCCGATTTGGCCAGCGCGCCGATTTCCTCGCGCAGCTTGGCCATTTCCGGCTTGAGCAGGTCGGCCGGGCGTACGTCGATCACTTCCTCGCTGCCGATGGCCTGAGCACGCAGCTGCTCATTGATGGTACCGGCGGCGCGGCCGTAGCGGCCCTGCAGATAGAGTTTCACCTCGTTGGTGATGGTCTTGTAGCGCTCGCCGGCCAGCACGTTGAACACGGCCTGGGTGCCGACGATCTGCGAGGTCGGCGTGACCAGCGGCGGGAAGCCGAGGTCTTCGCGCACCTTCGGAATCTCGGCGAACACTTCGTTGATGCGGTTGAGCGCGCCCTGCTCTTTGAGCTGGTTGGCCAGGTTGGACATCATGCCGCCCGGCACCTGATTGACCTGCACGCGGGTATCCACGCCGGTGAATTCGCTTTCGAACTGGTGGTACTTCTTGCGCACGTTGTAGAAGTACAGGCCGATCTCCTGAATCAGCTCCAGGTCCAGACCGGTGTCGTACTCACTGCCGCGCAGGGCGGCGACCATCGACTCGGTGCCGGCGTGGCTGGTGCCCCAGGCGAAGCTGGAGATGGCGGTGTCGATATGAGTCGCACCGGCCTCGATGGCCTTCATCTGGCACATGGACGCCAGACCGGCGGTGTCGTGGCTGTGGATGAAGATCGGCAGGCTCTGCTCAGCCTTCAGCGCCTTGACCAGCTCGAAGGTGGCGTAGGGGGTCAGCAGGCCGGCCATGTCCTTGATCGCCACCGAGTCGCAGCCCATGGCTTCCATCTGCTTGGCCTGATCAACGAAGGCCTGCACGGTGTGCACCGGGCTGGTGGTGTAGCAGAGCGTGCCCTGGGCGTGCTTGCCGGCGGCCTTCACCGCCTCGATGGACACGCGCAGGTTACGCACGTCGTTCATCGCGTCGAAGATGCGGAACACATCGATGCCATTGACCGCTGCCTTGGCTACAAAGGCGCGCACCACGTCGTCGCTGTAGTGACGGTAGCCGAGCAGGTTCTGCCCGCGCAGGAGCATCTGCAGGCGGGTGTTGGGCAGCGCCGCCTTGAGCAGACGCAGGCGCTCCCACGGGTCTTCCTTGAGGAAGCGCACGCAGGCGTCGAAGGTCGCGCCGCCCCAGACTTCCAGCGACCAGTAACCGACCTGATCGAGCTTGGGGCAGATCGGCAGCATGTCTTCGGTGCGCATGCGGGTGGCGATCAGCGACTGGTGGGCGTCACGCAGGATGGTGTCGGTCACATGAATCTTGTTCGGCATGGTTGTGCTCCTCACAGGCCGGCGTGGGCGGCAATGGCGGTGGCAATGGCCAGCGCCAGGTGGGACGGGTTGCGCTTGATCGAGTAGTCGAGCAGTTCCGGGTGGCTTTCAACGAAGCTGGTGTTGAACTCGCCGCTGCGGAACTCCGCGTTACGCAGGATTTCCTGGTAGTACGGCGCGGTGGTCTTCACGCCCTGCACGCGCATGTCGTCCAGCGCGCGCAGGCCACGGTCCAGCGCCTCTTCCCAGGTCAGCGCCCAGACGATCAGCTTCAGGCACATCGAGTCGTAGTACGGCGGGATGGTGTACCCGGTGTAGATCGCCGTGTCGGTACGCACGCCGGGGCCGCCGGGGGCGTAGTAGCGGGTGATCTTGCCGAACGAGGGCAGGAAGTTGTTCTTCGGGTCCTCGGCGTTGATGCGGAACTGCAGGGCATAGCCGCGGTGGATGATGTCTTCCTGCTTGACCGACAGCGGCAGGCCGGCGGCAATGCGGATCTGCTCACGGACGATATCCAGCCCGGTAATTTCCTCGGTGATGGTGTGCTCCACCTGCACCCGGGTGTTCATCTCCATGAAGTACACCTCGCCCTCGGCGAGCAGGAACTCCACAGTACCGGCGTTCTCGTAACCCACCGCCTTGGCCGCGCGCACGGCCAGATCGCCGATGTAGGCGCGCTGCTCGGGGGTCAGCTGCGGGCTGGGGGCGATCTCGATCAGCTTCTGGTTGCGGCGCTGGATCGAGCAGTCGCGCTCGAACAGGTGCACGGTATTGCCGAAGCTGTCGGCGAGAATCTGCGCCTCGATGTGCTTCGGATTGACGATGCATTTCTCCAGGAACACTTCCGCGCTGCCGAAGGCCTTGGTCGCCTCGGAGATCACCCGCGGGAAGGCCTGCTCCAGCTCCTCGCGGCTGTTGCAGCGGCGGATACCGCGACCGCCACCACCGGAGGTGGCCTTGAGCATCACCGGGTAGCCGATGCGGTCGCCTTCACGCAGGGCCTCGGCGATATCCGCCACATTGCCCTCGGTGCCCGGCGTCACCGGCACCCCGGCCTTGATCATGCTGCGCCGCGCCTCGGTCTTGTCGCCCATGCGGCGGATCACCTCGGCGCTCGGGCCGATGAACTTGATCCCGCGCTCGGCGCAGATCTCGGCCAGCTCGGCGTTTTCCGAGAGGAAGCCATAGCCCGGGTGCAGCGCGTCGCAGCCGGCTTCAACCGCCAGATTGACCAGCTTGCGCGGGTTCAGATAACCGGCCAGCGGCTCTTCGCTGATGCAATGCGCCTCGTCGGCACGCTTCACATGCAGGGCATGGCGGTCGGCTTCGGCATACACCGCCACCGAACGGATACCCATCTCGGCGCAGGCACGCACAATGCGCACCGCGATTTCGCCACGGTTGGCGATGAGGATTTTCTTGATCACGAGCTCTGGTCCTCGCTCATGTGAACAGAAGGCCGCCTGAAGGACGACACACGACCGCCGGGGCCCGGGCGGTACTGGTCATACCCTACTCCCGGCAGTGAGATAATCCAAAATCAATAATTATTGGGCTGGCCATTAGTAATGGCTAATATCCCAATCTTTCACACCGGTTGAGGATAGATGCTGATGCGCAAATCGCTGATGCGTATGACCCTGCGACAGCTTCAGGTATTCCGCGCTGTCTGCGACAGCCGCTCCTACAGCCGCGCCGCGGAGGAAATGGCCCTGACCCAGCCGGCCGTGAGCCTGCAGATCCGCCAGCTGGAAGAGCTGGTAGGGCAGCCGCTGTTCGACTACATCGGCAAGAAGCTCTACCTGACCCAGGCCGCCGAAGCCCTGCGGCGTGCCAGCAGCGATATCTTCCAGCGCCTGGAAAGCCTCGACATGCAGCTCTCCGAGATGCAGGGCTCGCTGCAGGGCCAGCTGACGCTGGCAGTGGAATCCAGCGCCAAGTACATCGTGCCGCACCTGTTCGCCGCCTTTCGCCAGCAGAACCCCGAGGTGATCCTCAACCTCAGCGTGGTCAACCGCGCTCAGGTGATCAAACGCCTGTCGGACAACCGCGACGATCTGGTGATCATGTCGCTGGTGCCACCGGACATGGCGCTGGAATTCCTGCCCTTTCTCAACAACCCGATTGTCGCCGTGGCGCCGCCCGGCCACCCGCTGGCACAGGCCGAAAGCCTGCGCCTGCAGGATCTGGAAAGCTATCCGCTGCTGGTGCGTGAGCGCGGCTCGGGCACGCGCAAGGCGTGCGAGGAATACTTCCAGCAGAAGCGCGTGCACTTTGCCGCCGCGCAGGAAGTCAGCTCACTGGAGGCGCTGCGCGAATGCGTGGTCGCCGGGCTGGGCATTGCCCTGCTGCCGCGTCACGCGGTGGGGCTGGAGCTGGCCGCCGGACTGCTCAGGGAGCTGCCGGTAGAAGAACTGCCGCTGTACCGCACCTGGTGCGCGGTACACGCCCGCGGCAAACGCCTGTCACCGGTGGCGCAGGCCTTCCTCGACTTCATCCGCACCGAACGGGCGCAGATCAGCGCCCTCAGCGAGCGCTTCGCGGGAAGGGCGCCAGAGCAATATTCAGGTAGTTAGCGGCGATCTGCTGCGGAATATCGTCGAACTCGCTCTCCAGACGACGCAGTTCGGCGCGGTCCTCGATGGCCCGGCGATACGCCATGCGGCGCTGGTCTTCCAGCTTGCGGCGGGTCTTGCTGTCGAGGATCGGTTCTTGATGATGCATGGACATCGCAGGTACTCCCCTTCGAGTGGCAGGAGCACCAGCATCCACCGCGCAGGTGACGCTTTGTCGACAGCGCCGTGAATAGCCCGTGACGCTGCGATGTCAGTCGTCGTGGCGCACGCTCTTGGGCGACAGACGCAGGCTGCGCAGGCTGCGCTTGACGCTCTTGAGGTGATTGACCAGATCCGGGCCACGGGCCATGGCCACACCCATGGCCAGCACGTCGATCACCACCAGATGGGCGATGCGCGAGCTGAGCGGGGTGTAGATATCGGTGTCTTCCTGCACATCGATGGCCAGATTGACCGTCGCCAGATCGGCCAGCGGGGTCTGCCCCGGACACAGGGTGATCAGCGTGGCACCGCTTTCACGCACCAGATTGGCGGTGATCAGCAGGTCCTTGGAGCGCCCCGACTGGGAGATGCAGATGGCCACATCGCCCGGCTGCAGGGTGACCGCCGACATCGCCTGCATGTGCGGGTCTGAGTAGGCCGCGGCCGACAGCAGCAGACGGAAGAACTTGTGCTGGGCATCGGCCGCCACCGCGCCGGAGGCACCGAAGCCATAGAAGTTGACCTGCTTGGCCGCCGCAATAGCCTGCACCGCGCACTCTACAGCGCTGGTGTCCAGATGCTCGCGCACCTCGATCAGGGTGTGCAGGGTGGCATCGAAGATCTTCAGGCTGACATCGGCCACCGAGTCGCCTTCGCTGATCGAGAACTGACCGAAGCTCGAACCCGAGGCCAGGCTCTGCGCCAGCTTGAGTTTGAGGTCCTGAAACCCGGCGCAGCCGATGGCACGGCAGAAGCGCACGATGGTCGGCTCGCTGACACCCACCTCGTGGGCCAGGTCGGCCATGGAGCTGTGCATCACCGCGGAAGGGTCGGCCAGCACATGCTCGGCGACCTTGAGTTCGGATTTGCGCAGCTCCTCACGGGACTGGGCGATATGCTGCAGAAGGTTCACGGGCGGGACTCGGTTATGATCGGCAAAGCCGGAATGTAGTTCTTATGTAGTTATACTACATGAAACCGTCAAGCAACCTCGAATTCCTTAGTACCGCGGGCCGGAAACGCGGTGGAGATGCTCGTGAATACGCCCCCTTGCGACATGCTGGTGCTCGGCGGCACCGGTGACCTGTCTCTGCACAAGCTGCTGCCGGCGCTCTATCACCTGCACCGCGAAGGTCGCCTGCCCGGCGACATGCGCATCCACACCGCCGCCCTCGACAGCCTCAGCCGTGACGCCTACCTGACCCTGGCCGAACGCAACTGCCGCGCCCAGGTGGCGCGCAGCGAATTCGACAACGACACCTGGCAGAGCTTTGCCGCGCGTATCGACTACTTCAGCATGGACCTCAGCCAGAGTGCCGACTTCAACCGTCTGGGCAAATGGCTGGGCGACGGCTGCCAGCGCGGACGCGTCTACTACCTGGCCACCGCGCCCGACCTCTTCGAGCCCATTGCCGAGCACCTGCACAACGCCGGCCTCGCCGGCCCGCACACGCGCATCGTGCTGGAAAAGCCGATCGGCCATTCGCTGGAATCCGCCCGCGAGATCAACCGCTCCATCGGCCGCGTGTTCGAGGAATCCCAGGTCTTCCGCATCGACCACTACCTGGGCAAGGAAACGGTGCAGAACCTCATGGCCCTGCGCTTTGCCAACGCCCTGTTCGAACCGGTCTGGCGCGCCGGCCACATCGATCACGTGCAGATCACCGTCAGCGAAACCCTCGGCGTGGAAAACCGTGGCGCCTACTACGACCACACCGGCGCCATGCGCGACATGCTGCAGAACCACCTGCTGCAACTGCTCTGCCTGGTGGCCATGGAAGCGCCGGTGCATTTCGACGCCGAATCGGTGCGCAACGAAAAGGTGAAGATCCTCCAGGCGCTCAAGCCGATCAGCGGCCTCGACGTGCAGGACAAGACCGTGCGCGGCCAGTACAGCGCCGGCCATATCGGCGGCCAGGAAGTGCCGGCCTACTACTTCGAGAAGAATGTCGATAACGACAGCGACACCGAAACCTTCGTCGCCGTGCAGGCCGAAATCGACAACTGGCGCTGGGCCGGCGTGCCCTTCTACCTGCGCACCGGCAAACGCATGGCGAGGAAATGCTCGGAAATCGTCATCCAGTTCAAGCCGGTGCCGCACCGCCTGTTCGACGGCAGCCAGGCCAACCGCCTGCTGATCCGCCTGCAGCCGGAGGAACGCATCAGCCTGCAGCTGATGGGCAAAAGCCCCGGCAAGGGCATGCGCCTGACACCCATGGAGCTGGACCTGAACCTGGCTCAGGTGTTCCCGCAGAAGCGCCGCTGGGATGCCTACGAGCGCCTGCTGCTGGACGTGATCGAGGGCGACTCGACCCTCTTTATGCGCCGCGACGAAGTGGAAGCCGCCTGGGCCTGGGTCGACCCCATTATCAAGGGCTGGGACAGCTACTACCCCAACTCGCGCCCCTACCCCGCCGGCAGCAACGGCCCGGAACAGGCCCAGAGCCTGCTGGAACTGGCCGGCCGCGAGTGGCATGACTGACGCCATGAACACTCAGCTACCGCTTCGCCACTTGCTACTGGCCCTGACTGTCGTAGCGGTATGGGGCACCAACTTCGTGGTGATCAAGCTAGCTCTCGGCCACCTGCCTCCACTGCTGTTCGCCGCCCTGCGCTTCACCCTCGCCGCCCTGCCGGCCGCGCTGTTCCTACCGCGCCCGGCGGTGTCCTGGGGCAATCTGGCCGCCTACGGACTGCTGATCGGTGTTGGCCAGTTCGGCGTGATGTTCATCGCCATGCACGGGCATATCTCACCCGGCCTGGCCTCGCTGGTGATCCAGTTGCAGGTGTTCTTCACCATCGGCTTGGCCATGTACTTCTCCGGTGAACGCCTGTTGCGCGCGCAGTGGCTGGCCCTGCTGCTGGCCAGCGGCGGCATCGGAATCATCGTCGCCCACACCGATGGCAGCACCAGCCTGCTGGGCCTGGGGCTGATGCTGCTGGCCGCACTATGCTGGGCTGGCGGCAATCTGGTGGCACGCCAGGCCGGGCGCATCAACATGCTGGCTTACGTCGTCTGGTCCAGTCTGTTTGCCGCTCCACCGCTGGCGCTGCTGTCTCTGCTGCTGGAGGGCGGGCCAGCAATCAGCCACGGCCTGCAGGCAGCAGATACCTGGACCTGGCTGGCGGTGGCCTGGCAGGCACTGGGCAATACCCTGTTCGGTTATGCAGCCTGGGCCTGGCTACTGGCCCGCCATCCGGCGGCCAGCATTACGCCGACTGCCCTGCTGGTGCCACTGTTCGGCATGGGCGGGGCAGCGCTGTGGCTGGGCGAGGCCCTGCCAGCCTGGAAGCTTGGCGCCGCAGCGCTGGTGATCGCGGGACTGGCGTTGAACCTGCTGTGGCCGCAGTTGCGCAACTATCTGCAGGCTCGTTGACGAGTTTGCCAGATAGGCTGAAAAAGCCTTGTAGGGCTGCTCATTTGACCCGCGCTGATCTGTGCTTACCTCTACAGGGTGCTGCTGATCAGCACGGCGGCACAGCCCCCGATGCGGGCCGCTATATTGCTCGGCGAGTTATGCCTCCGGCTAACCCGCCCTACGACCTTCACTCTGGGTAACGCCATGTCAGACGATTCGTTCAATGCCCGGCGGTTTTTCCTGAAGCTGGCCGCCAGCGCGGGGCTTACTGCGCTGGCGCTCCCCGGGTCAGCCCAGGCGTTCTTCGGCCGCGCCAAGGAGTTCGAGTGGCTGCCCTCCGAATGTGCGGACGAGCGCTACCCGATGCAGCTGATTAACGGCCTGCTCAAGAGCCCCGAGGGCGCGCTGATTGGGGTTCCTGCCGGCAAGATCATCAACAATGGCTGGGGCGAAATCGGTTCGCGGCGCCTGATCGGCCCCGCGCAGAAGCCGGTTCCGGAGAAGCTGGAACTGGCCTGGTTCTCCTACACCGAGGACAGGTTCTACGGAGGCGAGGTAGCGCTGCCCCATGCCCTGCTGACCCAGCTGTTCGAAGAGGGATTCACCATTCCGCTGACACAGGAACACGGCACCTGGCAGAAGATCATCGTGGGCATGGGGCTGGGTGGCTGGACCAGCATCTGGATGGCGGGCAGCGGCCTGGTGCGCGAGGTGGCCCGCGCCCGGCTTGAGCCGGTGGAAATGGACTGGTCAAGGGTTGTGGATAATCCGGCGATCCCGCGCCAGGAGTTCATCCGCTCGACCCTGACCAGGCGTCTCAGCCCGGATGCGCTCGCAACCCTCAGCAAAAACGGCCCGCCGGTGTCGTCGTGGCCGCGCTACACACAGCGCGAGCGCTGGCGCCTGGCCGTGGCAGAAGGCGTCACGCCTCAGTACCTGTTCTTGCGCGGCTTCAACGGTGAGCGCCAGTTCCATGATTTCACCCGCACGTCACCCGGCCTGTTCGACACGATCCCGAAGCACGTACAGATCGCCTACCGCAGCCCAAGCGGAAGTACCTTGCTGGCGGAGATCGGCTTCGATGAGAACGAAATATTCAGCGCCTTCGGGCAGGCCAAGGCTGCCGGAAGCACGCCCCCGACGCTGCACTTCAACCTGAAGTACCACTCGCGCATCGTCATCGCACTCGAAACGGCGGCGGGCCGGACTGCACTGCAGCATTCGCGGATACAGGTCGGGCGGTTAAGCCCGTAACGGCAAGAGAAATAAGAGCCTGCTGTGCACGCATTCAGGCTTAGTCATAAACCCATTGTTCATGCCCTACCAAATCCGTTAACGCTGCTAAGGCAATGGAGAATGCCCCGATGACCGTAACCCCTCACACTGAACCGGGCCTAGCCCGGCGATTCCTCCGCTCGCCGCCAGTACGCGTGCTGCTGCTCGGCTTCATCCTGCTACTCATGATGGGGATGAATCAGGATGTGATGACCAGCTATGCCAGCGAACCGGTGAAAGCGGTACAGCACATTGTCGCGCTGGCCATCGCCGGCTTTGCGGTGTATCTCGGCTATGCCCACTTCATCGAGCAACGAGCTGCCTCGGAGCTCGCCTTACCGGGCATGGGTCGTGAACTCGGTATCGGCCTGGTCATCGGTGCAGGTCTTTACGCCACCTGTGAACTTGTTCTGATGGCCATGGGCATCTACCGCATCGATGGCCTGAACCCCTTGAGCTTCATGATCCCGGCGATTGCCATGGCACTAGCCTCCGGCATCTTCGAAGAGTTGCTGTTCCGCGGAGTACTGTTCGGCGCGGTCGAGAGCTGGTTCGGCAGCTGGGCGGCTCTGGTGGTGTCTTCGCTGGTGTTTGGCCTGACCCATTTGATGAACCCTGAGGCCACGCTTGAGGGCGCGCTGTTTATCGCCGTGGAAGCGGGCATCCTGCTAGCCGCTGCTTACATGCTGACGCGCCGGCTGTGGCTGAGCATGGGTTTTCATGTCGCCTGGAACTACACCCAGTCGGCCATATTTTCCAGCATCGTCTCTGGCAATGAGGCCGCATCTGGCCTGATCAGATCGACCATTGATGGTCCCGACTATCTGACAGGGGGTAACTTTGGCGTTGAGTCGTCGGTACTCGCGCTGGTCGTATGCACCGCAACAGGCATCGCAATGGCGGTCATGGCAGCCAAGCGCGGAAAAATCGTACCGCCAATATGGAAACGCGCGATCTGACTCAGGGCCTCCAGCCTTGTGGGGCGTGGCTTGGCGCGGGCCGATAGATCGCTCGGCGGGTTACGCCTCCGGCTAACCCGCCCTACGATCTGGGTGCAACCTCGGCGCGAAACTGCAGCACCCTTTCTACAATCGCCTGCGCTGTTTGCTCGATATCCTGTTCGGTGGCCTGTTTGTCCAGAGCAAACTTGGCGACCGCAACATAGGGATTGCGGGTGACGATAGCGCCGGGCAATTTGCTCGGGTCCTTGGCCGTTCCGAGATACAGAAACGGACTGATGGGTGGCGCCAGGCTCAGGTCGCTCACCTGCAGCTGGATGTCCATGCGACTGGCATGACGACCAAAGCCAATCACCGCTCGGCCGATCCGGCTGCCCTCTCCCACTTCGGTGAACATACCCTGTACCAACCAACTCGGCTGTGGCATCGATATGCCCGGCTGCCAGCGTGAAGCAGGCAGTCCCTGCTGCGAGAACTGCCGGATCAGCTCATCGGTCATCTGCGTGACGATGCGGGCGGCCTGCTGCTGGGGCGAATCTTTGCCTGGCAAAGCCTTGACGCGTTCGGCCAATCGTCCGAGCACCGGTCTGTCGGCAGAGTCGGATGTCGCGGCAGCATCCAGAGAAAAATCAGCGATGTAGATACGTGACGGCTCAATGGCCAGCGCCGCGCCAGAGGACCGCTGAGTGCTGATATCCACACCACCCAGCAGCGACCGTTCGCCAGCAACCAGCACGCCACTGCCGAGTGCCAGCAACATCACCAGGCATTGCCTCAACGTACGGGTAACGCGGAGTGGTTCAACGCAATGGAACAGGCGATTGTGCTGGATCATCGATGGCTCACTCAGGGCAAACTACGACCGATTCTAGCGAACCCTCTGAGCAACCACGATCCGCAAGCGCAAGACACCCGGAAGGCAAGTAGATGCAATCAACCCTTAGTCGCCTCGCGGAACTCGCACTACCTTCAAATTTATGGCCTCGCCTTAAATGACGTATCAATCAAGCCATCCACTTTTCAGGTAGGAAAAGCCGATGTTGAAATTTCGTATCTTTCTCGCAGTTACCTGGCTGACGCTCATGGGCTACACCGCCGTCGTGATCTCACATCACGGTTTGGGACTACTCCCAATCTTCTTCGGTGATATGGCGGCTATGACCTGGCCTGGCCAGTTCAACCTTGATTTCTTGCTTATGCTGTCGCTGTCAGCATTATGGGTTTCTTGGCGACATCAGTTCTCAGCAGGCGGCTTGGCTCTGGGCATGCTCGCGTTCTTCGGCGGAGCCTCTTTCCTTATGGCCTATCTGTTCATTCTGAGCATTCAGACCAAAGGCGATATGAAGGGTGTCCTGCTTGGAGCACGCGCCTGACAAGCCATCCAAACGCCCAGTACAGAGAAACTGCGCATCTGCAGACCTGGCCTCTAGAGGACTGACCATGCACTATCTTGTGTCAACGATGCTGATCGTGGTCGCTGTGATTCACTTGCTGCCGCTGACCGGCGCACTCGGAAGCGAAAGGCTTGCAGCTCTGTATGGCCTGTCCTTCACCGAGCCAAATCTCGCCATTCTTATGCGCCATCGCGCAGTGCTCTTCGGTCTGCTCGGCGCGTTTCTGCTGCTCGCTGCTTTCCGTCCTGCGCTACAGGCAATTGCGTTCATAGCCGGATTTGTAAGTGTCTTGTCATTCCTTTGGCTTGCTTGGTCAACAGGCGGTTACAACGCTCAGATTGCACGCGTTTTTACCGCAGATATTGTTGCCCTGATCTGCCTGTTAATCGGTGGAGCGGCGTATCTGTATGTTCAATTCGGTGCTGAATCCTGAGCAGCAAACGAGGACCATTTGCGCGAGAAGATACGTATTGCCCCCAGATAAGGGATCGGACAGCCAATCTCCTTAACCACAACACAGAGATCCCCCCACACATGGACGTAACCGTGAACATCTTTGAAAACCGGATGGTTCTGACCACCGGCGGCAAGTCGATTACCGTTGAGCCATCAGCGCCGTTCACCAGCACACGCCTCTTGGTGGGTACCTTCGTGCCCGCCGTCGAATGCCTGAAGGATGGTCTTTCGAAGCTTGGAGCAACGGGGTTTCTCAAGGGCAGGCCAAGGCTGCTCATCCTCCCTCAAGCCATGACCGAGGGAGGGCTTTGTGAAATTGAAGAGCGCTGTTTGCGCGAGGTTGGGTTTTCCGCAGGGGCAGGGAAAGTCGAAGTCCGTATAGGCTAGCGTGCAAACAACCGACTCAAATACTCCCGGAACAGAGCATTCAAGGGCTCAGGCGGTGTTATCCGCCCAGCCACCTGCGTGGCCAACGTGTTTATCCGCACTCAGTCTGGCTGGGAGCCGTTGTTCGGAACAACGGCGGCCGCTGGCGGCACCGCCGGCTGCGCGGGTTTATCCGCCGCAGCCAAACGCGCCTGCAACTGGGCCAGCTGACTGTCCTTGAGCTGCACCAGACGCTGCAGCTTCTCCAGTTGCGACTGCAGGTCGGCGAGGCGGCTGTTCAGCTCCTCGCGCTCACGGCGGGCCTGGTCCAGGCCTTCCTGAGTCAGTGCCAGCTGCTGCTTGAGCGCCTCACTGGCAGCAGCCTTGTCTTTGCCCTGCGCGGCATCGGCTGCGCCCTTGCCAGTCGAAGCACCCACCAGACTGAGGGTGTCACCCTTGGCCACCGTTGCAGGGGCTGCCGCGGCAACAGGTCGCCGGGTCGCATCCATCTGCGCCTGAACCGGTGCGGCCGGCGCGCGCCAGCTCTGGTGCTGCTGTTCGACCTGCGCCAGCGCCTCGCTGGCCGAGTGCTGCTGTATCTGCTCGGCCGTCGGCAGCTGCAGGGTCTGGTTGCGTTTGAGGCGGTTGATGTTGCCGCCATCGAACGCCTGCGGATTCAGGCGCTGAATCGCCAGCATGGCCTGCTGTGGCGTGGACTGAGGACCACGAATGGCGCGGGCGATATCCCACAGGCGGTCGTTCTCGCGGGTCTGGTACTGGCCGCCCGGCTGCGGGCCGCTGCCGCTCGCCGGCGGAGTCTGAGGTGCGGCGGCCTGTGCCTGAGGGCGTGGGGCGCTGGCAACAGCAGGCGCGGCTACAGGCGACTGGAAACTGTAGCTGGGCGGGTCGAGCAGCAGATTGAATTCGCGCAGCTGGCGACCGTTGGGCCAGGTCACTTCCAGCAGCAGGTTGAGGTAGGGCTCGCGCACCGGCTGGCGCGAAGTCACGCGGATCACGCTGCCGCCCGTGGCGCGGAGTTCTGGGCTGAACTGCAGATCAGCGAGGAACTGACTGCGCTCCACACCTGCCTTCTGATACTCCTCGGCCGAGGCCAGCCGCACCAGCACCTCGCCGGCAGACAGGTCGCTGATATCACTCAGCGGGATCTGCGCGCGCAACGGCTGGCTCAGGGCCGACTGAACCTGAACTTCGCCCAGCCCCAGCGCCCACGCCGGAGCGCTCAGGGAGCTGGTGGATGCCACGGCCAGAGCCAGCAGCAGACGATGTGCCTGAATCATGGGAAACCTCTCGACAATCAGCGCTCTCCGGGGGGCTCACCCCGGCCTGCCACACGGCAGCATGGCGCCGATTATTCGCGGCCGCTGCGCCAGTCGACAGGCGCAAATGGCGCAAGCGCAGAACCCGTCACAGATGAATTGGCAGAACTGCCGATCAGTCGGCACTGCGCAGCGCCAGCGCCACCTCGTCGGCCCAGGCCAGCCAGGCCTGCTCGCCGAGAATGCCGCGGCGCAGGGTGAGGTAGGGCAGACGCCAGGCCAGGCGTTCAGCCTCGGGCAGGGCGAGCAGTTCGCGCTCGATGGCCAGCAGGCTGTCCAGGGTCTTGCGGTGGATGGCCACATGCCGGGCCATCTCCTCGCGCAGGTTGGCTTCATCCGTGAGCGAACCGCCATAGAGTTTGACCAGCAGGGCGTCGTTGATCTTGTTCGGCGCCACCGGCTCGCTCAGCCAGCGCAGCAGCTCGGCGTGGCCTGCCGGGGTCAGGCGGTAGATCTTCTTGTCCGGCCGGCTGTCCTGCGCCTCTTCCTCAAAGGCCAGCCAGCCGGCTTCACTCAGCTTCTTCAGCTCCAGATAGACCTGCTGGTGCTTGGCGTTCCAGAAGTAGCCAAGCCCGGCCTTGAAGCGCTTGACCAGGTCGTAGCCGCTGCCCGGTTCGCTTTCGAGAAGAATGAGGATGGCGTGCTTGAGGGACATGAGCGCAGATTCGGCATAAGGCGGGAAGTGCTTGGCAGTATACGGACTATGCAAGAAGTTGCATAAATCTCCCAAGCGCACCTAATATGCAAAACATTGCATAACAAGAACAACATCCGCCCGGAGACCCTTCCATGAAACGCACTGGCACCCGCTTCCGCCAACGCCTGGCCCAAGATAACTACGACGCCATCATCATCGGCTCGGGCATCGGTGGCCTGACCACCGCCGCCCTGCTGAGCAAGCTGGGAAAACGCGTCTGCGTGCTGGAGCAGCACTACACCGCCGGCGGCTACACCCACAGCTACGAGCGCGAAGGCTACGAGTGGGACGTGGGCGTGCACTACATCGGCGAGGTGCACAAACCCTGGTCGGTGATCCGCCGGGTGTTCGATGTGATCAGCGACGGCAACCTGCACTGGGCGCCGATGGACGACCATTACGACCGCATCGTCCTCGGCGAGCAGGTGATCGACTACGTCGCCGGCCGCGAGCAGTTCAAAGCCGAGATGAAGCGCCACTTCCCCACTGAAGCGGCCGCCATCGACCGGTATGTCGAGCTGCTCAGCGAGGTCAGCGCGCGGGTACCGAAGTTCTTCGCCGGTCAGGCCATGCCGCGCGCCCTCGGTCTGCTCTACGCCAAACTGCGCCGCTGGTGGCTGCCGGACTACTGCTTCAAGAGCACCCGCGAAGTGCTCGAAGGGCTGACCCGCAACGAGCAGCTGATCGGTGCACTCACCGCCCAGTGGGGCGACTACGGTCTGCCGCCCTGCGAGTCGTCCTTCCTCATGCATGCCATGGTCGCCAAGCACTACATCACCGGCGGCAACTACCCGGTGGGCGGCGCGGTGAGCATGGCCGAGACCATCATCCCGGTGATCGAAGCCGCCGGCGGCCAGGTGTTCACCTACGCCGGCGTGGACAAGATCCTGATCGAGAACGGCCGCGCCGTGGGCGTGCGCCTGCAGAAGGACGGCGTCGAACTGCGCGCGCCGCAAATCGTCAGCTGCGCCGGGCTGGTGCCGACCTATACCCGCCTGGTGCCGCGCGAAGCCGCCGAGTCGGCAGGCCTGCTGACCAACCTCAAGCAGGTGGAACTGTCCGCCGCGACGCTCTGCCTGTATGCCGGTTTCAAGGGCACCGCCAGTGAGCTGGGCCTGCCGAAGACCAACTACTGGGTCTACCCCTCGGCCGATCACGACGGCAACGTGCAGGCCTTCGAAAGCCGGCAGAGCGAGACGATGCCGCTGATCTACATCTCCTTCCCCTCGGCCAAGGATCCGTCCTGGGATGCGCGCTACCCGCACAAGGCCACGGTGGAGATCGTCGCAGCGACCCTGCCGGAATGGTTCGCCCAGTGGAAAGGCAGCACCTGGGGCAAACGCGGCGAGGACTACGAGGCGTTCAAGGCGAAGCTCACCGAGCAACTGCTGGAAACCCTCTACCGCTTCCAGCCGCAGCTGCGTGAGCACCTGGACTTCTGCGAGCTGGGCACGCCGCTGTCCACCGAATGGTTCCAGTGGAACGAACAGGGCGAGATCTACGGCATCGAGCACACGGTGCAGCGCTTCGACCAGCACTGGATCCACAGCCAGACGCCAATCAGGGGCCTCTACCTGACCGGCGCCGACACCGTCACCGCCGGCGTGGGTGGCGCGCTGATGGCCGGCGTGCTGACCGCCAGCTGCATGCTCGGCTGGCGCGGCTACAAGGTGGGGCAACTGCTGAAGAACTGGCGCGGCAAAGCCACCAGCGAGACGCCCGCCAGCACCGAACCCGCCTGATCCGGCTACTCGTCAGGACGGGTCGGCACCGAAGCCGGCCAGTCCTGAGCGGTCAGCCCCAGGTGCGGCAGCCAGTCAGCAGGGCTCTCCGGCACGCCCTCGCCCGGCCAGTGGCGGCCCGAACAGTCACGCTCAAAACGCTGGGATAGCGAGTACCAGCGGGCATAGGCGCTGTCGCTGGCCACGCCCGGAGTGTTCTCCCGGCGTTGCAGCTCAACCGCCGCCTGGTGCAGCACCTCCACCTGATCGAGGCAGTAGGTGAAGTAGCGGTCATCCATCACGGCATAGGGTGAGGGCTGCTCGTGCAGCCACTCCACCACCCGCGCCCCGCCCATAAACAGCAGGGTTGTGGCATACACCAGCAGAATGCTGCCAGCCACCAAGCCAACCACAACCAGATTGACCAACTGACCGCGCACCTCTCGCGGCAACTGGGCCCATACACGCTGCCAGCGCGGTACGGTCGACTCATCCATGATTCACACTCCCTGTGCAGTACCGATCAGCTTTCCAGCCAGACGTCCCGGCACCAGTGCCAGACTGAATCCCAGCTCTCATCGGTCAGCTCGCCCTCGCTGCCATCCCACAGCCAGACCTGACCCTCGACGTCCACCGCATAGTAGTCACGGCCATCCTGACACAGCGGCACCAGATCGCGCGGCAGGCCACGGTCCCAGGCCACCGAGGCGACTTCGGGCAGGTAGGTGTGCGACTGCGGATCGCTGGCGGTCACCGGCTCCAGCCGGCCATACACCACGTCGCTGACCTTGAGCAGAAACTCGCGCAGCTCGAATGGCAGGTGAATGAGGATTTCTTCCTGGATCTCCACCAGGGTTTCCTCGTCGGGCAGCTCCAGCGGAACCGGCACCGGCTCGTTCAGTTCGCGCAGTTGTTCGATGACTTCTTCCACGATAAGGCTCCTGTGCTGGGGGGATGGCTTTATACCCTAGCGCAGACGCGCTCGCGACGGGGCCGGTGGATAACTCTGCTATCGTCAATTAAAAGGCGCCGCCATTTTGCCAAAGGCCCGGAGCGAGCCATGAAAGAGCAGGAAGAAACCAGCGAAAGCAGCCTCAGCGAAGAAGAGCGCATCGAGCTGCTCGAGCATGAGGAAAAGTCCGACCGCATCTGGCTGTGGGTAGTGAGCCTGGTGGGCGGCTTTGCCTTGCTGGTCTGGCTGGTGATGAGCCTGATCAGCAGCCTGGGTGACGAAGGCGAAGTGCTGTCCGTGGATAATGTTCAAGCCATGGAGCAGCGTGTGGCGACGCTGGAAAAGAGCGTCGAACGTCTGGAAAGACTGGTGGCCATGCAGGACGAGCAGTTAGCCAGTCTGAAAGCCAACCAGTTCACTGGCCTACATGCGCCGATTGACGACAAGAGCACGGTCGGCCGCGTGGCCCTGGTGCTGCAGGAGCAGGAAAAGGATTACCAACAGGTGATGGACGGCCTCAAGATCGGCATGCGCGATCTGGCCAATATGCTGCCGGGCTCGCGCAGCTGGCTGAGCGATTACAGCGAAGCCATCGATCAGGCCAAGGCCAGCAGTCGCAAGCGTATAACCGAGTTGCAGAAATGGGCGCTGGAGGCAAAGGGCGAGTTGCCTGCCAGGCCTACGCCGTTGGCCCCGGCAACACCCTGATGCCTAGCAGAGCGTCTTCAGCTCATCCTGAAGGCGCTGCCACTGCTGCATGACCGGCACATTCTGAGCCGGTAACTGCAACACCTGAGGTGGCGACACCACACGCCCTCCCCGAAGAAACACTTCCTTGACCAAGCCCACGGCCATCAGCGTCTCCCCGCAACGCACCTCATGCGCGAAGTAGCAGTACTTCTCATCCCACCCCAGCAATCGGGTGCTGCAGGAAAAGCGCGCCAGAGGGGGAATCGGACGCAGATAGACCACGTCCTGAGCCGCAATCAGCCGCGTGCGGTAAAGGCGTCGAAATGGCAAGCGGCTGGCATGCCAGAAGTCGAAGCGACCCAGCTCGAAAAAGCTCATGAAACGGTAATTGGGCAAATGGTCGCGCCAGCCCAGATCATGCGGCCAGACACGGAAGTGCAGCCGCGAAACTGCGTGCACATCACGCGGCGCCCCACACCAGACGCGCAACGCCAGCCAAAACAGTCGAACCAGCAGATTCACCGACCCACCTCCTCCCCCCGAGCAGGCGCGCATCCTGCTGGCTGCAACGATCGCTGGCAATGACTGCAGCGCCCGTGGCAATTGCCGTAACGGTCAGTAGGCCGATCCAAAGTAGGGTTCCGGCCAGCGAACTGGCGTAGTCCAAATCATGCACTAGCGTGCCAGATGCGCCGCATATGAAGCGGTACAGCACAGGGCCGGCCGTCCTGCCTTCAGCCAGCCCTGCAGACAATAACAAGATGAGGGCTTCACCATGCAACGACTGCTACTTGCCTGCTGCATCAGCTCTGCCACGCTCGCCACCCCGCTGGCCCATGCGGAAACCGGGGACTACAGCTTCTGGAAAACCCTGCTCAATCTCAGCTCCCCACCACAGGCGGATAACCCGGTCCGCGCTGAACAACGCGTTGGCCCCTACCCGCTCCTGGGCAATCCCTCGGGTTTCAACAGCGGCTTCAAACCCGGCAACTATTACGCCTGGCAGAAGGTTGAACTGGCGCCGCAAACCGGTGCCGTGTGCGGCGATGGCTCGCCCTACAAGTTCTTCGTCAACCGCGTGCCCAACACCAGCAACACCATTTTTTACCTGGAGGGCGGCGGCGCCTGCTGGGACTACGAGAGCTGCAGCGGCCTCACGGGCATCCGCGGCGCACGCAACCCCAATGGCATACCGGACGATTACATGAGCCTGCTCAATCCCGGCGCCAGCCTGGCCAGTCCGTTTGTGGTACGCCTGCACCCCTGGACCCGCACCAAGAGCCAGAACTGGAACATGGTCTACGTGCCTTACTGCACCGGCGACATCTACTCCGGCGACAAGGTGGCGGTGTACAACGATCCGCAGAACCAGAAACCACCGCTGGTATGGCACCACAACGGCCTGCGTAACATGCGGGCAATAGTCGGCTGGATGAAGGACAACATGCCACGTCCCGGACAGATGCTGACCACCGGCTGCAGCGCCGGCGGCGCCGGCAGCCTGACCAACTACGCGGCCCTGCGCCAGGACATTGCCCCCACCCGCAGCTACATGATCAACGACTCCGGTCCGGTGTTCACCGCTCCCCGCGGAGGCGACAGTGCCAGCTACCCGTCACTGCCGCTGCAGAACCTGATCCGCAGTGCCTGGGGCCTGGACAACGGCCCGCTGCAGTACCTGCAGGCACGCGTGCCGGGTGTGGACCCGCAGAATCTGGGCACCCTGTACCCGGCGCTCTCCGCCACGCTGCCGGGAGACCGCATGGGGCACACCCACTTCTGGCAGGACCTCAACTACTCGTCCTACTCCTATGAGCGGTTCTACCCGGAAATCGCCAACGCACCGACCCAGGCCGCCAAGGAGGCGCTGATCCATGCCAAGTGGGGTGTGGATACCCAGCGCCTGCGCAACGAGCTGGCCAACCTGCCGAATGTGGGCAGCTATCTGCCGCAGTACCGGGCCGTGAACGAGAGCCACTGCACCAGCATCATCGAGTTCGCCAACTCGGATATTCAGGAGCAGAACCTGCAGCTTGATCACTTCATCAACAACGTCATGGAAGGCAGCGGCCCGGTCATGGACGCCTCGGAGTCCAGCGACGTCGCCGACCGCAACAAGCCGTTCAACCTGCTCTACTACGCACTCGACCAACTGCTCTGACAGCCGGTCAGCAAACAAGAAGGGGGCCCTGAGGCCCCCTTCTCTTGAATCACAGCGCTACTGATAACTCTGCTCGCGGGCCTCCTGCAGGCGTTGCCGCAGGTACTCATCCCGGCTCAACCCACCCGGAATGCTCTGCAGCGCCAGCACTTCGCTGACGATGGCCTTTTCCCGTTCCTTGTAGGCCACAAAGCGCTGATCCGCCTGCACAGGACGCTGAGCCTCACGCGCGGCACTGCGCGCCTGGTAACGTGCCACCAGCGCTTCGGCGGCCGCCTTCTGCGCCGTCTCATCCGGGTTGGTGGCCTTGATCAGGCCCAGCTGCAGCAACAATGCCTCACTGAGCGCCAGCTCGCCCTGCGCCTCACGCTCATCGATGGCCAGCGCCAGCGCCTGGGCCTGCTCGTCGCGCTGGGACGCAAGCAGTTGATCTGCCGTCGCCATGAACTGCCGGTACTGGTCGTGAAAGACCTGCCGGGCCTCATAGGCCCTGACCGCTGCCGGATCAGGCAGACCGGCCACCGGCGCAGTATCCGCCGGTTCCGCCGCAGAGGACGGAGGCAACGCAGTGGTTTGCCCCCCGGCAACCGTGGCAGTCGATGGCACGCTCGGCGTGTCCGGAGAAGTGGCGGTGAACCACAAGCTGGCGCCAACCGCCAGGACGGCGCTCACTGTGCCCAGCATCAGATACACACGTGTCTGCATGGAACCTCCGGCGTCAAATGGACCCGACCAGTAAAGGTCAAACTGAACGAACGTGCCAACAAACCAACGATAGCTGCGCTCTTGTGGACTGGTTAATTAACAGCCAGACGGCCGGAGCCTGCGCCTGGACTGGGCTGTAGCGTAGGCCGCACAGCTTATCCACAAGGAGCTGCACAGCCACTGTGTTTAACTATTCGGCAAGCTGCTGAAATCGTTCAAAAAAACAGCAGACGACGGGACCCCGCGGCGTTTCTGGGCTAGCCACAGGCATGGACAGCTTATCCACAGGGCCATCCACGCCTGTTGGGGGTAACACACTGGATCAGCGCATTTGGTACACCTGCCCGGTCTGCGCGCCCTCCACACTGCGCACATAACCCAGTGCCGCCTCGGCAGCCGGAATCGGCTTGAAGCCACGGAAATACGGGGCATAGCCCGGCATCGACTCGCTGACCACGGTAGGGCTGACGCTGTTCACTCGCAGACCCCGCGGCAACTCGATGGCCGCCCCACGGACAAAGCCGTCAATCGCCGCGTTGACCATGCTGGCCGAGCTGCCAAAGCGAATCGGTTCGTCGCTGAGGATGCCCGAGGTCAGGGTGAAGGAGCCGCCGTCCGTGATGAACTCACGGCCGATCAGCACCAGATTGACCTGACCCATCAGCTTGTCGCGCAGCCCGATCAGATATTCCGCCTCGGTCATTTCCGCGAGCGCGCCGAAGTGCAGATTGCCGGTCGCACTGACCAGCGCATCGAAGGATCCGACCTGTTCGAACAGCCGGCGGATCGA
This sequence comes from Pseudomonas sp. HAR-UPW-AIA-41, assembly GCF_002304225.1. Taxonomy (GTDB): domain Bacteria; phylum Pseudomonadota; class Gammaproteobacteria; order Pseudomonadales; family Pseudomonadaceae; genus Aquipseudomonas. The sequence continues at coordinate 33,180 of NZ_NSLB01000010.1, forward strand.
GCCGCTGTCGGTGATGTCGACCTGCAGGTCGCCGCTCTGCCGGCCAACCCGGATGATCTGGTGACGCTCGCTCAATGCCGCATCGATGGCCTGGCCCAGGGTGCCGCTGGCACCGATAAGAACAATCTTCATGACACTGACTCCATACGCTGGTGAGGACTGACAAGGCCAGTGTAGAGTCGGGCTTTGCACAGATAATCCACCCAATCACGAACCTTTGGTTTCCATATGGAAACAATCATACCCAGCCTCGATGACCTCGCCGCCTTTGCCCACCTGATCGAAGCCGGCAGCTTTACTGCTGCCGCCGAAGGGCTGGGCTGCAGCAAGGGCCAGTTATCCAAGCGCATCAGTTCGCTTGAGCAGCAGCTCGGCACGCGCCTGCTGCACCGCACCACACGCCGGCTGCATCTGACCGCCGCGGGGCAGGCGCTGCTGCCCGAGGCTCAGGCGCTGGCCCGTCAGGGGCAACTCGCCCTGCAGCGCATTGCCGAGGTGCAGGATCAGCCCAGCGGCACCCTGCGCCTGAGTGTGCCGGTGTCGCTGGGGGAAACCTTTTTCGACGGCCTGCTGCTGGAGTTCTGCCGGCAGTACCCGGGAATCCGCATCGAACTGGATCTGTTCAACGGCTATCGCGACCTGCTGCGTGACGGTTTCGATCTGGCGATCCGCTCGGGGCGTAATCTGGATGAGCGGCTGGTGGCCCGCCCGCTGTTCTCCATGGAGGAAATCACCTGCGCGACGCCAACCTACCTGGCGCAAAACGGTGAGCCGGCCGATCCGCAGGCGCTGGCCGGCCACAACTGCCTGCTCAACAGTCATTACAGCGGCTATGAGGAGTGGCTGTACCACCGGCAACACGATGTAGAGCGCATCCGGGTCAAGGGTCATCTGGCCAGCAACCACTACAGCCTGTTGAAGAAGGCCGCGCTCAACCACGCCGGCATCGCCCGCCTGCCCTCCTACATGCTGCATCAGGAGCTGGCCGCCGGAGAGCTGGTCTGGTTGCTACGCGACTACCGGACACAACAGACACCGGTTTTTCTGGTGCATCCCTGGCAGGGCCGCCTGCCACGGCGGGCCGAAGCGCTGGTGGACTATCTGCTCGACTGGTTCCGCCACAGCCAGGCGCTGCTCAACGGGCTGGAGCAGGTGAAACACCGCTGAGCGTTTTTTGTGCAACCTCCTGCACGCCCCGCCAACCGGGGCCTGTGCACAACTACCCCAAGCTTATGCACAGGCTGGCGCACAGCTGCTGTGTTTAACTCACAGGCTAACTCTCTGATATTGCTCAAAAACAAACGCCCCGCGGGAAGCCGCGGGGCGTCTGGGGTGTAGCCGGCTGTCCAGCGCTTATCCACAGAGCCATCCAGTGCTCACGGGGATAACCGCAGACCGCCTAAGAACCTGTTCAGAGTCTGCTGCGCGTCGGCCAGGCGTCGTTAAAAACAGGCTCAGACTGCTCATTTACCACTCGTAAACTCCGCATCCTCACCTGTTTTTGCCTAGCCTGACTCTAGCTCGCAAGACTTTGCACAGGCTCTTACAGCAAGCGTTTGCGGTCTTCGCGGGTGATGATCACCGTAGCCGAACGCGGGCGCTTGCCGGGGCCATCCGGCCAGGTGCTGAGTAGGTTGTTGGCCGTCGATCCTTCACCGGGGTGCTGCACGTTGATGAACAGCGTGCGGAAGTCCGGGGTGGCGGTAATGCCGGTGATCTCGGCGCCCAGCGGGCCGACCAGGAAGCGCTTCATCTCACCCGTGCGCGGATCGGCCACCAGCATCTGGTTGTTGCCGAACGGGCCGCTGGCCAGTTGGCTGCCACTCATGTCGGTCTGAATCCACAGCCGGCCATCCTCGTCGAACCACAGACCATCCGGGCTGGCGAGCATGTTGTCGGCGCCCAGCGCCTGGCCGTTCGGTCCACGGCTGTCGCTCTCCGGGCCGGCCAGCAGGAACAGGTCCCAGGCAAAACGCACACCGCTGTTGTCGCGGCGCTCTTCACGCCAGCGGATGATGTGGCCGTAGGCATTCTTCACCCGCGGGTTGGCGGCATCGGCCGTGGTCCGCGCGCTGTTGTTGGTCAGGGTGAAGTACACCTCGTTGCTGTCCGGGTGCACCGCGCCCCACTCCGGGCGGTCCATCTTGGTTGCACCGGCAATGTCGGCAGCCAGGCGGGTGTTGATCAGCACCTCGCCCTGATCGGCGAAGCTGACCCCGGCGGCCGCACAGGCCTGCTGGAATGCCGCATCCTGCAGGTCCAGCGCCAGCCAGTCGCCGCTGCCATCGGCATTGAAACGCGCCGCGTAGAGCACACCGTCGTCCAGCAGGCGGCCATCGCTGCGGCCGGGACGGTACTTGCCCCGGCTGACGTATTTGTAGATGTATTCGTTCTGCGCATCGTCGCCGGAATAGCAGACCACCGGTTTGCCGGCGCGTGGTTTGGCAAACACCAGGCCTTCGTGGGCGAAGCGGCCGAGGGCACTGCGCTTGACCGGCACCGAGTCCGGGTCGAACGGATCGATCTCGACGATCCAGCCGAAATGGTTGGGCTCGTTGCGGTAGTCAGCGCGGGCATCTGCGCCCTTGCGCGTGGCATCGAAGCGCTCGAATTCGTCGCCGCTCAGGGTGTCCCAGCCGAAGCGGCTGCTGTTGCGCAGGCCATAGCGCTTGAGTTCGCGCGGCAGGTCGCTGTCGCGGCTGGCGAAATAGCCCGCCCAGTTTTCCTCGCAGGTCACGTAGGTGCCCCAGGGCGTGAAGCCGCTGGCGCAGTTGTTCTGCGTACCGCGGCTGGCGGTGCCTTCCGGGCTGTAGCGGGTGCGCAGCAGCGCGTGACCGCGCGCCGGGCCGCTCATCTGCATCGGCGTGGCGGCGGTGATGCGGCGGTTGCGGGCGCTGGGCTGCACCTGCCATTCGCCACGCACATCGCGGCGGATCTCGACCACGGAGACGCCGTGGGCATTGATCTCCTTGCGCACCTCTTCGGCACTTACGCGCTTGCCGTCGACCACGCTCGGGCCGTTGGGGTGCAGCAGCGGCGCATCGATGTACTCGTGGTTGAGCACCAGCAGGCCGTGCCGCGAGTTCAGTCCGGCGCCATATTGGGCATCGATGGGGAAGAAGTGCATGCCGTCATGGTGCATGCCGATCTGCTCGGCCTGATCCTGAGCGCTGTTGCTGGCGTCCTCGAGGAACGCCGGATAGCCGCCGGTAATCGGTGTGCCCCATGGAATGAACGGCGTGGCACGGTAACCGGCCGGCACGCTGATGCCGTCGGCGCGGCTGACCGGCACGGCAGTGAACGGCAGGCGGTTGCGCCGGCCGAACGGCGGCAGATGGCGCTCACCGGCCTGGCTCTCAGCCGGCAGGCCGACGCCCAGAAAACCCAGCACGCCGAGCGCGGCGCCACCGGCGAGAATCTGCCGGCGGCGGCCGTCGATCAGCTCGTTGAAGTGCGGATTGTGCGAATGGTTGCTCGGTGCTTCGTCGCCGTTACCGAACAGCACAGCGTTGTTCTCATCATGGGACACGGTTGGCTCCTTGCAGAAGGTGGGTTGCAGGAACCTTGACGCTAATGGGCGAAAGCGACGACTTGGTGACGCTTTGGTTGCAGAGCCGGCGAATTTACCGGGGGTCAGGCACGCAGGGCGTATTGCTCAGCCATCAGCCGCGCGTCGAGCAGCGCATGGTGGGGAACCTGCGACTCCTCCAGCCCGGCAGCAGGCCGCGAATCTCGCGACTGAGGATGCCGGACGGCAGCGGCGCCGGAGCAAGCAGTTCCAGCAGCAGCGGCCAGTCCCAAGCCAGGGCGTCACTGATGATTTCGGCCCCGGCATAGCCTTCGAGAAAGCTCAGCAGCATGCTGCGCGCCTGCTCCCGCGACACCCCCTGGGCGGGCAGATCGAGCTGCGGCAGGACGATCTGCACGACAAACTCGGAGCAGTCCTCCAGAGCCCAGCCGTCGCGGAGCTCCACGTAGCACTCGGGCCCCGCCGGATCGACCAGCGCCAGACTGATCAGGCGCCGGTGCCGGCTGAGGGAGGTGAACTCGGTATCGAGGAAGAGGGTCGTCACGGGCCGGCATCAGCCCATATGGAAGAAGGCCAGCTTGTTGCCATCCGGGTCGCGGAAGTAACCGGCATAGAAGCCCGGCATGCGCTCGCCCGGCGCACCCTCATCACTGGCGCCCAGGCTGATGGCCTTGGCGTAGAGCTTGTCCACGCCCTCACGGGAGCCGCCGGGCAGGGCAATCATGTTGCCGTTACCGGGGCTGGCCGGCTGCTTGTCGAACGGCGTGCACACACCAAACATCGGCTGACCACGGGCCACACCGTAGAACACCGCGCGGCCGACATCCATCACCGGCTTGGCGCCCATTTCGGCGAACAGAGCACCGTAGAAGGCCTTGGCCTTGTCCAGGTCGGCGGTACCGACCATTGCGTATCCGATCATCGTGCAGTCCTCGTGTGGTGGTGTGGCAGGTCATTTGACGCCCGGTCGATTGACTCTAGCAGAGCACAGAAACGAAAAACCCGGGACAAGCCCGGGTTCTTCGTGGATGAAACGAACTCAGCCGTTCTGACGGATACCGGCCACCAGCCACGGCTGGTTGTCGCCCTGAGCACGCTCCAGACGCCAGCTTTCGCTGAAGGCTTCGCCCTGGTCGAAACGCGAGGTCTTGGCCAGACCGCTGAAGGTCAGGGTGGCTATGGTCTTGTCGGCCTGATCGTCCAGACCGTCCAGCTGCACCTGCAGGTTATCGATGTAGGTGGACTGGAAGCCGTCACCCAGATTGGCGCGCTCCTGGGTCAGGAAGGCGGTCATCTGCGGGGTGAAGAATTCGGCGATCTTGTCCATCTCGTTCGCGTCCCAGTGCTGCTGCAGGGCGAGGAAGTGCTCGCGGCCCTGCTCGATGAAACGCTCCTGGTTGAACCAGGCCGGCGCTTGCAGCGGCGCACGCGCCACGCTGGCGCCACCGAAGATCGGCGCGGCCGGGGCACTTTCGCGGGCGTAGGGCGCACCACCGGCCATGGCCGGCTGGGCCTGGCGGCGACGGGAAGCGATCAGCTTGAAGATGACGAAGGCGAGCAGGCCGAAGATCAGGATGTCGAAAATCTGCATGCCTTCGAAGCCATCACCCATGAACATCGAGGCGAGCAGACCGCCGGCGGCGATGCCGGCCAACGGGCCGAGCCAGCGCGAAGCGCCACTGGCCGGACGGGCAGCAGCGGCTGCGGTGGTAGCAGCCGGCGCCGGGGCAGCCTGCTGCTTGTTCATCTGGGTGGTCTGGTGGCTCGGCGCGCTACCGAGGCTCTTGCCGCCGCCCAGGCGCTTGGCCGCATCGGCGTTGAGGCTGAGGGTCAGACCCAGGCACATGGCCAGGGCGATGCTGAAAAAGCGTTGCATGGTCGGCACTCTTAATAGGAAGTTCACGCGCGCATGATGCCGCCCGGGGACCGTCAGGACCAGCGAGAGAGTGTTTCCGAATTTATGCCTTCATAGCTGGCGAGCCTTGAAGGTATCGCAACGCCCGGGCAGCCCCGAGTCGAAACCGTTGCGAAACCAGCGCACCCGCTGCGCCGAGGTGCCATGGGTAAAGGCGTCCGGCCGCACCTGACCACGCGCCTGGCGTTGCAGGTGGTCATCGCCGATGGCATTGGCAGCGTTCAGCGCCTCCTCCAGATCACCCGGTTCCAGCCACTGCAGACGCCGCTGGGCGTGATGCGCCCAGACCCCGGCCAGACAGTCGGCCTGCAGTTCCTGGCGCACCAGCAGACCATTGTCGCCCTCCAGGCGCTCGCCACGCTGGCGGGCCGCACTGATCCTGGCCGAGACGCCGAGCAAGGTCTGCACGTGATGACCGACCTCATGGGCGATCACATAGGCCTGGGCGAAGTCACCCGCTGCGGCGAAGCGGGTTTCCAGCTCGCGGAAAAAGCCCAGATCGAGATAGACCTGGCGATCGCCCGGGCAGTAGAACGGCCCCACGGCGGCATCGGCAAAGCCGCAGGCCGAACGGACACCGCCAGTAAACAGCACCAGTTTGGGTTCCTGATAGGACTTGCCAGCCTGCTGGAACAGGCTGTGCCAGGTGTCCTCGGTATCGCCCAGCACGGCGCGGACGAATTCGCGCTGCGGATCATCGGCGGCCGGACGCTGTGGCGGGGCGCTGGAGGGCGGTGCCTGCAGCGCCTGGTTGGCCAGGTTGCCGAGGATCTGCAGCGGGTCCTGACCCATCAACAGGCCAACCACCACGACCACCGCCACGCCGCCAAGGCTCAGGCGCTTGCCGCCACCAAAGCGGCCGCCACCGCGGGCATCCACCACATTGTCACTGCGTCGTCCCCGTTCCCAGCGCATGGCAGTGCTCCGACAAATCCTCGAGAGCCACAGTGTTGTCGCCACGGCCGACGAACGCCAGTCGGATGAGCAGGTCCGCTACAGCGCTTCCAGCTTGGCGTAGGCCAGCATCAGCCACTTGCTGCCTTCGCTGTCGAAGTTGACCTGCACCCGCGCTTGGGCGGCGGAGCCTTCGAAGTTGAGGATCACGCCCTCGCCGAACAGCGGATGATGCACGCGCTGGCCGAGGCTGAAGCCGGTGTCCGGCACTTCGGCGCCAGCGAACATCGAGCTGCCGGCCATATTGCGACCGCCGCCGTAGGGGCGGCTGAGGCTGTTGGACAGGCGCACTTCGTGGATCAGCGCCGAGGGAATCTCGCGGACGAAGCGCGAGACCTTGTTGTAGGTCTCGCTGCCGTACAGGCGACGGGTCTCGGCGTAGGTCATCACCAACTTGTGCATGGCGCGGGTGATGCCGACGTAGGCCAGACGGCGCTCCTCCTCCAGACGGCCGGACTCTTCCAGGCTCATCTTGTGCGGGAACAGCCCCTCCTCCATACCGACCAGAAACACCAGCGGGAACTCCAGGCCCTTGGCGCTGTGCAGGGTCATCAGCTGCACGCTGTCCTCGAACTCCTCGGCCTGGGTGTCGCCCGACTCCAGCGCGGCATGGTCGAGGAAGGCCGCCAGCGGCGAGACCGCCTCGTCATCGAACTCGAAGGCACGGGCGGCGCTGACCAGTTCCTGCAGGTTTTCCACCCGCGCCTGGCCCTTCTCGCCCTTCTCTTCCTTGTGGAAGGTGATCAGCCCGGTCTGCTCGATCACCGTCTGGGTCATCAGGTGCAGGGGGAAGTCCTGCACCTTGGCCGCCAGATTCTCGATCAGCTCGGCGAAGGCGCCGAGGGCGCTGGCCGCGCGGCCGGAAACGGCCTTGGTTGCCACCAGTTGCTGCAGCGCCCGCCACATGGAGGTGCCGGAAGCGCGCGCGGCTTCGCGCAGGCCCTCGACGGTCTTCTCGCCGATGCCACGGGCCGGTACGTTAATCACCCGCTCCAGCGCCGCGTCATCGTCGCGCAGGCGGATCAGGCGCAGGTAGGCCATGGCGTTCTTGATCTCGGCGCGCTCGAAGAAGCGCTGGCCGCCGTAGATGCGGTAGGGAATCTTCTCGCGCAGCAGCGCTTCCTCAAGCACGCGCGATTGCGCGTTGGAGCGGTAGAGGATGGCGATTTCGCTGCGCTTGAGGCCGTCCTTGCGCAGGGCGTCCTCGATCGACTCGACCACGTAGCGCGCTTCGTCGTGCTCGTTGAAGGCGGCGTAGAGGCCGATCAGCTCGCCATCGCCGCCCTCGGTCCACAGCTCCTTGCCCAGGCGCTCGCTGTTGTTGGCGATGACCGCGTTGGCGGCCTTGAGGATGCCGGCGGTGGAGCGGTAATTCTGCTCCAGGCGGATGGTTTCCACCGGGGCGAAGTCATCGGCGAAGCGCTGGATGTTCTCGATCCGCGCACCGCGCCAGCCGTAGATCGACTGATCGTCGTCACCCACCACCATCAGGCTGTCGCCACCGGTGGCGAGGAACTTCAGCCAGGCGTACTGCACGGCGTTGGTGTCCTGGAACTCGTCCACCAGGATGTGGCGGAAGCGCCGCCGGTAGTGGTCGAGCAGGCCGGGGTTATCGCGCCACAGCTCCAGCGAGCGCAGCAGCAGCTCGGCAAAATCGACCACCCCGGCGCGGGCGCAGGCGCCTCGTAGGCGGCGTAGATACTGACCATGGTGGCGAGGAAGTGATCGCCCGAGGCCTGGATATTGTGCGGGCGCAGACCTTCGTCCTTCTGCCCGTTGATGAACCACTGGGCCTGGCGCGCCGGCCAGCGCTGCTCGTCCAGGCCCAGCTCGCGGATCACCCGCTTGACCAGGCGCTGCTGGTCGTCGGAATCGAGAATCTGGAAGCTTTCCGGCAGTTTGGCCTCCTGCCAGTGGGCCCGCAGCAGGCGGTGGGCCAGGCCGTGGAAGGTGCCCACCCACATGCCCTGAGGGCTCATGCCGAGCATCTGTTCGATGCGCTGGCGCATCTCGGCGGCGGCCTTGTTGGTGAAGGTGACCGACAGCACGCTGTGCGGTGAGGCGCCCTCGACCTGGATCAGCCAGGCGATGCGGTGCACCAGCACACGGGTCTTGCCCGAACCGGCACCGGCCAGCACCAGCTGGCGGCCGAGCGGAGCCGCTACGGCCTGGCGTTGGGCGTCATTGAGAGAGTTCAGCAGGTAGGAGATATCGTCGCGCATGGGCCGGCATTCTACGCGGATGCGCCGCGCGGCGCTGCCGTCGAAGAAACGACAGCTGGTCGGCTGAGTAAAAGTATCAGGCTTTAGCCCATCGAAAGATGGGTGATAGCTCGCCACAGGGTGGACTTAATTCTTTGGCAATGCGTCTAGCTCGGGTATTCTCCCGCGACGCTCTAGGCAACCACTATAAGAATACCGCCTATGTCTGCCACACCCAGCGCTGCAGTTCCTGCGCCCAATCCGCTTGAGACTCAGGCGGTGCGTGAGCATTTCGCCACAGACCTCGCTCTTGAGCGAACCCGTCTGCTCTACCAGGGCTCACAGATTCCGACCCTGTTCATGCTGCTCAATGGCTTGGCCTGCGCTTGGCTGCTTTGGAGCTCGGCTAACACCTGGCTGCTCAGCGGCTGGCTGTTGTGGTTGGTCCTGCTGGCCGTGCTGCGTTTGGTACAGGTGGCGTCGTTCAAGGATGCCCTGCCATCGCAGCAGGCCGCTCCACACTGGCGACGCAACTTCCATTTAGGTGCCATGGTGTCCGGGGCCACCCTGGCCTTCGCGGTGATCATGCTGGTGCCCAGTCAGGCCTACCTGCAACAGGCGCTGGTCTACGGCCTGATTGCCGCTGCCGTGCTATCTGCGTGCGTCGCCTACGCAGTGAGTCTGCGCGCCTTTCTGGCCTTCGCCCTACCCTGCCTGATGCCTTCGATCATCTACCTGCTCAACAGTGACGCTGAATTGCTGCAGGGTTGGGGCGTACTCAGTCTGATCCTCAGTCTGGCGGTGATTGTGGTCGCCTGGCAGATCAGCCGCCTGGTGCAACACAGCCTGCTGCGGCGCTTTCAGAATCAGGCGCTGATCGACAACCTGGAGCACGCCCGCCAGCAAGCCGAGGGCCTGAATCTGGAGCTGGCCCGCGAGGTCGAACAGCGCCGACGTGCAGAGCGTGGCCTGCGACAGGCCCATAACCAGCTGGAAATGCGCGTGGCCGAGCGCACCCTGGAGCTGGATGAAACCGCCCATGCGCTGAGCAAGAGCGAGGCCCGTCTGTCGCTCGCGCTCGAGGCCAGCCATCTGGGCCTGTGGGACTGGAATCTGGTCACTGACGAAGTCCACCACAGCAACCTGCAAGAACTGTTCGGCCTCGGTCAGGATCAGGTGCGCGCCGTACTCACCGACCTCAAGCCACGCCTGCACCCGGATGATACCCAGCTGCTCAAACGCGCCCTGGTGGCCCACCTCAAGGGCGATAGCGAGGGCTATGCCGTGGAATACCGCTTCCGTCATGCCGACGGTCGCTGGATCTGGATCGAGGACCGTGGCCGTGCGGTCGAGCGGGATGCCAATGGCGCGGTGATCCGCATGATCGGTACGCGCAGCGATATCAGCCTGCGCAAGCGCCTGCAGGAACAGCAGCAACTGGCCGCCACCGTATTCGAGGCGGCCAGCGAAGGCATCGTTATCCTCGACGCCGACTACCGTTTCCTTTCGGTCAACGAGGCCTTCACTCGGGTTACCGGCTACCGCCAGGATGAAGTGCTGGGACAGAGCGTGGCGCGTCTGGTCAACAGCCGCGAAGCCCGGCGCCAGTACGAGCTGATCCGTGAAGAGCTGGAAACGGCCTCACACTGGCAGGGTGAGCTGATCGAGACGCGCAAGAACGGCGAGCTGTACCCCCAATGGCTGCGCCTGGATGTAGTGCGTGACTCCCGTGGAGCCATCAGCCATATCGTGGGCTTCTTTGCCGACCTCTCGGCCCGCCGCGAAGCCGAGGAGCGCCTGCGCTACCTGTCGCACTACGACGAACTGACCGGCCTGGCCAACCGCACGCTGTTCAAAGAGCGCCTGCACGAAGCAGCCCAGCGCTCGCGCCAGAGCGGACAAAGCCTGGCCCTGCTGCACATCGACCTGGACCGTTTCAAACTGCTCAACGACAGCCTCGGCCATGAAGTGGCCGACCAGCTACTGCGGCAAATGAGTCGGCGTCTGACCCAGGCCATCCCCGAGGCCGACACCCTTGCCCGCCTGTCCTCCGACGAATTCGCCGTGGTCCTGGACGACTACGGCAGCCTGTCCAGCCTGGCGCGCATCGCCAGCCGTCTGCTGGCCAAGCTGCGTACACCGATGGAGGTCGGCGGCCACGAGCTGGTGATCAGTGCTTCCCTCGGTATCAGTCTGATGCCGGACAACGCCCGCGAAATCAGCGCCCTGATCAGCCAGGCCAACATGGCCATGCAGCACGCCAAACATTTGGGGGGGAACACCTTCCAGTTCTTCACCGATAACCTGCAGGCCTGCACCCTGGAGCGGCTGCAGCTGGAGAACCAACTGCGCAAGGCGATCGGCGAGGGGCAACTGGAGGTGTACTACCAGCCCAAGCTCAGCCTGGCGGACGACAGTATCAATGCCGCCGAGGCACTGGTGCGCTGGCAGCATCCGCAGCTTGGCCTGGTATCCCCGGCGGACTTCATCAGCCTGGCCGAGGAAACCGGACTGATCGGAGCCATTGGCGAGTTCGTGCTGCGCGAGGCCTGTCGCCAGGCGCGCGAGTGGCAACGCAGCGGGCAGGCGGATATCCGCGTGTCAGTGAACCTGTCGATGCACCAGTTGCGTCAGGGCAACCTGACCAGCCTGGTGCGTCAGGTGCTCGACGAGACAGAACTGCCGGCCCGCCTGCTGGAGCTGGAGCTGACCGAGTCGCAACTGCTGGACAACGTGGAGAACGTCATCACCACCTTCCATCAGCTGCGCATGCTGGGCGTGAAGCTGTCGATAGACGACTTCGGCACTGGCTATTCCTCGCTCAGCTACCTCAAGCGCTTCCCGGTGGACTACGTAAAGATCGACCAGTCGTTTATCCGCGACCTGTCGGTGGGCAGCGAAGACGCCGCGATTACCCGGGCGATCATCGCCATGGCACATAGCCTGGAACTGCAGGTGGTGGCCGAGGGTGTGGAAAACGAAGCACAGCTGGAGTACCTGAAAAGCCAGCGTTGCGACGAGGTGCAGGGATACTTGATCAGTCCTGCGGTAACCGCCGCAGCTTTCGCCAAACTGCTTGAGGAGCAGGTGGCGGTGCTGTAGCGGCGATACCTGACGGACTGCTCGTTCATTGCGATTGAGGAGTGCGTCATGTCAAAACCGCCAGCGCTGCCGCTGCGTCTGAAACTCGTTCTGGCCTCCCAGGGCATGGCCCCATTGGCGGTCAAGGCTGCCGTGGTACAGCAACTGGGCGCGGCCAATGCCGCCCTGCTCGCCCCGCACATGCCGCCGGGGCAGCTCAAGGATCTGGTGCCCGAACTGCCCAGTGCCTTCGTTGCCCAGGTCATCAGCCATCTGCAACCGACGTGGATTCTCGATACCTACCTGGCCATGCCGGACAGCCTGCACCTGGCCGTGGCGCGTGAGCTGTGCATCCAGCACCTCTATCAGACGGCCGCCCAGTTCGCCGAATGCCTGCCACCGGCGCGCCTGCGTAACCTGATCTTCGGCCTGGAGCCCGACCATGTGCTGCAGATCGCCCGCCATATCACCAACCTGCCGCTGATCATCGAAAGCCTGCGCACCTTCTCCGCGGCCTTCCTCAGCAAGCTGGCCGATGCCGCCGTGCGCGACAACAACCCGGAGATTTCCCAGCAGGTGCTGGCCGGCCTCACCGTGCAGCGTCAGGCCGAAGTCTGCGCCGCGCTCAAGCCCGCCACCCTCAAGGCCGTGCTGCCGGGCCTGCTGGCGCAGAGCGGCGAGGCCCTGCGCGAACGGCTGCCGGAACGCCTGCAGTTGCAGTTTGCCGCCGAGGAAGCCTGAGACTCAGTCCCGCCAGAAGGGTTTGCGCAACTCTTCCTCGCGCGCGGCCAGGTCGATGCCGGCATCGCCCAGCAGGCGTAGGTCAAGCTGGGCGAGTTGGCGGCGGGTGCGGATGTTCTGCTGCCAGTGCAGCAGACGGGCCAGCAGGCGCAGCGGCCAGCCCGGGGTGAGCAGGGTCGGGCGACGGGTGGCGAGGGTATGCGGCAGGCTGCGCGGCATGGCGATCTCCTTGCGCGAAAGCGCGGGTTATGGAGAGCCATGATCGGGCAGCGCAATCGCGGGCGGCAGAGACAGCCGAATGAAACAGTGGCGGATCAGTGCCGCACAACGGGCAACTGTTATGCCCGCCGCGCCGCCAACTGTATCCGCCCGGCCTGATCAGCCGCGGGTGGTGCTGCCGTTGTCCAGATGGCGCATCAACAGGGCGTAGTTCAGGTCGATGTCTTCCGGCAGCGGCAGGTACAGGGTGTGGCCATCGCCCGGGGCCAGATCGGTGCGCTCGCCGTTGCCCTTCTCCAGGGCATCAAGGGTGAAATGCACGTTGCCCTGCGGGGTCATCAGCTCCAGGCGGTCGCCCACGGCGAAGCGGTTCTTCACCTTGACCTCGGCCAGAGCGCCACGGCGCTCACCAGTCAGTTCACCAACGAACTGCTGGCGTTCGGAGACCGAGTTGCCGCGCTCGTAGTTCTGGTACTCATCGTGCACGTGACGGCGCAGAAAGCCCTCGGTGTAGCCGCGGTGGGCCAGGGATTCGAGGGTGTCCATCAAGCTCATGTCGAACGGCCGGCCGGCCACCGCATCGTCGATGGCCTTGCGGTACACCTGCGCGGTGCGCGCGCAGTAGTAGTGGCTCTTGGTGCGGCCCTCGATCTTCAGCGAGTGCACGCCCATCTTCACCAGACGCTCGACGTGCTGCACAGCGCGCAGGTCCTTGGAGTTCATGATGTAGGTGCCGTGCTCGTCCTCGTAGGCGGACATGTACTCGCCCGGACGGCTGCTGTCTTCGAGGAGGAACACTTCCTTGGTCGGCGCGCCCACGCCCAGGGTCGGCTCGGCCGCCTGCACGGCAATCGGCTCGTAGACATGGACGATGTCGCCGACTTCGTTTTCCTTGGCCTCGTGGGTCTTGTATTCCCAGCGACAGGCGTTGGTGCAGGTGCCCTGATTGGGGTCGCGCTTGTTGATGTAGCCCGACAGCAGGCAGCGGCCGGAGTAGGCCATGCACAGCGCACCGTGGACGAACACCTCCAGCTCCATGCCCGGCACCTGCTCACGGATCTCGCCGATCTCTTCCAGCGACAGTTCGCGCGAAAGAATGGCGCGGGTCAGGCCCTGACGGCGCCAGAACTCGACGCTGGCCCAGTTCACCGCGTTGGCCTGCACCGACAGGTGGATGTGCATGTGCGGGAAGTGCTCGCGCACCATCATGATCAGCCCCGGGTCGGACATGATCAGCGCATCCGGCCCCATCGCCACCACCGGCTCCAGATCCTTGATGAAGGTCTTCAGCTTGGCGTTGTGCGGGGCGATGTTGACCACCACGTAGAACTGCTTGCCCTGGGCATGCGCCTCGTTGATCCCCAGCGCCAGGTTGGCGTGGTCGAACTCGTTGTTGCGCACCCGCAGGCTGTAGCGCGGCTGGCCGGCATACACCGCGTCGGCGCCGTAGGCGAAGGCATAGCGCATGTTGCGCAGGGTGCCGGCAGGGGAAAGCAATTCGGGTTTGAACGGGGCGGACATGCTGGTTACTCGGTTGACGCTCGGAAGGTGGGCGATTTTACGGCAAATGCGCGCCAACCGCAGGTTCGGCGACGGACGTGGACTATTCCAGTAGCGTAGGCCTACTGACCCCTCTCAAAGGAATGCCCCATGTTGTCTGGCTTATTGTGTGGAATGCGGCGTGGAATGCTGCTGTCGCTGCTGATCGCCCTTGCCGGCTGTGCGCAAAATCCGGCGGGCCTGCCGCTGTGGCAGGAACGCCAGGCCACCCCGCCAAGCCTGCAGTATCTCGGGGTGGGCGGTTATCTGCTGCGCTGGCAGGACGAAGCCCTGCTGTTCGCCCCCTCGTTCAGCAACCCCGCCACCCTGGGCCAGCCCCCACTGCTGGTGCAGGCCGACAACGCCAAGATCGACCAGCTGATGCCCAGAGCCGATGACGTCAGCATGCTGCTGGTCGGCCATGCCCACTATGACCATCTGATGGACGTGCCGCGCATCCTCGAAAAACATGCGCCCAAGGCCAAGGTGTATGGCTCCAAGACCATGGGCCACATCATGGCGGCCGTGCTGCCGCGCGAGCGCATTGTCGATGCCGAGCGCGTGATGGCCGATGGCGCCACGCCGGGTCAGTGGTTCTATTCGCCGGAAAAGCGCATCCGCGCCATGCCGATCAGGAGCATGCATGCGCCGCACATCTTCGGCATCAAGTTCCTCGGCGGCAGCTATGACCAGGACCTGATCGCACTGCCCAAGTCGGTGTGGGCATGGAAGGAGGGCCAGACCCTGTCCTGGCTGGTCGACCTGCTCGATGAACAGGGACGCCCGGTCTATCGCCTGCACTATCAGGATTCGGCCAGCACACCGCCACAGGGTCTGCCGCCACAACTGGATGACACCAAGGCGGTGGACGTGGCCATCCTCTGCGTCGGCTCCTGGCAGCAGGTGCCGGCCTACCCGGATGTACTGCTCAAGCGCCTGCAGCCGCGCCTGGCCATTCTCGGTCACTGGGAAGATTTCTTCGGCAATGATCCGCGCCAGCCCCAGGGCCTGCGCCTGCAGGACATCCAGGGCATGGTGCGGACCACCCGCGCCAATCTGCCGGCCGATGGAGAGCTGAAACTGCCCGTGCCATTCGCCCAGATAGCCCTGCCCGAACCACGCTGAAGCGTCTTGCCCGTGGCGATGGCGCCGGCTACTGTCGCGCCATCGCCACGGACGAGCCCACCATGCCCAACGCCGCACGCCCCGCCAACGCCACCCTGATCCTGCTGGCTGCGCTGTATTGCGCCCAGGGCCTGCCTTCCGGGCTGATCGCTCACTCGCTGCCCAGCCTGCTGCGCCAGCAGGGCGTCGACCTGGTCTGGATCGGCCTGCTCAAGCTGCTCGCCCTGCCCTGGCTGCTCAAGGTGCTGTGGGCGCCCTGGGTCGACCGCATGGCCTCGCCCCGTCTGGGCCATCACCGTGGCTGGATTCTGCCGCTGCAGGGTCTGGTGGTACTGTGTCTGGCCGGCCTGGCCCTGCTCGATCCGGCCGAGCTGTTCAGCAGCCAGTTCGTCCTGCTGCTCGGCGTGCTGCTGGTGGTGAACCTTGCCGCCGCCACTCAGGACGTCGCCACCGACGGTCTCACTGTGCGTCTGCTGCCCGAACGCTGGCGCGGCCTGGGCAACAGCCTGCAGGTGGGCGGCTACAAGGTTGGCATGCTGCTCAGTGGCAGCGGCCTGCTGCTGGTGGCCGACAGCCTTGGCTGGAACCTCAGCCTGGCGCTGCTGGCGCTGATCCTCGCCGCCCTCACCCTGCCCATCTGGCGCTTCGACGAACGCACGCAACTGCCCTTCCAGCCCGCCCGGGCCGAGCAGGCATTGGGCCCTCGCCTGCTGCTGGCCCACTACCGCGGCCTGCTGGCGCAGCCGGGTATGCTCGCCTGGCTGGCGGTTGTGCTGACCTTCAAGCTCGGTGATGCGCTGGGCTCGCCGATGATCAAGCCGATGCTGGTGGATCACGGCTGGAGCAATGCCGAACTCGGCCAGCTGACCCTGATCAGCAGCATCGCCGGCATCGGCGGCGCCCTGCTCGGCGGCCTGCTCTATGCGCGCCTCGGCGCCCTGAAATCGCTGCTGCTGTTCGGCACTCTGCAGGCCGCCGGCATCTGCAGCCTGGCCGTGCTGGCCAGCCACGGCGCCAGCGCCTGGGTGGTGTATCCCCTCGCGCTGTTCGAACAGGTGGCCGACGGCATGTCCACCGTCGCCCTGTTTGCCGTGATGATGCGTCAGTGCCGCGCCGAGCACGAAGGCGCCGACTTCACCCTGCAGGCCAGCGCCCAGCTCATCCTCGCCGGTCTGGTCGGCGCCAGCAGTGGCCTGCTGGCCAAATGGTTCGGCTACCAGAGCCTGTTTATCGGCGCCGGCGTGCTCGGGGTAATGGTGCTGGGCGTGGTGATCTACTACTTCGTACTGGTCCAGCCACGGCATGAGCAACCGGCAGCGGGCTGAGCTGTACGGCGCTCAGCGAACCGTAGGTTGGGTTGAGGAGCAAGGGGACGAAGCCCAACGAAAGATGCGCAGACTCAGGGCAGGTAGAGTCGAAACTCGCCGCCGCCCAGCGGGCCGCCGTTGCTGATCTCGATATGCCCGCGTACGCCATTGCGCTCGTGCAGCTCGGCGATACGGCCGGAGAAATACAGACCTAGCCCGGTGCTGCCGGTGCTGTGGTTGATGCCCAGTACATAGTCGGACTGCTTGGCCAGCATGGCCTCGGGGTAACCCTCACCGTCGTCGCAGACCGACAGCACCAGCGTGCCCTGCTCCTCCCAGGCGCGCAGCAGCAGTTGCCGGCGGGCATAACGGATCGAGTTGGTAATGATGTTGGCCACCACCGAGCCGATCAGGTTGTGGTCGAACACGCCCATCAGGCCGAACTCCTCTACCTCGCAACGGGCCTCGATATGACGGCTCTGCAGCACCTCGAAATGCCGCGCCAGCTGCTCCTCGAGAAAATCTTCTACCTCCAGGTAGGCCGGCTGCAGCGGCAGCTGATTAACGCCCAGTTTGTAAAGGCCGAGCAGCTGCACCAGCATGCCGTTGAGACGGGCGAACTCATACTCGATCACCCCATGTTCGCGGGTGTGCAGCAGAGCCTCAGGCATCTGCCGGATCCACTGATTATGGGTCTGGGTCAGCATCGCCAGAGAGTTCTTCATGTCGTGCACGGTGGAGGCGATCACCGTGGAGAAATCCAGCCCCTCGCGTGACCCGCTCATGCGCCAAATGCCCGCTGACGAAGCTGCTGATAACGCTCCTGGCGTGGGTCGCTGTCGGGAATCATGCGCACGGCGTCCAGACAGGCGCGACACTCGCCAAGCAATGCCTCATCACTTTGACCGGTGGCCAAACGCAGCAATGACTGAGCGGTATTGAGGGCAATACTGATGTTCTTGGGCTGTAGCGCCAGCGCCCGGCGGAACAGCATCAGCGCCTCGTCATGCTGGCCCTGCTGATAACAGCGCACACCCTGCCGATTGAGTTCTACCGCCTCCTTACCACCACCTAGAATGGCCGGATCACTGGTTTGTCCGGCGACCTTCTGCAACACAACAGGATCATCGCCGTAGATTTCCACGCAACTCTTCAACAGTTCGTCGCCAGCACCCGGCTGACCCAGTTCACGTAGCTGTCCAGCCACCTGCAGAGCCACATCGGCCGAGAAGAACTGCGGCAGGTCAGCCATGCGCGCCACGGCCTCCTCGGTGAGCTTTTTCGCCTGTGCTGCATCACCAGACTTCACCAGGCTCTGAGCATGGGCCAGACGAGCACGAACCTGTACGGCCGGATTGTCGCTGTAGCTCTTTTCCAGCTCGCCGAGAGTCTGACCGATCTCCAACTGCACGCGCTTATCCAGGCTGCCATCACCCGCCTGGGCGGTCAGCGCCTGACTGAGTCCGAGGTAGTTCTCCGGGTTCTTGAAGCGCGAGGTGCGGCCCTGTTCGACGGCATGTCGATACGCCTTGGAGGCTACGTCAAAATCGGCGTTATCCATCGCTAACTTGCCCAGTTGCATCTGCCGGCGAATGGCCATGGGCGATAGTTTTACCGCCTCCTCCAACAGCTGTTGCGCTCGCTTGCCGTCACCCAGGGCTTCCAGCACGGCCGCCAACCCGTCGTAGAGACCGGGCAGCATGGCAAAAAGCTCCAGTCCTTTCTCATAAACCTGGCGTGCACGCTGGAACTGATGACGACTGTGCAACAAGCTGCCCAGAGCCATGAAGGCCCAGGGCAGTGGCCGGTCGGCAAGCAATTGGGTCAGCAGTTGCTCCAGCTCGTCATGCCGCCCCAGCTCACGGAGTGCTCCGGCCTTGTAACGCTGGCACAGGGGGCCATAGCGTTTATCCTGACGGCTCAGCTCGTCGCAAGCGGTCAACACTGTGAGATAGTCGGCCTTGTCCAGTGCTTGCAGGACAGGCTTCAGCGCGGTCTTGCGCTCAATCAGCTTTTCCAGCCGCTGAAGCAAGCTGGCGCGATTGAACGGCTTGGTCAGGTAGGCGTCCGGCTCATGCTCCAAAGCACTGAGCACCATGGCATGACTACTCTCGGCAGTCACCATAATGAAAATGCACTGGTGGCTGATCAGTTTGCCGGCAATCAGCTCCTCCAACACCTGCTGGCCATTCTTGCCGGCCCCCAGGTTGTAGTCGTGAAGGATGATGTCGTAGCGCTTGTGCCGACACATCGCCAGGGTATCTTCGCCACGATCGGCGGTATCCACGTCCTTGGCGCCGAGGTCTCGCAACATGCTCTTGAGCGATGTGCGGAAATCGGAGAAGTCGTCGACGATCAGAAAACGGGTACGACTGTAATCCAGCATCGGGCAGCTCCTGGCGCGGCGCAAAGAACACGCCTGAGTGTAGTTACCCCTCGTCAGGCTGCCCGTTAGAGTCAGCGCGCCGGGCGCTCACCCGCCTCCAGATCCAGCAGGTTGAGTAGGAACTTGCCGAAGTAGGACAGGTCCGCCTCAATGGCGGCGCGGGCTCCTGCGGGCTCGCCGCGCTCAATGGCAGCCAGACAGTCCTCATGGAAATCGTTGAGGCGTAACGACAGATCAGCCTCGGTAAACAGGCGGTTGAAGAAGGGCCCGACCTGCAGCCACAGCGACTCAATGAGGCGCAGCAGTACCGGGTTGGCGCAGGCCTTGTAGAGCGTCAGGTGGAACTGGCTGTTGTGTGCGAGGTAACCCTGCACGTCACGCTGCTCCAGCGCACGCTCCATCTCGGCCACACAGTCGCGCAGGACATCCTGCTCACTGGTGCTCAGGCGCCGTGCGCCCTCTTCCGCCGCCAGGCCCTCCAGGCTCAGGCGCACCTGGAACAACTGCTGGAAACGCTCACGTGTCATCGCCGGCACGCGCACCGAGCGCTGCTGCTCACCCTCGAGCGCGCCCTCGGCCACCAGGCGCTGTAGTGCGGCACGCACCGGCATCGGGCTGGTCCCCCAGGCGGCTGCCAGATCACGGATTTTAAGTCGTTCGCCGGGCTTGAATGTGCCCGCCAGCAAAGCGGCGCGCAGGTTCTGGTACAACTGTTCCTGCAGGTTGTCGGCCATGGATCAGCGCTCCCGTGGCGGTGCAGGCAGTTGGGAAAGGGTCAGCAAACAATCGCGCATAAGGCTCTCCAAGTTAGGTCTGAATCTGAGCGAGCGAGCTAGAGCTGGGCAAGGCGAAAACGGGCGAGGACGCGGAGTTTACAAGGTGTAAATGAGCAGTCCGAGCCCGTTTTCAACGCAGACCGGCCGACGCGCAGCCGCTCAGCAGGGGGCTTTGTTTTCGATCAGGCAATTACCGCCGTCGACCACCAACACCTCGCCGGTGATGTAGCTCGACTCGGGCGAGGCCAGGAAGGCCACCGCGGCAGCCACCTCCTCGGGGCGCCCGGCACGGCCGATGGGCGTGTACTCGGCGGCATGCCGCTCTTCATCGGTGCTGGAGCCGGTGGCGATCCAGCCCGGCGCCACGCTGTTGACCGTGATGCCCTGCTTGGCCACTTCCAGAGCCAATCCCATGCTCATGCCGAGCATGGCCGCCTTGGCCGCGCTGTAGGCCGAT
This sequence comes from Pseudomonas sp. HAR-UPW-AIA-41, assembly GCF_002304225.1. GTDB lineage: Bacteria > Pseudomonadota > Gammaproteobacteria > Pseudomonadales > Pseudomonadaceae > Aquipseudomonas. The sequence continues at coordinate 53,410 of NZ_NSLB01000010.1, forward strand.
TCGCCGATATTGCTGCCGCGGGTGCCGGTGGTGGAACTGATGTTGACGATGCGCCCGTAACCACGCGCCTGCATGCCCGGTAACACGGCGCGGGTGAGCAGGAAAGCCGTGGTCAGGTTGCGCGCGATCGACAGGTTCCAGGTCAGCAGGTCCATGTCCGCCAGTTCGGCGAAGGGTTCCGGGCTGCCCTGCATGGCCATGCCGGCGTTATTCACCAGTACATCGATACGTCCCCACAGAGCTTCGGCCCAGACCGCCAGCTCACGGACCTGTACCTCGTCAGTGAGATCAGCCGCACGGCCCTCTACCTCAAAGCCCTCGGCACGCAGTTCGGCCACCCGCTCATGGATGCGCGCACTACTGGCGCTGATCACCAGCCGGGCGCCGGCCTGGCCCAGGCGCCTGGCAATAGCTATACCGATACCGTCCGCGGCGCCAGCGCCGCTCACCAGGGCGACCCGTCCCTGCCATACTGAATGCGACATGAAAACCTCTTTGTGATCACAAATATGGGCATAGGCTAGCCTAAAACCCTTCATCTCACACCTATTGACATAAATGTGATCACAAATGCAGGATGTGCGGAAATCCGAACGAGGTGTTCAACAATGACTGCCAGTGGTATCAGCCAAGCCGCCGTGGAAACCTTTGCCGCCCGTGAGCGTGCCCGTTTCCTCGAGCGCAATCCGAAGTCCGTCGCCCTTGCCGAGCGCGCGCGCAATTCCCTGTACGCCGGCGTGCCGATGCACTGGATGGCCGACTGGTCGACCCCCTGCCCGCTGTTCGTCGAGCGCGCCAAGGGTGCGCGTTTCTATGACGTCGACGGCCACGAATACATCGACTTCTGCCTGGGCGACACCGGCACCATGTTCGGCCACTCGCCGGACCCGGTGGCCAAGGCCATCGCTGAGCAGGCCAACAATGGCCTGACCACCATGCTGCCGGGCGAAGACGCCGTGGTCTGCGGCGAGCTGCTGGCCGAGCGCTTCGGCCTGCCGTTCTGGCAGGTCACCGCCACCGCCACCGACTCCAACCGCTACGTGCTGCGCTGGGCCCGTGCCGTGACCGGCAAGAAAACCCTGCTGGTGTTCGACGGCTGCTACCACGGCACAGTCGACGACGTGATGGTGCGCTACCGCGACGGCGAAACCGTACACCGCTCCGGCCTGGTCGGCCAGGCCTATGACCTGACCCAGTACAGCCGCTCGATTCCGTTCAACGACGTCGAGGCGCTGGAAGCCACGCTGGCCAAGGGCGACGTCTGTGCCCTGCTGTGCGAGCCGGCCATGACCAACATAGGCATGGTCCTGCCCGACCCGGGCTTCATGCAGAAGTGCCGCGAGCTGACCCGCAAGTACGGCAGCCTGCTGATCATCGACGAGACCCACACCATCTCCACCAATATCGGTGGCTGCACCAAGCTGTGGAACCTCGACCCGGACTTCTTCGTGGTCGGCAAGCCGATCGCCGGCGGCGTGCCCTGCGGCATCTTCGGCTGCAGCGCCGAGATGGCCGAGAAAATGCTAGCCTCGCGCAAGCAGGCCCAGGAAGACAGCCATGGCCACGGCCACAGCGGCATGGGTACCACCCTGTCGGCCAACGCCCTGGCCATGCACTGCATGCGCGCCAACCTGGAACAGGTGATGACCCAGGCGGCCTACGACCACATGCTGCCGCTGGCCAAGCGTCTGGCCGATGGCTTCCGCAGCCTGATCGCCAAGCACGACCTGAAGTGGTCGGTGACCGAGCTGGGCGCGCGCAGCGAATTCCAGTTCTGCCCGGTATCGCCACGCACCGGCGCCGAAGCCGAGGCCGCCTTCCACGATGAGCTGCAGATGGCCATCCACCTGTACCTGATCAACCGCGGCATCCTGATCACCCCGTTCCACAACATGACCCTGTGCTGCCCGAGCACCACGGCGGAGGATGTGGACAAGCTGATCAGCATGCTGGACCAGGCCATCACCGAGCTGCTGGCCATTCCCGGCGCGCGCGAATAATCCGAACAGTCCCTGCCCCTCCGGGGGCAGGGAGAATCAAAGGACACCATGATGAAATTTGCCGACATCCAGGAAGCCCGCGACTTCCTCGCCCAGCACCCCGAGGTGCGCCTGATCGAGCTGATGCTGATCGACGCCAACGGCATCCCGCGCGGCAAGCTGCTGCACCGCGACGAGCTGCTGGCGATCTACGAAAACGGCCGCCCGCTGCCCAGCTCCATCCTCTCGCTGACCATCCAAGGCGAGGACGTCGAGGAAAGCGGCTTGGTCTGGGAAGTCGCCGATGCCGACTGCTGGACCTACCCGATCCCCGGCAGCCTGACCCTGCAGACCTGGCGTGCCACGCCCACCGGCCAGGTGCAGGTGAGCATGCACCCGACCCAGGGCGCGCCGGCCGCCGCCGGCGACCCGCGCCATGTACTGGCGCGCGCCATCGACCGCCTCAAGGCCGACGGCTATCACCCCGTAATGGCGGTGGAGCTGGAGTTCTACCTGCTGGACAAGAACCGCGACGCCAACGGCCGCCCGCAACCGGCCGTGCAGGCCAACGGCGTGCGCCCGCAGGCGCCGCAGGTGTATGGCGTGCTGGAGCTGGAACAGCAGCAGGCCTTCCTCGACGACCTCTACAGCGCCTGTGAGGCCCAGGGCCTGCCGGTGCGCACGGCGATTTCCGAGTACGCCCCCGGCCAGCTGGAGCTGACCCTGGAGCACCGCTTCGACGCCCTGCAGGCGGTCGATGAAGGCATCCGCTACAAGCGCCTGGTCAAGGGCGTGGCCAACAAGCACGGACTGATCGCCTGCTTTATGGCCAAACCGTTCGGCGACCTGGCCGGCAGCGGCCTGCACATGCACGTCAGCCTGGCAGACGCCGAAGGCAACAACCTGATGGCCAGCGAAGACCCGCACGGCACGCCGCTGCTGCGCCATGCCATCGGCGGCATGATGGCCACGCTCAACGACGCCCTGGCGATCTTCTGCCCCAACGCCAACTCCTACCGCCGCTTCCAGGCCAACAGCTACGCGCCGCTGGCCAAGAGCTGGGGCGTGAACAACCGCACCGTGTCGTTCCGCGTGCCCGGCGGCCCGGCCAAGAGCCGCCACGTCGAGCACCGCATCTGCGGCGCCGATGCCAACCCGTATCTCGCGGCCGCGGCGATCCTCGCCGGCATCCACCATGGCATCAAGCACCAGATCGACCCGGGCGAGGCCATCGTCGGCAACGGCTACGAGCAGGCCCGCGAAACCCTGCCGACCGACTGGCTGACCGCGCTGCGCACCCTTGAACAGTCGGCCTGGGCCAAGGAAGCCCTCGGTGAGGACTTCCTGAAGATCTTCCTGGCGATCAAATGGGAAGAGTTCCGCCAGTTCGTCGGTGAAGTCGGCGAGCAGGATTGGCGCTGGTACCTGACCCACGCCTGAAACGGATGGACGTTACAGTACGCCCCCACAATGCACATTCTCTATGCCAGGAACGGCCAAGAGGCTGGCTATCGCACAACGGTTCTGGATAGCATTTATGCAGTCACGCTCCTGCATGAACATCCAGACCGACTTACTGGTCATTGCGGAGTGAGCACAATCTAGGTCGACTAGTAGATCGCACAAGGAAGGCAAGGATGAATCGCACCTATTCCCTCGTCTGGAACTCAAGCAACGGCGCTTGGGGCGTGGCCGACGAACACGCCCGCAAACGCGGCAAGGGATCTGGTGCGGTACTTACAACCTGCCTACTGCTGGCAGGTCAGGCCTTGGCCGCTGATCTACCAAGCGGCGGCCAAGTGGTGTCCGGCAGTGGCAGCATAAGCCAGCCCAATGCGCAGCAGATGATTATCGACCAGGCCAGCAACAAGCTGGCCATCAACTGGCAGAGTTTCGATATCGGCGCTGGAAACAAGGTGACTTTCAATCAGCCTGGCCAGGACGCAATCGCCCTAAACCGGGTAGTCGGTAGCGACGGCTCCAAGATCATGGGCCAGCTGGATGCCAACGGTAAAGTCTTCCTCGTCAACCCCAACGGGGTGGTGTTCGGCAAAGATGCTAGCGTAAACGTGGGTGGCCTTGTGGCCTCTACTTTGGATCTATCGGTCGAGAACTTTGACAAAGGGCAATACCACTTCAAGGGTGATGGAAGCCCAGCTGGGGTGGTCAACCAAGGGCTTATTAACGCCGATGGCGGCGCAGTAGCTCTGCTCGGCGGCAAGGTCAGCAACGAGGGCGTGATAGTCGCGAATCAAGGGGCAGTCGCCCTGGCCGCCGGCAATTCTGTGACTCTGGACTTCGCGGGCGATGGCCTACTCAATGTCCAGGTCGACGAAGCAGCAGTCGATGCCCTGGTGGAGAACCGTCAGTTGATCAAAGCCGACGGTGGCAAGGTGGTACTGACCGCCAACGCCGGCGATGCTCTACTCAAGACCGTGGTCAACAACACAGGCGTCATCGAAGCGCGCACCCTGGGCCAGAAGAACGGGAAAATCCTGCTACTTGGCGATTTCGACGGTGGCGCGGTGAATGTCGCTGGCACCCTTGATGCCAGCGCGCCAACCGGTGGGAATGGTGGCTTCATCGATACCAGCGGCGCACACGTAAAGATCGCCGACGACGTGAAGGTCACCACCCTGGCGCCCAAGGGCAAGACCGGCGAGTGGCTGATCGACCCCTACAACGTGACCATTTCCAACGCCACCAGCTCCGGCATGGGCGGTTTCAACGGCAACGCCAACGACAGCGTGCTCAACGTCACCACCCTCACCAACGCCCTAGCCAGCACCGGGGTGACGGTGACCACCGGCGTCGGCGGCAGCCAGGCCGGAAACATCACCGTGGACGCGCCCATCAACTGGAGCGCCAACACGGTGCTGGCGCTCAACGCCGCCGGCAGCATCATCATCAACAAGGACATCACCGCCACAGGCAACAACGCCGGGCTGTCCATGTCCTACAGCGGCAGCTACAGCCTGAACAAGGGCGCCCGCGTGACACTGTCCGGCAGCAATGCCAGCCTCAGCCTGGCGGGCACCGGCTACACCCTGATCCATGACATTGGCGCATTGCAGAACATCACCAGCACAGGCTTCTACGCCCTGGGCAACGACATCGACGCCAGCGCCACCGCGGGCTGGAACGGCGGCGCCGGCTTCAATCCGCTGGACGGGGCGAGCACCAACTTCGCCGGCCTTGGCCACAGCATCGACAAACTGACCATCAACCGCGGACTGGAGAGCGACGTCGGACTGTTTCGCACCGTAAGCGGCAACGTCCGTGACCTGACCCTGTCGAATGCCCGCATCACCGGCCAGATGAACGTCGGCGGTATCGCCGCCACCCTCGGCGGCACCCTCAGCAACGTCCACATGACCGGCAGCGTTTCCGGCTCCGGGGCCTTCGTCGGCGGCCTGGCCGGCACGGTGAACAACGGCATCATCCGCTACTCGTCCTCTGCCGCCGACGTGACCGGCCTGACCGTGGTGGGCGGGCTGGCGGGCAGCGTGCAGAGCATTGCCATGGCCGACTCCTATGCCACCGGCTCGGTCACCGCCACGGTCAGCAACACCAGTGCGTTTGCGGGCGGGCTGCTGGGCGAGGTGATCTCCAGCGCGACGCTGACCAACACCTACGCCAGCGGCAAGGTCACCGGCTACACCACCACGGGTGGCCTGATCGGCGGCGGCTTCCTGCCGACCATCACCGTCAACAACAGCTACTGGGACATCAACAGCACCGGCCAGTCCAGCTCCCTGGGTGGCGGTACCGGCCTGACCAGCGCTGTGCGCAATCAGTCGGCCTACACCGGCTTCGACTTCACCAACATGTGGGTGATGTTCGAAGGCGATACCCGGCCGATGCTGCGCAACGAATACTCCACGACCATCTTCACCCCCCACGCCCTGCAACTGATGGGGCTGGACCTGAACGCCAATTACCGCCTGGGCACCGACCTGAGCCTGGCCAGCGCCATGGCCGCCAGCGGCGGCTACTACGGTGAAGTGTGGGGCGCGTCGGGTTTCCGCTCGGTCGGCAACAACACACAGCAATTCACCGGCAGCTTCAATGGGCAGGGCCACAGTATCAGCGGCCTGGCCATCAACCGCGCGACCACCGACTATGTAGGCCTGTTCGGCTACACCTCCGGCGCGACCCTGGCCAACGTCAAGCTGGTGGGCGGCAACGTCACCGGCAGAGACAACGTCGGTGCCCTGGTCGGTTACATGCTGGGCGGCACCCTCGGCAACGCATCGGCCAGCACCACGGTCAGCGGCACCAGCACCAGCGAAGCCAACACCGGCGGGCTGGTAGGCGCCAACGCCAGCGGCGCCATCGCCGATGCCTTCGCCACCGGCAATGTCACCGGGGCTGGCTACCAGATCGGTGGCCTGGTCGGCTTCAACGTCAACGGCGGCAGCATCACCCGCTCCTATGCCACCGGCAACGTCACCGGCACCAACACGACCGCCAACCTCGGCTATGTTGGCGGCCTGGTGGGCGCCAACGGCTACAGCGGCGATGGCGGCTCCATCAGCCAGTCCTACGCCACCGGCACGGTGAGGGCGTCGTCGGGACCGGTCGGCGGCTTCGTCGGCCACAACGAAGGCAGCATCACCGACTCCTACGCCACCGGCGCGGTGATCGGCCAGGGCTCTGCGAGCAATATCGGCGGCTTCGCCGGGGTCAATTTCGTCAACGGCACCATCAGCAACAGCTACTCCACCGGCTACGTCGCCGGCGGCACCCAGCTGGGTGGCTTTGTCGGCTACAACAACGGCGCCAATGGCGCCATCAGCAACGCCTACTGGAACACCCAGACCAGTGGCCAGTCGCAAGCCGCGTCCGGTGGTCTGGTAAACGGCATCACCGGACGTACCACCGCGCAGCTCCAGAGCGGGCTGCCGTCAGGCTTCTCCTCGTCCATCTGGGGCACCGGCGCCAACCTCTACCCGTACTTCACCTGGCGCTACAGCACCACGCCCATCGCCATCAGCGGCAAGGCCTTCAGCAATGGCGGCAGCACGGCCCTGGCGGGCGCGACGCTGACCGCCGTATCCGGCGGCGTGGCCATCGGCAGCGGCAGCAGCGGGGCGGACGGCTACTACTACATCCTCAGCGACGCCAGCGGCCTGGATGCCAACGGCGCCATCGCCTACCTGGATGGCAACGCCGACACCGGCGCCGGCTTCGGCGACGTGATCGGCACCAACGGCATCCAGGGGCTGGACGTCTACAGCTCCGCCGCGCGCCTGGCCACGGGGCAGGGCAGCCTCTCGGCGACCCGCAGCCGCTACCTGGCCGCGCGCGGCAGTTATGCCGATGCCGACCTGGCGTTCCTCTCGTCCAGTGACTTCTCAGCCCTCACCAGTAGCGGCTATAGCCTCTACCTGGCTGCCAGCGCCGCCAGCTACAACCTGGACACCAACCTCGGTTCCGGCGGCCTGCTCAGCCTCGACAGCGGCGGTACCTTCGGCATCAGCGGCACCCGCCAGCTGTCGGCAGGCGGCAACCTCAACGTGGCCGACCGCCTGACCTGGGGCGACAACGCCGGGCTGACCCTCAGCACCAGCAATAGCGGCAACGTCCTGCTGGGGGATGGCATCGACGCCGCCAGCGGCAGCCTGACCCTCTCTGCTGCCGGAACCGCGACCAGCAACGGGGACGTCAACCTCGGCGTGCTGAATCTCTCCGGCGGCACCTGGAGCCAGGTGGCGACCAGCCTGCCCAGCTTCAGCGTCACCGACTTCCGCCTCAGCCCCGGTGCCACCTTCGTGCGCGCCCTGGGCGGTGACGGCAGCCTCGCCACGCCGTACCGCATCACCGATGTCTATGGCCTGCAGGGCCTGGCCTCCACCAGCCTGGCAGGCAGCCGCTTCGTCCTGGCGAACGACATCAATGCCTCCAGCAGCGCGCTGTGGAACAGCGGCACCGGCTTCCTCTCCATCGGCAGCCTGGCCAACCCCTTCACCGGCCGGCTCGACGGGCAGGGGCACCGCATCAGCGGCCTGGCCATCAACCGTCCCGGCAGCACCTACAGCGGCCTGTTCGGCTACAACGCCGGCTACGTCGGCAACCTCAACCTGGTGGGTGGCAGCGTGGCCGGTGGTAGCTATACCGGTGCCCTGGTGGGCTACAACGCTGCCGCCGGGGTGGTCGAGCGGGTCAGCAGCGACACCGCCGTCACGGGCACGGGCAACGTCGGCGCCTGGTCGGCACCAACGCCGGTACCCTCAGCGAGTCGCTGGCCACGGGCAGCGCCAGCGGCGGCCTGAATGGCGGCGGCCTGGCCGGCAGCAACGCCAG
>NZ_NSLB01000011.1 GCF_002304225.1 Pseudomonas sp. HAR-UPW-AIA-41
AACTTGTTAAAGAGCGTTTGGTTAAGCCTTCGTCTCAACCGAGGCGCGCATTCTACAGCACCTCTTCAACCCGTCAAGCTCTTTTTCGAAAATTTCTTTCTACTTCAGTCACTTGCCGCTTCGCGCTTTCTACTTCGCTTCAGCGAGGCGCGCATCTTACAGCGAGCCCGGTTACTGTCAAGCGCGATTTAGAAAATTTCTTTCTATTTCAATCACTTGCCGCATCTGCTTACCTAGGTACGCGTCAGCGAGGGGCGCATTCTACAGATACCAATTCCCCTGTAAACCCCCTACAGCGAAAAAGGTGAATATTCTCTGTTCCTTCCTATATAGCTGCCTGTTGCTCAGCTCGCCAGGCTCGCGGTGGGTAGCCGGTGAGGCGGCGGAAGGTGCGGGTGAAGTTGGAAACATCGGCAAAGCCGAGCTGCCAGGCCACTTCACTGATAGACAGGTGCCGGTTTTCCAGCAGGCGGCAGCAGCGCTGGCGTAATTCGGCATCCAACAGCAGGCGGTAGCTCGCGCCCTGCTCCTGGAGGCGACGCTTCAATGTGCGCGGCGACAGGTGCACACGCTGCGCCATCTCTTCGAGGGTTGGCAGCGCCTGCGCTGCATCACTCATACGCAAGTGTTCCTCGACCTGCTGGCGCACACTGCTGCGCAGCGCCACCAATTGCCGGTATTCCTGCTCACACTGCTCCCGGGCAAAGCCAGCGGCAACGGGATCAGCCAGACGCGGCCGCGCCTCGGAAAGACCCACCGGCAGTAACAACGCCCACTCTCCCGACTCATACCGGATCGGCGCAGGCAGGCTCGCCCGGAACTGCGCCCAGTAAGCAGGCTGCGGGCCAGGCATATGGATGCGCCCCCCCTGCAGCGGCCGCCCCAGCAGTTGCTCCGCCACATAAGCCAAACCCACCAGCACAGCCTCCATGACAAACACCTCTGGCTCACCCAACGCCACGCGGGGACTGAAGACGATCCGCCACTGGGTACTGCCTCGCTGCAACTCTGCGCGCAGGAAGGGCACGCGCAGGGCCATGAAGCGCATGGCCGCCTGCAGCGCCTCACCAATATTGGGGCTGGCCAGCGCAAGCATGCCCAGCGAACCGTGCATGGTGACATTCATGGCCCGCGCATAGATCAGCCCCAACCCCTGATCGCCCGCCAGCGCCACAGCCCGCTGTGCCGCCTGAAAGCCGGTGAGCAGGGAAATGCGGCTATCCGGCTGCAGCAGGCCCGCACGCGTCACGCCCAGCCCCTCGATCACCTGCTGCTCATCATGTCCGAGACGCCGGACCACATCGCACAGCAGCAATAGATAGATGCCCGGCACCCCCTGAAAGGCTTCCTGTACCGGCACCTGGCCCGTTTCCACCAAAGTTAGACCCCCTCCGACCAGACTGCTGATACGAGGCACGCCACACTGCAGCACACCCGGTTCTCCCCCGAGACATAGGGGACAAACAGATATAAGCAGCAGCAGCGCGGCCGCTCACCGGCCGAAAGGAGAGTCCGCAGATGGCCCGTAATCACCAGAAGCCTGCCCAGGTCGATATCAGCGTACGGCGCATGGACTTCGCATTTACCGACATTCCCCGCTACTGGGCGCTGAAGGACCCGGTATGCACCCACTTCCTCAATGCGCTGTCGCTGACCTTCCCGGATGGCGAACGCTTCTTCGTCGACTCGGTGCGCGCCCTGCGTGACCGCGTCGAGGACAAGGCCCGACAGAAGGAAATCTCCGGTTTCATCGGCCAGGAGGCGATGCACTCCAAGGAGCACGAGACCTTCAACCAGATGCTCGAAGGCCAGGGTTATGGCCCGGTGATAGAGCCGGCGCTGAAGCTGACCCGCTTCCTCCTTGCCCGCGCCCGCACGATGCTCACCCCCAAGCAGATGCTCGGCGCCACCGCGGGCCTGGAGCACATCACCGCCATCCTCGCCCAGCGCATGCTGCGCGACCCCAAGCTGATCGAGGGTCTGGATCCGTCGGTGCGCGCGTTGTGGGTCTGGCATGCCATCGAGGAAATCGAGCACAAGGCGGTGGCCTTCGACCTATATCAGGACGTGGTCGGCAGCTACTGGGGTCGGGTGCGCCTGCTGCTGGCCGGCTCCACCGGCCTGCTCGGCTACTGCGTGCGCTACACCTGGGCCTTCCTCAAGGCCGACGGCCTGCACACCAACCCGAAGGTGCTGGTCCGAGGCCTGTGGCGCCTGTTCGGCTGGAACGGCATCGTCAGCGGGGTGATCCCGGACTATCTGCAGTACTTCCGCCCGGGCTTTCACCCCTGGCAGGAAGACAACAGTTCGATGATCGCGCGCTGGAAGGAAATCCTGCCGCAACCGGGCAATGCGGCAGCGGTCGCGGCGGTTTGAAAAAGGAAACGGGGCGAACCGTGCTGGCGCAAGCCATTGTGCAGCTCGATCCGCCCCGTTTGACTCGTCGAATCAGATCACGCCCTGCTCACGCAACTGAGCCTGAGCGGCGCTATCCAGTCCCAGCAGACGCTGCAGCACCTCGGCGGTGTGCTCACCCAGCGTCGGTGGCGCGTTGCGGTATTGCACCGGCGTCGCCGACAGGCGCAGCGGACTGGCCACCTGCGGGGTGACGCCGCCGTAGCTGTTGGGCATGTCCACGCGCAGGCCACGGGCCTGCACCTGCGGATCAGCGAAGACCTCGGCCAGGTCATTGATCGGCCCGCAGGGCACGCCGGCCGCCTCCAGCAGTTGCACCCATTCGGCGGTGGTCTTGAACACCGTAGCTTGGCGGATCAGCGGAATCAGCTCGTCGCGATTGGCCACGCGAGCCTTGTTGGTGGAAAAGCGCGAGTCACCGGCCAAAGCCGTAAGGCCGGCGACCTCGCAAAACTTGCCGAACTGACTGTCGTTGCCCACCGCCAGAATGAAGTCGCCGTCGGCGCTGGGGAAATCCTGGTAGGGCACGATGTTCGGGTGGGCATTGCCCAGGCGCTTGGGCGAGCGCCCGGTGCACAGGTAATTCATGGCCTGATTGGCCAGGCAGGCCACCTGCACGTCGAGCAGGGCCACATCGATATGCTGGCCCAGACCCGACTGTTCACGCTGATTGAGCGCGGCCAGCACCCCGACCGTGGCGTATAACCCGGTGAGGATATCGGTGAGCGCCACGCCGACCTTCATGGGGCCGGCGCCCGCTTCACCTTCCGAGCGCCCGGTGAGGCTCATCAAGCCTCCGAGACCCTGGATCATGAAGTCGTAGCCTGCTCGCTTGGCGTAGGGCCCGTCCTGCCCGAAGCCGGTGATGGAGCAGTAGATCAGTCGCGGGTTCACCGCTTTCAGCGATTCGTAATCGAGACCGTAGGCCTTGAGGCCACCGACCTTGAAGTTCTCCAGCACCACGTCGCACTGCGCCGCCAGCTCGCGGATCAGGCGCTGACCCTCGGCCTGGGTGAAGTCCACGGTCAGCGACTGCTTGTTGCGGTTGGCGCTCTGGAAGTAGGCCGCCTCGCGGGTGTCGTTGCCCTCGGCGTCCTTCACGTAGGGCGGGCCCCAGTGACGGGTATCGTCACCGCTGCCGGGGCGTTCAACCTTGATCACCTCGGCGCCGAGATCGGCCAGGGTCTGCCCGGCCCAGGGACCGGCCAGCACACGGGACAAATCGAGGACGCGGATATGCGAGAGCGCACCGGACATGACGGGACCTCCTTCGAACAAGACAGCAGGGTCACAGCGGGCGGGGCCGGATGGCCCCGCCGCAGGCAGGCTTAGAAGAACGCCTGGATGCCGGTCTGGGCGCGACCGAGGATCAGCGCGTGGACGTCGTGGGTTCCTTCGTAGGTGTTAACCACCTCGAGGTTGACCAGGTGGCGGGCCACGCCGAACTCGTCGGAGATGCCGTTGCCGCCGAGCATGTCACGCGCCATGCGGGCGATATCCAGAGCCTTGCCGCAGCTGTTGCGCTTCATGATCGAGGTGATTTCCACCGCGGCGGTGCCCTCGTCCTTCATGCGCCCCAGGCGCAGGCAGCCTTGCAGAGCCAGGGTGATCTCGGTCTGCATATCAGCCAGTTTCTTCTGGATCAGCTGGTTGGCGGCCAGCGGGCGGCCGAACTGCTGGCGGTCCAGGGTGTACTGGCGGGCGGTGTGCCAGCAGGCTTCGGCGGCTCCCAGTGCGCCCCAGCTGATGCCGTAGCGGGCGGAGTTCAGACAGGTGAACGGGCCGCGCAGACCCCGCACGTCCGGAAAGGCGTTCTCTTCCGGGCAGAATACGTTGTCCATGACGATCTCGCCGGTGATCGACGCACGTAGGCCGACCTTGCCATGGATGGCCGGCGCGGACAGACCTTCCCAGCCCTTCTCCAGCACGAAGCCGCGGATCTCGCCGGCATCGTCCTTGGCCCAGACCACGAACACGTCGGCAATCGGGCTGTTGGTGATCCACATCTTGGCGCCGGTCAGGCGGTAGCCGCCCTCGACCTTCTTGGCGCGGGTGATCATCGAACCCGGGTCGGAGCCATGATTCGGCTCGGTCAGGCCGAAGCAGCCGATGTATTCGCCGCTGGCCAGTTTGGGCAGGTACTTCTGCTTGGTCGCTTCGCTGCCGAACTCGTTGATCGGCACCATCACCAGGGAGGACTGCACGCTCATCATCGAGCGGTAGCCGGAGTCGATGCGCTCCACTTCACGGGCGATCAGGCCATAGCACACGTAATTCAGGCCGCTGCCACCGTACGCTTCCGGGATGGTCGCGCCGAGCAGGCCGGTCTCACCCATTTCTCGGAAGATCTTCGGGTCGGTCTGCTCATGGCGGAAGGCCTCCAGCACGCGCGGGGCCAGCTTGTCGGCAGCAAACTGCTGGGCGCTGTCACGCACCATGCGCTCTTCTTCGGTGAGCTGCTGATCGAGCAGCAGCGGGTCTTCCCAGTTGAATTGTGCTTTGCCGGCCATGAAGAAATCCTCGGTGTGGGTTGCGACAGGAGCAGTGTCGATCTGCTCTCGGTTGGCGTGGGATTGATCCTAGGCCCGCTTTGCTGATCCGGCAAACGAGTTATTCGCACTCACTTGTGCAAATAACTCACTTCGAAATAGCCTACATGGCGATTATTTATACATTAATGTGAGCCTAGTGCACTTATGCGCCGCAAGATCCCCAGCACAGCCGCACTGATCGCCTTCGAGTCGGCCGCCCGCCACCAGAGCTTCACCCGCGCGGCCGATGAACTGCTGCTGACCCAGAGCGCCATCTGCCGGCAGATCGCCAGCCTCGAGGAGTTTCTCGGCGTCGAGCTGTTCCGCCGCTCGCGGCGCGGGGTCAAGCTGACCGAGGCCGGCATGGCCTACAGCCGCCGGGTGGCCCTGCAACTGGATGCCGTGGAGCGCGACACCCTGGCGGTGATGGGCCAGCAGAGCGCACAGACCCTGGAGCTGGCGGTGGTGCCGACCTTCGGCACCCAGTGGCTGCTGCCGCGCCTGAGCGAGTTCCAGCGCCAGCACCCCGGTGTCACGGTGAACCTGTCCAGCCGCACACGGCCCTTCCTGTTCGCCGAGACCGACTTCGACGCCGCCATCTATTACGGTGATGCCGACTGGCCTGGCAGCCAGGCGCATTTTCTGATGGCCGAGAATGCCCAGCCGGTGTGCAGCCCGGTCCTGCTGCAGGGCCGAACCACGCTGACCGCCACCGAACTGGCGCAACTGCCGCTGCTGCAGCAGAGCACCCGCCCCTATGCCTGGCGCCAGTGGTTCGCCAGCCAGGGCCTGAATGTCGGCCACGACCTCAACGGCCCGCGCCTGGAGCTCTTTTCCATGCTGGCCATGGCCGCCGGCGAGGGCATGGGCGCAGCGCTCATCCCGCCCTTCATGATCGAGCGCGAACTGGCCGAAGGCCGGCTGGTCTGCCCGCTGCCGGTCAGCGCCGAGAACGACAAGGGCTATTACCTGGTGATTCCCGAGCGCAAGGCCGAGTCCGCCGCCCTGCGTGCCTTCCGCGACTGGCTGCTGAGCACCGCCGAGCGCTACCGCGCCACTAGCCGGCCTCCAGCAGACTCTTGAGATTGCTCAGCGCCACTGGCGACAGCAGGCGCTGACGGCGGCGCAGCAGCGGCATCATCAGACGGGTGATGCCGCCGACGTCGAAGGTCAGGGTCCGCGTCAGCCGGGTGCCGACCACCGAGGGCTGCAGCTGGTAACGAATCTCCAGCCAGCCGTCGCGCATCTGCCCGCGGCACAGCCAGTGCTGCCCCGGCGCGGCGGCCAGCACCTGATAGTGCGTTTCACGGTGCAGACTCGGCGGCAGAGGCGCCAGCGGCTGCACGACAATCTCTTCGTCGAAGCTGTCACCCACCGCCAGCTCACTGACCAGCGCCCTGGCCGAGCGCGAACTGGGGTGCCAGTGGTGCCAGTGCCACGGCTGGGTGATGAAGGCGTAGACCTCGGCAGGGCTACGGGCGATATCGATGCTGTGCTGCATCTGTGCAGGCATGGTGGTTCCTTGTTGTTCTTATTGGATAGGGACTCGCTCGACCGACGGCAACTGCAGGGCCGCCACCTCTTGCTGCAGATAATCGCGCAAGACATGAAAGCGTTCCTGGCCTCGCCGCGCCTTCGGCCAGACCAGATAGTAGCTGCAACCACTGAATACCGCGCTGGGCCAGGGCAGGCCAAGGCGCCCCGCGCCAACATCCTCGGCCACAAGCGCCAGATCGCCGATCGACACCCCGTAGCCGCGCGCGGCGGCAACGATGCCCAGTTCCAGCATGTCGAACACCTGACCGGCCTTGAGCGGCACCTGCTCGGCCAGGCCCATGGCCGCCAGCCACTGGCGCCAGTCGCGGCGGTCCGGCGTCGGGTGCAACTGCTCAGCCTGCTGCAGACGCGCCAGATCCCACGGGCCGGCCGCCGCATCCTCCGGCGCGCAAACGGGAATCAGCCACTCCTCGAACAGCTTGCACACCTCCCAGTCCGGCGGAAACTGCCCGTCATTGAGCAGTACCGCGCAGTCGAAGGGCTCACGCTCGAAGTCGACCTTGTCGACATCCATCCACGCCGCGGTCAGCTGCACCTCGAAATCCGGTTGCTGCAGGCGCAGGCGCGACAACCTCGCCAGCAGCCAGCGCATGGTCAGGGTCGAGGGCGCCTTCAGACGCAGCACGCCCTCCTCGCTGCGCAGACTGGCGCAGGCGCTTTCCAGCGCGGCAAAACCCTGCTGCAAACCCGGCAACAGCAGCCGGCCGGGTTCGGTCAGGCGCAGACCGCGCCCTTCGCGCTCGAACAGGCGGCAGCCGAAGTCGGCCTCCAGGGTGCGGATATGCCGGCTGACCGCGCTCTGGGTAATGGCCAGCTCGGCAGCGGCACGGGTAAAGGACAGGTGCCGCGCCGCCGCCTCGAAGGCGCGCAGCGCATAGAGTGGTGGCAAACGCTCGCTCACGCTTCTAATCCATGAGTTTTAGTCATATCAGGCATCAGTTCTTTCCTTTTGTGCAGCCTGCTCAGGCGCCAGGAGAATAGCGTCATTCTCGGTCAATGCTGACCGTATCGCCAATTTGCTTTCCCGAGTCTGACTCATGCCACAAGCCACCCGCGCCGAACTCTTCGCCCTGCTGCGCCTGGCCGGCCCGCTGATCGCCGCACAGCTGGCCCATGTGCTGATGGTGTTCACCGACACCGTGATGATGGGCAAGCTCGGCCCCGAGGCACTGGCCGCCGGTGGCCTGGGCGCGGCGGCCTACAACCTGGTGTCGATCTTCTGCGTCGGCGTCACCGCTGCGGTGGGCAACCTGGTTGCCATCCGCCATGGCGCCGGCGATGCCCGGGGCGTGCGGCTGATGACCCAGGCCGGTATCTGGGTGGCTCTGGCGCTGGCCCTGCTGTCGATGCTGCTGCTGTGGAACGCGGCGCCCTTCCTGCGTCTGGCCGGGCAGGAGGAAGCCAACATCGCCGGCGCCATGAGCTTCCTGCAGACGCTGGTATTCGCCCTGCCCGGCTACCTGCTGTTCATGAGCCTGCGCGGCTTCACCAGTGCACTGGGCAAGCCGGGGCCGGTGCTGGCCATCAGCCTCGGCGGCGCGGCGGCCAACTTCGTTCTCAACTATGTGCTGATCCACGGCCTGTTCGGCCTGCCGAAGATCGGCCTGGCCGGCATCGGCCTGGTCACCGCACTGGTGCAGACCGCCATGGCGCTGCTGCTGGCCCTTTACCTGCGCCGGCAGCCGTTCTACCAGCCCTGGCCACTGCTGCCCGGCCTGTTCGCCGTGCGCTGGGCGGACATCCGCGAGAACCTGCGTCTGGGCCTGCCGATCGGCGGCACCTACATCGTCGAATCCGGTTTGTTCTTCGTCGCCGCGCTGTGCATGGGCGCGCTGGGCAGCACGGAGCTGGCGGCACATCAGATCGCCATTCAGGCGGTCTACGTGGCCTTCATGGTGCCGGTGGGCATTTCCTACGCGGCCAGCTTTCGTATCGGTCAGCACTATGGCGCCGGGCGCTGGCACGAGGCACGGCAGACCGGCCGGCTGGCCATCGGTCTGGGCGCGCTGTGCATGCTTGGCTTTGCCCTGCTGTTCTGGCTGGCGCCGCACTGGGTGATCGAGCTGTTCCTCGATGCCGAAGATGCCCAGCACCGCGCGGTGATCGAGCTGGCGGTCAGTCTGCTGGCCATCGCCGCCTGGTTCGAGCTGTTCGACGGCCTGCAGACCATCGCCATGGGCGCCATCCGTGGCCTCAAGGATGCTCGCACTACTTTCTACGTCGGCCTGCTCTGCTACTGGGGCATTGGCGCGCCCATGGCCTGGGGCCTGGCCATGCCGCTGGGCTTCGGCGCGGCGGGCGTCTGGTGGGGGCTGGCCATCGGGCTGGCCTGCGCCGCGTGCGGCCTGATCGCCGCTTTCGAATGGCGCACCGGGCGTCACCTGCAGCCTTTGCCGGTGACTCAGCGGGTATGCCTGGGTGGCGAAGACTGACTGGCAGTTGGAAAACTACCTGCGTTGCCATCGCAGCGTTAAAAACAGGCTCAGAATGCTCATTTACCACTCGTAAACTGCGCTTCTTCGCCTGTTTTCGCCTTGCGCTGGCGGCCTCGCCAACGTTTTCAACAGCCAGTCAATCCGCCAGCAGGGCCTGACGCTGACCAAAGACGAGAAAGCGCGCCAGCTCGGTGAGCGGCAACGGCTTGCTGATGAAGTAGCCCTGCACCTGATCGCAGCCGAACTCGCGCAGCTGGCGCAGTTGCTCCGGTTCTTCGACCCCCTCGGCCACCACCTCAAGATGAAGGTTGTGCGCCATGTTGACCATGGCCTTGACCAGCTGCGGACCATCGCCGCGCTGGTGCATCTCGGCAACGAAGCTCTTGTCGATCTTCAGCAGGGTGATCGGCAGACTGGACAGGTGGACGAAGGAGGAGAAACCGGTGCCGAAGTCGTCCAGGGAGAAGCGCACGCCCAGTTCGCTGAGCGCATCCATGGTCAGGCGCACCTGATCGCTGCGGCGCATCACTGCGGTTTCGGTCAGCTCGAACTCCAGCCAGTGCCCGTCCACGCCACGCTCGTCGATCAGGCGCTGCAGGGTCGGTAGCAACTGACTGTCCTGGAACTGGCGGAACGACAGGTTCACTGCCATGTGCAGGTCCGGCAGGCCGCGACCACGCAGCCACTGCATATCGCGCAGGGCACGACTGATCACCCAGTAACCGAGCGGCACAATCAGCCCGCTTTCTTCGGCCAGTGGCACGAATTCGTTGGGCGTGAGCAGTCCGCGCTCGCGGTGATTCCAGCGCACCAGTGCTTCCAGCCCGACGATCTCGCCCGTCTTGAGACTCAGGCGCGGCTGGTAGTGCAGCTCCAGCTCATCACGGCGCAGGGCCCGACGCAGCTCACTTTCCAGATCAGCCATGCAGCGCGCGCTGCGGTTGATGCGCTCGTCGTAGACGTGGAAGGTACAGCCCTGCTGACTCTTGGCCTGCTGCATGGCGATGTGCGCGTGCCACAGCAGCGGGTCGGCATCATCACCCGCGCGGGCATGGGCCAGGCCCAGACTGCAGCCCAGCAGCAGGCTTTCGCCATCCACCCAGTAGGGTTCGGCCAGCACTTCGGTGATGCGCTCGGCCAGCTTTTCCGCCCGCGAACTGTCGCGGCGGGTATCCAGCAACAGGGCAAATTCGTCGCTGCCCAAGCGGGCAAGCATGTCGCCGGCCTCCAGCTGGCCGCGCAGACGCGCCACCACCTGCAGGATCAGACGATCACCGCCCTGATGCCCGAGGGCATCGTTGACGTGCTTGAAGTTGTCCAGATCGAGGTGGCCGAGTGCCAGGCCATGGCCGGTGAACTCGGCCAGGCGTGCGGCCAGCAGGGTCTGGAAGCCCTGGCGATTGGCGATACCGGTCAGCGCATCCTGCTCGGCCAGACGCCGCACGGCCCCCTGCAGGGCGGCGTAGTCAGCGGCATGGCGCAATGTGCGGCATAGCATGGCCGGGCTCAGCTCGGCGCGACTGAGCCAATCACTAACCCCCTCGGGGCGCTGCTCGGGCTCATCTTCCAGCAGCAGGATCAACGGGAAGGGGCAACAGCCGGGTGCAGGCAAACAGGCCGGCGTGGCTAATACCAACGTACCGGGCTGCTCATCAAACAGACCGCTCGCAGCAGACCAAGAAGGCGCGGTGATCAGCGCCGCGGTAGCATCAAGCTGCTCCAGGCGCTCACGCAGCAGCTCGGCCCAGGCGGGCGAATCTGCCAGCAACAACAAGCGCATGGATTCTACAAACGCGCGCAAATGACCTCCCCGGCCAACCTCTACACGGCATGGAGCCGCGACTGCTAAAGCCTTCCGGGCGTTATACGTGCACTTTTCCCTGTGGGCCTTTCTGGCCAGCGCAGACTCTGCAGCCCGCGCTTGCGTCAGACAATGACCGATCGTCAGCTAAGGGTACTGATTTATTGTGACTTGCCAAGCCAAGTGCATCGCGATCTGCATTTGGTCACATCCATAGGAATGCGCCGGCACAACACTCAGGCCCTGCTAAAATGCCGCTCCGTTTACTTGCAGTCTCATGTCCATGTCTCGTCTCAACCCCCGCCAGCAGGAAGCCGTGAACTACATCGGCGGCCCCATGCTTGTGCTCGCCGGTGCCGGCTCCGGCAAGACCAGCGTGATCACGCGCAAGATCGCCTACCTGATCCAGCAGTGTGGCATCCGGGCACAGAACATTGTCGCGGTGACCTTCACCAACAAGGCCGCGCGCGAGATGAAAGAACGCGTCAGCAGCCTGCTGCGCGGCGGCGAAGGCAAAGGCCTGACGGTATCGACCTTCCACAATCTGGGCCTGAACATCATCCGCAAGGAGCATGCGCGTCTGGGCTACAAGCCAGGCTTCTCGATCTTCGACGAGGGCGACATCAAGGCTCTGCTCACCGACATCATGCAGAAGGAATACGCCGGCGATGACGGCGTGGACGAGATCAAGAACTACATCGGCGGCTGGAAGAACGACCTGATCCTGCCCGACGAGGCGCTGGCCAAGGCGCGCAACCCCAAGGAGCAGACCGCCGCCATCGTCTACCTGCACTACCAGCGCACGCTCAAGGCGTACAACGCGGTGGATTTCGACGACCTGATTCTGCTGCCGGTAAAGCTGTTTCAGGAGCACCCGGACATCCTGGAAAAATGGCAGTTCCGTGTGCGCTACATGCTGGTCGACGAATACCAGGACACCAACGCCAGCCAGTACCTGCTGGTGAAGATGCTGGTGCAGGACCGCGCCCAGTTCACCGTGGTCGGCGACGATGACCAGTCGATCTATGCCTGGCGCGGGGCGCGGCCGGAAAACCTGATGCAGCTGAAGGAGGACTTCCCCTCGCTCAAGGTGGTGATGCTGGAGCAGAACTACCGCTCCACCAGCCGCATCCTCAAGTGCGCCAACGTGCTGATCGCCAACAACCCGCACGTGTTCGAGAAGCAGCTGTGGTCGGAGATGGGCCATGGCGACCCGATCCGCATCATCCGCTGCCGCAACGAGGAAGCCGAAGCCGAGCGCATCGCCCTGGAAATCCTCACGCTGCACCTGCGCACCCAGCGCCCGTACAGTGAGTTCGCCATCCTCTACCGGGGCAACTACCAGGCCAAGCTGATGGAGCTGAAACTGCAGCACCATCAGATTCCCTATCGCCTGTCCGGCGGCACCAGCTTCTTCGCCCGTCAGGAGGTGAAGGACCTGATGAGCTACTTCCGCCTGCTGGTCAACCCGGACGACGACAACGCCTTCCTGCGCGTGATCAACGTGCCGCGCCGGGAGATTGGCTCGACCACGCTGGAAAAACTCGGCAATTACGCCACCGAGCGCAAGATCAGCATGTACGCGGCCTGCGACGAGCTGGGCCTGTCCGAGCATCTGGACAACCGCTATACCGAGCGCCTGTCGCGCTTCAAGCGCTACATGGACAACCTGCGCCAGCAGTGCGCGCAGAACGACCCGATCGCCGCGCTGCGGAGCATGGTGATGGACATCGACTACGAGAACTGGATCCGCACCAACAGCTCCAGCGACAAGGCCGCGGACTTCCGCATGGGCAACGTCTGGTTCCTCATCGATGCGCTGAAGAACACCCTGGAGAAGGACGAGGACGGCGGCATGACCGTCGAGGACGCTATCGGCAAGCTGGTGCTGCGCGACATGCTCGAACGCCAGCAGGAGGAAGAGGAAGGCGCCGAAGGCGTGCAGATGATGACCCTGCATGCCAGCAAGGGCCTGGAGTTCCCCTACGTGTTCATCATGGGCATGGAGGAGGAAATCCTTCCGCACCGCTCCAGCATCGAGGCCGACACGGTCGAGGAAGAGCGCCGCCTGGCCTACGTGGGCATCACCCGCGCACGGCAGAATCTGGCCATCACCTTCGCCGCCAAGCGCAAGCAGTACGGCGAGATCGTCGAGTGCACGCCGAGCCGCTTCCTCGACGAACTGCCGCCCGAAGACCTGCAGTGGGAAAACCTCGAGGACGCTCCGCAGGAGGTCAAGGCCGCCACCGGCAAGTCGGCGCTGGCCGATATCCGAGCGATGCTGAAAAAGTAGTCGCCAGCGGAAATCTGCCGGCCACAAAAAAACCGCCCGCAGGCGGTTTTTCAGCGAAGCGCGATCTTACAGACCGGACATCTTCTTGATAGCGCCCTTCAGCTCGTCGTCCGAGCAGGTGGCGCAGGTGCCTTTCGGCGGCATGGCGTTGATACCGGCGATAGCCGATTTCAGCAGACCGTCGACACCGCCCTTGGCACTGGCACGGGCTTTCCAGGCAGCAGCATCACCAATTTTCGGTGCGCCCAGAACGCCAGGTGTGTGGCAGGCGCCGCAGTGAGCAGCGATTACGTCGTCCGGAGACTTGGCACCACCGCCGGCAGCAGCGGCAACGGCGCCAACGCCCTTGCACTCTTCGCCCTGCACGCAGACTTGGCCAACTGGCTTCAGACGCTCGGCAATCACCGCCGCATCGTTATCGGCCTGGGCGTTAACAGCCCACAGGGCCAACACGGCAGCATTGGCTGCCAGCATTTTTTTAATCAGGTTCACGCTTACACCCTCATCGTGGCTGGTCACGCCCGCGACCACGGGTCTCGCGAGCGGGCGTCAGTATAGCGGCAAGCCTGCATCACCGAAATAACCCAAGGTGTCGCAGGGGCTTAGACCATAAGTTAGAAGTTCGCCGGGGTGGTGGCGCTGATCAGTCGCGCCGGCTTGTCGCCCGGGTTGCGGAAGCGATGCGGCTTGCCACTGTCGAAGTAGTAGCTGTCGCCCGGCTCCAGAAGAAACACTTCGCTGCCCACGGTCAGCTCCAGGCTGCCCTCGATCAGCATGCCGGCTTCTTCGCCATCGTGGCTGTACATGTCCTCACCGGTATCGGCGCCCGGCGGGTAGGTTTCGTCGAGGAAGGCCAGGGCCCGGTTGGGGTGAGCCTTGCCCACCAGCTTGAAGGCCACCTCCCCGCTGCTCATGCTGAGCAGTTCGTCGGCCTTGTACACCACCTGGGTGGTGTTCTCTTCGTCCATATCGAGGGAGAAGAACTCCACCAGGGACATCGGGATGCCGGAAAGCACCTTCTTCAGCGAGCTGATCGAGGGGCTCACGCTGTTTTTCTCGATCATGGAGATGGTGCTGTTGGTCACGCCTGCCCGCTTGGCGAGCTCACGCTGAGAAAGACCTTTGAGTTTGCGAATGCCTTGCAAACGAACGCCGACGTCCAATGCGGGTGTCCTCCTTAAAGGGGAGCGATATGTTGTCGGCGTAGTTTGTCAACGACGTTCAGAATTTACAACACTTTGTTTTCCCAAACGCCTCAAACGCCCGTTTCACGGGCCTGCATTCATGAACCCGGGTATTCCCGGGGCACGCGCTTGAGGTTGCAGAAAATCTGATAGGGGATGGTGTCGGCATGCTGCGCCACCGTGCTGGCCAGCACCTGCCGCCCCCACAGTTCGACCCGGCTGCCCAGTCCGGCCTGCGGCAGATCGGTCAGATCGACGGTCAGCATGTCCATGGACACCCGGCCGATGATCCGCGTGAGCTGCCCATCCACCGCCACCGGCGTGCCGGTCGGGGCATGCCGTGGGTAGCCGTCGGCGTACCCCATGGCCACCACACCCACGCGGGTCGGCCGCTCGGTAATGAAACGCGCGGCGTAGCCCACCGGTTCACCGGCAGGCAGTTCACGCACGCTGATGACCCTGGACTCCAGCGTCATCACCGGCTGCAGCTGCGCAGCCAGCGGATGAGCCTCGGCAAAAGGCGTGGCGCCGTAAAGCATGATGCCGGGGCGTACCCAGTCGCTGGGGATGGACGGCCAGCCGAGAATCGCCGGCGAGTTGCGCAAGCTGACTTCAGCCTGCAGCTCGCCGCGGGCCGCCTGGAACACCGCCACCTGTTCGGCGCTGCGCGGACAGTCCAGCTCATCGGCGCGGGCGAAGTGGCTCATCAGCACGATCTTGCCGACCTGTCCGCTGGCCAGCAGACGGCGGTAAGCCGCCTGGTATTCCGCCGGATGCAGGCCGACCCGGTGCATACCGGAATCCATCTTCAGCCACAGGGTCAGCGGAGTTTTCAGCGAGGCGCGCTCGATGACATCAACCTGCCAGACCGAATGCACCACGCACCACAGCTGATGCTGCTCGATCAGCGCCAGCTCCGCGGCTTCGAAAAAACCTTCCAGCAGCAGAATCGGCCCCTGCACACCCGCGGCGCGCAGCTCCAGCGCCTCCTCGATACAGGCCACCGCGTAACCATCGGCCAGGCCGGCCAGCGCCTCGGCGCAGCGCACCGCGCCATGGCCATAGGCATCGGCCTTGATCACGGCCAGCGCACGGGCACCGGTAGCCTCGCGGGCCAGTTGGTAGTTGTGCCGCAGGGCGGCGAGGTCGATCAGGGCACGGGCGGGACGCATGGTGATTACTTCTTGGTCACGGTTAAAAAAAAGCCCGGCTAGTGCCGGGCAAAACAAGGGTGTGTTCTGCCAAACACCCACCTGCATACTTCAAATGGACAGCGCTATGACATTCAGAGCGCAGCAATCACCGACATTTCCACCAGTACCTGCGCGTCATAAAGCTTTGCCTCGACGGTAGCGCGGGCCGGCGTGGCGCCCGGCACGACCCAGGCATCCCACTCGGCATTCATGCCGGCATAGTCGGCCATGTCCTTGAGGTAGATGGTCACCGAGAGAATCCTGCTCTTGTCGGTACCGGCCTCGGCGAGAAAACGGTCGATGCTCGCCAGCGTCTCGCGGGTCTGCTGCCGAATGTCGCCGCGGTAGTCATCCGCCAGTTGGCCGGCCAGGTAGACCGTACCGTTGTGGATGACAACTTCGCTGTAGCGCGACTCAGTGTGCAGGCGCTGGATGGACATGCTTGTGACTCTCCTTGGACGGACGGTAGCGGGAAATATCCAGGCCTTCCGGGCTGATCTGCGGACGCTTCTTCGCCATCAGATCGGCGAGCAGGCGACCGGAGCCGCAGGCCATGGTCCAGCCAAGGGTACCGTGTCCGGTGTTGAGGAACAGGTTGCGGTAGCTGGTGGCGCCGACGATCGGGGTGCCGTCCGGGGTCGCCGGACGCAGACCGGTCCAGAACTCGGCCTGCTTGAGGTCACCGCCCTGCGGGTACAGATCGCCGGTGATCATCTCCAGCGTTTCGCGCCGGCGCGGGTTGAGCGACAGATCGAACCCGGCGATTTCGGCCATGCCGCCAACGCGGATACGGTTATCGAAACGGGTGATGGCGACCTTGTAGGTCTCGTCGAGAATGGTCGAGGTCGGCGCCATCGCCGCGTTGATGATCGGCACGGTCAGTGAGTAGCCCTTGAGCGGGTAGAGCGGCGCCTTGATTCCCAGCGGCTTGAGCAGTTGCGGACTGTAGCTGCCCAGTGCCAGAACGTAGTGATCGGCGGTTTCCAGCTTGCCGTCGATCCACACGCCGTTGATACGGTCACCCACGGCATCCAGACGCTGGATGTTCTGGCCAAAGCGGAATTCCACGCCCAGCTGCTTGGCCATCTCGGCCAGCTTGCTGGTGAACATCTGGCAGTCACCGGTCTGGTCGTTGGGCAGACGCAGGGCGCCGGCCAGCTTGTCGGTGACACCGGCCAGAGCCGGCTCGACACGGGCGATACCGGCACGGTCCAGCAGTTCGAACGGCACGCCGGATTGCTCCAGCACGGCGATATCCTTGGCGGCGCCATCCAGCTGAGCCTGGGTGCGGAACAGCTGGGTGGTGCCCAGCTGACGGCCTTCATAGCTGATGCCGGTTTCGGCGCGCAGTTCGTCGAGGCAGTCGCGGCTGTACTCGGACAGGCGCACCATGCGCTCCTTGTTCACCGCATAGCGCGCGGCGGTGCAGTTGCGCAGCATCTGCAGCATCCAGAAGTACTGGTCAGCCTCGCCGGTGAGCTTGATCGCCAGCGGCGCGTGCTTCTGCAGCAGCCACTTCATGGCTTTCAGCGGGATGCCCGGAGCGGCCCAGGGCGAGGCGTAGCCCGGCGAGACCTGACCGGCGTTGGCAAAGCTGGTTTCCAGGGCGGGACCGTTCTGCCGGTCAACCACCACCACCTCGAAACCGGCCCGCGCCAGGTAATAGGCACTGGCCGTACCAATCACACCGCTGCCAAGGACCAGAACACGCATTGCCGCCTCCCACATCTGGCCTGGCCAGACGTTTGTTATTTTGATCAGAGATGCTGCGGAGTATAGGCAGGCCAAAGCAGTGTTTTTCACTGATTAGAAAGCTATATTTGGCGATAAATCTTGGCAAAACCGCTTATTGCAAAGGCGTATCCACCATGAGAACCCAGCACCAGAGCCGGCGCGAGCTGGATAAAATCGATCGGAATATCTTACGCATCCTGCAAGACGAAGGACGCATATCGTTCACCGAGTTGGGCGACCGTGTTGGGCTGTCCACCACCCCCTGCACCGAGCGCGTGCGCCGGCTGGAGCGCGAGGGCTTCATTCAGGGTTATCACGCCCGGCTCAATCCGCAGTTCCTCAAGGCCGGCCTGCTGGTGTTCGTCGAAATCAGCCTGGCGGCCAAGTCCGGCGACATCTTCGACGAGTTCCGCCGCGCGGTGCTCAAGCTGCCGCACGTACTGGAATGCCATCTGGTGTCCGGCGACTTCGATTACCTGGTCAAGGCGCGCATCAGCGAGATGGCCAGCTACCGCAAGCTGCTGGGCGACATCCTGCTACGCCTGCCCCATGTGCGCGAATCGAAGAGCTACATCGTGATGGAGGAGGTCAAGGAGACCCTCAGCCTGCCCGTCGCCGACTGAATCAGACCAGGCGCTGGCGGGTGCTGGCGATTAGCTGGTGCACCTGACGTTCGACCCGCTCATCAACCGGCACCTCCGGTCCCCGGCCGCGCGGGCAGGGCAGGCGTGGCGTGGTACCGAACAGGCGGCAGATCAGCGGGCGCTGGTCATACACCTGACAGCCATCCGGGCCGAGGTGCACACAGTTGAGCTCGGCCAGCGCAGCGTCATGCTCGGCCACACTCCTGACCGGCAGACGCAGCAGCTCCTCGGACGACGCGGTGACCGGCCCGCAGCAGTCATGACAGCCGGGCACACAGGCAAAGCGCGGGATCTGCCGGCGCAGGTCATCGATCTTGTCGTCGTTACAACTCATCAAGGTTACAACTCGTTGGTATTCCCACGGGCAACAAGGGTAAGGCCTGGCACCAACAAAGTCCGACTTGAACGACAAATGAGCAACTGCCTGGTGATTTTTTCGCCATTGCCCCCTTGGCGGACGACGGGGCCGCGCTTATTCTGCCGTTGATTTTTTCACACACAACAATCAGGAAATCACACATGAACGCCCGCGTTCACCCACCGGTGCACAGCACCAACCACGCCCCGTCCTACTACGCCGCCAGCGCCAACCGCCAGCTGCAATACCCGCCTCTGGGAGGTGAGGTACAGGTCGATGTGTGCGTGATCGGTGGCGGGTTCTCGGGTCTGAACACCGCTATCGAGCTGGCTGAACGTGGTCTTTCCGTTGCACTGCTGGAAGCGCATCAGATCGGCTGGGGCGCAAGCGGTCGCAATGGCGGCCAGCTGATCCGTGGCGTCGGGCATGGCGTCGAGCAGTTCGAGCCGGTCATAGGCAAGGACGGCGTGCGCGAACTCAAGCTGATGGGCCTGGAGGCCGTCGAGCTGGTACGCAACCGCGTCGCCAAGTACAACATCGACTGCGACCTGACCTGGGGCTACTGCGATCTGGCCAACAAGCCGGCGCACTTCGAAGGTTTCCAGGAAGACATGGCCGAACTCATGGCCCTCGGCTACCAGCATGAGATGCGCCTGGTCCAGCCCGACCGGATGCACGAAGTGGTCGGCTCCGACCGCTATTGCGGTGGCATGATCGACATGGGCTCGGGCCACCTGCACCCGCTCAACCTGGCCTTGGGCGAAGCCGCCGCCGCTCAGGCGCTGGGCGTGAAGCTGTTCGAGCATTCAGCGGTCACCCGCATCGACTACGGCCCGCAGGTCAAGGTTCATACCGAGCGCGGCCACGTGCTGGCCAACACCCTGGTGATCGGCTGCAACGCCTACATCAAGGACCTCAACCCGACTCTGGGCGGCAAGGTGCTGCCCGCCGGCAGCTACGTGATCGCCACTGAGCCACTGGGCGCCGAACGCGCACGCAAGCTGATTCCGCAGAACATGGCCCTGTGCGACCAGCGCGTCGCACTGGACTACTACCGCCTGTCCGCCGACCACCGCCTGCTGTTCGGCGGCGCCTGCCATTACTCGGGCCGTGACCCGGCAGACATTGCCGCCTACATGCGACCGAAGATGCTGGCGGTGTTCCCGGAGCTGGCCGATGTGCGCATCGACTTCCAGTGGGGCGGCATGATCGGCATCGGCGCCAACCGCCTGCCGCAGATCGGCAAACTCAAGGACCAACCCAACGTGTTCTATGCCCAGGCCTACTCCGGCCATGGGGTGAACGCCACTCACCTGGCCGGCAAGCTGCTCGGCGAGGCCATCGCCCTGCGCGAAAGTCGCGGCTTCGAGCTGTTCGCTCAGGTACCGCACATGACCTTCCCCGGCGGCAAATACCTGCGCTCGCCGCTACTGGCCCTGGGCATGGGCTGGTATCGCCTGAAGGAAGCTGTCGGACTGGCCTGAGCTCCAACCGGCACCGCTACCAGGGCGGTGCCGGTATCCACACTTCGTTCAGCGTTGGTTCAGCCGGGGTACAGCTACCGTTCAGTTGCACCCCGGCAACATTGGCTCCGAGTTCAACAACAACCTTCGGAGCTACACCATGAAAAACCAACTGAACAAATTCGCTCTCGCCACTGCACTGGGCATGGCCACCCTCACCGTTCAGGCTGCCGATAACTTCGTCGGTCTGACCTGGGGCCAGACCGACAACAACATCCAGAAGTCTGGTGCGCTCAACCGCAACCTCGACAACCCCAATCTGGACAAGGTGATTGACGGTACCGGTACCTGGGGCGTTCGCGCCGGCCAGGCCGATCAGGATGGTCGCTACTACGTGACCTACGAAAATCTCTCGGACACCGACAGCGGCTACAAGCTGCGCCAGCAGAACCTGCTCGGCAGCTACGATGTGTTCTTCCCACTGGGCGAAAACGGCACCCAGCTTTTCGCCGGTGGTACTCTCGGCCTGGTCAAACTGGAGCAGGAAAGTTCGGGCGCCAAACGTGACAGCGATATCGGCTACGCAGCCGGGCTGCAGGTCGGTATTCTGCAAAACCTGAATAAAAACGCCTCGATCGAAGCGGGCTACCGCTACCTGCGCACCAACGCCAGCACCGAAATCGCACCACACGGTGGCAGCAAGCTCGGCTCGCTGGACCTGCACAGCAGCAGCCAGGCCTACCTGGGCGCCAGCTACAAGTTCTGATGAAAACCGCACAGGGCCGGGCAACCGTCCGGCCCGCCACCAGCAGGCCAGGAGCCACACCATGAAGATACTACTGGTCGAGGACGAAACCCTGCTGCGTCATCACCTGGCAACCCGTCTCGGCGAACAGGGCATGGTCGTTGACACAGTCCCAGACGCCGAAGAAGCACTGTACCGCGCGCGGGAATTCCACCACGACCTGGCTATTATCGACCTGGGCCTTCCCGGCATGAGCGGGCTGGATCTGATTCGTGAGCTGCGCGGTCAGGGCAAGAGCCTGCCAATCCTGATTCTTACCGCACGCGGCAACTGGCAGGACAAAGTCGAAGGCCTGGCGGCGGGCGCTGATGATTACCTGGTCAAACCCTTTCAGTTCGAGGAACTTGAAGCTCGCCTGCATGCCCTGCTCCGACGCTCCGTCGGCGTGGTTCAGGCCAATATTTCACTTGGGCCACTGACCCTGGAGCTAAACCGCAAGCAGGCCCTGGTGGACAGTCAGCCGCTGGCACTGACCGCCTTCGAGTATCGCATCCTCGAATACCTGATGCTGCACGCCCAGCAGGTTGTTTCCAAAGACCGCCTGATGGAACAGCTATACCCCGATGACGACGAACGTGACCCCAACGTCATCGAGGTTCTCGTCGGCCGACTGCGACGCAAGCTGGAAACGGCCTGCGCACTGAAACCCATCGACACCATACGCGGCCAGGGCTACCTGTTCACCGAGCGCTGCCGATGATCCGCTCCCTGCGCACCCGCCTGACCCTGGGCGCCTCGCTGCTGGCCATCCTGTTCATTCTGGCGCTGCTACCTGTACTGCAAAGCGCTTTCCGCCTGGCCCTTGAGAATCTTGTCGAGCAACGGCTGGCCGCCGATGCCGCCACGCTCATCTCCGCCGCGCGCATCGAAAACGGTCGCCTGAGCATGCCCGAGCGCCTGCCGGATGAAGAGTTCAACCTGCTTGAGTCGCGCCTGCTGGGATTCATCTATGACCGCGACGGCAAACTGCTATGGCGCTCACCCTCAAGCCGCGATGAGCAAATCGAATACCGGCCGCGCTATGACGGCCAGGGTCACGACTTTGATCGTGTGCTTGATGAGCGCGGCGAAGCCTTCTTCGTCTACGACCTGGAAGTCGATCTGCTGCGCGGCCAAGCCGCCGCCTACAGCATCGTTACTCTCCAGCCTGTCGGCGAATACCAGCTGCTGCTCGACGGTCTCGACCGGCAACTGCACCTATGGCTCGGTGGTGCCCTGCTGGTGTTGCTGAGCCTGCTCTGGCTTGGCCTGACCTGGGGGTTCGCCTCGCTGCGGGCGCTCAGCCGCGAACTGGACGAGGTGGAAAGCGGTCACCGGCAGCACCTCAGCCGCGAACATCCACAGGAGCTTCTGCGCCTGACCGACTCGCTTAACCACCTGCTCGATGGCGAACGCCGCCAGCGTGAACGCTACCGAGACTCTCTGGGCGATCTGGCGCACAGCCTGAAAACCCCGCTGGCTGTGCTGCAGGGGGTCGGTGACGGCATGACCGACCGCGAACAGGCACAGGTGCTGCAAAGCCAGGTCGAGCGCATGAGCCAACAGGTGGATTACCAGCTGCAACGTGCCAGCCTGCGCAAGAGCGGCCTGGTGCGCCACCGCGAGCCGCTGGAATCGGTACTCGACACCCTCTGTGCCGCGCTGGACAAAGTCTACCGGGACAAACGCGTTACGCTGACACGTGATATTCCGCCTGCGCTGCATGTTCCGATGGAGCGAGGTGCGCTGTTCGAGCTGCTCGGCAACCTGCTGGAAAATGCCTATCGCCTGTGTCTGGGACACATTAGCGTCAGTGCGCGCGAGGAAGCAGAGGGCTGCGTGCTGGTTGTCGAAGATGATGGCCCCGGCGTGCCACCGGCCCAGCGCGAACGCATCCTGCAGCGCGGGGAAAGGCTCGATGCCCAGCACCCCGGCCAAGGCATAGGTACCGCTGTGGTAGTGGATATTCTCGAGAGCTACGGTGGCAGCCTGGAGCTGGACGATTCGCCACTGGGGGGGGCGCGTTTCCGCCTGCGTCTGCCTAGCTAGGTCAACCCGCCCGACTGTCCGGCAAACGGAGGCCGGCGCCAGACCACCAACAGAAAGCCCAGCGCTCCCAGCGCCAACAACATCGGCAAGGCATGCCCCGTCAGCCACTGGCTGGCAGCACCGGTCAGCAGCGGCCCGAGCAGGCAACCGACACCCCACAACTGAGCCACATGCGCGTTGGCACGAACCAGCTCGTCATCACGAAAGCGCTCGCCCAGCAGGATCAGCGCCAGGGTGAAAAGCCCGCCAGCACTGGCGCCGAACAACACCAGCACCGGCCAGATCGCCATTCCGTGCAACAGCGGCGGAATCGCCAGACTCGACAACAGCAGCACCACGCCGCAGCCGGCAAACAGCACACGACGGGAAATCTGATCAGCCAGCCAGCCGATCGGCAGCTGCAACGCCGCATCACCGACTACCACCACACTGGCCATCAGCAGGGCCTGCTCCTCGCTGAAACCCTGGCGCAGCCCATAGACCGGCAACAGCGTCAGCACCATGCTCTCGAAGGCGGCAAACAGCACCACCGCCCAGGCAATCGCCGGCAACCGCTGACAGAAGCCCAGCAGACCACGCCCAGAAGCGCTCTCGGCATCGACCTTCGGCGCACCGCTGCGGCCAACAAGCAACACCACGCCAAACAGCAGCAGGCCGACCCCCGCCCAAAAACCCTGATCCCCCTGCGAACCCAAGGCCGTGAGCAACAGCGGGCCGGACAACTGGCTAAGGGCATAACCGGTGCCATATAGCGCCACCAGCCGGCCACGCCAGGCATCCGGAGCCAGTTGGTTGATCCAGCTTTCACCGAGGACGAAGACCATGGTCAGGGCCATGCCCAGCAACAGGCGCAGCAACACCCATAGCGGATAGCTCGGCAGCAGCGCCAGCAGGGCCACCGACAGCGCCCCGAACAGCAGGCAGGCACGCATCAACTGCGGGGAACCGAAACGGCTGGCCAGACGGCCGGTGACGCTGGCGCCCAGCAGCACACCCACGGCCGGGGTCGCCGCCATCACGCCAATCGCGAAGCTGCCGTAACCCCAGCTTTCCAACCGTAGCGACACCAGCGGCAGTGTCAGGCCAAGCGCCAGACCAATGCTGATCACCGCGCCACACACGGCGAAATAGGTACCCCAACGCATCGCTGACTCCTTGCGGCTGACGTCAATAGACAACGGCCGGACCCCCTTTCGGGAGCCCGGCCGCAGGCGTGGCCTCAACAGGCCGACCTTGGGAGCGGCCCGGGGCCGCGCCCGGGTGCGATTACAGCTTGATCCAGGTTGCCTTCAGCTCGGTGTACTTGTCGAAGGCGTGCAGCGACTTATCACGGCCGTTACCCGACTGCTTGAAGCCGCCAAATGGCGCGGTCATGTCACCGCCGTCGTACTGGTTCACCCACATGCTGCCCACACGAAGCGCCTTGGCCGCCAGATGGGCCTTGGACAGATTGCTGGTCCAGATGGCTGCCGCCAGGCCGTAAATGCTGTCGTTGGCAATGGCGATAGCTTCCTCGGTGGTGTCAAACGGAATCACAGTCAGCACCGGACCAAAGATTTCCTCCTTGGCGATACGCATATCGTTGTGCGCGTCGTCGAAGATGGTCGGCTCGACATAGACGCCGCCAGTCTCTTCCAGAGTGCGCTTGCCGCCGCAGAGCAGCTTGGCATTATCAGCGTGACCGGCTTCGATATAGGACAGCACAGTGTTCAGGTGACCACCATCGACCAGAGCGCCGACCTTGGTTTCCGGGTCCAGGGCATAACCGGCTTTCCAGCCCTTCATGGCTTCCAGCACCATCGGCATGAACTGGTCTTTGATCGAACGCTCGACCAGCAGACGCGAACCAGCAGTGCACATCTCACCCTGGTTGAAGCAGATGGCCGCTGCCGCGGCTTCGGCTGCGTCCTGCAGGTTCGGCGCATCGGCGAAGACGATGTTGGCGCTCTTGCCACCGGCTTCCAGCCAAACGCGCTTCATGTTGGATTCGCCGGCATAGATCATCAGTTGCTTGGCGATCTTGGTCGAACCGGTGAACACCAGGGTATCGACATCCATGTGCAGGGCCAGCGCCTTGCCCACGGTGTGACCAAAGCCCGGCAGGATGTTCAGCACGCCGGCCGGGATGCCGGCTTCCAGCGCCAGCTGAGCCATACGAATGGCCGTCAGCGGCGACTTCTCGGACGGTTTGACGATCACCGAGTTACCGGTCGCCAGCGCAGGGCCGAGCTTCCAGCAGGTCATGATCATCGGGAAGTTCCACGGCACGATAGCGGCAACCACGCCAACAGGCTCGCGGGTCACCAGGCCCAGTTCGTTGTGCGGGGTGGCGGCTACTTCGTCGTAGATCTTGTCGATCGCCTCGCCGCTCCAGCGGATCGCACGCGAGGCGCCCGGCACGTCGACATTCAGGGCATCGCTAATCGGCTTGCCCATATCGAGGGTTTCCAGCAGAGCCAACTCCTCGGCATGCGCATCCATCAGATCAGCAAAGCGGATCATGATCTTTTTGCGCTCGACCGGAGTCATGCGCGACCAAACACCTGACTCGAAAGTGGCGCGGGCATCACGTACGGCGAGTTCGGCGTCGGCTGCATCACAGCTGGCAACCTTTGTCAGGAAGCGCCCATCGACCGGGCTGATGCAGTCGAAGGTCTCGCCGCTGACAGCATTACAGTGCTCGCCATGGATCAGGGCGCGGCCTTCGATTTTCAGGGCCTTGGCGCGGGCTTCCCAGTCAGCGCGGGTCAGGGTGCTCATGGAGGTTTCCTCTTATTTTGCTGTGGTGGCCGCCCGTGGCGCGCCTGTCAAATATTCTGCAAGCCCATACCAGGCCAATGCTGGCTGCCACCCTAAACCAGAGGCAGCCGGCATTTCAATATTTTTTACAGAATTAGGATTGAGCGGTTGTCACGTTCGTTTTATTAAACATAGACTGCCCAACGCCCCGCCGTTCACACGCCTTCACGTGCGAGCACGCCAGGCACCCGCATAGAACAATCCACAGTCGCGCATACAGCGCCGCAGCTAACCGACGGGAAGCCCCATGAGCATCGAGAACATCATCGATTTCGCCAACAGCACCGCCACTCCGGAGCACTACCGCCCGGCACCGGAAAAAGTCCTCAAGGGCGACCCGGCACAGAGCGTGACCAACCACTACAGCAGCCCCTGCAGCCAGTTCCACGCCGGCGTCTGGGAAGGCGAGCCCGGCCAGTGGACCATCCGCTACACCGAGCATGAGTACTGCGAGATCCTGCAGGGCGTTTCGGTGATCCGTGACGAGCAGGGCAATGCCAAGACCGTCCGCGCCGGCGACCGCTTCGTGATTCCAGCCGGCCTGGTCGGCACCTGGGAAGTGCTGGAGACCTGCCGCAAGGTCTACGTGATGTTCGAGCAGAAGTAAGCTGCCATCACGCAAAAAGGCCCGCTCAACAGCGGGCCTTTTTTCATGGACAAGAAAAAACCCGCCGAAGCGGGTTTTTTCACAAGGGCCGGATCAATTACTTGATCTTGGCTTCCTTGTAGATCACGTGCTTACGGACGACCGGATCGTATTTCTTGATCTCGATCTTGTCCGGGGTGGTGCGCTTGTTCTTGTCGGTGGTGTAGAAATGGCCGGTACCGGCACTCGACACCAGACGGATCAGGTCACGCATGATGGACTCCTTAGAACTTTTCGCCGCGAGCGCGCAGCTCAGCCAGCACTACATCAATACCACGCTTGTCGATGACACGCATGCCCTTGGCAGAAACGCGCAGACGCACGAAACGCTTCTCGGATTCAACCCAGAAACGATGGTACTGCAGGTTCGGCAGAAAACGACGACGGGTTTTGTTGTTCGCGTGGGAGATGTTGTTCCCCACAGCCGGACCCTTACCGGTCACTTGACAGACTCTCGACATACCTCAGCCCTCTAAACCACATGCCCAACCCGGCATGGGTTGGCCGCTTGAACTTTCTCGAAGTTTGGCGCAGCGCGCCGATCTTGTCGGGGTCTTACCGGGCATCTCTGCCACTGCAGGAACCGGGCCCCCAGAAAAGAGCGCTGCTTTATACCAGAAGACCCCAGGCGTCGCAAGGCCGAGAGCCACTTACCCACAGCCCGCGACAGCCGACCGCCTTTAGCGCTGGGCTCAGCCCACCCAGCCACTCGTCGGCTCACAACCAGCCATGCTCGGCCAGCGACAAGGGCTCGCCATCGCCAATGATGAAATGGTCGAGCACGCGCACCTCGACCAGTGCCAGTGCCGACTTCAGTTGCTGAGTCAGCAAGCGGTCGGCCTGGCTGGGCTCCGCCACCCCGGAAGGGTGGTTGTGGGTGAGTATCAGCGCCGCGGCATTATGCGCGAGGGCGCGCTTGACCACCTGACGGGGATACACCGAGGCACCATCAATACTGCCGTGGAACAGGTTCTCATAGGCCAACACCCGGTGCTTGCTGTCGAGGAACAGGCAGCCGAACACCTCATGCGGCTCATGGCGCAGACGCGCCTTGAGGTAGTCACGCACCGCCTGCGGGCTTTCCAGCGCCGATTCGCGCTTCAGCGTCTCAGCCAGATGACGGCGCCCCATCTCCAGCACCGCCTGCAGCTGCGCATACTTTGCCGGCCCCAGCCCGAGGCGCGCCGAGAACCCGGGCAGATCGGCCTCCAGCAGGGGCCGCAGCCCGCCAAAATCACTCAGCAGCTGTCGCGCCAGATCGACCGCCGACAGGCCAGCCACCCCGGTACGGAGAAAGATCGCCAGCAACTCGGCATCGGACAACGCCAAGGCACCCTGTTCCAGCAGTTTTTCCCGCGGCCGTTCGGCCGCCGGCCAGTCACGAATACTCATGCACCTCTCCCTGGTGAGTCGGGCTACAAGCCCCGCCGCCGCTGTTCCCGGGCGGCCTCTGTGATATCGTAGCCAAACTTTTGCGCGGCACTTGGCCTGGGGAGGCGAGCGGTGCCGGACGCAAGCTCCGTTATTCAAATAAGGCAGGCCTATGCAGCGGCTGTTTGGTAAACGCATCGTGCTCGGCGTCGGCGGCGGCATTGCTGCTTATAAGAGCGCCGAACTGGTCCGACGTCTGCGTGATCAGGGTGCCGAAGTACATGTGGTGATGACCCGTGGCGGTCGTGAGTTCATCACACCCCTGACCCTGCAGGCCCTCTCCGGCAACCCCGTGCACCTTGACCTGCTCGACCCCGCCGCCGAAGCGGCCATGGGCCATATCGAGCTGGCCAAGTGGGCCGACCTGGTATTGATTGCACCAGCCACTGCCGACCTGATGGCGCGCCTGGCGCAGGGCGTGGCCGATGACCTGCTCACCGCCCTGGTACTGGCCACCGATGCGCCTGTTGCGCTGGCCCCGGCCATGAACCAGGCCATGTGGCGCGACCCGGCCACCCAGGCGAACGCCGAGCTGCTCGCCAGCCGCGGCTTCCGCTTGTTCGGCCCGGCCGCCGGCAGCCAGGCCTGCGGCGATGTCGGTTTGGGGCGCATGCTTGAAGCCGAAGAGCTGGCCCAGTGCGCCGCCGACTGCTTTGAATTCAGGAGCCTGACCGGTTTGCGCGTGCTGATCACCGCCGGCCCGACCCAGGAAAACATCGATCCGGTGCGCTACATCACCAACCACAGCTCGGGGAAGATGGGCTTTGCCCTGGCCGAGGCCGCCGCTGAAGCTGGCGCCCAGGTGACGCTGGTCAGCGGGCCGGTGCATCTGCGCACCCCGGAGCGCGTGCAGCGCATCAACGTCACCAGCGCCCGCGACATGCTCGCCGCCTGCGAGGCCGCAATGCCCTGCGACGTGCTCATCGCCGCCGCCGCCGTGGCCGACTACCGCCCCGAAGTGGTAGCCGAGCACAAGATGAAGAAAGACCCGAGCAGCGGTGATGGTCTGCTGCTGCAGCTGGTGCGCAACCCGGACATCCTCGCCACACTTGCCGGCCGTACCGACCGCCCGTTCAGCGTCGGCTTCGCTGCCGAGACGCAGAACCTGCTGGACTATGCCGCGCGCAAGCTGAAAGACAAGAATCTCGACCTGATTGTCGCCAATGACGTGGCTAATCCGAGCATCGGCTTCAACAGCGAAGAAAATGCCATCACCATCATTGACCGCGAACTGCACCCCACCAGTTTCGCCCAGAGCAGCAAGGGCAAGATTGCCCGCCAGCTGATTGCCTTTATCGCCGACCGAGTGAAGCGCGCCTGACCATGCACAGCCTGCAAGCCAAGATTCTCGACGCCCGCCTGGGCACTGAATTTCCCCTGCCGACCTACGCCACCCCGGGCTCCGCCGGACTCGATCTGCGCGCCATGCTGCAGCAGGCAGTCACCCTGGAGCCTGGCCAGACCATCCTGATCCCCACCGGTCTGGCAATCCATGTCGCCGACCCCGGCCTTGCCGCCCTGATCCTGCCGCGCTCGGGCCTCGGCCATAAACACGGCATCGTCCTCGGCAATCTGGTCGGCCTGATCGACTCTGACTACCAGGGCGAGCTGATGGTGTCCTGCTGGAACCGCGGACAGACCCCTTTCACCATCGAGATCGGCGAGCGCATCGCCCAACTGGTACTGGTACCAGTGGTGCAAGCGCACTTCGAACTGGTCGACGAGTTCCACGCCAGCGAACGCGGCGCGGGCGGTTTCGGTCATACCGGCAGCCACTGAGCGGTACCCCTTCAGCCAGGAGAGGCTTGATGAAACTGTTGAAGCGCAAAACCAGCGAAAACGCCGAGCAGTTACCGGAAATCGCCGCCAGCCAGCCTGTCAGCCAAGGCTCAGCGAGCCAACTCGCACCCTCCCTCGGCCTTGCCATTGCTGGCTTGCTGCTGGGCGGCGCCCTGCTCTGGTTCAGCCAGCAAAATGCCGACCAGAAGAACAGTGCACAGCTGACTGAGCTGATTGGCCAGAGCCAGGCAGGCGCTCTGCGGCAAGCCTTGGCTGAGATTCAGGCTGACACACAACGTGCCGCCGAAAACCCCGCACTCCTGGCTGCCGTACAAGCCGGGACTCCCAACGGATCCGAGAGGCCGAAGCCAGCCTTGGCTATTGGGATGGCGTGGTCGACGCCCACCTCAACCTGCCCGGCCAGGCCCAGCAGAACAGCCAACGCGCTGCGCCAATGAACTTTGCGGCTCTCGATCTTATTCGACGCATGGAAAGCGGCCAGAACCCCGCACCTGAAGCCTATAAAGTCGACGGCCGCTGGCTCCTTTACAGTCCCGCGCTGCTGCGTCTGTCGGCAAAGGATCTAGGCAGCGGAAGTCTGCTGCTGGCCTTCGACCTGCAGCGCCTACTGGCTGCTCTTCCGCCACTACCAGATGGTAGCGGCCAGCTGCAGCTCAGCCAGCGTTTTGGCAGCACACCAGCGCAGGTTCTGTTCAGCCAAGGCAGCAGCAACAGCGAGGAAAGCCGCAGCTTTGAGGTCGGCAACCCCAACTGGAGCCTGACCCTAACCGGCGCGCCCTTGCCAGCAGGCAGTCCGGATCCCCTGCTACTGGCACTGGCCGGCGTACTGACCCTGCTCGGCAGCCTGATCGGCCTGTACCTGCTGCAAACCCGCCTGCAGAGCCGTCTGCATGCCGATGTGTCGCAACTCGGACAGATGATCCAGGAAATTGCCGCAGGCAAGGCCGTGAAATCCTTCACCCTCAGCCTCGCTCCACTGGATGCACTGGCCCAGGCCCTGACCCGGCTGCCCAAACGCAAAAGCGAGAATGCGGCCAACAACCCAGCCCCCAAAGCCATCCCCGCAGCCCCCATCATGCAGGTGGAGGAAGGCAATGAACCCCTGTTTCAGGATGCCGACATCCTGGACATCGACATTCTCGACGAAGATCAGGACCCCTTCGGTCTCAACACCCAGGAGCAACAACCCGCAATGAGCAGTACGCAACAGGCCCCACAACTGCCCGCCAGCATCTTCCGCGCCTACGATATCCGTGGTGTGGTAGGTGACACCCTGACCACCGACTATGCCTACTGGATTGGTCGCGCCATCGGTTCAGAGAGCCTGGCACGCGGCGAATCCGGCGTGGTGGTAGGCCGCGATGGCCGCCTGTCCGGCCCAGAGCTGGCCGGAGCGCTGATCCAGGGTCTGCTCGACTGCGGCTGCCAGGTAACTGACGTCGGCATGGTGCCGACCCCGGTGCTCTACTACGCCACCAACGTCCTGGAAGCCCGCTCCGGGGTGATGGTCACCGGCAGCCACAACCCGCCTGACTACAACGGTTTCAAGATTGTGGTGGCCGGCGAGACCCTGTCCAACGAGCGCATCACCGCCCTGCTCACCCGCATCCAGCAGAACGATCTGGCCAGTGGCGTCGGCAACGTCGAGCAGGTGGAAATCCTCGACCGCTACTTCCAACGCATCCGTGATGACATTGCGCTGGCCAAACCCATGCGCGTGGTGGTCGACTGCGGCAACGGTGTTGCCGGCGTAATCGCCCCGAAACTGGTAGAAGCCCTGGGTTGCAGCGTGATTCCGCTGTACTGCGATGTAGACGGCACCTTCCCCAACCACCACCCTGATCCGGGCAAGCCGGAGAATCTGGTCGATCTGATCGCCAGGGTCAAGGCAGAGAAAGCTGACCTAGGCCTGGCTTTCGACGGCGATGGCGACCGCGTTGGCGTGGTGACCAATACCGGCCACATGATCTACCCGGACCGCCTAATGATGCTGTTCGCCAAGGACGTGGTATCGCGCAACCCGGGTGCCGACATCATCTTCGACGTCAAGTGCACCCGCCGTCTGCCGGCGCTGATCAGCGGCTATGGCGGTCGCCCGGTGATGTGGAAAACCGGCCACTCGCTGATCAAGGCCAAGATGAAGGAAACCGGCGCCCTGCTGGCAGGCGAGATGAGCGGCCACATTTTCTTCAAGGAGCGCTGGTACGGTTTCGACGACGGCATCTACAGCGCCGTGCGCCTTCTGGAAATCCTCAGCCTGGAAGAGCGCGATGCCGAACATGTGTTCGCTGCCTTCCCGACCAGTCTGTCGACCCCCGAGATCAACATTCAGGTCACCGACGAGCGCAAGTTCCAGCTGATCGACAGCCTGCAGCGCGATGCCCAGTGGGGCGATGCCAACCTGACCACCCTGGACGGCGTGCGCGTCGACTACGCCAAGGGCTGGGGCCTGATCCGTGCCTCCAACACCACCCCGGTGCTGGTACTGCGCTTCGAGGCCGACACCGAGGACGAGCTCGCGCGTATCCAGGATGTGTTCCGCGGCCAGCTCAATGCCATCGCCCCTGACCTGAAACTGCCCTTTTGAGAGATGGCGCTCCCCCGGGAGCGCCCCCGTTACTGGAGTTCCGCATGACCCTCAGCCGTGACGCTGCCGTCCAAGTCGCCCAGGTGTTGTCCGAGGCGCTGCCCTACATCCGCCGTTTCGTCGGCAAGACCCTGGTGATCAAATACGGCGGCAACGCCATGGAAAGCGATGAGCTCAAGGAAGGCTTTGCCCGCGACATCGTGCTGATGAAGGCCGTCGGCATCAATCCGGTGGTGGTGCACGGCGGCGGACCGCAGATCGGCGATCTGCTCAAGCGCCTGTCCATCGAAAGCCATTTCATCGACGGCATGCGCGTCACCGACACCGCCACCATGGATGTGGTGGAAATGGTCCTGGGCGGCCAGGTCAACAAGAGCATCGTCAACCTGATCAACCAGCACGGTGGCAGCGCCATCGGCCTGACCGGTAAAGACGCCGGCCTGATCCGCGCCAAGAAGCTCACCGTGACCCGTCAGACCCCGGAAATGACACAGCCGGAGATCATCGATATCGGCCATGTCGGCGAAGTCACCGACGTCAACACCGACCTGCTCAACATGCTGGTGCAGGGCGACTTCATCCCGGTGATTGCGCCGATCGGCGTGGGCGAGGGCGGCGAGTCCTACAACATCAACGCCGATCTGGTGGCCGGCAAGGTGGCGGAAGCCCTGAAGGCCGAGAAGCTGATGCTGCTGACCAACATCGCCGGCCTGATGGACAAGCAGGGCAATGTGCTGACCGGTCTCACCACCGAGCAGGTCGACGGCCTGATCGCCGACGGCACCATCTACGGCGGCATGCTGCCGAAAATCCGCTGCGCCCTGGAAGCGGTACAGGCCGGCGTGACCAGCTCGCACATCATCGACGGCCGCGTGCCGAATGCGGTGCTGCTGGAAATCTTCACCGACAGCGGTGTCGGCACCCTGATCAGCAACAGCAAGCCACGCTGATCCCGACCCGAACAAAAAAGCCCGCAATCGCGGGCTTTTTTGTGGGTCATGTTTTCCGGCACCGGATCACTGCGGCTGGCGTTCGAGAAGGTATTTCATGCGCTGCTTGTCAGCCTGGAAGGATG
This sequence comes from Pseudomonas sp. HAR-UPW-AIA-41, assembly GCF_002304225.1. Classification (GTDB taxonomy): domain Bacteria; phylum Pseudomonadota; class Gammaproteobacteria; order Pseudomonadales; family Pseudomonadaceae; genus Aquipseudomonas. Next base: position 32,780 of record NZ_NSLB01000011.1, read on the forward strand.
CATCAATCTGCTTGCGCATCTCGGCATAGCGCTGGATTTCCTTGTCCAGGTTGCCTTGTTCGGCCCGCAGGTTGTCGATCTGCACCAGCAGATGCTCCGGCACCTGGCGACCTGCCCGCTCGATGTCGGCCGCCTGAGCCTGCAGTGCCGCCTGCTGGGTGCGCAAGGACTGCTGATTGGCCCGGGCCACACTAGTCTGACCGTCGATTTCCTCAAGCTTGCGCACGCGGGCACGCTCAACGTCATCCACGGTGCTATACAGCCGTTGCAGCTGGGCATCCGAGCTGGCCATGGCCTTCTCTTCGGCCAGCCGCTTGCGCTCGGCCTCACTGGGTGCCGGCGGAACCACCTTGACCACCCGCCCCTGCTCGTTGAGCACCTCATAACCCTTGCTGATGAACTGCGGCGGCACGCCGAGCCGGTCCAGCACGGTCACACCCTTGTCGTTGACATAGCGGTACAGCTCTGCGGCGCCAGCCAGGGAAGGCACGGCGCTGAGCAACAGCAACAACGGCAGAGCAGAGAGTCGGGTCATGTAAAACCTGTCCTTGGGTCAGATACCGTACTGCGCGCGGTAGGCCTCCACCGCCGGCAGGTGTTGTTTCAGTTCAGCATCACCGGCCAGATATTCCAGCACCTGCTCCAGCGACACAATACTGATGACCGGCATGGCGAAGTCGCGCTCGACCTCCTGGATCGCCGACAACTCACCCTGACCGCGCTCCTGGCGGTTCAAGGCGATCAGCACGCCGGCTGCTTGTGCGCCCTGGGCCTGGATGATCTGCATCACCTCGCGGATCGCGGTGCCGGCGGTAATCACGTCATCGACGATCAGCACGCGGCCGGTCAGCGGCGCACCGACCAGGGTGCCACCCTCGCCATGATCCTTGGCTTCCTTGCGGTTGAAGCACCAGGGTAGGTCGCGCTGATGTTGCTCGGCCAGAGCCACGGCAGTGGTCGCCGCCAGGGGGATGCCCTTGTAGGCCGGGCCGAACAGCACATCGAAATCGACGCCGCTGTCGACGATGGCCGAAGCATAGAACCGGCCCAGCTGAGCCAGAGCCAGGCCGCTGTTGAACAGACCGGCATTGAAGAAGTACGGACTGGTGCGCCCGGACTTGAGTTTGAACTCACCGAAACGCAGCACGCCGCGTTCGATGGCAAAACGGATGAAATCGCGCTGATAAGCCTGCATGTAAAAAGCCCTGAAAGGCACGGATTTAGCTAATTGGAATGAGCTCGGGTATCATACACGCACGCTTTTTTGGGGGCCATTTATGCGGATCATCAGTGTGAACGTGAATGGTATTCAGGCTGCAGTCGAGCGCGGGTTGTTCGCCTGGCTGCAAGCCCAGAATGCCGACGTGATCTGCCTGCAGGATACCCGCGCCTCCGTTTTCGAGATGGACGACCCCGCCTTCCAGCTGGATGGCTACTTCCTTTACTGCTGTGATGCCGAAGTCCCCAGCCAGGGGGGCGTAGCCCTCTATTCGCGCCAACAACCCAAAGCCGTGATCAGCGGCCTGGGCTTCGAGGGCGCCGATCGTTACGGACGCTACCTGCAGGCCGACTTCGACAAAGTCAGCATCGCCAGCCTGCTGCTGCCCAGCGGGATGAAGGGCGACGAAGACCTGAACCAGAAGTTCAAGTTCATCGACGACTTCACCCACTACCTGAACAAACAGCGCCGCAAGCGCCGCGAGTACATCTACTGCGGCTCGCTGTACGTTGCTCAGCAGAAGCTGGATGTGAAGAACTGGCGCGACTGCCAGCAGGCACCGGGCTTCCTCGCGCCGGAACGGGCCTGGCTGGATGAAGTATTCGGCAACCTGGGCTACGTTGACGCGCTACGCGAAGTGAGTCGAGAAGGCGACCAGTTCAGCTGGTGGCCGGACAGCGAACAGGCCGAACTGCTCAACCTGGGCTACCGCTTCGACTACCAGATTCTCACCCCGGGCATGCGCCGCTCGGTACGCAGCGCCCGTCTGGTGCGCCAGCCGCGCTTCTCCCAGCACGCACCGCTGCTGGTCGATTACGACTGGACCCTGAGCATCTAAGCCGCGATGCGCAGCCCGTTGCGCCGCTCGCCACGTCCAGCCCGCATCCCCATGCGGGCGACGCAGCTGCCGCGCATCCGCAAACGCATCCATGCCGCCTGGCTCCTGTTGCTGCTCATGCAGCTGCTCGGAACCATCGGTTTCTACATCATGGACAACGCACCGGCCAGCCTGTCGGACGCGTTCTACATGGCCCTGATTACCATCACTACTGTCGGCTATGGCGAAGCGGTCGAACTCAAAAGCATCGGCGAGCGACTGTTCGCCGGCCTGATCGCCATCGCCGGCTTCGGCACCCTGACCTTCCTCTTCACCAGCCTGGCGGCCTTTTTCCTCGAGGCCGACCTGGACTACACCCTGCGCAGGCGACGTATGGAAAAGGCAATCAAGAAACTCAAGGGCCACTACATCCTCTGTGGTTTCGGTCGGGTGGGGCGCAACGTGGCCCACGAACTGGTGCACACCAAGCGCCAGTTCGTCGCCATCGACATGGACGAGCACCAGCTGCTGGCCCAGCTCGAACACTTCCCCGAGCTGCTCTACCTCAACGGCGACGCCAGTGATGACGACCTGCTGCTGGCCGCCGACATTGCTGACGCTGCCGGTGTGTTTGCCGTGACCGGCGACGACAGCCGCAACCTGATGATCACCATCACCGCGCGCCAGCTGAACCCGGACATCCGCATCGTCGCCCGCTGTCACGAAATCCGTAACGTGGCCAAGGTGAAGAAGGCCGGCGCCGACGTGGTGATTTCACCGGACTTTACCGGCGGCATGCGCATCGCTTCGTCGATGATCCGCCCGCACGTGGTCAACTTCCTCGACGAAATGCTGCGCTCGGAACAGAAGATCCGCCTGGAAGAGTTGCGCCTGGAGGAGCATCACCAGCTGTGCAGCATCGGCGAGCTGCGCGCGCGCTGCCCCGGCTGCGTGATCGTGGCGCTGAAGAGTGGCGAGGACTTTCAGTTCAACCCCGGCGACGAGCTCATGCTGAGCCCGGGCCAGGTGTTGATCGTGATGCTGCCGCCGCAGGGGCGCAGCGAACTGCAGGCCGCGCTCAGCTGACTACTTGAGCAGGCGCCAGCTGAAAGGATAGCGATAGGCCTGGCCTTCGTTGACCTTGATGCCGGCGATGATGGTCAGCACCAGCGCACCGATGGATACCAGCGCCAGCAGCGGGAAGCCGATCACCACTACCATCAGCAGGAAGCACAGCAGCATCGCCAGAGTCACGCTGATCTGGAAGTTCAGCGCTTCCTTGCCCTGCTCGTCGACGAAAGGATCCAGCTCCTTCTTGATCTGCCAGACAATCAGCGGCCCCAGCAGGTTGCCGAACGGGAAAACCAGCCCCAGAAAGGCCGCAAAGTGGCAGAACATCGCCCACTGACGGACTTCCTGGTTCGGGATGTTGTTCTGCTCACTCATGGCACTCTCCTGATCAGTCGGCCAGCGACGCGCGCTGCAGGTCAAACAGTTCTTCCAGCCCCTGACGCGCCAGGGCCAGCATGGCATTGAGCTCTTCCGGCTGGAACGGCGCGCCCTCGGCGGTGCCCTGCACCTCGATGAAGCCGCCGGCGCTGGTCATCACCACGTTCAGGTCGGTTTCGGCGGCGGAGTCTTCCGGGTAGTCCAGGTCGAGCACCGGCACACCTTCGTAGATGCCCACGGACACCGCGGCAACCATCTGCTTGAGCGGCTCGCCCTTGAGCGCGCCACGCTTCTTCAGCACCTTCAGCGCATCGACCAGGGCCACCATGGCACCGGTGATCGAGGCTGTGCGGGTGCCACCGTCGGCCTGGATCACGTCGCAGTCGACGTACAGGGTGTTCTCGCCCAGCTTGGTCATGTCCAGCGCGGCGCGCAGGGAGCGACCGATCAGGCGCTGAATTTCCAGGGTACGACCGCCCTGCTTGCCGCGGCTGGCTTCGCGCTGGGTGCGATCACCGGTGGCGCGCGGCAGCATGCCGTATTCGGCGGTCAGCCAGCCCTGGCCCTGCCCTTTGAGGAAGCGCGGCACGCCGCTCTCGGCGCTGACGGTGCAGATCACCTTGGTGTCGCCAAACTCCACCAGCACCGAGCCTTCGGCATGCTTGGTGTAGTTGCGGGTGATACGGATCGGGCGCAGCTGATCGGCGGCGCGGCCACTGGGACGCTTCATGGGGTGTTCCTGTACGGCAGGTTTATGTCCTCGGCATTATAGGGCCATCCGGCCGGGCCGACAGAGCCAGATTGGGCCGGCCGCCGGGCTGCGCTACAATTGCCCGCTTTTCGCCCACTCTTTGCGAGGACACCTGCATGGTGCACAGCATGACCGCCTTCGCCCGCGTCGAGCGCAGCGGCCCTTACGGCACCCTCAGCTGGGAGCTGCGCTCGGTCAATTCGCGCTACCTCGAACCGCATCTGCGCCTGCCGGAAACCTTCCGCGACCTCGAAGGCGCGGTGCGCGAGGCGCTGCGCCAGGGCCTGTCGCGCGGCAAACTGGAATGCACCCTGCGCCTGACCGAAGACAGCAGCGGCAAGCCGCTGCAGGTTGACCGCGAACGCGCCGCCCAGCTGATTGCCGCCGCCGAGAGCGTGGCAGCCCTGATCCAGCAGCCGGCGCCACTCAATCCGCTGGAAGTGCTGGCTTGGCCGGGCGTACTGGTGGCCGATGCCGCCGACCCTCAGGCACTGAATGCCGCAGCCGTGGCGCTGTTCAATGAAGGCCTGAATGAACTGAAGAACGGTCGCGCCCGCGAAGGCGCCGAACTGGCCCGCCTGCTCAACGAGCGCCTGGACGCCATGCAGGATGAAGTGCTGCAGCTGCGCGAACTGATTCCGCAGATGCTGGCCAACCAGCGGCAGAAGATCGAGACGCGCTGCGCCGAGATGAAGGTCGAGCTGGAGCCGCAGCGCCTGGAACAGGAGCTTGTGCTGCTGGCGCAGAAGAGCGATGTGGCCGAGGAACTGGATCGCCTCGCCACCCACATCAGCGAAGTACGCCGCGTACTCAAGGCCGGCGGCGCCGCCGGACGGCGTCTGGACTTCCTGATGCAGGAGCTCAACCGCGAAGCCAACACGCTCGGCTCCAAGGCCTTCGATCCGCGCTCGACCCAGGCGGCGGTCAACCTCAAGGTGTTGATCGAGCAGATGCGCGAACAAGTGCAGAACATTGAATAAGCGGCTCGCCGCCCGACTCCGCAGGAACAGCCATGAGCATCGGTAATCTCTACATCGTTTCCGCCCCCTCCGGCGCCGGCAAGACCAGCCTGGTCAAGGCTCTGCTGGAAGCCGAGCCGCGGGTGCGCGTCTCCGTCTCGCACACCACCCGCGCCATGCGCCCGGGCGAGGTCGACGGGGTCAACTACCACTTCGTTACCCGCGAGCAGTTCACCGCCATGCTTGAGCAGGATGCCTTTCTCGAACATGCCCAGGTGTTCGACAACTTCTACGGCACCTCGCAGCACTGGGTCGAGCAGACCCTGGCCGAAGGCTACGACCTGATCCTCGAGATCGACTGGCAGGGCGCCCAGCAGGTGCGCCGCCTGCTGCCGCAGGCCAAGTCGATCTTCATCCTGCCGCCGACCCAGGAAGCCCTGCGTCACCGCCTGACCAACCGCGGCCAGGACAGCGGGGAGATCATCGAGCGCCGCATGCGCGATGCCGTCAGTGAAATGAGCCACTACGTCGAATTCGACTATCTGGTGATCAACGACGACTTCGGCCACGCGCTGGAAGACCTAAAAGCGATCTTCCGCGCCAACCAGCTGCTGCAGGCGCCACAGCAAATGCGCCATGGCGGGCTGCTCAGCGAGCTGCTCGCCTGAAAACAATGCTTCCCTTAGGGCTGGTGATTTTTTAGACTATTCAGTCCGCTTGCCCGCCCGGGCACACCGTCAAGAGTTAGAGGAACACCATGGCCCGCGTCACCGTTGAAGATTGCCTGGACAACGTCGATAACCGCTTCGAGCTGGTCATGCTGGCCACCAAGCGCGCCCGTCAACTGGCCACCGGCGGCAAAGAGCCGAAAGTAGCCTGGGAAAACGACAAGCCGACCGTGGTGGCCCTGCGTGAAATCGCCAGCGGCCTGGTGAACTACGACGTCATCGCCGAAGAAGAGCTGGTTGAAGAAGAGCCGCTGTTCGCCGCCTTCGAGGAAGGGTCCGCCGAGGACCTGTAAGCGATGACGGGCCGAAGTCTGGCGCTGTCACGCGACGAGCAGGGAGAAATCCCATGCCGAGCATAGATAGTCTCGCCGAACGACTTTCGACCTACCTCGGCCCGGACCAGGTCAACCTGGTCCGCCGGGCGTTCTACTACGCCGAACAGGCGCACGACGGGCAACGCCGCCGCAGCGGTGAGCCCTACGTGACCCACCCGCTGGCCGTGGCCAGCATCCTCGCCGACATGCACATGGACCATCAGAGCCTGATGGCCGCGATGCTGCACGACGTGATCGAGGACACCGGCATTCCCAAGGAAGCCCTCGCCGGGCAGTTCGGTGAAACCGTGGCCGAGCTGGTCGACGGCGTCAGCAAGCTGACCCAGATGGACTTCCAGACCAAGGCCGAGGCGCAAGCCGAGAACTTCCAGAAGATGGCCATGGCCATGGCCCGCGATATCCGCGTGATCCTGGTCAAGCTGGCCGACCGCCTGCACAACATGCGCACCCTGGAAGTGCTGGCCGGCGAAAAGCGCCGGCGCATTGCCAAGGAAACCCTGGAAATCTACGCCCCCATCGCCAACCGGCTGGGCATGCACAGCATGTACGTGGAGTTCGAGGACCTGGGCTTCAAAGCCATGCACCCGATGCGCTCCGAACGCATCCGTGGCGCGGTGCGCAAGGCGCGCGGCAACCGCAAGGAAATCCTGAACAAGTTGCAGGAATCGCTGGTCAACTGCCTCGAACGTGAAGGCATGCACGGCGAAATCAGCGGCCGCGAGAAGCACCTGTACAGCATCTACCAGAAGATGCGCGGCAAGCGCCGGGCGTTCAACGAGATCATGGACGTCTATGCCTTCCGCATCGTGGTCGACAAGGTCGACACCTGCTACCGCGTGCTGGGCGCCGTGCACAATCTGTACAAGCCGCTGCCCGGCCGCTTCAAGGACTACATCGCGATTCCCAAGGCCAACGGCTACCAGTCGCTGCACACCACGCTGTTCGGCATGCACGGGGTGCCCATCGAGATCCAGATCCGCACCCGCGAGATGGAAGAGCTGGCCAACCACGGCATCGCCGCGCACTGGCTGTACAAGTCCGCCGAGGACGAGCAGCCCAAGGGCAGCCACGCCCGCGCGCGCCAGTGGGTCAAGGGCATCCTCGAACTGCAGCAGCGCGCCGGCAACTCGCTGGAATTCATCGAGAGCGTGAAGATCGACCTGTTCCCGGACGAGGTCTACGTGTTCACGCCCAAGGGCCGCATCATGGAGCTGCCCAAAGGCTCCACTGCGGTCGACTTCGCCTACGCCGTACACACCGATGTCGGCAACAGCTGCATCGCCTGCCGCATCAACCGCCGCCTGGCGCCGCTGTCCGAACCGCTGCAGAGCGGCTCCACCGTGGAAATTGTCAGCGCGCCGGGCGCCCGGCCCAATCCGGCCTGGCTCAACTTCGTGGTCACCGGCAAGGCCCGCACGCACATCCGCCATGCCCTCAAGCTGCAGCGCCGCTCGGAATCGATCAGCCTCGGCGAGCGCATGCTGAACAAGGTGCTGGCCGGCTTCGACAGCCACCTGGACAAGATTTCCGAAGAACGCATCCAGCAGATCCTCGCCGAGTACCAGCTGGAGCTTCGCGAAGACCTGCTTGAAGAGATCGGTCTGGGCAACCGCATGGCCTTCGTCGTGGCTCGCCGCCTGCACAGCGAGGGTGGCGAGAGTCGCGCGCAAAGTGATGGCCCGCTGGCCATCCGCGGCACCGAAGGGCTGGTGCTGAACTACGCCAAGTGCTGCACACCGATCCCCGGCGACCCCATCGTCGGCCATCTGTCGGCGGGCAAAGGCATGGTGGTGCACCTGGAAAGCTGCAAGAACATCAGCGACATCCGCCACAACCCGGAAAAGTGCATCGCGCTGTCCTGGGCCAAGGATGTCACCGGCGAGTTCAATGTCGAGCTGCGCGTCGAGCTGGAACACCAGCGCGGCCTGATCGCCACACTGGCCGGCAGCGTTGCCTCCGCCGACGGCAATATCGAGAAGATCGGCATGGATGAGCGCGACGGCCGTATCAGCGTCGTGCAATTGTTGGTCAGCGTGCATGACCGCGCGCACCTGGCGCGCGTCATCAAGAAGCTGCGCACACTCAAGGGCGTGATTCGCATCACCCGCGTGCGCGCCTGACACCCGCTCGCCAAACCGCGAGCCGGCCCTACACTGATTTGATTTCCGCTGCGTCCACGCAGCCCCAGAAGGAGCATTGCATGAGCAAGACCGTCATCACCTCGCCGAACGCCCCGGCCGCCATCGGCACCTACTCCCAGGCGATCAAGGCGGGCAACACCGTCTACCTGTCCGGGCAGATTCCGCTGGACCCCAAGACCATGGAACTGGTGGAAGGCTTCGAGGAGCAGACCGTGCAGGTCTTCGAGAACCTCAAGTCCGTGATCGAAGCCGCCGGCGGCAGCTTCCAGGACGTGGTCAAGCTGAACATTTTCCTCACCGACCTCAGCCACTTCGCCAAGGTCAACGAGATCATGGGCCGCTACTTCCAGCAGCCGTACCCGGCCCGTGCCGCCATCGGTGTCGCCGCGCTGCCGCGTGGCGCCATGGTCGAGATGGACGGCATCCTGGTTCTGTCCTGATGCTTGCGCGGGCGCCTCAGGGCGCCCGCTGCACTTAAGAGGTGCCGATCATGCGCATAGCCCTCAGCCTGCTGACCATCAGCCTGCTGCTCGGCGGCTGCAGCCAGTCCCGCTCCCCCGACGGCATCTGGATCAACCAGGATGCCATCCGTGCCGCCCAGCAGAGCGGCAAGCTGCGCGAAGCCATCCTTGCCTACGGCCCCAACCTGGAATGGCAACTCGACAGCTCGCTCAACCGGGCGCGCTTCGGCAATGGTTTCGAGATCGCCGAAGGCTCGCTGCGGCAGGAGAAGGACGGTAGCTGGCGCTTCGACCTGAGCGAAGAACAGCATCAGTTCCTGTACCCGCGTGGCGCGCAGCTGGAGCAGGGCGCCAGCGACTTCTTCCCCAAGCAGATGTTTGCCCGCCCGACCATCAAGGTCGAACCTGCCGCACCGCTGGGCAGCAGCTTTGAGCGCAGCCTGTATGCCGCCGTGCTCGGCGGCCAGTGGCAGATCATCGAGGGCCCGGGGCAGGGCGGCTTGGTGCACTTCCACCCCGATGGTCAGGTCGAAGGCCTGCCCGGCAGCGAGCGCTATGCCCTGTGTCTGGCCGGTGACTGCGCCGATATGGCCGGTGAACACGACAGCCTGTGGCTGCAACTGGGCGATCAGGGCCGCGAGTGGCTGTTCCGTCTGGAAGGCGATGAACTCAGCCTGTTCGAGGCCATCAACTTCGCTGCGCCCGACGAGAAGCCCAACTACCGTCCCGGCGCACGCCGCTGGCTGCTGGAACGCGATTGACGCCTCGCGGTCATATCGGTCATAACTGCCGCGAGAACCGCCTCATGCGCCTGCCACTGTTGTGCTGCCTGCTGCTCAGCTTCGCCGCTCACGCCGAACAACGCCACTACGATGACAGCGGACGCTATCTGGGACGCACCGACGATGACGGGCGCTCCTACGACAACAGCGGCCGCTATGTCGGGCGGCAGGACAGCGATGGACGTCGCTACGACGACAGCGGTCGCTATATCGGACGTGAAGATCAGGACGGCCGCCAGTACGATGCCAGTGGCCGCTACACCGGCCGCGCGGACGGCGATGGCCGGCGCTACGACTCCAGCGGGCGCTACCTGGGCCGTGAAGACGACGACGGTCGCCAGTACGACGACAGCGGCCGCTACACCGGGCGCAGTGACGACTGAGTCCGGACGGACATAGCCGGTGCCCAGAACGAACAAGGGCCGCTATCGCGGCCCTTGTTTTTTACCCTCTACCCGTTACGCGGCGGGCTTGTCGTGACTGACAGCTGCAGCCTCACCGCGGGTCTTGTACAGCGAGAGCAGTACACCACCCACCAGCAGGCCAATGGTCACGCTCAGCGACACAGCCGCCGGGATCTTGCCGATGATACCCACCAGGAAGATCTTCGAGCCGACGAACACCAGAATCAGTGCCAGCGCGTATTTCAGGTAGGCAAAACGGTGGATCAGCGCAGCCAGGGCAAAGTACAGGGCGCGCAGACCCAGGATCGCGAAGATGTTCGAGGTGTAGACGATGAACGGGTCCTGGGTGATGGCGAAGATCGCCGGCACGCTGTCCACGGCAAACACCAGGTCAGCACACTCGATCAGGATCAGCGCCAGGAACAACGGGGTCACCCACAGCACGGTCTTGCCCGAAGCATCCGGCTGGCGCACGAAGAAGCGCTCTTCATGCAGACGATCGGTAACCCGCAGGTGACGACGCAGCCATTGCACGAACTTGTTGTTTTCCAGATCCGGATGGTCATCCACCTTGGAAAACAGCATCTTCACACCGGTCAGCACCAGGAAGGCACCGAACACGTAGAGAATCCAGCTGAACTCGGTGACCAGCGCTGCACCCAGACCAATCATGATCGCGCGCAGCACGATCACGCCCATGATGCCCCAGAACAGCACCTTGTGCTGGTACTGCCGCGGGATGGCCAGGAAGCTGAAGATCAGCGCCATGACGAACACGTTGTCCATGGACAACGATTTCTCGATCAGGAAACCGGTGAGGTAATCCATGCTGGCGTCTCCGCCTTTCTGGAAGAACACCCAGACGGCGAACAACAGACCCATGGAGATATAACCCGCCGAAAGCAGCAGGCTTTCTTTGATGCCGATCTCATGGTTGTCGCGATGGAGGACACCGAGATCGAAGGCCAGCAGGGTAATCACTACACCGAGGAAGACCAGCCACAACCAAGTGGCCGTGCCGAGGAAGTCGGCGAAGAGAAACGTTTCTAGGGCAGTCATGGAGCCCCTCCTTACAGTCGAAGTTGTACAGACTGTGACTCCGACATCGCGGTAATAACCGCCAGAGGGGCCCGGTGTCACGCCGCACAGGATATTGATACCCAGCAAAACGCTCAAGTTTTCAGCTTTTGCAAAGTATTACCTCTGGCGTCTCCAGCTGGCTAAGCGACAATAGCCAACTTTGCAATAAGCGTAATCAAGCATGCCGACATTCACCACCGACCTCGACCTCGCCTGTGACCGCCTCAGAACCGGCGAGCTGCTGGCCCTGCCGACCGAGACGGTCTACGGACTGGCGGCAGACGCGCGCAACGATGCGGCCGTGGCCAAGGTGTTCGCCCTCAAGGGCCGGCCCAGCAGCAACCCGCTGATCGTGCATCTGGCCGAGGCGGCGCAGGCCACTGACTGGGCCGCCGAGATACCGCAGGCGGCACGCCGGCTGATGGAGGCTTTCTGGCCCGGCCCGCTGACTCTGGTGCTGCCGGCCCGTGATGATATCTCCCGCGCGGTGACTGCCGGACAGGACAGCGTGGCCCTGCGGGTACCGGCCCACCCGCTGGCGCGCGAGCTGCTGCAACGCTTCGGCGGCGGCCTGGTGGCGCCCTCGGCCAACCGCTACATGTCGATCAGCCCGACCAGCCCGGCCCACGTCCGGCAACAGTTCGAAGACAGCGACCTGCTGATCCTCGATGGAGGGCCCTGCGCGGTCGGGCTGGAATCGACCATCGCCGGCCTGTTGCCGGGCGAGCCGCCGCGCCTGCTGCGCGAGGGCATGCTCACCGCCAGCCAGATCGAAACGGTACTGGGCGAACCACTGGCCCGCGGGGAAGCCGGCGAGCTGCGCGTGCCCGGCCAGCATCACCGGCATTACGCCCCGGGCACCCCGACTCAGCGCTTCCAGCAGGCTCCGTCCAGCGCGCTGCAGGACCCCCGCTGCGCCTGGCTCTGGTGTGGCGACGCGCAACCGAGCGCGGGGCCGGCACTGAATCTGGGCAACGACCCCGAGCGTTATGCCCAAGGTCTGTATGCGGCCCTCTACGAGCTGGACAACCTGGGCCTCGACCGCCTGCTGATCCAGAACCCACCCGAGGGCGAGGCCTGGGCCGCGGTGCACGACCGCCTGGCCCGCGCCAGCCGACCGCTGGACTGATCAGGCCACCTGACGACTGGCCTCCTGCTGGCGGGCATAGAGATGCCAGGCCTCCGGCGCCAGCGCGTCGATGGCCGTATCCACGTAGGCATAGGCCGCCGGGATGCCATCCCCGCTGCGGAACAGGCGCAACTGCAGGGCACTGAGAGGAAGTCGCGGATCGGTCGGCACCTCGATCCAGCAGCACACCTGCTTGCTGACCAGCAGGTACTCGGCCTTGAGCAGGCGAAAGCCCTGCGGCAGTTGCAGCTCCAGCCCGTCAGGGCCGGTGGGAATCACATGCTTGTGAACGGTTTTCATGGCATGGCTCCTTGGTTCTTGCACAACCTCAGACTGACGAAATCAGCCCCGGCAGACCAATGGTTTTATGCCATCGGATCAATTGCTGATCAGCAATGAATCACCTTCACGGACGAACTCACTGAAGGCCGCGGCCACCGGCGACAGCGCCTTGCCCCGCCAGCGCACCAGATACCAGCGGTTGGGGATGGGGAACTGCTCCACCTCCAGCTCCACCAGATTGCCCGGCGCGGTATGCACCAGGGTATGCCGCGACACGATGGCAATGCCCAGTCCGGCCGCCACCGACTCCTTGATCGCCTCGTTGCTCTCGATGGTCATGCGCGGTCGCAGGCTCCAGCCGAAGCGGGCAAAGTGCTCTTCGATGGCCCGGCGGGTGCCCGAACCGGTTTCCCGACTGATGAACGGCTCCTCGGCCAGGTCCTCCCAGCGCAGTCGTTTGCCGGCCAGGCGATGCGCGGCCGGAGCGATCACCACCAGCGGATTGTCGGCCAGCGGCGTGGCGACGATGTCCAGGTGCTGCGGCGGCTGGCTGAACACATAGAGATCATCGAGATTGTCCTGCAGACGGCGGATCACCTCGGAACGGTTGGCGATGTTGAACTGCACCTCGACCTGCGGGTAGCTGCGGCAGAAAGGCCCGAGCAGGCGCGGCACCAGATACTTGGCCGTGGTCACCACGCCCAGCCGCAACTGGCCGGCCGTCAGCCCGCGCAACTGGCCCAGGCGCATTTCCAGACGGTCTAGGGCATCGAACAGCTCGCGGGTGCCCTGCAGCACCTCGCGGCCGGCATCGGTCAGGTGCAGGCGCTTGCCGATCTGCTCGAACAGACTAAGCCCCAGCGCCTGCTCCAGCTTGCCGAGCTGGGTCGACACCGACGGCTGGGCCAGGTGCAGGGCATGCGCTGCCTCGGTGACGCTCAGCCGCTCGGCCACCTCGCGGAAGATTTCCAGCTGGCGGAAGGTGGTCTGGCGGGTGTGGAAACGGGATCTATCCATCGTCTTTCAGCAATGCTCCAGCCGATTAAATTCTATTATCAACAATCGATCTTGCTAACCAGAATAGCCTCGAACCCACCGCACTGACGAGGCGCATCATGCACAAGACTCCTATCACCGTGGCCTACGGCGACGGCATCGGCCCGGAAATCATGGAAGCCACCCTGCGCATCCTCGATGCCGCCGGCGCCGCCATTGCGCCGGAGGTGATCGAAGTCGGCGAAGCCGTGTACAAGCGCGGCGAGCTGGCCGGCATCGCTCCCGAGGCCTGGGAATCCTTGCGCCGCACCAAGGTCTTCCTCAAGGCGCCGATCACCACCCCGCAGGGTGGCGGCTACAAGAGCCTCAACGTGACCACCCGCAAGGCGCTCGGCCTCTACGCCAACGTCCGCCCCTGCGTGGCCTACGCCCCCTTCGTGCAGACCAGGCACCCGACCATGGACCTGGTGATCGTGCGCGAGAACGAGGAGGACCTCTACGCCGGTATCGAGCACCGCCAGACCGACGAGGTGTTCCAATGCCTCAAGCTGATCAGCCGCCCCGGCTGCGAGCGCATCGTCCGCTACGCCTTCGACTACGCCCGCCAGCAGGGCCGGCGCAAGGTCAGCTGCTTCGTCAAAGACAACATCATGAAATTCACCGACGGTCTGTTCCATCAGGTATTCGATGAAATAGGCCGCGACTACCCGGACCTCGAGCAGGAAACCTGGATCGTCGACATCGGCGCGGCCAAGCTGGCCGACACCCCGGAGCAGTTCGACGTGGTGGTGATGCCCAACCTCTACGGCGACATCCTCTCCGACGTGGCCGCGCAGATCGCCGGCAGCGTCGGCATGGCCGGCTCGGCCAACATCGGCGAGCAGTGCGCCATGTTCGAGGCCATCCACGGCTCGGCGCCGCGGCGCGCCGGGCAGAACCTGGCCAACCCGTCGGGCCTGCTGCAGGGCGCCGTGCAGATGCTGCTGCACATCGGCCAGGGCGAGGTGGCCAGCCGGGTGCAGAACGCCTGGCTGCGCACCCTCGAGGAGGGGCTGCACACCTACGACATCTTCGACCCGGCCCACAGCCGCCAGAAACTGGGCACCCGCGAATTCGCCGACGCCGTGATCGCCCGCCTCGGCCAGCGCCCGGAGCAGCTGCGCGCGGTGGACTACCCGGCCGACAGCCGCCTGCCACAGCGGCCGCTGCCCGAGCGCCCGCCGGCGCACAAGCAACTGGTCGGCGTCGATGTGTTCCTGCACCAGCGCGAACGGCCGGCCGCCGAACTGGGCAACCGGCTGCAGACGCTGGCCAGCCCGGGCCTGCCGCTGTCGGTGATCACCAACCGCGGGGTCAAGGTGTGGCCCAACGGCTTCGCCGAAACCACCTGCGTCGATCACTGGCGCTGTCGCTTCCTGGCACCGGCCGGGCAGTCGGTGGACTTCGCCGATCTGCTGGCCCTGCAGACACGCCTGAACCTGGCCGGCTTCGAGCCGATCAAGACCGAGAACCTCTACACCTTCGACGGCGAGCCCGGCTACGCCTCGGTACACGGCTGAGGAGGCTCCCATGAAACGCCTGACGTTTCTCACCTGCCATCACAAGGCGCCGCTGGTGGAGGCGGCGCTGGCCGGCAGCGGCTTCAGCGTCGAAACCCTCGACAGCCTGAACACCGACCGCTTCGGCACCTTCAGCCGGGAGTTCGAGCGCCGCGGCAGTGCGCATGAAACCGCACTGGCCAAGGCCAGACTGGCCGCCGACCACGCCGGCACCCGCTATGGTCTGGGCAGCGAAGGCAGCTTCGGCCGCGACCCCTACCTGGGCATGCTGGCCTGGAACAGCGAACTGCTGTGCTGGTGGGACCATGAGCGCGGCTATGCGGTGTATGCCAGTCAGGGTTCCAGCGACACCAACTACGCCCACCGCGAGGTGCGCAGTCTGGAAGAAGGGCAGGCCTTCGCCCGTGCCGCCGGCTTCCCCGAGCACGGGCTGATTCTCGGCCGTCCCGGCGAGCCCTGGTTCCGCAAGGGCCTGCAGCACGACGAAACCTTCGAAGGTCTGCTGCGCGAGGTGCTCGCCACGCAACCCAGCGTGTGGATCGAGTCGGACATGCGCGCCCACTTCAATCCACGTCGCCAGGCGGTCATCCGCCGGGCCGCACAACGCCTGGCCGATCGCCTGAGCCAGCACTGCCCGGCCTGCCAGGCACCGGGCTATGGCATCGACCATCTGGAACATGGCCTGCCCTGTCAGGCCTGCACCACGCCGACCGGGCAGGCTGCCCGCGAACACTGGCTGTGTCCGGCCTGCGGACACAGCGACACCCATGAGCGACCCAAACAGGCCGACCCCATCCACTGCCCCAGCTGCAATCCCTGAAGCCATGACAGCCAACCCGATGATGCATCCCGACCGCATGACCCACCTGCGTGCCCTGGAGGCCGAATCCATCCACATCCTGCGCGAGGTGGTGGCGGTGATGCGCAACCCCTGCCTGTTCTACTCCATCGGCAAGGACTCCACCGTCCTGCTGCACCTGGCCCGCAAGGCCTTCTTCCCGGGGCCGGTGCCTTTCCCGTTGCTGCATGTGGATACCGGCTGGGAGTTCGGCGAGATGGCCGTGTTCCGTGACCGCCTGGCGGAAAAGCTGAAACTGGATATGCGCGTGCACATCAACCCGGACGGCGCGCGTCTGAACATCACGCCCTTCTCGGTGGGCTCGGCCAAGTACACCGATGTGATGAAGACCGAAGCGCTCAAGCAGGCGCTGGACCAGTACGGTTTCGATGCCTGCTTCGGTGGCGCGCGGCGCGACGAGGAAAAGTCCCGGGCCAAGGAGCGCGTCTGCTCCTTCCGCGACAACCGCTACCGCTGGGACCCGAAGCAGCAACG
This sequence comes from Pseudomonas sp. HAR-UPW-AIA-41, assembly GCF_002304225.1. Taxonomy (GTDB): domain Bacteria; phylum Pseudomonadota; class Gammaproteobacteria; order Pseudomonadales; family Pseudomonadaceae; genus Aquipseudomonas. The sequence goes on from NZ_NSLB01000011.1 coordinate 49,205, forward strand.
CCCGGAGCTCTGGCAGCTGTACAACACCCGCGTGCAGCCGGGGGAAAGCCTGCGCGTGTTCCCCCTGTCGAACTGGACCGAGCTGGATATCTGGCAGTACATCCATCTGGAGAACATCGAGATCGTCGACCTCTACCGCGCCGCCGAGCGGCCGGTGGTGGAGCATGAGGGCACACTGATCTGCATCGACGACGAACGCATCGTGCCGCACCTGACCGCCGCCCAGCGCGCCGGCATCCGCAAACGCTGGGTGCGTTTCCGCACGCTGGGCTGCTACCCGCTGACGGGCGCCGTGGAGTCCACCGCCACCGATGTGCCGCAGATCATTCAGGAAATGCTGATGACCCGCACCTCGGAACGTCAGGGGCGGATCATCGACCACGATCAGGACGGCTCGATGGAGAAGAAAAAGATCGAGGGCTATTTCTGAGCCTGGGCCGGCTGTAAACCGTAGCGGGTCAGAATGGCGGCGACCTCGCCACGGCGCTGCAGCTCGCCGAGGGCCCGGTCGAAGGCCTCGAAGGCATCCCGGCTGACCCGCGCCCGCGACAGGCCGATCCCATAGTGAATGGGCTGTACCGTGCCCGCTTCGCGGACATTCTCCAGCTGCAGCTGCTGCTGGAGGTACAGCGCCACGTCACGGTTCATCAGCACCGCTCCGCGCGCGCCGTAGCGTCCGGCCGCCAGCTTGCGCAGGACGCGGGGATTGTCGGTTTCCATCTCCATCGTGGCATCTTCGGCCTTCTTGAGCAGCTCCTCGAGAATCATGGCCGTACCCGAGGGGCCGTAAACTCCGATGTGATAGCCCTTAAGATCCGTCGCCTGGCGGTAGACCAACGCACTGTCCTGCCCGGTAAACAGGCTGTAGTGCGCCGTCACCAGCATGCGGCTGATATGAAAGTAATACTGGCGCTGAGGGTTATCGACCACAGTGAAGATACCCTCGACCTTACCCTCCTCGGCCAGACTCAAGGCCCGGCGCCAGGGCAACACCTCGACGCTGCAGGCCTGCTTCAGACGCTGGCAGGCAAGCTCGATGATCTCCACGAAAGGTCCGGCACCCTGAGCCGCCGGCCCATCCAGTGCAACCCGCTGTCCCTCCAGCGGATAGGTGAACGGCGGAAAATCCTCGGTGACAAAACGCCAGGGCTCGGCCTGTACCTGTAAAGTGCACAGAACCATGAGGATAAAAAAACACAGGCGCATCGCGGAATCCCTCCACTGTAACGCCTACAGCATAGGTGCTAAGGCGCAGGATGCCGCTCAGCCATAGGCGCGCAGACGGACCAATCGCCAGGCCGCCAGAGTGAACAGCAGGGTCAGGCTGGCGCCGCAGAGCAGCAGGCCGGTACTGGCCGGCAGCAGCTCCAGCAGCAGCCCGGCGCCGAGCCCGCCGGCGGCCGGAATCACCTGACTGGTCACGGTGTACAGGCTCAGCAGACGGCCGCGCAGGGCTGGCTCGCTTTCATGCTGCAGCAGCGCCACGATCAGGCTGACCGCCAGGCCCGCGCCCATGCCGTTGGCGCCGAGGCAGAGCAGGGCGCCAAGCAGGCTCTCCTGCAGCCCCAACAGGCTCAGGGCAACGCCACTGAGCACGGCAGCGACCAACAGGCTGCGACCCTGACCGAAGCGCCGCGCCAGCGGCAGCGCCAGCGCGCCACCGAGCAGCAGCGCCAGCGCCAGCGCACCGAGAAACAGACCGCGGCCCATCTCGGACAGCATCAGCGTCTGCTGGGCAAAGCGCGGCAGCATCACCTGAATCGGCCCCATGGCCAGATAGATCAGCACCGCCGTGAGCAGCGCCTGCGCCAGCAGCGGCGTACCCAGGGCGTAGGCGAATCCCTGGCGGATACGCGCCAGCACATGGCCCTCCCCGCCCAGCGCCGGCACCCTGAGGCCCAGCAGCAGCGCGCTGGCGAGCATGAACAGCGCCAGACCGCTGGCCTGCACCGCCGGCCAGCCGCCCTGGGTGCGGGCCAGTGCCAGCAGCAGCGGCGCCAGGCCGAAACCGAGCATCACGAGGGCATTGAACAGCACCGCCAGCTTGGCCTGACGCTCACCGGCCAGCCGACCGAGCAGAGCCATGCGCGCCGGCGCCAACAGCGACCAGCCAATACCGGCACAGGTGGCACCGAGCAGATAGAAGCCCACGCCCCAGTGCTCGCTGCGGCTGGCCGCCACCAGCCAGAGCAGGGCGGCGAGAAAGGCGCCGTGGGCGATCTGCGCGATGCGCTGCGGCGAATGCTGATCGCACCAGGCACCGGCCGGCCAGCCGAGCAGCAGCGGCACGCCGAAGCACAGGGCAAAGCCGGCGCCGGCCAGGGCATCGCGCCCCCAGACGTCCTGGGCGTAGAGGATCACCGTGTAGTTGGTCAGGTGACCGGCGAGAAAGCCGGCCAGACAGGCCACGAAGAAACGGATCAGGTCCCAGCGGCTGTAGGGAGATGCAGACAAGACAGGTACTCCGGAAGGCGGCGGCCCGGGGCAGGCCGCCGCGAAGGCCTCACTGGCCCGGCTTGAGCTCGATCAGGGTCGGCTGACCGTCCTCGATCTGCCAGCTGGGGAAGGCGCCGTTGCTGGTGAACACCCGGCCGTCGGCGGCGATCTCGATGTCGCGGGTGAACGTCACCTTGCGCGGCATGGGGAAGGTGCGCCACTGGCCGCTGGCGATATCCAGACGCATCAGGTTGTCCGAAGCGGTGCCGGTGACCCACACCTGCTGGCGGGCGCGGTCGACGTTGAGCGAGTAGGGCGTCTCGGCGCCATTGAGCGCGGTGGGCAGCGGGTAATCCTTGAAGCTGCCGTCAGCCGGGCGATAGCGGACGATCTTGGCCTCGGGGAAGGCAGCGATCCACACATCGCCCACGGCATCGGCGCGCAGGCGGCGCGGGCCCTGGAACGGCGTGTCGATGACCTGCACGCTGTCGGTCTTGGGATCGATCACGCCGATGGAGTCGGCATGCAGGCGGGCAAACCACACCCGGCCATCCGGCGCCACGTCGATGCCGTAGGGCAGCGGCATGCCGGTCACGCGCTTATCCACCGGCAACCAGTGCATCGGCATGCCCCAGTTCATCAGCTTGCGCACCACGCCATTGAGCGCCAGACCCACTTCCTCCTTGGTGCTGCGCGCCGGCAGCCCGTAGGTGCGGAAGCTCTTGGTCTGGCGGTCGAAGCGGCCGACCTGGTTGGACAGCGCCAGGGTGAACCAGACGTTGTCCTGCGCATCGATACGCACGGTGTGCGGGTACAGACCGTCATCGAAGTAGTGGGTGGTGAAGGTCTTACTGACCGGGTCGAACTCGAACAGGCGCTGCTGCAGCGAGGGCGTGATGAAGATGTGGCCATCCTTCGGCGACTCGGCGAAGGAGTGGATACCGGCGGTGGTTTCCAGCTTGGGGTAGGTCTTCAGCCGGCCGCTGAACAGCCCGCCGATCTCGTCGCCCTCGTCCACCGGCGTCTTGTAAACCACGGTCTGGCCGGTCCCAGGGTCGATCTCCCACAGGCGGTCCTGCAGGTTGTCGCCGACATAGATCTTGCCGCTGCTGTGCAGCAGCAGGTCATGCATCTGCGAGAAGGGGTCGCCGATCGGCCACTCGCGCACCTGGGCACCGGCCAGATGGGTTTCCCACGGCTTGGCGCGCAGGACTTTCTCCGGGTGCTGGCGCAGGTCGGTGTAGCCCTTCTGGAACACCTCGATGAGTTTCGGCTGGTGCTCGCTGGACGGACGCGCGCCATAGCCGATCATGCGTTCCATCACCTGCTGCCATTCTTCCTCGCTGCGCTCGCGGCGCATGAAGAAGCTGCCCTGCTGATGACAGAAGCTGCACTGCTCCATGGCGGTTTTCTTCAGCGATGCGTCGCCGCCGAAATCCAGCGCGGCAAACCAGGCGTTGGCCGGCTGCTGGGCAGCCAGCGCGGCCGGATCGGTCTCGGCAGTGAGGCGCAGCTCCAGGGTGGCATCGGCGCTGACACCGGCCTGGCTCAGGTCCTTATAGCCCGGCACGCGCACGCGCAGATTCAGCGGCACGGCTTCCGGGTAATCGACCTGCACGCGGCCGTCGGCACCGGCGAAGGCGGTGATCTCCGGGCTGATGCGCTGTTCGGTACGCTCGCGTGGATAGCCGTTGTCGTCACCGGCGGCGCGCAGCGGGCGCTCGGCCTTCAGCGTGACCATGGCCAGCGGCAGAGGCGCACCGGCGGCATCCCGGATACTTACCTGCAGGGCCTGAGCGGGCAGGGCCGCGGCAGTGAGGGCGAGGGCAACAACGGCATTACGCATGCGGAACTCCCTGGGCATCGAGAAAGGCGATAAAGGCTTCGCGGCTGGTGTAGCGCGGGGTGTAGCCGAACTCTTCCTTCAGACGGCGGTTGGCCAGCACCGGGCGGTAACGCAGGAAATCGACCTGCTCAGGGCCGTACTGCGACAGGCGCAGTGGCTTGAGCACGCGCAGCACGCCCTGGATCAGTCCGGCCGGCAGCGGGCGGTAGGGCTTGCGCAGGATCTCGGCGATCTCGCGCAGGCTCAGGGCACCATCGCCGGCCAGGTTGTAGATGCCACTGGCACCTTTCTCCAGCCCTTTGCGGATGATGCTGACCACGTCCTGATCCCAGATGAACACGAAGCGGCTGTCGCTGCCCTGAATGCCCAGCACCGCGCGTTTCTTGAACATGTCGGTGATCTGGTTGTTGACCCGTCTGCCGAGGATGGTGCCCGGACGCAGAATCAGCTGACGCAGCTCCGGGTGATTGATCCGCACGCGCACCAGCAGCTCCTCGACCTCGCGCTTGTGCTTGGCATAGGCAAAGCGGGCGTGGCCACGCAGCGGGTCGTGCTCGTCGATCCACTCGGCGTTCTCCGGGTAGTAGCCGTAGGCCGCGCCGGAGCTGGTGACGATCAGCTGACCCACGCCATTGGCCACGGCCGCCTCGACAATGGCCTCGGTACCGCCGACATCAATGGCGTGCAGGGTCTCCTCGCTCATGCCCGGCGGCGGGCTGACCACCGAGGCCAGGTGGACGATGGCGTCCGGACGGCACTGGCCCACGACCTTGTGCACCTCGGCCCGCTGGCTGATATCCAGGTGCAGCGGATGGATGTTGTCGCGCGCCGTGATCTCGCGGATGTCGGCAGCAAACAGCTGCCAGTTGGGTTGCTGCACAGCCAGGTCACTGAGGACCTGCTGACCGATGAAGCCGGCGGCGCCGGTAATCAGGACGCGCATGGCTGTTCCTCCTTGGCGGTGCTCAGGTGGGGCGGATTACGCCGCCACAGAGCGACCAGCAACAGACCGGAGACGATGTGCCAGGTGCCCCACAGGGCGGCGATCAGCGCCATGTCCGGCTGGCCACCGAACTGGGTGAAGATCAGCCCCAGCGCCAGCCCCGAGTTCTGCATACCGACCTCGATGGTCAGCGCGCGGCGGTCGAAATCCACCAGCCCGAAGATGCGTGCCGTGCCCCAACCCAGCAGCAGGGCACTGGCGTTGTGCAGCACCACGATCAGCAGCAGCGGGCCGAGGCTGTCGAGCAGCAGGTGACGGTTGCCGATCACCGCCACCAGCAGGAAGCCGATGAAGGCAATCATGGTGAAACGCTTGAACCCCGGCAGGATGCGCGCGGTGAAGCGCGGCGCCAGGTTGCCCAGCAACATGCCCACCAGCAGCGGCGCCACCAGCATCAGCAGCAGGCCCTGCACGATGCCGCTGGCATCGACCTGCAGGGTGCTCATCTGACCGCTGAGAAAAGCCGCCGTGTCCGGATTGAGGCTGGAGGTCAGGGCGAAGTTGAACGGCAGGGTGATGATCGCCAGCAGGCTGGAAACGCTGGTGACACTTACCGACAGAGCCGTGTTGCCCCGCGCCAGATGGGTGATGACATTGGACAGATTACCGCCGGGGCAGCAGGCCACCAGCAGCAGCCCCAGCTCGATACCGGGCTTGAGGTCCAGCAGCAGCGTGGCCAGGAGCGTCGCCCAGGGCAGCAACAGGCACTGCGCCAGCAGACCGGTAAACACCGGCAGCGGCCGCCGCAGGACATAGGAGAAATGGCTCAGGCGCAGCTCCAGCGCCACACCAAACATCAGGCTGGCCAGCACCAGGCCCAGCCAGATCTGCTGGCTCTCGTCGTAATTCATCAGCTGAATATCCAGGGACAGGAAGACATGCCGCAGAGACTAGGCCAGTCGCGCCGCGGCCGCACTGGCAAGAACGGCCAGCGGGTGTGGCGATTACCGCCAGGGGTGCGACATCCTGACCTGGAGTCGCACTTGGGGTTTGCGCCGAGTCGTAATACCCTTACGAGGACTAAGCCTTTGGTCATTCCACAACTCAGCAGTCATGGCCAGCCACCTCCCCCCTCTACAACTGCTTTGCCTGGATATTCCTCAAGCCTGTCGTGCGCACGACCTGCTCGACGCGGCCGGCATCGATTGTCAGATCCTCAGCAGCCCCAACGCTTGCCTGTTGGCGCCACACTGTCGAGCCATCGAATCGGCCGAAACCCAGCGCCTGAGCCATTTGCAACAGGCCTTGCATGACACCGTAGCGACCTTGGAAAAAACCCGCCACGCATTCAAGTCCCGTGACCTGGCCGAGCTGCGCAAGCGCCTTGAAGTTCTTCTACAAAACTTGTCGGACACGGCAGCTTCGGGTAAAACGCCCGTAGAAGGTTCCGCCCCGGCCTGACGGTGGCGGAAGCCGGCTTTGCCGGGCAGGACGCATGGGCCTGTAAGACAGAGCGCTAGTGACATCCGTTGGATTGCCCCACGGATGTCACTAGCGCTTTTTTATTGCCCGCTAAAAAGTACGAGGAATGCATGGGCAGCCCCGAAGAACTTAAAGCGCTGTTGCGCAGCATTGGCCTGGACCATCAGGAAGTGCAAACGCGTCTGGACTTTCTGCAATGGAGCAGCGCCGACGCTGAAAGGCTGCAGCAGGGTATCGACTGGCTGGGTAATGCCCATGAAGATTTTGTCGATCAGCTATACAACCATCTCGGCAGCTTCCCCACTCCGGCCGGCCTGCTCCAGCAACCCGGCGTGCTGCAACGTCTCAAGGCCAGTCAGAAGGCCTACTACCAGCGCCTGTGGCGTGGCCCGCACGATGCCGACTACGTTCGTGAGCGACTGCGCGTGGGCTGGGTGCACGAACGTGTCGGCCTGGAACTGAAATGGTACCTGGGCGCCTACCGCCTGTACCTCGACCGGATGCTCACCAGCCTGTTCGATGGCCATGCCCAACACGAGCTGTTCGCCAGCCTGCTCAAGGCCGTGTTCTTTGACATGAGCCTGGCGGTGGATGCGTACAGCGCGACCCAGCGACAAGCCCTGGAAAGCAGCGATGCACGCTATGCCCGGGCCCTGCGCGGGGCTAACGACGGCATCTGGGACTGGCACATCGACCGCGACCAGCTGTACCTGTCCGAGCGCTGGGCCAGCATGCTCGGTCTGGCCCGCGACGAGTTGGGCGAGGGCAGTGCCGGCTGGTTCGCCCGCGTCCATCCCGAAGACTTGCCAGGTCTGCGCCTGGCGGTGCAGCAGCACCTGGGCGGCAATAGCCCGTCGCTGCAACACCAGTACCGCATCCGCCACCGTGAAGGACATTACCTGTGGGTGCTGCTGCGAGGAGTGCTCAGCAGCGATGAGCGCGGCGGGCAGCGTCTGGCCGGCTCGCAAAGCGATATCAGCCAGCACAAAGCTGCCGAACAGAACCTGCAGCATGCCGCCCGGCACGACCCACTGACCGGCCTGGCCAACCGCACGCGTCTGCAAGAGTTGCTTGCCCAAGCCCAGGAGCGCCGCCAGCGGCCCGGCGCCCGTCACACAGCACTGCTGTTCATTGACCTCGATCGTTTCAAGCTGATCAACGACAGCCTCGGCCACAGCAGCGGCGATCTGGTGCTGGTGGAAGTGGCACAGCGTCTCAAGCGCTGCCTGCGCCCAGGCGATCATCTCGCGCGCTTCGGCGGCGACGAGTTTGTCGTCCTGCTCGATGACCTGGCTCAGCTCGAAGACGCCGAACGGGTGGCCCAGCGCATGCTCGACGAACTGCACCTGCCGTTGCAGCTGGACGAGCGCCAGCTCAGCGTGAGCGCCAGTATCGGCATTGCCGGCCTTGGCGAAGCGGATATCGGCGACGACGTACTGCGCGCCGCGGACCTCGCCATGTACCGCGCCAAGGATGCCGGCAAGGCGCGCTTCGCCCGCTACAGCGCAGAGCTGCAGGAGCGTGCGGCACGGCGGCTGCAGCTGGAAAGCGCTCTGGCGCAGGCGCTGGAGCGCGGCGAATTCGACCTGCACTTCCAACCGATCTGCCGCCTGGAACGCGGCCATAACCGCGTGGTCGGCGTAGAGGCCCTGTTGCGCTGGCAGCATGAAGGCCGCTGGGTATCACCGGAGGAATTCATTCCGATTCTGGAAGAGTCCGGCGACATCCTCGCGGTCGGCGAGTGGGCGTTGTTCCATGCTGCCTGGCAGTGCATGTGCTGGCAGTGCGTGCAGCCGGGGCTCTACTGCGCGGTCAACCTGTCCAGCCAGCAGCTCAAGGTCAGCGACTTCGCGCGCCGCGTAGCTCGCATCCTCACTGAAACCGGGCTGCCAGCCAGCTGCCTGATCCTGGAAATCACCGAAAGCCAGCTGATGGAAGACAGCGCGCAGACCCTGGCCTGCCTGCGCGAGCTGGCCAGCCTCGGCGTGCGTCTGGCGCTCGATGACTTCGGCACCGGCTACTCATCGCTCGGCTACCTCAAGCGCTTCCCTCTGCACATCCTCAAGGTGGACAAGAGCTTCATCGGCGGCACCTGTCAGGACGAAGACCTGGCCACCATCAGTCGCGCCATCATCAAGCTCGGCCAGGGCCTGAACATGGCCGTGGTGGCAGAGGGCGTGGAGCAGAGCAGTCATCTGGACTTCCTCCGCGCCGAAGGCTGCGACTACGCCCAGGGCTACCTGCTCAGCCAGCCACAACCCGCCTGGCAGCTCGATCCGCTGCTACGGCAACAACCTGCCTACCTGCATCAGAGCCGCACCCCGACGCCAGCCGACTACTGCATCTGAACGAAGAGCCGGAACGATGAAAATAAACCTGCCCGTCAGCAACCGCTCCATCACCGTCAGTCCTAGCGCCAACATCCTCTCCACCACTGACCTCAAAGGGGTGGTCAGCTACGTGAATGAGGACTTTGTTGCCATCAGCGGCTTCAGCGACGAGGAACTGCTGGGAGTCAACCACAACGTCGTGCGTCACCCGGACATGCCGCCCATTGCCTTTGCCCACCTGTGGCAAACCCTGAAAAGCGGGAAAAGCTGGATGGGTCTGGTGAAAAACCGCTGCAAAAACGGCGACCACTACTGGGTCAGTGCCTATGTCACACCGGTGCGGCGCAACGGCGAAGTGGTGGAGTACCAGTCGGTTCGCACTGCGGCGACAGCGGAGCAGACGGCTGCCGCCGAACAGCTCTATGCCCGCCTGCGCGCCGGAGAGGCACAGCACTGCCTGCAACCGGCACGCCTGAGTTACAACGCACGCTTGCTACTGACCGGCAGCTTGGCCTGGCCGCTGCTACTGGCGGCCGGCGTGGCGCTCGGAGGCGTCACGCCACTGGCCGGTGCCAGCCTGGCCCTCGCCGGCGCAGGCCTGAGCGTGGCGCTGCTGGGCTGGCAGCTGGCGCCGCTGCGCCGTCTCGCGGCAAGGGCACGCTCGATCGGCGACAACCCGCTGAGCCAGACCCTCTACTGTGGCCGCCGCGACGAACTGGGCCAGATCGACTTTGCACTGCGCATGGCCGAAGCCGAAGCCAGTGCCGTGATAGGCCGCATCGGTGATGCCGCCGAATTACTGGCCGGACATACCGAAGAGCTGGCCGGACAACTGGCCGTCAGTCAGGCCAGCAACCAGCGCCAGCAGGGTGAAACCGATCAGGTCGCCACTGCCGTCAACCAGATGGCCGCCAGCGTGCAGGAGGTGGCCAACAGCGCCCAGCTCAGTGCCGTGGCCGCCGGTTGTGCCGATCAGGAAACCGTGCAGGGGCAGCAACTGGTCAACCAGACCAGCGCCACCATCAGCCGCCTTGCCAACGAGGTTCAGCAAGCCGCCAGCGTGATCCACCAACTGGAACAGCACAGCAGCGAAATATCCAGCGTACTGGAAGTGATCCGTGGCATCGCCGAGCAGACCAACCTGCTGGCCCTCAACGCCGCCATCGAAGCGGCACGCGCCGGCGAACAGGGTCGCGGCTTTGCCGTGGTCGCCGACGAGGTTCGCGGCCTGGCCTCACGAACCCAACAGTCCACCGCCGAGATCCAACGCATGATCAGCGCCCTGCAGGAAGGCGCCCATGCCGCCGTGGCGGTGATGCACAGCAGCCGCGAGCAGGCCGGGCAGAGCGTGCAGCAAGCCAGCGAGGCCGCCCAGGCCCTGCTCGGCATTGGCACACGGGTCAATCAGATCACCGACATGAGCGTACAGATCGCCGCTGCAGTCGAGCAGCAGAGCGCCGTCAGCGAAGAGATCAACCGCAACATCACACGCATTCGCCAGGCCGCCGACAGCAATGTGGTCGCCGCCGAACAGAGCCAGATCGCCGCCCATCAGGTGGCCGGCCTGGCGCAGTCGCTGCGCCTGCTTGCCGAGCAGTTCTGGCACCGTCGGCAGGCCTGAAAAAGCACTGACGGGAAAGCGGTTCTCAGGACACGGAGGGGCCAGTATCCTGCACGCTTTTGCCCAGGCCCCCTGTCGTGACTGCTCTGAAACAACGGCTGTTTGCCCTGCTTGAACTGATCCAGCGCCATCCGCGGGCCATGGCGTTGTTCGGTTTCTGCTCGGGCCTGCTGAGCTTCTTCCTGGTCGACCGGCAGATCCGCGTGGCCAAGGTGGTGGCCGTGCTGATGCTGGTCAGCTGGCTCTGGCTGATGCTGGAGAACCTGCTGCGCAGCCAGCTGCAGCGCTGGTTCAACTGGCACCTGCCGGCCGGGCTGCTGCGTTACCTGACGCAGATGATCCACCAGGAAAGCCTGTTCTTCGTCCTGCCCTTTGCCTTCATCACCACCAGCTGGAACAGCAGCCAGGCGCTGTTCACCGGCCTGCTCGGCGCCTGTGCGCTGATCACCATCATCGACCCGCTGTACAACCAGCAACTGGCCCCCCGGCGCTGGCTGTACCTGATCTTCCACAGCCTGACCCTGTTCGCCCTGCTGCTCACGGCACTGCCGATCATCTTTCACCTGTCTACCGCGCAGAGCTATCCGCTGGCGCTCGGCGTGGCCATGCTGCTGTCGTTCGCCAGTCTGGTGGTGGTCCTGCGCGAACAGCGCTGGCGTCAGCGTGTGGGTCTGCTGGCCCTGACCCTGGCTCTGGGCGTAGGGGGCTGGTATGGCCGCGCGGTGGTGCCGCCGGCCAGCCTGTGGCTGACCGAGGTGGCAGTCAGCAACGACCGCCAGGGCCGCCAGGCCGCCGGCAAGCTCAAGCAGATCAGCCAGACCGAACTCAGGCGTACCGGCCTGTACGCCTTCACCGCGATCAATGCGCCACGCGGTCTGAAGGAGCGCATCTTCCACGTCTGGCTGCATGAAGGCCGTGAGGTCGACCGCATTGCCCTCAACATCAGCGGCGGCCGCGAAGCCGGCTACCGCGCCTGGACCCGCAAGCAGCGCTTCCCGACAGAGGCCGTCGGCCGCTGGCAGGTCAAGGTGCTGACCGAGTCGGGACAACTGCTCGGCACCCTGCGGTTCAGGGTGACCGAGTAGACAAGGGTACTGCCGCCCTCCCTATGCGCAACGATTCCGTTCGCCCTTCTGGCAAGGGGCGTTTGGCGCGCTTATAACCTCGCGAAGAAGACAAGGCTTTGAACTGCCTGATTCGGACTCTCAGGCAGCACTAGGTGCCCCTTTCGTCCGGCTGAGAGCAGTCGTTGTGTAGAGGGGTAAGCCGCAGGGAGCG
>NZ_NSLB01000012.1 GCF_002304225.1 Pseudomonas sp. HAR-UPW-AIA-41
CCGGCGACCAGTCAGCCGCGGTGCAGATCAAGCCGGTGCGCGCAGAGCCGCCAGTGGCGCCAGTCAGTGAGGCGCAGGAGGTGGCTGAGCCTGCTCCGGTAAAACCGCCCGTGCCGCGTTTCGCCCTGCAGCTGTACCGCGCCGGTAATTGCCTGCTGCTGGTCGAGTTGCCGACCGGCGAACCTTTCCAGAGCCGCGACCCGGCCTACCTGCTGCTCAAGGATCTGCTGCGCGCCGCCGGCTTGCCGGATGCGCCGCAGCTGCTCGGTGAGCCGGTGCGCTGGCCGTTGCTGGCGCGTGGCAATCTCGATCAGGGACCGCAGGCCGCCCGCGAGTTCGTTCAGGGCTATGTCATGGCCCGTGTTGAGGAGCAGGAGCAAGCTCCGGCCAGCATCTGGCTGATCGGTTTGCCGGCGTTGCGTTTTGCCGGCGAAGCCGAAGCCGACAGCTATGAGCATGAGCTGTCCATCGACGGCATCGGTTCGGCCTGGGCCCTGCCGGGTCTGGAGCTGCTGATGGATGAACCCGAGCGCAAGGCCCCGCTGTGGCGCGCCATGTGTCGGGTACGCCGTCGTTGGGAGACGTCATGAGCCAGGTTACTTTCCGTCCCATGGTCGAGGCGGACCTCGATGCCGTGGTGGCCATCGAGCAGGCCGCCTTCAGCCATCCGTGGACGCGCAAGCTGTTTCAGGAAGGGCTCTCCAGCTACCAGTGCTGGGTGATGTGCGCCGATGGCGTGCAGATCGGCCATGGCGTGATCCAGCTGATCCTCGACGAGGCGCACCTGCTCAATATCACCGTCCGCCCACAGAGTCAGGGGCAGGGCTATGGCCTGCAATTGCTCGAACACCTGATGGCCGAGGCTGGCCGACAGGGTGGCCGCGAGTGTTTCCTCGAAGTGCGCGCCAGCAACCAGTCGGCCTACCGCCTGTACGAGCGCTTCGGCTTCAACGAGATCGGCCGGCGCCGTGATTACTACCCGGCGGCCAACGGCCGTGAAGATGCGCTGGTCATGGCCTGCACGCTTTTGGACTGAGCCGTGACTGCCTGTCGGGCTGTCCTGTTTAGTCGGTGAATTTGACCATTCCGGCCTTTGTTGTGTTTGTGGTACTTCCGTACGATGTGCCCCATAACAACAAACAGGAGTGGGCATGGAAACGCTTGATGTCGTGGTGGTCGGCGCCGGCATTTCTGGGCTGACAGCGGCCTGGCGCCTGCAGCAGGCCGGGTGCAGTGTGCGGGTACTGGAAGCCAATGCTCGGGTCGGCGGGCGTACGCTCAATCATCAGTTCGCCGCCGGTGATGTGGTGGAGGTCGGCGGCCAGTGGGTCGGCTCGACCCAGGACCGCGTGCTGGCGCTGCTCCGTGAGTTGGCTCTGCCGACCTTTCCGCTGTGGAACCGGGGCAACAACCTCACCCTGTTCGGCGGCAAGCTCAAACCCTATCGCGGTACCATTCCACGCTTTGCTCCCCATGTGCTGCTGGACGTGCTGCAGGCGCAATTGCGCTTTGAACGGCTGTCCCGGCAGATTCCCCTGGAAGACCCGGCGCGGCATCCGCGAGCCAGCGACTGGGACCGCATGACGTTCGCCGAATGGATTCGGCGCACGCTGAAAACCGCCCATGGGCGCAAGGTCTTCGAGCTGATGGCCGGGGCCGTGTTTGCTGCCAGTCCCCATGAGTTTTCCCTGCTGCATGCGCTGTTCTACGTGAAGAGCGGGACCGACTTCGACACCATCCTCGCGGTCGAGGGCGGAGCCCAGCAGGACCGCATCGTCGGTGGTTCACAGCTGATCAGCCTGCGTCTGGCCGAGCGTCTGGGCGATGCCGTGCGCTGCGGGCAGGCGGTCCGTCGTGTGCTGCAGGACGATCAAGGCGTGCAGCTGTTCACCGATACCGACAGCTTCCGTGCGCGCCGGGTGATCTTCGCCATCCCGCCGACGATGCTGCTGCGCCTGCAGATCGAACCGCTGCTGCCAGGCTGGCGCGATCAGCTCTTGCAGCGCCAGCCACAGGGCTGCGTGATCAAGTGCATGGCGCTCTACGAGCGGCCGTTCTGGCGCGAGCAGGGGCTTTCCGGGCAGGCTACCAGCGAGCACGGCCCGGTGCGCCTGACCTTCGACAACAGCTTGCCGGATTCGCCCCACGGCATCCTGATGGGCTTTATCGAAGGCGAGGAAGCCCGCCATTGGGCGGCCTGCACCGAGGCCGAGCGACGCGCCGTGGTGCTGGACTGCTTTGCCCGCTACTTCGGCGAACAGGCGCTGGCGCCGCGCGAGTACGTTGACAAGTGCTGGGCCGATGAGCCCTATGCCCGCGGTTGTTACGCCGCACTCTTTGCGCCGGGAGTGTGGACTGGCGGTGCGGCGCGTTTGCGCGAGCCGGTTGGGCGTCTGCATTTTGCCGGCACAGAGACCGCCACACGCTGGATGGGCTACTTCGATGGGGCCATCGAAGCGGCCGAGCGGGCGGTGGCTGAGGTACTCAGGGGCTGAGAAGCTGAGGGAGTAACGCGAATGTGCGACACCCTGGTGCTGCGTCAGGATGGCGTGAGCTGGCTGGCCAAGAACAGTGACAGAGAGCCGGCCGAGCCGCAGTTGTGGCGCTATTACCCGGCGGTTTCCGGCGATAGGGCGCGGAGGGTGCGGACGACCTATCTGGATATCCCGCAGCGTGCGGCGCGCCATGCCGTACTGCTCAGTCAGCCCAGCTGGATGTGGGGCGGCGAGATGGGCGTCAACCAGCATGGGGTAGCCATCGGCAACGAAGCGGTTTTTACCAAACTCACCCGCCGGCACGGCGAGGCACTGCTGGGCATGGATCTGCTGCGCCTGGGGCTCGAGCGCGGCGCCAGTGCCCGTGAGGCGCTGGCGGTGATCACCGAGCATCTGGAACGCTTTGGTCAGGCAGGCGCAGCGGGTTACCGCAACAAGCAGTTTCGCTACGACTCCAGTTTTCTCATTGCCGATCCACAGGAGTGCTGGGTACTGGAGACCGCCGGGCAGCTGTGGGCCGCCAAGCGTGTGGAGCGCTGGGCGATTTCCAATGCACTGACTCTGGGGCATGAGTACGATCTGTTTAGCACCGATCTGCCGCAGCAGGCCAGGGCCGCCGGTTGCTGGGATGGTCGGGGCGACTTTCATTTCGCCCGTGCCTTCGATACCCGTCTGCTGCCGTGGGTCGGCGGTGCCCACCGGCGCCGGGCGTGCAATCAGGCCTGGCTCGGGCGTGCCGACGGCGTGGGCTGGCGCGATCTGTTCGCAGTCTTGCGTGAGCACGGTGCGGCGGGCGATCACTGGTCACGGCACAACAACCGTCAGGTGTGCATGCATGCCGGCAGTTTCTGGCGGCCCTCGCAGACCACGGGCAGCCTGGTGGCACGCCTGGGGGAGGCGCCGCAGCTGGCGGTGACGGCAACCTCGGCGCCCTGTCTTGGTCTTTTCCAGCCACTGGATTTTGCATCGGCGGCGGGCAGCGCTCTGATCGCGCGGGAGAATGCGCCGGTCGAGGATGGCCTGTGGTGGCGCTTCGAGGCGGTACACCGGCGGGCGCTGGCTGATTCCGGGTTTCGTCAGGCATTGCGCCGATCACGCGATGAGGTGGAGGCGGCGTTGTGGTCCGGTGCTTTTGCCGCGCTGGATCCGCAGTATGCGCACGCCTGGCATGCCCGTTGGGGCGGCGAAGCGCAGGCCGTGGGGCTTAAGCAGTCACGCTGGTGGCGGCGCAACGCCGGGTTGTGACCTCTGCTCGGTCACGGCCTGTCCAACAGGGCGGGCTACTGCGGCCATGTCCGGCCGCAGATCAGGCTCGGCAGGCCTTGTATGCCCCTGTAAACTGCCGGTCCGGTCTGGCAGGACGAGGCCGGGGCACGGCTAGGGCCATCCGACGGAGGAAGCATGAGCGATCTGCAGCAACTGTTTGACAACAACGCCCGCTGGGCGGAGGCGATCAAGGAAGAGGATCCGTCGTTCTTTGAAAAACTGGCCAAGCAACAGCTGCCCGAGTACCTGTGGATCGGCTGCTCAGATGCACGGGTGCCGGCCAACGAGATTGTCGGCCTGTTGCCGGGCGATCTGTTCGTGCACCGCAATGTGGCTAACGTGGTGCTGCACACCGACCTCAATTGCCTCTCGGTGATCCAGTACGCGGTGGATGTGCTCAAGGTCAAACACATTCTTGTGACCGGTCACTATGGCTGTGGTGGCGTGCGGGCGGCCATGCAGGACACCCAGTTCGGCCTGATCGATGGCTGGCTGCGCACCATCCGTGATCTCTATTACGAGCAGCGCGAACACATCTCCCAGTTCGAGACCGAGGAAGAACGCGTTGATCGCCTGTGCGAGCTCAACGTGATCCATCAGGTGGCCAACGTCAGCCATACCACCATCGTGCAGAACGCCTGGCACCGCGGGCAGGACCTGTCGGTGCATGGCTGTATCTACGGCATCAAGGACGGCCGTTGGAAGAACCTCAATGTCACCGTCAGCAGTCTTGATCAGTTGCCGCCGCAGTATCGTCTGCGCCCCCTCGGACAATCCTGATGCTGTCCCGGGCCACGCTGGCCTGGCTCGGGCTGGCGTTGGCCAGCCTGATCTGGGCGGGTAATGCGCTGGTGGCGCGGGCCTTCTCCGGCACCATTCCGCCGCTGAGCCTGGCCTTCTGGCGCTGGGCCATCGCCCTGATGATCATTCTGCCGCTGGTCGCGCGCCCTCTGTGGCAGGCACGCCACATCCTGCAGCGTGCGGGCTGGCGACTGTGGGTCGCCGCCTTGCTGGCCATCAGCCTGTACAACTGTTTTCTCTATACGGCGGCGCTCAGTACGCCGGCGATCAATATCACCCTGGTCAGTACCTGCCTGCCGCTGGCGACCTTTATCGGCGCGGGTGTGCTGCTCGGGGAGTGGCCTTCCCGGCGCGCCTGGCTTGGCCTGATTGTCGCCATGCTGGGGCTGCTTTATCTGATCGCCAAGGGACAGCTCGGGCTGTTGCTGGGGCTGGATTTTGCCCAGGGCGACCTGCTGATGCTGCTGGCCACGCTCGACTGGGCGCTGTACTCACTGCTGTTACGGCGCTGGCAGGGCTATTTCCAGCTGCCGCCACTGGTGCTGCTGGGGGCGCTGGTGCTGCTGGGTACCCTGATGCTGACGCCGCTGTATGCCTGGGATCTTTACCGGGGGGCGACCTTCGAGCTCAATCTGCCCAATGCACTGGCCATTCTCTACACCGCCGCTCTGGCCTCTGTGCTTGCTTATCACCTGTGGAATCTGGGTGTGGTTGAGCTGGGGGCGGCGCGTACGGCCATGAGCAATTACCTGATGCCGGTATTTACCGCGCTGCTCGGCTGGTGGCTGCTGGATGAATCGCTGCAGCTTTATCACTGGGTCGGCGGTGGCCTGATTCTGGCCGGGCTGCTGCTGGCGGGGCGGGTGCAGGAGCAAACGACATGAGTTACTCGTTGTGCGTCATGGCGGGTGATGGCATCGGCCGCGAAGTGGTGCCGCCAGCCGTCGAGGTGCTGGAGAAACTGCTGCCCGGCTTGCGGGTGGTGGAGGCCGAGGCCGGCTGGGAGTGCTTTCAGAAACGCGGCGTTTCGGTGCCTGAAGCCAGCCTCGACTGCATGCGTGACTGCGGTGCCGGGCTCTTTGGCGCCGTCTCGTCGCCCAGTCGCAAGGTGGAAGGATATCGCAGCGCCATTCTCACCCTGCGTCAGCAATTGGGGCTGCACGTCAATCTGCGCCCGGTGCGCAGCTGGCCGCTGGTGTCTCCAAAAAGTGGGGTTGATCTGCTGATCCTGCGCGAGAACAGCGAGGGGTTGTACAGCGGTCGCGAGCATTGGGAATCCGAAGGTGTGGCCATCGCCGAGCGGGTCATCAGCCGCGCCGCCAGCTCGCGTCTGGCCGAGTGTGCGGCCGCAGTGGCTCAGCAGCGTCAGGCGCGACGAATCACTCTGGTCCACAAGGCCAACGTGCTGCCGCTGACCTGCGGGCTGTTCCGTGACAGCTGCCGTGAGGTGCTGCAGGCCGCAGGCCTTGGTGAGCGGGTGGATGAGCGCCTGGTCGATGTGGCAGCGCTGCAGCTGGTGCAGCAGCCGGAGGCGTTCGACCTGATCGTCACCAGCAACCTGTTCGGCGACATCCTCTCCGATCTGGCCTGCCACTGGGGCGGCGGCCTTGGTCTGGCGCCTTCGCTCAACTGGGGCAGTGGTCTAGCATTGGCCGAACCCGTACACGGCAGCGCACCGGACATTGCCGGAAGCGGCCGCGCCAACCCCCTGGCCGCGATACTGAGCGTGGGGCTACTGCTGCGCCATCACTGGCAGCAGCCTGAGCTGGCGGCTCGCCTGGAGAGTGCTGTCGAGGGTTTTCTGCAGGAGGAGGGCGGTATCGACTATGGCCGGGAGACTACCCGGCAGATCGCCCAAGGCGTGTTGCAGCGCCTGTAAATGCGAGGCAAAGAAAAAGGGGTTCAGCTTGCGCTGAACCCCTTTTCAATATGGTAGCAACGAGTGGACTTGAACCACCGACCCCAGCATTATGAATGCCGTGCTCTAACCAACTGAGCTACGTTGCCATCGATGGCGCGCATTTTCCTCGCATCGGTTTTTAGTGTCAACCCCGTCTGCGAAAAAATATGCGCGCTTTCAAACGCTTAGACGTTGAAGCGGAAGTGCATCACGTCGCCATCCTTGACGATGTATTCCTTGCCTTCCAGGCGCCATTTGCCGGCTTCCTTGGCGCCGGCTTCGCCCTTGTACTGGATGAAGTCGTCGTAGGCGATGACTTCGGCGCGGATAAAGCCTTTCTCGAAGTCGGTGTGGATGACTGCTGCAGCCTGAGGGGCGGTGGCGCCGACGCGCACGGTCCAGGCGCGGACTTCCTTGACCCCGGCGGTGAAGTAGGTCTGCAGATTGAGCAGCTGGTAGCCGGCGCGGATCACGCGGTTCAGGCCCGGCTCTTCAAGGCCGAGGGCTTCGAGGAACATGTCCTTTTCCTCGCCGTCGTCGAGTTCGGCGATTTCCGCTTCGATCTTGTTGCACACCGGCACGACAATGGCGCCTTCTTCCTCGGCGATGGCCTTGACCACGTCGAGGTGCGGGTTGTTCTCGAAGCCGTCTTCGGCCACGTTGGCGATGTACATCACCGGCTTGCTGGTGAGCAGGTGGAAGCCGCGGATGATCAGCTTCTCTTCGTTGCTCATGTTCTTCATCAGGCTGCGCGCCGGCTTGCCTTCGGTGAAGTGGGGGATCAGTTTTTCGAGGATGGCTTTCTGCGCGAGAGCTTCCTTGTCGCCGCCCTTGGCGTTGCGGCTGACCTTCTGCAGTTGCTTCTCGCAGCTGTCGAGGTCGGCGAAGATCAGTTCCAGGTCGATGATCTCGATGTCGCGCTTGGGGTCGACGCTGTTGGACACGTGAATCACGTTTTCGTCTTCGAAGCAGCGCACGACATGCGCAATCGCGTCCGTCTCGCGGATGTTGGCGAGGAATTTGTTACCCAGGCCTTCACCTTTGGAGGCGCCTGCTACCAGGCCGGCGATGTCGACGAACTCCATGGTGGTGGGGATCACGCGCTCGGGCTTGACGATGGCGGCCAGGGTATCCAGGCGCGAGTCGGGCATCGGCACAATGCCGCTGTTCGGCTCGATGGTGCAGAACGGGAAGTTCTCGGCGGCAATGCCGGACTTGGTCAGGGCGTTGAACAGGGTGGACTTGCCGACGTTAGGCAGGCCGACGATGCCGCAGTTGAATCCCATGGTGTGTCCCTCGCGCGCGCTGGCGGTAAAGAATCAGGAGGTGGCCTTCTGGCTGTGCAGGGTCTGCATCGCTTTGGTCATGTTGCCTGCGAGCACATCCGGCAGTACGCCGAGGGCGAAATCGATGCTGGTATCCAGCAGGTCCTGTTCGCTGCGCGGAGCGCGGCCGAGGACGTAGCCGGAAACCTGGCTGCTGTGCCCGGGGTGGCCGATGCCAAGCCGCAGGCGATGGAAATTGTTCTGGTTGCCGAGCTGGGCAATGATGTCGCGCAGCCCGTTGTGCCCGCCGTGTCCGCCGCCCTGTTTGAGCTTGGCGACGCCCGGAGGCATGTCGAGTTCGTCGTGGGCCACCAGAATGGCGTCCGGAGCGATCCGGAAGAAGTTCGCCAGTGCCGCCACGGCCTGGCCGCTGCGGTTCATGTAGGTGGTGGGGATCAGCAGACGAACATCGCGGCCCTGATGGCTGAACTTGCCGGTCAGGCCGAAATACTTTTTGTCGGCGCTCAGTGCGGCGCCCATCTGGGCAGCTACGCGCTCAACAAAAAGGGCTCCTGCGTTATGCCGGGTCTGGTCGTATTCCGGGCCCGGATTACCCAGGCCGACGATCAGTTGAATGGCAGTCACGACAGGAGCCCTCTTCTAGAAAGCAGGGGCCGGAGTGATTACTCGGCGCCTTCTTCCTTCACGCGGGAAGCGTGGATGTTGGCAACTGCCAGGTCGTTGCCGTGGGCCAGGGCCACCAGCTCAACACCCTTCGGCAGGGTCAGGTCGGACAGGTGAACGATCTGGCCGACTTCAACCTTGGCCATGTCGACGTTGATGAATTCCGGCAGGTCTTGCGGCTGGCAGGAAACTTCAACTTCAACGATGGTGTGGGACACTTCGCCGCCTTGCTGCTTCACGCCAACCGAGGAGTCCTGGTTGATGAAGTGCAGCGGAACGTGGGCGGTCAGCTTCTGGCCGGCAACCACGCGGATGAAGTCAGCGTGCATTACATAGCCTTTGGCCGGGTGACGCTGCAGAGCCTTGATCAGAACGGTTTCGGTAGCACCGGCAACGTTCAGGGCGATCACGTGGCTGAAGGCAGCCTCGTTTTCCAGCAGCTTGGCTACTTCTTTGGCCAGCAGGCTGATGGAAGCCGGCTCTTTGTCGCCGCCGTAAACTACGGCCGGGACCATTGCAGCGTTACGACGCAGGCGGCGGCTCGCACCTTTCCCCAGGTCGGAACGCACTTCAGCATTCAGGGCAAACTCAGTCATTTCACTTCTCCAAATATCCAGCCACTTGCGGTGCTTGCGACCAGCGCTCGCAGTGGTCAGGCAAAAAAGCCCCGCAGCTGCGGGGCCATGTTCGTCAGGCCTGTTCCTTAGCGGAACATGGCACTGATCGATTCTTCGTTGCTGATGCGGCGGACCGCTTCAGCCACAACCGCCGACATATCCAGTTGGCGGATGCGCGGGCAGGCTTGTGCCGCGGCGGACAGCGGGATGGTGTTGGTCACCACCAGTGCGTCCAGCACGGAGTTTTCAATGTTCTCGATGGCGCGGCCGGACAGAACCGGGTGGGTCGCGTAGGCATACACCTGTGCGGCACCATGCTCCTTCAGAGCCTTGGCGGCGTGGCACAGGGTACCGGCGGTGTCGACCATGTCGTCGACCAGCACGCAGGTACGGCCCTGAACGTCACCGATGATGTGCATCACTTCGGAGTGGTTGGCCTTCTCGCGGCGCTTGTCGATGATCGCCAGGTCAACACCGAGGGACTTGGCCACGGCGCGGGCGCGCACAACGCCACCGATGTCCGGGGAGACAATCATCAGGTTCTCAAAGCGCTGGCTTTCGATATCGTCGATCAGTACCGGCGAGCCGTAGATGTTGTCCACGGGAATATCGAAGAAGCCCTGAATCTGGTCGGCGTGCAGGTCGACGGTCAGTACGCGGTCGATGCCGACCACGGTCAGCATGTCGGCTACGACCTTGGCGCTGATGGCTACCCGAGCCGAGCGCGGACGGCGATCCTGACGGGCATAGCCGAAGTAGGGGATGACCGCGGTGATACGCGTCGCCGAGGAGCGGCGGAAGGCGTCGGCCATTACCACCAGTTCCATCAGGTTGTCGTTGGTCGGCGCACAGGTCGGCTGGATGATGAAGACGTCCTTGCCGCGCACGTTCTCGTTGATTTCAGCGCTGACTTCGCCATCGGAGAACTTGCCTACGGAGCAGTCGCCCAGGGGAATGTGCAGCTGACGCACGATGCGGCGCGCGAGATCGGGGTTAGCATTCCCCGTGAAGACCATCATCTTGGACACGGACGGTACCTGCCGGCTAAGGGTGGGCCTAATAAACAAAAGCTGTTCAAAAAGGCCGCTAATGCAGATTTTTGAACAGCTTCCTGGAATATGGCAGGGGCGGCTGGATTCGAACCAACGCATGGCAGGATCAAAACCTGCTGCCTTACCGCTTGGCGACGCCCCTGTGTCGTACAACCTGAACACAGCAAACAACTTCTTTATGCCAGTTCCTTGAGCCTGTGGTGCAGCATCGAAATGTTGCGACCCTGAGCGACAAAGCTTGGCAGAGTGGCTGGAAGTTGGCGGGCGACTTTATCAGCATCGTCCCGGTTTGGGAAGCTCCCAAACACACAAGCTCCAGTTCCGGTGAGCCTTGCTGGAACAAATTTGTTCAACAAGATCAGCGCGTTACGGACTTCCGGGTAGCGCGCTTCAACCACCGGTTGGCAGTCGTTATGACCACCCCCCTCAAGAAGGCTGCGAACTTTAATGGGCGGCGTATTGCGTGTCAACTCGGGCGCGGAGAAAACTTCTGCTGTGCTGACAAAGACTTGCGGAACGGCCACGAGGAACCAGGGTTCGCTCAACTCGACCGCTTGCAGCTGTTCACCGACACCTTCGGCGAAGGCCGCGCGCCCGCGTACGAACACCGGCACGTCGGCGCCCAGACGCAGGCCGAGGGCCGCGAGGTGGTCTTCATCCAGCCTCGTCTGCCACAGGTGGTTGAGGCCGAGCAGGGTGGTCGCAGCGTCCGAGCTGCCGCCGCCGATGCCGCCGCCCATGGGCAGGCGCTTGTCCAGCCAGATATCGGCGCCCAGTGCGGTGCCGCTTTCCTGTTGCAGGAGGCGGGCGGCGCGGACGATCAGGTTGCTGTCGTGTGGCACGCCGTCGATCGGCGTGCGCAGGTGGATTTCACCGTCTTCACGCAGGGCAAAGCCCAGCTCGTCACCGTGGTCGAGAAACTGAAACAGGGTCTGCAGCTCGTGATAGCCGTCGGCGCGGCGTCCGGTGATGTGCAGGAACAGGTTGAGCTTGGCCGGGGCCGGCAGGGTAAGAGTGGCGTGCTGCATGGAACTCATTGACCGAGGTGGCGTGGTTGCCAGTCCTTGATGACCAGTGTGACCTGCAGGTTGTGCCCCTGCAGTTTCAGACGCTGCGGCAGTGCGTAACCGTTCTGCTCGGTGTAGGCGAGGTAGTCGATCTGCCAGCCGTCCTGCTGCAGCTGCCCAAGCTGGCTGTTGCCGTTGAGGCTGAGTTGGCTCTTGCTGTCCGGGGCGGGCAGGCCGCGCACCCACCAGAGCAGGTGGGAAACCGGCAGGCGCCAGCCCAGCTGGGCTTCCAGCAGCGCTTCGGGGGAGTCGGAGTGATAGCGGCCCTGGTTGGCCACTTCCAGTACGGTATCGCCCGGGTGGCCGGTCAGGCGGGCGGCGCCTCGGCCCAGCGGGCCGGACAGGCGGATATCGAAGTAGTCCTGGCGTTGCAGCCAGAACAGCGTGCCGCTACCGGAATCCTGCGGGGCGCGGATGCCGACCTTGCCGCTGATCTGCCAGCCGTCGATCTGTGCGACCTGCTGGCGGTGTTGCTGCCAGAGCGCCGGGTTGCCCTGACCCTGGGTGAGGCTTTCCTTTGGCAGCAGTCCGGCGCAGCCGGCGAGCAGGGTTGTGAGGGCGAGGGCGGCGAGTCGAAGGCAGCGCATCAGGGTTGCTCGCTGCCGGTGAGGCGTTTGAGGGTGCTGCGCAGAATCGGGCTGTCCGGCTCTTCTTCGTAGGCTTTCTGCCAGACCTCGCGGGCTTCATCCTGTTTGCCCTGAGTCCAGAGAACCTCGCCGAAGTGCGCCGCCACTTCATGGTCGGGATAGCGCTCGAAGGCCTGGCGCAGGAGTGTCTCGGCTTCGTCCAGGCGGCCCTGGCGGAAGTTGATCCAGCCCAGGCTGTCGAGGATAGCCGGGTCTTCCGGGTTGAGCTGGTAGGCCTGCTCGATCAGGCTGCGGGCTTCATCCAGGCGGCTGGTGCGGTCGGCCAGGGTGTAGCCGAGGGCGTTGAGGGCCATGGCGTTGGACGGCTCGCGCTCGATGATGAAGCGCAGGTCGCGCTCCAGCTGGTCGAGGTCGCCGCGCTTCTCGGCCACCATGGCACGGGTATACAGAAGATTCAGGTCGTCGGGGTATTCCGCCAGTGCCTGCTCCATGAGTTGCCAGGCCGGCTCGATCTGCTGAGCCTTGCTCAGGGCTTCGGCTTCGATCAGGTACAGCTGGATCGCGTAGTCCGGCTGCTTTTCACGTGCCTTGGCCAGCGCCTTGCGCGCTTCGGGCAGGCGCTCGGCCTCGATCAGGAGTTCGCTGTGGCGCAACTGGGCGGGCAGGTAGTCCTTGCCCGGGCCGACCAGGTGGTATTCGATCAGTGCGCTTTCCGGTTGCTCCAGTGCCTCGTACACGCGGCCAAGGTTGAAATGCGCGGCATCGACGTGGGCTTCGCGCTCGATCAGCTCCTGCAGATAGGCCTGGGCTTCGTTCCATGCCTCGGCTTCCATGCAGATCAGCGCGAGAGAAAAGCGCAGGTCATCGTCATCGGGGAACTGCTGGACCAGGGTGGAGAACTCGGCCTTGGCCTCCTCCAGCTGACCCAGCTCCACCAGAAGGCGGGCATAGGCCAGGCGCAGGCGCTTGTCGTCGGGTGCCTGCTCAAGGCCCTGGCGCAGCGGCTTGAGGGCTTCGTCGCCGCGCTCGAGGCTCTGCAGAATGCGTGTGCGCAGCAGCAGCGGGGCGACCTTCTGTTCGCTGTCCGGCAGCTCGTCGAGCAGCTCCAGAGCCTGCTCCGACTTGCCGTCCTGCTGCAGCAGCACGGCTTCGCCGAAAATCAGCTGGGCATTGTCCGGGTGTTTCTTCAGCAGGCGTTCGAAGCTTTGCTGCAGGCCGGCGCGGGTGTCGGCGTCGGTTTCCGCAGCGGAGAGGGCGAGGAAGTCGAAATGAGTATCGCCGTCGGCCAGCAGCGTCTTCTCCATATAGCGGATCGAGTCGTCGTAGCGGCCGGCGCGGGCCAGCTGGATGGCGGCGGCGCGTTGGGCGTCGAGGTTGTCCGGGGCGTTGCTGGCCCAGATCATGGCGCTGTCGAGGGCGGCCTGTTCGGCGCCGAGGTATTCGGCGATGCGGTAGGCCCGCTCGGCCACGCCCGGGTCCTGGGTGGCATTGGCCTGCTGCACATAGTTGCCCAGGGCGATATCGAAGCGGTTGCGCTGGCCGGCGAGTTCCGCCGTGAGCAGCGAATACAGGGCTTCCTCGCTGAACGAGCGATAGACCTTGGGCTTGGCCGGCGCGGCCTGGACGGGTTCGGCGATCTCAGGCGCTGGGCTGGGCTGCTTGGCCAGCATCTGGCAGCCGCTCAGCAATACCGAGGCGGCCAGCAACACTAGGGGTCTGTTCATAGTGGAAAAGAGTGCTCTCCTGCAGATGCGGCATGATGACACAAGCCACAGGGCAAGCCCACGGCCCGATGCCTATCGGCAGATGGGTGAGGCAGGAGGGGGAGGGGTGGTTGTCCGGCAGGCGGTGAAGTAGGACAATGCCCGGCTTAATTTGTCTGCAGCGACTTTGCATGGCCTTTCTCGCCCTCGGTATCAACCACAAGACTGCCTCGGTGGCGGTGCGCGAACGCGTGGCTTTCACCCCGGAGCAGATGGTGGAGGCACTGCAGCAGCTGTGCCGGCTGACACCCAGCAGCGAAGCCGCGATTCTTTCGACCTGCAACCGTAGCGAGCTGTATCTGCAGCTCGACGAGATGGATGTGCAGTCGGTGCTGGCCTGGCTGGCCGGCTACCACGGGCTGCCCCTGAGCGACCTGCAGGCCTGTGCTTACGTTCACGAGAACGAGCAGGCGGTGCGCCACATGATGCGCGTGGCCTGCGGGCTGGACTCGATGATCCTCGGTGAGCCGCAGATCCTCGGTCAGCTCAAGTCTGCCTATGCCGTGGCGCGCGAAGCCGGCACCGTCGGGCCGCTGCTGGGGCGTCTGTTTCAGGCCACCTTCAGCACCGCCAAGAGCGTGCGTACCGACACCGCCATCGGCGAGAACCCGGTTTCCGTGGCCTTCGCGGCGGTCAGCCTGGCCAAGCAGATCTTCGCCGATCTGCACCGCAGTCAGGCGCTGCTGATTGGCGCCGGCGAGACCATCACCCTGGTTGCCCGTCACCTGCACGAGCAGGGCATCAAACGCATCGTCGTCGCCAACCGCACGCTGGAGCGCGCCAGTTCGCTGGCCGAGCAGTTCGGTGCGCACGCCATTCTGCTGGCCGATATCCCCGATGAGCTGATCAACAGCGACATCGTCATCAGTTCCACCGCCAGCCAGTTACCGATTCTCGGCAAGGGCGCGGTGGAGCGGGCGCTGAAGAAGCGCCGGCACAAGCCGATTTTCATGGTCGATATCGCCGTGCCGCGGGACATCGAGCCCGAGGTCGGCGAGCTGGATGACGTCTACCTGTATTCGGTTGATGACCTGCACGAAGTCATCGAGGAAAACCTCAAGAGCCGTCAGGGTGCGGCGCGGGCGGCCGAGGAAATGGTCGCCGTGGGTGCGGAAGAGTTCATGGCACGCCTGCGCGAGCTGGCGGCCGTGGACGTACTCAGGGCCTACCGCCAGCAGGCCGAAAGCCTGCGCGACGACGAGCTGCAGAAGGCGCAGCGGCAACTGGCCAATGGCGCCCCGGCCGACGAGGTGCTGGCACAGCTGGCCCGTGGCCTGACCAATAAGCTGCTGCATGCGCCCAGCGTGCAACTGAAGAAACTTTCCGCCGAGGGCCGCCTGGATGCGCTGGCCCTGGCCCAGGAACTTTTTGCCCTCGACGAGGGTGAGCGCAAATCATGAAAGCTTCACTGCTGAACAAACTGGCCACCCTGCAGGATCGTTTCGAGGAGCTCACCGCGCTGCTCGGTGATGCCGAAGTGATCAGCAACCAGCCGCAGTTCCGCGCCTATTCCAAGGAGTACGCCGAGGTCGAGCCGGTGGTGCAGGCCTATCGCCAGTTGTGCAAGGTGCAGGAAGACCTGGACGGCGCCCAGGCGCTGCTCAAGGACAGCGACCCTGACCTGCGCGAAATGGCCGAAGAGGAAGTGGCTTCGGCCAGAAACAGCCTGGCCGAGCTGGAAGACAGCCTGCAGCGCATGCTGTTGCCCAGGGACCCCAACGACGGCCGCAACGTCTATCTGGAAATCCGCGCCGGCACCGGCGGCGACGAGGCGGCGATCTTCTCCGGCGACCTGTTCCGCATGTATTCGCGCTATGCCGAGCGTCAGGGCTGGCGGGTCGAGATCCTCTCGGCCAGCGAGGGCGAACACGGTGGCTATAAGGAAGTGATCAGCCGGGTGGAAGGCGACAACGTTTACGCCAAGCTGAAATTCGAGTCCGGTGCCCACCGGGTGCAGCGTGTGCCGGAGACCGAATCCCAGGGCCGCATCCATACCTCGGCCTGCACCGTGGCAGTATTGCCCGAGCCGGACGAGCAGGCGGCCATCGATATCAATCCGGCCGATCTGCGCGTGGATACCTACCGCAGCTCCGGCGCCGGTGGTCAGCACGTCAACACCACCGACTCGGCCATCCGCATCACCCACATTCCCACCGGCACGGTGGTGGAATGTCAGGAAGAGCGCTCGCAGCACAAGAACCGCGCCAAGGCCATGGCCTGGCTGGCGGCCAAGCTCAAGGACCAGCAGGAAGCCGCCGCGCACAAGGAAATCTCCGACACGCGCAAGCTGCTGGTGGGCTCGGGCGACCGCTCCGAACGCATCCGTACCTACAACTTCCCTCAGGGCCGGGTCACCGATCACCGTATCAACCTGACCCTGTACTCGCTCAATGAAGTGATTGCTGGCGGCGTCGAGCAGGTCATCGAACCCTTGCTGCAGGAATACCAGGCCGACCAGCTGGCGGCACTGGGAGACTGACATGGCCCGAGTGGATGCGTTGCTGGCGGCGGCTGACTTGCCCGATTCGCCGAGTGCGCGTCTGGATGCCGAGCTGTTGCTGGCCCATGTGCTGGGCAAGCCGCGCAGCTACCTGCGAACCTGGCCCGAACATGAGCCGAGCGCCGAACAGGTCGCAGCCTTCCAGGCGCTGCTGGCGCGTCGTCGCCAGGGCGAACCGGTGGCCTACCTGTTGGGGCGGCAGGGTTTCTGGAGTCTGCAACTGATCGTTGCGCCGCACACCCTGATTCCCCGCCCCGATACCGAACTGCTGGTGGAGACTGCTCTGCAGCTATTGCCGGCCGCGCCTCTGACGGCGCTGGATCTGGGCACTGGCACCGGTGCGATTGCCCTGGCGCTTGCCAGCGAGCGCCCGGCCTGGCGTCTGACCGGCGTCGATCGTATTGATGAGGCGGTGGCGCTGGCCGAGCGCAACCGCGCGGCGCTGCAACTGGACAATGCCAGCTTCCAGCCCAGCCACTGGTTCAGCGCCCTCGGTGGGCAGCGCTTTGCCCTGATCGTCAGCAACCCGCCCTATATCCGCAGCGATGACCAGCACCTGAGCCAGGGCGATGTGCGCTTCGAACCAGCCAGCGCGCTGGTGGCAGGCCGCGACGGCCTGACAGACTTGCGCGAGATCATCGCGCAGGCGCCGGATCATCTGGAACATGGCGGCTGGCTGCTGCTGGAACATGGCTATGACCAGGCCGCAGCCGTGCGCGAGCTGTTGCTGGCGCGGGGCTTTGCTCAGGTGGAAAGCCGCCGTGATCTGGGTGGGCACGAGCGAATTTCACTGGGGAGCTGGCAGGCATGAGCATGGACCTGACGGATGACGATCTGCTGCGCTACAGCCGGCAGATTCTCCTGGCGCAGATCGATATCGCCGGGCAGCTGCGCCTCACGCAGAGCCGTGTGCTGATCGTCGGCCTCGGCGGGCTGGGCTCGCCGGTGGCCCTGTATCTGGCCGCGGCCGGTGTGGGCGAACTGCACCTGGCCGATTTCGATCAGGTCGATCTGAGCAACCTGCAGCGCCAGATTGCTCACGACAGCCACAGCATCGGGCAGCCCAAGGTCGAATCGGCGGCGGCGCGTCTGCGTGCGATCAATCCAACTATCTGCCTGCAGTTGTATGCCCAGGGGCTGGATGCCGACTCCTTGCCCGCCGCGGTGGCAACGGTCGATCTGGTGCTGGACTGCTCGGATAATTTCTCCACCCGCGAGGCGGTCAATGCCGCGTGCGTGGCGGCCGGCAAGCCGCTTGTCTCGGGCGCCGCGATTCGCCTGGAAGGGCAGCTGGCGGTATTCGATCCGCGTCGCGCAGAGAGCCCCTGCTACCACTGCCTGTACGGGCATGGCAGTGAGGCCGAACTGACCTGCAGCGAGGCCGGTGTGGTCGGGCCGCTGGTGGGGGTGGTGGGCAGCCTGCAGGCGCTTGAGGCGCTCAAGCTGCTGGCCGGTTTTGGTGAGCCGCTGGTGGGCCGTCTGCTGCTGATTGATGCCTTTACCAGCCAGTTCCGCGAGCTGCGGGTCAAGCGTGACCCAGGCTGCACGGTGTGCGGAGTCGGGCATGGCCAATAGCGCACCGATCGGCGTATTCGACTCCGGTGTCGGCGGGCTTTCAGTGCTGCGCGAGATTCACGCGCAACTGCCCCACGAGGCACTGCTCTACGTCGCCGACAGCGGCCATGTGCCCTATGGCGAGAAGAGCGCTGAATTCATTCGCGAGCGCAGCCAGCGCATCGCCGAGTTTCTCCTCGGTCAGGGCGCCAAGGCGCTGGTGCTGGCCTGCAACACCGCGACGGTGGCGGCGGTGGCGGATTTGCGCGAGCGTTATCCGGACTTGCCCATTGTCGGCATGGAGCCGGCGGTCAAGCCGGCGGCGGCGGCCACCCGTTCCGGTGTGGTCGGTGTGCTGGCCACCACCGGCACCCTGAAAAGCGCCAGGTTCGCAGCTCTGCTCGATCGTTTTGCCAGTGATGTTCGGGTGGTGACCCAGCCCTGTCCGGGGCTGGTGGAGTGCGTCGAGGCGGGCGATCTCGACAGTCCGTCTGTGCGCCAGTTGCTGCAGGGCTATGTGGCGCCGCTGCTGGCCGCCGGATGCGACACCCTGATTCTTGGCTGCACCCATTACCCCTTTCTGCGGCCGCTGCTGCGAGAACTGGTGCCTGCCGATGTGGCCCTGATCGATACCGGCGCGGCGGTGGCCCGCCAGCTGCAGCGCCTGCTTGAACAAGACGATGCGCTGGCCGCTCAGCCGACCAGTCACCCGGCTCAGTTCTGGAGCAGCGGCGCTCCGGCCCAGCTGGAGCAGATCCTGCCCCTGTTGTGGGGCAGTTCAGCCGTGGTGCGAGCCCTGCCGGAGTAGGCAGGTATTGCAAGGCGGCAATAGTTTCTATAATTATTTCAGATTGTTGCGAATAACCTTCAGGCAATAAGGAAAGTTGAATGAAAGCACTGACTTCGCTGGCCGCCGTGGCGGTTCTGGTTCTGGGCAACGCGCTGAGTGCGCAGGCCGCCGATGTGACAGCGGCCATTGGCCAGAGTGGCGACTCCACCATGGTCTATCGCCTGGGCAGCCAGTGGGACTGGGACAGCGCCTGGATGCAGAGCGACAGCGGGCGTCTGACCGGCTACTGGGATCTGGGCTACACCTACTGGGATGGTGATGAAACCGCCAGCAACCACAGCGTTTCCTTCTCGCCGGTGTTCGTCTACGAATTCGCCGGAGAGACGGTAAAACCCTACGTCGAAGCCGGTATCGGCGTGGCCCTGTTCTCCAGCACCGAGCTGGAAGATAACGATCTGAGCTCTTCCTTCCAGTTCGAAGACCGTCTGGGGGCAGGCGTGCGCTTCTCCGGTCAGGAAATTGGCGTGCGCGCCATCCACTACTCCAATGCCGGTCTCAAGCAGCCCAACGATGGCGCTGAGGCGTACACCCTGCATTACCGCAGCCGCTTCTGATTGAAACGTGGCAAAAGAAACCGGGCCAAGGCCCGGTTTTTTATTGCCTGCGGTCAGCGGTAGATGCTGTCCATGCCACGACGTTCGTCCTGGCATTCCGGCGAGCCGGTGGCGAATTCGCGACAGACCAGCGGGCGCACTTCGTAGATGGTGCAGCGCATGGTGTCGCGGTCCAGTGCCGCACACCAGCCGTCATCCAGACGCAGCATGGTTTCGCCGCCCCAGTCGTCGGTGCTGATGAAGCGCTCGGGCACGCCGGTGTCGGTCAGCAGCATGACTTCCAGCTGGCAGCAACAGGCCGCGCAGGTGCTACAGCTGATGCTGGGATCGATGGGCAGGTTGGTCAGGGGGATCTGGTTCATGCCGCCAGTGTACGGGAGAAGGGCAGCGTCGGCGCGACGACTTGCCGGACGGCCTGACGAATCAGGCTTTCTTCACCCACGTGCTGGCTAGTCAACCTTTACCGGGGTGGCTGAACGGATGCCGGCAGGTGGCGTTGCCAGACGACTGGCCAGTGCATGCAGCACGGGTAGCCATACTGCCCAGAGCAGACCGAGCAGCAACAGGCTGGGCGCGGTGCCCAGTGGCAGGCCGACTCCGGCCAGTTTCGCGCCGGCGTAGTAGGAGAGCGGGCCGCTGGTAGCGCCCAGCAGGCTGGCCAGCCACCAGGGGCGGGCGGTCCAGGCCAGGCTGTGGCGCAGGGTTGTGGCGAGCAGGGCCCAGAGCAGTGCCAGCCAGGCCGGCAGCAGCCAACTGTCGCCGGCAAAATCGAACAGGCCGAGGTTGAGCAGCAGGCTGTCGAGCAGGCTGCCCAGCAGGGTGACGATCAGCACCAGGCGCAGGTCGCTCTGACGCTCGTGACTGAGCCACAGCTGCGCAGCCAGGCAGGCCAGCCCGCCCAGCAGCCACCAGGGCTGACTGGCGGCGAGGATGCAGGCCAGCCAGCCGAGCTGGAACAGCAGTGCATTGCCCAGCAGTTGCCAGCGCATGCTCAGACGCTCAGGTTGCCCAGCAGCGGCGCCGGGCGTGCCTGCGGTTTGGCCAGCAGCAGCTGGGCGGTGCCGATGGTGCGTTCGAGGAAGCCGCCCTCGCAGTAGCACAGGTAGAACTCCCACAGGCGGTAGAAGTGCTCGTCATAACCAAGTTGCTGCAGGTTCTGCCGGGCTTCCTTGAGATTGTCGTGCCAGTGGCGCAGGGTGCGGGCGTAGTGCAGGCCGAAGTCTTCCAGATGATGCAGGTTCATGTCGGTCTGGCGGCTCACGATATCGAGCATCTTGTGCACCGAGGGCAGGGCGCCGCCGGGGAAGATGTAGCGCTGGATGAAGTCCACCGAGCGCCTGGCCTGCTCGTAGCGCTGGTCACGGATGGTGATGGCCTGCAGCAGCATCAGGCCGTCGTCCTTGAGCAGGCGGCTGCACTTGTCGAAATAGGTGGGCAGAAAGCGATGGCCCACCGCTTCGATCATCTCGATCGACACCAGCTTGTCGTACTGGCCGGTGAGGTCGCGGTAGTCGCAGAGCAGAAGGGTGATGCGGTCCTGCAGACCCTGTTCGCGGATGCGCTGCTCGGTGTAGGCATACTGCTCGCGTGACAGGGTGGTGGTGGTTACCCGGCAGCCATAGTGGGTGGCCGCGTAAAGCGCCATGCTGCCCCAGCCCGTGCCGATTTCCAGCAGATGATCCTCGGGCTTGAGCGCCAGCTTCTGGCAGATGCGTTCCAGTTTGTGCAGCTGGGCGTGCTCCAGGCTGGCACCGTCATGGGGGAACATGGCCGCCGAGTACATCATGGTCGGGTCGAGAAACTGCTCGAACAGCTGGTTGCCCAGGTCGTAGTGGGCGGCGATGTTCTTCTGCGAGCCGCGCCGGGTATTGCGGTTGAGCCAGTGCAGGCCCTTGAGCAGCGGGCGGCCAAGCAGGGCCAGGCCACGTTCCATGCCGTCGAGTACGTCCAGGTTGCTGACGAATACGCGTACCACGGCGGTCAGGTCCGGCGTGCGCCAGTAACCGTGGATATAGGCTTCGCCGGCGCCGATCGAGCCATTGCCGGCCACCAGGCCCCAGAGTGCCGGGTCGGTCACCTCGATTTCGCCGTGCAGGCTGCTGTGCGGGTCGCCGAAGACCCGGGTTTCGCCCTGGTCGATCAGGCGCAGCTGGCCGTGGCGCAGTTGCTGCAGCTGGCGCAGCACGGCACTGCGCAGCAGCTCGGCGGCGATGCCGCGGCTGGCCAGTAGAGACGATTTGGCAGTCAGGCTAGAGCTTTTCATCGGCGGTGTCCTTGCGCAGAGGCACGGCCACGCGTTGCGTGCCCAGTGCCGGTTGATGAGTGAACAGCGGGATACGTTTGAGCAGCAGGCGCAGGGCTTCCCAGTAGATGGCCAGCACGGTCTTGGCGGTCATCCAGGGAAAGCTCAGCAGGTGGCGGTGCAGGGTGGCGCGGCTGAGCGGCTGACGGCTCAGGCTGAGGGTGGCGTCGAACAGCTTGCTGCTGCCCTGCCAGTCCTCCATGTGAATGCCCAGCCTGGCGGCAGCCGGGCTGAAGGTCATGTGGTACTCCAGATCGCGCGGCAGAAAGGGCGAGACATGAAACGCCTTGGCCACGGCGACATGCTGATGGCCATCGCCCTCGGCCGGCAGCACATAGTGATAGCGCTCCAGCCAGGGGGTGTTGCTGACTTCGCAGAGAATGGCCTGCAGACGCTCTTCGCGGTCGAAGCAGTAGAAGAAGCTGGCCGGGTTGAACGCCAGGCCCCAGCTGCGGGGCTGGGTCAGCAGGCGCACCGGTCCGTCGATCAGACGGCCAAGGGCCTGACTGACCTGCTGCTGCACCGCGCGCTTGAGTGACTGGCCGGCGCGGGTCTGCTCTGGCAGGAAGTCCGTCTCGCGGAAGGCGAAGGGTGCCAGTCGGGCGCGACCGGCCAGTGGCGAGAGGCCGAGCACGGCATCCTGCTCGTCCAGATCGAGGTAGAGCAGGCCGATGCGGTATTCGAAGGCATGGGCGCGCGGGGCGAAGCGGCGGTGGCGCACTTCGCCCTGATACAGCGCACTGTGCCGTACGCCGCTCACAGACTGACTCCGAAGTGCCGGGCCACGCGCAGGGCGCTGACCACACCGTC
Organism: Pseudomonas sp. HAR-UPW-AIA-41; assembly: GCF_002304225.1. Taxonomy (GTDB): domain Bacteria; phylum Pseudomonadota; class Gammaproteobacteria; order Pseudomonadales; family Pseudomonadaceae; genus Aquipseudomonas. The sequence continues at coordinate 22,068 of NZ_NSLB01000012.1, forward strand.
CTCGTGGAAGCCGTTGGCCCAGTAGGCACCGCAGAAATAGCTGTGCTGCCGGCCCTGAAGCTCCTCCCCGCGCAGCTGGGCGGCGCTGGCCGCCAGGCTGTACTGCGGGTGCGCATAGCTGAAACGGGCGAGGATCTTGTCCGGGTCGATGGCGTCGGTCTGGTTGAGGCTGACGCAGAAGGTATGTTCGGACTCGATGCCCTGCAGGATGTTCATGTTGTAGGTGACCGCCGCCGGTTGCCGGGTCGGTCCGCCCAGGCGGTAGTTCCAGCTGGCCCAGGCCAGACGCCGCTTGGGCAGCATGCGGGTATCGGTGTGCAGTACCACGTCATTGTCGGCATAGCGCAGGGCACCGAGGATTTCCGCCTCGCTGACGCTGGGTTCGGCCAGCAGTTGCAGGGCCTGATCGCTGTGGCAGGCAAAGATCACCGCATCGAAACGCTCGCGGCCGGCCGGGCTCTCCAGGGTCACGCCCAGCTCGTCGCGTTCGACCCGGCTGACCGGGCAGTTGAGGCGGATGCGTTCGGCAAAGCCCTTGGTGAGCGGGGCCACGTAGGCGCTGGAGCCGCCCTCGATGACATACCACTGCGGGCGGTTGCTGACCGACAGCAGGCCGTGATTCTTGAAGAAGCGCACGAAGAACTGCAGGGGGAAACCGAGCATGTCGGCCAGCGACATGGACCAGATCGCCGCACCCATCGGCACGATGTAGTGCTCGATGAAGCGCTGGCCGTAGCCGTTCTGGCTGAGGTACTGGCCGAGGGTGATGTCGGCGGCGATGCGGCCCTGCTCCAGATCGCTCAGGGTTTCCTTGTTGAAGCGCAGGATATCGCGAATCATCCCCCAGAATCGTGGCGACAGCAGGTTGCTGCGCTGGGCGAACAGGCTGTTGAGGTCATGCCCGTTGTATTCCACGTCCGTGTCAGGGTCGCTGACGGCAAAGCTCATTTCCGTCGGCTTGAAGCCCACGCCCAGTTGCTGCAGCAGCTGGATGAAGTTGGGGTAGGTCCAGTCGTTGAACACGATGAAGCCGGTATCCACCGCGTACTCGCGGCCATCCAGACGCACCGGCACCGTGTGGGTGTGGCCGCCGATCCAGTCCTGCGCTTCGAATACGGTGATCTCGTGTTCCCGCTGCAGCAGGTAGGCCGAGGTCAGGCCGGCAATGCCGCTGCCGATGATGGCGATTTTCATGGCTGTACATCCTTGTCTGAAACCGACCTGGGTGAAGTTGGCTGGCTGGAGTTCGGTCGGGCCAGGCGTTTGCCGATGGCCAGTTGCAGGCGTCTGGGCAGGTGGGCGAGCAGCAGCAGACCGGCGATGAAGGGCGTGGGGAACGCAATCTCCACCGGCCGTGCGGGCAGGCGCCGGGCGATATGGCTGGCGGCCTTGCTCACCGGCCAGCGCAGGGGCATGGGGAAGTCGTTCTGCGCCGTCAGCGGGGTGTCGACGAAGCCGGGGCTGATCAGAGTGACGTCGATGCCTTCGTGGGCCAGGTCGATGCGCAGGCTGTCCATCAGGTAGCGCAGGCCGGCCTTGGAGGCACCATAGGCTTCGGCACGCGGCAGGGGGAAATAGGTCACCGAGCTGCCCACCGCCACCAGCTGCGGCCTGAGGCCTGCGCGCAGCAGCGGCAGGGCGGCTTCGATGCAGTAGGCGGCCGAGAGCAGGTTGGCGCGCAGCACGCGCTCGACCATGGTGGCCTGAAAGTCGGCAGCCTCGACATACTCACAGGTGCCGGCATTGAGGATGGCCATGTCCAGCGCGCCCCAGTGCAGGCGGATACGCTCGCCGATGGCCTCGACCTGGGTGGCGTCACCCAGATCGCCGGGCGCCAGTAGCACCTGTCCGGGGAAACGGTCGCTCAGCAGTTGCAGCGGTCCGCTGCGCCGGGCGCTCAGGGCCAGATGATGGCCGGCGCTCAGCAGTTCTTCGGCCAGCGCGAAGCCGATGCCGCTGCTGGCACCGGTCAGCCAGATCCGCTGGCTGCCGGGGTTGGGGCGGGGTGCGTTCATACCAGTCTCCGTTTCAGCCAGCGGATCGCGCTGCCCAGCAATGGCAGGTGCTCGTAGAGCAGGTTGCCGGCGTCGAAGTAGTCGCGGTGGCGGTAGACCTTGCCGTCGCTCCACTGCAGGTGGCTGCAGCCATCGACCCGGATCAGCCCGCCGCCGGCCAGACGTGGATGGCGGTAGCTCATGGTCCAGCGCAGGTAGCCGCTGTTGTCGCCGGTCTGGTCGAAGGCATGGAAGTCGAAGCGCAGCTCGCGCACGTTGGCGTACAGCTCGCTGAAGTACTGACGCACGTTGGCCAGGCCGCTGATCTGGTGCAGCGGGTCGTGGAACACCACGTCGCGGCTGTACAGCTCGTCCAGTCGGTGCAGGTTATCGGCGCCCAGTGCGGCAAAGTGCCGGGCAAAGTCACGCAGGAACTCAGACATGGGCGGGCTCCAGATTCTTGAAGGCGGCCAGTGCGCGTTCGCGGCTCTTGCTCAGGTCGACCATGGGCCGCGGGTAGCCGGCCACGCCGAACAGCCCGCCGAGGGCGTCGGGGTTGTGAATATCGCGCTTGTTCAGGCTGGCCAGTTCCGGCAGCCAGTGGCGCAGGAAGCGGCCGTCCGGGTCGAACTTGGCCGACTGGCTGAGCGGATTGAAGATGCGGAAGTAGGGCGCGGCATCGGTGCCGGTTGAGGCACTCCATTGCCAGCCGCCGTTGTTGGCCGCCAGATCACCGTCGATCAGGTGGCGCATGAACCAGCGCTCGCCTTCGCGCCAGTCGATCAGCAGATTTTTGGTGAGGAACATGGCCACGATCATGCGCAGGCGGTTGTGCATCCAGCCGGTCTCGCGCAGCTGGCGCATGGCGGCGTCGATGATCGGCAGGCCCGTGAGGCCTTCCTGCCAGGCGGCCAGCTCCTCCGGGGCATGGCGCCAGGCGAGGGCTTCGGTTTCGCGGCGGAAGGCGCGGCCCATGGAAACCCGCGGGTAACCCACCAGAATGTGCTTGTAGAACTCACGCCAGAGCAGTTCGCTGATCCAGCACACGGCGCCGGGATTGCCACTGGCGAACTCGCCACGGTTGATGGTCAGGGCCGCATGCAGACACTGGCGCGGCGAGATGACGCCGGCGGCCAGGTACGCCGAGAGCTGACTGGTGCCGGGAGTGGCGGGGAAGTCGCGCTGCTGGTCGTACCACTCCAGCTGTTCATCGGCAAACCGCTGCAGGCGCTGCTGGGCCTCGTCTTCGCCGGCCGGCCAGAGCTGGCGCAGGGCCTCGCCGGGAGGGGCGAAACCGGCCACCTCGCGGGGGATGGGGTCGCTGGAAATCGGCAGCGGTGCCTGCGCGGCCGGCAGTGGCCGGCAGGCGGGCAGGGCGGTGGCCAGGCGCTGGTAGCAGACCTTGCGGAACTGACTGAACACCTGAAAGTAGCCGCCGCTCTGGGTCAGTACGCTGCCCGGGGCGAAGAACAACTGGTCGAGGTGGCTGTGCAGGGCCACGCCATGCTGGGCCAGATGCTCGCGGCAGGCCAGGTCGCGGCGGCTTTCGTGTATGCCGTATTCCTCGTTCAGGTGCACGGCGCGGATCTGCAGGCTCTGGCAAATGTCGCCGAGCAGCGCCGGCACCTGTTGCCAGGTGTCGGCATGACGCACCAGCAGCGGCACGTTCAGACGCGCCAGTTGCTGTTGCAGGGCGCTCAGATTGCGCAGCCAGAAGTCCACCTTGCAGGCGGCGTCATCGTGGGCCAGCCACTGCTGCGGAGTTATCAGGTACAGCGCCACGGTCGGTCCGGCGGCCATGGCCGCGCACAGGGCCGTGTTGTCGTGGGCGCGCAGGTCGCTGCGCAGCCAGAGCAGTTGGGTCATTGCGCGGCTCCGGGCAAAAGCTGGTGTTCCTGCAGGCTGTGCAGGGCGTTGAGGGGGGTGACGGCCAGGCTCAGGCCGGGCATGTCGTGCAATTCATCGTGGTGGATGCGCGCCGCCGGGCCTGCCAGCAGCAACGGAATGGCGCTGGTGCTGGCCAGCCGGGGTAACTGCTTGCGCAGCACGTTGTTGTCCAGGCTCTGACTGGAGTAAAGCAGCACGGCGCGTGGCTTGAGTTGTTCCAGCGCCAGGCTCAGTTCGCCCAGCGGCACGGGCCAGTCGAACACCTCCACCGGGCAGTCGGCGCTGGAGGCCAGCCAGGCGCTCAGCCACAGCCCGGCCTCCAGCGGCAGGCTGGAGAGATTCAGCAGCAGCAGCGGCGCGCCGCCCTGCTGACGGTTGTTGTGATACAGACGCGCGCCCAGCTTGCTGCGCAGCCACGAGTGGAAGAACACCCACTCCAGCTGACTGCCGAACTGCCCCTGCCAGCGCTGTTCCAGCTCAGCCAGCAGCGGTAGCAGCAGTTGCTCGCAGAGGGTGCGCGGCGGGTAGAGGGCCAGGTTGCGGTTGAACAGATCGTCCAGCTGTCGCTCCGACAGCTGCAGCACGGCCTGCAGCAGTTGCTGGCGTTGCTCGCTCCACTGGCTGGCCTGTGGCTGCGGAGCCGCGCTGCGGCTGCTGAGCAGTTCGTTGACCTGGCTGACCGCGACGCCGCGGTTGAGCCAGGTGAGGATGGCCTGGATGCGCGCCACGTGTTCGCTGTTGTACAGACGATGCCCCTTGGCCGTGCGGCCGGGCACGATCAGGCCGTAGCGGCGCTCCCAGGCACGCAGGGTCACGGCGTTGACGCCGGTCTGGCGGGCGACGTCGCGGATTGGCAGCCAGCCCTGCTCGAGGGCTGTCTGGTAGTCATCCGGCAACGGGTGGGCTTCAGATGGCATTGCGCAGACTCAGCTCTTCCGGGTGGGGCTGCAGGTAAGCCTGGTTGGCTACATACGAATGCGGGTGGCGGCGGAAGTGATGCTTGAGCAGCGTAATGGGCACGACCAGCGGGATGATGCCCTTGCGGTACTGGCCGATCAGTTGCTGCATTTCGGCCTTTTCCTCGCGGCTCAGGGCCGTCTTCAGGTAGCCGGATAGGTGCAGCAGCACATTGGAATGGGTACGCCGGGTGGCGGTCTTCTTCAGGGCGGCCATCAGCAGACTGAAATAGCGCGGGCCGATCTCCTCGGCGCTGTGCTGGCCGATGCTGCCGAGCAGGCGCCCCAGTTCGCGGTACTGCTGCGGATGGGTGGCCATCAGCTGGTACTTGTAGCGCGAGTGGAAGTCGATGATGCCCTTGCGGGTCAGACCGGCCTTGCACAGCTGCTGCCAGGCGGCATAGGCATAGACGCGGGTGAGGAAGTTCTCGCGCAGCACCGGATCGTTCAGGCGGCCGTCTTCCTCTACCGGCAGGTCGGGGCGCGCCTGCATGAAGGCGCTGGCGTAGATGCCGCTGCCGCCGCCGTCGGCCGGGTAGCCGTTGGCCTGATAGACCTTGACCCGCTCGACGCCGCAGGACGGCGACTTCTGCATGAAGATGTAGCCGCAGATATCGTCGTGCTCGGCCGCCATGCGCCGGCCATAGTCGGCCAGCGGTTCGGTCACATCCAGTTCGCGGCGCACCGTGCCCAGCGCACGCGGCTGCTGCGGGTCGCCGACCAGACGGATCGGCTCGCGGGGGATACCCAGACCGATGGCCACCTCCGGGCACAGCGGCACGAAGTCGAAGTGCTGCGCTAGGGTATGGCTGCACAGTCGCGACTCCTTGTGGCCGCCGTTGTAGCGGACTTCCCTGCCGAGCAGGCAGGCGCTGATGGCGATACGGATCTTGGGCGAGTGCGCGGTGGTCATGGTGGCAACCTCGATGATCTTGTACATGAAGGTTTTTCTGTACAACTTGAGTTCATCATAGGTCTGTCATTGTACAAGTCAATGCTTTTGTACAACTGTTTGTATCGATATGTGCCTGGAGCCATGACCCATGGCAAGGCAATCGCGATTAGCGCCGCCCGGGACTTGGCAGACGTGGCGCCGGGCCGTACATAGAAGGTCAGTGTTGTTGCCGAGCCTTTGTCATGCCTGCCTCTCCGCCAAAATCCAGTGAGACCCCGCCGGCGCCGCTCAAGCTGCGCCGGGTGGCCATCGATACCTACCGCGAGAACGTTGCCTATCTGCACCGTGACTGCGCTGTTTACCGCGCAGAGGGGTTTCAGGCGTTGTCCAAGGTTGAGGTGCGCGCCAACGGCCGGCGCATCCTGGCCAGCCTCAATGTGGTAGACGATGGCTGCATCGTCGCCACCGACGAGCTGGGGCTGTCCGAGGACGCCTTTGCCCTTCTGGGCGTGGCCGATGGCCATCCGGCGAGCATTTCCCAGGCCGAGCCGTCGGCTTCGATTCCGGCCCTGCACCGCAAGATTGCCGGCGAGCGCCTGAGCCGCGAGGACTTTCGCGGCATCGTGCGCGACATCGCCGAGCACCGTTACTCGAAGATCGAGCTCACGGCCTTCGTGGTGGCCTGCAATCAGGGCGAGCTGGACCGCGAGGAGGTGTATTTCCTCAGTGATGCCATGGCGGCCGTCGGTCGCCGGCTGGACTGGCATGAGCACCCGGTGGTGGACAAGCACTGCATCGGCGGGATTCCCGGCAACCGCACCTCGATGCTGGTGGTGCCGATCGCCGCCGCCCACGGCATGCTCTGCCCCAAGACCAGCTCGCGGGCCATCACCTCGCCGGCCGGTACCGCCGACACCATGGAGGTGCTGGCCAATGTCGAGATTCCCTTTGCCCGCCTGGAGGAGATAGTTCGGGAGCACCGTGGCTGTCTGGCCTGGGGCGGCACCAGCGATCTGTCACCGGCCGACGATGTGCTGATCTCGGTGGAACGGCCGCTGTCGATCGACTCGCCGGGGCAGATGGTGGCCTCCATCCTGTCCAAGAAGGTGGCTGCCGGTTCCACCCACTTGCTGCTGGATATCCCGGTGGGGCCGACCGCCAAGGTGCGCTCGATGCCCGAGGCGCAGCGCCTGCGCAAACTGTTCGAGTTCGTCTCCGGGCGCATGGGCCTGGCCATCGACGTGCTGATCAGCGATGGCCGGCAGCCGGTGGGCAATGGTATCGGCCCGGTGCTGGAAGCGCGCGATGTGCTGCAGGTGCTGCAGAACGATCCGGCGGCACCTCAGGACCTGCGGCAGAAGTCGTTGCGCCTGGCCGGACGCATGCTCGAATTCGACCCGGATGTGCGCGGTGGCGATGGCTATGCGATTGCCCGCGACATCCTCGATTCCGGCCGTGCCCTGGCCAAGATGCACGCCATCATGCAGGCCCAGGGCCTGCGCAGTTTCGACTGGCGGCAACCGCCGCTGGCGCCGTTGTCCTTTGAAGTCTGTGCGCCGCAGGACGGCGTGGTGACCGGTATCGACAACCTGCAGCTAGCGCGTATCGCCCGTCTGGCTGGTGCGCCGAAGGTGCAGGGCGCCGGTGTCGATCAGCTGCACAAGCTGGGTGCCGGCGTCAGTCAGGGCCAGCCGCTGTACCGTGTGTATGCCGCTTACGCCGCTGATCTTGAATTTGCCCGGCAGGCCTGCCTGCGCAGCAACGGGTTTACCCTGGGCCGCGCCGAGGAGCTGGCTCCGCTGTTTGTGGAGTGCTGATGAACACCCAAGTCTGGTATTTCGCCGATGAGCGCGAGCCGGCCCTGCGTCTGGCCGAAGCGCTGGCCGTGAGTGCGGCCTGCATCGAGCGCCATCGTTTCCCGGATGACGAGCTGCGCCTGCGTCTGCCGCTGGCCGAGGGGCAGTCCCTGCCGGCCCAGGTGGTGCTGTACCGCAGCCTGGACCGGCCCAACGACAAGCTGGTCGAGCTGCTGCTGGTTTCGGCCGAGGCGCGCCGGCTGGGCGTGCAGCGCCTGCTGCTGGTGGCGCCGTATCTGGCCTATATGCGCCAGGACATTGCCTTCAACCCCGGCGAAGTGGTCAGTCAGACCATCATCGGCCCGTTCATCGCCGCGCATTACGATGGCCTGATCACCGTCGATCCGCATCTGCACCGCATCGAGCGTCTGCAGCAGGCGGTGCCGCTGGGCGAGGCGGCGCTGACCCTGTCCGGTGCGCCGATGCTGGCGCGGCTGATCGCCGGGCGCCGCGAACGGCCATTGCTGATCGGTCCGGATGCCGAGTCGCGGCAGTGGATTGAGTCTGCGGCGACTGTGCATGGGTTCGATTACGGGGTATGCAACAAGATTCGCTCGGGCGACCGGGAGGTTCAGATCCAACTGCCGGAGCTGGACTTCGGCGGGCGTCAGGTGGTGCTGCTGGACGATGTGGCTAGTTCTGGGCGGACCCTGGCCGGCGCCGCTAGGCTGCTGCTGGCCGCCGGTGCCGCCTCGGTGGATGTGGCGGTGACCCATGCGCTGTTTGCCGGTGATGCGCTAGAGGTGATCAGGGCTGCCGGCGTGGGCGAGGTGTGGAGCACCGACTGCATTGCCCACTCTAGCAATGCCATCGCCATGGCGCCGGTATTGGCCGAAGCAGTACAAACCCTGCTGCACTGATCCGGCCCGCGACGGAAATTCAGGTTCGGAAACTGCCCACCAGCTGTTTGAGTCGGCTGGTTTGCGTATCGAGGTCGGCACAGGCCTCAAGGGTTGCGTGCAGGTTGCTTACACCCTGCTGGTTGAGGTTGTTGATCTCGACGATGTCCATGTTCAGTGAGTCGATCACGGCCGTCTGTTCTTCTGTGGCGGTGGCGACCGATTGATTCATGCCATCAATCTCACCAATACGCAGGGTCACGCTGCCCAGTCGTTCGCCCGCGCGGTTGGCGATCTGCACGCTGTCTTCGCTGTAGCGCTGGCTGTCGGTCATGGTGCCGACCGCTTCACGCGCACCGACCTGCAGTTCCTCGATCATCTTCTGGATTTCCTGGGCCGACTCCTGTGTGCGGTGGGCCAGGTTGCGCACTTCGTCGGCGACCACCGCAAAGCCGCGCCCGGCTTCACCGGCTCGGGCGGCCTCGATGGCTGCGTTGAGCGCGAGCAGATTGGTCTGTTCGGAAATGCCTTTGATCACTTCGAGGATTTGACCGATGTTAACCGTCTTGCTGTTGAGCGTTTCGATGTTGCTGCACGAGGCGCGGATCTTGTTCGACAGGTCGTTCATCGCCGTGATGGTCTGTTCCACCACATGCCGGCCTTCCTCGGCCTGATGGCGTGCGTCGGAGGCCTGGTGTGAGGCGTCGGCGGCGTTGCGGGCGATTTCCTGAGCCGCAGCACCCAGCTGGTTGATCGCTGCAGCCACGCTGTTGGTGCGGCTGGCCTGCTCGTCGGAGTTGCTCATCGAGGAGTTGGAGGCGTCGAGTACACGCTTGGCTACGTCGCTAACCTGCGTGGTCGCTGAAGCCACTTCGCTGATCGAAGCATGTATACGCTCGACGAAGCGGTTGAAGGAGCTGGCCAGAGAGCCGAATTCGTCATTGCTCAATACATGCAATCTACGGGTCAGGTCGCCTTCACCTTCGGCGATGTTCTGCATGGCGCGGCTTAGGCTGTTTAGCGGTTTCATCAGGATGCGGATGAGCATGCCAAGCAGGCCGATGATCACTGCTACGGCAATCAGCGTGGCAATCAAGGCCGAAGCCCGGAAGCGGTCGAGCATGGCGTAGGCTTTGTCTTTGTCGATGGACAGGCCGACATACCACTTGACGGTCGGTAGACCCTGAACGGGGGTAAAGGTGACGATGCGTAGGCTGTCACCCTCCGAAGCTTCGTTGAAGCCACTTTCAATGCGCGGGGTGTCCTTGGGGAACAGATTGTCGAGCTTTTGCATCACCCGCTCTTGATCCGGGTGAACCAGGATGGTGCCGTCGGCACTGACCAGAAAGGCGTAGCCGGTGCCATCAAAGTCCAGTGCATTGATGGTCTGCACCAGTGTTTGCAAGCTCAGATCGCCCCCTACGACGCCGGTACCTCTGACAGGACTGGCGATGGTGATGATCAACTGCTTGGTTGAGGCATCTACATAAGGCTCGGTCAGGGTGGTCGAGCCGGCTTGCTCGGCGTCTTTGTACCAGGGGCGTGTGCGAGGGTCGTAGCCATCAGGCAGTTCGTCTTCCGGACGCATCGTCATCTTGCCGTCTTCAGCACCCAGGTAGGTGTACATGAAGGTCGAGGTCAGCGCCGGTTGCTCCAGCAGCTTCTCAAGACGCTCTGCGCTGCTATCACTGGCGATGGACTGCGCCACGCTCTCGATCAGCAGAATGCGTCCGGATAACCAACTCTGAATGTTGCTGGCAGTGGTGGTGCCCATGTCCTTGAGGTAGCTTTCGAGGTCATCACGGATCACTTGTCGCTGCAAGCTGTCGTTGTACAGCGAGAACAGGGCGAAAGTGCTGATCACGATGGCCGAAGCGGCCAGCAGGATCTTGTGACTGAACTTCAGGTTCTGGAACATGGCTGCTGATCCCTTATGTGGCTAGAGGCGCAGGCTTTTGAGGCGAGCCCATGTGGGGCATGCGCAGAGTGTCGGTTCAAATTGAGTAAAGCTTTATCTCGAGGGATGGCAAATGAGAGCGAATGATCAACTGCTACTGGGTGCGATGAGTGACGGGCAGCCGCTGGGCCAGTTGTTACGCCTGGCCAACCGACATGGTCTGGTGGCCGGCGCTACTGGCACGGGCAAGACGGTGACCCTGCAGCGGCTGGCAGAAGCTTTCAGCGATGCCGGTGTGGCGGTGTTTGCCGCCGACATCAAGGGGGATCTGTGCGGGCTCGCGGCTGCCGGCAATCCTCAGGGCAAGATCGCCGAGCGCATTGCCGGCATGCCCTGGCTGGGGCATCAGCCCAAGGCCTATCCGGTGACCTTGTGGGACGTTGCCGGCCAGTCCGGCCATCCGCTGCGCACCACGCTGAGTGAAATGGGCCCGCTGCTGCTGGGCGCTCTGCTGGAACTGACCGACAGCCAGCAGGCGGCACTCTATGCCGCGTTCAAGGTGGCCGACCGGGAAGGTCTGCTGCTGCTCGATCTGAAGGACCTCAAGGCGCTGCTCAATCACCTCAAGGAACATCCGGAGCTGCTGGGTGAGGACAGTGCGCTGTTCACCAGTACCTCGTCGCAGGCACTGCTGCGTCGTCTGGCGACCTTAGAGCAGCAGGGCGCGGAGGCCCTGTTTGGTGAGCCGGCGCTGCAGCTGGAAGATATCCTGCGCCCAGGCGCCGATGGCCGTGGTGCCATTCACCTGCTCGATGCCAGTCGCCTGGTGCACGAGGCTCCCAAGGTGTATGCCACGTTCCTGCTCTGGCTGCTGGCCGAGCTGTTCGAGCAGTTGCCCGAGCGGGGCGATGCCGACAAGCCCTTGCTGGCATTGTTCTTCGATGAGGCGCACCTGCTCTTTGCCGATACGCCCAAGGCGTTGCAGGAACGGCTGGAGCAGGTGGTACGGCTGATCCGCTCGAAAGGCGTCGGCGTGTTCTTCGTGACCCAGTCGCCGGCCGACCTGCCGGATGCCGTGCTGGCTCAGCTTGGCCTGCGTATCCAGCATGGTTTGCGGGCCTTTACCGCGAAGGAGCAGAAGGCTCTGCGCGCGGTGGCCGATGGTTTTCGCCCCAATCCGGCCTTCGACAGCCTGACGGTGCTCACCGAACTGGGCATTGGTGAGGCCTTGGTAGGCACCCTGGAAGAAAAGGGCACGCCCGCCATGGTGCAGCGCGTGGCGATTGCGCCGCCGCAGTCGCGCATCGGTCCGCTGAGCGAAGCCGAACGCCAGGCATTGCTGCGCCAGTCGGCCTTGCAGGGCCGCTATGAAAAAGCCATTGACCGAGAGTCGGCCTACGAGCTTTTGACCGCCCGCGCACAGCAGGGCGAGGAGCAACAGCCCCAGGCTGCCGGTGCAGGCAGTGATCTGGGCGCCATGGCCGGTGAGCTGTTGGGCGGTTTTGCCGGGCAGGTCATGAAAACTGCCATGCGTCAGGCAGCCAACCAGCTCGGCCGGCAACTGGTGCGCGGCGTGTTGGGCTCTCTGCTGGGCGGCAAGCGGCGTTAGCAGCGTGAGGCCAGGTCAGTCCAGCGGATTGGCCTTGGCCTGCTGTTCCTTCCTGATCTTTTCCAGTTCCCGCTCGAACGCATGGTCGAGGAGGTTGGGGCGTTTGCGCCAGGGCTTCTTCTCAGGATCCGGCTGAGCGGCGTAGGTGATCACTTCACCGCCGTATACATCCTTGTAACGTTGGGCCTGACGCTCCAGTTCGGCGCGTAGTTGCTCTTTCGTCACAATCACTTCCAGATAGTTGGTCATGCATGAGGTCAGAAAGACCTGCTGCGGCACAGTTTAGCCTGTCCTGGTGACAGCTCCATTAAGGGGCAGAAGACAGGGTGCGCAGTCATGCAGGGCTCTAGTATGGCGCCGTTGCCCCTGCTCAGCCAAGCGGTTGGGGCTATTCAGCCTGGTGATAGGGCAGCGGGGCCTTTGCCGGAATGATGAGTGGAGTAGGAAAAAAGCAATTTTTGCGTCTGAAAAAGCGTCATTAATGGTATTGTTCGCGCCGGAAAATCCACGCCTCGGTTCACAAGACCAGATCCTTGCGTGATTGGCCTGTTGCAACGCTGCCCAAATGATCGTCAATCCGCTAGCTGAGCCAGAAGGCGCGCCTTCTCCCGCTCATGACTCAGCGCTGGCGACACAGGTAGTGCCGGCAGGTCGGTGTGGTAGTGCCGCCTGGCTTGCGCGCAGAAACTCCGAAACTGCGCCGGCCCGGGTTGCATTTGATAACGCGCAGACACGCGCTAGGCCTCGGCCGTCGATTACCTGCGGCAGATCATGATTTTGGAGAAGCGTTAAGATGGCGCATGACGTGAACGAAGCAGTAGATGTGGTGCTGGTTGGGGCCGGCATCATGAGCGCAACACTCGGCGCTCTGCTCAAGGAGCTCGATCCCGGCATCAAGCTGGAGCTGGTCGAGCTGCTGGAATCCGGGGCTATTGAAAGCTCCAACCCGTGGAACAACGCGGGTACCGGCCACGCCGGTCTGTGTGAGCTGAACTACACCCCGGAAACCGCCAATGGCTCGATTGACACCAAGAAAGCCATCAACATCAACTGCATGTTCGAAGTGTCCAAGCAACTCTGGGCGCACCTGACCGAGCAGGGTACCTTCGGTTCTCCAAAAACCTTCATCAATCCCGTTCCGCACCTGTCTTATGTCAGTGGCGACTCGGGCGTGGCCTACCTGAAAAAGCGTTTCGAAGCCCTGCGCGGCCACCACTGCTTCGAGTCCATGGACTACAGCGAAGACAAGGCCACCCTGAACGACTGGATGCCGCTGATGATGCCAGGCCGCAAGGCCGACGAGCGTCTCGCCGCTACTCGTGTCGAGGGCGGTACCGACGTCAACTTTGGCGCGCTGACCAATCAGCTGCTCGATCACCTCAAGACCAAGCCGGGTGTGTCCATCCGCTATGCCCAGAAAGTCTGCGGCCTCAAGCGCCAGGGCAAAGGCTGGAACGTCACCGTCAAGGACCTGAAAACCGGCAATACCCGTGAGGTGAGTGCCGGTTTCGTCTTCCTCGGCGCCGGTGGCGGTGCACTGCCGCTGCTGCAGATGTCCGGCATTGAAGAGGGCAAGGGCTACGGCGGCTTCCCGGTCAGTGGCCAGTGGCTGCGTTGCGACAACCCCGAAGTGGTCGCCAAGCACCATGCCAAGGTCTACAGCCAGGCCGAAGTCGGCTCGCCGCCCATGTCCGTTCCGCACCTGGATGCGCGCATGGTCGATGGCAAGAAGTCCCTGCTGTTCGGACCCTATGCCGGCTTCACCACCAAGTTCCTGAAGAACGGCTCGTTCCTCGACCTGCCGCTGTCGGTGCGTCCGGGCAACCTGCTGCCGATGCTGGCCGTGGCCCGCGACAACATGGACCTGACCCGCTACCTGATCAAGGAAGTGATGCAGTCCATGGAGCAGCGCCTGGAAGCCCTGCGCAAGTTCTACCCGGAAGCCAAGGCCGAAGACTGGAGCCTGGAAGTGGCTGGCCAGCGCGTACAGATCATCAAGAAGGACCCGAAAACCGGCGGCAAGCTGGAATTCGGTACCGAGATCGTCGCCGCTGCCGATGGCAGCATCGCCGCTCTGCTGGGTGCCTCGCCGGGTGCCTCGGTGTCCGTATCGGCCATGCTCGATCTGATCGAGCGCTGCTTCGCCGACAAGATCAAGTCCGAAGAGTGGAGCTCGCGCCTGAAGACCATCTTCAAGGCCGATGCCAAGGCTCTGGAAAACGATCCGGCGCTGTACCGCGAAGTCAGTACTGCATCGAACAAGGTGCTGCAGCTGGCGTAAGGCTGTCGATTCGAAAGAACCGCCCTACGGGGCGGTTTTTTTATGGCTTGATGATGAAGACTGGCGTTTGGGTTGGCTGTTGTAGGGGAGAGTCCTACTCCGCTGATGCTGCACGACACCCCAGATTGGCTGCTGACACTATGCAGGGCAGGTAGGGCTGCGTAATGCGTGCGTAAGTGCCATCGGCCACGACTGTTGCCAGTACCGCGTTGAATTGCTCAACAAACTCAGGCTGCAGCGATTTTCGGCTGAACGCGACGACTGCTGGTTCTTCTGATACCACAAGCTGGCTGCGGATAATCTGCCGCGTCAAACCCAGTTGCTGTAACTCCAGCAGGCCAGTCACCTCGTCGGCAATCAAACCATCCAGACGGCCCGCACTTAGCATTTGCCACGCGCCACGGCGATCAGTCACTGGAACAGTGCGAGCCCTGAAGTCTGAATGCTTGATCAGCTCAGCATATTCACTGCTGTAGATCACGCCGATCTGGATACCCAGCCGAAAGTTGCTGTGGCTGATATGACTGAGTGAATCAAACGCAAAGCGTCTGGATGCCTCCCGGTTCATGAACAGCACATTGGGAGAGCGGTGGATCGGAGCGGAGAAATAGGCAAAGGTTTCTCGCTCAGGTGTAATCAGAGCGCCTGGCAGAATATCCAGACTGCCATTTTCCAGATTCCGCAGACCCCGCGCCCATGGCAGCTCGATGAAGCGGGGTTTACAGTCCATGCGTCTGAGAACCTCACGAAGCAGGTCTGAGGTTGCTCCACGCACATGCATGTTGGAATCAGGCATGTCATAGGGCGGATCGTTTGCCCAGCGCACGGTCTTTTCACAGGCCCAGCTCAATGCAGGAGCGCTAATAAGTAACAACAGGCACAGCAGTGTTCGTGACTGAGGCATTGGCGTCTCTGTGTGGAGGGGCCGTTCTCGAAATGATGTCCATGCGTCTCGCGACTTAACACAGTCTAGCCACAGTGCTCAGCCTGGAAAGGGTTTCAATTAATCTGGCTAGGGACGGATATCCGGCGCTGGTGTTATCGGTACGCCCTGCGCGAGCGCGGCTTGCTGCTGACGAGCAAGGGCGCGTTGGAATGCCGGTCTGTCCTGCAGGCGATCCCAGTAGACTCGTATGTTCGGCGTGAACTGCTCGGCCAGACCCAGGTGCTCCGCCAGCAGCAATGCATAGCCAACCGCAATGTCGGCGGCGGTGAAACGCATGGCGCAGAGATAGTCGGCCTCGGTCAGAGCATTCTCGACCGCGCGCAAACGGGCCAGGAACCAGCGCTCATAGTCGTTGGCTACCTGCGGCTGTAGCCGCTCTCCCGTCTCGAAGTGGCGGTAGCGCAGCACCAGCGTCTGCGGAAAGGTCAGTGTGGCATCGCTCATGTGCAGCCAGTTCAGATAGGCCCCGAAATGCGCATCGCTGGCTGCGACATCCAGTACTCCCGGGCTGTGCCGGGCGGCGAGGTACTGGCAAATGGCTGCCGACTCAGTCATGTGCACGTGGCCTTCCACCAGCAGCGGCACGGTGCCCAATGGGTTTTCTTCCAGATAGTGGCGAGCCAAGGCTCTGGGAGGAAAAGGCCACATGCGCAGTTCATAGGGCAAGCCGAGTTCTTCGAGCAGCCAGAGTGACCGGAAGGATCTGGCGCTGACGCAATGATGCAGGGTGATCATGGTTCGCTCTTCGTGGGGAAGCTGGCGAACAGGTTATGGTGCTTGAGGGGCGACAGCCAGAGGTCACTCGCAAAGACCTTAACTGTGCTGATGGACTTGCCAGCGTCTTCTCGATGCTGGTTCCGAGTGCGCTGGCATCGGAAACGAAAAAGCCCTGCATGGGCAGGGCTTGGTCTGAGAGTTCTGGAGCGGGCGAAGGGAATCGAACCCTCGTCATGAGCTTGGGAAGCTCAGGTAATGCCATTATACGACGCCCGCTTGGACGGCCGTCTTTGTACCAGAATCGGCCTTGGCCTGGAAGCAGGCTGCTGAAATTCCTGAGGTTCTCAGAACGCGGCGACTTCTTCAGTGCTCAGAGCCCGGTAGTGCCCCGGCGGCAGGTCGCCCAGGTCCAGAGGACCGATGCGCTCGCGGTGCAGGCCGATGACCTTGTTCTGGAAGTGGCCGAACATGCGCTTGACCTGATGGTAGCGGCCCTCGTGCAGGGTCAGGCGGGCGCTGTGGCTGCCGAGGATTTCCAGCTCCGCCGGCAACGTGGTGAGATCTTCATAGGCGAAATACAGGCCTCGGGCGAACACCTCGATGTACTCGGTGCTGATCGGTTGTTCGGTCAGTACCCGGTAGACCTTGGGCTGCTTGCTGCCCGGCAGGGTCAGACGCCTGGTCCACAGGCCGTCGTTGCTGATCAGCAACAGGCCGCTGGTGTTGAGGTCCAGGCGGCCGGCCAGGTGCAGGTCATCCTTGTCCGGCTCGTCGAGCAGGTCGAGCACCGTGCGGTGTTCGGGATGGCGGGTGGCGCTGACCACGCCTACCGGCTTGTGCAGCATGAAGTAGCGTGCCGCCTTGCCGGCCTGCAGCAGCTCATCATCCAGCTGCACCCGGCTGAATTCGCGTACCTCGGCCTGGGCGTCGCGGCACGCCTGCCCATCCAGATAAATCCGGCCCTGACTGATCAGCTGGCGGGCGTCCTGACGGTTGAAGCGCGGCAGGTTGCTGAGGAAACGATCAAGACGCATCGACAGCCTGACTGGCCAGTTGTGCGCAGGCCGGGCACAGGCAGGCCTGCTGACGTGCCTCGGCGGGAATGCGTGCCAGGGCATCGGCACTGATCGGTGTGCTGAAACACCAGCAGGGCAGCGTGGCGGTGGCGGGGTTGGCCAGTGTGCACTGGTTGGCCGCCCCGCACAGCGGGCAGCGCTGCGGGTCGACGGGCGTGTCAGTCATGCCGGGGCTCCAGCTGCACATCCTGCACCCAGGGCTCGAGGCGCTGGCCGAAGGCCAGCTCCACCTGATAGCGGGCACGGTGTTGTTCGGGCTGGGCATATTCGGCGCGCAGGGCGTTGCGGCTGGCCAGCGGCAGGTACAGATCGCCCACGCGCAGTTCGCTGATATGGCCGCGCACGTACCAGCGTTTGTCCTGCTGGTTGAGGCTGGCGCTGATGCGGGCCGGCACGATGGCATAGCGCTGGCGGTCGGGATAACGCTGGCGCAGGCTGGCGCGGTCGAGACCTGCGGCCACCGCATAGAGGCGACTGTCCTGCTCGCGGGCGTTTTGCAGTTGCCGCTCAAGGTCCTTGATGTGTTCGGCGCCGGCTTTTCTGCTGCGGGCCTCGGCCAGCTCGGCGGTGGCACGCGCCAGCTCGCGTTGGTAGGTTGGGCCGTCGAATTCCAGCACCACCAGCGCATTGCGTTCCTGCAGGCGCCAGCGGGCATAGTGTTCCTGACCGTCTTCGGGCAACTCATCGAACCCCAGCTCCAGCAGGGCATTGCGCTGCAGCCAGTCGGGGCCGCGCCAGTCGTTGGCACGGCGCCGTTCCTGCTGCCAGTCAAGGCGCAGGGCCAGGTTGGAGTTTTCCTGTGGGCCGAATTCGCGCCAGGCGAATGGCAGTTCCCGTTCGGACAGGCGCAGCTGGCTGTCCGGCGTGCCGCTGCGGTTCCAGGCCACGCCAGCCAGGCTCAGGGCATTGCTGATCACGATCAGGCCGGCGGCGGCCAGCAGCAGGCGGGTCGGCTTCATGGCTGCACCTCCACGGCGAGGCTGCGACGCAGGCGACGCATCACCAGCAGAACCAGAATGGCCAGCAGACCGAGGAGGAAGAAGAACAGGTACTTGGGCAGGTAGTCCCACCACCAGTCGAACACCTTGCAGAACAGGGCAATGACGAACAGCAGCGTGCCGCCGTTGATCAGCTCGGCCTGCTGGCGGCGAATGCCGATGTAGATGGCCAGCGCCGGGACGGCGAAGCCGAGCAACTGGTAGATGCCTTCAATCAGATCCGGGTCCAGGCGCAGGTAGCTGCCTTCCCCCCAGTAGCCGAGGATCAGCATCGGCAGCAGCAGGCAGACTAGACCGAGCATGCGGTACAGCGCCGCAAAGCCGGCGAAGCGGCGCTGCACGGCCAGTTCGGCGCTGGCCAGCATGAGCAGGGCCGGTAGCAGGAAGTTTTCCGGGCGTTCGACGCAGGCCAGCCAGTCGAGGCCGTCCCAGCTGTGCAGGCGGCTGGCGCAGAAGGCCGTGGCACTGAGCAGACCGAGCCCGAGCAGCAGGCGCAACTCGCAGGCATAGGCCAGCAGCAGGGCCAGCGCGGCCCAGGCCAGCAGGGCCTGATCGGTGGGCGTGATATTGAAGATCTGCCCCAGCATGACCAGATTGAGAACGAAGGCGGTAAAGGTCAGCAGCGCCGCCAGCTTGCTGAAGTAGCCGCTGTCATCCAGACGTTGCAGGGCGGCTGTCAGCAGCAGGCCAAGCAGTGGCGCGGCGATCAGGATGGCGACCTGGCTGGTGCTGCCGAACAGCCCCCAGAACCGGTAGAACAGAAAGAACAGGCTGGCGGCCAGGGCCAGGGCGCCGAGCAGCGAGGCGATACGCATGCCCAGCGAGAGCTGGTGCGCCTGGCGGCTGTGGTCGATGTCGAAGCGGCTGGCCAGTTCGCCGAGCAGGCGCTGGTGGTAGCTCTGCACCCGGGCCTGCTGATCGGCCGCCAGTTGCAGCACGCCTTCGCGCTGCAGGCAGTCCAGCTCGGCGCGGAACTGGGCAATGCGGTCGCTTCGCTGCTGGGCCTGCGCGCGGTTGTCGATGGTCATGTTGACGTCCCGGTTGTCAGGTGTTGTCAGGCACTGGCGCCCGGTTCGCTGGCGATCTGGTTGCGGCCGCTCTGCTTGGCCCGGTACAGCGCCCGGTCGGCGCGGGCGATCAGCGCGTCCAGGCCTTCGCCGCCGGTGAGGTTGGTTAGGCCGATGCTGATGGTGACCTTGAGCGCCTTGTCCTCCCAGAAGAAGTGCTGCTTCTCCAGCTGGACGCGCAGTTTTTCTGCCAGTTGCCGGGCGGTATCCAGAGGCGTGTTCTTGAACAGCACGATGAACTCTTCACCGCCCCAGCGGCAGACGATATCCGAACGGCGCAGGGATGCCCGCAGCTGGTTGGCAAAGCCCTTGAGCACCACATCACCGGCCAGATGGCCGTGGGTGTCGTTGAGGGTCTTGAAGTGGTCGAGGTCGATGACGATGGCGCTCAAGGGTTGCTGCTCGCGGCGGGCTTCCTCAAGGGCCTGCCCGGCGAGCATCTCGAAGCCGCGGCGGTTGGGCAGTTCGGTGAGCTGGTCGGTGGCCGCAAGGCGTTCGATGCGCAGCTGGTAGCGGCGGATCAGCAGGCTGAACAGGGTCATCACGATGGCGGTCACCAGCAGGCACATCAGTATGCTGAGCCACAGCGATTGGCGGATTTCGGCGGTCTGCCCTCCGTCATGCTTGGTGACGAACAGGTAGTTCTTCAGCTCGGGGATGTAGCGCACATTGACGAAGTAGCGATTGTCCTCGAACTCGTATTCATAGCTGCCGTCCTGCAGCTTGGGCATCTGCGCGAGCAGGCCGTCGAGGCCATCGATATCGGCAATCGCCTTGCCGGCCCGGTTGCCGAAGGGGCCGCCGGCTTCACCGGTGAGGCTGATCACGCCTTTCGGGTTGACCAGATACACAGTGCGGTCAAAGCGCTTCTGGTAGGTGTCGATCAGCTTGACCACGCTTTCCACGGACAGGCCGACACCGGTAACGCCGAGAAAGTGCTGGGCCTCGTCGAGCACCCGGTAGTTGATGAAGATGGCCATGCTGTCCTGGTTGGCCATGTCGATGTCGACATTGATCTCGTAGGGCTCTTTCAGCTCGCGGACACGGAAGTACCAGGCATCACGGGGCTCATCCTGGGCCACCTGCTTGAGGATGCCGCGGCTCTGGAAGTAGGTACGGGTCTTTTCCGAAACGAAGAAGCTGGTGAAGGCGTTGTGGCGGTTCTGTACCTCGCGCAGATAGCGGGTGATCTGCCCGACGTCCTGCTCACCGTGCTTGATCCAGTCGTGCAGGAAGGTGTCGTTGGCCATCATCGAGGCGATCAGCACCGGGCGCACCAGGTCGCGCTGGATTTCCGAGTAGACGTTGTCCGAGGTCAGCGGCAGTTCGGTGCTGAGGATGCTGCTGCGTACCGCTTTCAGCGAGGTGTAGTAACTGAAGAGGGTGGTGGTGAGGAATCCGCCCAGCAGCAGAAACAGCAACAGCAGGCGCAGTGGCCCGAGGGTCCGGTGGCGGCGACTGGTCAGCGGCATGCAGAGCGCTCCAAGGCTCGATAGACATGCCCTAGTGTGGCAGAGGCCGGCGCCGCCAGCGAGTGCGGCGCCGTGCCGCGTGTTTCAGCGGCTGGCC
Organism: Pseudomonas sp. HAR-UPW-AIA-41; assembly: GCF_002304225.1. Lineage (GTDB taxonomy): Bacteria > Pseudomonadota > Gammaproteobacteria > Pseudomonadales > Pseudomonadaceae > Aquipseudomonas. The sequence continues at coordinate 42,655 of NZ_NSLB01000012.1, forward strand.
AGCCAGGCGCGCCAGCCGCCAAAGGCGGTGATGTCGCTGGCGCCTGCGAGCCCGTAGCCCTCGCAGATAAAGCCGGTTTCCCAGCTGCCATCGGCCAGTTGCACCTTGCCCAGCCCCAGGGGCGCCGGGATGCCGGTGAGGAAGGAGCCCAGTTCGCTGCTCGGCAGCTCCCAGACTTCCACGGCAATAGCCGCGCCGCCCTCGGCGACCCGTACCATCCCGGGGCGCTGCACCGGTCCCCCGGCCAGGGCGTACAGTCGGTAGTCTGGCGAGCTCTGCGTGGCCTCAAGCAGACGGCCGCCGCGCTGCCTGAGCTGCCAGTTCAGCGGCAGGCCATCCAGGTGCGCGCCGCACACCACCACGCGGGCGCGGTCGTGGCGGGCGAGGGTGGCCGGGGCAGGCGATTCCAGTGTGCGTTCACCGGAAAGCAGCAGGCCATGCTGGCGCTGCAGGGCATCGGCCAGACCCAGCAGGTACTGATCGGTGAAGGCGCGGCCGAACAGGATCACGCCCCAGGGCAGACCGTTGGCCATAAAGCCCGCGGGGACAGCCACTGCCGCGTAGTCGAGCATGTTCATGAAGTTGGTGTAGTAGCCCAGGTCCGAATTGCGCCTGACCGGTTCGGCGTGAAGCTCGTCCAGCGTCACCGGGCGCGGGTAGGCCGGTGTCAGTACACAGTCCAGATCGGCGAGGATGCGGTCGCAGATCGCCTTGAGTGCCTGCAGGCGGTACTGGGCGCGGAACGCCCCGACGGCCGTGGTGCCCGGCGCTTTTTCCAGCACGGCCCTGATCACCGGCAGCACGGCGTCCGGCTGCTCTTCGATCAGCTTGCCGGCGACGCTGTAGCGCTCGGCCACCCAGGGGCCCTCATAGAGCAGGCGCGCGGCTTCGAGGAAGGGCGCGAAGTCGATTTCCACCGCTTCGCCGCCGAGGGCTTTCAGCTGTTCGATGGCCTGCGCGAACAGTGCCGGGCTTTCCGGGCAGCCGAGGAACTCCAGCTGTGCCGGCACGCCGAAACGGAAGCCGGCGCGCGGCTTACCGAAGGCGCTGGCATCGTTCCACAGCGGGTTGGCCCGGCTGTATTCGTCGCGCGCATCCAGCCTGGCGGTCAGCGCCAGCAGCTGGCTGGCCTCAAGGGCGGTGGCGCTGAAGTAGGTCACGCAGTCCAGCGTGCGGCAGGCTGGCACCACGCCGGCGGTGGAAATCAGCCCCTTGCTGGCCTTGAGCCCGACCAGATTGTTCAGCGCCGCCGGCACCCGGCCGCTGCCCGCGGTGTCGGTGCCCAAGGCAAAGCTGGCCACGCCCAGCGCCACGGCCAGGGACGAGCCCGCGCTGGAACCGCCGGACGGATAGTCCGGATGTACGCTGTTGCGGCACTCACCGTAGGGCGAACGGGTGCCGTTCAGGCCGGTGGCGAACTGGTCGAGGTTGGTCTTGCCCAGCGGCACGGCGCCGAGGGCGATCAGTTGCTGGACGACGGTCGCGCTCTCTCCGGGGACATAGGCGAAGGCCGGGCAGGCGGCGGTGGTCGGGATGCCGGCCAGGTCGATATTGTCCTTGATGGCGAAGGGCACGCCGTACAGCGGCAGCTCGGCCGGCGATTTGCCGTCCAGCGCCGCCAGGTAGGGCTCCAGCTCTTCCGGGCTGAGCAGGTGGATAAACAGCTTGAACTCGGGATTCAGCGCGGCGGCCTGTTCGCGCAGATCGCCGATCAGCTGGCGCGGGCTCAGGCTGCCGCTGGTGTAGGCGGCTTTCAGGGCGCCGAGGCGCAAATCATGGGCAAAGGCGGGCATCAGGCTTCCTCCAGAACAACAACACGCTGACCGGCGCGCACCGGAGAGCCGGGCTGCACGCGAACTTCACGCACCACGCCGTCGCGCGGGGCAGTGAGGGGTATTTCCATCTTCATCGACTCGAGGATCACCAGCACATCGCCGGCTTTCACCGTGCTGCCGGCCTCCACCTGCACCTGCCAGAGGTTGCCGGCGATGTGGCTGTCGATGCCATGCTGGCCGGCGCCGAGCGGGGCGTCCTCGCCCACATCCGGGCCGACGTCCTCGACCTCGAAATGCGCCTGGCCGGAGTCGATCCAGCGCTGGCGTTCGGCGGCAAACGCCGCCCGCTGCTGGGTGCGGAAGGCGTCGATGCCCGCGGCTTCCGCGGAGAGGAAGTCCTGATAGTCGGCCAGGGCCAGTTCGCTGTCCTCGATGCGCAGATCAAAGCGGCCGAGCGGGAAGTCGCGGCGGATCTGCAGCAGTTCGGAGGCACTCACCGGGTAGAAGCGGATCTGGTCGAAAAAGCGCAGCAGCCAGGGCTTGCCGTGGAAGGCGCTGACTTCGCGGTAGCGGTTCCACATCTGCAGGGTGCGGCCGACGAACTGGTAGCCACCGGGGCCCTCCATGCCGTACACGCACATGTAGGCGCCGCCGATGCCCACCGAGTTCTCGGCGGTCCAGGTGCGTGCCGGGTTGTACTTGGTGGTCACCAGGCGGTGGCGCGGGTCCAGCGGGGTGGCTACCGGTGCGCCGAGGTAGACATCGCCCAGCCCCATCACCAGGTAGCTGGCGTCGAATACGGTCTTGTAGACCTCATCAAGGTTGGGCAGATCGTTGATGCGGCGGATAAATTCCAGGTTGCTCGGGCACCAGGGCGCGTCCTTGCGCACCGTGGTCATGTATTTCTCGATGGCCAACTGGCAGGCCGGGTCGTCCCAGGACAGCGGCAGGTGGACGATGCGCGACGGCACGCGCAGGTCCGTGGCGTTGCACACCGCATCCCACTCGCCGATCACCGCCGCCAGCAGGCGCGCCAGCGACAGGGTTTCCGGCTGGTAATGCACCTGCAGCGAGCGGATGCCAGGGGTCAGGTCGATCACGCCCTCCAGCTGCTTGGCTTCCAGCGCCTGCATCAGCGCATGCCCACGGAAGCGCAGGACCAGGTCCAGTTCCGGCTGGCCGATTTCCAGCAGCAGGTGGGTGTCGCCGGACAGACGGGCGACCAGACGCTTGTCGAGGCTGCCGATATCCAGCACCACGGGCGGCTCCAGCGGAATCGGCTGCCAGTCGACGGGCACGGCCTGCAGCCCGGCCACTTCCGCCTGGCGGGCCTTGGCCAGCGCACGGGCGGTGTCGATGTTCACCGGCACGAAGCGCACCTTGTCGCCGGCCTTGAGCTGGCCCAACTGCCACAGGTCGGCCTCGATGATGGTCACCGGGCAGACGAAGCCGCCCAGGCTCGGACCGTCCGGGCCGAGGATCACCGGCATATCGCCGGTGAAGTCCACCGTGCCGATGGCATACGGATTGTCGTGAATGTTGGAGGGGTGCAGGCCGGCTTCGCCGCCGCTGTCGCGTACCCACTCCGGTTTCGGGCCGATCAAGCGCACGCCGGTGCGGCTGGAGTTGAAGTGCACCTCCCAGTCGGTGGCGAGGAAGGTGTCGATATAGGCCGGGGTGAAGTATTCCGGCGCGCCGTGCGGGCCGTAGATCACCCGCAGCTCGCGCACGGCGGGCAGTTCGCTGCACAGCGCGGCGGGCAGTTGCACGCCGTTGCTCGTATCGCCGAGAGGTGGAAGGTGCAGCACATCGCCGGCACGCAGGGCGCGGCCGCCGTGGCCGCCGAACTGGCCGAGGGTAAAGGTGCTTTTGCTGCCCAGGTATTCCGGTACCTGCAGGCCGCCGCGCAGGGTGAGATAGGAGCGCGCGCCTGAACCTGCGATGGTGCCGAGGCTCAGGGTGCTGCCAGCCCTGATCAGCAGGGCGGTGTTCATGGGTTGCGCCACACCGTCCAGCGTCAGCGGGATTTCCGCGCCGGTCACCGCCACCACCGCCTCGGTGTTGAAGCGCAGTAGAGGGCCGCTCATGGTGATTTCCAATCCGGCGGCGCCTTCGTCATTGCCCAGCAGGCGGTTGCCCAGGCGCAGGGCGCGGTCGTCCATCGGCCCGGACGGCGGTACGCCGACGGCCCAGTAGCCGAGGCGGCCGGGGAAGTCCTGCACGGTGGTCTGGGTGCCGGCGGACAGTACTTCGAAGGTGCTGGCGCGGTAGGTCAGACCTTCCAGGCAGCGGGTCCAGGGATTGCCTTCGGCGAAGGGCACGTCACTGATGATCTGGCGCAGGTACTGGCGGTTGGTCTCCACGCCGTACAGCAGGCTATCGGCCAGGGCCTGGCTGAGGGCGGCGCTGGCTTCTTCGCGAGTCGGTGCCCAGGTGATGAGCTTGGCGATCATCGGGTCGAAGTAGGGCGGAATCTCGCAGCCGGCTTCGACCCAGGTGTCGATGCGCAGGGCCTTGCCATCGGCTTCGGGGAAGCTGACGGCGGTGAGCAGGCCGGGGCAGGGCTGGAAGTCGCGGCCCGGATCTTCGGCATACAGGCGCGCCTGGATGGCGTGACCGCTGGGTTCAAGGCCTTTACCCAGTTCGCTGAGCGGCGGCAGATCGCCGGCCGCCAGCTCGATCATCCAGCGCACCAGGTCGACCCCCCACACCTGTTCGGTGACGCCGTGCTCGACCTGCAGGCGGGTGTTCACTTCGAGGAAGTAGAAGCGCTCGGCCTCGCTGTCGTAGACGAACTCCACGGTGCCGGCGCTGCGGTAGCTGACCGCCTTGGCCAGCTTGATCGCCGCCGCACAGAGTGCCTCGGCCATGCCGGCCGGCAGGTTGGGCGCCGGGGTTTCTTCCAGCACCTTCTGGTTACGCCGCTGCACCGAGCAGTCGCGTACGCCGAGGGCGAGGACTTCGCCGCGCCCATCGCCAAATACCTGCACTTCCAGATGGCGGGCGCGCTGGATGTACTTCTCGATGAACACGCCGCTGTCGCTGAAGTTGTTCTGCCCCAGGCGCTTGACCGCCTCGAAGGCATCCGAGAGTTCTTCCGCGCTGCGGCACACGCGCATGCCGATGCCGCCACCGCCGGCGGTGCTCTTCAGCATCACCGGGTAGCCGACTTCCTCACCGGCCTTGAGCGCGGCGTCGAGATTTTCCAGCAGCTCGGTGCCTTCCAGCATCGGCACACCATGTTGCTTGGCCAGGGCGCGGGCGGTGTGCTTGAGGCCGAAAACGCGCAGCTGTTCGGGCGTCGGGCCGACGAAGGCAATGCCGGCGGCCTCGCAGGCCTCGGCGAAGGCGGCGTTTTCGGAGAGGAAGCCGTAGCCGGGGTGAATGGCTTTGGCGCCGCTGCGCCTGGCGATCTCCAGAATCTTGTCGACCACCAGATAGGTAGTGGCGGCCGGGCCTTCGCCCAGGCTATGGGCCTCGTCGGCCTGCTGCAGATGCAGGCTGGCGACGTCGGCTTCGGAGTAAACGGCCACGCCCTTGACGTCGAGCTGGCGCAGGGTGCGCAGGATGCGGCAGGCGATGGCGCCGCGGTTGGCGATCAGAAGTTTGTCGAACATTCGAGGAGCCCTCGAAGGAGGCGGGTCGTCCCGCCGGTATTCGGTTCGCCTCGCGGTCGTCCGCGAGGGCAGGTCAGTTCGGGCGTGGCGTGGAGTCGGCGGGTGCCGGCTGGCGTTGTCCCAGGCGGAACAGCCACAGGCGCAGGCCGCTCAGTCCCATACCAGCACCTCGGCCGGGGTCGGGTTGTAGGCGTTGCAGGGGTTGTTCAGTTGCGGGCAGTTGGAGATCAGCACGATCACGTCCATGTGCGCCTTGAGCTCCACGTACTTGCCCGGCGCCGAGAGGCCGTCCTCGAAGGTCAGGCCGCCTTCCGGGGTGACCGGCACGTTCATGAAGAAGTTGATGTTGGCGCCCAGATCGCGCTTGCTCAGCCGGCCGTCGTGCAGCGCGCCGCGCAGGAAGTTGTCGCGGCAGCTGTGCATGTAGCGCTTTTCCAGGGCATAGCGGACGGTGTTGCTCTCCTGAGCGCAGGCGCGCCGAGGGTGTCGTGGCGGCCGCAGGTGTCGGCGGTGATGGTCAGCAGCGGGTTGCCGAGGTTGGACCAGAGCACGGTGCCGGTGGTCAGGTACACGCTGTTCTGTTTGCGCAGGGTGCGCTGCGGGTCGTAACGCTCGCGCGGGTTCTTTGCGCTGAAGAACAGGGTATCGACGGCCTGGTTGCCTTCCAGGTCGAGCAGGCGCAGGGTCTGCCCGGCCCTGACCTCGAACAGGTAGGGCTCGCCGGCCGGGATCACATGGCGGAACACGGCGGCTTCGGGGTGCAGGGTGCTTTCGATCAGGCTCATGGCGCCGCTCCTTACAGGTAAAGCCGTTCAGTGTTGTGGAAGCCGCGGCCGTTTTCCGGACGCGAGGTGCGGCAGAGCACGCTGATGCCATCGCTCTGCACCTGCTGCCAGCTGAGCTGCACCGGCTTGGGTGCGTACTGCGGATTCGGGTCCATCGGGTGCTGCAGGGCGGTAAGCACCACCAGGGTGTCCATCGGCGCATACAGCTCGATGTAGTCGCCGGCTTTGGAATTGCCGGCTTCGAAGTGGAAGCAGCCGTCGCGATCGACCGTGATCTTGCTGAACAGGTTGAGGTTCATCAGCAGGTCCGCGATGCCAAGGTCCCACTTGCCCAGTTCCACCAGCAGGTTGTCCATCCCGTTGCGGAAGAAGCCGTTGCGCAGTTCCTGATAGCGGCCCTGGCCGTACTTCTCGGTCACTTCTGCCGCGTTCAGCAGGCCGCCCATGCTGTCATGCCAGCCGCAGGTGTCGGCGGTTATGGCGGCGAGGATTCTGCCCATATCCGAGTACAGGCAATGGCCGGCGGTGAGCCTGGCGGTGTGCTGGCACTTGAGGGTGTCCGGCAGGTTGAGGCGCTCGCTTTTCTCGTGGGCATTGAGCAGCAGCAGGCTGACGTTGGCGCCACCTTCGATATCGGTGAGGCGCAGCAGCTGGCCGCGCTTGAGGACGAAGGAGGTGTGGCCGCCACCAGGCACGAGTTCCTCGTACAGCGTGGGGCGCAGGGTTAGTGCAGCGGTCATGGGATGCTCCTTACAGGGCCGGTTGCAGGTCGCCGGTGATGTGCGCCGGCAACGCCGCGACGGCGGCGCGCTGGGCGCGGCGGTCGCTGTTCAGGGGGATGTCGTAGGTGATGCGCGCGCCGAAGGCGTTCGGCGCATGCGGATCGATGCGGGTCTTGTCGAACACCAGCAGGCGGGTGCCGAGGCTGAAGCCTTCACTCAGATCGTGAGTGACCATAAAGACGGTCAGCCCGGTCTCGTGCCACAGTTCCAGCAGCAGGGCGTGCATGTCCTTGCGGATGCCCGGGTCCAGTGCGCCGAAAGGTTCGTCCAGCAGCAGCACGCGCGGCTTCATGATCAGCGCCTGGGCGATGGCCAGACGTTGCTGCATGCCGCCGGAAAGCTGGCTGGGGTACTTGTCCAGGGCATGGCCGAGGCCGACCTTGCGCAGAATGGCTTCGGCCTGCGCGCGGGCGTCGCGCTTGGCGGCACCGAACAGCCTGCCGAGCAGTGGCGAGCGTGGCAGCTCCAGACCGATGGCGACGTTGTCCAGCACGGAGAGGTGCGGAAACACCGAGTAGCGCTGGAACACCACGCCGCGGCTGGCGTCCGGCTCGCCGGGCAGGGCTTGGCCGGCCAGCAGGATTTCACCCTTGCTCGGCCGCTCCTGGCCCAGCAGCAAGCGCAGGAAGGTCGACTTGCCGCAGCCGGAGGCACCGACCAGCGTGCAGAACTCGCCTTCGTTGATCGACAGGTTCAGGCGCTCCAGCACGACCTGGTCACCGTACTCCTGCCAGACATTCTTGACTTCGATAAAGGCGCCTACTGCGCGTGTTGCTGGCTGTGTCGCGCGGTGCGCGCAATCCTCATGGACTCTGTGTCCACTCCGGTTGCTGTGCTCCGGGCTTCTTGCCAGCGACTCGCTCGCTACGGCGCCGCTCTCTGTACGCTTCATGCCTTGGCTCCTTCATACCAGGGAAAGCACAGGCGGGTGAGCTGGCGCAGCCCCAGGTCCATCAGCCAGGCGAGCAGGGTGATCCACACTACGTACGGCAGGATCACGTCCATCGCCATGTAACGGCGTACCAGAAAGATGCGGTAACCCAGACCGTCGGTACTGGCGATGGCTTCGGCGGCGATCAGGAACAGCCAGGCCGAACCGAGCACCAGACGCAGGGCAATCAGCAGGCGCGGCAGCAGTTGCGGCAGCACCACACGCAGGATCAGCGTCCAGGTGCTGGCGCCGAGGGTCTGCGACTTGATCAGGATTTCCGCCGGGATCTCACGGGCCCGCTGCTCCAGATCACGGGCCAGCACCGGGGTGATGCCGATGACGATCAGCATCACCTTGGACAGTTCTCCCAGGCCAAAGACGATAAACAGGATCGGCAGTATCGCCAGCGGCGGCACCATCGACAGCACGGTGAGCAGCGGCGACAGCGGCGCGCGGAAGAGCGGCAGGATGCCGGCGGCTATCCCCATGCACAGCCCCGCCAGGGCCGCGATGCCGATGCCCAGGCCGAGACGCGACAGGCTGGCGGCGCTGTCCTGCCAGAACAGGTATTCGCCGCTGCGCTTGTCCTCGGTGAAGGCCAGGCGGTCGATGGCGCTGAGCATCTGGCTGGCACTGGGCAGCAGCTTGTCGTTGGGGTTGTCCGTCAGCCGCGCCGCCGAGCCCGTGAAGTAGGCAAACAGCAGCAGGGCGAAGGGCAACAGGATCAGCAGCAGGCGACCGCCGCGGTCCGGGTGTCGGTTGATCAGGCGCATGGATTGTCTCTGTATGAAGGTGGCGCGTAGGTTGGTGCTGAGGTACGAAGCCCAACGTTGTGCAGGAGTTGGGCTTCGCGGGCTCAACCCAACCTACGGCTTTACCAGGCGCTTACAGCTTGCCGTCGGCCGCCATCTGCATATAGCTCGGGTCGAAGCGCAGCTTGATGTTGCCCTTGTCGCCGGTGGTGATGCCTTTGGCGAACGCCATGCCGATGGCTTCGGCGCTTTGCGCACCTTCGCCGAGCAGCCCGTGGCTGAAGGAGAACTCCGCCACCTTGGTCATGGTTGCCGGCAGTTTCGGGCTGTTGGCGAAGGACAGCGCATCCTTGGCGAAGTAGAACATCTGGGTGGCTGCTAGCTGCGCGTCGTAGCCGGCCAGGTCGGTACCGGAGGCTTTGGCCATATGTTCACGTGCAGCCTTGCCGGCTGCGGTTTTCGCACTCATGGTGGCCATGATTTCGTACCAGGCGCCGGTCAGAGCTTTGCCCAGAGCCGGGTTGTCCTTGAGGGTGTTGCTGTTGACCACCATCAGGTCGATGATTTCACCGGGGATCTGGCTGGAGTCGAATACCTTGGTCACGCCCGGTGTGGCTTCGATTTCGGCCAGCAGCGGGTTCCAGGTAGCTACGGCTGTTACGTCATCGGTGGCGAAGGCAGCCACCATGTCGGCATCGGAGGTGTTGACCACCTTGAGGTCTTTTTCGCTAAGACCTGCCTTCTCCAGGCCGCGAGCGAGCAGGTAGTGGGATACAGAAAGTTCCACCAGATTGACGTTCTGGCCTTTGAGATCGGCCAGGGTCTTGTTCTCGCCCTTGATCACGATGCCGTCGTTGCCGTTGGAGAAGTCACCGATGATCAGCGCAGTGCTGTCTACGCCGCCGGCGGCCGGGATGGTCAGGGCGTCCATGTTGGTCATGGTGCAGCCGTCGAACTGGCCGGCGCTGTACTGGTTGATCGACTCGACGTAGTCATTGAGCTGCACGACATCGATATTGATGTCGTACTTCTTCGCCCATTTGTCGACGATGCCTTGGGTGGCACCATATTCCCACGGCATCCAGCCGGCGTAGATGGTCCAGCAGACGCTGAAATGATCTTTCTTCTCGGCGAGTGCCGGCTGGGCGAGCAGGGCGCCGAGGCCGGCGGCGAAGAGCGAAGCGAGCAGGGATTTGCGCATGGTGAACCTCCAGTTCGATGGAATACGGGCAGGAGCAGCGCGGCACATCGCTGGCGAACCAGGTGGCGCGTTCTCCCGGGCTTTTGTCCCGCCGTGTAACCCCGAACGAGGTCGCCAACTCTCGGACCAGTCACCCGTCCCTGTTCGGTGGACGGGCCGGAACCCTAGTCAGCCATTGCTGATTGTGTGCCGCTGCCGGAGCAGGGCTGCTACTGCATGAGTTGTCTTTAGCGAACATCGTGCCAGTGTGGGTTTTGTTGTGTGGCGCGGTGTTGGTGAGGTGCTTATGAGGGATTGGCGCACCTGGCTGGTGCGCCTTTTGGGTGGAGGGCTGCCTTGTGGTGCGCCGCCCTGACTGCTTCAGAGTGACTTGTCCGTGGCCATCTGCAGATAGGTTGGGTCGAAGCGCAGTAGTACCTTATCGCGATTTCCGATCACCCGATTCTCGCTGAAGCTGATGCCGACGTGTTCCAGTCCCTTGCCATCACTGCCAAGCAGTTGGTGGGCATCGGCAAATCCAGCCACACGCTGCATCAGTTCCGGCATCTTGCTGCTGGTAGCAAAAGCCAGTGCATAGCGAGGGGCGTAGAACGAGCGCAGGGTGTCCAGTTGCTCGTCGAAATCCTCTGCCGTGGTACCTGCGGCTGCGGCCATCTTGGCTCGGGCAGCCGCGCCTTCGGGGGTCGGCAGGCCCATCAGTCGCTGTGTTTCAAACCAGGCACCGGTCAGTGCCTTGCCTAGTTCGGGGTAGCTGGCAAGAACCTTACTATTGACCACCATCAGGTCAACGATTTCGCCGGGAATGTAGTGAGAGCTGAATACCTGATCGACCTCGGCCTGACGTTTGATGTCCGCCAGCAGCGGGTTCCAGGTGATCACGGCGTCGCCCTGGCCGCTGACGAAGGCTTTGACGATGTCCTTGTCGGAGATGTTCTGGATTTTTACGTCATCTTCTTTGAGCAGGGCCCATTCCAGGGCACGGCTGAGCAGATAGTGCGATACCGAGTTCTCCACCAACAGGATGGTTTTGCCCTTTAGATCGCGAAGGGTGCGGTTGGCGCCGCGGATCAGGATGCCGTCGGCACCGTCCGAGAAGTCGCCGACAATCAGCGCAGTGCTGTCGACTCCGGCCGCCACCGGAATAGTCAGTGCGTCCATATTGGTCATGGCGCAGCCGTCGTATTCGCCGCTGGTGTAGCGCTCGATGGAGTTGACGTAATCCGGTACTTCATCGACCTGGATATCGATGCCGTATTTGTCGCCCCATTTCTTCACGATGCCTTCGCTGGCGGCATAGCCCCAGGGCATCCAGCCGGCGAAGATCGACCAGCAAACCTTGAATGAGGGTTTCTCCGCGGCGAAGGCGGTGGGAGCAAAAGACAATAGTCCGCCAAGCAGGCAGGCAATCAGGTTGTGGGCGCGCATGGCAGACCTCCATTCATCAGTGATCAGGAACACAGGTACCGGGCCGCCGTTGGCCGGTGTTCTCCCGGGCTTTTATCCCGCCGTGTAACCTCGATGGAGGTCGCCGACTCTCGGACCAGCCACCTGCCGGGTGAGGCAGGCCGGAACCCTAGTCGGCTATTGCGATCATCCTGTCAGACAATCTTTTCCCTGTTTAATCAGTGATTTGCGAGGATCGTGCCAAGACCCCTTTATGCCATGGAAGTGTGATACGCATGGCGTCTGCCACTGGCCGGTTGCACTGCGATGGGGAGGCGGGCGGGTGGGAGCGCTGTTGTGGTGCGCTCAGGCCTTGAGCCAGCGCTGACGCAGCTGGCTGCTGCAGATGTCCACCAGCAGGACCAGGGACAGCATGGCCAGGATCACCGTGGCGGCCTGGGCTTCCTGGAACAGGCTGAGGCTGACGTAGAGCATCTGCCCCAGACCACCGGCGCCGACAAAACCCAGCACGCTGGCCATGCGGATGTTGTTCTCCCAGCGGTACAGGCTGTAGGCCAGCAACTGCGGCAGCACACCGGGCAGGGTGCCGTAGAGGAAGGCGGTCAGGCGTGAGCCGCCGGCCAGGCGAATGGCTTCGGCCGGTTCCGCCGGGGTGTTCTCCAGTGCTTCGGCAAACAGCCGGCCAAGCACGCCGGCGGTGTGCAGGGCCAGCGCCAGGGTGCCGGCATTGGGGCCGAGGCCGGCGGCCAGCACCATGAGGGCGGCCCACACCAGCTCGGGGACCGCGCGCAGGGCGTTGAGCAGCAGGCGGGCCAGGGCTTCGGCGACATGACCGAAACGACCGGCTGCCGGCAGGGCAATCAGCAGGCCGGCGAGGGCGGCGAGCAGAGTGCCGAGGGCCGACATAGCCAGGGTTTCCAGAGCGCCGCGCAGGATGCTTTGGAGATAGGCGCCGGACAGGTCCGGTTGCAGAAAGCGCACGGCGTACTGACCCATCTGCCCCAGGCTTTGCGCACTGAACAGGCCGGCCAGATCCAGTTGCAGATAGGCAAAGGCAGCAATCACTCCGGTCATGACGGCCAGCAGCAGGCCCAGGTCGAGCAGGCGCTTCATTGCCGCCTCCCGCGCAGCAGGCGGCTGAGGGCATCGGCCAGCAGAACCAGGGCGAGGAAGGTCAGCAGCAGGCTGGCCACTTCGTTGCCGGCGAACATGCGCATCGACAGGTCCATCTGCTGGCCCAGACCGCCGGCGCCGACGAAGCCCATCACCACCGAGGCGCGGATGGCGCATTCCCAGCGGTACACGGTGTACGACAGCAGCTCACCGGCGGCATTGGGCAGCGTGCCGTAGCAGAAGGCCGCCAGGCGCCCGCTGCCGGCCAGCAGCAGAGCGCGGGTGGGTTTCTGGTCCACCGACTCGAAAATTTCCGCATAGACCTTGCCCAGCATGCCGCTGTAGGTGATGGCGATGGCCAGTACCCCGGCGGTGGGGCCGAGGCCGACGGCACGAACGAACAGCAGCGCCCAGACAATCTCCGGCACGCTGCGCAGAACGATCAGCAGGCCGCGTACCGGCCAGCGCAGGGCCTGGGCCCAGGGCGCCGGACGACCGCCACGCGGCAGGGCCGACAGCGACAGGGTGCGACTGGCCAGCAGCG
>NZ_NSLB01000013.1 GCF_002304225.1 Pseudomonas sp. HAR-UPW-AIA-41
GCTCTTAGCAATCCGTTTCATCTGGCCGAAGGCGAATGCCCACGCCTGTTCGCAGCCCTCGCTCCTTTTGCAGATCTGGCTCGCCTACTGCCGGTGGAAGAAGATGAAGACATCGAAGGCGCTCTGCTCGACCTGAGTCTGGATCAAGCCAGCCTGCCACAGCAGACACTTACACCAGGCAATACCGAACTACTACGCCGCCTTGAGCTCGGTCCTTTATTGATAGCCCTGCACGAGCCCGCACCACTGCAAGATCGAAGCGCACGCGAGCTGCTCGAACGTGTGCGGCACAACTGGCTGGGGCGCCAGCAGCGCCGACATGATCGTGCCGAACAGGCTATCGCCTGTAGCATGGTGGTCGGTTTGCAGCACATCCACGCCCATCTGCTCGAACACCGCCCTCTCAGGGTGGAAGCTCAGATGCTCGACAACAGTCCGGGGGGCGCACGCCTGCTATGCAGCCCGCAGCATGGCCAGCAGTTGCAGGTTGGCCAATTGCTGCTGTTGCCCGAAACCAGTAGCTCGCCGCTGCTGGCCATGGTGCGCTGGCGCCATCAGAATGCCGACGGTCTGTATCTGGGCCTACGCTATCTCAAAGGGCTTCCACGCCCTGTTTGGCTGCGACGTGCACCGAACGCGCAAACTCATCCCGGCGTATTGCAAAGCACCCCGGCGCCAGGCAACGGCTGGCATCATGGTCTGTGGTTGAATCAGGGGCAATTCGTCGAGGGTGAGAACCTCTGGCTGCAACTACTCAACGTAAACACCCAAACCATCGTGCCGTTGCCTGCGGCCAACCTCAAAACACCACTGGTCATCCGCCACCCATTGCGTCTGGGCTAAGCAGCTCTTGGACCTGTCTTGTGGAACTGCGAGACAGGTCACGCAGCAGATGGCCAGTGCGCACGGTTTTCGCTCAAGCCCCCTTCCTATAATCGCGGAACATTCACCCTGTTGTATCGCCGAGGCCAGTATGAGCCGCATTCCAGACCAAATCGTCGGTCCAGTTCCCAGCCAGATCATTAGTCAGGCACGCATCACCGCCACCGGTGCCGGCAACAAGGCGTCCGAGTTCAACGTCGCCGCCTGGCTCAACCTGCCGGGCCTCGGGGAGTTACCCGTGTCGCTGCTGGTCAGCTACCTCGATGGCAGCGAGCAACGCGAGGTGGCCGTTGAGCACGGCAAGGTCAACAGTCAGGGCAAGATCATGCTCTCAGGCGTGGCTCGCCTGCCGCACAAACAGAAGATCAGCGACATGCAGGTTCGCCTGCGCAGCGCCGTGCCGATTCGCAGCCTGATAGTCGAGGAACTGTTCGTCCAGGCCGCCGACCCGATCAGCGCCGGCAGCAAGGCTTTCGCCTGATCCATACCTCGCCACAGGGATGTGGCCGCTACACTTCCGCTTCGCCCCCGCACGCAAGTCCTCTCGCCTCTCCAGCCGGAGCCTCACGTCCTTGATTGCCCTTGGGCGCCAGTGACTCGGGCCACTCGAAAAACTGCAGCCCCGTGACCCGCCGAAGACTCTCAAGCGCCTGCTGCGGCCGGGCCTGATGCAGGAAGATCACACGTTCACCAGCCGACTTGGAGCGAGACATCAGTTATTCCGGAAATAGCTCAACGATGCACTCGGTGTCTGCCAAAAGCATGCCAGCCATTTGAGGGCATGCACGCTAGCCCTGCCGAGACGTACACCACTGCCCCACGAAACAAACTGCCGTTTTTCGTCACCCGGCCATGGGCTTGAGCCACTGCTGCACACTGCCACTGAACAACTCGGCCTGTTCCTCCTGAAGCATTTCCAGCGCCTGGCGCAACGCCGGATACCAGGCTTCCTCCAGCTGCGCCGGCAACTGCCCGGCGCGCGGCAGGGGCCAGGGGCAACGGACCAGCAGCTGATTGAGGCTGAAATGCCCCAGATCGCGACTGAGCACCCAGCCGCCACCACTGACCCGACAGACCAAGCGCTCAGTCTCGAGAAAATCGACCAGCTCATCCCACTCGTCCTCGGGCAGCGGCCAGCCTTCTCGGGCCAGGTCCGCATGCCAGAGCGGCCGGCCACGCTGCTGGCGCTCCAGAAACACACGCAATACCGCCAGCAGCACCAGCACCCGTGGCAGGCCGCGCTTGCGCCAGCGCCGCGAGGAAGACAGGTTGCACACCAGCTCCGCGCCAAACAGCACGATTACCCAGGACAGATAGACCCACAGCAGGAACAGCGGCACCGTGGCAAAGGCGCCATAGATCAGCTGATAACCGGGAAACAGGCTGACAAACAGGCCGAACAGCGCCTTGGCCACCTCGAACAGCACGGCGGTAAATATTCCGCCGAGCAATGCATGGCGCAGCGGCACGCGGGTATTGGGCACGGCGGCATAGATCAGGGTGAAGGCGGCTACGCTGAAAGCCACCGGCGTCAACCCCAGCAGCAGCGTCGCTCCCGGCAGCGCATGCGGCCCGGAAAGCAGCGACAGCGACGCGATATAGGTACTGAGCACGAAGCCACTGCCGAGCAGCAGCGGCCCCAGACTGAGAATGGCCCAGTACAGCAGAAAGCTGGTCACCCCGCGCCGAGGCTGACGCAGGCGCCAGATGGTGTTGAAGGCCTTCTCGATGGTCAGCAGCATGAGAAACGCCGTCACCGCCAGCAGCACCACACCAATCCAGGTCAGCTGTCGTGCCTGCTGGATAAACCCCTGCAGGTAGACCTGCACCGCCTCGCCGGTGGATGGCACGAAATTGCGGAAGATAAAGCTCTGAATCTGCTCGCCAACCCCCTGAAACGCGGGAATGGCCGAGAGCATGGCAAAGGTCACGGTCATCATCGGCACCACGGCGAACAACGTGGTGTAGGTCAGCGCGGCTGCGCTGTGGGTTCCGCGATCGGCCTGAAACCGC
This sequence comes from Pseudomonas sp. HAR-UPW-AIA-41, assembly GCF_002304225.1. Taxonomy (GTDB): domain Bacteria; phylum Pseudomonadota; class Gammaproteobacteria; order Pseudomonadales; family Pseudomonadaceae; genus Aquipseudomonas. The sequence continues at coordinate 2,896 of NZ_NSLB01000013.1, forward strand.
TGCAGAAGGAACTGCCCGAACTCCAGCAGGTCCACTAGGCGCTTGCGCATGCTCTCTCCTTGGATGCCCGACGCGTCATTCACCAGCCCCAGGCTGGCGACAGACGGGTAGAATAGCCGCCTCACCCAAGGCCCGGCGACCCCGTGATGACTGAATTGATCCTCTACCACAACCCACGCTGCTCGAAATCCCGCGGCGCTCTCGAACTGCTGGAAAGCGCCGGCCACAGCGTCAGCATCCTGCGCTATCTGGAAACCCCTCCCAGCGCCGACGAGCTCAAGACCCTGCTGGGCAAGCTCGGCATCCCTGCCCGTCAGCTGCTGCGCAGCGGCGAAGATGAATACAAGAGCCTGCAGCTGGACAACCCGGCGCTGGACGATGATGCGCTGATTGCTGCCATGGCGGCCCATCCCAAACTGATCGAGCGCCCCATCCTGATTGCCGGCGACCGCGCCGTGGTCGGACGGCCGCCGGAAAAGGTGCTGGAGCTACTGGCATGAGCAACCCCTACATTCTCGTGCTGTATTACAGCCGCCATGGCGCCACCGCCGAAATGGCCCGGCAAATTGCCCGCGGCGTGGAGCTGGGCGGCCTCGAAGCGCGCCTGCGCACCGTGCCCGCCGTCTCTCCCGAGTGCAGCGCCGTGGCCCCGGAGATCCCCGAGGAAGGCGCGCTTTACGCCTCGCTGGAAGACCTGCAGCACTGCGCCGGCCTGGCCCTGGGCAGCCCGACCCGCTTCGGCAACATGGCTTCGGCCCTCAAGCACTTTATCGACGGCAGCAGCAGCCTGTGGCTGAGCGGCGCCCTGGTCGGCAAGCCAGCTGGCGTGTTCACCTCCACCGCCAGCCTGCACGGCGGCCAGGAAAGCACCCTGCTGTCCATGCTGCTGCCACTGCTGCACCACGGCATGCTGGTCTGCGGCCTGCCCTACAGCGAGAATGCCCTGCTGGAAACCCGGGGCGGCGGCACGCCTTACGGCGCCAGCCACCACGCCGGTGCCGATGGCAAACGCCCGCTGGATGGACACGAACTGGCCCTGTGCCGCGCACTCGGCCAGCGTCTGGCCGAAACCGCCCGCCGTCTGGAGACTGACCGTGGCTAAGCAAGCTAAACCACTACCGGCACTGGAATGGCTGCAACCGCGCCTGAAGCTGAGCCGCGCCCTGAGCCTGTTCAACTTCGTTGCCCTGTTTGCCGTGCTGGCGATCTGGAACCTGGGCTTTGCCGACCTGCATGGCGCCAACCCGTGGATCGTCATCAGCATCCAACTGGTGCCGCTGCTGCTGCTGGCACCCGGCATGCTGCTGGGCAACGCCCGCGCCCATGCCTGGCTGTGCTTCGTGGTGAATATCTATTTCATTCAGGGCATTCTGGCCGCCATCGACCCGGCACGCGCCCTGTACGGCATCCTGCAGGCCATCATCAGCTTTGCCCTGTTCAGCAGCGCCCTGCTCTACACGCGCTGGCGCTTCCAGTACGACCGTAAGCTGGCAGGCGAGTAAGCCAATCGCCTGCGCGGCAACGCGCAGGCCCTGCTACCAGCCCAGGGTTTCCTTGAGGAAGGGAATGGTCAGCTTGCGCTGTGCCTGCAAGGAAGCCTGATCGAGCTGTTCGAGCAACTCGAACAAGGCACTCATGCTGCGGGCGCCACGGGTGAGGATAAAACGCCCCACCTCGTCCGGCATCTGCAGGCCACGCCGCGAGGCGCGCAACTGCAGCGCACGCAGCTTGTCCTCATCGGCCAGTTCCTGCAGCTGGAACACCAGCGCCAGGGTCAGGCGCGACTGCAGATCCGGCAACTGCACACCCAGCTCGCGCGGCGAAGTCGCCGCCGCCAGCAGCAAGCGCTTGCCGGCATCGCGCAGGCGATTGAACAGGTGGAACAGCGCCTCTTCCCAATCGGCACGACCGGCCACGGCCTCCAGATCATCCAGACAGACCAGCTCACACTGTTCGAGGTTGTCCAGCAGCTCCGGGCCGTAATCGGCCACTTCGGCAAGCGGCAGATACACCGCTGCTTCATCACGCTGCTCGAAGCGCAGACAGGCGGCCTGCAACAGATGGCTGCGCCCGACACCGGCCGCTCCCCACAGGTAGATCAGACTGTCGGTCCAGCCGGCGTCCGCCTCGCACAGACGCTCGACATAGCCGAGGGCCGCCGCGTTGGCGCCGGGGTAATAGTTGGCGAAGGTGGCGTCATCACGCAGACGCACCCCCAAAGGGAGCTGGATTGGTTTCATGCCGGGGGCGAGGCTTCTTGCGAAACCTCGAGGGACTCTCCATAAAGTTCGGAAAGTTTATACAAATCATGCACATGGCGCAGCAGAACCATGATCACCGCCGCCACGGGCAGGGCCAGCAGAATACCGGTGAAGCCAAACAGCTGGCCGCCGGCAAGGATGGCGAAGATCACCGCGACCGGATGCAGGCCGATGCGGTCGCCCACCAGCCAGGGCGTCAGCAGCATGCCCTCGAGCAACTGGCCGACGGTGAAGACCACCAGCACACCGATCAGCGGATACCAGTCGCCCGCGCCGAACTGGAACAGAACCGCCACCAGTGCGGCGCCCAACCCGACCACCAGCCCCATGTAGGGCACGATGCTGGCCAGACCGGCCAGCAGACCGATCAACAGCCCCAGCTCAAGGCCCACCAGCATCAGCCCGGCGGCGTAGATGGTGGCCAGCGCCAGCATCACCAGCAGTTGCCCGCGCACAAACGCCCCCAGCACCTCATGGCATTCGGCGGTCAAGCGCATGACCAGCCCTTCTCGCCGCCGCGGCAAGAGGCCACGCAGCTTGTGCATCAGCACATCCCAGTCGCGCATCAGGTAAAAACTGACAATCGGCACCAGCAGCAGGTTGCCGATAAAGCCCACCAGCGCCAGGCTCGACTGAGTCACCTGCAGCAGCAAAGCGCCGAGGATATCGCTGGTACGGGTGGGGTTATCCGCCACCGCTGCCTTCAAGCGGTCAAACTGCCAGAAGTCCGCACTCAGCCCCAACTGCACCTGCAACCAGGGCATCGCGCTGTGCTGCAGCCAGTCGAGCATCTGTGGCGTCAGTTCATACAGGCGCATCAGTTGCCGCCCCAACAGCGGCAGGAAGATCAGCAGCAACACGGCCACAGCCACGGCAAACAGCAGAAACACCAGCGCAACGCCCAGGCTGCGCGAAAGCTTCAGGCGCTCCAGCCTGTCAACCAGCGGATCGCCCAGATAGGCCAGCAGCATGGCCACCAGAAACGGTGGCAGGATCGGCGTGAGCAGATAGACCAGCCAGCCGGTCAGAAAGATGCCGACCAGCCACAACCAGCGCAGTGAATCGCTCATCATCAGGCCCTCAACCGCGCGGAGCGGTACTTGCGCCCCCAGACCCAGACGTAATGCCCGCCACTGAGCACGGCCAGCAGCAGAACGGTGATGATCAGTGCTGGACGTACTTCGGCAAATGCCGGCAGGATGCTCAGCTCCAACAGCACGGCCAGTACCAGCACAATCTGCATCAGGGTCGAGAACTTGCCCAGCCAGGTGGGTCGGAACTGCAACGGTCCCACCAGATAACGGAACAAGGACGCGCCACTGACAATCAGCAGGTCCCTGAGCAACACCACCGCCGTCAGCCACCAGGGCAGCACTGCGGTGAGGCTCAGGCACAGATAGCTGGTGACCAGCAGCAGCTTGTCGGCAATCGGATCAAGGATCGAACCCAGACGGGTGATCCACTTGAAGCGCCGCGCCAGAAAACCATCCAGCGCATCGGTGAACCCGGCCACGGCAAACAGGCCAAGGGCCTGACCATGACGCTCAGCCAGCAGCAGCCAGGCAATCGGGATGGTCAGCAGCAGGCGCAGCACGGTCAGCAGGTTGGGCAGTTGACGCATGCTGGCACTCCTTGGTCGGGCGTTTACCAGTGGAAACGCAGGGTATCGGCAGCCGGCGTCGGGCCAGGAGCTGCGGGAGCCGCAGGAGCCGCTTCAGCGCTGACTGCCGGACTTTCCTGCAAACGGGCCAGCGCCAGCTGCGCTCGCAGCTGTTCGGCACTGGCACTGACACGGTAGGTCAGACGACTCCCGTCCACCTTGACCAACTGCGCGGCGAAGGGCTCCAGCAGACGCTGCAACTCGGCATAGCGGGCCAGATCGGCACCCTCCACTTCCAGGGTCAGGCTGCGCGCCGCTCCCGGTGCGACCACAAAACGCGGCGCCAGTCGCTCGCTGACAGCCAGCAGGACGGCATCGGCCAGTTGCGCCGGATCGGCAGCCGAGGCTGTGCCCTGCTCGCGGGCATCACCCAGCCACAGGCGCCAGGATGCCTGCCACTGCCCACCATTGTCCTTGGCCTGCACCGCCAGCAGCGCATCGGCGGCATAGCGCTCGGAGGCAGATCGCAGAGTCGCCGGGTCATTGGCGGACAGGTTCTCGGGGGTACCCACCAGTTGCTCATTCAGATCAGCCAGCGGCAGACGCAAAGGCAGGCCGCGATGCTGCGCGCCACGGGCCAGCATGGTGGCACTGTCCTGTCCGTCGCCGGCCAGGCTGCTGCCGGCATCAGTCTCGGTCAGCCACCAGGCCAGAATGGCCGGCCGGTTGGCACCCCACAGCGACAAACCCGCCCGCTGCAAAGCCGCGTCGGTACTGACCGGATCGAACTGCACCAGCAGGGCATCGGCCTCATAACCGTACTGACTGATCACCTGCTGCGGATTCTTGCGCAGCTCCGCCAGCCCGAGGTTCTGCACGGCAGCCGCAGAGCCGGTCAGGCGCAGCACCAGAGTATCCAGCGCGCGCGTCAGTGCGGCACTGCGTTCCTCCGGCTGCTGCCCGCCCACAGCCTCGCGCACCTGATACAGATCGGTGACGGTCTGCGCCCAGGCGGCCGGTGCCAACAGGGCAAGACAGAGGAGGAACGGGCGGAAGACGGCGCGCATAAGGCTCTCGCAGGGTTGGACGGCGGAAAAGCGCATACCTTAAACAGCCCGCCGCCCTGCGGCAACCGCGGCCACCGGCTTTTCTGGCCGCTGGCCGGCAAGCCTGATAAAATCGCGCGCCTCGCAGACTGTGGCCCACGTGCCCGGTCAACTACCGAATTCCCCCGCAAAGGCCTGGATTTATGAGCAAGCAACCCTCCATCAGCTACAAAGACGCCGGTGTAGACATCGACGCCGGTGAAGCCCTGGTCGAACGCATCAAGGGCGTCGCCAAGCGCACCGCGCGTCCGGAAGTGATGGGCGGTCTGGGCGGCTTCGGCGCCCTCTGCGAAATCCCGGCCGGTTACAAGCAGCCTGTGCTGGTCTCCGGCACCGACGGTGTCGGCACCAAGCTGCGCCTGGCACTGAACCTGAACAAGCACGACAGCATCGGCCAGGACCTGGTCGCCATGTGCGTCAACGATCTGGTCGTGTGCGGCGCCGAGCCGCTGTTCTTCCTCGACTACTACGCCACCGGCAAACTGAATGTCGACGTGGCCGCCACCGTGGTGACCGGCATCGGCGCCGGCTGCGAGCTGGCCGGCTGCTCTCTGGTCGGCGGCGAGACTGCCGAAATGCCCGGCATGTATGAAGGCGAAGACTACGACCTGGCCGGTTTCTGCGTCGGTGTTGTGGAAAAGAGCGAAATCATCGACGGCTCGAAAGTCGCCACCGGTGACGCCCTGATCGCCCTTCCTTCTTCCGGCCCGCACTCCAACGGCTACTCGCTGATCCGCAAGATCCTCGAAGTATCCGGTGCCGACATCGAAACCACCGAACTGGACGGCAAGAAGCTGGCCGACCTGCTGATGGCGCCGACCCGCATCTACGTCAAGCCGCTGCTGAAACTGATCAAGGACACCGGCGCGGTGAAGGCCATGGCCCACATCACCGGCGGCGGCCTGCTCGACAACATCCCGCGCGTACTGCCGCAAGGCGCCCAGGCAGTGGTCGACGTGGCCAGCTGGACCCGCCCTGCGGTGTTCGACTGGCTGCAGGAGAAGGGCAACGTCGACGAGCATGAAATGCACCGCGTCCTCAACTGCGGCGTGGGCATGGTCATCTGTGTCGCCCAGGACCAGGTCGAAGCTGCGCTGGCCAGCCTGCGCGCCTCCGGCGAAGCACCGTGGGTGATCGGCCAGATCGGCGTGGCCGCCGAAGGCGCCGCTCAGGTTCAGCTGAACAACCTGAAAGCCCACTGATGACCTGCAAGGTTGTCGTACTGATCTCGGGCTCTGGCAGCAACCTGCAGGCCCTGATCGACAGTCTCAACACAGACAGCCCGGCGCAGATCTGCGCGGTGATTTCCAACCGCGCCGATGCGTTCGGCCTGCAGCGCGCGGCCAACGCCGGGATCGCCACCCAGGTACTGGACCACAAGGCCTTTGCCGACCGCGAAGCCTTTGATGGCGCACTGATCGAGGCCATCGATGCGTACCAGGCCGACCTGGTGATCCTCGCCGGTTTCATGCGCATTCTTACTGCCGGTTTCGTCCGCCACTACCAGGGCCGCCTGCTCAATATCCACCCGTCACTGCTGCCCAAATACAAAGGGCTGCACACTCACCAGCGCGCACTGGAAGCCGGTGATAGCGAGCATGGCTGCAGCGTGCACTTCGTCACCGAGGAACTCGACGGCGGTCCGCTGGTCGTACAGGCCGTCGTGCCTGTTATGGCTGACGACACACCGGAGACCCTGGCCGGGCGCGTGCATATCGCCGAGCACCAGATCTACCCGCTGGCCATGCACTGGTTCGCCCAGGGCCGCCTGCAGCTGGACGAGTCCGGCTGCCAGCTGGATGGTCAGTTGCTGCCTGCCAGCGGCCAGGTCATTCGTACATCCTGATTGGGGAGTTTCACCGCATGCGTGCTCTGCTGCTTGTCGCCCTTGCCCTTGTGGGCCTGAATGCTCAGGCCTTCGAGCTGCATCCTTACTCCGCCAGCTACACCGCCGACTGGAAGCAGGTACCCATCAGCGGCACGGCTGAGCGCAGCCTCAAGCCGCTGGGCGATGGCCGCTGGGAGCTGAATTTCGAGGCTGCCATGCTGGTGGCCAGTCTCAGCGAAGTCAGCACCTTTCGTGTCGAGAATGACGCCCTGCTGCCCCTGACCTACCGTTTCAATCGCGGCGGTCTGGGTAAGAGCAAGCAGGTCGAACATGACTTCGACTGGACCGAAAAGCAGGTGATCGGCAGCGATCGCGGCGAACAGGTACGCCTGCCGCTGAACCGCGGCATGCTCGACAAATCGACCTATCAGCTGGCCCTGCAGCAGGCCGTGGCCAACGGCGAGAAGAACGTCAGCTATCAGGTGATCGACGGCGACGAACTGGATACCTATGACTTCCGCGTGCTGGGTGAAGAGCGGGTACGTACTCAGGCCGGCCTGATCGATGCGATCAAGGTCGAGCGGGTACGCGATCCGACCAAGAGCGCGCGCAAGACCGTGCTGTGGTTCGCCAAGGACTGGGACTTCCTGCTGGTACGCCTGCATCAGGTCGAGAAGGACGGCAAGGAATACCAGATCATGCTCAAGGAAGGCGAAGTCAACGGCCGCAAGGTGGTTGGCGCGAAGAACTGAAGCGTTGCAGATATGAAAAAGCCGGGCAATTGCCCGGCTTTTTCATGGGGTGGCGTTACCACATCAGGTCGTCGGGAACCTGATAGGCGGCGTATGGATCATCGGCATCCGGCGCCTCGGTCGGCGTATTGAGCAGGATCACCCGGCGCGGATCACGCTCCTGAATGCGCAGCGCCGCCTCACGCGGGATCATCTCGTAGCCGCCGCCATGGCGGACAATGGCCAGCGAGCCGCGGCTGAGCTTGTCGCGCAGCATGGCGTTGACCGCAATACGTTTGATCTTCTTCTCGTCGACGAAGTTGTAGTAGTCATCGCTCTGCAGCTTGGGCAGGCGCGAGCTTTCGATCAGCTGTTTGATCTGCGCGGCGCGGGCCTTCTGCTCGGCCTTTTCCTTCTGCTGTTCGTTCAGCGCCTGGTCGCGCGCAGCCTTCTCGGCCTGCGCCTGCAGGGCAGCCTGCCTGATCGCATCGTCGACTTCCACCTGGCCTTTCTTTTCCAGGCGCTGCTGTTTCTGTTTCTGCTTGCCGGCCTGTTTGGCCTGCTTTTCACTGACCAGACCGGCTTTCATCAGCTGGTCGCGAAGGGAAAGACTCATGGAGGGTTCTCGTTCAGTTCGACTCAGCAGCCCAGGGCTGCCTTTTCCTGTTTCTTGGCTTCGCCCCACAGGGCATCCAGCTCATCCAGGCTGCAATTCTCGATGGGACGGCCGGCATCACGCAACGCCTGCTCGATGAAGCGGAAGCGCCGCTCGAACTTGCCATTGGCCGCCCGCAGCGCCGCCTCCGGTTCGACCTTGAGATGGCGGGCCAGATTGACCACGACAAACAGCAGGTCGCCAAGCTCCTCGGCAATGGCCTGCGGATCGTTCTCGCTCATGGCCTCGAGCACTTCATCGAGTTCTTCGCGCACCTTGTCCAGCACCGGCAGGGCCTCCGGCCAGTCGAAGCCCACCTGCGCCGCGCGCTTCTGCAGCTTGGCCGCGCGCGACAGGGCCGGCAGGGCCTGGGGCACATCATCCAGCAGCGACAACTGCTCGGGAGCAGCCGCCCTGGCGGCACGTTCCTCGGCCTTGAGTTCTTCCCAGCGCTGCTTGACCGCCGCCTCTTCCAGCTTCTGCGCATCCGGCGCCGCATACAGATCGCCATCCGGGAACACGTGCGGGTGCCGGCGGATCAGCTTGGCGGTGATGCCATCGACCACCTCGGCAAAACCGAAGCGCCCCTCCTCTGACGCCAACTGGCTGTAGTAGACCACCTGGAACAGCAGATCACCCAGCTCGCCGGGCAGATGATCGAAATCGCCGCGCTCGATGGCATCGGCGACCTCGTAAGCCTCTTCGAGGGTGTAGGGCACGATGCTGGCGTAGCTCTGTTTGAGGTCCCACGGGCAGCCGTGCTCGGGGTGACGCAGACGCGCCATCAGCTGCAACAGATCGTCGAGCTTATACATCCTTACTGCCCCGCTCGCGGCGCGTCTCGATCACGTTGGGCAACTGGCTGATGCGCGCAAGCAAGCGACCCAGAGCCTCCAGCCCGGGAATCTCGATGGTCAGGCGCATGGCCGCGGTGTTGTCTTCCTTGTTCGAGCGGGTGTTGACCGCCAGCACGTTGATCTTCTCGTTGAGCAGCACCTGCGACACGTCGCGCAGCAGACCGGAACGGTCGTAGGCACGCACCAGGATATCCACCGGATAGGTCTGCACCGGCGCGCTGCCCCAGCTCACCTGAATCATCCGGTGCGCCTCGCGCTCGACCAGTTGCAGCGCGGTCGGGCAATCCTGGCGGTGGATGGTCACACCACGGCCGACCGTGATGTAGCCAATGATCGGATCACCCGGCAGCGGCTGGCAGCAACCGGCCATCTGGGTGAGCAGGTTGCCCACCCCGAGAATCTGTACATCGTCGTGACGTCCGGGGCGGCTGCTGGGTTTGCGCGGAATCAGCTCCAGCTGTTCGCTGCTGCGATCCGGCTCGACCAGTTGCTGCGCCTGGTTGACCGTGGGCGCCAGACGCAGGTCGCCGGCCCCGAGTGCCGCATACAGGTCATCGGCGGTCTTGAGGTTGCACTTCTCGGCGAGCCTGGTGAAATCCACCGGCGGCATGGCAAGACGGGCCAGCTCGCGTTCGAGCATCTGCTTGCCGGCGGCGACGTTCTGCTCGCGGTCCTGCTGCTTGAACCAGTGAACGATCTTGGCCCGCGCCCGGCTGGTGGTGACATAGCCCAGGTTGGAGTTGAGCCAGTCGCGGCTCGGCGCGCCGTTCTTGCCGGTGATGATCGTCACCTGATCGCCGGTGTGCAGGCTGTAGGTCAGCGGCACGATGCGCCCGTTGATCTTGGCGCCACGGCAGTTGTGGCCGATCTGGGTATGCACGCGGTAGGCGAAGTCCAGCGGCGTAGCCCCCTTGGGCAGGTCGATGGCATGCCCGTCCGGGGTGAACACGTAGACGCGGTCCGGCTCGATATCGACCTTGAGCTGCTCGGCCAGGCCGCCGATGTCGCCCAGCTCCTCGTGCCACTCGAGCACCTGACGCAGCCAGGCCATCTTCTCTTCGTAGTGGTTGGAGTTGCCTTTGACGTCGGTACCCTTGTACTTCCAGTGCGCACAGACGCCCAGCTCGGCTTCCTCGTGCATGCCATGGGTACGGATCTGCACCTCCAGCACCTTGCCTTCCGGCCCGAGCACGGCGGTGTGCAGCGAACGGTAGCCGTTCTCCTTGGGGTTGGCGATGTAGTCGTCGAACTCCTTGGGGATATGTCGCCACAGGCTGTGCACGATGCCGAGCGTGGTGTAGCAGTCGCGCACCTCGGGCACCAGCACGCGCACCGCACGCACGTCGTAGATCTGGCTGAACTCCAGACCTTTCTTCTGCATCTTTCGCCAGATCGAATAGATGTGTTTCGCCCGCCCGCTGATGTCGGCCTTGATCCCGGCGGCGCTCAGCTCGTCGCGCAGCTGCTGCATGACGTCACTGATGTACTGCTGGCGGTCGAGACGACGCTCGTGCAGCAGCTTGGCAATCTGTTTGTACTGCTCGGGCTCCAGATAGCGGAAGGACAGGTCCTCCAGCTCCCACTTGATGTGACCGATGCCCAGGCGATGAGCCAGCGGCGCGTAGATGTCGAACACCTCGCGCGCCACGCGGTGACGCTTCTCTTCGTCGGCGTCCTTGACCTCGCGGATGGCACAGGTGCGCTCGGCCAGTTTGATCAGCGCCACGCGCACATCATCGACCATGGCCACCAGCATCTTGCGCAGGTTCTCCACCTGCGCCTGGGAGCCAAGCACCAGAGAGTCGCGCGGGTTGACGCTGTTGCTGATCGCCGCCATGCGCAGCACGCCCTTGATCAGCTTGCCGACCACCGGGCCAAAGCGCTCCTGCACGGCGGCCAGACTGACCTTGTCCTCGCGCACCGCGCGATAGATCACCGCCGCTACCAGCGAATCCTGATCAAGCTTGAGATCGGCGAGAATCTCGGCAATCTCGAGGCCGGTGCGGAAACTCGAATTACCCTCGGCCCAGATATTCTTCTGCGCAATCGCCTGCTGCTCGACATCGCGGGCGTATTCGCACGCCATGCGAAGGCCATCACGCTCGAGCGCCGGATCGAGCGCGACGATGTGATCCAGCCATGCATCGAGGTTGAGGCTGCCGTCATCGTTGACCGGCTGCGAAGCCCTTACCTGTACCATCTTGCATCCTCTTGCAGAGCCGGCCTTCCATGGGCCGGTCGGATTACAGGAGCTTCCTAGCAGACCGCTGGAAAGCTACCTGCGTTGCCATCGCTGCGTTAAAAACAGGCTCAAAATGCTCATTTACCACACACGTAAACTGCGCTTTTTCGCCTGTTTTCGCCTTGCGCTGACTGCCTCGCCAACGCTTTCCAAAGGCCTGCTAGCTCCTCTCGAACAACGCCATCGCCTCGACATGCGCCGTCTGGGGGAACATGTCGAGGATTCCAGCCTTGCGCAGCCGGTAGCCCTGTCGGACCAGCTCGGCGGCATCCCGCGCCAGCGTGGCGGGGTTGCAGGAAACGTACAGCACACGCTCGGCGCCCAGGCGTTGCATATCACGCACCACCTCGAAGGCGCCGTCTCGCGGCGGGTCCAGCAAAACGGCAGGGAAGCCGGATTCTGCCCAACTCGCCGCGTGCAGAGGCTGCGCCAGATCAGCGCACAGCACCCGCACATTGTTCAGACCATTGGCCACGGCGTTGGCCTGGGCACGCTCGACCATCGCCGCCACGCCCTCCACGGCCACCACTTCATGCACCCGCCGCGCCAGCGGCAGGGCAAAGTTGCCCAGACCGCAGAACAGGTCGAGCACACGCTCACCGGCCTGCGGCGCCAGCCAGTCTAGCGCCTGAGCCACCATCTGCTCATTGATAGAGGCATTGACCTGCACGAAGTCGCCCGGCCGCCAGGCCAGCTCCACGACATAGGCCGGCAGGGCAAAGCCCAGCTCGGCACCGGCCTGATCCGGGTAAGGCTCTCCCTCGCCATGCCACCACAACTGCACCTGCTGCTCGGCACAGAACTGCCGCAGCAGCTGCTGATCGGCCTCGGCCAGTGCCCCGGTATGGCGCAGCAGCAGCGCCACCCGGGTACCGCTGAACAGTTCGACATGGCCGATCCGCTCGGGGCGGCTGAACTGGCGCAACAGTGCCGGCAAAGCGCGGGCAATCGACTGCAAGGGCTGTACCAGCACCGGGCATTCGCCCAGGGCAACGATGTCCTGACTGGCGGCAGCGCGGAAGCCGACCTCCAGGCGCTTCTGCTTGGCATCCCAGCGCACGGCAATCCGCGTGCGCCGGCGATAGCCCAGCTCCGGACCGGTCAGCGGCGCAGCCCACTCCTCCGGCTGCACCTGCGCCAGACGCTGCAACTGTTCGGCCAGGCTACGCTGTTTCAGCGCCAGCTGTTCGGCATGCGGCAGGTGCTGCAGGCTGCAACCGCCGCAGCGCCCGGCGACTGCGCAGGCCGGCTGCCGGCGCAGCTCACTAGCCTTGAGCACGCGCTCGACGCGGGCATCGACCACCTTGCTGCGAGCGGCCAGCACACGGGCTTCGACGTCCTCACCGGCCAGAGCGCCGGCCACAAACCAGGTGCGGCCGTCGACATGCGCAATGCCGCGACCATCATGAGCCAGGCGCTCTATCTGCAGCTTCTGCTTCTTGCCCACCGGGACGCCGGCAGACTTGTCACCACCGGCCGGCTGGAAACGCAGGGTCTTGGGTTGGCGGGCCATGGCTATTGGTTAAACAGGCCGGACGACAGGTAACGGTCGCCGCGGTCACAGATGATCGCCACCATCAGCGCGTTCTCCACCTGCTGCGACAGACGCAGCATGGCCGCCACCGCACCGCCGGAGGAAACGCCGCAGAAGATGCCCTCCTCACGGGCCAGACGGCGCATGCAGTCCTCGGCCTCGGTCTGCGAGATATCCAGTACCTGATCGACCCGGCTGGCGTCGAAGATGCTCGGCAGGTATTCCTGCGGCCAGCGGCGAATCCCGGGAATGGCCGAGCCATCCTGTGGCTGCAGACCGATGATCTGCACCGCCGGGTTCTGTTCCTTGAGGTAGCGCGAGGTGCCCATGATGGTACCGGTGGTGCCCATCGAGCTGATGAAATGGGTGATGCGCCCAGCGGTCTGCCGCCAGATTTCCGGACCGGTGCTCTGGTAGTGAGCCACCGGGTTATCGGCATTGGCGAACTGATCCAGCACCTTGCCCCTGCCCTCGGCCTGCATGGCCAGCGCCAGATCACGCGCTTCCTCCATGCCACCGACCAGAATCAGCTCGGCGCCGTAGGCCGTCATGGCGGCCTTGCGCTCGGCGGTGGAGTTGTCCGGCATGATCAGGATCATGCGGTAGCCCTTGATCGCCGCCACCATGGCCAGGGCAATGCCGGTGTTGCCGCTGGTAGCCTCGATCAGGGTATCGCCGGGGTGGATGTCACCGCGCAACTCGGCCGCGCTGATCATCGACAACGCCGGGCGGTCCTTCACCGAGCCAGCCGGGTTGTTGCCTTCCAGCTTCACCAGCAGGGTATTGCTGGTCTGTCCCGCCAGGCGCTGCAGGCGCACCAGCGGCGTGTTGCCGACATAGTCGGCAATCGTGGGGAAATCAGTCATGACGTATCGGCACTCGGCCAGCATTACGGGGCACCTATGATAGCGGCAAACCGGAGCAGGCCATACCGCCACACGCGCCAGTTGTTTGCCGCTCGTTGCCGCGCCGCTACACTGCCGGAAAATCTGCAGGAGGCTGTGCGTGTTCAAGGACCTAAGCATCAAGAGCCGGGTATTGCTCCTTACCCTGCTGCCCAGCACCCTGCTGGCCTGCGTACTGGGCGGTTTCTTCAGCTGGATGCAGCTGTCAGACCTGCGCCAGCAGATCGAAGCCCGCGGCGCGCTGACCGCGGAGCAGCTGGCCGTACTCGCCGCCCCCGCCCTGCAGGCAGGCCAGAACGGACGCCTGCAACGCATTGCCGAAGCGGCGCTGGAGCAGGACGATGTGCGCAGCGTGCACATTCTCGCGACTGATCTGCAGCATGCCGCTCATGCAGGGCCACGCCTTAAGAACCCAGCGCCACGGGCAGACCGCCAGCGCCTGGCCGTATCTAGCGGCAGTGACAGCACACGTTTTCGCTTTCCAGTACTCGGCCGCCACTTCAACCTCGGAGCCCAGGCTACTGCCGCACCCGAGCACCTGCTGGGCTGGATTGATGTGGAAATTGTCCACAGCGGCATCTTGCTGAAAACCTATCAGGGACTGCTGGCCAGTCTGTTGCTGACATTGCTGGCCTTGGTCGCCACAGCCATGCTCGCCCTGCGCCTGTCACGTTCGGTCAACGGCCCGCTGCGGCGCATCCAGCAGGCGGTGGCGCAGCTGCGCGAAGGGCAACTGGACACCCGGCTTCCACTGCTCGGCAACGAGGAGCTGGATGCCCTGTCGGCCGGCATCAACCGCATGGCCGAGGCCCTGCAGAGCGCCCAGGAAGAGATGCAGCACAGCATCGACCAGGCCACCGAGGACGTCAGGCAGAATCTGGAAACCATCGAAATCCAGAACATCGAACTGGACCTGGCGCGCAAGGAAGCACTGGAGGCCAGCCGCATCAAGTCCGAGTTCCTCGCCAACATGAGCCACGAGATCCGCACCCCGCTCAACGGCATCATCGGCTTCACCCATCTGTTACTCAAAAGCGACATGACGCCCCGCCAGCTGGACTATCTGGCCACCATCGAAAAGTCCGCCGACAGCCTGATGGGGATCATCAACGAGGTGCTCGACTTCTCCAAGATCGAAGCCGGCAAGCTGGTGCTGGAGAAACTGCCGTTCAACCTCTGCGACCTGATCGAGGAAAGCCTCACCCTGCTCGCCCCCGGCGCCCACGAGAAGCAGCTCGAGCTGGTCAGCCTGTTCTACCGCGACACCCCGCGCGCCCTGATCGGCGACCCGCAGCGCCTCAAGCAGGTGCTCAACAACCTGATCAGCAACGCCATCAAGTTCACCCGCTCCGGCAGCATCGTGGTGCGCACCATGCTCGAAGACGAACGCGATGGCCGCGCCCAGCTGCGCATCAGTGTGCAGGACACCGGCATCGGCCTGTCCGACGAGGACCTGGCCGCCCTGTTCAAAGCCTTCAGCCAGGCGGACAACTCGCTCAGCCGGCAACCCGGCGGAACCGGCCTGGGTCTGGTCATTTCCCGGCGCATCATCGAACAGATGGGCGGCGAGATTGGCGTGGAAAGCCGACCTGGCGCCGGCTCGGAATTCTGGATCAGCCTCAGCCTGCCGCGGGCCCGTGAAGACATCGAAGACCAGCCACGCGCGCCCCTGCTGGGACGCCAGCTGGTCCTGCTGGAAAGTCACGAGCTGAGCCGCCAGGCCATGCAGCACCAGCTCGAAGACCTCGGACTGGAAGTCACCAGTTTTGCCGAGCGTGATGCCCTGCTGGCGCATGTCGCCCGGCAACAGGCCAGCGGACAGCCTGTCGGCCTGGCCCTGCTGGCCATCAGCCTCAGCGAGCTGCCCGCCGAACAACTCAATCCTCTGGTTCTGCAACTGGAGAAACTCGGCTGTCGCAGCCTGCTGCTCTGCCCGACCACCGAGCAGGCGCAACTGCACACCCTGCTTGGCAGCAGCCGCAGCCTGCTGCAGGCCAAACCCGCGTGCCGGCGCAAACTGCAGATCGGTCTCTGCGAACTGCTCGGGCCACGTCCGCAGCCAGTCGAAGAAGCGCCGGCCATGCCTGATCGGCCGCCGCGCCTGCTCTGCGTCGACGACAACCCGGCCAACCTGCTGCTGGTACAGACCCTCCTTGGCGACCTCGGCGCCGAGGTCACGGCGGTGGACAGCGGCTTTGCCGCCCTCGACATGCTCGAACGCAAGGAATTCGACCTGGTGTTCATGGACGTGCAAATGCCGGAAATGGACGGCCGCCAGACCACCGAGGAAATCCGCCGCCGCGAAGCCGTAGCCGGTCGCGCACCACTGCCGATCATTGCCCTGACGGCCCACGCCCTGGCCAATGAAAAGCGCGCACTGCTGCGCATCGGCATGGACGACTACCTGACCAAGCCGATCAGCGAGCGACAGCTGGTTCAGGTCATCCTCAAGTGGACTGGCCTCAGCCTGCGCCGCGTCAGCAGCGAAGGCGCCCAGCTCGACAGCAACCCGCAGATCGACCCGCTGCAACTGCCGGAGCTCGACAGCGAGGAAGGCCTGCGCCTGGCTGCCGGCAAATCGGTGCTGGCCGCCGACATGCTGGGGATGCTGCTGGCCTCTCTGGAAGCCGATCAGATTGCCATTCGCAATGCGCGCGAACAGCAGGATCATCCGGCCCTGCTCGAACGAGTGCACCGCCTACACGGCGCCACGCGCTACTGCGGTGTCCCGCAGTTGCGTGCCGCCTGCCAGCAGGCGGAAACCCTGCTCAAGGAAGGCGATGCAGGCGCGCAACAGGCACTCAATACTCTTGAAGAGGCCATCCGCCGCCTGCAGCAGCAAGCCCGTACACCGGCCTGAGGAAACCAGCCATGCACATCATGCTGTTCAGTTGTCAGCACTACGATCAGGACAGTTTCTCGGCGGCCAATGCGGCAGGCGCCTTTAGCCTTAGCTTTCAGCCCAGTCGACTGACCCTCGCTACCGCCGCCCTGGCCGATGGCGTGCCTGTGGTCTGCGCCTTTATCAACGATGACCTTTCGGCACCCGTCCTGCAGCGCCTGGCGGCCGGAGGCACACGACTGATTGCCCTGCGTTCGGCCGGCTACAACCATGTCGACCTCAAGGCGGCCGAACAGCTGGGCCTTGGCGTGGTGCGCGTGCCCGACTACTCACCGCACGCCATCGCCGAGCACGCCGTGGCTCTGATTCTGGCGCTCAACCGCCGCATCCACCGCGCCTACAACCGCACCCGCGAGGGCGACTTCTCCCTGCACGGGCTGATCGGCTTCGACCTGCACGGCAAGACCGTCGGTGTGATTGGCACCGGGCAGATAGGCGCGGCCTTCGCCCGCATCATGCTCGGCTTCGGTTGCCGGGTGCTGGCCAGCGATCCGCAGACCGACCCCGCCCTGCAGCAGGCCGGCGTTCACTATCTGCCGCTGGCCGAGCTGCTGCCGCAGACCGACATTCTCAGCCTGCACTGCCCGCTCAATGCCGCCACCCGTCACCTGATCGATGCCAGCGCACTGGCCAGCCTCAAACCCGGCGCCATGCTGATCAATACCGGTCGCGGCGCACTGGTGGATACACCGGCCCTGATCGGCGCCCTGAAAAGCGGTCGACTGGGGTATCTGGGCCTGGATGTCTACGAAGAAGAAGCCCAGTTGTTCTTCGCCGACTGCTCCGACCAGCCGCTGCAGGACGATGTGCTCGCGCGACTGCTGACCTTTCCCAATGTCATCATCACCGCTCACCAGGCCTTCCTTACCCGCGAGGCACTGGCGGCCATCGCCACCACCACCCTGAACAACATCAGCGCCTGGGACGCCGGCAAGCCCGTCAACCTTGTCAGCGCGGCCTGAGACCGCGCCCATGGTAGGATGCCCGCCCCTTGCGGAGGACTTATGGCCGAACACGATTTTCGCTACACCCTGCTCAACCCTGCCCACACCCTGACCGAGTGCCGCGCCATGGCACCCGGCCTGTACCAACTGACCGGCACTGGCGGCTCGGTACAAAACGGCGACACCCTGCTGGTCACGCTCAAGGGCAGCCGCGACCTGTTCATGCGCCTGCATGTGGACAAGGTCCGTCATCTGATCAACCCGCCGGGGCAGTGGACCGCGGTAGCCAAAGGCCCGGCATTCCGCGAACTGGCCATCCATACTTGGCGGGTGAACTGTGATGGCTGCGCAGCCACGCTGGACTTCGAGTTCGCCGTCGACGCCACCCTCGGCAACCCGGCACGCGAAGCCGCAGCACAGGCACGCATCGCCGAACTGGGCTGGCAGACCCGCGCTGGCCAGCACCTGTGCCCGAACTGCCAGAAGGAAACTGCCGCATGAAGATGATCGCCGCCCTGTTGCCGCTGGCCCTGCTGGGCGCCTGCGCCAGCGACCAGCCAAGCCTGCAAGCCGAGCGCACCTACCGTGTCGAGTGGATTGGTGAACGCCCACTGATCGACCGCAGCTACCTGACTGTCACCCTCGGCGAAGAGGGACGGGCTTACGGCAATGCCGGCTGCAACCACTGGTTCGGCGGCTACAGCCTGAATGACGAGCAACTGAGTTTCAGCGCCCCCGCCAGCACCATGAAGATGTGCCCGCCAGCACTCATGGAGCAGGAACAACGCTTTCTGAAGGCCCTGCAGTCGGTACAGCGTTGGGATTTCAGCGCCACCGGCGAGCTGCGCCTGTGGCCAGCCAGCGGAAAACCGATTCGACTGTTCGAAGATCAGCGCTGAGGCTAGAACAACAGCAACTGCTCTTGGGCCTCGCGCAGATCAATCAGGCGCACACCGAGGCCCAGTAAGCGCACCGGTTTACCTCCGCGGGCAAAAGCCGCCCCGAGCAGCACGGCGTAACTGTCCAGATCACGCCCGGCCCCACTCTGCTCCAGGGTAGTCTGGGTGAAGTCATGAAATTTGACCTTCACGTAGGGTTTGCCGGGCCGGTAACTGCCATCCAGCCGCGACAGACGCTGTTCCAGCTGGGCCAGCAGTTGCGGCAACTGCTGCAGACAGGCCTGCAGGTTAGGCAGATCACTGTCAAAGGTATGCTCGACACTGACTGACTGCCGGCGGCTGTCGGCCTCCACGGCACGCTCATCAATCCCCCGCGCCAGCCCCCACAAACGCTCACCGAAGCTGCCGAACTCGCGCAGCAGCGCCAGCTTGTCCCATTCGCGCAGATCGCTGCACAGCGTTATGCCCAGGCGCGACAGTTTGTCGGCTGTCACCTTGCCCACGCCATGCAGACGGCTGACCGGCAGCGCAGAGACAAAGCTCTCCACTTCATCAGGGGTAATCACGAAGAGACCGTTGGGCTTGCGCCAGTCACTGGCAATCTTGGCGAGAAACTTGTTTGGTGCCACCCCGGCCGAGACCGTGATGCGCAGCTCCTGCCAGACTCGCTGGCGAATCTCCCGAGCCATCCGAGTGGCACTGCCCGCGCAGCGGTCCGACTCGCTGACATCCACGTAGGCTTCGTCCAGTGATAATGGCTCGATGCGCTCGCTGTATTCACGCAGGATCGCGTGAATCTGCCGGGAGGCCATGCGGTAGGCCTCCATGCGCGGCTTGACCACCAGCAGATCCGGGCACAACTTGAGTGCCTGCCGGGTTGGCATGGCCGAGCGCACCCCCCAGGCACGCGCCTCGTAGTTGCAGGTAGCGATTACCCCGCGCCGCTCGGCCGCGCCCCCCACTGCCAGCGGACGACCGGCCAGCTGCGGGTCATCGCGCATCTCGATGGCGGCATAAAAGCAGTCGCAGTCGATGTGGATGATCTTGCGCACGGAAGTCCGTAAGGCCTCGGCAGGCATGCTCTGAGGACCGCAGTCTAGCACCGGCGCAACGCTAAGCATCTGAGCAAAAAACAGTTTTTCCAAACTAATGGTTGACACAAAAGTCTGCGCCAGTAGAATGTGCGGCGCGGGATGGAGCAGTCTGGTAGCTCGTCGGGCTCATAACCCGAAGGTCGTCGGTTCAAATCCGGCTCCCGCAACCAATTTCAAAGGCCACTCAACGAGTGGCCTTTTTTATTGCCCTACTTTTTACCGGCTTATTCAGATTAACTTAAGCTTGTTGTATTACCCTTGCGCTTAACCACTTTGCAACGGAGTCGCAACGATGAGCTGGAAAAACACCGAAGAGCGCTATGGCAGCCTGTCCATAGGCCTGCACTGGCTGACCCTGATCCTGATCGTGCTGGTGTACTGCACCATGGAATTCCGCGGAATCTTTCCAAAAGGCACGCCGGAACGGGATCTGATGAAACAGGCCCACTTCATCATCGGCCTGAGCATCTTCGCCCTCACCTTCCTGCGCATTGCTGCCCGTGCCATCGCCCCGGCACCGCGCATTGTGCCCGCCATCCCACAGTGGCAGGCCATCCCGGCCAAGCTGGTCCATCTGGCCCTTTATGCCCTGATGCTTGGCGCACCGCTGGCCGGCTGGCTGATCCTCAGCGGCGAAGCCAAGCCAATTCCGCTGGGACTGCCGGCGCTGATCGAGAAAAATCACAGCCTGGCCGAAACCGTGGAGCACTACCATGTGCTGGCTGCAGAAATCGGCTACTGGCTGATTGGCCTGCACGCGGCCGCCGCGATCTTCCACAAGCATGTGGTCAAAGACAACACGATGGAGCGCATGCTGCCGCAACGCGGTAACTCCTGAGTCTGACAGACAAGAAAAAGCCGGGGCATGCCCCGGCTTTTTTTGGCCCTCACAAAAGTCAGCGCGCCTGTGCGGCCGCCACAATCAGCGCCTTCATCTCGGCCACCGCCTGCTTGAACCCCACAAACAGGGCATGAGCGACAATCGCATGACCAATGTTCAGCTCGTTGATCCCGGCTATCGCCGCAACTACTTCGGCGTTGTGATAGTGCAGCCCGTGCCCCGCATTGACGATCAGGCCATGCGCCAGACCACACTCCACGCCCTCGCGGATACGCGCCAGCTCGCGGGCGGCCTCGGCAGGCGTCTGCGCGTCGGCATAGCGCCCGGTATGCAGCTCAATCGCCGGAGCACCAATCCGGACAGCGGCTTCGATCTGCCGCGGGTCGGCATCGATGAACAGTGAAACTTCACACCCATGCTGCGCCAGACGCTGCACGGCATCACGAATGCGGCCTTCCTGCGCCAGCACATCCAGACCACCTTCAGTGGTCAGCTCCTGACGGGTTTCCGGAACGAAACAGGCATGCGCCGGGCGAATCTCTTCGGCAAAGGCCAGCATGAACTCGGTGACTCCCATCTCGAAGTTCATCCGCGTCTGCAGCACCTCGCTGAGTACCCGCACATCGCGATCCTGAATGTGACGGCGATCCTCACGCAGGTGCACGGTAATACCATCGGCACCGGCCTCTTCAGCATCCAGAGCGGCCTTCACCGGATCAGGGTAACGGGTCCCACGGGCCTGACGCAGGGTGGCCACATGGTCGATGTTGACCCCCAGCAGAATGCGGTTGGCAGCAGTCACAATAAACTCCAGCGATAGTGAAAAGGTTGTGTCATCAGCTCTTGCGGAACAGTTCGCGACTGACCAGCGGACGGCCGCCCAAATGAGGGGCCAGAGCCTGACGCATCAGGCGCTTGGCCGCAGCAAGAACACCGGGAGTCTGCCAGTCAGCCTCATTCATGGCCAGCAGATCCGCGCCGTGAAACAGCCCTGGCTGCAATTGCGCCACAGGTTCAAAGCCGCTCTCCGCCAGCCAGCGATAAAGCCCTTGAGGGTTGATTGGCTGACCGTGGCGGTCCTGATCCAGAGCAAAACCGTACCCCAGCTCATCCAGCAGACGCCACTCGAAAGCACGAAGTAACGGCTCCAGCGGCCGCCCCTCAGCAAGAAGCGGCAGCGTCGCGGCATAGTGATCGAACAACACAGGATGCGGCGATTCTGCCGGCAGCAGACGAATCAGCAACTCGTTGAGGTACAGACCCGAAAACAGCGCATCGCCGGTCAGCAGGTTTGGCACCCCAGCCGGCTCCAGGCGGGCAACCGCCTTCAGCTCGCCTCGCCCGCGCAACTCAAGCTCAAGCGGAATGAAAGGTCTGACCAGGCTGCCAGCTTTGCCGCGCGCGCCCCGCAGCACTGCACGACAGCGCCCATGTGGCGTCAAAAAATCAACCAGCGCGCTGCTTTCCTTATAGGCACGACTGTGCAGAACATAGGCAGCCTGCGCCTGGGCAAGCATCGGCTAGCCCCCGACCGACCTAGATGTCGGTGTAGCCCAGCGAGCGCAGGGCGCGCTCATCATCGGACCAGCCGCCCTTGACCTTGACCCAGAGGTTTAGCATGACCTTGGAGTCGAACATCACCTCCATGTCCTTGCGGGCCTCCTGGCCAATGCGCTTGATCCGCTCACCCTTCTCGCCAATGATGATTTTCTTCTGGCCATCACGCTCAACCAGGATCAGCGCGTGAATATGCAACACACGCCCTTCCTGCTTGAACTCCTCGATCTCGACCGTGATCTGGTACGGCAATTCAGCACCGAGCTGGCGCATGATCTTCTCGCGCACCAGTTCGGCCGCGAGGAAACGGCTGGAGCGATCGGTAATCTGATCTTCCGGAAAGAAGTGCTCACCCTCGGGCAAATGGCTGGCCACCAGATTTTCCAGGGTATCCAGATTCTGCCCGTGCAGCGCGGAGATTGGCACAATCTCCGCCTTCGGCAATTGCTGCGCCAACCACTCCAGATGAGGCAGCAACTCGCTCTTGTCTTCCAGACGATCCGCCTTGTTCACCGCAATCAACAGCGGGCACTCGACATACTGGATACGCTCGAAGACCATCTGATCCTCGTCGGTCCAGCGGGTACGATCGACCACGAACACAACCACGTCGACATCCTTCAGGGCCGTCGACGCACTGCGGTTCATGTAGCGGTTGAGCGCCTTGTCATTGTTCTTGTGCATACCGGGCGTATCGACATAGATCACCTGCACACCGCCCTCGGTTTTGACCCCCAGCATGTTGTGCCGTGTCGTCTGCGGCTTACGCGAGGTAATCGCCAGCTTCTGCCCGAGGATATGATTGAGCAAGGTCGACTTGCCCACATTGGGCCGACCGACAATGGCCACATAGCCGCAGCGGCTGATTTCTTGCTCACTCATGACCATTCTCCACGCCCAGCGCCACCAGAGCGGCAGCAGCAGCGACCTGCTCGGCAATGCGCCGGCTGGCGCCCTGCCCCTGGGTCTTTTCATTCAATAGATCGACAGTGCACTGGACGAAGAACGTCCTGCAGTGCGGCTCACCCTGGATATCCACCACCTCGTAGCACGGCAGCTCGCTGGCACGTGACTGCAGGAACTCCTGCAGCCGGGTCTTGGGATCCTTGTTGGTATCCACCAGGGTCAGGCTGTCCAGTTCCTGGGTCAGCCAGGCCAGAACACGCTCACGCGCCATGTCCATGCCGGCATCCAGGTAGATAGCACCGATCAAGGCTTCCAGCGCATCGGCGAGGATCGATTCACGGCGAAAACCGCCGCTTTTCAATTCACCCGATCCCAGGCGCAGGTACTCACCCAGTTCGAAACCACGGGCCAGAATGGCCAGCGTCTCGCCTTTAACCAGACGAGCACGCAAACGTGACAGCTGCCCCTCACGAGCCTGCGGGAAGCGCTGATACAGCGCTTCCCCGGCCACGAAGTTGAGGATGGCATCACCTAGAAACTCCAGACGCTCGTTGTTGCGCCCGGCAAAACTGCGGTGGGTCAGGGCCAGGGTCAGCAGCGCCTGGTCCTGAAAGGTATAACCGAGCTGACGCTCAAGACGGCTTAAGGAATAACTCACGGCATGCGTACGCGGAATTCTTTGTCGAAACGCGCTACCAGATCTAGGTTACCAATCATGGGCTCGCGCTTTTCGTACTTGAGATGGACTTTGAACTGGTTATTCTCGACTTCAATCTGCATCGCATCCTCCAGATTGAGATCACGGATGCCGTTAACCGTCATTCCCTTCTGCATATGCGCATAAAAGTCGGCAGGCGACGTGACATCCGACATTCTTTCTTTCTCGACCGCAGTGATCATTTTCACCAGCGCCATGTTATCCATGTAGTGCGGCAACATTTTGAACGCCGTACTCGCCACGAAGCCGACGATGGCCAGCACCATCAGCCAGCTGAGCATGGACAAGCCTTTCTGCGCCTTGATCAGAGCCATCTTTCTCTCCTTACCGTTTTACCACTGTAATCCTGCGTGCCCACTGTGCAGCTTAGCGAATCAAACCGACCCGCGAGAAACCTGGCAAGTTGCGCATTTTCGGGTCCGCCCAGCTCATCCAGATGGCAAAAGCCTTACCGACGATATTGCGGTCCGGAACCATGCCCAGCAACTCAGGCGCGATCTTCGGATCATTCCAGTAGCGACTGTCATTGGAGTTGTCGCGGTTGTCGCCCATCATGAAATAGTGACCGACGGGTACTGTCCACTCGCGATTAGGCTCGATGCGATAGCGGCGCATTTCCTTGCGGATCAGATGCTCCACTTCACCCAGTTTTTCGCGATACAGCACTGCGCTACCCAGAGTTCCCGGCACTTCACCCAGCAACTGCTCGGCAACCGGCTGATCGTTGACCAGCAAACGCTTATCACTGGTATAGCGAACCTTGTCGCCAGGCAGTCCTACTACGCGCTTGATGTAATTAACGCTCGGATCGCTCGGGTAACGGAAGACCATCACGTCGCCACGCTGCGGATCACCCACCTCAATGATCTTGGTATCGATCACCGGCAGGCGAATACCATAAGCGAACTTGTTGACCAGAATGAAGTCGCCGACCTCCAGTGTGGGCTTCATCGAGCCCGACGGAATCTGAAACGGCTCGAAGAGAAACGAGCGCAGGACCAGCACGATGGCCAGCACCGGAAAGAACGACTTGCCGTACTCGACCAGCAGCGGCTCCTTGCTCAGTTGCTCGATGACTACAGCATCAGGCTCTGTAACCTGTCCTTCATAAGCACTGATCGCCGCCCGCCGCCGAGGAGCCAGCAAGATGGCATCCAACAAGGCCAGCGCACCGCACACAGCAACCGCAATGACCAACAGCAGCGGAAAATTGATCGACATAACGATTAGGTATCCACCTTGAGTACTGCAAGGAAGGCTTCTTGCGGGATTTCCACGCTGCCGACCTGCTTCATCCTTTTCTTACCGGCCTTCTGCTTCTCCAGCAGCTTCTTCTTGCGACTGACGTCGCCGCCGTAGCACTTGGCCAATACGTTCTTGCGCAGCGCCTTGACGGTGGTACGGGCAATGATCTGGCCGCCAATGGCTGCCTGAATTGCTACGTCGAACATCTGCCGCGGAATCAGCTCCTTCATCTTCTCGGTCAGCGCACGACCTTTCTGGTGCGCGCGATCACGGTGCACGATCAGCGCCAGGGCGTCGACCTTCTCACCGTTGATCATCACATCCAAGCGCACCAGATTGGCCGACTGGAAGCGGTCGAAGCTGTAATCCAGCGAGGCATAACCACGACTGACAGACTTCAGCCGGTCGAAGAAGTCCATCACCACTTCGTTCATCGGCAGGTCATAGGATATCTGCACCTGACTGCTGAGGAACTGCATATCGCGCTGCACGCCACGCTTCTCGATACACAGGGTAATGACGTTACCCAGATGCTCCTGCGGCACCAGGATATTGGCCCGCACGATCGGCTCACGCATGTCGAGGATGCCGGCCGGATCAGGCAGCTTTGACGGGTTGTCGACATAGAGAACTTCGCCGTTCTTCATCTCGACTTCAAATACCACGGTCGGCGCGGTGGTGATCAGATCAAGGTCGTACTCGCGCTCCAGGCGCTCCTGAATGATCTCCATGTGCAGCATGCCGAGGAAGCCGATACGGAAGCCGAAGCCCAGGGCATCGGAACTTTCCGGCTCATACTGCAGGGCAGCATCGTTCAGAGTCAGCTTCTGCAGGGCCTCACGGAAGTCCTCGAAGTCATCGGAGCTGACCGGGAACAGGCCGGCGTAGACCTGCGGCTTGACCCGCTTGAACCCCTCCAGCATCTCGACATCCGGCGTCGAAGACAGGGTCAGGGTATCGCCCACCGGCGCACCATGAATGTCCTTGATGCCGGCGATGATAAAGCCGACTTCGCCGGCCTTGAGATCCGCAGTTTCCGTGTGTTTCGGCGTAAACACACCCACGCTGTCGACCTGGTGAATCTTGCCGGTGGACTTGACCAGCACCTTGTCGCCTTTCTTGATGCGGCCATGGCGCACGCGCACCAGGGAGACCACGCCCAGGTAGTTGTCAAACCAGGAATCGATGATCAGCGCCTGCAGCGGTGCCTCGATATCACCTTCCGGCGGAGGGATCACTTGGACCAGGCGTTCCAGTACATCGATCACGCCCATGCCGCTCTTGGCACTGCAGGGCACGGCATCAGTGGCATCGATGCCGATGATGTGTTCGATCTCGTCCTTGACGCGATCCGGCTCGGCCTGCGGCAAGTCCATCTTGTTCAATACCGGCATGACCTCAAGGCCCTGCTCGATAGCGGTGTAGCAGTTGGCCACCGACTGCGCTTCCACACCCTGACCGGCGTCGACCACCAGAATCGCGCCCTCACAGGCCGCCAGCGAACGGCTGACTTCGTAGGTGAAGTCCACGTGACCGGGGGTATCAATGAAGTTCAGCTGGTAGGTCTTACCGTCCTGCGACGGGTAGTGCAGGGTCACACTGTGGGCCTTGATGGTAATCCCGCGCTCGCGCTCCAGATCCATGGAGTCCAGCACCTGAGCCTCCATCTCGCGATCAGACAGGCCGCCACAAATCTGGATAAAACGGTCTGCCAGGGTCGACTTGCCATGGTCGATGTGGGCAATGATGGAGAAATTGCGGATATGACTCAGGTCACTCACGGATCAACACTCTAGAACGGCCAAGGCGGACAGTCCGCCAAAATAGCCGCGAAGTTTACCCGAAGGCCGCCCCGGGCGTCACGCACGCCGTCGGCCAGGACATGCCTGGATACACAGGCACAGACATGCATCGACAGCGCAGACGGCGTAAGCTTGGCCATCTCTTTTATCGCCCACCAGCGCACTGGCACGGGCCTTCCAGACTTTCGCTTTCGAGGAACCGAGCATGAGCAACCGCCAAGCCGAAATCGCCGCCGCACTGGACGTCGTACCGCCCTTTGCTGACCAGACTGCCCTGATCCGGGAAGTCGAACAACGCAAGGCATTCATCAAAAACTGCCTGCGTAACGCTGGCCTGAAAGTTCTGGTCCTTGGCATCAGCGGCGGCGTCGACTCCTCGACAGCCGGGCGCCTGGCCCAGCTCTCCGTTGAGGAGCTACGCCAGGAAACAGGCGATGACAGTTACCGCTTCATCGCCGTGCGCCTGCCACACAACGTGCAGCATGACGAAGCCGACGCCCAGACCGCCATGCAATTCATCCGCGCCGACATCGAGGACTGCGTCAACATCGCCTCCAGCGTGCACGGTCTGGTCGAGCAGATCGACCATCTAGAGCCGCTCAGCGTCTCGCGCCGCGACTTCGTCATCGGCAACATCAAGGCCCGCATCCGCATGGTGGCGCAATTTGCCATCGCCAACGCCCACAATGGCCTGGTTATCGGCACTGACCACGCCGCCGAGGCAGTCATGGGTTTCTTCACCAAGTTCGGCGACGGCGCCTGCGACCTTGCCCCGCTCTCCGGCCTGGTCAAAGGCCAGGTACGCGCCATCGCCCAATACTTGGGCGCCCCCGAACAACTGGTCTTCAAGGTACCTACCGCGGATCTGGAAGAGCTACGCCCTGGCAAACCGGACGAAGAGGCCCACGGTGTCAGCTACACCGAAATCGATGCATTCCTTCATGGCCAGCCTGTCAGTGAGCATGCTTACAGCACCATCGTGCGCACCTATGACAACAGCCAGCACAAGCGCCAGCTGCCGCTGGTGCCCTAATAAAACTGCGCACAACAAAAAGGCGGCCTGAGCCGCCTTTTTGTTGCCTGCCGATTACTCAGCCAGTTTGAAGGTAATGAAGCTGGCGCGCCCCTGGCGCAGCACACGCATCGACACCGAACGCTTGGCCGGCAGCGCCTTAGCCACTTCGGCGAACTGCTTGGCCGACAGCACCGGCTGATTGTTCAGATGAGTGATCACGTCGCCCGGACGCAAGCCGATCAGAGCACCCGGCCCCTGCTGCACATCCTTAATCAGTACGCCACCGGCGATGTCAGCCGCCTGCTTCTGCTCTGCTGTCAGATCGACCACAGAAATACCCAGACGATTGCTGCTGCGCTCCGCGCCAGACGCCTCATCGGCAAGCAACTGATTGCCCTCATCAGGCAGACTGCCAACCTCCAGACTCAGCGTTTTGCGCTCACCATCGCGCATCAGTTCAAGCACAACCTTGCTGCCAGGCTTGAGCACACCCACCAGATGCGGAAGATCGCCAGAAACCACAACCGGCTGACCATTGGCCGAAAGAATCACATCGCCCACGCGCAAGCCGCCCTTCTGCGCCGGCCC
This sequence comes from Pseudomonas sp. HAR-UPW-AIA-41, assembly GCF_002304225.1. Classification (GTDB taxonomy): domain Bacteria; phylum Pseudomonadota; class Gammaproteobacteria; order Pseudomonadales; family Pseudomonadaceae; genus Aquipseudomonas. Next base: position 31,126 of record NZ_NSLB01000013.1, read on the forward strand.
CTTGTCCACCACCTGAGCCACCAGCGCACCCGCCGGCTTTTCCAGGCCGAAGGACTCGGCGAGGTCCTTGTTCACTTCCTGAATCACCACGCCGAGCCAGCCGCGACTGACCTTGCCACTGGCCTTCAGCTGATCAGCCACCGACAGCGCTACATCGATCGGAATGGCGAACGACACGCCCATAAAGCCACCGGAGCGGGTGTAAATCTGCGAGTTGATGCCGACCACCTCACCATCGAGGTTGAACAGCGGGCCACCCGAGTTACCCGGATTGATCGCCACATCGGTCTGGATGAACGGTACATAGTTCTCGTTCGGCAGGCTGCGGCCCTTGGCCGAAACGATGCCGGCCGTCACCGAATGATCGAAACCGAACGGCGAGCCAATGGCCAGCACCCACTCGCCCACTTTCAGCTCGTCGGACTTACCCAGTTTCAGAGTCGGCAGGTTCTTGCCCTCAACCTTGAGCAGCGCCACGTCGGTACGCGGGTCGGTACCGACCAGCTTGGCCTGCAGCTCGCTGCGATCGGACAAGCGCACCATGATCTCATCGGCATCGGCGACCACATGATTATTGGTCAGCACATAGCCATCGGCGGAGATGATGAAACCCGAACCCAGCGATTGCGCCTCGCGCTGACGACCGCCCGGCCCCTTGGGCATTTGCGGCATGCTGCGTTCGAAGAACTCGCGAAACATGGGAGGCAGACCTTCGAGGTCGGGCATCTGACCATTGATGACCACACCCGGCTGAGCCACCTTCTGCCGCGTGCTGATATTCACCACCGCAGGCGATGCCTGCTCGACCAGATCGGTGAAATCCGGCAACTCAGCGCGGGCAACCAGCACCTGCGACAACATCAGCAACGCCGCCAAGGCGGCTGAACATGACTTGAAACTTGGCATCAGTACTTCCTCGGATAAACCACAGCGGAATTACACAAGCGGGGCAGCACCGGGCAGATACGCCCGCAATACCACCGGATGCGCCCGGCGATCATGTGCCAGACGCGAATTCAGCGCGCGCAACAACAACCATCCAGCCAGCAGCCCCATCCCACCGGCGACGATCACCCAGGGCTCGGCAAACCCCAGCCATTGCATCAACCCCGCGCAAACGAAGAACAGCAGCAGCGGCAACAGGTAAACCAGCAGCGCCGAACGCAGCAGCCAGTCTTCGGCGACACCAATCACCACCTCATCACCCACCTGCAACTGCAGGTCACACAATGCGCGCACATGTCCGCGCGAGGCACGCACACCAATCTTGTCCATCAAACCCTGACCACAACCGGCATTGGCCGAACAGCCTCCGCAGGTCGACTGGCGCCGGGTCTCCACCCAGACAGCCCCTGCCTCAAGCGCCACTACACGGGCCTGTTCCTCGATCATGGCTGGCCTCCTGGTGCGCGCATCGACAGGGCCACCCGCTCCACCGTGGCGGGCGGCACTTCTCCCAGCACGGTGACCATAAACTCGCCCTGCGGCGTACTGTGCTGACGCGAGTTGATCGCCGTCGGCCCGGCCTGGCTATGGGCATCCCCGGCCTGGGCCTCGCGCAATGGCTCGATGAACACCGAAATAGAGGCAAGGCCATCGCCATACACCTGCGTCAACAGATCCTGACCACCCAGCGGATTGGGACGCCGCCAGGTTGCCAGAGCAACGAAGCCCGGCGGCAGCCAATCGGCGCGCCACACCTCGGCATCACGGGCAACTGCCAGAGGCTCGATTTCGCGACAATCCCCGGTGGCTCGCAATTGCTCATCTCCCGGAGCCTGCAGCTGCAGTTCGGTAAACTGCAGCCGTTCGAGCAACTGCCCCTGCGCCGCCAGCAATAACGAGCGCAACGGCAACCCGGTCTCACGGTCGAGTGACAACTGCATGGCATAACGATGAGGATCGCGTGGCAACAAGGCCAACTCCTCGACCTCTCGACCGGCAATACGGTTACTGCCAAGCAGACGCGGTTGGTAATGCGCGGTCAGCGCCTGGGTATTCAAATGGGTCAAGACCTGCTGGCGTGGAGGCAGCTGCAACTCATCCGCCGAGCCCGTCATGCAAAGCAGTCGCCCGTTCCGGCTCAGGCTTTCGCGCGGCATCCCGTCAAGCTGAAGCAGCCGCTCAGTCTGCTGCCCGTCGATCACACGCCGCCACAACTGGTGAGCGACAAAGCTGCCCTGACGCTCGTAGACAAAAGTTCCCTGGTAGCTCTGCGAGGCCTGCGCCTCGATCATCCGCGCCAGCCAGTCCCCGGTTTCATCGGCCCAGAGCAGCGGCGCGCTCAGCAGACCGAACAATCCCAGCCAGGTACGCATGATGCTTCTTAGCGTCCGTCCACACTGGCACCGCGCGCGTACGGCAAAGTGCCGCTGGCTGCGGCCGATCCGCCCTGCTGGGCATGCTGCTGCAGGTAATGCGGATAGCGCTCGCGCAGCCATGCCGAATCATTGCCCGGCGCGGCAGGAGCGCGTGGCGCCACCTGTGTCGATTCGCTGTAACCCGCCAGAATCGCCGGACCCTGCGTCTGCGGTTGGGTCATCTGCAAGGGCGTCGCCTGCTGGGCCAGCTGTGCACCGTTCAGTTCGTCCTGGTTGTACAGGCGCACACCACCGAGCACAGCCACAGTCACCGACGCCGCGACAGCCAGTCGCGCCCAGCCGCTGGTCCAGCGTGAAGCGCTGGGGGCTGACGCCACGCCAGGCATCGGTTCATCGGCCAGCGCCGCACTGACGGCAGCAGCCACGCTGAAGTTCGGCAGCACCGCCTCGCGATGCAAGGCGGCTCGGGCCAGTTGGTAGCGCGACCAGCTGGCATGCAGCTCACCACCAGCCTCAGCCGCCAGAATACGGCGGACTTCCAGCTCATCGGCTTCGTTATCCATCAGTGCCGATAACGATTCCTGCAGGGCTTCACGACTCATGGCAGCTCCTTTCACGGCTGACACCGTTGGCTCAGGCTTCCTGCAGCAGTGGCTGCAGGGCTTTATCAATGGCTTCACGCGCACGGAAGATGCGCGAGCGAACCGTACCCACCGGACATTGCATGACATTGGCAATGTCCTCGTAACTCAGACCATCGAATTCGCGCAGGCTCAAGGCCGTGCGCAAATCATCCGGCAACTGCTGCAGGGTGCGATGCACCGTGCTCTCAATCTCATCGCGCAACAGCAGGCGCTCGGGCGACTCATTGTCCTTGAGCGCATGATCGCCCTCGAAGAACTCGGCATCCTCGGCACTGATGTCACTATCCGGCGGCCGCCGACCGCGGGACACCAGATAGTTCTTCGCCGTGTTGATGGCGATGCGGTACAGCCAGGTGTAGAACGCACTGTCCCCGCGAAAATTCGCCAGCGCCCGGTAAGCCTTGATGAACGCCTCCTGGGCGACATCCTGAGCCTCCTGAGGATCGTGCACAAAACGCACGACCAGCCCGAGAATCCGGTGCTGATACTTCAATACCAACAGATCAAAAGCCCGCTTGTCGCCGCGTTGCACACGCTCAACCAGCTGCTGATCCTGCTCCTGGGTCAACATGCACACTCCTCGTACAACCCGAGGAAGCCTGCCGGACACCACCGCAACATCTTGCAAAGATAGACAGAGGCACCGCGCAAAAGTTCTCTCCTTGGGTCACCTGATTGCATCATTACCTGCAATCAGATTCCGGCAGCACTGCCGGCAAAATGTTCTTGCTTCCACTCATGCCGAGGGATGACAAGGCTATGGAACCTGGCGGCACGGGAAAGTTCCCGCGAAACACCCGGATATATCGAGCTATTGTGCCGCCCACCCCCTCTATATACTAGGGCCTGCCCCCGCGGATGCAGTCCATGAGCCAACACTTCCAACACGACGTTCTGATCATTGGCAGCGGTGCTGCCGGCCTGACCCTGGCCCTGACCCTGCCCGAGCGCCTGCGCATTGCCGTGCTGAGCAAGGGCGAGCTGGCCAACGGCTCGACCTACTGGGCGCAGGGCGGTGTGGCGGCGGTCCTGGACGAAAGCGACACGGTGGACTCCCACGTTGCCGACACCCTCAATGCCGGAGCCGGTCTGTGCCGCGAAGAAGCGGTGCGCTTTACCGTGGAAAATAGCCGCGAAGCCATCCAGTGGCTGATCGACCAGAACGTGCCCTTCACCCGCGAGAACGAGCAGGATCGTGAAGATGGCGGTTTTGCGTTCCACCTGACCCGCGAGGGCGGTCACAGCCATCGCCGCATCATCCACGCCGCCGACGCCACGGGCGCAGCGATCTTTACCACCCTGCTGGAAAAAGCCCGGCAGCGCAGCAATATCGAGCTGCTGGAACAGCGCGTGGCGGTGGACCTGATCACCGAACGCAAGCTCGGCCTGGCGGGCAATCGCTGTATGGGCGCCTATGTACTGAACCGCGTGAGCGGTGAAGTGGATACCCACAGCGCCCGTTTCGTCATCCTCGCCACCGGTGGTGCCGCCAAGGTCTACCTGTACACCAGCAACTCCGACGGTGCCTGCGGCGACGGCATTGCCATGGCCTGGCGCGCCGGCTGCCGGGTCGGCAATCTGGAATTCAACCAGTTCCACCCGACCTGCCTGTACCACCCGCAAGCCAAGAATTTCCTCATCACCGAAGCCGTCCGCGGCGAAGGCGGCCTGCTCAAGCTGCCCAACGGCGAACGCTTCATGCAGCGCTTCGACAGCCGCGGCGAGCTGGCCCCGCGCGACATCGTCGCCCGCGCCATCGACCATGAGATGAAGCGACTGGGTATTGACTGCGTCTACCTCGACATCAGCCACAAGCCGGCCGACTTCATCAGAAGCCACTTCCCCACCGTCTACGAACGCTGCCTGAGTTTCGGCATCGACATTACCCGCCAGGCCATCCCGGTGGTGCCGGCAGCGCACTACACCTGCGGCGGCGTGGTCGTCGACCAGCATGGGCAGACCGACGTACCCGGCCTGTACGCCATTGGCGAAACCAGTTTCACCGGCCTGCATGGTGCCAACCGCTTGGCCAGCAACTCACTGCTCGAATGCTTCGTCTATGCCCGCTCGGCTGCCGCCGACATCATCGCGCAGCTGGATCAGGTCAGACCCGCAGGCAACCTGCCCAGTTGGGATGCGAGCCAAGTCACCGACTCCGACGAGGACGTGATCATCGCGCACAACTGGGACGAGCTGCGGCGTTTCATGTGGGACTACGTCGGTATCGTGCGCACCAACAAGCGCCTGCAGCGCGCCCAGCACCGGGTGCGCCTGCTGCTCAGCGAAATCGACGAGTTCTACAGCAACTACAAGGTCAGCCGCGACCTGATCGAGCTGCGCAACCTGGCACTGGTCGCCGAACTGATGATCCGCTCGGCTATGCTGCGCCACGAGAGCCGGGGTCTGCACTACACCCTGGACTATCCCGAAATGCTTGAAGAGGCCCGCGACACTATTCTGGTGCCGCCCATCTACGGCGACTGAACTTCAGGCGCACCCGCAGACGTCGATGCAGCGCCGCCGGCAAGGCATCACAGGCGATGCACAAGCCACGGCGCCAGCGCTGATCCCTGAGACGAAAATGCAAGAAGATTGCCGGCGGCAACGCAAGGCTATCGGGGTACAACTGCACCGCCTGCCAGCCGTCACGAACGCTGTACAGCTGCCAGCCATCGGCATCATGACGCAGGCCAGAGATGGCTCCGGCACGGCGCATCAGAAGCTGACGCGGTATCACCCACGCTGCATGCATCAGCAACAGAGTCAGCAAAACGCCTTGCCAATGCCCAGGCAACTCTGCCAGCAAGATGGCCAGGGACGCCAGGGCGGCGACCAGCAGATAACCGCCCAGCAACAGGCGCGAGGGTCGCCAATGGCATTCGAAAGGTTCAATCGTCGACGTCATCGCCCGGCCCTCCCTGGCCGCTGGCGCCTGACCGCACAGCGTTACTGAGGCTGCACGCGATCCAGGATCATCTTGACCATGCGCTTGAGGTCGGCATCTTGCGGCTCTTCGCGCTGCATGAACCAGCCGAACATATCCTGATCCTCGCACTCCAGCAGTTTGCGGTAGCGTGCCTGATCCTCGGCATCCAGAGTGGCATAGACCTCCTGGACGAAAGGCACCAGCAGTACATCCAGCTCCAGCATGCCGCGACGGCTGTGCCAGTAGAGTCGTTTCAGTTCGGTTTCATCGGACATAGCGAGGCTCCCATCAGTCGGAGCGCATTATACCCGCAGCCTCACCGCTCTAGCGCTGACTTTCCGCGACAGCCTCACTATGATGAACGCCTCCAAGGGTTCAACAGCGTTATCCCATGACCACATCAGCGTTTTTCTGCCGCCTCGACCACGAAGCCGTGCTGGCGGTACGCGGCCCGGAAGCGGCCAAGTTTCTCCAGGGTCAGTTGACCTGCAACCTCAACTACCTCAGCGCCACCGCCAGCAGCCTGGGCGCTCGCTGCACACCCAAGGGCCGCATGACCTCCAGCTTCCGCATCCTGCCAGAGGGTGACGGTTACCTGCTGGCACTGGATGGCGACCTGCGCGACAGCCAACTGGCCGACCTGAAGAAATACATTGTCTTCTCCAAGGCTACCATTGCCGACGAAAGTGCCGAGTGGCAACGCTTCGGCCTGGGCCACTGCGACGCACTGCCGGCAGAGCTGGCCGCCCTGTTGCCGGAAGAGAACGACGCCATCCGCACCCACGAGCACCTGCTGGCCATCCGCCTGCCGGGGGCGCGTGCCGAGCTGTGGACCCGCACAGCCCTGGCCGACGAACTGCAACAGCAGCTGCGCAGCCTGCTCCGCGAAGGCAGCCTGAACGACTGGCGCCTGGCACAAATCCGCGCCGGTATCGGCCTGGTCGTCGGCGCCACCCGCGAGCTGTTCATTCCGCAGATGATCAACCTGCAGGCCGTGGGCGGCGTGAGCTTCAAGAAAGGCTGCTACACCGGGCAGGAAATCGTCGCGCGCATGCAGTACCTCGGCAAACTCAAGCGGCGTCTCTATCGCCTCAGCCTTACAGGCCCGGCACCTGAAGCCGGCAGCGAGCTGTTTTCGCCGGTACACGGCAGCTCGGTTGGCGAAGTAGTGCTGGCCGCCGACGCAGGTAACGGTCAGAGCGAACTGCTTGCCGTGCTGCAGGAGGATGCGGTCAACGACACTCGCATCCATCTGGCTAGCCTCGAAGGCCCGGCACTGCAACTACTGGATTTGCCCTATACACTCAACGCTGACCAAGAAATTCAGCGCTGACTACACTGAATCAGGCCCTATCACTAAGGATTGCCCATGACCTCTCTCGCCGAAAAAGTTCAGCAGGAACTGATCCAGGCTATCGAGAACGACGAACTGGTCCTGCCGACCCTGCCCGAGGTTGCCCTCAAGGTGCGCGAGGCCGCTGAAGACCCCAATGTAGGCATCGCCGACCTGGCCAAGGTGATTGGTAACGACGCTGCGCTCACCGCCCGCATCATCAAAGTAGTCAATAGCCCGCTGCTGCGTACCAGCAAGGAAATCACCGACCTGCATATGGCAGTAGGCCGACTGGGCATCAACTACACCGCCAACCTGGCCACAGGTCTGGCCATGGAACAGATGTTCCAGGCCACCAGCGATGTGGTAGACAAGAAGATGCGTGAGGTGTGGAACAAAAGCACCGAAATCGCGGGTATCTGCCACGTTCTGTGCAAGCACTACACTCGCCTGCTGCCCGACCAGGCAACCCTCGCAGGCCTGGTCTCCCAGATCGGCATTTTGCCTATCCTCACTTATGCCGAAGACCACAGCGAGCTGCTGGCCGACTCGATCAGCCTCAATCATGTGATTGAAGCCATTCACCCGATTGTGGGCGACAAGATTCTGCGCACCTGGGATTTCCCCGAGCCGATCGCCTGCGTTCCCAGCCAGTTCCTCAACTTCCAGCGCAACTCGACCAAGGCCGATTACGTCGACATCGTTCAGGTGGCCATGCTGCAAAGCTACCTGGGCAGTGAGCACCCCTACACCAAGCTGGACTGGTCGACTATCCCGGCCTTCGCCAAGCTGGGTCTAGACCCCAACGTCGACATGAAAGAGGACGAAGACCTCTCCGACGCCATGGAAGCCGCGATGAGCATGCTCCAGTAAGCGTCCCGACCATGAAAAAGCCCGCCGATTGGCGGGCTTTTTCATGCCTGTCTCATAAGGCCGGCAAACGCCAGTCGATCGGCGCTTTACCGCGCTGTTCGAGAAACTTGTTGGTGCGACTGAAGTGACCATTGCCCAGGAAGCCCCGATAGGCCGATAGCGGTGATGGATGCGCCGACTTTAGAATCAGGTGACGGGTCGGGTCGATCAGCTTTTCCTTGCTCTGCGCGTGACTGCCCCAGAGCAGGAACACCACCCCCTCGCACTCGCGGTTAACCACCTCGATCACCTTGTCGGTAAAGGGGCCCCAGCCTTCGGCAGCATGGGAGCCGGCACGTGCCTGCTCGACTGTCAGCGAGGTATTGAGCAGCAGCACGCCCTGATCGGCCCAGGACTGCAGGCAACCATGGGCCGGCAGGTCGATATTCAGGTCACGCTGCAGTTCCTTGAAGATATTCACCAGCGAAGGCGGCGCCGGCACGCCCGGCTGCACCGAGAAGCACAGGCCATGGGCCTGACCCGGGCCGTGATAGGGGTCCTGGCCGATGATCACGACCTTCACCTGGGGCAACGGTGTTGAGTTCAGGGCGTTGAAGATCAGCGGCCCCGGCGGAAAAACCACCTTGCCGGCCGCCTTCTCGCCACGCAGGAACTCGCTCAGCTTGAGCATGTAGGGCTTGTCGAACTCCTCGTGCAAGGCCGCTTTCCAGCTCTCTTCCAGCTTGACCCTGTCTGCCGCCGCCATTACCCCATCCCCATCCCGTGTCGTTGATCGCGGCACGCTAGTGAAGGGGGCGCGGCAAGTCAACCGCGATGCAGCGCCCGGTAATGGCTGGGCGCCAGGCCCACCACCCGACGAAACAGCCGCGAGAAGTAGTACGGATCGGTGTAGCCCAGTTGCTCGGCGATCTGCCGGACCTCCAACTGGCTCTCATCCAGCAGCCGGCAGGCATGGGCCATCTTCATCTGGATAAAGGCCTCGATCGGCGCCTGCCCGGTCAGGTCACGGTAGGTCTTGGCGAAATGAAAGCGCGACAGATTGAACGCCGCCGCCAACTCATCGAGATTCAGTGTTTCGTGCAGATGAGCCCGCAGCAGCGCCTGCACGGCCTCCACATCCAGCAAGCGACCGGAGCGCTGACGCCCGCGCAACGGCGCAATTGCCAGCGCAGTTAGCAGGCTCTGCAACTGATGGGCGGCATGCACGAAGTGCGGCAGGCTCAGGCCCTGACGCCGCACACCGAGCAGCGCATCGAACTCACTGAGCAAACGCGGCTGCACACCAATCCGACGCACACCCTGCCCCAGCGGCCTGAGAAACTCCCCCACCAGCTCGCCGTCACAGTGCACCCAGTAGATGGTCCAGGGCCGACCGGCCGCCGCGCCATAGGCATGCGCCTGGCCTCTGGGCAACACCAGCAGATCGCCACCCACCACCTCGAATCGTCCATCTGCTGTTTCCAGCCAGCCCTGCCCGGCCTTGCAGTAGATCAGCAGATCATCCTCTGGCTGTACGCGCTGCATGCCGTGTCCGGCCGCCTCCGGATAGAACCCCAGGGCAATGGGAAAGCAGGCATTACCGAGCGGGTGACGGGACAGCGCACGGCGCAGACGCGGTGGCGTAACGAAGCGCACACCCTGCGGCGGCAGCGGCCAGTTGGAGGTATCGACCAGTTCAGACATCAGAGACTCTCGAAGCAATACGCCAAGATAGTCCATCCCACGAACAAGATCGTCAATCCACAGGCCAGTCCTGCGGGGCTATAACGGAGGCATGACAACAACCGGCGGACCAAGAACCGCCTTATCGGAGAGTTCCATGAGCAGCATCCTGCCGCAGCTGATCGACGGGGAGTGGCGCCAGAGCCAGTCCCACGAAGCCATCGACGTCACCGACCCGGCCACCCAGGCGGTGATCGCCCGCGCGCCCAAGGCCACGCCCGAGGAAATCGAAGCCGCCGTGGCCAGCGCGCGTCAGGCCTTCCTCGCCTGGCGCGAAGTGCCGGCACCGGAGCGCGCGCGGCTGATGCTGCGCTACCAGCACCTGCTCAAGGAGCACCACGACGAGCTGGCCGAAATCCTCGCCCGCGAGACCGGCAAGACCTTCGCCGACGCCAAGGGCGACGTCTGGCGCGGCATCGAGGTGGCCGAGCAGGCCGCCAACATCTGCAGCCTGATGATGGGCGAGACGGTGGAGAACGTCGCCCGTGACATCGACACCGCCAGCTGGATTCAGCCGCTGGGCGTGTGCGTGGGCATCACCCCGTTCAACTTCCCGGCGATGATCCCGCTGTGGATGTTTCCGCTGGCCATCGCCTGCGGCAACACCTTCGTGCTCAAGCCCTCCGAGCAGGACCCGATGACGCCCAACCGCCTCGCGGAACTGTTCATCGAGGCCGGCGCGCCCAAGGGCGTGCTGCAGGTGCTACACGGTGGGCGTGAGGTGGTCGATGCGCTGATCACCCACCCGGAAGTGCGCGCCATCTCCTTCGTCGGCTCGGTGGCGGTCGGCCAGCACATCTACCGTACCGGCACCGACCATCTGAAACGCGTGCAGGCCTTCGCCGGCGCCAAGAACCACATGGTGATCATGCCCGACGCGCCCAAGGACCAGGTGCTCAGCAACCTGGTCGGCGCCAGTTGCGGCGCTGCCGGACAGCGCTGCATGGCCATCAGCGTGGCGGTGTTCGTCGGTGAGTCCAAGGCCTGGATCGCTGAACTGGCCGAGCAGATGGCCGCGCTGCGCCCCGGTTACTGGAGCGACACCGGCGCCGCCTACGGACCGGTCATCAGCCCGCAGGCCAAGGCCCGTGTGCTGGGCCTGATCGCACAGGGCAAGGCCGAGGGTGCCGAATGCCTGGTAGACGGTTCGGACTGCACAGTGGAAGGCTACCCCGACGGCAACTGGGTCGGCCCGACCCTGTTCCGCGGCGTCACCCCTCAGATGGCCATCTACCGCGAGGAAATCTTCGGCCCGGTGCTGGTGTGCATCGAGGTCGAGACCCTGGACGAGGCCATCGCCCTGGTCAACGCCAGCCCCTACGGCAACGGCACCAGCATCTTCACCCGCTCCGGCGGCGCCGCGCGGCACTACCAGCATGCGGTCGAGGTCGGCCAGGTCGGCATCAACGTGCCCATCCCGGTGCCGCTGCCGTTCTTCTCCTTCACAGGCTGGAAGGGCTCCTTCTATGGCGACCTGCACGCCTATGGCAAGCAGGCGGTGCGTTTCTACACCGAGACCAAGACGGTCACCAGCCGCTGGTTCGACGACAGCCCGGTGAGCGGGCCCAATCTGACCATCAGCCTGAAATAAGGGAGAACTTGCGCTTCCCTTGACCCCGCTCATGGAAAGCGCCGATTACGACCAATCGCTAATGCCCTTCCCCTTGCCGGGCCCGTCAGAGTCGCTGACCGGCCGCCACGGCCCGACAAGGAGGATGCAATGAAGCGACTGACTGCCACCCTGGCTCTGTGGGCCGGGATCACCGCCTGTGCGCAGGCTGCCGAGCCGATCACCCTCGGCCTCAACTACCCGCGCACCGGCCCGTACAAGGAGGAAGGCTTGGCCCAGATGCGCGGCGCCCTGCTGGCCATCGATGAGCTCAACGCCCAAGGCGGTGTGCTCGGCCGCCCTGTGCGCCTGGAAAGCCGCGACACCGCATCGCGTCCGGAAAAGGCCGTGAAGAACGTCAACAGTCTGGCCGATCAGGGCGCGGCCATGCTCTTCGGCGGCGCCTCCAGCGCGGTGGCCATCGCCGCCGGCCAACAGGCCCGCGAACGCGGCCTGCTGTACTTCGGCACCCTCACCTACTCCAACGACACCACCGGCAAGGACGGCCAGCGCTACCTGTTCCGCGAATGCAACAACGCCTGGATGAGCGCCCGAGCCCTCGGCCAGTACCTGAGCAAGACCCAGCCGGACAGCCGCTACTTCTACGTCACCGCCGACTACACCTGGGGCCTGACCACAGAGAGCTCGCTGCGCCAGACCACCGGCAGCACCGACACCGCCCAGCACCCCGGAGTCAAGGTGCCCTTCCCGCGCGCCCGCCAGCGTGACTTCCAGCAGGCCCTGCAGCAGGCCGCGCAGAGTCAGGCCCAGGTGCTGGTTCTGGTGCTGTTCGGCGAGGACCTGGTCGATGCCATGCGCATCGCCGGCAGCCTGGGCCTGACCGGCAAGCTGCAGATCGTCGCGCCCAACCTCACCCAGGCCATGGTCGAGCAGGCCGGCCCTCTGCTGATGCAGGGCGTGATCGGCACCGAGCCCTGGACCTGGCGCGTGCCCGAGCGCGAAGACTCGGCCGCGGGCAGAGCCTTCGTCGAGCAGTTCAGCCAGCGTTTTGGCGTCTACCCCTCCAGTTCCGCCGCTTCAGCCTACAGCATCGTCCACCAGTGGGCCGACGCCGCCGGGCGTGCCAACAGTCTGGACAGCGAGGCGCTGATCAAGGCCCTGGAAGGCCACCGCTACCGCCTGCTCAAAGGCGAGCAGCAGTGGCGCGCCTTCGACCACCAGAACGTGCAGAGCGTCTACGTGGTCAAGGTCAAGCCGCGCAACGAGGTGATGAAGGATCGCCTCAAGCAGGATTACTTCGACATCGTGCATCAACTCGACGGCGAGCAGGCCGCACCGAGCCTGGCCGAATGGCAGGCCGAGCGCCGCGCCGCCGGAAAACCCACCATCTTGCAGTGAGCCCCCATGGATTTCGAACTCAGTGAAGAACAACGCCTGCTGGTCGACAGCGCCCGCGCCTTCGCCGCTGCGGAGCTGACTCCGCACGCCGCTGACTGGGACCGCGAGCACCACTTCCCGGTGGACGTGATCAAGCGCGCCGCCGAGCAGGGCTACCTGGCCCTGTACCTGCCGGAAGAGGACGGCGGCCTGGGCCTCTCCAGGCTGTCGGCTTCACTGATCTTCGAACAGCTGGCCGCCGGCTGCATCGCCACCACGGCCTTCCTGACCATCCACAACATGGCCAGCTGGATGCTCGCCAGCTTTGGCGACCGGGCGCTCAAGGACGCCTGGCTGCCGAAGCTCACCAGCGGCCAGCTGCTGGCTTCCTACTGCCTGACCGAGCCGGACGCCGGCTCCGACGCCGCCCACCTGCGCACCCGTGCCCGCCGCAACGGCAACGACTACGTGCTCGATGGCAGCAAGTGTTTTATCTCCGGCGCCGGCAGCACCGATGTACTGATCGTCATGGCGCGCACCGGCGAGGACGGCGCCAAAGGCATCTCCTGCTTCCTGGTGCCCGGCGATGCGCCCGGGGTGAAGTACGGCCGCAACGAGCTGAAGATGGGCTGGCGCGCACAGCCGACCCGTACCATCAGCTTCGAGGGCGTGCGCATCCCGGCCGGCAACCGCATCGGGCCGGAAGGTCAGGGCTTCGTCTACGCCATGAAGGGCCTGGACGGTGGCCGCATCAACATCGCCAGCTGCTCGCTGGGCGCCGCTCAGGCCGCACTGGAGCAGAGTCTGCGCTACGTGGAGGAGCGCAAGCAGTTCGGCAAGGCCCTGGCCGAGTTCCAGGCCCTGCAGTTCAAGCTGGCCGACATGCTCACCGACCTGACGGCCAGCCGCCAGATGGTGCGCCTGGCTGCCGCCAAGCTCGACGCCCGCCACCCCGAGGCCACGCTGTACTGCGCCATGGCCAAGCGTTTCGCCACCGATCACTGCTTCACGGTATGCAACGAGGCCCTGCAGCTGCACGGCGGCTACGGCTACCTCAACGACTACCCGCTGGAGCGCTGGGTGCGCGACAGCCGCGTGCACCAGATTCTCGAAGGCACCAATGAAATCATGCGGGTGATCACCGCGCGCCGCCTGCTCGAGCAGGGCGGCATGCTCGATCGCCTGCTGTAAGACAAGGAGACCGCTATGAGCACCGCCATCGAAACCTACAAGTCCGGCCCCTTCGACCTGACCCACAAGCTGACCGTGGAAAAGCACGGTCACACCGCGCTGATCACCATCAATCATCCGCCAGCCAACACCTGGGACCGTGACTCGCTGATCGGCCTCAAGCAGCTGGTCGAGCACCTCAACCACGACGATGACATCTACGCCCTTGTGATCACCGGCCAGGGCAGCAAGTTCTTCTCTGCCGGCGCCGACCTCAACCTGTTCGCCGACGGCGACAAGGCCCGCGCCCGCGAAATGGCGCGTCGCTTCGGCGAGGCCTTCGAGGCGCTGAGTCACTTCCGTGGCGTGTCGATCGCCGCGATCAACGGCTACGCCATGGGCGGCGGCCTGGAGTGCGCGCTGGCCTGCGACATCCGCATCGCCGAGCGCCAGGCGCAGATGGCCCTGCCGGAAGCCACGGTGGGCCTGTTGCCCTGCGCCGGCGGCACCCAGAACCTGCCCTGGCTGGTGGGCGAAGGCTGGGCCAAGCGCATGATCCTCTGCGGCGAGCGCATCGATGCCGAGACCGCCCTGCGTATCGGCCTCATCGAGCAGGTGGTCGATACCGGCGAGGCCCGCGGCCACGCCCTGCTGCTGGCCTCCCGCGTGGCACGGCAGAGCCCGGTGGCGGTGCGCGCGATCAAGCCGCTGATTCAGGGCGCGCGGCAGCGCGGACCGAGCAGTTGGCTGCCGGAAGAGCGCGAGCGCTTCGTCGACCTGTTCGATGCCGACGACACCCGCGAGGGCGTCAACGCCTCCTCGAGAAGCGTGATCCCCAGTGGCGCAATAAATAAAGGCGGAACAAATGATGGACGTGCATTTCGAGGAACTCATCGCCCCCCACGGCGCGCGCATCGGCGTGGCCACCCTCAACGCCGAGAAAAGCCTTAACGCCCTGAGCCTGCCGATGGTCGAGGCGCTCGACGCCCACCTCAAACGCTGGGCCGAGGACCCGGCCATTGCCTGCGTGCTGCTGCGCGGCGCCGGGCCCAAGGCCTTCTGCGCCGGCGGCGACGTGGTGCAACTGGTGCAGCAATGCCGCGAGACACCGGGCACCGTGCCGGAACTGGCCAAGCGCTTCTTCGCCGACGAATACCGCCTGGATCACCGCATCCACACCTATCCCAAGCCGCTGATCTGCTGGGCCCACGGCCACGTGCTGGGCGGTGGCATGGGCCTGATGCAGGGCGCAAGCATCCGCATCGTCACCCCCAGCAGCCGGCTGGGTATGCCCGAGGTGAATATCGGCCTGTTCCCGGATGTCGGCGGCAGCTGGTTCCTCGCCCGTCTGCCGGGCCGGCTCGGCCTGTTCCTGGGCCTGACCGCCAGCCCGATCAACGCTCGCGACGCGCTGGACCTGAACCTGGCCGACCGCTTCCTGCTCGACGAGCAACAGGACGCAATGATTGACGGACTGGTGCAGATCAACTGGCAGGAGCAGCCGCAGGCGCAGCTCCTGAGCCTGCTCCAGGCCCTGGAGCACGAGGCGCTCAGCCATCTACCTGAGGCCCAGTGGCTACCCCGCCGGGCACGCCTCGATGCGCTGCTGGATGTGCCCGACCTGCCCAGCGCCTGGCATGCCCTGCTCGCCCTGCGCGAGGACGACGACGGCCTGCTGGCCCGCGCGGCAAAGACCGTCGCCGGCGGCTGCCCGCTGACCGGGCACCTGGTGTGGGAGCAGATCCGCCGCGCCCGGCACCTGTCGCTGGCCGAGGTGTTCCGCCTGGAATATGCCATGGCGCTGAACTGCTGTCGCCACCCGGAATTCCCGGAGGGCGTGCGCGCCCGGCTGATCGACAAGGACCACCAGCCCCGCTGGCACTGGCCGGATGTGAGCCATGTCCCGCCGGCAGCCATCGAAGCGCACTTCCACCCGGCGTGGGACGGCACACACCCGCTGGCCGATCTCTGACCCCAGCCACCTGTCGCACCAACCACCTGTCGCAAAAAGGAGAACAACAATGACGACAATCGCCTTTATCGGCCTCGGCCACATGGGCCTGCCCATGGCCCGCAACCTGCTGAAAGCCGGCTTTGCCCTGCGCGTGTTCGATCTGCTGCAGAGCGCCGTCGACAGCCTGGCGGCCGAGGGCGCCACGCCGGCCGCCAGCGCCGCCGAGGCGGTGGCCGGGGCCGGTGTTGTGGTGTCGATGCTGCCGGCCAGCCGTCATGTCGAGGGGCTGTACCTGGGCGAGAGCGGCCTCATGGCGCAGATCTCCCCCGGCAGTCTGGTGCTGGAATGCTCGACCATCGCCCCGGAGTCGGCGCGCAAGGTCCACGCCGCCGCCAGCGCGCGCGATATCGCCATGCTCGATGCGCCGGTCTCCGGTGGCACCGCCGGCGCGGCGGCCGGCACCCTGACCTTTATGGTTGGCGGCGATGCCGCTGTGCTTGAACGCGCCCGCCCGGTGCTGTCCGCCATGGGCAAGAACCTGTTCCACGCCGGCCCCGACGGCGCCGGCCAGGTGGCCAAGGTGTGCAACAACCAGCTGCTGGCCGTGCAGATGATCGGTACCGCCGAGGCCCTGGCACTCGGCGTGGCCAATGGCCTGGACGCGGCGACCCTGGCCGAGATCATGCGCCAGAGCTCCGGTGGCAACTGGGTGCTGGAGAAGTACAACCCCTGGCCGGGCGTGATGGAAAACGCCCCGGCTTCCAAGGGCTATTCCGGCGGTTTTATGAGCCAGCTGATGGCCAAGGACCTCGGTCTGGCCCAGGAGGCGGCCCAACTCACCGCCAGCAGCACGCCGATGGGCGCGCTGGCCCTGCAGCTGTACCGCCTGCTGCTCAAGCAGGGGCATGGCGAGCTGGACTTCTCGGCGGTGCAGAAGCTGTTTGTCGAGTAACCCAGTCAAACGCGAAAGCCACGGTCTGCTTGGTTATTGCGAGGTTGGGTTGGCTTCTTTGGCCGGAGCCTGGCCATTTGCTGCGCTGGCAGACGGTCCGGGTTTCGCCCTTCACGGGCGACTCACTTGATTCGCTTCGCTCACCCTTCGGGCCAGCCTGCAGCTGTTACTCCGCTTCGCTGCGTAGCTTTGCTTGTGCAAAGAAAGTAAGCAAAGAAACACACCCCTTCATCCGGCCCCGGCTCCGCCGGGGTCCACTCACTCCATCGTCGCTCCAAGGCCCTTGTAAGCCGGCCCCCGGAGCGGCGCCGGAAGGAGGGAAGTCGCGCGCAGCACGACCCGGATGTCGGGTGTCCTTTTTCTTTGGTTACTTTCTTGTTGGACAAGCAACAAGAAAGTGACTCGCCCAAGAAGGGCGAAACCCGGACCCTCAGCCTGCACGGAAAACGGCTGATGACCCCCAACCCAATAAACGATCGGCGCCTAGCGTTCCCTCAACGCCTCGGACTGCGCCCGCAGAATCGGCTTGAGCAGGTACGAAAGCACGCTCTTCTTGCCAGTGATGATGTCCACCGACGCCACCATCCCGGGAATGATCAGCAGCGGGCGCTTCTCGGTCCCCAGATGGCTCTTTTCGGTGCGCAACTGGATGACGTAGAAGCTGTTGCCATCCTCATCGGTGATGCTGTCGGCACCTATATTCACCAGCTCGGCCTTGAGCCCGCCGTAGATGGTGTAGTCATAGGCAGTGAACTTGACCATGGCTTCCTGCCCCGGATGAAGGAAGGCGATGTCCTGAGGACGGATGCGCGCTTCCACCAGCAGGTGATCATCCAGCGGTACCACCTCGACCAGATCGCTGCCGGGCTGGATCACCCCGCCGATGGTATTGACCAGCAGCTGCTTGACGATACCCCGAACCGGCGAGGTAACCAGAGTGCGCTTGACCCTGTCCTCCAGCGCCTTGCCGGTGGCCTGGATCTTGTTCAGTTCGGTGCTCACCTCATTGAGCTGGGTCAGCGCCTCGCTCCGGAAGCGCGAGCGGGTTTCCTCGATCTTGCGCTGCACCTCGACAATCGCCGACTCGGCCCGCGGAATCGCCAGCCCGGTGGCCTCCAGCTCGCCCTGGCTTTCCACTTCGGCACGCTTGAGGCGCAGCACTTCCACCTGGGAAATCGCCCCCTCGGCCACCAGCGGCTCGGACATCCGGATTTCCTGGCGCAGCAGGTTGAGGCTGTTGCGCACCTGAGCCTGTTTGGACTGAAACTCGCGCAGCTCCTGCTGGCGCTGCACCAGTTGCTCCTCCAGACCGGCCACTTCATCGGTGAGCTGCTGCTGACGGCTGTTGAACAGCTCGCGTTCACTGTCGGCCAGGCCCGGCGCCTTCTCCTGCACTTCCGCCGGCACCGCCAGTTCACGACCATCGACCTCGGCACGCAGGCGTTCGACCTGCATCAGCAGCGACAGGCGGTCAGCCTCGGTTTCGCCGACATTGGAGGCAAAACGTGTGTCGTCCAGGCGCAGCAGGGCATCGCCCTTTTCCACCAGTTGCCCCTCGCGGACAAACAGCTCGGCGACGATGCCACCTTCCAGGTTCTGGATCTTCTGCAGCTTGGATGAGGGAATCGCCTTGCCGTCACCACGGGTGACCTCGTCGACCACGGCGAAATGCGCCCACAGCAGGGCGAACAGGAAAAAGCCGACCAGCGCCCAGATGGTCAGGCGCACCACGCGCGGGGCATCTTCCACCAGAGCCTTGCTGACTTCCGGCAGCGGTTCGTCGCCAAGCGGGTCGCCGGCGCCGAAGTAGGCCCGCAGTACCTCGCGCCACTTCTGCAGAAACGATTTAGCTGACACTGATCTGCCCCCGCTTCAAGGCATCCATGACCGCCTCTTTCGGGCCGTCGGCAATAATCTGCCCGCGGTCGATGATCACCAGGCGGTCCACCAGGCTGAGCATGGACGCGCGGTGAGTCACCAGCAGCAGAGTCTTGTTGGCCAGCAGGGACTGCAGGCGCTGCTTGAGGCGTTCCTCGCCGGTGTTGTCCATCGAGCTGGTGGGCTCGTCCAGCAGCAGGATCGGCGGATCGAGCAGCAGCGCTCGGGCCAGAGCCACGTTCTGCCGCTGACCGCCGGAAAGATTCTGTCCGCGCTCACCCACCTGCATTTCGTAGCCTTCCGGGTGCAGCCGGGCAAACTCGTGCACCCCGGCCAGCTCGGCGGCCTGCAGCACCAGATCGTCCTCGACATAGCGCGCGCCGCTGACCAGGTTATCGCGCAGAGTACCGGCAAACAGCTGGATATCCTGCGGCACATAACCGATGTTGTGGCGCAGATCGCTGACGTCCAGCTGGCGGCTGTCAATACCGTCGACCAGCAGGCTGCCGGACTCGGGCTGGTAGAGGCCGACGATCAGCTTGGCCAGCGAGCTTTTACCCGAGCCGCTGCGGCCAATGATGCCGATCTTCTCGCCCGGCCGGACCACCATATTGATGCCCCTGAGCGCCTCCTGCTGCTGGTTGGGGTAACTGAAATCGACCTTGCGAAACTCGATGGCGCCCTGCAGATTCTGGCGTTTGAGCGGCCGCTCGTCCTCCACCCGCTCCTGCGGCAGGGCCATCATCTGCTCGACGTTGGTCATGGTCAGCTTGGCCTGCTGGTAACGGGTCAGCAGCCCGGACATCTGGGTCAGCGGACCAAGAGCGCGGCCATTGAGCATGTAGCAGGCAATCAGGCCGCCCATGCTGAGATCACCGGCGATGATCAGATAAACGCCCAGCACGATCATCAGCACACCGGCCATCTGCTGCAGCAACAGGGTCAGGTTCATCGCCAGACTGGAGAGCATCTTCACCCGCAGCTCCAGACGGCTGAGGGTGCCGATGGTCTGCTCCCAGAGGTACTGGCGCTCACTCTCGGCATTGTTGACCTTGACCGCATCGAGGCCGGCCAGCGTCTCGATCAGGCTCGACTGGCGTTCGGCGGACAGTGCCAGGGTGCGGTCGATGGTCTCCACCAGCGGCTTCTGCAACGCCCAGTTGATGGCAAACGCCAGCGGGAAGGCCAGCAGCGGAATCCACGCCAGGTGACCGCCAATCAGGGCAATGACCAGCAGAACCAGCAGGGTGAACGGCAGGTCGATCACGCTCGCCAGGGTCAGCGAGGCGAGGAAATCCCGCAGGCTCTGAAACTCGTGAATGTTCTGGGCAAAGCTGCCGACACGCGCCGGGCGGTACTTCATGGCCATGCCGACGATGCGCTCGAACAGCGTGGCGGAGATGATCAGATCAGTCTTCTTGCCGGCAAGATCCAGGCACAGGCCACGCAGGGTCTTGAGCAACAGGTCGAAGAAGAACGCACCACTGATGCCGATGGCCAGCACCCACAGGGTTGCTTCGGCCTGGTTGGGCACCACGCGGTCGTAGACGTTCATGGTGAACAACGGCACCAGCAGACCGATCACGTTGATCAGCAGGCTGGCCGCCACCGCATCGATGTACAGCCAGCGCGAGCGCAGCAGGGTATCGCGGAACCAGCGCTGGGTACGCGGAATCAGTTCGCCACGGCCAAGATCGAGCTTGTGCTGCGGCTGGGCGAAGAACACCTCACCGCTGTAGTCGGCCTCCAGCAGTTCGGCAGCGACCGTGACCTCGCCCCCCTCCGTCTCGCTGGGCATGATGCGTGCCCGGCCATCGTCTTCCCAGGCCAGCAGGATGGCGCATCGACCATCCTTGAGCAGAAGCATGGCCGGCAAGGCCAGTGCCGGGATCTGCTTGAGGCCACGGCGCAGCCAGCGGCCCTGCAGGCCGCCACGCGCAGCAGCACGGGGCAGCAACTCGGCCGTCAGACGCTGCTCGGGCAGCGGCAGACCGGCGGTGAGCATGGCCCGGCTGACCGACTTCTGGTGCAGGGCACACAGCGACAGCAGACTGTCCAGCAGCGGATCATCGTAGCGATCACGCGGATCGCTGGTGGGTAGCGCTTGACTGGTTTCGGCGGTCACTCGGTCATTCCCAGGCAGTAAGAATCTGATCAAAGTCTGCTGCGCGTCGGGCCTGCAGCGTTAAAAGCAGGCTCGAAATGCTCATTTACCATTCGTAAACTCCGCTTCCTCACCTGCTTTTGCCTTGCATGCCTCTAGCTCGCGAGACCTTGAACACATTCTGAGGGGCGATCAGTTCAGTCCTGGCAATTGTGCCTGACTCTTGACCTCGTCCAGTGCGGTAGCCGCCATCGGTGCCACTACGCCCTGACTCTTGAGCAAGGTGCCCATGGTGGCCTTGATCCGGTACTGGGTAAACAGCTCGATGAATTTCACTTCCTGCAGACGGCGCTGGGCGGTGAACAATTCGTTCTCGCTGTCGAGCAGATCGAGCAGGCTGCGCTCGCCCAGGGTGAACTGCTTCTGGTACGACGTGCGCACCTTGCTGCTGTAATCCACATATTCTTCGGCGATCGGCAACTGGGCACGGGCGTTATCCCAGGCATTCCAGGCCAGACCGAGGTCTTCGTTCAATACGCGCAGGGCATTGTTGCGAATGTCCATGGCCTCGTTGATCTGGTAGGACTTGGCTTCCAGATCGGCCTTGTTGCTGCCACCGGCAAACAGGTTGTAGCGCATGCGCAGCATGGCCTGCCAGTCGTTGTTGTGACCCGGATCACCGTCCAGGTTGTTGTCGGCACTGCGCGAGAGTTCAGCATCGAAGCGCGGATAGAAGGCCGACTTGGCCGCCTGGTACTGCTGCTCGGTGGCCTGCACATCAGCCTCGGCCGAACGCAGCAGCGGGTTGTCTTCAATCATCTGCCGGCGGGCCTGCTCGACAGTCTCCGGCAACTGGCCAACCAGACCGGCCGGCTCACTCAGACCTTCCGGGGCATTGCCGACCAGACTCAGGTAGTTCACCTGAGCATCATTGAAGTTGACCTCTTCGGTCAGCAGGTTGTTGCGCGCCTGGGCCAGGCGCGCCTCAGCCTGATCAAGGTCAGCCATGCGGCCCACGCCCTGCTGACTGCGCAGGCGGATCTGATCATAGATGCGCTCGTGGCTGCGCAGGTTTTCCTGAGCCAGGCGGACCAGCTCCTGGCGCTTGAGCACATTAAGGTAGGCATTGACCACATCGAGGCCAGTGCGCTCGGCAGTGCCGAGCAACGAGTACGCACGCGAGTTGACCGTGGCACGCTGGCGACCCACCTCGCTGGAGGTAGCAAAGCCGTCAAAGATCATCTGTTGCAGTCGTACGCTGGACTCGCCCCGGGTCAGGGTCTTGAAGCCATGCTCGTCGGTGCGGCTGCCGGGGCTGTCAGTCCCTTCCCGGCCATAGCCACCCAGCAGATCGACACTGGGCAGATAGCCACCCTTGGCGGCCTGCAGATTGGCATCGGCGCTCAGGCGACTATTGACCCCCGCACTCACCTCCGGATGCACCTCCAGGGCACGTTGCATGGCTTCTTGCAGGGTCTGGGCCGACACTGCGGCACTGGCTAGCATCAGCAGAGAGAATGACAGAGAGCGGCGCATCGGAATGTCGAATCCTTATAGACAGAAGTCAGATCGTAAAGACACAAGGCTGGCTAACCTTAAAGGCCCCAAGCACTACCATGACTCGCGGAAGTGAACAGTCGTGAACTGATATCAAAGTGACATCAACCTGACGAAGTGTTTATGATCAGTCCAAGCTGGTCAATAGTTTGGCATATCATTTATAGCTAACAGAAATAAGCCATAAAAGTGACGACAATAATTTGTTCGCCATCTATTCACCCGGACGTATTGGGACAGTACCCTGAAAAACTGTGACGCAGTCTACAAAACTAAATGGATTCGGAGTGAGTGAATGAGCAGCGTGGTTGCCATCATCAAAAGCGTTATCGGCCAAGTTTTTGCCGTTTCCATTGAAGGTATTCAGCGTCAGGTATTTGAAGGCGAACGCCTGTTGCAGGGCGAACAACTGCTGACCGGTAGCCTCGGCGCCGTGACCCTGCAAACCACAGAAGGCAAGACCATCGAACTGGGCAACAACCAGCAATGGCCGCTGCGTGAGGAGGAATCCAAACAGCAGGATGTTGATGAGGACTCCTCTGTAGAAGACCTGCAACAAGCCATTACCGCAGGTATCGACCCCTCCGCAGAAATAGACGACACCGCTGCTGGCCCGACCGCAGCAGGTGGGTCAAGTGGTGGCGGCTTCGGCGGCGGCCACAGTTTTGTCATGCTCGATGCCACCAACCAGCAACTGCAGGCAGAGGTCGGCTACACCACCGGCAACCTTGGCGAACTGGCCGCTGCGCAAGGCGTCGAGCAAGAGCGCGACGATAACCCGCGATCGCCACTGGAGCTGGATCCGGTTGCCCCTTCTCTTGTCATCAGCGGCGAAACTCAATCCCTGCTGATCGGTCAGTCGACCCAGATCCGTTTCAGCTTCAGTGAAAGCGTGCAGGGTTTCAGCGCTGCCGATATTGCTGCCAGCGGCGGCACCATCAGCGATCTGGCACAGATCAACGCCACCACCTGGGTCGCCACATTCACTCGAGGCCCCAGCGGCGCCCCCGGCATCAGCGTGCTGGCCGGCAGCTATACCGACTTGGTAGGCAACCCCGGAACCGCAGGTAGCCTTGCCATCAACGGAGCGCCGCAAACCAGTGACAGCACCGCCAGCACAGGCGAGAACGTCGTGTTCAACGGCAATGTGCCTGCCGCCAGCGATGTCGACGGCACGATCAGCAGCTACACCCTGCTGACGTCCCCCAGTGCCGGCAGCCTGACCTTCAACCCTAACGGCAGCTACAGCTTCAACCCCGACAGTGCCTTTGATGACCTCGCGGCTGGTGAAAGCCGCAACGTGACGTTTACCTATACCGCCACCGACAACAAC
>NZ_NSLB01000014.1 GCF_002304225.1 Pseudomonas sp. HAR-UPW-AIA-41
GCCGGCAGCGCCGTGGGCGCAGACAAAGGCAGCCGCACCGAAGCGGCTATCGGTGGCGGCATCGGTGCTGCCGGCGGCCAGGTGATTGGCAGCAAGGTTGGCGGCAGCACCGGCGGCATGATCGGCGCCGGCGTTGGTGGCGCCGCCGGTGGTGCGCTGGGCAACGAATACGGCGACGGCAACCGCGATGACGATCACGACGGTCGCCGCTACAGCCGCGATGATGGCTACCGCTACAGCCGCTACGACGATGACGGCCATCCTGGCCGCGCCCTCGGCCACAAGAAAGAGCAGTGGCACAAGAAGCACCGCTAAGCGCCAGCTCCCGCCACAGCCCGACAACGCCGCGCCCCGACAGGAGCGCGGCGTTTTCATTTTCCGCAGTGGTCTCCGGCTACACAGTCTGTTAATCCTGCCGAATGACAGATGTGTCCCCGGTGCACTTGCTCTCGGCGAACGCTGCTCTCGTCACTGGCCATCAGGAGAGCCACATCAGAGCAACAACAAAAGCCACGCCTCATCCGCCGTGAAGCGTCGATGGCCCACTGAAGGCTGTTACCGCCGGCCACAGCCGTACATTTTCTGCGGGAAAAAACGACGCCGATCAGCGCGCGGGCAGGCCGCCCATTCAGCCGGCTGATCGTACCTATGAGCGATAGTGACGGCGCCCGTTCGCCCCTAAGCTGGGTCTCGAACGGCCGCCCCTGGCGGCCCCTTGCCATTGCCTGCGGAGCCGCCATGCACAATAACAATCAAGGCTACCCCTCAAGCCTGTCTGCCTGGACCACGGTCATCATTCTGATGATCGCCTACGTGCTTTCATTCATCGACCGGCAGATCCTCAACCTGCTGGTCGAACCGATCCGCCGTGACCTGGTCATCAGCGACACACAGATGAGCCTGCTGATGGGCTTGTCCTTCGCCTTGTTCTACACCATCTGCGGCATCCCTCTCGGACGACTGGCCGACACCCGCAGCCGCCGCGGCCTGATCGCCATCGGCGTGCTGTTCTGGAGTGCCGCCACGGCCGCCTGCGGCATGGCCAAGCTGTACTGGCAGTTTCTCATCTGCCGCATTGGCGTCGGCGTCGGCGAAGCCGCGCTGTCGCCGGCGGCCTATTCGCTGATCGCCGACAGTTTCCCGCCAGAGCGGCGCGCCACCGCCATCAGCGTCTACTCCATGGGGGTATACCTGGGTTCGGGCATCGCCTTCCTGCTCGGCGGCCTGGTCATCCAGTTCGCCTCGGCACAAGGTGACGTGATGCTACCGGTGCTCGGCGAAGTTCGCCCCTGGCAGCTGATTTTCCTCATCCTCGGTGCGGCCGGCGTGCTGTTCACCCTGGTCATGCTCGCCGTGCGTGAACCGGCACGTCGCGGTGTCGGCGCCGGGGTGGCCGTGCCGCTGGCGGAAGTCGGCCGCTATATCCGCAGCAACCGCCGTACCGTGCTGTACCACAACTTCGGCTTCGCCGGCCTGGCCTTCGCCGGCTACGGCAGCGCAGCGTGGATTCCCACCTTCTTTATCCGCACCTATGGCTGGGACGCCGGCCAGGTTGGCGTGATCTACGGCAGCATCGTCGCCGTCTTCGGCTGCCTCGGCATCGTCTTCGGCGGGCGGCTGGCAGATTGGCTGGCCAAGCACGGGCGCAGCGACGCCAACATGCGTGTGGGCCTCTACGCCGCCATCGGCGCCCTGCCCTTTGTGCTGGCCTTCCCTCTGATGGGCAATGCCTTCTGGGCCAGCGTACTGATGGCGCCCACCGTGTTCTGCCTGAGCATGCCGTTCGGCGTGGCACCGGCGGCGATCCAGGAGATCATGCCCAACGCCATGCGCGGCCAGGCCTCCGCCCTGTACCTGTTCGTCATCACCCTGATCGGCCTGGGCATCGGCCCGACCGCCGTGGCCCTGGTGACCGACTTCGTCTTCGCCGACGACAATGCCGTGCGCTACTCGCTGCTGATCGTCACCGCCCTGGCCGTGCTCAGCTCGATCATCCTCCTGTATCGCGGCCTGGCGCCCTACCGCGACAGCGTAGAGCGCCTCAAGCAGTGGAGCGCACAGCCGCCGCAAAGTGGCAGCCTGCAAGCAGAACCGGCCTGAGGCAAAGGCCCGGACACCCCACCCGGCAAGCGCCAAAAGCCAAACGTGACACAACAAAAAACGGGAGCCGAAGCTCCCGTTTTTTATGGCTGGATTAACGCGGCTTACAGCACTTCGAACAGCCCCGCCGCGCCCATGCCGCCGCCGACGCACATGGTGATCACCACATACTTCACGCCGCGGCGCTTACCTTCCAGCAGGGCGTGGCCGACCATGCGCGCGCCACTCATGCCGTAGGGGTGGCCGATGGCGATGGCACCGCCGTTGACGTTGAGCTTGGCCGGATCGATGCCGAGCGTCTGCGCGCTGTACAGCACCTGACAGGCGAAGGCCTCGTTGAGCTCCCACAGGCCGATGTCATCGACGGTCAGGCCGTGCTGCTTGAGCAACTTGGGCACGGCGAACACCGGGCCGATGCCCATCTCTTCCGGGGCCAGGCCGGCTACGGCGATGCCACGGTAGAGCCCGAGAGGGGCGATGCCGCGCTGGGCGGCCAGGCTGCCGCTCATCAGTACGCAGGCACTGGCGCCGTCAGACAGCTGGCTGGCGTTGCCGGCGGTGATGCAACCGCCCTCGATCACCGGGTTGAGCTTGGTCAGGTCGGCCAGCACGGTCTGCGGGCGGTTGCCCTCGTCGAGGCTGAGGGTCACGTCCTCGTAGCTGACCGCGCCGGTTTCCTTGTCGACCAGCTTCTTGCGGGCGGTGACCGGGACGATTTCATTGGAGAACAGGCCGGCGGCCTGGGCAGCGGCGGTGCGCTGCTGCGACTGCAGGCTGTAAGCGTCCTGCGCCTCGCGGCTGATGCCGTAACGCTTGGCCACCAGCTCGGCGGTCTGCAGCATCGGCATGTAGGCGTGCTCGGCCATCTTGATCACGGCCGGGTCGGCCTCGGCGGCGGTCCACTTCATGTGGGTGTTCTGCACCAGGCTGATCTGCTCCTGACCGGCGCGACGGTGACGGCCATGCCGTCGACCATGATCTGCTTGGCGGCGATGGAGATCGCCATCAGGCCGGAGGCGCACTGGCGGTCGATGGTCTGCCCGCTGACCGACAGCGGCAGGCCGGCGGCCAGCAGCGACAGGCGCGCCAGGTTGGTGGAGGCGGTGCCGCCTTGCATGGCGGTGCCCATCACCAGGTCCTCGATCTCAGCGGCCTCAATGCCGGCCCGCTCGACGGCGGCACGGATGGCCACCGCTGCCATGGATGGCGACTTGAGGTCATTGAAGGCGCCGCGAAACGCCTTGGCGATTGGCGTGCGGGCGGTGGAAACGATGACGGCGTCTTGCATGACGGACTCCTCGGACTATCAGTCGCGCATCAAGCGGGCCATGGCCTCGCGCAGCGCGGTGGGAATGGAAACCGGGCGATTGCTCGCGCGGTCGACGAACACGTGGACGAAGCGCCCGGCCGCGCAGGCCTGCTCCTCGCACTGTTTGAAGATGGCCAGCTCGTACTGCACCGAGCTGTTGCCCAGCTTGGCCACTCGCAGGCCGACCTCAATGCGCTCGGGGAAGGCGATCGAGGCGAAGTAGTCGCACGACGAGCTGACCACGAAGCCGACCACCTCGCCCTCATGGATATCCAGGCCGCCCTGCTCGATCAGGTAGGCATTCACAGCGCTGTCGAAATAGCCGTAATAGACGACGTTGTTGACGTGACCGTAGACGTCGTTGTCGTGCCAGCGCGTGGTGATCGGCTGGAAGTGGACGTAGTCGGCGCGCAGGTGCTCAGGTTGGCTCATGCTCTGTTCTCGTCTGGCTTGCCCACCAGCCTAGGGGCTGGACGCTGGGCGGAATAGTTTGATTCGCCGGCTGTATTGCAGCCTATTGGCCGGGGCCACCCCTCTCCCGGGGAGAGGGGGCAAACTCAATACGCCGCCTGGTAGATCGCCAGGGCGTCGGCCTCGCTGACCTCGCGCGGGTTATTCACCAGCAGGCGCTGCTGCAGCATGGCGTCGCGCGCCAGGGTCGGCAGCATGGCCTCGGGCACGCCGGCATCACGCAGTCGACTGGGCAGGCCGCAGCGCTCGTTGAGCGCCGCCAGCTCGGTGATGAACTCGGCGCAGCGCTGGCCGGTGCCCTCGCCCTTGCAGCGCTCGCCCAGCAACAGCGGCGCCAGCTCGGCGTAGAGCGGCGCGGCGGCCGGCGCGTTGAAGCGCAGTACCTCAGGCAGCACCAAGGCGTTGGACAGGCCATGGGGAATATGGAAATGCCCGCCCAGCGGATAGGCCAGCGCGTGCACTGCCGCGCACGGTGCGTTGGCAAAAGCCTGGCCGGCCAGCAGGGCACCGAGCAGCATGGCCTGGCGCGCCTCGCGGTTATGGCCGTTGTAGACCGCTTCGTGCAGGTTGGCCGCCAGCAGGCGCAGGGCCTCGCGGGCCAGCAGGTCGGACAGCGGGTTCTTCTTGATCTTGCTGGTGTAGGCCTCGATGGCATGCACCATGGCATCGATACCGGTGGCGGCGGTCACCGCCGGCGGGAGGCCCAGGGTCAGCTCGGCATCGAGCACGGCCAGGTCCGGCAGCAGCACCGGCGAAACCACCCCCATCTTGGTGGTTTCGCCGGTGGTGATGATGGCGATCTGGGTCACCTCCGAGCCGGTGCCGGCGGTGGTCGGCACCTGGATCAGCGGCAAACGTGGGCCACGGGCATTGCCTACGCCGTAGATATCCTTGAGGCTCTGGGCGCAGCCCGGGTGGGCGAGCAGCGCCACCAGCTTGGCCACGTCCATGGAGCTGCCACCACCGAAGCCGATGACCAGCTCGACACCCAGCGCGCGGGCGCGCTCCACCGCATTGAGCACGACGGCCTCGGGCGGGTCGGCGATCACCTGATCGAACACCTGCACGGCAACGCCAGCGGCGGCAAAACCCGGCAGCACGCCATCGAGCAGGCCAAAGCGGGTGATGCCCGGATCGGTGACGATCAGCACACGCTGGGCACCACGCTCCCGGCACAGACTGGCCAGGCGCTGGGCCGATCCGCTTTCGCAGAGAATCTGCGCGGTGGTGGCAAAACTGAAGGGCTGCATGGTGATTCCTCTTGTTGTTCTTTTCTTGCCGAGGGGCTGAGCCCCTCACCCTGTCCCTCGCTAACTCCCTCGCCCTTTGGCAGAGGGTTGGGGTGAGGGAATCTCAGAAGGCGAAATGTTCCGCCGGCAGCGCCATCAGGCACGCCGCGCCGCCCAGCAGGGCCTCGCGGTGGCTGCTGGCGCGAGGTAACAGACGGCGCACGTAGAACTCGGCGCTGGCCAGCTTGGCCTGGTAGAAATCCACCTCGCCGGCGCCCTGCTCCAGCGCGTTCTGCGCCGCCACGGCCGCCTGCAGCCAGAAGCCGGCGAGCAGCACGTAAGCCGAGTACTGGAGGAAATCCACCGACTGCGCGCCGATCTCCTGCACATCGCGCTGGCTGTGAGCTATCACCTCGGCGGTGAGCTCGCGCCACTCGCCTAGACGCGCCTGCACGACCTGCCCCAGCGCCGCCAGCTGCGGATGCTGCGCCGCGCGGTCGGCCACTTCGCTGAACTCGGCGATCAGCGCCGACAGCTCGGCGCCGCCATCGGCCAGCAGTTTGCGGCGGATCAGGTCCAGCGCCTGGATGCCGTTGGTGCCCTCGTACAGCTGCGTGATGCGGCTGTCGCGCATCAGTTGCTCCATGCCCCACTCGCGGATGAAGCCGTGCCCGCCGTAGACCTGCACACCGTGGCTGGCGACCTCCTGACCCATGTCGGTGAAGAAGGCTTTGACGATGGGGATCAACAGCGCCGCGCGCTTGCCGGCGGCCTTGCGCGCCGCCGCTTCCGGGTGACCATGCTCCAGGTCGAGCTGGCGCGCGGTGTAGGCCGCGAGCATGCGACAGCCTTCGACCAGGGTCTTCTGGGTCAGCAGCATGCGCCGCACATCGGGATGCACGATGATCGGGTCGGCCGGTTTGTCCGGCGCCTGGGCACCGTTCAGGCCACGCGACTGCAGGCGCTCGCGGGCATAGCGCAGGGCGCCCTGGAAGGCCGCTTCGCCGATCCCCAGGCCCTGCAGGCCGACCTGGAAACGCGCGTCGTTCATCATGGTGAACATGCAGGCCAAACCCTGGTTGGCTTCGCCGAGCAGCCAGCCGGTGGCGCCGTCGAAGTTCATCACACAGGTGGAGCCACCCTTGATGCCCATCTTGTGTTCGATGGCGCCGCAGGACAGCGCATTGCGCTCGCCCAACCCACCCTCCGCGGTGGCGATAAATTTGGGCACGAGGAACAGCGAGATACCCTTCACCCCGACCGGCGCATCCGGCAGGCGGGCCAGCACCAGGTGAATGATGTTCTCGCTGAGGTCTTGTTCCCCGCCGCTGATAAAGATCTTGCTGCCGCTGACCCGGTAGCTGCCATCGGCCTGGGGCTCGGCGCGGGTGCGCAGCAGGGCCAGGTCAGTGCCGGCCTGGGGCTCGGTCAGGCACATGGTGCCGGTCCACTGGCCGCTGACCATCGGCGCCAGGTAGGTGTTCTTCAGCTCGGCGCAGCCATGTTTGTGCAGCGCCAGCACCGCGCCCTCGGTGAGGCCTGAGTAGACGCGGAAGGACAGCGAGGCGGACATCAGCATCTCGTGGAAGGTGCAGGCCACCAGTTGCGGGAAGCCCTGACCACCGAACTCGACCGGCCCGGTCATGCTCGCCCAGCCGTTTTCGAGATACTGCCGGTAGGCCGCGCGGAAACCACGCGGGGTGCTGACCTGGCCGTTCTCCAGGCGGCAGCCTTCCTCGTCGCTGTTGCGGTTGAGCGGCGCGATCTCGTTGGCGGTGAAGCTGGCGGCTTCCTCCAGCACGCCATCGATCAGCTCGCGGTCCAGGCCGTTGCCGAGCAACTGGCAGTGACCGCTGACATCGAACAGCTCATGGAGGACGAAGCGCATGTCGCGCAGGGGGGCCTGGTAGCTCATAGGTTGCCCTCCTTCACGTCGGCGAAGCGCTTGCCGGCAGCAGCCAGGCGCTCGATCAGCGCGGCCGGCTGCCAGTGTTCGCCGAACTGCGTCTGCAGGGTACGCAGGCGGTCGAGAATGGTCGCCATGCCCTCGCCATCGGCCCAGGCCATCGGCCCGCCCTTGTCGGCCGGGAAGCCGTAGCCGTTGAGGTAGACCAGGTCGATGTCGTGGCTGTTGGCGGCGATGTTTTCCTCGAGGATCTTCGCACCCTCGTTGACCAGCGCCAGCAGGCAGCGGGCGCGAGTCTCGGCATCACTCACCGCGCGGCGCTGGAAGCCAAGCTGGGCGGAAACCGCCTCGACCAGGCGGTCAACCTCGGCGTCCGGCAGCGCCTCGCGGCTGCCCGGGGCATAGCGGTAATAACCCATGCCGGACTTCTGGCCGAAACGACCGAGACCGCACAGGCGGTTGTCGACCTGCACCGCCGGGTCGTCCTGACCCTTGCCCGCCAGCTCGCGGGCGCGCCACTCCAGGTCGATGCCGACCACGTCGTACATGCGGAACGGGCCCATGGCGAAACCGAACTGCTGCAGCGCGCCGTCCACCTGGGCCGGCAGGGCGCCTTCGAGCAGCAGCATGCGCGCTTCCTTCACGTAGGTGTGCAGCATGCGGTTGCCGATGAAGCCGTCGCAATTGCCAGCCACCACGCTGACCTTGCCGATGCGCTGGCCCAGCGCCAGAGCAGCCTCCAGCACGGCCGGGGCGGTCTTGGCGCCGCGCACGATCTCCAGCAGCTTCATGATGTGCGCCGGGCTGAAGAAGTGCAGGCCCAGCACCGACTCGGGACGGCGGGTGACGGCAGCGATGGCGTCGATGTCCAGTGCCGAGGTGTTGCTGGCCAGAATCGCCCCCGGCTTGAGCACCTCGTCGAGGAAGCGGAAGATTTTCTGCTTGAGCTCGAGGTTCTCGTATACCGCCTCGATCACCAGATCGGCCGGCGCCAGCGCGGCGTAATCCGCGACAGTCTGCACGCGGGCCAGACGCAGGCTGGCCTCGCCCTGCTCGATGCGCCCCTTGGCGACGCTATGTGCCCAGGTGTCCTCGATCATTTTCAGGCCCTGTTCGAGCATCTGCGGGTTGTTGTCCAGCCACAGCACCGGGATGCCGGCACTGGCCAGGCTGATGACGATGCCGCGGCCCATGGTCCCGGCGCCGATCACCGCCGCCTGTTGCAGATTAAATGCAGCGCTCATGCCTGCTCCTCGTGTGTGTCTATTGATGAATACGTGACACGCACCCTACGCAGGACGCTACTATTTGAGAAATTGTGTCTTGTGATAAGTGCTATTCGATCTGTGAATATTTATAACTTCGATCTCAACCTGCTGCGCGTGCTCGACGCCTTGTTGCGTGAGCAAAACGTCTCACGCGCTGCCGAGCGCCTTGCCCTCAGCCAGCCAGCGGTGAGCAACGCTTTGAGTCGTCTGCGCGACCTACTCGACGATCCGCTGCTGGTGCGCATCGGCCGGCGAATGCAGCCCACCCCCCGGGCATTGGCACTGGAAGGGCCGATCCGCGCGGCACTGCAGCAGATCGAGCAGACCCTCAATGCCGGCGAGACCTTCGACCCGCGGCAGAGCCGCCAGCAGTTCCGCATCGCGGTCACCGACTATGTCGAGCTGATGTGCATGCCGCGCCTGCTCGGCTTGCTCAGCGAGCAGGCACCGGGCATCCGCATCGATATCGCCCACCTCAGCCCGAGTCTGCCGGTGGAAGCCCTGGACAAGGGCGAGCTGGACCTGGTGCTGGGCCGCTTCGACGAGATACCGGCGCGTTTCGCCCGCCAGCACTGGCGCAGCGAGACGCTGCAGGTAGCGGTTCGTAAGGGCCACCCGCAGCTGGCCGGCTACCTGGACCTGGACAACTTCCTGCGCCTGCGCCACCTGTGGGTGCACGGCGGGCAGACCCGCGGCATGGTCGATCAGTGGCTAGGCGAGCAGGGCCTCAGCCGAGAAATCCGCTACACCACGCCGAATTACCTGCAGGCCGCGCATATCGTCGCCGGCAGCGAGCTGGCTGCCGTGCTGCCGACCCAACTGGCCCGCCAGTTCGCCGCCCTGCTGCCGCTGCAGCTGTTCGACCTGCCGTTCGAGGTCGGCCCATTCCATCTGGAAATCGTCAGCCTGGCCCAGCGCCAACGCGATCCGGCGCTGCAGTGGCTGGTCGGCCTGATGCTGGCGATTGGTGATGCCCGAGAGAGATAGACAGGATCACAGCATGCTGTCGCTGATCAGCATGCCGTGAAGCACTTGGCAGGTCTTACGCCCGTGGCGCAATTGCAGGGGATGTCGACTGATGATCTGCCAGCCACTGGCCAGCAGTTGTTCGATGTGAGCCCGCATGGCGAGGTATTGCCGTTGTTCCTGGCTTTGCATGGTCGAGTCCTTTCGTCGCAAACCGCGGCTTCCCTGCCCCAGCATCCTTTGGGGCAGGCCGATCATGATCAGACAATCCAATCGTGATCGACGCCATGCATCCTAGACGGGTTAATCCCTGCCAGAAATAGCCAAAGGCTTACAAAGACCGTCGTTTTGGCTGAGTCTGCAACCGAGGCAAGCAGGCTCTCAGGACGCCAATACCTCCGACGCGCTGACCTTGGCCCGCGCTGGCGCGCTGAACTGCAGGTAGTCATCCTCCAGCTTGCCGTAGCGCAGCAGAACCAGATCACGCAGGTAGTTCTGGTACAGCTTCCACGGTGCCCGGTCACCCTGTTTGGGCAGCATGGCCTCGGCGCGCTGGATATAGCCGGAAGCCAGATCGAGGAACGGCGCCGGTTTGACCTGATCCTGACTCGCCCGCGGGGTGCACTGACGCATGCCGGTCTGATCCATGTGCTGGATCAGGCGACAGAAGTACTCGCTGGAGAGATCGGCCTTGAGCGTCCAGCTGGCATTGGTGTAACCCAGAACCACGGCCAGATTGGGCAGATCGCGCAGCATGATGCCGCGGTAGCCCATGCTCTGCGAGGCATCGAAAGCCTGACCATCGACCTGCACCTGCATGCCGCCGAACAGCTGCAACTCCAGCCCAGTGGCAGTAATGATGATGTCCGCAGGCAGTTCCTGCCCGGACTTCAGGCGGATGCCGTCTGCGGTGAAGCAGTCGATATGCTCGGTAACCACCGTGGCCTTGCCGGCCTTGAGCACCTTGAACAGGTCACCATCCGGCACGGCGCAGACGCGCTGATCCCAGGGTTTGTAGCTGGGGCTGAAGTGGCGCATGTCGAAATCCGGCCCCAGGGTACGGCGAATCTGCCCGAGCAGGACCTTGCGGATGAAGTTGGGGAAACGCTTGGACAGGTTGTAGAAGAGCATCTGAATCGCCACGTTGCGCGTGCGCGCCAGGCGGTAAACCCAGCTGTCCGGCAGGAAGCGGCGGAGGAAATTGGAGATCACGTCCTGCTGCGGCAGGCTTGCCACGTAGGTTGGCGAACGCTGCAGCATGGTCACGTGCGCGGCCTGATCGGTCATCGCCGGCACCAGGGTCACGGCGGTGGCACCGCTGCCGATCACCACCACGCGCTTGCCCCGGTAGTCGAGGTCCTGCGGCCACAGCTGGGGATGGATGATCTGTCCGCGGAAGTCGTCACGCCCCTTGAACTCGGGGGTGTAGCCGGCTTCATAGCGGTAGTAGCCGGTGCACATCATCAGGTACTGGCAGGTCAGGGGCAGCGGCTCGGCCTGCTCGCCACGCTCGACCTGCAGGGTCCAGGTCGCCGTGGCCGAGTCCCAGCTGGCCTGACGCACACGATGCTGGTAGCGGATCTTCGCGGCAATGCCGTTTTCCTCGGCCGTCTCCTCGATATAGCGGCGGATCGACGGACCGTCGGCAATCGCCTGCGGGTCGGTCCACGGCTTGAAGTTGTAGCCGAGGGTGTACATGTCCGAATCGGAACGGATGCCCGGGTAGCGGAACAGGTCCCAGGTACCACCGAGGCTGGCGCGGCCCTCGAGGATGGCGTAACGCTTGTTCGGGCATTGCTGCATCAGGTGGTAGGCAGCGCCGATGCCGGACAGACCGGCACCGATGATCAGTACATCCAGATGTTCTACAGGCATGGCCATTCCTCGTGCGCAACGCGCTTGTTGTTCTACCCGGCAGGGTGTCGACTGCCGCCGGCCGTGTCATCCGGCCTTTAGTCTTGCATCTAGGGCCTGCTAGAGCTAACCGCCACACGAACAGCAAAGCCAGTTAAGTCGCCATAGCCCTGCCGACAGCCCGGAAACCAGTTACCCTTGGCCATCCTAACTACACCGGACTACCCCATGAGCGAGCCAGCTGCCAGCCATTTCGCCGAACAACCACTCACTCCCTGCGAGCTACGCCTGCTCGGCAGTCTGGTGGAGAAACAGGCGACCACACCGGAAACCTATCCGCTGACCCTCAATGCCCTGCAGCTGGCCTGCAACCAGAAGACCAGCCGCGAGCCGGTGATGAATCTGGAACTGGGCGAGCTGGGCGCCGCCCTGCGCCAACTGGAAGGTCGTGGTCTGGTCCGACTGGTCATGGGCAGCCGCGCCGATCGCTGGGAGCAGCGCCTGGACAAGGCTCTGGAGCTGGTCCATCCGCAGGTGGTACTGCTAGCCCTGCTGATGCTGCGCGGCCCGCAAACCCTTGGTGAGCTGCTGACCCGCAGCAACCGACTGCATGACTTCGATGATCTGGCTGAAGTGCAGCATCAGCTGGAGCGTCTGGCCGCGCGCGGCCTGGCCTGTCAGCTGCCACGCCAGAGCGGGCAGCGCGAGGACCGCTACATGCACCTGCTCGGCGGCCCGATTGATCTGGCCAGTCTGGTGCAGAACGCACCGGCAGCGGCCGGTGGTGGCAATACACGTATCGACAGTCTGGAGGCGCGCATCGCCGAACTGGAGGAGCGCCTGGCCCGCCTGGAAGCCGCACTAGGCGGCGACTGAGCGACCCTGGGAGCAGACCCTGCAGCAACTGCCGCTGTGAAATGAGTGTCTTAATTGCGCCCCCGGCAAGGTCGTGACCGATCAGGAGATGCCTTATGTCCACACAGTCCCGCTTGGCTCCCCCAGTTATTTCGATGGTATGGACTACGCCGCTCAGCACATGCACCTCAAGCTGATCGACGAAATCACCGCTGACGGCTGACGGCATGGCGGACAGTAAAAAGGCGTGCCATGGCACGCCTTTTTACTGTCCTGAGCAGCAGACAATCAGAACGTATTGCGCAGTATGGTCTCGGCAAACGGCAGCTTGCCGACACGCGGTTTGTGCTCGACGTTGCGCTTACCCACCGCGACCATCAAGCCGATCACGTGGTTGGCCGGCAGCTTGATCAGTTCGCCAACGGCGGCAAAGTCGAAGCCATCCATCGGCACGCTGTCCAGGCCCTTGGCGCGGGCTGCCAGCATCAGGGTCTGGGCCACCAGACCACAGCTGCGCATCACCTCGTCACGCTGAACCTGCGGCTTGTCGCGGTAGTAACCATCGATGGCCCCGACCATGAATGCCTTGACCTCCTCCGGCGCGCCTTCCCATACACGCTCGGCGTTCTGCTCCCAGCTGTCGAGCTGAGCGCAGACCACCACCAGCATGGAGGCCTCGGTGATCTGTGCCTGATCCCAGCCAACCGCGCGGATCTGTGCGCGCAAGGCCGGATCACTCACCTCCACCAGGCGAACATGCTGCAGGTTGAACGCGGTCGGCGCGAGCAGCGCCAGTTCCAGCAGCTCATCCTTCTCGGCCTGGCTCAGAATGAACTCGGGATCATAGCCACGGGTGGAGCGGCGGGTCTGAATAGCTTCCAGGGTATGCATCGGTAAGTGCCTCTGGTCGTTTTAGGTGCCGCCATCCTAGCTATTGCCAGCCAAAAGCGTAAGTATGTACATTTATGGCCGATACCTACATAAAGGTAACCGTATGAATGCTCCCGCCATCACCACACCTGCCGGCTGTCCGGCTGAAGCCGCACTCGACGTCATTGCCGGCAAATGGAAGGGCATGCTGATCTTTCACCTGCTCGGCGGCACCCGCCGCTTCAACCAGCTGCAGCGCATGTGCCCGGGCATCAACCAGCGCATGCTGACCAAGCAACTGCGCGAACTGGAAGAAGCTGGTCTGGTGCTGCGTACCGTCCATCCTGTAGTGCCGCCACATGTCGACTACCAGCTGAGCGAACTGGGCCTGGCCTTGCAGCCGGTGATGAGCAGCCTGCAGCAGTGGGGTAACCTCTACCTGAGTCGCGGCGGCAGACATGGCCGCTGCAGCGACCAATTGCACGGCTTGGACGAAGCAGAGCGGCTCTAAAAGGCTTGCAGGTATTGCCAAGCGGTATAAACCAGGCGCCTCAGAAGGATTAATCTGACAACAGATCCCGCAGGGAGGTATCCCCATGCAAGTCTCCGCCGCCAGCAGCAACCTGCCGCTCAGCACTCAGGTGATCAAACGCGCCGGCGAATCCGCACAGGCACCCGGCTCGCCCGTTACCCCGGAGCAGGTCAACAAGGCCGTCGACACCGCCAGCGACCGCGCCCAGCAGGCACAGGACAACCGTGCCGCCGAACAGACCAACCGCCGCAGTGCGGCTGCCCAGCTGTATAGCGCCAACAGCCAGAAGAATCAGATCGACACCTACTTGGCTGTCGCCAGCGAGGGAGAGGTTGAGTCCAGCGAAGGTAATCTGGAAGCCGCCCGGGAGCTCAGCCAGGACGTCCAGCGCTACCGTGTGGCCGAGGCCGCCGACAGCCGCCCCGAGCAGGCCGAACGCCCGGAAAAACCCAGCCGGCCTGCCGAGCCAACACCCTACATCGATGTTCAGGCCTGACCGATTGCAGGCACAAAAAAGCCGCCCGAGGCGCTTTTTTGCGTCACGACAGTCCGCTTACAGCTGCGGACCGGCGTTACGGATGGCGTCCGACACGCTGAACTTCTTGAAGTTCTCGATGAACTGAGCGGCCAGAGCCTTGGCAGCTTCATCGTAGGCGTTCTTGTCAGCCCAGGTGTTGCGCGGATTGAGCAGCTCGGTCTCAACGCCCGGCACGGCCTTCGGCACGTCCAGGTTGATGATCGGCAGGTGCTCGGTCTCGGCACCGATCAGCGCGCCGCTCTGGATGGCCGCGATCACGCCACGGGTGGTCGGGATGTTGAAGCGTTTGCCCACACCATAGCCACCGCCGGTCCAGCCGGTGTTGACCAGGTACACCTTGGAGCCGAAGCCCTGGATGCGCTTGATCAGCAGCTCGGCGTACTCGCCAGCCGGACGCGGGAAGAACGGCGCGCCGAAGCAGGTGGAGAAGGTCGACTTGATGCCGCCGCCGCTGCCCATCTCGGTGGAACCGACCAGTGCGGTGTAACCGGACAGGAAGTGGTAGGCCGCCTGCTCGTTGTTGAGGATCGACACGGGCGGCAGAACGCCGGTCAGGTCGCAGGTCAGGAAGATCACTGCGTTCGGCTCGCCGGCACGGTTGGCCTCGACGCGCTTCTCGATCAGCTGCAGCGGGTAAGCGGCACGGCTGTTCTGGGTCAGGCTGGAGTCGGCGTAGTCCGGCAGGCGGGTACGCGGGTCGAGCACGACGTTCTCCAGTACGGCGCCGAACTGGATGGCTTTCCAGATCACCGGCTCGTTCTTCTCGGACAGGTCGATGCACTTGGCATAGCAACCGCCTTCGATGTTGAACACGGTGCCCACGCCCCAGCCGTGCTCGTCGTCACCGATTAGGTAACGCGACGGATCGGCGGACAGGGTGGTCTTACCGGTACCGGACAGACCGAAGAACAGGGTGGTGTCGCCGTCTTCGCCCACGTTGGCGGCACAGTGCATCGGCAGCACGTCCACTTCCGGCAGCAGGAAGTTCTGCAC
The DNA here is from genome assembly GCF_002304225.1 of Pseudomonas sp. HAR-UPW-AIA-41. Lineage (GTDB taxonomy): Bacteria > Pseudomonadota > Gammaproteobacteria > Pseudomonadales > Pseudomonadaceae > Aquipseudomonas. The sequence continues at coordinate 14,892 of NZ_NSLB01000014.1, forward strand.
CGAGAACATTGCCTTCTTCATCTCGCCGGCGTACTGCATGCCAGCCAGCAGAACCTTCTTGGAGGCGAAGTTGATGATCACGCAACCATCGGAGTTGGTGCCGTCACGCTCCGGTACGCACTCGAAGAACGGCGCATTGAGGATCTGCCACTCGCTCTTGGCGGACGGGTTGAACTGCTCCGGGTTGATGAACAGGCAACGGCCGAACAGGTTGTGCCAGGCAGTCTCGGTGGTCATCTTGATGGCCAGGTACTGCTCCGGATCGGCGCCCACATGCACGTGGGAAACAAAGCGGTCGCGCTCGCCGATGTAGGCTTCAACGCGAGCCCACAGGGCATCGAACTTGTCTTCCGGGAACGGGCGGTTGATGTTGCCCCAGGCGATCTTGGCCTCGGTGCCCTGCTCCTTGACGATGAAACGGTCTGCCGGAGAACGACCGGTACGGTGACCGGTCTTGACGACCAGCGAACCGTTGGCGGCCAGCTCGCCCTCACCGCGGCGAAGGGCTTCTTCAACCAGCTGAGCGGCACTGATATCGATGTACTGAGTGGCTTGCGTCATGTAGTCCCCGTCGGCTCGAGGCCGAGTCCTCCAAACGTATGTAGTGCCCTTCAACAAACACTACAGGGAAAAAAGTGCGCCGGATTATGCCAGAAATGCCTCTCACTTGGCGAGTCGGCTGATCGGCTAGCTGACAGACAGCGCGCAGTGGCGCCTCTCAGATCCCCACTCACTGGCCTGGGTCACACCGGAGCAGAAGCTTTGCCCAAGAACCCTGCACAGGTCACGTGATAAATACCGATGGCATCGATAGAAAGCCTGCATCAGGGATAAGGCGCAGGGTTTCGCCATGGAGGGTAAATTGCTCCCTGCGCCAGAGCGTGAAAAACAAGGCAGGATCTGCCGCCACTGACAAACAAACTCAACTGACGAAAAGGAAATGCAATGACCAGGATGGCAGCACGTCTGGGCTCATTACTTTTAGGCCTGCTGATAAGCGGATTCCTGACGGCCTCTCCCGCTCCGGCGAGAGAGCCCTATGCGCTGATCTACAACGGCCCGACGGCTGATCAGGCCAGCACCGAGGCGATCAGCAGCGTCGTGCAGCAGTTGGGCCTGACGGTTCGATACATCGCCAATCTGGATGACCTCCCGACCCAGCTGGGTGATGCCAGGGTGTTCATTATTGGCGGCACCGATGATGACGTAGAGCCGCTCCTGCAACGCTTCACGCCGGCGCTGCGCACCACGCTGAAAACCTATCTGAGTCAGGGCGGGCGATACCTGGGAATCTGCGGCGGCGCCTACCTCGCCTCCCTTGGCTGGCCGGAAGAGGATCGTTTTGTCGAAGGCCTGGCGCTTGTCCCCGCGCAATCGGACGGTTACGACCAAGACTTCGAAGCGAAGATCTATCCGGTCACCTGGCTCGGCGAGACCCGCCAGATGTACTACCAGGCCGGACCGAGCTTCGCCCTGGCCGAGAGCCCGGAGAGCGTGACCAGGCTGGCCTACTTTGAAGATCGCCAACTGGCCGCACTGATGAGCACTTTCGGCGCGGGCAAGGTGGCCGTTTCCGGCCCCCACCCCGAAGCTCCCGACTCCTGGCGCGCAGAGGCGTTGAAGGGCGACCAGATGGACCGGAATATCGACCTGGCATTACAGCTATTGCGGGAACTGTTGTCGGATCGCCCGGTGAAATAGGCCATCAAGGCAAGGTAGGGAAACACCCCCGTTGCACTGTTGCCAACAGTTCCAGGCCACTAGCGCTTGCTGACGCACTGATGCAGCCTGGCGCGCGCGGCCAGGCCATCGGTCCAGTCGATATCTGCAACAGCGCGGCCGTCCATCTCAACGATGAAATGCTCAACATCCAGCATGGTGTTCAGCGCCGCGTCGATGTTCGGCACAGTCAGGCCGATCGCTCCCGCCGGAATATTCGGTACCGAAAAGTTCAACGCATTCACCGACTGCGGCTGATACTTGGACTGCTTCAGTGTCACCGCCACAGTCTGCGTGCTCGATGGCGTGGGAATATCCGCACTCCAGAAGATCAGCATCCCGCCCTGATAGACTTTTCCGGGGCCGACAATACTGACCGCGCCACCCTCTTTGCTCCACATCGCAACGCAATTGTCCCCGGGAGCCGAATCTTTCTTGGCCTGGAAAAATCTCCACTCACCCCGCTTGTACCGCTGGTAATCGGGATCCGCTTCCAGCTTTTGCAGTTTGGCTTCGGCTTCGAGCATCTGCTTCTGGGCTTCTGCGTTTCTGCTCGCCTGCTCATTGATGGCGCTGTTCATGGCGTCGTAACTGGGCGGGGCGGGGTCGGCAAAAATATTGCAGCCGTAACAGCTATAGCCGGCATACCCACCGCCGCCACCGCTATCAGCCCCGCCACCTGTAGCCACGCACAAAGGAACAGCGGCAATTCCATGGGAGCCACCGCCAACACCGATCTGCTGCTCCCCAGGCCCGGGGCCACCCGGGCAGGGATAATTAGCCAATGCTGGTTGGGCGATAAAACCAAGCGCGGCAAACACAAAAAAGCCAAAATATTTCATCGTGTATTTAAGCTTCCCGTCACGTTGAAGGGCGATTCAGCTTGATCAGCGGGCTCAGGCGAATACTTCATTGGGCCATCCAGAAAAGAGAGGACGCCCCAACGACAGACACCACCTGCCGCTTGTGCGCACGCCAGGCCAGAGAGTGCGGCCAATACAGCCACAACACGCCGACCCGTGGCATACCCCTGCCATCACTTCGCAGAAGCTCTCAGCCTAGCCAAGCAACGGCGTGCAAAAAAATAAATCTGCCCCCCTTTTTTGACTTGCTTACTCTTTCCTGGAGAGCAAGCGCTTGAACTTGGACAGCAAGCCCGGCGGAGGCGGCGGAGTCCACTCTGGCCGCAGAAAATCGTACTCCACATCATAAGAATCCAACGGCTCAACCGGCAGCAGCTCCATGGGTACCAAGGGGTTTTGAATTTGAACTTCAATGCCCCGGCACCAGCACAGCTTGGCGTGGACAACGGCAAAGCCAGCCAAAAACTGTCCTTCAAGCTCGTTGACCGATTTGATCTTGGCTTGGTTCTCAATCAATGCTTGCAAGCCCTCTTTGTCTTGCTTGAGCAACAAAGAAAAGAAGTCCTGCCCGGCTTGAGCCAGCGCCTTGTCGTGCTTGCGGCCTTTTTTTGCAACCAGGGCAATGGTCTCGCGCAAGGCGTCATCGTCGCGGCGCAGCACCAGTTGGAATTGGTGCCAATGGAAATGCGGCGTCTTGACGTCATCTTTATCTTTGAGTTCAGCATGGATCAGCCAGTCGAAGATTTCGGGGCTGTCGCTGAGCAAACCGTATAAAAATGGCTCGTAACCAGAAAAGGGGAAGTCGCAAGTTTCAGCCTCTTTTTGGCAGGCTATCAAGAGCTTGCAGGCTACGTAGAAGTGCTGTTTCAAACCGTGTATATCGTTTTCAACGAAAAAAGACTTAAGGCCACGGTATCTTGGTAAAGATGAAGCAGAAGAGAGCACACAACCCCACTTTAATTGATGGTAGTTAGCGACATCCTTTGCTAGCTGCTCTTTTGAATGGTCATTCTGTAAGTTAACTACTTGCGTCAACCATTCTTCACGCGTCTCCTTGAGCTCACTCATGGTTTCACCTTCACGATGACCATGCCGTTGCTATTAACACCAGAAACAACGGTCGTTAGCTTTCCTGCGTCTTTGGCTGCCATGATTTGATCTGCCAATTGTACCTTGACCGGATCTTTTGTAGCTCTGAGTGCCCGTACCCTGCTCACTATCCACTCATCGGACATTTGCGTCTTCAAGCCAGTTCCTTCATTACCCCCGCTCAACTTAATCGACCCATTCGCCTGTAGCGGCTTGACCTCGTTGATAATCACCTGATTGCCCTTGATATAAACCCCATCAAAGCAGTTGCCCGCACCGCATTTGCCGTCGAGTGGCGCAAAACCATTTCGCTCAAAATAGCTGTTGGAGACCGTTTCGCGAAGCTCCCCTGCCTTGGTGCTATCCAGTGAATCCAGCTTACTCAAAGCATCTACTTCTGCTGCATTCAAGCCTGCCGGCGTGCCCACTCGTGTAATTTGCTGCGCAGAAATATTGCCGCCACCAGAAAATAATAAAGTGAATAAAAAAGGGGACAGATTTATTTACCGGCCATGCATCGACCGAAAATAAATCTGTCCCCTCTTATCGACCAGACCTGCTCGCCAGAACAAGCTCACAAATCCGGCATCAAGGCGTCAGAAGAGCGGAATAAGCTCGTCAGTGCTTGGTCTGCGCAGGCGGCTCGCTGCCGCCGCCGGCGAACAGCTGGGCGATGTCGGCGGCGTCAAACAGGTACTTCTGGTTGCAGAACTGGCAGTCGATGCTGATCGAACCGCCCTGTTCCACCACCAGTTGCTGGGCGTCTTCTTCGCCCAGGCTGACCAGCGCGCTGGCCGAACGCTCGCGTGAGCAGCTGCAGCGGAACACCAGAGGTTGCTCGTCGAACAGACGTACCTGTTCCTGGTGATAGAGGCGGTGCAGCACGGTGGGGTTGTCCAGGCCAAGCAACTCCTCGGCAGTCAGGGAGTCGGCCAGGGTAGTGAGGTGCTGCCAGTTGGCGGCCCGCTCTTCCGGATCTTTCAGACGGTCGGCCGGCAGTGCCTGCAGCAGCATGCCGCGCGCCACGCGTCCATCGGCCTGCAGCCAGAAGCGGGTTGGCAGCTGCTCGGAGTTAGCGAAGTAGCCAGACAGGCATTCGGCCAGGTTGGCGCCTTCCAGCGCCACAATGCCCTGATAGCGCTGACCCTGACGCGGATCGACGGTGAGCATCAGGGTGCCGTCCGGCATCAGCTGGTTCAGGCCGTCACCGGGCTGCACCTGCTCAGCGTCATAACGGGCAATCGCACGCACTTCACGCTCGCTGGAGCACTCGACCATCAGCAGCGGCACGGGACCTTCGCTGCGCGCCTGCATCACCAGCAAGCCGTCGAACTTCAGGGTGCCGACCAGCAGAGCGGCCGCCGCCAGCATTTCGCCCAGCAGTTCGGCGACCGGCGCCGGGTAGCTGTGCTTGGCCAGTACGTGCTGGTAGCTGTCACGCAGGGCAACCAACTCACCGCGCACGTCGGTGTCGTCGAAGAGGAAACGCTGGGAAAAATCGGACATGGCGGTCAGGGCTGCAGTCATTCTGGGCTGGCGATTTTAGGGGCAAAGCCCGGTGCGACCAAGCGCCAGTTGTCTATCGCCGGCGCGGGCAAACACTATCGGTCAGTGATCGTCATGAAAGGCACTGAGCTGGCGGCGCTGCTTCTTGCTCGGCCGGCCATCGGTCTGCACGCCCAGCGCACCGGCCTTGCGCAGCGCGGCGGCCTGCTCGCGGCGTAGCACGCTCTCGGCGGTTTCCTCATACAGCAGCTGTGCCTCGGGCGCGCCACGGCGCACCACCGACAGCGCGCGGACAACCACCGTGCGCTCGTCGAACCCCGTGCGAATCACGTATTCGTCGCCGACTTTAGGCTCCTTGCCGGGTTTGCAGCGCTCGCCCCGGTGATGCACCTTGCCGCCCTCGATGGCCTCCTTGGCCAGCGCCCGGGTCTTGTAGAAGCGCGCCGCCCACAGCCACTTGTCCAGGCGGACCTTGTCGTCTTTCGCGTCTTTGTCACTCATGCCGTGCTCGTCAATCCGGGGAAAACACCCGGCATTTTGCCTGATACAGTTGTCACATTGATTCCCCAGAATCCTGCGACCTGTTGCGGAATGCCTGCCGTGAAGACTTTCGACCAACTGGCCGTGATTGGCCTGCGCGAATGGATCAACCTGCCCGACCTGGGCATGATCGGCCTGCGCGCCAAGATCGATACCGGCGCCAGCACCTCGACCCTGCACGCCAGCGATATCCAGCCCTTCGAGCGCGACGGCGCCGAGTGGGTACGCTTCACTGCCCACCTCGGCACGCTGGTGCAGCGCCCGCACCGTTGCGAAGCGCCGGTTGTGACGATCAAGACCATCAAGAGCTCTAATGGCCAGGCACAGAGCCGTTATGTGATCCGCTGCCTGCTCGCCATGGGCGACCGCAGCTGGCCGGTGGAATTCACCCTGGCCTGCCGCAAGCACATGCGTTACCGCGTACTGCTCGGCTCCAAGGCGCTGGTGGATGGCCAGTTGGTGGTCAACCCGGCGCTGACCTACGTACAAGACAAACCCCTGTTGCGCAAACCCTCCGGTGCCCCATGAAGATCGCCATCCTGTCGCGCAACCCGCGCCTGTATTCAACCCGTCGCCTGGTGGAAGCCGGCACCCAGCGCGGCCATGAAGTGCAGGTGATCGATACCCTGCGCGCCTATATGAACATCGCCAGCCACAAGCCGCAGATCCACTACCGCGGCCGCCCGCTGGAAGGCTTCGACGCGGTGATCCCGCGCATCGGCGCCTCGGTCACCTTCTACGGCTGCGCCGTGCTGCGCCAGTTCGAGATGCAGGGGGTTTTTCCGCTCAACGAGTCGGTGGCCATCACTCGCTCGCGCGATAAGCTGCGCTCGCTGCAACTGCTCTCGCGCAAGGGCATCGGCCTGCCGGTGACCGGCTTTGCCCACTCGCCGGACGATATTCCCGACCTGATCCAGATGGTCAACGGCGCGCCGCTGGTGATCAAGGTGCTGGAAGGCACCCAGGGCATCGGCGTGGTGCTGTGCGAAACGGAGAAGGCGGCGGAATCGGTGATCGAGGCCTTCATGGGCCTCAAGCAGAACATCATGGTGCAGGAATACATCAAGGAGGCCGGCGGCGCCGACATCCGCTGTTTCGTGGTCGGCGACAAGGTAATCGCCTCGATGAAGCGTCAGGCCAAGCCCGGGGAATTCCGCTCCAACCTGCATCGCGGCGGTTCAGCCAGCCTGATCAAGATCACCCCGGAAGAACGCATGACCGCCATCCGCGCCGCCAAGGTCATGGGCCTGTCGGTGGCCGGGGTGGACATTCTGCGCTCCCACCACGGCCCGCTGGTGATGGAGGTGAACTCCTCGCCCGGCCTGGAAGGCATCGAGACCACCACCGGCAAGGATGTCGCCAGCATCATCATCGAATACCTGGAAAAGAACGCCGAGCCCGGTCAGACCCGCACAAAGGGGCGCGGCTGACCGTTCCTCCTTTAGCAGCCTGCTAGGCCGCGTCGCGAGGCAGCAGCAGACCCAGCGGCAGACACACCCGCGCTTCCATGCCGCCGCCGGCGCGGTTGCGCAACTCGACGCTGCCGCCATGCAGGGAAGCAATGCGCTTGACGATGGCCAGCCCCAGACCGGTGCCCTTGCCACCCCGGGCGCGGTCACCACGGATGAACGGGTTAAAGATCTCTCCCATTTCTTCCGGCGCGATGCCGGGACCACGATCCAGCACGCTGATCACCACGTAAGGCGCCGAAGAGTCGCCGGCCAGCGAGGCGGCCACTTCCACGGCATTACCGGCATAGCGCAGGGCGTTCTCGATCAGGTTGGTGAGCAGGCGCTTCATCGATACCCGCCGCAGGGCAATCAGCGGCAACTCTTCCAGACACAGGCGCACCTGCTCCTGCTTCTGGTTGTAGGGCGCCACCACTTCATGGATCAGCGCCAGCAGGTCTATCTCCTCGGCCGGCTCGTCGCTGCCATCGCGGATAAAGGCGAGGAACTGGTCGAGGATGGCGTCCATGTCCTCGATATCGCGAACCATATCGTCCGTCAGCTCGGCATCGCTGCTCATCAGCTCCAGCGACAGGCGCAGGCGGGTCAGTGGCGTGCGCAGGTCATGGGACACCCCAGCAAGCATCAGCTCGCGCTCGCGCGCCGCCTGCTCGAGCCCCTCGGCCATCTGGTTGAAGGAGCGGTACACCTCGGTCATTTCACTGGGCGTATCGGTGACGGGCAGCCGCACGCTGCGCCCCTGCCCCAGCTGGCGGGTGGCGAAGACCAGACGCTTGAGCGGCGCATTGAGCTGACGCACGAAGATCCAGGCCGCGGCCGTCGACAGCAGACCGATGCCGATGAACCAGCCCAGCACGCTCCAGATGCGCTGACCACGCAGCGGGTGCGGATACAGCGGCACCTTCAGCCACTCGGGGCCCAAAGCCGGTGCGTGCACCCAGAGCGCGGGGCCACTGTGCACGCGCACCCGCACCTCGGTGCCTTCGCCCAGCTCGGCCTGCATCTGCCGCTCGAAAATTTCCGTGTACGGCCAGTGCTGTTCACCGGCCGGCACATCCGCCGGGGCCACTCGTACCAGACCGGCGACCTTGCCGATTTCCTCGCGCGCATGCTCGTCGGCGGCCCAGTAGGCACGCAGGGTCAGCGCCGCGCCGTGGCTGTACTGACGATCGACCAGCACGTCCTCGTTCATCATCAGATAAACGAGGGTCAGCGCCTTGGAGAACAGCACGACGATCAGCACCAGCCACAGGGTGCGGGCGAAGAAGCTTTGCGGGAACCACAGCGGGGTTTTCATTCAGCCACGCGTCCGGATCACTTGTTGCCATCCGGCACGAACACGTAACCCACGCCCCATACGGTCTGGATGTAACGCGGCTTGGACGGATCGGGCTCGATCATCCGCCGCAGACGGGAAATCTGTACGTCGATGGAGCGCTCAAGCGCGTCCCACTCACGACCACGAGCCAGGCTCATCAGCTTGTCGCGGGTCAGCGGTTCGCGGGCGTGTTGCACCAGCGCCTTGAGCACGGCGAACTCGCCGGTGGTGAGCATGTTGACCTCGTCGCCCTTCTTCAGCTCACGGGTCGCCAGCGACAGTTCGTACTCGCCGAAGGTCACCACCTCGTCCTCGCTGCCGGGCGCGCCTGGCACCACCGGCGCCTGACGGCGCAGCACGGCCTTGATCCGGGCCAGCAGTTCACGCGGATTGAACGGCTTGGCCAGGTAATCGTCGGCGCCCTGCTCCAAACCCTGGATGCGGCTGCCTTCGTCACCCTTGGCGGTGAGCATGATGATCGGGATCTGATTGCCCGATTCGCGCAGACGGTGACAGGCGGACATGCCGTCTTCACCCGGCAGCATCAGGTCGAGCACCACCAGATTGAACAGCTCACGCGCCAGCAGTCGGTCCATCTGTTCGACGTTTTCCACCGCGCGCACGCGGTAGCCCTGCTCCTCGAGGAAGCGCTCCAGCAGGCGACGCAGGCGGGCGTCGTCATCCACTACGAGAATCTTTTCGCCTTCAGGCTGGGTATGCGGGGCCATGGAACCTCCAAGTTTTCGTGCGGCCATTATGACTCAGCGCCGTGCCGGTCCGTGGCAGGCATTGTTAGCAGATTTTTCCCCTGCCAGCTTCCCAGCCTGCCTGCGGGCGGTGTTTATAATGCGCCGCTTAGTCAGGCAGGCACGCCCTGCGCCTCAGGTAGACCCATGAACAGCATCAACGTCCGTATCGCCGAAGAGCTCTCCGCCGTTTCCGCCAGCCGCGTGCTGCCACAACAGGTCGCCGCCGCCGTGGCCCTGCTCGACGAGGGCTCGACCGTGCCCTTTATCGCCCGCTACCGCAAGGAAGTGACCGGCAGCCTCGACGACACCCAGCTGCGTACCCTGGAAGAGCGCCTGCGCTACCTGCGCGAGCTGGACGAGCGCCGCGCGGCCATCCTCGCCAGCATCGAGGAGCAGGGCAAGCTGACCGGCGAACTCAAGCGCGACATTCTCGAAGCCGATACCAAGACCCGGCTGGAAGACCTCTACCTGCCCTACAAGCAGAAGCGCCGCACCAAGGGCCAGATCGCCCTGGAAGCCGGCCTCGGCGAGCTGGCCGATGCGCTGTTCGGCAACCCCGGACTGAACCCGGAAAGCGAGGCTGCCCGTTACATCGATGCCGACAAAGGCTTTGCCGACACCAAGGCCGTGCTCGAAGGCGCCAAGTACATCCTCATGGAGCGCTTCGCCGAAGACGCCAGTCTGCTGGAAAAACTGCGCGGTTTTCTCAAGCAGGAAGCGACCCTCAGCGCCCGCCTGGTTCCGGGAAAGGAAGTCGAAGGCGCCAAGTTCAGCGACTACTTCGAGCACGACGAAGTGCTGCGCAATACGCCCTCGCACCGTGCGCTGGCCATCTTCCGCGGCCGCAACGAGGGCATCCTCAGCGTGGCGCTGAAGGTGGGCGAGGAGCTGCCGGGCACCAGCCATCCGTGCGAGCTGATGATCGCCGAGCGCTTCGGCATCCAGCAGCAGGGCCGGCCCGCCGACAAATGGCTGAGCGAAGTGGTGCGCTGGACCTGGAAGGTCAAGCTCTACACCCATCTGGAAACCGATCTGCTCGGCGAGCTGCGCGACAGCGCCGAGACCGAGGCGATCAACGTCTTCGCCCGCAACCTGCATGACCTGCTGCTGGCCGCACCGGCCGGCCCGCGCGCCACCCTCGGCCTCGACCCGGGCCTGCGCACTGGCTGCAAGGTGGCCGTGGTCGATGCCACCGGCAAGCTGCTGGATACCGCCACCGTCTACCCGCACGCACCGAAGAATGACTGGAACGGCACCCTCGCCGTGCTGGCCAAGCTCTGCGCCAAGCACAATGTCGACCTGATCGCCATCGGCAACGGCACCGCCAGCCGCGAGACCGACAAGCTGGCCATCGACCTGATCAAGCTCTGCCCGCAGCTGAAGATGACCAAGATCATGGTCAGCGAGGCCGGCGCCTCGGTGTATTCGGCCTCCGAAATGGCCGCGCGGGAATTCCCCGAACTGGACGTTTCCCTGCGCGGCGCCGTGTCCATCGCCCGCCGCCTGCAGGACCCGCTGGCCGAGCTGGTGAAGATCGACCCGAAATCCATCGGTGTCGGCCAGTACCAGCATGACGTGTCCCAGCTGAAGCTGGCCCGCTCGCTGGATGCGGTGGTGGAAGACTGCGTGAACGCCGTCGGCGTCGATGTGAACACCGCTTCCGCCGCCCTGCTGGCGCGCATCTCCGGCCTCAATGCGACCCTGGCGCAGAACATCGTGGCATTCCGCGATGCCAACGGCGCCTTCAAGAGCCGCGCCGAGCTGCTCAAGGTGCCGCGCCTGGGCGACAAGACCTTCGAGCAGGCCGCCGGCTTCCTGCGCGTGATGAACGGCGACAACCCGCTGGACGCCTCCGCCGTGCACCCGGAAACCTATCCGCTGGTGCAGCGCATCGCCCAGACCACGGGCCGCGACATCCGCTCGCTGATCGGCGATTCGGGCTTCCTCAAGCGCCTCGACCCCAAGCAGTTCACCGACGAAACCTTCGGCCTGCCGACCGTCACCGACATCCTCAAGGAACTCGACAAGCCCGGCCGCGACCCGCGTCCGGAGTTCAAGACCGCCGAGTTCCAGGAAGGCGTGGAAAGCCTCAAGGACCTCAAGCCGGGCATGGTGCTCGAAGGCGTGGTGACCAACGTCACCAACTTCGGCGCCTTCATCGATATCGGCGTGCATCAGGACGGTCTGGTGCACATCTCGGCACTCTCCGAGAGGTTCGTCAAAGACCCGTACGAGGTGGTCAAGGCCGGCGATATCGTCAAGGTCAAGGTCATGGAAGTGGACATCCCGCGCAACCGCGTCGGCCTGTCCATGCGCATGAGTGACACACCCGGCGAGAAGACCGAAGGCCCGCGCGGCGGCAACCGTGGCAACACGCCGCGCACCGAGCGCCACTCGGCGCAGGACAAGCCGGCCCCGGCCAATGCCGGCATGGCCGCGCTGTTCGCCAACGCCAAGCAACTGAAGAAATGAGCCTGCCCGAGGGGTTCGCCGGCAGTGCCTTCAGCCAGCATCTGGGCATCAGCCTGGTAAGCGCCGAGGGCGGTCAGGTGCACCTGCGCATGCCGGTGCGCGCCGAGCTGCGCAACCTCTCCGGCAAGCTGCATGGCGGCGCGCTGATGGCCCTGGCGGATACCGCCATGGGCCTGGCCTGCTTCGAGCGCTTCGGCGCCGACGAACCCTGCGTGACGGTGGAAGCCAAGCTCAACTTCATCCGCGCGGTGGACGATGGCGAGGTCGACTGCCACGCCAGCATTCTGCACAGCGGGCGTCGTACGCTGGTGCTGGAGGCCGAAATCCGTCAGGGCGACAAGCTGATCCTGAAGACCCTGGCGACCTTCGCCCGCCTGTAACCGGCGGCAGGCAGAATCGTCAGACTTGGCGATACTGATACCTCCAAGTCAACGCCCCCTTGTAGCATCACCACCACGCCCCCATATTGGTCGGCCAACCGGGTTAAGGACTTCACCGTGAGCGATCTGTTTTCCCGCCGCCTGGCACTGCTCGGCGAGCCGGCCAACCTGCCGCTGCTGACCCAGTGCCTGCATGGCATTGAGCGCGAAACCCTGCGCGTCGACGCCCGCGGCCAACTGGCCCAGAGCGAGCACCCGCGCGCCCTAGGCTCGGCACTGACTCACCCGCAGATCACCACCGACTACTCCGAAGCCCTGCTGGAGTTCATCACCCCGGCCGAGCCGCGGGTCGAGGACACCCTCAGCGATCTCGAGCGCATCCACCGCTTCGCCTGCAGCCAGCTGCAGGACGAATACCTGTGGAGCCCTTCGATGCCCGGCCTGCTGCCGGATGAGGCGGACATCCCGATTGCCCGCTACGGCAGCTCCAATATCGGCCGCCTCAAGTACGTCTACCGTCAGGGCCTGGCCCTGCGCTACGGCAAGACCATGCAGTGCATCGCCGGCATCCATTACAACTTCAGCCTGGCCGAAGGCCTGTGGCCGCTGCTGCAGCAGCTGGACGGCGATACCCAGAGCGGGCGCGACTTCCAGTCGGCCAGCTACATCGCCCTGATCCGCAACTTCCGCCGCTACAGCTGGCTGCTGATGTACCTGTTCGGCGCCTCGCCGGCACTGGACGCCAGCTTCCTGCGCGGCCGGCCGCACCAGCTGCAGCAGCTGGATGCCGACACCCTGTACCTGCCCTGGGCCACCAGCCTGCGGATGAGCGATCTGGGCTACCAGAGCAGCGCCCAGTCGGACCTCACCCCCTGCTACAACGATCTGGCCAGTTACACCGACAGCCTGCGCACCGCCGTGGCCACGCCCTACCCGGCCTACGCCGAGCTGGGCACCAAGGACGCCACCGGCCAGTGGCAGCAACTGAACACCAACATCATCCAGATCGAGAACGAGTACTACTCGAGCATCCGCCCCAAACGCGTGACCTACTCGGGCGAACGACCGATCCAGGCACTGATGTCCCGCGGCGTGCAGTACGTCGAAGTACGCTGCCTGGACATCAACCCCTACCTGCCGCTGGGCATCGACCTGGATCAGGCACGCTTCCTCGACACCTTCATCCTCTTCTGCGCCCTGCAGGACAGCCCCAAGCTGGCCGGCAACGAGTGCTGCAGCTGTACCGAGAACTTCCTCACCACGGTCAAGGAAGGGCGTCGCCCCGGCCTGCAACTGCAGCGCAACGGCCAGGCGGTGGAATTGCGCCAGTGGGCCGCGGAGCTGCTCGCCGCCTTCGCGCCGATTGCCCAGCTGCTCGACCGCGCCCACGGAGGTCAGGCCTACCAGCAGGCGCTGACCCAGCAACAGGCCAAGGTCGATGACCCGCAACTGACGCCGTCGGCGCGCATCCTGGCGGAACTGCAGAGCACCGGCGAAAGCTTCCGCATCTTCGCCCTGCGCCAGAGCCAGGCGCACACCGGCCAGCTGCGCAGCGCCCCGCTGGATGCCGAACAGCAACGCCTGTTCAGCGAAATGGCCAGCCAGTCACTGGCCGAGCAGGCTGCCCTGGAGCAACAGGAGCAGGGCGATTTCGACAGTTTCGTTGCGGCCTACCAGGCCAGCATCACGCACATCGCCAACTGATTGGCGCCAATAAATTCAAAGCTTTACCCGCGCTTGCCGGCCAAGCGCGGGCTGCGTCACAAATCCGCCAACTCGACCGTTCGCCGGGGACGACCGGCATGCCAGCGCGCCAAACAGGGATTAACCTTCCAGCATCAACCCGGACGGTATCCCGCCATGACGGCCGCCGACACCCACCAAGACCGCGACTGGAGCCTGGAAAGCCTGAACAAGGCCTACCAGCAGGGCTATATGGCCGGCCTCACCGGCAGCCAGTCGGGCCAGCCCGCCCTGCCGGATGTGCTCGCCGCCGCCTGGGAAGCGGGCTGGGACGACGGCCTCGAACAGAGCACCCTGCACCAGCGTCGCAGCGCCTGACCCGCACTTACCGAACTGCAAGAAAAAGGGCCGCAATCGCGGCCCTTTTTCATTCTTTCCGGCCTACAGGGCCTTTTCGAAGATCTTCGAGTTGCGCTGGTAGTTGTACAGCGAAGCCCGTGCCGCCGGCAGGCGCTCGACACTGCTCGGCTCGAAGCCACGCTCCTGGAACCAGTGCGCGGTGCGGGTGGTGAGCACGATCAGGGTCTTGAGCCCCAGCGCACGGGCCCGCGCCTCGATGCGCTCGAGCAGCTCGTCGCCGCGACCGCCATGCCGGTAATCGCCGCTGACCGCCAGACAGGCCAGCTCACCGGTCTGCGAGTCGGCAATCGGGTACAGCGCGGCGCAGGCAATGATCAGGCCGTCGCGTTCGACGATGCTGAACTGCTCGATCTCCCGCTCCAGCACCTCGCGCGAACGGCGCACCAGAATGCCCTGCTCTTCCAGCGGGGTAATCAGGTCGATCAGGCCGCCGACGTCCTCGATAGTCGCCTCGCGCAATTGCTCGAACTGTTCCTGATCGACCAGGGTGCCGCCACCGTCGCGGGTGAACAGCTCGGTGAGCAGCGAGCCGTTCTCCTGATAGCTGACCAGGTGGCTGCGCTTGACCCCGCCGCGGCAGGCCTGAGCAGCCGCATCCAGCAGCTCGCCCTGATAGCTGTCGCCCAGCCGCGCCAGGTGCGCCGGCACCTGCTGCGGGCGCATCTCGCGGATCAGCTTGCCCTGCTCGTCGAGCAGGCCCTGTTCGGCGCCGAACAGCACCAGCTTGTCGGCCCCCAGATCAATGGCAGCGCGGGTGGCGACATCCTCGCAGGCGAGGTTGAAGATTTCCCCGGTGGGCGAATAGCCCAGCGGCGACAGCAGCACGATGCTGCGCTCGTCGAGCAGGCGGTTGATGCCACGCCGGTCGATGCGGCGTACCTCGCCGGTGTGATGGTAGTCGACGCCATCGACCACGCCGATCGGCCGCGCGGTGACGAAGTTGCCGCTGGCCACGCGCAACCGCGAACCCTGCATCGGCGAAGAGGCCATGTCCATCGACAGGCGCGCTTCGATGGCGATGCGCAGCTGGCCGACGGCATCGATCACGCAATCCAGGGTCGCCCGTCGGTGATGCGCAGGGTGCGGTGAAAGTGCGCGCGAATGCCACGCTCGTTCAGGCGCGTCTCGATCTGCGGGCGCGAGCCGTGCACCAGCACCAAGCGTACGCCCAGGCTGTGCAGCAGCACCAGGTCGTGAACGATATTGCCGAAGTTGCCATCCTCGATGGCCTCGCCCGGCAGCATGATGACGAAGGTGCAGTCGCGGTGGGAATTGATGTAAGGCGTGGCGTGACGGAGCCAGTTGACGTAGTCGTGCATGCGGCAAAAACCTGTGCGAAGTGAACGGGCAAGCAGTGGGCGCACCTTGCTCGGCAAGGGCGCAGGGCGCGGTCAGGATCGTCGCAGCAGCATCAGGCGCAGGCTCCAGTGATCAGTGGCAATGGTCACAAACAGTAATGGCGGATCAGCTGGCGCAACAGCTGTACGGTCGGGGCAATGCGCGCCAGATCCAGGTATTCGTCCGGCTGGTGGGCGCAGTCGATGTCGCCCGGCCCCAGAATCAGGGTTTCGCAGCCAAGTTGCTGAAGATACGGGGCTTCGGTGCCAAAGGCCACCGCTTCGGCCGTAAAGCCAGTAAGGCGCTCGGCCAGCTGCACCAGCTCGCTGTCCGCCTCCTGCTCGAACGGCGGCACGCCGGGGAAGATCGGGCCGTAGTCGATCTGCACGCGATGCCGCTCGGCCAGAGGCGTCAGCTTCTCGCGGATCGCCGCGCGCAGCCACTCGGGGTCCATGCCCGGCAACGGCCGCAGGTCGAACTCCAGACTGCACTGACCGCAGATACGGTTGGGGTTGTCGCCGCCATGGATGCAGCCGAAATTCAGCGTCGGCTGCGGCACGCTGAACTGGGCATTGCTGAACTCGGCCTGCCACTGCCGGCGCAACCCCTGCAGCTCCCCCATGGCGTCATGCATGGCCTCCAGCGCGCTGCGGCCAAGTTGCGGATTGGAGGAATGGCCGCTCTGCCCGAGGATATCGATGCGCTCCATCATCACGCCCTTGTGCAGGCGGATCGGCCTGAGGCCGGTCGGCTCGCCGATCACCGCCGCGCGGCCAATGCTGCGCCGGCTGTCGGCCAGAGCACGGGCACCGGACATCGAGCTTTCCTCATCGCAGGTCGCCAGAATCAGCAGCGGCTGCCGCCACGGCTGATCGAGCAAACCGCCCTGCAGCGCCTCGATCACCAGCGGAAAGAAGCCCTTCATGTCGCACACGCCCAAACCGTAGAAGCGCCCGTCACGCTCGGTGAGGCGCAGCGGGTCGCTCTGCCACAGACTGTCGTTGTACGGCACAGTATCGGTGTGACCGGCCAGCACCAGGCCGCCGCTGCCCTGCCCGCGACTGGCGAGCAGGTTGAACTTGCCGGGCTGGACCTCCTGCAGTTCGCAGGTGAAACCCAGATCACCGAGCCAGCCGGCCAGCTGCTCGACCACCGCACGGTTGGACTGATCCAGTTTTGCCTGGGTGCAGCTCACCGAAGGCGCGGCAATCAGCGCGGCCAGTTGTTCTTGCAGAGAAGGAAGGGGCATGGGGGCTCTCCGGCAGTCTGGGCCCATCATAGAATCCGCGCCTACTTAAAAGAAGCGCAGACAGGCCTGCGACCACAGGCCGCCTGCTGACTCGTCGGATGACCGCGCACCCTATACGGGTTTCTGGCATAATCCGCGCCCCGAATTGTTACCGGTCACAAAACCGTCATGTTTGATATCTTCAGCGGACTTGAAACCTGGGTAGTCGTAAGTCTTGTACTTGCTCTGGCCTTTGTCCTGACCTTCGAATTCATCAACGGTTTCCATGACACCGCCAACGCGGTTGCCACGGTGATCTACACCAAAGCCATGCCAGCTCACCTTGCGGTGATCTTCTCCGGCATCTTCAACTTCCTCGGCGTGGTCCTCGGTGGTGTTGGCGTGGCCTATGCCATCGTCCATCTGCTGCCCGTGGAGCTGTTGATCAACGTGAACACGGCCTATGGTCTGGTCATGGTGTTCTCCCTGCTGACAGCCGCCATTGCCTGGAACCTGGGCACCTGGTACTTCGGCATCCCGGCCTCCAGCTCCCACACCCTGATCGGCTCGATCCTCGGTGTCGGCCTGGCCAACGCGCTGATCACCAATATTTCCCTGGCCGAGGGCGTCAACTGGCAGAAAGCGATCGATATCGGTCTGTCCCTGCTGCTCTCGCCACTGGCGGGCTTCACCGTTGCCGCGCTGATTCTGCTGAGCCTGAAGTGGCTGCGTCGCGATTCGAAGATGCACAACAACCCGGAACAGCGCATGCAGATTGATGGCAAGAAGCACCCGCCATTCTGGAACCGCCTTGTGCTGGTTCTGTCGGCCATGGGCGTGAGCTTCGTGCACGGTTCCAATGACGGTCAGAAAGGTATCGGCCTGATCATGCTGGTGCTGATCGGTATTGCTCCGGCCAAGTTCGTTCTCGACCTGAACAGCACCACCTACCAGATCGAGCGCACCCGTGATGCGGCGCTGCACCTGAGCCAGTTCTACGAGCGCAACAGCGACACCCTCAGCGAGTACCTGGCTCTGGGCAAGAACGGCACCACCGAGCTGCCGAAGAAATTCCGCTGCGACGTCAAGCTGACCGAGCCGACCATTGCCGCGCTGAACCAGACCCTGGCCGGCGTTACCGACTACAGCCAGCTGGACCAGGAAAAGCGCACCCAGGTGCGTCGTTACCTGCTGTGCCTGGACGACACCGCGAAGAAGGTCGGCAAGCTCAAGGAGCTGCCCAAGCGTGAAGTGGCGGATCTGGAGAAACTGCGCAAAGACCTTACCGCCACCACCGAATATGCCCCGACCTGGGTGATCTTCGCCGTCGCCTTGGCCCTCGGCATTGGCACCATGGTGGGCTGGAAGCGCGTGGTACTGACCGTCGGCGAAAAGATCGGCCGCACCGGCATGACCTACGCCCAGGGCATGAGCGCCCAGATCACCGCGTCGATCGCCATCGGCATGGCCAACATCTACAGCCTGCCGGTATCCACTACCCACGTGCTGTCGTCGGGCGTGGCGGGTTCCATGGTCGCCAACGGCAGCGGCCTGCAGCTGGGCACGGTACGCACTATTCTCACCGCCTGGGTTTTCACCCTGCCGGTGACCGTCGCACTGTCCGCTTCATTGTTCTGGCTCGGTGTGAAGCTGTTCGTCTAAGCTCGACCCCTGCCTGCTCGCACAAGGCCGCCTCCGGGCGGCCTTGTCGCTCCCAGCCCGCCCCTTTCGCGAGACTTGCCCCATGCAGAAAGAAACCGAAATCAAGCTGCGCGCCAGTCGCGAAACCCTCGCCGCCCTGCGCGAGCATCCGCTGCTGAAAAAGCGCAACAAGTCCGGCTGGGAGCGCTGCGAGCTGTTCAACCAGTACTTCGACACCCCGGCCCGCGACCTGGCGCAGGCCAAGGTCGCCCTGCGCCTGCGCCGTGACGGTGAGCAGATCATCCAGACCCTCAAGAGCCGCGGCCAGAGCGTGGCCGGGCTGTCCGAACGCAACGAGTGGGACTGGTACCTGAGCAAGGCCAAGCTCGACCTCAAGCTGCTGACCGACGACTGCTGGCCGGCCAGTCTGGCCGAACTGGACAAGAAGCAGCTGCAGCCGATCTTCACCACCGACTTTGTCCGCGAGAAGGCCGAGATCGCCTGGGGTCGCGGCAAGGCCAGGGTAGTCATCGAGGCAGCCCTCGATCTGGGCAAGGTGCTGGCCGGCGAAGGTGAAGAGGAAATCTGTGAGCTGGAGCTGGAGTTGCGCCAGGGCGAACCCGAAGCCCTGCTGGAACTGGCCGCCGAGCTGGCCGCCGATCTGCCGCTGATGCCCTGCGATATCAGCAAGGCCGAGCGCGGCTACCGCCTGTTCGACGCCGGCAGCTACGCCCTGAGCCTACCGGCGCCGGAGCTGAACGAAGAGCAGCCCCTGGACGATGCCGTTGCCGCCCTCGGCTGGCACCTGCTCGGCAGCAGCCAGCGCCTGGCCGAACAATACCGCTGGAATGGCCACTGGAAACTGCTGGAGCAGTGGCTGCAGCAGCTGACCGACCTGCGCGCCCTGCTCGCCAGCCTCGGTCAGGCCGCCCCGCGCGCCAGCACCCACGAACTGCGCACGGCCCTCGACGCGCTGCTGGCCGACTGGCGCCCGCGCCTGCAGAACGGCCGCGGCAACGACGATCTGCGCCGCAATGCATCGGCGCTGTTTGCCGCCGAACTGCAGGGCAACCGCTGGGGCCTGTTCTCCCTGCAATGCTCGCGCTGGCTGCTGGTTCGCGGCTGGACCGCCGAGCGCAACAACCGTGGCAATCGCCAGGGCCAGGCCGCGCTGGGCAACTGGCTGCTGCACCTCTTCGGCGAGGAAGCCAAGGCGCTCAAGCTGGACCGTTACAAGCAGCAGCCGGAAGACCTCAGCGAGCAACTGCCGCGTATCGAGCGCCTGCTGGTCTGGCTGCGCCTGGCCCGCCCACTGCTGCCGCTGCCGGAGACCGACCGCCTGTACGGCGAGCTGCTCAAGCTGGAGCAACTGGCCCTGCAGCCGCTGAGTGACGAGGCGTTGGTCGAGCGCAGTGCCCAGGCGCATACTGTGTGGACGCTCAAAGCCTGGAAGCCGCTGCTCAAATAGACTGCCAGGTACCCGGCGGCCACAAGGCCGCCACACAGGTCATCAAGGAAGCTGCATGTCTGCTATCGCCTCGCCCAGTCAGGACCGCTGGCTGGACCTGAACGACATCCTGCGCGAACTGGTCAGTGCCCAGCGCCTGGCCCAGGACACCGCCGAACAGTGCCTGGCGATCCGCCGCAGTGCGGTCAACAACCAGCAGCACCCGCTGGAGTTCCTCGCCAGCCAGCAACTCGATGACCTGCAGCGCCCCGGCAAGAAGCTCGACCTGGAAAGCCTGACCCAGTGGCTGGCGCAGTACAGCGGCCAGCCCTACCTGCGCATCGACCCGCTGAAGATCGACGTCGCCGCGGTGACCCCGCTGATGTCCTTCGCCTTCGCCCAACGCCACAAGATTCTGGCCGTGGCGGTGAACAAGGACGAGGTCACCATCGCCAGCGCCCAGCCCTTCGTGCACAGCTGGGAAAGCAACCTGCTGCATGTGCTCAAGCGCCCGATCAAGCGCGTGGTGATCAACCCGGTCGATCTGGCCCGCTACACCAACGAGTTCTATCGCCTGGCCAAATCGGTCAGCGGTGCCAGCAGTAATGAGCAGAAAATCAGCGGCGTCGGCAACTTCGAGCAGTTGCTCAATCTAGGCGCCAGCGACAAGGAGCCGGACGCCAACGACGCCCACATCGTCAACATCGTCGACTGGCTGTTCCAGTACGCCTACCAGCAACGCGCCAGCGACATTCACATCGAGCCGCGCCGCGAAGCCGGTACCGTGCGCTTCCGCATCGACGGCGTGCTGCACAACGTCTACCAGTTCCCGCCACAGGTCACCATGGCGGTGGTCAGCCGCCTGAAATCCCTCGGCCGGATGAACGTGGCCGAGAAGCGCAAACCCCAGGACGGCCGGGTCAAGACCAAGACCCCGGACGGCGGTGAAGTGGAGCTGCGCCTGTCGACCCTGCCCACCGCCTTCGGCGAGAAGATGGTGATGCGTATCTTCGACCCCGAGGTACTGCTCAAGAGCCCGGACCAGCTCGGCTTCTCCCCGGACGATCTGCGCCGCTGGGAGAGCATGACCCGCCAGCCCAATGGCATCATCCTGGTCACCGGCCCCACCGGCTCTGGCAAGACCACCACCCTCTACACCACGCTCAAACAGCTGGCGACCGAGGAAGTAAACGTCTGCACCATCGAGGACCCGATCGAGATGATCGAGGGCGCCTTCAACCAGATGCAGGTGCAGCACAACATCGACCTGACTTTCGCCAGTGGCGTACGCGCGCTGATGCGTCAGGACCCGGACATCATCATGGTCGGCGAAATCCGCGACCTGGAAACCGCCGAGATGGCGATCCAGGCCGCACTCACCGGCCACCTGGTGCTCTCCACCCTGCACACCAACGACGCGCCCAGTGCCATCACCCGTCTGCTGGAACTGGGCGTGCCGCACTACCTGATCAAGGCCACTGTGCTCGGCGTCATGGCACAGCGTCTGGTACGGACCCTGTGCCCGCACTGCAAGGCGCCGGTGACACTGGAAGAGCAGGACTGGCAGGAACTGACCCGCCCCTGGAGCGCCCCGCTGCCAAGCACTGCCCAGCAGGCCGTGGGCTGTCAGGAGTGCCGCGACACCGGCTACCGTGGCCGTGCCGGGGTCTACGAGATCATGCTGCTGTCCGATGGTGTGCGCTCGCTGATCACCGCCGACACCGACATCACCGCCCTGCGCCGCCAAGCCTTCAAGGAAGGCATGCGCAGCCTGCGCCTGTCCGGTGCGCAGAAGGTCGCCGCCGGCCAGACCACCATGGAAGAAGTGCTGCGGGTCACCCCGCAAAGCGAACAGCGCTGATTCGCCGCCCCGGAACCCTCAGGCGTCAGCGGCGGCGTGGCGGTTGCGGTATTCGCCCGGAGTCAGCCCGGTCCACTGACGGAAGGCACGGAAAAACACGCTCGGCTCCGAATAGCCCAGCAGAATCGCAATCTCGGTGGCCGGCAGACGCCCTTCAGCAAGGTGACGTTCTGCTAACTGTCGGCGCGTATCTGTTAGCAACTGCTGATAGCTGCTGCTTTCTTCGGCTAGCCGCCGTTGCAGGGTGCGCTCGCTCATGCCCAGATGACTGGCCAGCGCATTGCGATCCGGCTCACCCTGGGCCAGTTGGGCACTGAGCAGGGCCACCACGCGGGCACTCAGGCTCTCGCTGGGCAGTCGCGCCAGCAGGTTTTCCGCATGCTGCAGCAGCACCTGCTGCAGGCCGGCATTGCCCTGAGTCAGCGGTGCCTGTTCCAGACTGGCCGGCAGCACCAGAACATAGTCGGGCGCCGCGAATTGCATTGGACAGGCAAATGCCTCATCGAAGGGGGAAAGATCGGCGGGCGCCGGCTGAGCCAGCTCCACACGGCGAAGCTGCAGCTGTTGCAGCAGCGGGCGGATCAGCTGCAGCCAGCCATGCATCAGCGCCAGCACCCTGGTACGGGTCGCCAGACTGTCGGGCTCCAGCGGCCGGTAGATCAGCCAAAGCTCGTCATCCTGACGCTGCAGGAGCAGGTTCCCGCCTTCGCCGGCCAGGCGCTGGTAGCGGACCGCCGCCTCCAGGGCAGCGCCAAAGGTCGGGCTGCTCTGCAGCAGATAACCCAGCACACTGAACTGCCCGGGACTGAAGGCCGCACCAATCGCCAGACCAGGCTCTGCCATAGGCAGCTGTTCAGCTACCGTCGCCCACAGTCGTTGCTGAGTAGCAAAAGGAATACGTGCATCCGGATCACGCAGCGCGTCCTCATCCAGCCCAATGGCCTGCAGCAAAATGTCTCGCGGCAAACCCAGGCGCGCAGCCGCCTGTAGCACAGCCTGAGCAAGGCTGGCACTGACGGAGACATGAACGGAATGATGGGCAATCGGCATGGGCAGGGATTCTGCACCAGCCGACGGGCGGCGGGTAGCCCGCCGCCCACTTAACAAAGACGATCAGCGATCACGGAGCAGGTTCAACGTGCCAGCATCACCACTGACGCCATGACCGAGCTTGATCTTCAGGGTCAGGTCTGTGCGCGAGTTGGCGTGGCGGATGGCCTCTTCGGCACTGATCTTCTTCGCCTCATAAAGATCGAAGAGATGCTGATCGAAGGTCTGCAGACCCTGCTCGCGTGCGCGGGCCACGGCTTCATGCAGGTCATCCAACAGGTCGCGCTGAATCAGGTCACGGATGTGCGCAGTGGCCAGCAGCAACTCCACAGCCACCACCCGGCGCTGTTGCAACGCAGGAATCAGGCGCTGGCCGATCACCCCGACCAGATTCTGCGCCAGGTCGGCGAGGATCTGATGACGAGCCTCCTCGGGAAAGAAGCGCACGATGCGCTCGATTGCATGGCTGGTGCTGGTGGCGTGCAGGGTGGCCAGGCACAGGTGGCCGGTTTCGGCGTAGTGCAGGGCATGCTGCATGGTGTCGAGGTCGCGGATCTCACCGAGCATGATTACGTCCGGTGCCTCGCGCAGCACGTTGCGCAGGGCATCGGCAAAGCTGTGGGTGTCCAGGCCCACCTCGCGCTGATCGATCACCGCCTTGTTGTGCTTGTGCAGAAACTCGATCGGGTCCTCGATACAGATGATGTGCCCAGCCTTGTGCTGGTTGCGGTAGTCGAGCATGGCCGCCAGGGTGGTCGACTTGCCGGAGCCGGCCGCCCCGATCACCAGAATCAGGCCGCGCTCGAGCAGCGAGAGTTTCTCCAGTTGCGGCGGCAGGCCGAGCGACTCGATGTCAGGAATCTGGCTCTTGATCAGCCGCGCCACCATCGCCACTTCGCCGCGCTGGTAGTAGACGTTGATGCGGAAGCGCCCGGAGTCCGACACACTGACCGCCAGGTTCATTTCCAGATCACGTTCGAACTCGCCGATCTGCTTCTCGCTCATCAGCTGGTAAGCCATCTGCTGCACTTCGCCGCATTTCAACGCGGGCACGTCCAGTGGCAGCGTCTGCCCTTCGACCTTGATCTGCGGCGGCGTGCCGACGCTGAAGAACATGTCCGAGCCGCCGCGCTTGAACAGTTCCAGCAGGAACGGATAGACATCGATTTTGCGCTCTGCGGTGACCTGATTTTCCATGGTTCTATCCCTGTGATTCGTGGGCGACCGGACTCAGTAAAGTGCATGGCGAACCATCCGGCCGACTGTCGCCACGCAGCATCAGCCTCTACCTGTTAACCTAGCCGATCAGCCCTGTCCTGCCCTGATCTGCGGCAACTTCTGGCTGATTGTCTGCACCGCGAAGGGATGCCGCCCATGCTTCACCTGTATCACGCCAATGACCTGGAAAGCCTCGGCGAGCTGGCCGCCACGCTGCTTGCCCAGCCGATGAGCGACCCGTTGGCCCCGGCCCGGGTGGTGGTGCCGAGTCAGGGCATGGGGCGCTGGCTGACCCTGCAGCTGGCGCGCCAGCAGGGCATCGTCATGCAGCTGGAAGTGCAACTGCCGGCCAGCTTCATCTGGCAGCTGGCGCGCGAAGTGCTGGGCGAGCTGCCGGCCACCTCGGCCTTCGATCCCAAACCACTGGCCTGGCGCGTGTATGACTGGCTGTGCGAGGCGGACAACCTGAAAAGGGCGCCGCGCCTGGCGCGTTACCTAGACGGTGGCGACGAGCGCCGCCGGCTGACCCTGGCCACGCGCATTGCCGACGTCTACGACCAGTACCTGCTCTACCGTGATGACTGGCTGGCCGCCTGGGAGCGCGGCGAGCGCCTGGAGCTCGGCGCCGATGAAGACTGGCAGGCCCTGCTCTGGCACGAGCTGACCAAGGACGGCCACCCGCACCGCGCGCGCCTGCTCGGCGAGCTGCTGACCCGTCTGCACGACCCACAACCGCTGGTGCAGTTGCCCGAACGCCTGGTGGTATTCGGCATCAGCGCCCTGCCACCGCATCACCTGCGCGTGTTCGAAGGCCTGGCGCAGCACTGCGAGGTGATCCTCTTCGCCCTCAACCCCTGCCGCGAGGCCTGGGGCGATATCCGCGATATACGCGAACTGGCCCGCCTGCCCGAGCCGGCCGTGGATGACTGGTACCTGGACGTGGGCCATCCCCTGCTGGCCAGCCTGGGCAAGCAGGGGCGCGACTTCTTCGACAGCCTGTTCAGCCTGAGCGGCCAGGAAACCGGCCTCTATCCCGAGGATCAGGACCTGCATGACGACAGCCTGCTGCACGCCCTGCAGCAGGACATCCTGCGTCTGCGCAGCCGCGCTGCTGATGAGCGCCTGCACCTGCGCGAGGACGACCGCTCGCTGGAGCTGCATGTCTGCCATTCGCCACTGCGCGAGGTCGAGGTGCTGCACGACCAGTTGCTCGCCCGCTTCGCCGCCGACCCGACGCTGACGCCCGATCAGGTGGTGGTGCTGACGCCGGACATCGAACGCTATGCGCCCTTTATCGAGGCAGTGTTCGCCGCCCGCGAAGGCGTGCCGCGGATTCCCTTCAGCCTGGCCGACCGAAGCCTGCGCGCCGAACTGCCGCTGATCGAGGCCTTTCTCGCCCTGCTCGATCTGGCGCAAAGCCGCTTCGCCGCCGAACAGCTGCTCGGCTGGCTGGAGTTGCCAGCCATTGCCCGCCGCGCCGGTATCGAGGCCGAAGACCTGCCGCTGCTGCGCGACTGGCTGCGCGACGCCGGCGTGCGCTGGGGCCGGGATGGCGCGCATCGCAGCCGCCTGGGTCTGCCGGCCGAGCAGGCCTTCACCTGGCAGCAGGGCCTGGACCGCCTGCTGCTGGGCTTTGCCGCCCCGCCGCAACTGGCCGGCAGCGCGCCCCCTTTGCTGGGCGACAGCTGGCCGCTGGACGCCCTGGAGGGCGCGCGCGGACAGTTGCTCGGCTTTCTTGCCGGCTTCGTCCAGCGCCTGGCCGGCTGGGCCGACGAACTGTCCCGGCCACGGCCGCTGGCTGAGTGGGCCGACTGCCTGCAACAGCTGATCGACGCGCTGATCGACGAGCAGGAGGCCGGCGATACCCTGCTGCTGTTGAGCAAGGCCTGCGCCGCCCTGCGCGATCAGGCCGCAGCCGCCGGTATCACCCGCGACATTCCCATCGAGCTGGTACGCGACCGCCTGGTGGCCGCGCTGGATCAGGGCTCCGGCGCCTCGGGCTTTCTTACAGGCATGGTCACCTTCTGCAGCATGGTGCCCATGCGCAGCCTGCCGTTCCGCCACGTCTGCCTGCTCGGCCTGGACGACGGCGCCCTGCCCCGGCGCACCCCGGCCGCCGGCTTTGACCTGATCGCCCAGAAGCCCCGGCGCGGCGACCGCGCGCGGCGCCTGGACGACCGCTACCTGTTTCTGGAAATCCTGCTGTCGGCACGCGACGGTCTGTACCTCAGCTATGTCGGCCGCGATGCGCGCGACAACGCGCACCTGCCACCCTCGGTGCTGGTCAGCGAGCTGCTCGATGCCATCGATATGACCGCGGCGACCGCCCAGGGCTCGCTGCCGAGCCAGGCCATTACCATCACCCACCCGCTGCAGCCGTTCGCCCCCGGCAACTTCGCCGAAGGCCGCCGCGCCGGTTATGCCGCCCCCTGGTTCCGCGCCGCCCAGCGACTGGCACAGGCACCGGGCGAGCCTCAGGCGCCCTTCGCCCACCGTCTGCCACCGCCCGACGAGGACTGGCTGACGCTGGAGCCGAGCCAGTTGATCCACTGTTTCAAGCACCCGGCGCGCTACCTGCTGGAGCAGCGTCTGGGTCTGCGTCTGGCGCAGAGCGAAGAGGTGCTGGCCGGCGACGAACCCTTCAGCGTCGAGTGGACTGCCCAGCACGGTCTGCGCCAGCTGGCCCTGCAGGCGGTGGAAAGTAGCTGGAGCGAGGCCGACGAGCGCCGCGTGGCCGCTGCCGCCGGCTGGCTGCCGGTGGGCGAGCTGGGCCAGGCCCACTGGGGACAGATTCGCGGGCCGATCCGTGCCTTCGCCCCCACCCTGTTCGACGAGCGCCCCGGGGAAGCCGCCCAGCCGCTGCTGGTGGATATCCGACTGGCTGGCGTGCGCATCCACGGCTGGCTGGAAGGTGTCACGCCCGAAGGGCTGTTCGACTACCGCCTGCGTGATCTCGGCGCCTGGGAACTGGCGCCCTTCTGGCTGCGCCACCTGCTGCTCAATGCCAGCGCCACAGCCGGCATCGCCCGCGAGAGCCGGCTGCTGTCGCCCAGGAGCGAATGGCGCCTGGGCCCGCTGGCCGAACCACTGGCGCTGCTCAAACCCTGGCTGGAGGCCTATCAGGAAGCGCTCTGCGAACCGCTGCCGGTGTTCGCCAAGTGCAGCCATGGCTATGCCCACAAGTCGCGCAATCCCGGCCGCAAGGAACCGCAGGACGCCGCCCGCGCAGAGGCGCGGGTGATGTGGGAAGGCAATGACTACTTCACCGGCGAGGGTCAGGACCCGTGGAATGCCCTGGCCTTCCGCGACCGCGACCCGCTGGACGAGCGCTTCGAGGCGCTGGCCGAGGCCCTCTACGGCCCGGCGCTGGATGCCCTGCAGGGCGAGGAGGAAGACGCATGAACGCCCCACTCGACCTGCTTCGCGACAGCTTCGCCGGGCGCAGCCTGATCGAGGCCAGCGCCGGCACCGGCAAGACCTGGACCCTGACCGCCCTGTACGCACGCATGCTGCTGCAGGAACAGCTGTCGGTCGGGCAGATTCTGGTGGTCACCTACACCACCGCCGCCACCGCCGAGCTGCGCGAGCGCATCCGCAAACGTCTGGCCGAGCTGCTGGCCGTCTACGAGCAGGGCCACGGCAGCGATGCCCTGCTCAATGCCCTGCACGACCAGTATCCGGGCGATGCTAATCGCCGGCGCCTGCTGCTGGCGGTACACGGCTTCGACGAGGCAGCCATCTTCACCATCCACGGCTTCTGCCAGCGCGCCCTGCAGGACGCCGCCTTCGAGGCCGGTGGCGACTTCGACAACGAGCTGTCCAGCGACGACCGCGAGATTCTCGATGCGCTGATCGCCGACCTCTGGCGCCATGAGCTGGCCAGCGCCGAGCCGGAATGGGCCGCCTTCCTCGCGCAGAAGAAGGTCACCCCGCAGCAGCTGCGTGGCCAGCTGCGCAGCCATCTGGGCAAGCCCTTCCTGCGCATCGAGCCGGCACTGGGCAGCCAGGCCGACATGGCCCCGCTGCGCGCGGCCTGGCAACACGCGCGCGACTTCTGGCAGCGCGACGGCGCGGCCTGGATCGAGCAGCTCAAGGCCTTCGACGGTCTCAACAAGCGCAGTTATGACGCACGCAAGATCGGCCACTGGCAGGCCGAGCTGGATGGCTATTTCAGCGATGCCGCAGCACTGTTCAGCAAGACCGAGGCGCCCCAGCGGCTGTCGCGCGAGGCGCTGCTCAAAGCCACGCTCAAGGGCCGCGAGGTGCCGCTGGGTGCCGTCGCCGACGCCCTGCAGGGACTGGTCGAGGCACTGGCGGCCAGCCAGCCCGAAGCCGAGCAGCGTCTGGTCGATCTCAAGGTACGGCTGATCGCCCAGCTCAACGAGCAGTTGCCAGCTCGCAAGGCGGCCCAGCGCATCCTCGCCTTCGACGACCTGCTCAACCGCCTGAACGAGGCGCTGCAGGGCGAGGGCGGCGCCACTCTGGCGGCGGCGTTGCGCCGGCAATACCCGCTGGCGCTGATCGACGAGTTTCAGGATACCGACCCGATTCAGTACCGGATCTTCCGCAGCGTCTACGAGAGCGAGGGAAACTTGTGTTTTGTTGGCGACCCCAAGCAGGCCATCTATGCCTTCCGCGGCGCCGACCTGGCCACCTACCTCAAGGCCCGCGAAGAAGCGGCACGGCAGTACAGCCTGACCACCAACCACCGCTCCACCCCCGCGCTGATCGGCGCGCTGAACCTGCTGTTCGACCGTCCCACACCCTTTGCCGAACAGGACCTGGACTACCCAACAGTGGGCGCCAGCAGCAAAGCGCGCGCGCAGCTGGTGCTCCCCGAGCCTTTGCCGCCGCTGGGCCTGGTGTGGCTGGGCGACGAGCCGCTGACCAAGGGCCAGGCCAGCAGCCTGGCCGCCCAGGACTGTGCCCGGCGCATCGCCGCCCTGCTCGCCGCCAGCCATGCCGGGCAGGCCTATTTCGACGAGCCGGAGTGCGGCCGTACGCCGCTCAGGGGCGGCGATATTGCCGTGCTGGTCGCCTAGCCAC
>NZ_NSLB01000015.1 GCF_002304225.1 Pseudomonas sp. HAR-UPW-AIA-41
TGATCAAGCCGATCGCCATGGAAGATGGTCTGCGCTTCGCGATTCGCGAAGGCGGCCGTACCGTTGGTGCCGGCGTGGTTGCCAAGGTCATCGAGTAATCGATTGATCTGTGAAAAGGGCCCTTCGGGGCCCTTTTTCTATTTGTTGATCATTTATTGACACCCCTAGGGCGCATCCGTACAATTGCGCCTCCTTTTATCGGGCGTTTTGCGTCCGGTGGGAATGGCAACTTGGAGTCTAAGGTCAAATGCAAAACCAACAAATCCGTATTCGGTTGAAGGCTTTTGACCATCGCCTGATCGATCAATCTACCCAGGAAATCGTGGAAACCGCGAAACGTACTGGTGCTCAGGTGCGTGGTCCGATTCCTCTGCCAACTCGCAAGGAGCGTTTCACTGTTCTGGTTTCTCCGCACGTCAACAAAGACGCGCGCGACCAGTACGAGATTCGCACTCATAAGCGTGTTCTGGACATCGTCCAGCCGACGGATAAAACCGTTGATGCGCTGATGAAGCTTGATCTTGCGGCTGGCGTGGAAGTGCAGATCAGCCTCGGCTAAAACCCTGCGGTTTTAGTCGTGTAACGCTCTGAAATGGGCGGCCATAGCGGGTGAAAGCCCCGTACACTCATGAGGTTTTACAACATGACTATTGGTGTAGTCGGTCGTAAGTGCGGCATGACCCGCATTTTCACCGAAGAAGGTGTCTCCATTCCGGTTACGGTCATCGAGGTCGAACCGAATCGCGTCACCCAGTTCAAAAATGAAGAGAGCGATGGCTATCGTGCAGTCCAGGTGACTGTCGGCGAGCGTCGTGCCTCCCGTGTGACCAAGGCTCAGGCCGGTCACTTTGCCAAGGCCAACGTTGCTGCTGGTCGCGGTGTTTGGGAATTCCGCCTTGAAGAGGGCGAGTACCAGGCCGGCGATTCGATCAGTGTTGATCTGTTCCAGGCTGGTCAGCTGGTGGATGTCACCGGTCAGTCCAAGGGTAAAGGTTATGCCGGTACCATCAAGCGCTGGAACTTCCGTGGTCAAGATAATACCCACGGTAACTCCGTCTCCCACCGTGCTCCGGGTTCCATTGGTCAGTGCCAGACTCCGGGTCGCGTATTCAAGGGCAAGAAAATGTCCGGTCACCTGGGCGCTGAGCGCGTGACTGTGCAGTCCCTGGAAGTGGTCCGTGTCGATGCCGAGCGCAATCTGCTGCTGGTCAAGGGTGCCGTTCCGGGCGCTCCTGGTGGCGACGTGATCGTGCGTCCGGCTGCCAAGGCTTAAGGGGAGAGTGCTGAGATGCAATTGAATGTAAATGGCGCTCAGGCTATCGAAGTCTGCGAGCGTACTTTTGGCGGCGAATTCAACGAGACTCTGGTTCACCAGGCTGTTGTTGCCTACATGGCCGGTGGCCGTCAGGGCACTCGCGCGCAAAAGACCCGTTCCGAAGTTTCCGGTGGTGGCAAGAAGCCGTGGCGTCAGAAGGGCACTGGTCGTGCTCGTGCTGGCACCATTCGCAGCCCCATCTGGCGTTCCGGTGGTGTGACCTTTGCTGCCAAGCCTCAGGATCACAGCCAGAAGCTGAACAAGAAGATGTACCGCGCTGCTCTGCGTTCCATCCTTGCTGAGCTGGTTCGCTCCGAGCGTCTGATCGTGGTTGAGGACTTCACCGTTGAAGCGCCGAAGACCAAGGACCTGCTGGCCAAGCTGAACGGCATGGGCCTGACCGACGTGCTGATCGTTTCCGATGCCGTTGATCAGAACCTGTACCTGGCCGCGCGCAACCTGCCGCATGTCGATGTGCGTGACGTACAAGGTTCCGACCCGGTAAGTCTGATCGCCTATGACAAGGTGCTGGTCACCGTGTCGGCTGTGAAGAAATTCGAGGAGCTGCTGGGATGAACCAGGAACGCGTATTCAAAGTGCTGGTTGGCCCGCACATCTCCGAGAAGGCCACCGTACTTGCTGATAGCAAGGGTCAGTTCGTTTTCAAGGTTGCTACTGACGCAACCAAGCTGGAAATCAAGAAGGCCGTCGAAACCCTGTTCGGTGTAAAGGTTGCTCGCGTAACTACCCTGAACGTCAAGGGCAAGACCAAGCGCACTGTCCGCGGTCTGGGCAAGCGTAACGACTGGAAAAAAGCGTACATCGCTCTCCAGCCGGGCCAGGATCTCGATTTCACCAGCAGTGCTGAGTAAGGAAGGGGCGCATCATGGCAATCGTTAAATGCAAACCGACTTCCGCAGGCCGCCGCTTTGTAGTCAAAGTGGTCAATCAGGACCTGCACAAAGGGGCTCCGTACGCGCCGCTGCTGGAAAAGAAGTCGAAGTCTGGTGGTCGTAACAACAACGGCCGCATCACCACTCGCCACATCGGCGGTGGTCATAAGCAGCACTACCGTCTGGTCGATTTCCGCCGCAACAAGGATGGCATTCCTGCCACCGTTGAGCGCATCGAATACGACCCGAACCGTACTGCTCACATCGCTCTGCTGAAGTATGCAGATGGCGAGCGCGCCTACATCATCGCCCCGAAGGGCGTGAAAGCTGGCGATCAGCTGGTATCCGGTGCTCAGGCTCCGATCAAGGCTGGTAACTCGCTGCCGCTGCGTAACATTCCGGTGGGTAGCACCATTCACGGCATCGAACTGAAGCCGGGTAAGGGTGCGCAGATCGCTCGCTCCGCGGGTGCTTCGGCCCAGCTGGTTGCTCGTGAAGGTGCTTACGTGACTGTGCGTCTGCGCTCCGGCGAGATGCGTAAAGTCCTGTCGGAATGCCGCGCGACTCTCGGTGAGGTTTCCAACTCCGAGCATAGCCTGCGCTCCCTGGGCAAGGCCGGTGCCAAGCGCTGGCGCGGTGTTCGTCCGACCGTTCGTGGTGTTGCCATGAACCCGGTTGATCACCCGCATGGTGGTGGTGAGGGTCGTACTTCTGGTGGTCGTCACCCGGTTTCGCCGTGGGGCTTCCCGACCAAGGGTGCGAAGACTCGCTCCAACAAGCGCACCGACAACATGATCGTTCGTCGCCGCAAGTAACTAGAGGGATACGACAGTGCCGCGTTCTCTGAAAAAAGGTCCTTTTATCGATCTTCACCTACTGAAGAAGGTCGAAGTGGCGGTGGAAAAGAACGATCGCAAGCCGGTTAAAACCTGGTCGCGTCGCTCCATCGTGCTGCCGCAAATGGTCGGTCTGACCATTGCTGTACATAACGGTCGTCAGCATGTTCCCGTTCTTGTGAACGAAGACATGGTCGGCCACAAACTCGGCGAGTTCGCTGCTACCCGCACTTATCGTGGGCACGCTGCGGACAAGAAAGCCAAGCGTTAAGGGGTAAGGAACGATGGAAGTAGCCGCTAAGCTGTCGGGCGCTCGAATCTCCGCCCAGAAAGCCCGCTTGGTCGCCGACCAGATCCGTGGGAAGAAGGTGGGCGAAGCGCTCAACCTCCTGGCTTTCAGTTCGAAGAAAGCTGCCGAGATCATGAAGAAAGTGCTGGAGTCGGCCGTAGCCAACGCCGAGCACAACGAAGGTGCGGATGTGGACGATCTCAAAGTCTCCACCGTCTTCGTCAACGAAGGGCGTTCGCTGAAGCGCATCATGCCGCGTGCCAAAGGCCGTGCTGATCGCATCGTCAAGCGGTCTTGCCATATCACTGTCAAGGTTGCGGACAAGTAACGGAGTCGATCAGATGGGTCAGAAAGTACATCCCACTGGCATTCGCCTGGGTATCGTCAAGGAGCACACCTCCGTTTGGTATGCAGACAAGCGTCAATACGCTGATTATCTGCTGGCCGACCTGCAGGTTCGTGAGTATCTCCAGGACAAACTAAAAAGCGCGTCCGTAAGCCGTATCGACATTGCTCGTCCGGCTCAAACCGCACGCATCACCATCCACACCGCTCGTCCCGGCATTGTGATCGGCAAGAAAGGTGAAGATGTTGAGAAGCTGCGTCAGGACCTGACCAAGCAAATGGGTGTGCCTGTGCACATCAACATCGAAGAAATCCGCAAGCCGGAACTCGATGCCCTGCTGGTTGCACAGAGCGTTGCTCAGCAGCTGGAGCGCCGCGTTATGTTCCGTCGCGCCATGAAGCGCGCCGTACAGAACGCCATGCGTATTGGTGCCAAAGGCATCAAGATCCAGGTGAGTGGTCGTCTTGGTGGTGCGGAAATCGCGCGTACCGAGTGGTATCGCGAAGGTCGTGTGCCTCTGCACACCCTGCGTGCCGACATCGACTACAACACTTACGAAGCGCACACCACTTACGGTGTGATCGGTGTGAAGGTTTGGATCTTCAAGGGCGAGGTCATCGGTGGCCTGCGTGAAGAGCTGAAGCCGACCGCTCCGGCGCCTCGTAAAAAAGCTGCTAAATAAGGGGTACGCCAAATGTTGCAACCTAAGCGTACGAAGTTCCGCAAGCAAATGACCGGCCACAACCGTGGTCTGGCTCATCGCGGTAGCAAAGTCAGCTTCGGTGAGTTCGCCCTCAAGGCAACCAGCCGTGGCCGCCTCACTGCCCGCCAGATCGAGTCCGCACGTCGTGCGCTCACCCGTCACGTAAAGCGTGGCGGTAAGATCTGGATCCGTGTTTTCCCCGACAAGCCTGTTACCAAGAAGCCCCTGGAAGTACGTATGGGTAAAGGTAAGGGTGGCGTCGAGTACTGGGTAGCCCAGATTCAGCCGGGCAAGGTCCTGTACGAGATCGAGGGTGTTTCCGAAGAGCTGGCGCGCGAAGCATTCGCTCTGGCTGCTGCAAAGCTGCCGCTCGCCACCTCCTTTGTTAAGCGGACGGTGATGTGATGAAAGCGAATGAACTTCGTGGAAAATCCGCGCAGGAACTGAACGAGCAGCTGCTCGGTCTGCTGCGCGACCAGTTCAATCTGCGCATGCAGAAGGCAACTGGTCAGCTGGGGCAGTCTCACCTGCTCTCGCAAGTGAAGCGCGACATCGCTCGCGTTAAGACTGTGCTCAACCAGCAGGCAGGTAAGTAATCATGGCTGAAGCTCAGAAAGTAGTCCGTACGCTGACTGGCCGTGTTGTCAGCGACAAGATGGACAAAACCATCACCGTTCTGATCGAGCGTCGCGTAAAGCACCCGATCTACGGTAAATACGTGAAGCGTTCCACCAAACTGCACGCGCACGACGAAAACAATCAGTGCCGCATTGGTGACACCGTCACCATTCGCGAAACCCGTCCGGTCGCCAAGACCAAGGCGTGGGCTCTGGTTGAGATCGTTGAGCGCGCTGTAGAAGTGTAAGGGTGTAGAGCCATGATTCAGACTCAATCCATGCTCGATGTGGCCGATAACAGCGGCGCCCGCCGTGTTATGTGCATCAAGGTGCTGGGTGGTTCGCACCGCCGTTATGCTGCCATCGGTGACATCATCAAGGTAACCGTTAAGGAAGCGATTCCGCGCGGCAAGGTAAAGAAAGGCCAGGTCATGAGTGCCGTGGTCGTTCGTACCAAGCATGGCGTACGTCGTCCTGACGGCTCCATCATTCGTTTCGACGGCAATGCCGCAGTCCTGCTGAACAACAAGCAGGAGCCTATCGGCACCCGTATCTTTGGCCCGGTGACTCGTGAACTTCGCTCTGAGAAGTTCATGAAAATTGTCTCCCTGGCCCCCGAAGTGCTGTAAGGAGAAGCCGTCATGCAAAAGATTCGTCGTGACGACGAAGTCATCGTCATCGCCGGCAAAGACAAGGGCAAGCGCGGTAAGGTGCTGAAAGTTCTCGCTGACGACCGTCTGGTCGTTGGTGGGATCAACATGATCAAGCGCCACACCAAGCCGAACCCGATGCTGGGCAATCAAGGCGGTATCGTCGAGAAGGAAGCCCCGCTGCACGTCTCCAACGTTGCCATCTTCAATGCTGAAACCAACAAGGCTGACCGCGTTGGTTTCAAACTCGAAGACGGTAAGAAGATTCGTGTCTTCAAGTCCACCCAAAAGCCGGTTGGCGCTTGAGCACTGCTAGGTAAAACACCATGGCACGACTGAAAGAGATTTATCGGAATGAAATCGCGCCCAAGCTGAAAGAAAGCCTTCAGCTGGGCAACGTGATGGAAGTTCCGCGTATCACCAAGATCACCCTGAACATGGGTCTGGGCGAAGCGATTGGCGATAAGAAAATTATCGAAAACGCTCTGGCTGACCTGGAAAAGATTGCTGGTCAAAAGCCGGTTGTCACCTTTGCCCGCAAGTCCGTTGCAGGCTTCAAGGTGCGCGAGGGCTGGCCGATTGGCGTCAAAGTAACTCTGCGTGGCGATCGCATGTACGAGTTCCTGGACCGCCTGCTGACCATCTCTCTGCCGCGCGTTCGTGACTTCCGTGGTCTGAATGCCAAGTCCTTCGATGGCCGTGGCAACTACAGCATGGGCGTCAAAGAGCAGATCATTTTCCCGGAAATCGATTACGACAAGATCGATGCGCTGCGTGGTATGGACATCACCCTGACCACCACCGCTCGTAACGATGATGAAGGTCGTGCTCTGATGCGCGCCTTCAAATTCCCGTTCCGTAACTGAGGACTAGGACATGGCCAAGACAAGCATGAAGAACCGTGAGCTGAAGCGTCAGCAAACGGTTGCCAAGTACGCCAAGAAGCGTGCTGAGCTGAAAGCTACCATCGCCAATCCGAACTCCACTCCGGAACAGCGTTGGGAAGCTCAGGTTGCCCTGCAGAAGCAGCCCCGTGACGCGAGCGCCAGCCGCCTGCGTAACCGCTGCCGTCTGACCGGTCGTCCGCACGGTGTCTATCGCAAGTTCGGCCTGAGCCGTATCAAGCTGCGTGAAGCTGCCATGCGTGGTGACGTACCGGGTCTGGTGAAAGCCAGCTGGTAATCGATCTGCCCCGGCAATGCCGGGGTTGACGGTCTAATGAATCAAGCCCCTTTTGGGGCTTGATTCATTTTTGATCAGTCTATAGAATGCCCGGCTCGCCTGAGCCCGGCATTTTGCTGTGCCCGTTTGGGTGATTTTGGCCTTAGTGCCGTTCATTTGTGTATCAGGAGCATCAAGCCCATGAGTATGCAGGACCCGTTAGCAGACATGCTAACTCGCATCCGTAATGCCCAGATGGCTGAAAAGTCCGTCGTAAGCATGCCGTCTTCGAAGCTGAAGGTGGCGGTTGCCCAAGTTCTCAAGAGCGAAGGCTACATCGCGGATTTCAAAGTCAGTTCTGAAGCCAAGCCGTCCCTGTCCATCGATCTCAAGTATTTCGAAGGCAAGCCGGTTATCGAAGAGCTGAAGCGCGCCAGCCGCCCAGGCCTGCGCCAATACAAGCCGGTTGATCAGCTGCCGAAAGTGCGCGGCGGTCTCGGCGTTTCCATCGTCTCCACCAACAAGGGTGTGATGACGGATCGCGCTGCTCGCGCTGCCGGTGTCGGCGGCGAAGTACTGTGCACAGTGTTCTAAGGGGGAGAAAGCATGTCTCGCGTTGCTAAGAACCCCGTCAAGCTGCCCGCTGGTGTTGAGGTCAAACTCGCCGGTCAGCAGCTGTCGATCAAGGGCTCCAAGGGTGCTCTTGAACTGAACGTGCATCCGTCTGTTGAAGTGATTCAGGAAGCTGGTGAGCTGCGTTTCGCTGCTCGCAACGGCGACAACCAGAATCGCGCCATGGCCGGTACCACTCGCGCGCTGGTCAACAACATGGTGACCGGTGTTAGCCAAGGCTTCGAGCGCAAACTGCAGCTGGTAGGTGTGGGTTACAAAGCCCAGGCCAAAGGCCAAGTGCTCTCTCTGGCTCTCGGCTTCTCGCACCCAATCGACTACGAACTGCCGCAAGGCGTTACCGCTGAAACCCCGAGCCAGACCGATATCCTGATCAAGGGTATCGACAAGCAGCTCGTGGGCCAGGTGGCTGCGGAGATTCGTGACTTCCGTCGTCCTGAGCCGTACAAAGGCAAAGGTGTTCGCTACTCCGACGAAGTCGTACGTCGCAAAGAAGCCAAGAAAAAGTAGGGCATAGCAAATGAGCGTAAAGAAAGAAACCCGTCTGCGTCGCGCTCGCAAGGCACGCCTGAAGATGCGCGAGCTGGAAGCCGTACGCCTTTGTGTATACCGCTCTTCCCAGCACATCTACGCCCAGGTCCTGTCGGCCGACGGCGCCAAAGTCCTGGCCAGTGCCTCGACTCTGGACAAAGAACTGCGCGATGGTGCCACTGGCAACGTCGACGCGGCCAAGAAGGTTGGTCAACTGGTTGCCGAGCGTGCTAAGGCCGCTGGCATCACTCAGGTGGCATTCGACCGTTCTGGCTTCAAGTACCACGGTCGCGTTAAAGCGCTGGCCGATGCTGCTCGTGAAGGCGGGCTGGAGTTCTAAGTTATGGCAAATAACGAGCAAAAGCGCGATCGCGGCGCCCGTGACGATGCACAGAGCGATGGCTACACCGAGAAGCTGGTGCAGGTTAATCGCGTTGCTAAGACCGTAAAAGGCGGCCGTATCTTCACTTTCACCGCGCTGACCGTGGTGGGTGATGGCAATGGTCGCGTCGGTTTCGGTCGCGGTAAATCCCGCGAAGTGCCGGCTGCTATCCAGAAAGCTATGGAAGCTGCCCGTCGCAACATGATCCAGGTTGACCTGGATGGCACCACTCTGCAGTACCCGATCAAGTCCGCCCATGGCGCCTCCAAGGTGTACATGCAGCCGGCTTCTGAAGGTACCGGTATCATCGCCGGCGGCGCCATGCGTGCTGTTCTGGAAGTGGCTGGTGTGCAGAACGTTCTGGCCAAGTGCTATGGCTCCACCAATCCGGTGAACGTGGTGTATGCCACCTTCAAGGGTCTGAAGAACATGCAGTCCCCGGCATCCGTGGCCGCCAAGCGTGGTAAGAGCGTCGAGGAGATTCTCTGATCATGGCTAACGCAACTGTCAAAGTCACGCTGATCAAGAGCGTGCATGGCCGCCTGGCCAATCACAAAGCCTGCGTCAAAGGCCTCGGCCTGCGTCGTATCGGTCACACCGTTGAAGTTCAGGACACTCCTGAGAATCGCGGCATGATCAACAAGGCTTACTACCTGCTGCGCGTAGAGGGTTAATCCATGCAACTGAACGATCTGCGTTCCGCGCCGGGTGCCCGTCGCGAAAAGCACCGTCCGGGCCGTGGTATCGGTAGCGGTCTCGGTAAGACCGGTGGCCGTGGCCACAAAGGTCAAACCTCCCGCTCCGGTGGCACCATTGCTCCGGGCTTCGAGGGTGGTCAACAGCCGTTGCACCGTCGCCTGCCGAAGTTCGGCTTCGTTTCCCTGAAGGCCATGGATCGCGCAGAAGTGCGCACTTCCGAACTGGCCAAAGTGGAAGGCGATGTCGTCTCCCTGCAGTCGCTGAAGGACGCCAACGTCATCAACCAAAACGTACAGCGCGTTAAAGTCATGCTGTCCGGTGAGGTTGGTCGCGCGGTGACCCTCAAAGGTATCGCTGCCACCAAGGGTGCGCGTGCGGCTATCGAAGCAGCTGGCGGTAAGTTCGAGGACTAAATGGCTAAGCAAGGTGCTCTCTCAGCGCTCAGCAATGGCGGGTTGTCCGAGCTCTGGGCTCGACTGCGTTTCCTGTTCCTGGCGATTATCGTCTATCGGATTGGTGCGCACATTCCGGTGCCCGGAATCAACCCTGACCGGCTGGCCGAGCTGTTCCGGCAGAACGAGGGGACCATTCTTAGCCTGTTCAACATGTTTTCCGGTGGCGCGCTGGAGCGCATGAGTATTTTTGCACTTGGGATCATGCCGTACATCTCGGCATCGATCATCATGCAGCTCATGACCGCTGTCAGCCCGCAACTGGAGCAGTTGAAAAAGGAAGGTGAAGCTGGCCGTCGCAAGATCAGCCAGTACACCCGCTACGGCACCCTGGTGCTGGCTTTTGTTCAGGCTATCGGCATGTCCGTCGGTCTGGCTGGTCAGGGTGTGGCATTCTCTACCGACTTCGGTTTCTACTTCGTGGCAGTCACCACTTTCGTAGCTGGTGCCATGTTCATGATGTGGTTGGGTGAGCAGATCACCGAGCGTGGTATCGGCAATGGTATTTCCATGCTGATCTTCGCCGGTATCGTGGCTGGCCTGCCGTCGGCGATAGGGCAGTCCTTCGAATCGGCGCGTCAGGGCGATATCAATATCTTCGCTCTGATCGCGATCGGTTTGCTGGCAGTTGCCATCATCGGCTTCGTGGTGTTCATCGAGCGTGGTCAGCGTCGCATTGCGGTGCACTACGCCAAGCGTCAGCAGGGCCGTAAGGTCTTCGCTGCCCAGACCAGCCACCTGCCGCTGAAGGTCAACATGGCTGGCGTGATTCCGGCAATTTTTGCCAGCAGCATCCTGCTGTTCCCGGCTTCGCTGGGTTCGTGGTTCGGTCAGTCCGAGGGTATGGGCTGGCTGCAGGAAGTTGCTCAGTCGATCGCGCCCGGTCAGCCGCTGAACATTCTGCTGTTTAGTGCAGGGATCATCTTCTTCTGCTTCTTCTACACAGCCCTGATGTTCAATCCGAAGGATGTGGCGGAAAACCTGAAGAAGTCCGGTGCCTTTATCCCGGGTATTCGTCCGGGTGAGCAGTCGGCACGCTATATCGATGGCGTTCTGACCCGCTTGACCCTGTTCGGTGCTCTGTACATGACGGCTGTCTGCCTGCTGCCCCAGTTCCTGGTGGTGGCGGCCAATGTGCCGTTCTACCTTGGCGGGACCTCGTTGCTGATCGTGGTCGTGGTTGTTATGGACTTTATGGCCCAAGTACAATCGCACCTCGTTTCGCACCAGTACGAATCCCTGATGAAGAAAGCCAACCTGAAGGGCTATGGCGGCGGAATGCTCCGCTGATATAGCGTCCGTAAGGTTCTAGGAGTTACTGATGAAAGTTCGTGCATCGGTCAAGAAGCTGTGCCGCAACTGCAAGATCATTCGCCGCGAAGGTGTTGTTCGCGTGATCTGCAGCGCGGAGCCGCGTCACAAGCAGCGCCAAGGCTGAGTGTGATTCACGCGTAATGAGCCCGGCAGCTAGTGCGCTGCCGGGTTGATTCTTTGTTATTACAGCGCTAATATCTCGCGCCCTATTTCTTGGCTTCCAGGGCGTGGGTAGCTGTCAATTGGAGTTCCACTGAATGGCCCGTATTGCAGGCGTCAACATTCCGGATAACAAGCACACTGTTATCTCGCTGACCTACATCTATGGTGTCGGTCGCACAACCGCGCAAAAGATCTGCGCTGTTACCGGTGTAAACCCGGCAGCAAAAATCAAGGATCTGAGCGACGAGCAGATTGAACAGCTGCGTGGCGAAGTCGCAAAGCTCACCACTGAAGGTGACCTGCGCCGCGAAGTTAACATGAACATCAAGCGTCTGATGGACCTGGGCTGCTACCGCGGTCTGCGTCACCGTCGTGGCTTGCCTGTTCGTGGTCAGCGTACCAAGACCAACGCGCGTACCCGTAAGGGCCCGCGTAAGCCGATCCGCAAGTAACATTGCGCCAGCGAATCGACAGGAAATAAGTCATGGCTAAGCCAGCTGCTCGTACTCGTAAGAAAGTCAAAAAGACAGTGGTGGATGGCATCGCCCATATCCACGCGTCTTTCAATAACACCATCGTGACCATCACTGACCGTCAAGGTAATGCTCTGTCCTGGGCTACCTCCGGTGGTTCGGGCTTCCGTGGTTCCCGTAAGAGCACCCCGTTCGCTGCCCAGGTGGCTGCTGAGCGCGCTGGTCAAGCGGCTCTGGAATACGGTTTGAAGAACCTCGACGTAAACGTCAAAGGCCCGGGCCCGGGTCGCGAATCCGCTGTGCGTGCACTGAACGCCTGCGGCTACAAGATCGCCAGCATCACCGACGTGACGCCTATCCCGCACAACGGGTGCCGTCCGCCGAAGAAGCGTCGCGTGTAATAGGAGACAGTGAAGAATGGCTCGTTACATTGGTCCCAAGTGCAAACTGTCTCGTCGTGAAGGCACCGATCTCTTTCTGAAGAGTGGTGCGCGCGCGCTCGAATCCAAGTGCAACATCGAATCCGCTCCTGGTCAGCATGGCGCCCGTCGTGGCCGTCTGTCCGACTACGGTCTGCAGCTGCGTGAGAAGCAGAAAGTTCGTCGTATCTACGGCGTACTCGAGCGTCAGTTCAGCAGCTACTACAAGGAAGCTGCCCGCCGTAAGGGCGCTACCGGCGAAAACCTGCTGCAACTCCTCGAGTGCCGCCTGGACAACGTCGTGTATCGCATGGGCTTCGGTGCTACTCGCGCAGAGTCCCGTCAGCTGGTATCGCACAAGTCGATCACCGTTAACGGCAAAACTCTGAACATCCCGTCTTACCAGGTTCAGGCCGGTGACGTTGTGGCTGTTCGCGAGAAGTCGAAAAACCAGCTGCGTATCGCTCAAGCTCTGGAACTGGCCGCTCAGCGCGGTCGTCTCGAGTGGCTCGATGTCGATGCCGAGAAGAAGTCTGGCGTGTTCAAGAGCGTGCCGGCTCGCAGCGACCTGTCTGCCGACATCAACGAAAACCTGATTGTCGAGCTCTACTCCAAGTAAGAGTTAGAAAATAGGTGCTATCCATGCAGAGTTCGGTAAATGAGTTCCTGACCCCCCGCCACATTGATGTGCAGGTGGTCAGTCCGACCCGTGCCAAGATCACGCTCGAGCCTCTCGAGCGTGGTTTCGGCCATACCCTGGGCAACGCGCTGCGTCGCATCCTGTTGTCCTCCATGCCCGGCTGTGCAGTAGTCGAGGCCGAAATCGATGGCGTGCTCCACGAGTACAGCGCCATCGAGGGTGTGCAGGAAGATGTAATTGAAATCCTGCTGAACCTGAAAGGCCTGGCTATCAAGCTGCATGGCCGTGACGAGGTAACCCTGAACCTTTCCAAGAAAGGCGCAGGCGTGGTCACCGCCGCCGACATTCAGCTGGATCACGATGTTGAAATCGTCAACGGCGACCACGTGATTGCCAACTTGGCGGACAACGGTGTTCTGAACATGAAGCTCACTGTGGCTCGTGGTCGCGGCTATGAGCCGGCTGACGCGCGTCAGAGTGACGAAGATGAAAGCCGCAGCATTGGTCGTCTGCAGCTGGACTCTTCTTTCAGCCCGGTCCGTCGTGTTGCCTACGTGGTGGAAAACGCCCGCGTTGAGCAGCGCACCAACCTGGACAAGCTGGTTCTTGATCTGGAAACCAACGGTACCCTGGATCCCGAAGAGGCTATCCGTCGTGCCGCGACCATTCTGCAGCAGCAGCTGGCCGCGTTCGTCGACCTCAAGGGTGACAGTGAGCCGGTCGTGGTTGAGCAGGAAGATGAGATCGAT
Organism: Pseudomonas sp. HAR-UPW-AIA-41; assembly: GCF_002304225.1. GTDB lineage: Bacteria > Pseudomonadota > Gammaproteobacteria > Pseudomonadales > Pseudomonadaceae > Aquipseudomonas. The sequence goes on from NZ_NSLB01000015.1 coordinate 13,262, forward strand.
CCGATCCTCCTGCGCCCGGTCGATGATCTCGAGCTGACCGTACGTTCGGCCAACTGCCTGAAGGCGGAGAACATTTACTACATCGGTGATCTGATTCAGCGCACCGAAGTAGAACTGTTGAAGACTCCGAACCTGGGCAAGAAGTCCCTGACTGAGATCAAGGACGTTCTGGCATCCCGCGGTCTGTCCCTCGGCATGCGCCTCGACAACTGGCCGCCGGCAAGTCTGAAGAAAGACGATAAGGCCACGGCCTGATCGTCACGATCACCGAACTTGAAGTTTGGTAAGGAATTGAACCATGCGTCATCGTAAAAGTGGCCGTCACCTGAGCCGCACCAGCGCACACCGCAAGGCCATGTTCCAGAACATGGCGGTGTCCCTGTTCGAACACGAGCTGATCAAAACCACCCTTCCGAAAGCCAAGGAACTGCGCCGCGTTGCCGAGCCGCTGATCACCCTGGCCAAGGAAGACAGCGTTGCCAACCGTCGTCTGGCTTTCGACCGCACTCGCTCCAAAGAAGCGGTCGGCAAGCTGTTCAACGATCTGGGCAAGCGTTACGCCAACCGTCAAGGTGGCTATCTGCGTATTCTCAAGTGCGGCTTCCGCGCTGGTGACAACGCTCCGATGGCCTACGTTGAGCTGGTTGACCGTCCGGTCGCTGGTGCTGTAGAAGCTGCTGCCGAGTAATCGGTAGTGCAATAAAAACGGCTTGCCCGGTTTTTTATTGCCTGTAAGAAAGTGCCCAGGCAGCGTTTGGGTCGGCGTCCGTTGCTCTTGCAACAGATGCGCAACGGCGGGTGCCTGCAGCATTGCGCTTGACCGAATGGGTTAGCCGGGCCAGCATGTTTTGAGTTACCCCATACCGTTCAAGGATATGCCAATGAAAGGCCACGCCGAGGTCGTCGATTACCTGAAGCAACTGCTTAAGGGTGAACTGGCTGCGCGCGACCAGTACTTCGTGCACTCCCGTTATTACGAGGATTGGGGCTTCAGCAAGCTGTATGAGCGCATCAACCATGAGATGGAAGAGGAGACGCAGCATGCCGATGCGCTGCTCAAGCGCATTCTCTTCCTGGAGGGTATACCTGACATGGCGCCAACAGCCTTTAGCTTCGGGCAGAGCGTTCCCGAGATGCTTAAGCTCGATCTGGCGCTGGAATATGAGGTGCGTGCAGCCCTCGCCAAGGGCATTGCGCTGTGCGAGCAGTATCAGGATTACACCACGCGTGACATTCTCCTGGCTCAGCTCAAGGATACCGAAGAAGATCATGCTTACTGGCTGGAGATTCAGCTGGCACTGATCGACAAGGTTGGTCTGGAAAACTACCTGCAATCCCAGATGTAACCCGGCACTCATGAAAAAGCCCCGCATTGCGGGGCTTTTTCGTTTCGGCCTTTACGTCCTGTCGCGAGCCAGCAGTGGCTTGAGGAAGTACCCGGTGTGCGACTGCTGCATTTCTGAGACCTCCTCCGGTGTCCCGGCGGCGATGATCATGCCGCCCTTGGAGCCGCCTTCCGGCCCGAGGTCGACGATCCAGTCGGCAGTCTTGATCACGTCCAGATTGTGCTCGATCACCACCACTGTGTTGCCGTGGTCACGTAGGCGGTGCAGCACGTCGAGCAGTTGCTGGATGTCGGCGAAATGCAGGCCGGTAGTCGGCTCGTCGAGGATGTACAGGGTCTTGCCGGTGTCGCGTTTGGAAAGTTCGCGGGACAGCTTGACCCGCTGCGCCTCGCCGCCGGACAGCGTCGTCGCGCTCTGGCCCAGCTTGATGTAGGAGAGGCCGACGTCGATCAGAGTCTGCAGCTTGCGGGCAATGGCCGGCACGGCATCGAAGAACTCGCGGGCTTCCTCGATGGTCATGTCGAGCACCTCGGTGATGCTCTTGCCCTTGTACTTCACTTCTAGGGTTTCGCGGTTGTAGCGCTTGCCCTTGCACACGTCGCAAGGCACGTAGATGTCCGGCAGGAAGTGCATCTCCACCTTGATCACGCCGTCGCCCTGGCAGGCCTCGCAGCGGCCGCCCTTGACGTTGAAGCTGAAGCGGCCCGGGCCATAGCCGCGCGAACGGGCCTCCGGCACGCCGGCGAACAGCTCGCGGATCGGGGTGAAAAGGCCTGTGTAAGTGGCCGGATTCGAGCGCGGCGTGCGACCGATGGGGCTCTGGTCGATATCGACCACCTTGTCCAGATGCTGCAGGCCATCGAGGCTGTCGTGGGGCGCTGCCTCGAGTGTCGTGGCGCCGTTGAGCGCGGTCGATGCCAGGGGGAACAGGGTGTTGTTGATCAGCGTCGATTTGCCCGAGCCGGATACGCCAGTGACGCAGGTGAGCAGGCCAAGTGGTATTTCCAGGTCGACGTTGCGCAGGTTGTTGCCGCGCGCGCCCTTGAGCTTGAGCTGTTTCTTCTTGTCGCGTGGCGTGCGGTTGGCCGGATAGCGGATCTTCTCGCGGCCGGAGAGGTACTTGCCGGTTAGTGAGTCGGGGTGGGCCATGACCTCTACAGGTGTGCCTTCGGCGACGATGCGGCCGCCATGCACGCCGGCGCCGGGGCCGATATCCACCACATAGTCCGCCAGTCGGATGGCATCTTCGTCGTGCTCGACAACGATGACCGTGTTGCCCAGGTTGCGCAGGTGGGTGAGGGTGGCCAGCAGGCGTTCGTTGTCGCGCTGGTGCAGGCCGATGGAAGGCTCGTCGAGGATGTACATCACACCGACCAGGCCCGCGCCGATCTGGCTGGCCAGGCGGATGCGCTGCGCCTCGCCGCCGGACAGGGTGTCGGCGCTGCGATCCAGAGTCAGGTAGTCGAGGCCGACATTGACCAGAAATTGCAGGCGCTCGCGGATTTCCTTGAGGATCTTGTCGGCGATCTCGCCGCGGCGGCCAGTCAGGGTCAGGCTGCCAAAGTAGTCGCAAGCTTCACCGACCGGCAGGGATGTGACGGCTGGCAGTGTGCGCTCGCCCACCCATACATGGCGTGCCTCGCGGCGCAGGCGGGTGCCGCGGCAGTCCGGGCAGGGCTGGGTGCTGAGGAACTTGGCGAGTTCTTCCCGCACGGTTTGCGATTCGGTCTCGCGGTAGCGCCGCTCGAGGTTGGGAATGATGCCCTCGAAGGGGTGGGCGCGTTTGACGATGTCGCCGCGGTCGTTGAGGTAGCGGAATTCGACATTCTGCGAGCCGCTGCCGAACAGGATGACTTTCTGGTGCTCAGCGCTCAGATCGTCGAACGGCTCCTCCAGGCTGAAGCCATAGTGCGCGGCCAGTGAGGCCAGCATCTGGAAGTAGTAGACGTTGCGCCGGTCCCAGCCGCGAATCGCGCCTTCGGCCAGTGTCAGCTCGCCGTTGACCAGGCGCTTGGCGTCGAAGAACTGTTTGACGCCCAGACCGTCACAGGTCGGGCAGGCACCGGCCGGGTTGTTGAAGGAGAACAGCTTGGGTTCCAGCTCGCTGATCGAGTGGCCGCAATGCGGGCAGGCGAAGCGGGCGGAGAAGATGATTTCATCCCCCTCTTCATCGTCCATAGGGGCGACCAGAGCGATGCCGTCGGCCAGGTTCAGGGCGGTCTCGAAGGATTCGGCCAGGCGCTGCTGCAGGTCTTCGCGCACCTTGAAACGGTCCACCACCACGTCAATCGAGTGCTTCTTCTGCTTGTCCAGCTTGGGCAGTTCGTCCAGTTCGTAGAGCTTGCCGTTGACCCGGGCGCGGACGAAGCCCTGAGCGCGCATTTCCTCGAACACGGAGAGGTGCTCGCCTTTGCGCTCGCGGATGACCGGCGCTAGGAGCATCAGCTTGCGACCTTCCGGTAGGGCCAGCACCTGGTCGACCATCTGGCTGACCGTCTGCGCTTCCAGTGGCACGTCGTGGTCCGGGCAGCGGGGAATACCGACGCGGGCGTAGAGCAGGCGCAGGTAGTCGTAGATCTCGGTAATGGTGCCAACCGTCGAGCGCGGGTTGTGCGAGGTCGATTTCTGCTCGATGGAGATGGCCGGCGACAGGCCTTCGATGGTGTCGACGTCAGGCTTTTCCATCATCGACAGGAACTGCCGGGCATAGGCCGACAGCGACTCGACATAGCGGCGCTGGCCCTCGGCGTAGAGTGTGTCGAAAGCCAGTGATGACTTGCCTGAGCCGGACAGGCCAGTGATCACGATCAGCTTGTCGCGCGGCAGGGTCAGGTCGATGTTCTTCAGGTTGTGGGTGCGCGCCCCACGAATCAGGATCTTGTCCACGACAGGCCTCGAAGGCGGGCGGAAACCCGCGAGTATACGGCCGCTGGCCAGTGCACAGCAAAGCGCGCGCCTGTGCCGGAGGCGGGCGGGCTGATAGAATCGCGGCCTCGATTTTCCAGGGGGTCGTCATGCACGATCTGCACGACGCGCGCATGAGCGCTCGCGAAACCCGCGCGGCCGGAGGGCTGGCGCTGGTGTATGCCTTTCGCATGCTGGGCATGTTCATGGTTCTGCCGGTACTGGCGACATACGGCCAGGATCTGGCGGGCGCTACGCCGGCCTTGATCGGTCTGGCGATTGGCGCCTATGGCCTGACTCAGGCTGTGCTGCAGATTCCTTTCGGTACGCTGTCCGATCGTATCGGGCGCATGCCGGTCATCGTCTTTGGCTTGCTGGTGTTTGCTGCAGGTGCGGTCCTGGCGGCCAATGCCGAGAGTATCTGGGGCGTGATCGCCGGACGGGTGCTGCAGGGGGCGGGGGCTATCTCGGCGGCTGTTATGGCGCTGTTGTCAGACCTGACCCGCGAGCAGCACCGGACCAAGGCCATGGCTATGATCGGCATGAGCATAGGCCTGTCGTTTGCTGTGGCCATGGTCGTTGGCCCGCTGCTGACGCGGGCCTTTGGGCTGGCGGGGCTGTTCTGGGCGACCGCGGGCATGGCTTTGCTGGGGCTGGTCATCGTGCTGCTGGTGGTGCCGCGTGCGCCGCAGGCGCTGGCCCACCGTGAGTCGAATATCGCCCGGCAGGCTCTGGCGGCCACACTCAAACATCCGGAACTGCTGCGCCTGAACATCGGCATCGGCGTGCTGCATGCGATTCTGATGGCGAGCTTTGTCGCCTTGCCCCTGGCCTTGGTGGAGCAGGGTGGCCTGCCCAAGGAACAGCACTGGTGGGTGTATCTGGCGGCGTTGCTGATCGGATTCTTCGGCATGGTGCCGTTCATCATCTATGGCGAGAAGAAGCGCCAGATGAAGCGCGTGCTGGTAGGGGCGATCAGTGTGCTGCTGCTCTGCGAGCTCTTCTTCTGGCAGTTCGGCACCAGTCTGCAGTGGCTGGTGGTGGGTAATGTGATCTTCTTTACCGCCTTCAACCTGCTCGAGGCTTCCCTGCCGTCGCTGGTCAGCAAAGTGGCTCCGGCTGGCGGCAAGGGTACGGCGATGGGGCTGTATTCCACCAGTCAGTTCCTCGGTGCGGCCGTGGGCGGTCTGTTCGGTGGCTGGATGTATCAGCACCTGGGCTTTGCCGGAGTGTTTATCAGCTGTGCGCTGCTGGCGCTTTTCTGGCTTGGCTTTGCTGCTACTATGCGTGAGCCGCCTTACGTGACCAGTCTGCGTCGGCCGCTCAGTGCCATGGCGCTGGCGGATCACAGTCTGGTGGGGCGCATTCTGGCGGTGCCTGGCGTCAGTGACGCGGTGGTCGTCGCCGAAGAAGCGGCCCTGTACATCAAAGTGGACACCCAACAATTGAATCGTGCGTTGCTCGAGCGGGAGCTCGAAGAGGCGCCGGTTACGCATTCAGCTTAGGAGAACGAAATGGCCCGTGGGGTAAACAAAGTCATTCTGATCGGTAACGTCGGCGGCGATCCGGAAACCCGTTATCTGCCCAATGGCAACGCGGTGACCAACATCACCCTGGCCACTACCGACAGCTGGAAGGACAAGCAGACCGGTCAGCAGCAGGAGCGCACCGAATGGCACCGCGTGGTGTTCTTCGGCAAGCTGGCGGAAATCGCCGGCGAGTACCTGCGCAAGGGTGGCCAGTGCTATATCGAGGGTCGTCTGCAAACCCGCGAGTGGGAGAAGGACGGCGTCAAGCGCTACACCACCGAGATCGTGGTGGACATGAACGGCACCCTGCAACTGCTCGGTGGTCGTGGTGGCAATGCCGGTGATGATGCGCCGCGCGCGCCGCGTCCGCAGCGCGAACCGCAACAGGCTGCCCCGCGTCAGGCGCCGCAGGCCGCTGCCCAGCCGGCACCGGACTACGACAGCTTCGACGACGACATTCCGTTCTGATCCTGGCTGGCCAGGAGCTGACCTCGCATGCGCATGCGCTTGTTGTTGCTGGGTGGTGGCAGTGCTCTCGGCCAGGCCCTGATTCGTCAGGGCGCTGAGGAGGACATCGGCTTCCTCGCGCCGCGTCCGCCCGAACAGGGTTGGGACGCCGCCAGTCTGACCCTCCTGCTGGACGAAACGCGGCCGGATGCTGTGGTCAACCTGGCCTATTACTTCGACTGGTTCCAGGCCGAGCAGATCGGCGAGAGCCGGTTTGCCGCGCAGGAACGCGCCGTAGAGCGTCTTGCCGAGCTCTGCCAGCACCACGGCGTGGTGCTGTTGCAGCCTTCCAGTTACCGAGTCTTCGATGGCGCCCGCGCCACCGCCTACGGCGAGCGTGACGAGCCGCTGCCGCTGGGTCTGCGTGGTCAGGCGCTGTGGCGCATGGAGCAGAGCGTGCGCGCCCTGTGTCCGCGGCACGTGTTGCTGCGTTTTGGCTGGCTGCTGGACGACAGTGCCGAAGGCTCTGTCGGACGCTTTCTGCGCCGGGCGATGCGCGGCGATGAGCTGATGCTGGCGGATGACCGGCGCGGTAATCCGACCCCGGTCGATGATGCCGCGCGGGTGGTGCTGGCCGTACTCAAGCAGCTCGATTGCCAGTCGCCTCTGTGGGGTACCTACCACTACGGAGGTCATGAGGCGACCACGGCGCTGGCGCTGGGGCAGGCTATTCTGGAAGAGGCGCGCGCGTTGCGGGCGATCAAGACCGAGGCGGTTGTCGCTCAGGCCCATGCAGCCAGACCGGATAGCGGCGATGAGCCTCAGCATGCCGTGCTGGCCTGCAAGAAGATCCTCAACACCTTCGGCGTCAAGCCGCGTGCCTGGCGTTCCGGCCTGCCCAGTCTGCTGGATCGTTATTTCCGCCATCAGTGAGAACGTCATGACTGCTCCCATTCTGGTGACCGGCGGAGCCGGTTTTATTGGCTCGCATCTGGTTGATGCGTTGCTGGCGCAGGGCCATGCGGTGCGGGTGCTGGATAACCTGTCCACCGGCAAACGCAGCAACCTGCCGCTGGATAATCCACGTCTGCAGCTACTGGTTGGCGATGTGGCCGATGCTGCTCTGGTGCGCGAGGCCGTCGAGGGCTGCGCAGCGGTCGCTCATCTCGCTGCGGTGGCCTCGGTGCAGGCCTCGGTAGACGAGCCGGTCAGTACGCATCAAAGCAACTTCATCGGCACGCTGAATGTCTGCGAGGCCATGCGCGAACATGGTGTGCGCCGCGTGCTGTTTGCCTCCAGTGCAGCAGTGTATGGGCAGAATGGTGAGGGCGAGGCGATTGCCGAAGACACGCCCAAGTCCCCGCTCACGCCATATGCCGCAGACAAGCTGGCCAGTGAGCATTACCTGGACTTCTACCGCCGCCAGCATGATCTGCAGCCGGTGGTGTTCCGCTTCTTCAATATTTTCGGGCCGCGTCAGGATCCGTCATCGCCGTATTCCGGGGTGATCAGCATCTTCTGTGAGCGTGCTCAGGCCGGCTTGCCGATCAGTGTTTTCGGTGACGGTGAGCAGACCCGTGATTTCTTCTATGTGGCCGATCTGGTGCGCCTGCTGCTGCAGGGCCTGAACATGCCTGACACTCCGGCGGGGGCCGTCAATGTCGGGTTGAACCAGGCGACCAGCCTCAATCAGTTGCTGGCTGCCATCGAACAGGTCCTGGGCGGCCTGCCGACTGTCACTTATGCGCCGGCGCGCAGTGGCGACATCCGCCATTCGCGTGCGGATAACCGTCGTCTGTTGCAGCACTATGAACTGGGGGCGATCACCCCTCTGGCGACGGGCTTGGCCGCGTTGCTCAGACGCTAGAAGCCAGAGTTCAGAATGGCTTGAGGCGGGCCAGCGCCAGTACGGCGGCAATGCACAGGCCGCAAGCCAGGCTCAGCAGGGCTTTGGCCGGGCCGGGCGTGCGCCGCAGTGTCAGTGCTGCCAGCACGATGTAGAGCAGCAGCGCTACCATCTTCAGTTGCAGCCAGCCAGGCAGTGGCCAGGGCATGGCCTGCCAGATCAACAGGCCAGCGCTGAGCAGCAACAGGCTGTCGATGCCGTGCATCCAGTATGGTGTGCGTTGCTGCCGGCCCTGCCAGCTGCTCCAGAGGCGCCAGCCAAACAGGCCGATGCTGGTCAGCGCCAGGGCGATATGCAGGCTCTTGAGCGCAAGGTACATAGGTGGCCCAAACAAAAAAGGGCGCCCGAAGGCGCCCTAGCTGCGGTTGCCCACAGGGAGTGTGCTTAGAACTTGTAGCCCAGGCCGACCATGTAAACGAACGGGTCAACGTCGACGTCAACTTCGACTTCGCGGCCACCGAAGGAGGTGGTGCCCTTGGTGTCGATGTCGATGTAACGCACTTGGGCGTTGAGCATGACGTTGTCCGTCAGCATGTAATCCATGCCCAGTTGGTAGGCCAGACCCCAGGAATCGTCCAGATCCAGGCCGCTGAAGCCCTTATCTTCAGCCGCGCCGGTCAGCTCGGTGTCGAAGAACCAGGTGTAGTTAATGCCCAGGCCGGCATACGGCTGGAAGGCAGAGGCTTTATCCAGCGGGTAGTAGACTACCGACAGGGTCGGCGGCAGGTGCTTCAGTTCACCCAGTTTGCCGTTCAGGCCGGCGAACGGGCCTGGCATACCGGAAACACCGACGTTGTGAGTGAACGGAGTGGCAGCCAGCAGCTCGATACCGATGTTGTCGGTAGCCATGTACATGAAGTTCAGGCCCAGCTGGGTGTCGCTGTCCAAGGTGGCTTTAGTGCCGGCAACGTCGGTACCCAGAGCGCCAACCCAGATGTCGCTGCTGTCTTCGTGCGGATCTACGGTGACAGCACCGGCACGGACAACGATATCGCCGGCCTCATAGGCATTAGCGAAAGGGGCAGCTACGGCAAGGGCCAGAAGCGAAGCGGTGAACAGAGATTTACGCATGATGTGCTCCAGCAAGTGATGAGCTTTTGTATTGGCTGGCTGCATTGTCTGAGACTGCGTCAGGGTAATTCTTGATCTGGCTCAACATCCGCTCAGTTGGTTGCCGCCATGGAACTTTTATTTTCGGCGCTGTCAAAGCGCGCGCTTGTTGGTGCCGCTCCGCCCAAGATGGAAGCTTTGAACTCGCGGCTGACCGGGCTCGGTCCGATCCATACCTTTAGTACTGCATCGTAAAGCCGTTTTCCAGGTATGCGGCCTTTATCCTGGCCGCTCATGATCAGGCGGGTACCCTGGCCCGGAAGGTAATCGAGGCTGCTGATATCACCTTTGTGCAGCGTGACGTTGCCATACAGCGCCATCAGTTGGTCGATCTGCGGCTGCAGCTGGCGCAGTTCGGCCTCGTCGAGATTGGTCGACAGCGCATCGCTCAGAGCTTCGGCGATCTTGCGGGCGCGCACGTCGCGGCGCATGACGAACTGCATGCGCTTGGCGCTGTCCTGGGTGATGATCTGCTGGCTGTTGTTGGCCGGCTGCTCGAGATAGAGCGCGCCGATATATACCGGCACCATGCCGAAGAAGTAACGGGTGGCGGCACCATTGAGCTGCAGGGCGGGCAGCTCCTGTCCGGCGCTCAGCTGTTCGGCAATTTCAATCTGATCAATGCTGCGGGCCTGCGCGAGCAATGGCAGCAGGCTGAGCAGGCAGAGGGTAAGCAGGCGCATGGGAGGCTCCTTGTTTTTATTGGAGCGCTCAGCCTCGCTGTCGTGATGGGCTCTGTCAGCTCACCCAAAGTGGGGTGTGATCACTCGGTCATCTCGTAGGCGTAGATCTTCTCGGCGGCCATGCGGTAGCCCGCCTCGGCCAGCTCGCTGCTGGCCGCCTCGACCTTGAGCGGCCCTTCGATCCAGAACGGCTGGTAGAGGTCATCCAGTTGCACGCCCAGCTCCGAGGTGACGTAGACGATCTGGTTCGAGGGTGGTGGCGGCACATGGATGCAGGCGCCGTAGTAGGGCACCAGAAGGAACTCGATGACGCGGTTCTCGTCGCTGACATTCAGCGGCACGATGTAGCCCGGCAGCTTCACCTGCTGGCCGTCCAGTGCCTTGACCACCGGCGCGGCGGGCGACTGCTGGGTCATTGCCGGGCCGCTTTCGCTGGCCAGTGCGTCGGCCAGTTGTGACAGGTCATGCACTGGCGCCGGGGGGGCAGCGGCAATGGGAGGGGCGTCTGCCGGCACCATCTCCATCCAGGTCAGTTCACGAACCTCTGCCGCACTTAGCGGCAGGCTCAGACTCAACAGCACAGCAAAGAGAAAACGTGGCATGACCACCTCAGAGTCGGATCGACAGTCCGTCACTGAGCGATTGCCGGTAGGCGCGCAGTGCCGGGATCACGCCCATCAACAGGGCGGCGGCCAGAATAGCGCCGAGTAGCTGCCACTCATAGAGGCTGGGGGCGGCCATTGGCAGATCTAGCCCGTATTGCGTGCGCAGCCAGCCGCGACTCGCTGCAATGCCGGCATACAGCAGGGCCAGGCCGAGCCCGACGCCGGCGGCAGCCAGGCTGAAGGCTTCGAGTATCAGCAGGCTGCCGATGTGCCAGGGACGGGCACCGACCGAGCGCAGAATGGCCATTTCCCGGCGCCGTTCGTTGAGGCTGGTGAGAATGGCCGTGAGCATGCCGATCAGCCCGGTCAGCACCACGAACAGCGACACCACGAACAGAGCTTTTTCGGCCGTGCCCATCAGGCTCCACAGTTCCTGCAGGGCCACGCCGGGGAGGATGGCCAGCAAGGGTTCGCCGCGGAATTCGTTGATTTCCCGCTGCAGACTGAAGGTGGCGATCTTGCTGTTCAGGCCCAGAAGCATGGCCGTGATCGCTTTGGGTTGCAGATCCAGAGCACGGGCCTGTTCGGCGTTCACCTTGGCGGCACCGCGGGCGGGCATGCCGTTCTGCCAGTCGACATGCAGGGCCTCCATGCCCGCCAGAGAAATATGCAGCGTGCGGTCCACCGGCGTGCCGGTGCGGGCGAGAATGCCGCTCACGGTGAAGGGTTTGTCATCGTGCTTGACCAGGCTGACCGTGCTGACGCCGTGAGCCAGGACAATCTGCTGACCGATCTTGTAGTTGAGGGCATCGGCTACTTCGGCGCCCAGCACCACCTCGAACAGGTCGTTGAAGGGTTTGCCTTCGGCGAATTGCAGCGTCTGACTGCGGCCGTACTGGTAATGCTCGAAATAGGCGCCGCTGGTGCCCAGCACCCGGTAGCCGCGGTGCGAATCGCCCAGTGACAGCGGGATGGTCCATTTCACGCGGGGATGGGTGGCGAAATGTTCGAAGCTGTCCCAGCGGATGTTGTTGGTGGCATTGCCGATGCGGAACACCGAGTACAGCAGCAGGTTCACGCTGCCGGAGCGGGCACCGACGATCAGGTCGCTGCCGCTGATGGTGCTGGCGAAGCTGGCGCGGGTTTCCGTACGGATGCGTTCCACCGCCAGCAGCAGGCAGACCGACAGGGCGATGGCGAATACCGTGAGCAGGGCGGTGAAGCGGCGGTTGTTGAGGCTGGTCAGGGCCAAACGCAGCAAGTACATCTCAGGTCTCCTGCGGCTGGGCGGCGCGGTTGAGTTCGGTCAGCGACAAGCTGCGGTCGAACAGTGGCGCCAGGCTCTGGTCATGGCTGACAAACAGCAGGCTGCTGCCGGCCTGGCGGCATTCGGCGAACAGCAGGCGGATGAAGGCCTCGCGCGAATCGGCATCCAGTGCCGAGGTCGGTTCGTCGGCGATCACCAACTCGGGCTGGCCGATCAGGGCGCGGGCTGCAGCGACCCGCTGCTGCTGACCAATCGACAGGGCATCGGCGCGGCGCTCCAGCAGCTCGGGCTTCAGACCCAGGTGCTCCAGCAGGGTCGCGGCCGCCTGATCAATACTGCCATGACGCTGGCGTGCACGACCGGCGCGTGCCTTGGAGAAGTGACAGGGCAGCTCGACGTTCTCGCGCACCGAAAGAAACGGCAGCAGGTTGAACTGCTGGAAGATGTAGCCGGTGTGATCAACGCGGAAACGATCGCGCGCGCCGGCACCGAGACTATCCAGCTCCGTACCTAGCAGGCGGATGCTGCCGCGGCCGGCCTTTTGCACGCCGCCCAGCAGGCCGAGCAGGGTGGTCTTGCCGCTCCCGCTGGGACCTTTGAGAAACAGGCTTTCCCCGGACTGCAGGGCAAAGTGCGGAATATCCAGCAGCTCGGCCTGGCCGGGCCAGGCAAAGCCGAGATCATGCAGTTCAAGCAGGGCAGTCATGGTGGCCTCGGGCAGGGCAGGTGCGGCGAATCTAGAGCCTCACAGGCGCGGCGACAAGCAGGGTTTTACAACGGCAGCAGGCTGTCACTGGCGGTGAGGGTCTTGCCGCTTTGCCCGGTGGTGCTGATCAGCTGCACCTGGAGCTTTTCCATGCCGGCAAACTGCTTGAAGAAGGCCGCCAGTGACAGGCTGTCCAGCGCTTGTGGGTTGGCACAGCTGAACTGGTAGTGCGCCTCGATATCGCTGTGCTCATGTTCATGCTCATGGGCGTGATCGGCTGACTCGGCCTCGAACAGCGGGCTGTGCAGCTCGCTGCTGGTGATCTGGCAGTTGGCGGCCGCGGGCAGGGTGAAGAGCTGCTGGGGCTGCTCCAGCAGACGTTTAACGCTGGCCAGCTTGGCGCGGTCGGCAGTGCTGTGGGCGGCGTGCTCGAAGCCCAGCAGGTTCATCGCTGGGCTGTCCAGCTCAAGCTCCAGACTGTTGCCTTCCAGGGCAATGTTCAGGCTGGCGCTGCCATGCTCGTGAGCGTCCAGGCTGGCGTGTTCATCATGGTCGTGCTCGTGTGCGTGTTCATTGGCGTGCGCTGGCGCGAAGGGCAGCAGGGCGAGAGGCAGGGTCAGCAGCAACAGGCGCATAATGAGGCTCCAGTAAATTAATATTGTTACGTTATAACAAATGTTCGGGGGCGCCAAGCCGGCGCGGGAGGATGGCATGCGCGTGCAGGGGCAGCTGGGTGACCTGGCGATTGATCTGCAGATCAGTCTGGAAGATGGGGAGTGGTCGCGTCTGGCCGAGTTGCTGCGTGGCGCGCTGCCTGCGGTGACGGAGGCTGCGCCTGTACCTTCTGCGACGCCGGCGGTCAGCCCTGCAGCGGATCGTCTGTGGCTGACTGCCTGCCAGTTGCTGCGTGAGGCTGGCGCCTGCGAGGGGCCGCAGTTGCTGGCCGATCTGCAGGCGCTGGCCGGCACTGCCGAGGCGGGCAAGCGACTGCTGGTGCGCTTGCGGCATAGCCCGCAGGTGCGGGTCGAGCAGCGTGAGGAGGTGCCCTGGTACAGCTGGCTCGGCGATCAGCCTGCGCCGTAACCGCGCGCCAGCAGGCTGGCCAGCACCGGCAGGCTGGCGAGCAGCAGCAGTTCAAGGCGGATCGTCCACAGCACCACTTGCAGGCGCCGAGGCGTGATCTCGGGGGCGGTTCCAGCCTGCAGTGCCGGGCGCAGATTGAGTGCGGTCAGCGTCGGCAGGATGGAGATCAGGCCGACCAGCAGGAACAGGCCGAGCTTGGCGTGAAACAGGCCGTTGTGCAGGTAGTAATCCAGGCCTTTGCCAAACCACAGCACGCGCAGGGCACCGGTAGCCAGCACCAGACCGGCGGCCAAGCCGTAGCCGATATCCAGCAGGATCAGCCGTCGTGCCCGTGGCGCATCGAGCGGCAGGCAGAACTCGCGGTGCTCCAGTACCAGGAGGCAGAACAGCAGCAGAAAACTCAGGGTATGCAGGCTGGCGAGCAGGGCCTGGGACATGGCGATATTCCGCGAACGCAAGGGGCGAGCAGACCCTAGCCCGCGCCCGGCCATTCGTCCAGATCGACGGCTGACCGCGAGCAAAGCGTGAGCGCTGCACTCCTCGCAACCTGACCGCTCGGTTATAGTGCGCGTTCTCTGCTTCCCTCCTCTCCGGAGCCTGCCATGCCGAACAAAGGACTGCTTCTGGCGCTGGTGCTGAGTCTGCTCAGTGCCTGTGATTCATCCACCCCCGAGACTGCCGCCAAGGCGTCGGCCGAGTCTGCGGCGAGTGCTGCCGTTGCCGTTCCCACGGCCGAGCAGCGTGCCGCGCTGGCCGAGCGCTATAAAGGGCGCGAGCTGAGCGTCATCGACGTTTCCGAGGTGCAGCTCGACGGTGCCAGTACCCTGGCCGTGACCTTCAGCGTGCCGCTGGACGCCGAGCAGGATTTCGCCAGCCGCCTGCACCTGGTCGATACCGTCGACGGCAAGGTCGATGGTGCCTGGGAGCTTGCCAGCAATGGCATGGAGCTGCGGCTGCGTCATCTGGAGCCGCAGCGCAAACTGGTGCTGACCGTGGATGCCGGCCTGCGTGCAATCAACGGTCAGGCGCTGGCCGAGGAGTACGTGGCCCGTCTGGAGACCCGCGACCTGCAGGCCACCGTCGGCTTTGCCAGCCGCGGCTCGCTGCTGCCGACCCACCTGGCCGAAGGCCTGCCGGTGATTGCGCTGAACGTCGACGCGGTGAATGTCGAATTCTTCCGCATCAAGGATGACGCGCTGCCGGGGTTTCTCAGCCAGTGGGGGCGTTCCAGCAGCCTGGACACCTGGGAGGCGCGCGAGCTGCTGCCGATGGCTGAGCTGGTCTATGGTGGCCGCTTCGACCTGAGACCACCGCGCAACACCCGCGAGACCCTGCTGCTGCCGATTGCCGGGCTCAAGCCGCTGCAGCAACCCGGCGTCTACCTGGCAGTGATGCGCCAGGCCGGTACCTACAACTACTCGCAGCCGGCGACCCTGTTCACCCTCAGTGATATCGGCCTGTCCGCCCACCGCTATCGCCAGCAGCTAGACGTGTTCACCCAGGCGCTGGCCGGTGGTGCCGCGCAGAGTGATGTGCAGCTCGACCTGCTGGACAGCGACGGGCGCATTCTGGCCTCGGCCACCACCGACGATGCCGGCCATGCCGAACTGCCGCTGGTGGACAAGGCCGACGTGCTGCTGGCGCGCAAGGACAACGACACCAGCCTGCTGCGCCTCAATGCTCCGGCGCTGGATCTGGCCGAGTTCGATCTCGCCGGACCGGTCGCCAATCCGCTGCAGTTCTTCGTCTTCGGGCCGCGCGATCTCTATCGCCCCGGTGAAACGGTGCTGCTCAATGCCCTGCTGCGCGACGCTGATGGCCGTGCGGTCAAGCCGCAGCCGGTGAGTGTCGAGGTGCGCCGGCCCGATGAACAGGTGGCCCGGCGTTTTGTCTGGCAGCCGGGCACTGACGGGCTGTACCAGTACCAGCTGCAGCTGGCCGAGAATGCGCCGACCGGCCGCTGGCAGCTGTTGCTGGACCTGGGCGACGGTCGTCAGGACCTCTATGAGTTCCTCGTCGAGGACTTCCTTCCCGAGCGCCTCGCGCTGGAACTCAAGGGCAGCGAACAGCCGCTGGATACCAGCGAAGACCCCAGCTTCAGCGTCAACGGTCGTTACCTCTACGGCGCGCCGGCTTCCGGCAACCGCCTGACCAGCCAACTCTATGTGCGCCCGCTGCGCGAGGCGGTGCCGAGCCTGCCGGGCTATCAGTTCGGCTCGGTGACCGAGGAAGAGCTGAATCAGGATATGGAGCTCGACGAGATCACCCTGGATGCCGACGGCGAGGGCGTGCTCAGCCCGGAGAACCGCTGGGCCGAGGCGCGCTCGCCGCTCAAGCTGATTCTGCAGGCCAGCCTGCAGGAGTCAGGCGGCCGTCCGGTCACCCGGCGCATCGTCCAGCCGGTATGGCCGGCACCCCGCCTGCCGGGTGTGCGCGCGCTGTTCGAGGGCGAGGAAGTCGGCGACAACGGCATGGCTGAATTCGAGGTGCTGCTGGCCGATCCCGAGGGCCACAAGCTGGCGGTCGAGGGGCTCAAGGTGCGCCTGGTGCGCGAGCGCCGCGACTACTTCTGGAGCTTCTCCGAGTCCGAGGGCTGGAGCTATCACTTCAACGAGAAGTACCTCAACCTCAGCGAGGAAAGCTCGACCTGAGCGAGGGCAAGACCGCCAAGGTCAGCTTCCCGGTGGAGTGGGGCCCGTACCGCATCGAGGTGGAAGATCCGCAGACCGGTCTGGTCAGCAGTCAGCGCTTCTGGGCCGGCTACAGCTGGCAGGACAACACCGAGGGCGGCGCCGTGCGTCCGGATCAGGTCAAGCTGGCGCTGGACAAGCCGGCGTACGCTGCCGGCAGTACCGCCAGGGTGACGGTGACACCGCCGGCGGCCGGCAATGGCTACCTGCTGGTCGAGTCCAGCGATGGCCCGCTGTGGTGGCAGGACATCGAAGTGCCAGCCGAGGGCAAGACCTTCGAGATTCCGGTGGACGAGGCCTGGGCCCGTCACGATCTGTATGTCAGCGCGCTGGTGATCCGTCCCGGTGAGCGCAAGGCCAACGTCACGCCCAAGCGTGCGGTCGGCCTGCTGCACCTGCCGCTGGAGCGGGCGCCCCGACAACTGGCCGTGCAGCTGACGGCTCCTGAGAAGATGCGTCCGAACCAGACCCTCAAGGTCAAGGTGCAGGCCAGCCGTGCCGGGGGCGAGCTGCCCAAGCAGGTACAGGTGCTGGTGGCGGCGGTGGACGTCGGCATTCTCAATATCACCGAGTACGCAACGCCCGATCCCTTTGCCGCCTTCTTCGGCCGCAAGGGCTACGGTGCCGACCAGTTGGACGTCTATGGCCAACTGATCGAAGCCGGTCAGGGCCGTCTGGCCAGTCTGGCCTTCGGTGGTGACGCGGCGCTGGCCGGCGGTGGCAAGCGGCCGGATACCAGCGTGCTGATCGTGGCCAAGCAGAGTGCGCCGGTCACCCTCAATGCCCAGGGCGAAGGTGAGGTCAGTCTGGATATCCCCGACTTCAACGGTGAGTTGCGCCTGATGGCGCAGGCCTGGAGCGACGACAGCTACGGCAAGGGCGAGGCCAAGACGGTGGTTGCCGCGCCGCTGGTGGCCGAACTGTCGGCACCGCGCTTCCTCGCCGGCGGTGACGAAACCGCGCTGGCGCTGGACCTGACCAACCTCTCCGGTGCGCCGCAGAAGCTGGATGTGCAACTGGCGGCCAGCGGTCAGCTGCAACTGCGCGAGGCGGCCAGCAGCGTGCCGCTGCAACTGGCGCAGGGCCAGCGCATCACGCTGCCGATTGCCGTGCGTGCGGTCGGCGGCCTGGGCACCGGCCAGCTCAGCGTCAGGGTCAATGGTCTGGATCTGCCCGGCGAGCAGCTGTCGCCGTTCAGCCGGCAGTGGCAGATCGGCGTGCGCCCGGCCTACCCGGCGCAGCTCAAGCAGTTCCGCGCGGTGCTCAAGGGCGACAGCTGGACCCTGCCGGACAGCGCCCTCAGCCAGTACGACCCCGATGGCCTGCAGGGGTTGCTGAGCCTGTCGAGCAAGCCGCCGCTGAACCTCGCCGAGCAGATCAGCGAACTCAAGGCTTATCCCTATGGTTGCCTGGAGCAGACCACCAGCGGCCTGTATCCGTCGCTGTATGCCGATGCCGCCAGCCTCAAGCGTCTTGGCATCAAGGGCGAAAGCGATCAGGAGCGGCGCAGCAAGCTGGAGCTGGGTATCGAGCGCCTGCTCGGCATGCAGCGCTACAACGGCAGCTTCGGCCTGTGGGGCAGTGACAGCGACGAGGAATACTGGCTGACGGCCTATGTCACCGACTTCCTGCTGCGTGCCCGCGAGCAGGGCTACAGCGTGCCGGACGAGGCGCTGAAAAAGGCCAGCGAGCGCCTGTTGCGCTACCTGCAGGATCGCCAGTTGATCGACGTGTACTACAGCGAAGACAGCGAGCACATGCGCTTTGCCGTGCAGGCCTACGCCGGCTATGTGCTGGCGCGCAGTCAGCAGGCTCCGCTGGGCAGCCTGCGCGCACTGGCCGAACGGCAGAGCGAGGCCCGTAGTGGCCTGCCGCTGGCGCACCTGGCGGTGGCCCTGCAACTGATGGGCGATCAGCCGCGCGCCGATACCCTGCTGCAGGCCGCGCTCAGCCATGAGTTCAAGGCCGACCGCTACTACTGGTACGGCGATTACGGCAGCCGTCTGCGCGATGACGCCCTGATCTATGCCCTGCTGGAGGAGCATGACCTGGCCAAGGCGCAGCGCGACAGCTGGCTGTTCCGCCTGTCCGATGACCTGGCCGGCAACGAGTACCTGTCGACCCAGGAACGCAATGCCGTGTTCCTCGCCGGCCGGCGCCTGCTCAACCAGCCGGAAGGTGACTGGCAGGCCGAGCTGAAGGCTGGCGGTCTGGTACAGGCACTCAACCGCGAGCAGCCGACCCTGAAGCTGGAAGGCGCCAGCCTGCAGGCGCCGCTGTCGGTGCAGAGTCTCGGCAGCGAGACGCTCTACCAGCAGTTCAGCTTGTCGGGCTATCCGCGTGAGCTGCCGCCGGCCAGTGGCGAGAACCTCAGCATCTTCCGCGAGTACCTCGGCATGGATGGCAAGCCGCTGGCGCTGGACAACCTCAACAGTGGCGAGCTTGTGCTGGTGCACCTGATCGTCGAGGCCAAGGAACGCGTACCGGATGCCCTGCTGGTGGACCTGCTGCCGGCCGGTCTGGAGCTGGAAAACCAGAACCTGGCGCAGAGCAGTGCCAGCCTCGGCGATGCCAGCAGCGCCGTGAAGGAGTGGCAGCAGTCCATGCAGAACGCGCGGATCAAGCATCAGGAATACCGCGGTGACCGCTATGTGGCCGCCGTGGATGTCAGCGGTTATGAGCCGACGCACCTGCTGTACCTGGCACGCGCCGTCACCCCGGGCCATTACCGGGTGCCGCCGCCTCTGGTCGAGTCGATGTACCGGCCGGGCTGGAAGGCTCTGGGCAGTGCGCCGCAGAGCCTGGTGGTAAAAGGGCGCTAGGTTTCAGGGCGTAATGCCGGGGCCCGTGATCGATTACTGCGATCACGGGCCCTCTGGTTTGTGGGGTTGAGTTGTGTCCATCGTGATTCGTCTGCGCCGCTGGTTGCTGGCCCCCCTGGTGGGGCTGGCGCTGTTGTGGCTGGCCGACGGGCTGTTCCCGCTGCCGTTGCCGCGGGCCGACGAGGCGCGGGTGGTGCTGGCCGAGGACGGTACGCCGCTGTGGCGCTTTGCAGATGCCGAGGGGGTATGGCGCTATCCGGTGACGCCGCAGGAGGTTTCGCCGCTGTATCTGGAGGCGCTGCTCACCTACGAGGATCGCTGGTTCTACCGGCACCCCGGAGTCAACCCGCTGGCACTGGGCCGGGCGCTGTGGCAGAACCTCTCCGGCGGCGAGGTGGTGTCCGGCGGCAGCACCCTGTCGATGCAGGTGGCGCGCCTGCTCGATCCGCATGCGCGCAGCGTGCCGGGCAAGCTGCGTCAGCTGTGGCGAACTCTGCAGCTGGAGTGGCACCTGTCCAAGGACGAGATACTCACCCTCTACCTCAACCGCGCACCCTTCGGCGGCACCTTGCAGGGCGTGGCGGCTGCCAGCTGGGCCTATCTGGGCAAGTCGCCGGCACAGCTGACGCCATCCGAGGCGGCACTGCTGGCGGTGCTGCCGCAGGCGCCCAGCCGGCTGCGTCCCGACCGTCATCCGCAGGCCGCGCAACGGGCCCGCGACAAGGTGCTGCGGCGCCTGCAGCAGTTTGGCGTGTGGGCGCCGACGCGGGTCAGCGAGGCGTTGCAGGAGCCGGTGCTGCTGGCCCCACGTCAGGAACCACGACTGGCGCCCCTGCTGGCGCGGCGGCTGAATACGCCAGACAGCCCGGCGCTGATCCGCACCACCCTGGACGCCAGTCTGCAGCGGCGGCTGGAAGACCTGCTGCTGGGCTGGCGTGCCCGTCTGCCGGAGCACACCTCGGCTGCGGTACTGGTGGTCGAGGCACAGAGCATGGCGGTGCGCGCCTACCTGGGCTCGGTGGATATCGGCGATGACAAGCGCTTCGGTCATGTCGACATGATCCAGTCGGTGCGCTCGCCGGGCTCGACGCTGAAACCCTTTCTCTATGGCATGACGCTGGATGCCGGGCTGATTCACTCCGAGTCGCTGCTGCAGGATGTGCCGCGCCGTTATGGCGACTACCGCCCCGGCAACTTTTCCGCCGGCTTCACCGGCCCGGTGTCGGCCAGCGAGGCGCTCGCCACCTCGCTCAACCTGCCGGCCGTGCAATTGCTGGAGGCCTACGGGCCCAAGCGCTTTGCCGGCGAGCTGCACGGTGCCGGTCTGCCGCTGCAGTTACCGGCTGGCGCGCAGCCCAACCTGGCGCTGATTCTCGGGGGCGCCGGTGTGCGCCTTGAGCAGTTGCTGGGGGCTTACGCGGCGTTAGGGCGCGAGGGCAAGGCGGCGCGGATTCGCCTGCAGCCGCAACAGCCGCTGATCGAGCAGCGACTGCTGTCGCCCGGTGCGGTCAACAACTGCATCGGCCAGATCCTGCTGGCCAAGCGCATGGGCAAGAAGCGCATCATGCCGCGACCGGCGCCGCATGCACGGCGTGGCCACCGCCACCGTGGCCGCGCGCTTCGGCATGCAGTGCGTGGTCTACATGGGCACCACCGACATCGACCGCCAGCAGGCCAACG
>NZ_NSLB01000016.1 GCF_002304225.1 Pseudomonas sp. HAR-UPW-AIA-41
CGCTCGGGCGGCTCGCGCAGCAGGTAGCTGGCGACGTCGAAACCGATGCCGCCGGCGCCGATCAGCGCCACGCGGCGCCGACAGGCGCGCCGCCCAGCACGTCGAGATAGGTCAGCACCTTGCGATGGCCGATGCCGGGAATGGCCGGCACCCGCGGACGAATGCCGCTGGCCACGATCACCTCGTCGAACTGGCCGTTCAGCTCACCGGGCTGCACGCGCCGGTTGAGCTGTACCTCGACCCGGAGGTCGCTCAGGCGCTTACGGAAGTAGCGCAGGGTCTCGGCAAACTCGGCTTTGCCGGGAATGCGCCGGGCCAGGTTGAACTGCCCGCCGATCTCGCCGGTAGCCTCGAGCAGACTGACCTGATGACCACGCTCGGCCGCCACGCAGGCCGCCGACAGACCGGCAGGGCCGGCGCCGATCACGGCGATGCGCTTGGCCTTGCGTACCTTGCGGTAGCGCAGTTCGGTTTCATAGCAGGCGCGCGGATTGACCAGGCAGCTGGCGCGGCGGTTGACGAAGGCATGGTCGAGGCAGGCCTGGTTGCAGGCGATGCAGGTGTTGATGGCGTCCGACTGCCCGGCGGCGGCCTTGCTGACGAACTGCGGGTCGGCCAGCAGCGGCCGGGCCATGGACACCAGATCGGCGCTGCCGTCGGCCAGCAATTGCTCGGCCAGCTCCGGGGTGTTGATGCGGTTGCTGGCAATCAGCGGGATGCGCAACTCGCGTCTGAGTCTTGCGCCGACCTCGGCGAAGGCGCCACGCGGCACCGAGGTGACGATGGTCGGTACCCGCGATTCGTGCCAGCCGATACCTGTGTTGAGCAGGGTGATGCCGGCGTCCTGCAGGGCCAGGGCAATCTGCCGTACCTCGTCGAAGGTGTTGCCGCCCTCCACCAGATCGAGCAGCGACAGGCGGAAACTGATGATGAAACGCTCACCGGCCGCCCGGCGCACGCGCCGTACGATCTCCAGCGGCAGGCGCATGCGGTTGTCCAGTGTGCCGCCCCAGTGGTCATCGCGCTGGTTGGTGCGCGGGCAGAGGAACTGGTTGAGCAGGTAGCCCTCGCTGCCCATGATCTCGACCCCGTCGTAGCCGGCGGCGCGGGCCAGGCGGGCGCAACGGCTGAAGGCGGCGATGGTGCGCAGAATGCCGCGCTCGGACAACTCGCGTGGTGCGAACCAGCTGATCGGGGATTTCAGCGGGGAGGCCGACACTACCAGCGGGTGATAGCCGTAGCGGCCGGCGTGGAGGATCTGCAGCAGAATCTTGCCGCCTTCGCGGTGCACGGCCTGGGTCAGGCGCCGGTGGGCCGGAACCTCCAGGCTGTTGGTCAGACTGCTGCCAAAGGGCAGCAGCCAGCCCTCGCGGTTCGGCGCGAAACCGCCGGTGATGATCAGACCGACGCCGCCGCGTGCCCGTTCGCGGTAATAGGCGGCGAGCTTGCCGAAGTCCCACAGGCGGTCCTCCAGGCCGGTGTGCATCGAGCCCATAACGACCCGGTTGCGCAGTTGGGTGAAACCCAGATCGAGCGGGGCAAGCAGGTGTGGAAACGGGGACTTTGGGTTGGGCACGGGCATGGGGCGACTCCTGATACGAGTCGCCATCTTGGCCTGCTCACGCGTGCAGGTTAACGGCCGCGGCGCCGCGCCATCCGGGCGCTGCAGCCAATCGGCCGGTTACTTGCTCTGTTACTACAGGGGCTTGCTGAACTGGATCAGTGCCACGCGCTCGCCGCTGGGTGTGGCGCGCTCGACCACGCCGGCCAGCTGGTAGCCCAGACGCGGGTAGAGCAGCAGACCGGCGGCGTTGCCGTTGAAGCACGATACCTTCATCAGGCGCGCCTGATAGTGGGCGCGGGCCTGTTCTTCCATCACCCCGATCAGGTACTGGGCAACCCCCCGACCCCGGGCCCAGGGCGCCACCATCAGGTTGCCGAGGGCGCAGAACTCGCCGTACTGCCACTGGAAGAAATTGGCAAAGCCGGCCAGTTGGGCATCCAGCTCGACCACCGTGCTGTCGCGCCGCTCGGCCATGGCGGCGGCCAGTTGGCCGACGTCCAGCGGCCAGACGGCACGGGGGAAACAGAAGAACAGCTCGTCGCGGTTCTGCGGGAAGGTCACTACCTGTGCAAGGTCGGCGGCAGTGGCGGGGCGATGAGTCAGCGGCATTGGGCAATCCTTTGCTTGTGGCGTGTTCTAGCAGTGGCCTGCTAGCGGGGCGGGTACTGGTTGAGAATGGCCTGCACCGTCTGGCGAATCGCCTGGCTGCGTTGCTCGGGCGAGTCGAGATTGTGGCGCAGGATCTGTTCGGCGCTGCCGCGCCAGACCAGTTTGCCATCGCGGCCGTCGTAGAGGTCGATCTGCAGGGTGCCGACCTGATAGTCGAGGCTGCGCGTTTCCTGCATCACCGGGCCGCCCCAGTAACCGTTCCAGCCGCTGCCCCAGGCGCCGCCATAACTGGTGGTGATCTGCTGCTGGCGGTCGTCGACGATCAGCCAGGCCTGCACGCGCAGGTCGGCAGCCTTGCCCTGGGCCGCCGGGCGCAGGCCGCGCTGTTCCAGTTGCTCGGTGATGGCCTGTTCGATGCGCTGGCCGTTGAGGTCACTGGTCAGGCGTGGGTCGTCCGGGCGGAAGCGCACGGCCGGTTCTTGCCATTCCCAGCTGCGATAGCCGGCGAAGTCGCGGGCGGGATCGAAGTCCCGCTGCAGGCGCGGGCCCTGGCAAGCCGCCAGGAGTAACAGACTGGCGATCAACAGGGTTCGCATGGCGTGCTCCTTATCGCGGCGGGTAATTGTTCAGGGCCTGCTGCACGGCGCTGCGCAGGGCGTCCAGGCGCTCGCGATTGTCGTCCCCGGCCAGTGCCTCGGCCGAGCCGGACCAGACCCGTTCGCCGCTGCGGCCGTCGAACAGTTCGATGAACGCCACGCTGACCACCTCCTCGCGGGTGCGGATCACCGGCACCCGGCCATAGCCACCGTAGCCGTCACCCCAGGGACCGTTGCCATAGTAGCCGCCATAGCTGGGCTCTTCGTACTGACGCAGGCGGCGCTCCTCGCGCAGCGCGGCATGCACCCGCAGATCCGCTGGCTGGTTCTGCTGGGCAGGGCGCAGGCCGCGTTGCTCCAGCGCACCGGCAACCACCTCGGCCAGTTGTTCGCCGCTCAGGGCGCCGCTGCCGGCAGGAGGCTGCTGCCACTGCCAGCTGAGGTAACGGCTGTAATCCCGTGGCGTTGCCGGGTAGGCGCTGCGGTCGAAGGTCTGTGCCGCGCCGGGCGGAGCCGGCGGCAGCGGCCGTGATTCGGCACGGTAGGGATTGGGGCTCTGGCAGGCAGCCAGACCCAGCAGGGCGATCAGCAACAGCGGGCGCAGCACAGGCATCTCGTACAACTCCACTTAGAGGGGGCGACAGATCCAGTGTAGGTAGCGGCCCAGTCCGGCGAAACCAGGGTGGCGGCGGTAGGCCAGCTCCATCTCCAGCAGGTCGGTGAGCTCGGCCTTGGCCTGGAACTCCTGCGGCATGTAATCGTGAAACACACGCACACCGCTCTGCTGTTCGACCGTCCAGTGCGGCGTCAGTTGCAACGCCAGTTCGCGCGGATCGAGTGGGCGTTGTGGAGTCAGGCTCTGGCCCTCGCCGGCGAAACGTTCCTTGCGCAGCTTGCGGAAGTGGCCCTTGAGCAGGTTGCGGTAGATCAGCGCGTCCTTGTTGTAGAAGGCCAGCGACAGCCAGCCGCCGGGCGCGGTGAGCTGGTGCAGCACCGGCAGGATGGCATGCGGCTCTGCCAGCCACTCCAGCACGGCATGACAGAGCACCAGATCGAAGGGGTCGTCGAGCTGGCCTAGCAGGTCCTGCCAGGGTGCCTGGATAAAGCTGGCCTGTTGCCCCGCTTCGGCAAAGCGCGCACGGGCGCCTTCAAGCATCGGCGCGGCTGGTTCGCTGAAGGTGACCTGGTGGCCATGCTCGGCCAGCCACAGGCTCATATGGCCGAGGCCGCCGCCAATGTCGAGGACCCGCAGCGGGCGTTCCGGCAGCGCTTCCTTGAGGTCGGCCTGGAGTACGGCCAGACGGATGGCGCCCTTGGCGCCGCCGTAGATTTTTTCGGCGAAGCGGGTGGCCAGCTCGTCGAAGTGGCGATCGCTCATGCCGGGGCCTCCGGGGCGATGAAGCGGCGCTCGCTGTCGGCCAGCTTGGCGCGCACCACCTGTTCCAGATTCAGGCCCAGCTCGCTGCACAGCAGCAGGAGGTAAAGCACCACATCGCCGATTTCCTGACCGGCGTGTTCCAGTTGCGCGGGCTCGAGGCGGCGGGATTCGTCTTCGCTGAGCCACTGGAAAATTTCCACCAGCTCGGCCATTTCGACGCTGGCGGCCATGGCCAGGTTCTTCGGGCTGTGGAAGCGGCGCCAGTCGTTATGGTCGCGGATGGCGTGCAGGCGGGCGGTGAGTTCGTCGAGGTTCATGCGTCACTCCGGGCAGAGTGACGCATTGTTTCACGGTTCAGGCTGCTTTGTGCCAGCTGCCGGTCATGTGCGGTACATCGTTCTTGCCGCGCAGACTTAGCACACCCTCGCTGCCGGCGGCGCTGGCCACCAGCGTCACATCGCCGGGCAGCAGCACCGGCTTCTGGAAACGTACTTCCACCTCGTAGCCGGCACTGGGCAGATGGCTGCCTAGCACGGCCAGGGCGCGGGCCTTGTTCCACAGACCGTGGGCGATGGCCGTGGGGAAGCCGAACAGCTTGGCGGTCACGCCAAACATGTGGATCGGGTTGTAGTCGCCGGCCACCTTGGCGTAACGCCGGCCAATATCCTGCGGGGCTTTCCAGCGTGCGATCTCGCTCAGCGGCAGCTCCGCCTGAGTCTCATGCTCGGGCTTCTGGCCCGGCAGGCGCAGGGCGCGGCAGAGCATGCGGCTGTCGCCTTCCCAGAGCAGGCCGAGTTGATCTTCCAGGCGGGTGATCAGGCTGAAGGTGGCACCCTTGTCGTGGGGCTGCAGGTTTTCCAAGTGCACGCTGAGACGAAACGGTCCCAGTCCGCCTAGGGGGCGCAGCACGCGAATGCGGTTCTGCAGGTGCACCAGTCCCAGCAGCGGAAAGGGAAAGCGCGGGTCGGTCAGCAGCTTCATCTGCAGGCCAAAGGCGAGGATGTGCGGATAGGTCGGCGGCAGCAGGCCGTCATCGGCAAAACCACAGATGCTGCGATAGCGCGCCAGGTGCTCGGGGTCGACGCTCACTTCGGTGCGCACGCCGATGGCGGGCAGTTGCTTGCCCTTGATGCCACGGCGCAGGGCCGCGCGGGCGAACAGACCGGGCAGGGCGGGTGAGGTGGGCAGGTCGAGCCAGTCGATGGCCATGGCGAATCTCCGCTGGAATGAGAGGGCAAGCTTAGTTCGCCGCCGGTGGCCCGCATTGGCCGTCTGCGCGGGTGGCGGCGGCACCCCGGTCAATTGGCCGGTTTGCCATCTGCATGCCTTGAGCTAGACGCGCAAAGCTGCCTAAGATGGGCGCGCCTGACCTCATAACAAGAATGCCAATCCATGCATGATCTGACCGATGACGTGGCGCTGATGCGCCCGGTGATCGATGCCCTGCGCGCCAGCGGCGCCGATGTGGAACGTGTGCTGGCCCGTGTTGGTCTGAGTTCGGACCGCCTGCCCACCGGGCGCATTCCCCATGCGGCCCAGGCCCTGTTCTGGAAGGCCGCCGCCGAAGAGTGCGGCGACGCCGATGTCGGCCTCTATCTGGCCCAGCACCTGCCGGCCTTCCATGGTCTGCTGCTGGAATACCTGTTTCTCTCCAGCGACACCTTTGGCGAAGGTTTGCGTCATTCGCTGCGCTACGTGCGCCTGCTCTCCGATACGCTGAACGCCAAGCTGGAAGTGAAGGATGGCCTGGCCTACCTCTACCTCGGCCTGTCCAGCGGCACGCCGCGGCATTTCTCGGAGATGCTCGCCGGCGCGGTGATCCGCATGTTCGATGCCCTGACCGAGGGCGATTTCAGACCGCGCGAAGTGTGGATGATCCACAGCGAGGGAGCGCCGCTGTCACGTTACGAGGCGGTCTACCGCTGCCCAGTGCGCATGGGTGCCGAACGCAATGCGCTGGTGTTCGACGCCGCTGTGCTCGACAAACCGTCGCGCCATGCCGCGCCCGAGCTGCTGCGCATGCACGAGTCGCTGGCGCGGCGCCAGCTGGCCGAAGTCGAACGACTCGACCTGGTGCGCAAGGTGCGTGAGTTGATCGGCGAACTGCTGGTCGATGGCGGCGCCACGCTGGAACAGGTGGCGGCGCGCCTGAACATGCCGGCACGGCGGCTGCGCGAGCGGTTGGCGGTGGCCGGCGTGCGCTTCAACGATCTGGTCACCGATTACCGCTGCCGGCTGGCCAAGGAGCTGCTGCTCAAGACTGACGAACGCATCGAGGTGATCGTCGAGCGTACCGGCTTCTCCGAACCAAGTACCTTCTACCGGGCGTTCAAGCGCTGGGTCGGCGAGACCCCTGTGGAGTTCCGCAAACGCGGCCGGCCGGGGAGTCCGACCGAGTGAATCACCGTTAACAAAAAGCACGGCAATTGCCGGGCTTTTTGTTAGGGCTTCAGCGCCGCTGCAGCAGCACCCCGGATTCCATATGGTGTGTCCAGGGAAACTGGTCGAACAGGGCGCAGCGCACCACTTCATGGGTGTCGTGCAGCTGGGCGATGTTCGCCGCCAGGGTCTCCGGGTTGCAGGAGATGTACAGGATGCGCTCGAAGCGGCGGGTCAGCTCGCAGGTGTCCGGGTCCATCCCTGCGCGGGGCGGGTCGACGAATACGGTGCCGAACTCATAGGACTTCAGATCGATGCCGGCCAGGCGACGGAACGGGCGCACCTCGTTGAGGGCCTGGGTCAGCTCCTCGGCGGACAGACGTACCAGTTCGATGTTGTCGATGCCGTTGTCTGCCAGGTTGGCCAGCGCCGCATTCACCGAGCTTTTGCTGATCTCGGTGGCCAGCACTTTTCTGACGCGGGTGGACAGCGGCAGGGTGAAGTTGCCGTTGCCACAGTACAGCTCCAGCAGGTCGTTCTGCTGCTCGCCGAGCACGTCATAGGCCCACTGCAGCATCTTCTGGCAAACCACGCCATTGGGCTGGGTGAAGGCGCCTTCCGGCTGCCGATAGTGGAAGGTGCGCCCGGCCACCGTCAGCTGTTCTTCCACATAATCCTTTCCGATCACCAGGCGCTGGCCACGGGCCCGGCCGATCAGGCTCACACCCAGTTGCTGTGCCAGCTGTTCGGCCTCGGCCTGCCAAGCGGCATCCAGCTGGCGGTGGTAGCACAGGGTGATCAGGGAATCGCCGGCCAGGGTGGTGAGGAATTCGACCTGGAACAGCTTGTGCGAGAGCACTTCGCTGGCCTGCCAGGCCGCCTTGAGCGGCGGCATCAGGGCATTGATGGCGGCGCTAGCGATGGGGAACTGCTCGATCAGGATCGGCGTGAACTTGTCCCCGGCGGCGAACATGGCGTAGTGGCGTTCACCTGCTTCGCGCCACAGGCGGAACTCGGCGCGCAGGCGGTAGTGCTCTATCGGCGAGTCGAACACTTCCGGCTCGGGCGCAGCAAAGGGGGCGAGCAGCTCGCGCAGGCGCGCAACCTTGTCGTTCAGTTGCGCGGCATAGGCCGCCGGGTCGTGGAGCTGAGTCATGCCGGGAAGAAACCGAATTTGATGATGAACAGGCTGGCAAGCACGATCAGCGCCGGATTGAGGTCCTTGAAACGCCCGGCCAGGGCCTTGATCAGCACCCAGCTGATGAAGCCGAAGGCAATGCCGTTGGCGATCGAGAAAGTCAGCGGCATGGCCAGCGCAGTGATCACCACCGGTGCGGCGACAGTGATGTCGTCCCAGTCGATTTCGGCCAGCCCCGAGGTCATAAGTACCGCGACGAACAGCAGCGCCGGTGCGGTGGCGAAGGCCGGTACGGTGCCGGCCAGCGGAGCGAAGAACAGGCTGAGCAGGAAAAGACCGGCGACCACGCAGGCGGTCAGGCCGGTGCGTCCTCCGGCGGCAACGCCAGAGGCCGACTCGATGTAGCTGGTGGTGGTGCTGGTGCCGAGCAGCGAGCCGCCCATGGCCGCGGTGCTGTCGGCGATCAGCGCGCGGCCCATCTTCGGCAGATGACCGTCGGCGCGCATCAGACCGGCGCGCTTGGCCACGGCGATGAGGGTGCCGGTGTTATCGAACAGGTCGACGAAGAGGAAGGCGAAGATCACGCTGATCATGCCGACTTCCAGTGCGCCGGCGATATCCAGCTGAAGGAAGGTCGGGGCGATTGCGGGCGGCATGGAGACGATGCCGCCGAACTGGCTCACGCCCAGGGCGATGGCGATGGCGGTGACGGCGAGAATGCCGATCATCACCGCGCCGGTCACGCGGCGTGCTTCCAGGGCGACGATGATGAAGAAACCGAGCATGGCCAGCAGCGGGCCGGGTGCGGTGAGGTCGCCGAGGCCGACCAGGGTGGCCGGGTTATCCACCACCAGACCGGCTTCCTTGAGGGCGATCAGGGCGAGGAACAGGCCGATGCCGGCGGTGATGGCCGAGCGCAGCGGCAGCGGAATGCTGTTGACGATCCACTCGCGGATGCGCAGCACCGACAGGGCGAAGAACAGGGTGGCGGAAATGAACACCGCGCCGAGGGCGACCTGCCAGCTGTGGCCCATGTGCAGAACCACGGTGTAGGTGAAGAAGGCGTTCAGGCCCATGCCGGGGGCGAGGGCGATGGGGTAGTTGGCGATCAGGCCCATCACCGCCGAGCCGATGGCGGCGGCCAGACAGGTGGCGACGAACACGGCCCCCTTGTCCATGCCGGTCTCGCCGAGGATGGCCGGGTTGACGAAGAGGATGTAAGCCATGGTCAGGAAGGTGGTCAGACCGGCCAGGATTTCGGTGCGCACCGTGGTGTTATGCGCCTTGAGTTGGAACAGCTTTTCCAGCATGGGGATTCCCCTAATACGTGGCAGCGCCAGTGAACGATAGGCATCAGACAAGCACAGCATGTGCCGTAATGCCGAAAAACGGCGCAAGTCCCTGCGCAAAAAGGCGCGAATCATAGCAGTTCACTGTTGGGGCGAAAATCTGACTTGGCCGACAGCACAGCTACAGTGATGGTTGGGGCTCTGGCGGGGTGGTTGGCGTCAGCGATGCATAATTGCCGCTTCAGCTTTTTTGCCTCCGGCCGTTAAGGCCATCACTGCGCTTAGTTTCAAGGGGAACTCATGAACTTCAGTATTGTGCGGGTGATGTGGGGCAGTGCCCTGCTGGTAGTGGCGCTGGCCGTGGGCCTGTCGGTTTGGGTCTCGACGGAAATTGCAGCGCTGGATGAGGTTGACCATCGCGCGGTGCAGCTCAGCGAGGCGCGGGAGCAGACCCAGGAGCTGCGCTATCACCTGGCTCAGGTGCAACAGTTTTACACCGATGCCAGCCTGACCCAGGAGCGTGAGCCGGCCGAAGAAGCCGCTGCCAACTATCGCGAGGCATTGAGCCTGTTGGAGCAGCTAGCCCGCCTGGCGCCGGCTTATGCCCCGCAGCTGCAGAAACTGCGCGCCCCGATGGATGAGCTGGATGCAGTTGGCAAGCGCATGTTCGAGGCTTACAGCTCCGCTGGTAAGGCAGCGGGCGATCAGGTCATGAGTGACTTTGATGCTCGATCTGCCGAGGTGATTGCGCGCTTTGCCGAGCTGCAAAAGCCGCTGAGCGAGGATTACGCCGACGCGCTGACTCATGGAGAAGCGTTGCGTGAAGAATTGCATTACAGCTCGCTGGCGGCCTGGCTGCTGGTTGTGCTGGTAATCATTGGCAGCACCTGGTTGATCCACATGCGCGTATTGCCGCCGATTCGCCGCCTTAGTCGTTCGCTTGAGCGCCTGACTGACGGCAGTGGAGATTTAAGCCGCGTCATTCGTCAGGATGCCGATGATGAAATTGGTGCAGTGGTGGGGGCCTTCAATGGCTTTGTGGCCGGCCTGCGCCAGCAGATCGCCACGGTGGCCGAGGTGGCGCATACCCTTGATCACTCCTCCACGCAGCTGGTGAGTGATGCCCAGGCCGCTGAACAGAGCGCCGAAGTGCTGCGGGTCGAGGTCGAGCAGGTAGCCACGGCGGTCAACGAGATGGCCATGACCGTGCAGGGGGTTGCCGAGCATGCTCATGACAGCTCTGCGCAGACCGCTGATGCCAACCGGGAGGCGCACAGCGCGATTCAGGTGGTCGATGCCACCATCAGTGACATCCGGGTACTGGCGTCGGAAGTAGGTAAGGCCGCGCAGGTGATCGGTGAGCTGGAAGGGCACTCGCGGGAGATTGGTGGTGTGCTCGAAGTGATCCGTACCATCGCCGAACAGACCAATCTTCTGGCTCTCAACGCCGCCATCGAGGCGGCGCGTGCCGGCGAGCAGGGGAGAGGTTTTGCCGTGGTCGCAGATGAAGTGCGGACCCTGGCCAGTCGTACTCAGGCGTCCACCGAAGAAATCAACAGCATGATCGAGCGCCTGCAGAAGTCTTCGCGCACGGCAGTGGCCGTGATGGAAGAAAGTCGCCTGCATGCCGAGCATGGCGTTGCCCAGGCCGAGGGCGCTGGGCAGGCTCTGCGCAGTATCAGTGCTCGGGTCGCTGCTGTGTCTGAGCGCAGTTTGCAGATCGCCGAGGCCGCCCGCGAACAGTCGCTGGTCAGTGAGGAAATCAACCGGCGCATCAGTAGCCTTAGCGAGGAGGCCGGGCGCACGGTAGAGTTGGCCGAAACCACCTTGCAGCGCGGACGCCATGCCGGCGAAAACGCCCACCGCCTGGAAGGTATTGTCGGCCAGTTCAAGTACTGAGCCGCTTTCTGCCCAGCGGAGTTGCCATGAGCAAGCGTGCCCTGATCGCCGTCGCCGACGGCGTGGAAGATATTGAAAGCGTGACCCTGATCGACGTGCTGCGCCGCGCCGAGGTCGAGGTGGTGGTGGCCAGTATCGAGAGCCGGCGCATGATTACCTGCGCCCGCGGTTCGCGTCTGACCGCCGATGCCATGCTCATGGACGTGCTGGCTCAGGACTTCGACCTGATTGCTTTGCCGGGCGGCATGCCCGGTGCCCAGGCGCTGGCCGAGCATGCGCCGCTGGGTGAGCTGCTGGTTCGTCAGGCCAAGGCCGGCAAGCTGTTTGCCGCCATCTGCGCGGCGCCCGCGCTGGCCCTGCAGGCTTATGGTGTGCTCAAGCAGCGGCGCATGACCTGCTACCCGAGTTTCAGCGACCGTCTCTCGGGCTGCACCTTCGTCGATCAGCCGGTGGTGGTCGACGGGAACTGCATCACCGCCCAGGGCCCGGCCAGTGCGCTGGAGTTTGCCCTGACCCTTGTCGAGCAACTGCGTGGCAAGGCCGTGCGCAAGCAGGTCGCCGACGCCATGCTGGTGCGTCCATGAGGCTGGCCTGGGGCGCGCTGGCGCTGGTGCTGCTGGCCGGTTGCAGCACGGACAGCGAACCTGT
The DNA here is from genome assembly GCF_002304225.1 of Pseudomonas sp. HAR-UPW-AIA-41. Classification (GTDB taxonomy): domain Bacteria; phylum Pseudomonadota; class Gammaproteobacteria; order Pseudomonadales; family Pseudomonadaceae; genus Aquipseudomonas. Next base: position 11,501 of record NZ_NSLB01000016.1, read on the forward strand.
CCGGCATAGCCTGGGCATGCATCACGCACAAACACAGGCTGGCGAGGGCCTGCGGCAGATGACCGACCGGCACAGTGGCGTGCCGCTGTGGGTCGCCGAGCAGCCAGTGCTCAGCCAGAACGATATCGAGCAGGCCGAGGTGCTGGTGGGCGGTGATGGGCAGGCGGTGGTGTTGCTCAGTCTGTCGCCCTCGGCCCAGGCGCTGCTGGCCAGTATCACGGCCAGTCAGATCGGCCAGCCCCTGGCGATTCTGATCGACGGGGAACTGCGCATGGCGCCGATCATCCGCGAGCCGATCAGTGATGGCCGGGTCGCTCTGACGGGCTTTGACTCGCTGGCCGAGGCCAATGCTCTGGTCGACGACTGGAGTCGCTGAACCGCTCAATCGCAGCAGTGGCGGTCATCGAGCGCTTCCAGCAGGCGGCAGTGCTCGGCATGACCACTCTGGCAGCCGGCCAGCTTGCCGAGTTCGGCCTGCATGTTCTGCAGGTCGCGGATGCGCGTGGCAATGCTGTCCAGATGCTCACGTACCATCTGGTCGGCGCTGGCGCAGGGGCGCTCGGGGTGAGCGGCAAGGTCCAGCAGGCTGCGAATCTCCTCCAGGCTGAAGCCCAGTTCGCGGCCGCGGCGGATAAAGCGCAGGCGTCGTACGTCCTGTTCCTGATAGTGGCGATAGCCGGAGGGGCTGCGCTGCGGTTCTGGCAGCAGGCCGCTGCGCTCATAGAAACGGATGGTTTCCAGATTGACGCCGCTGTCGCGGGCCAGTGCGCCGATGGTGAGCGGTTTGCTCATGTTGACTCCGTAGTGGCTACAGGGTTTAGCCTAGTCTGCATGTCAAACAAGGAGATGCCAAATGGGTGCTCACTGCTGCAGTCACGATACAGGCCCCCGTCATGACGATGGTCGTTACCGGCGCATTCTGTGGGTGGCGCTGCTGGTCAATCTGGCCATGTTTCTGATTGAAATCGGCGCCGGTCTCAAGGCCGGCTCGGTGTCGCTGCTGGCTGACTCGCTGGATTTTCTCGGTGACAGCGCCAACTACGCGATCAGCCTCTGGGTGCTGGGCATGGCGCTGACTTGGCGTGCCCGCGCGGCCCAGTTCAAGGCCTTCAGCATGCTGGTGTTCGGCCTTGGCGTGCTGGTCGCGGCGCTGTGGCAGGCCTGGCAGGGTGATGTGCCCAGTGCGCCGACCATGGGCGTGGTGGGTACGCTGGCGCTGCTGGCCAATGTGGGTGTCGCGGTAATGCTCTATGCCTACCGCGAGGGCGACAGCAACATGCGCAGTGTCTGGTTGTGCTCGCGCAACGATGCCCTTGGCAACCTGGCCGTTTTGGGGGCAGCGCTGGGGGTGTTCGGCACCGGCAGCGCCTGGCCGGATCTGCTGGTGGCCGTGATCATGGCGGGGCTGGCCGTGCATTCGGCGGGCGTGGTGCTGCGGCATGCCGAGGGCGAGCTCAACGCTGGACATGACCATGCGCACTGAACTGCAACAGGCGTTGGATCAGGCTTTCGCCGAAGGCCGCAAGGCGCTGGCCGGCCATGATCCAGTTGCAGCCTACGCCTGGCTGGAACGCGCCCATATCCTCAGCCAGCGCATGCCGCTGCGCCACGCCTGGTCGCACTGGCTGATGCTGCGGGCCGGCTGGCAGGCGCGTGACTGGCGCGAGGTGGCCGGACAGCTCCCGCGTATTTTCGCCGCGCTGCTCTTTTCGCGTATCTGGGTGCCGCTGGGCAACAGTGGGCGGGCACGGGTCAGCGCTTTCCAGCCGATGCCTGTGAGCGAGGAACTCAGGCGCCTGCTGGGCGAGCGCTAGCGATTTACTTGCTGGCCCGCAGGATGACGAACTTGGGCGTCGCCGCCACCTGCTCGACACCACGGAACAGACGCTTGAGCTTGGCGTGGTAGCCCAGATGGCGATTGCCGACGATCCACAGTTCGCCACCGGTGACCAGTGCGGCACGGGCCTGCTGGAACATGCGCCAGGCGAGAAAGTCGCCAACCACCTGCTGCTGGTGGAACGGCGGATTGCACAGCACCAGGTCGAGCGAGTCGGCGGCCTGTTCGGCCAGGCCGTCGCCGGCACGGATGCTGACACTGCGCTCGCCGAGTGCGGCCAGCCAGTTTTCCCGGGCCGACTGCACGGCCATGAACGACTCGTCCACCAGCGTCAGCTGCGCCTGCGGATTGCTCAGCGCATAGGCAATGCCGAGTACGCCGTTGCCGCAGCCGAGGTCGGCCACGCGCAGTACGCCAAGGGCCTTAGGCAGGTGCGGGAGGAAGGCACGGGTGCCGATATCCAGGCCTTCGCGGCAGAACACGTTGGCGTGGTTGACCAGTTCCAGCGCAGGTTTTTCCAGGCGGTAGCGGGTCGGGTAGGGCGATACCGGCACTGGCCGCGGCTCGGGCGTGGCTAACAGCAGGCGCGCCTTCTTCACCGCCAGCGAAGCCTGCAGCGGGCCGATGTACTGCTCCAGCAGTTCACCGGCGGCGCGGGGCAGGTGCTTGATCATGCCAGCGGCGACCACCCGGGCGCCGGGCGCCAGCTGGCCGTGCAGGCGAATCAGTTGTTCTTCCAGCAGGGCCAGGGTCTTGGGCACACGGATCAGCACCCAGTCGAACGGGCCTTCGGCTGTCGCGCTGGCCGGCACGAAGGTCACGCTGTCGGCGGGTAAGTCATTGCGCGCCAGATTCTTCTGCAGGGCCAGAGCGCCGAGGAAGGAGTCGCCGCTGCTGGTCACCTGGCAATGAGGCGCCAGCGCACAGCTCAGGGCGCCGAAGCCATCGTTGAGCACCAGTACCCGCGCGTCGCGAATCAGCCCCTGTTCGTGCAGGTGGTTGAGCAGGTACTCGTCGGCGGCATCGAAGGCCTGCAACGGGTCGTTGGTCTGGTCCGGCTGGCGGATCAGATCGAGTTGGGCGAAGGGCGTGCTGAATAAGGGCATACAGGCTGCTGGTCGTGGTCGGGCGCGCGGCGCGACGGATACGGGGTCTATCAATTGGGCGTCAGTATGACGGCCAGCGCCGACAACTTCATCCGCCAGTCAGCGGGCGCGTGGCTGGACGAAATGAAAACGGCGCCCGCAGGCGCCGTCTGTCCCACTGTCTGGTTCAGGGCTTTTGCTGGGCCTTGAGCAGATCGCGGATTTCGCTGAGCAGCTCCTGATCCTTGGTCGGTGCCGGCGGCACTTCCGGGGCTGCGGCCTCTTCGCGCTTGAGGCGGTTGATGGCCTTGACGCCCATGAAGATGGCGAAGGCGACGATGACGAAGTCGAGGACGGTCTGGATGAACTTGCCGTAGCTCAGCATGACCGCCGGGGCGGTGCCTTCGGCGGCCTTGAGGGTGATGGCCAGGTCGGTGAAGTCGACCCCGCCGATCAGCAGCCCTACCGGCGGCATGATCACATCGCCGACGAAGGAGGTGACGATCTTGCCGAACGCGGCACCGATGATGATGCCCACGGCCATGTCGACAACGTTGCCCTTGACTGCAAAGGCTTTGAATTCGCTGAGGATGCTCATGCTCTTGTGTGTCCATTCCTGGTGGAGTTGCGCGCCAGTGTAATGCAGTCCCAGTTCAGAGGGCGAGGTTGACCTCAGGTAGTGACTCGAAGCCTGGTCGGGCCAGCAGATAGCCCTGGAACAGCTGAATACCCATGCCCTTCAGCACGGCCAGTTCTTCGCGGGTTTCCACGCCCTCGGCGATCACTTCAACGCCCAAGCGGCGACACATCTGCAGCGTGCCGTCGACCAGTACCTGACGCACGCCGTCCTGATCGATGCCGCGAATCAGTTCCATGTCCAGCTTGAGCAGATCAGGCTGAAAGTCTGCCAGCAGGTTGAGGCCCGCATAGCCGGAGCCGAAGTCATCGATCGCCGTCTTGAAGCCCTGCTTGCGGTAGGCGTACAGAATCCGCAGCAGATGCTCGATATCCAGCACCTGCTCCTGCTCGGTCACCTCGAAGATGATGCGCTCCAGCGGGAAGCCAAAACGTGCAGCAGCCTCCAGGGTGGCGCGGATACAGGTTTCCGGCTGGTAGACGGCGTTGGGCATGAAGTTGATCGATAACAGCCCGGGCAGGTTGAGGCGCGCTCCCCATTCGACGGCCTTGACCCGGCAGGCCTGGTCGAAGGCGTAGAGGTTATCGGCATCTACCTGCTGCAACAGGGAGCCAGCCGGCTCGCCCTGTGAACCGCGTACCAGGGCCTCATGCGCGTAAACCTTGCGGTTTTGCAGGTCGCAGATCGGCTGGAAAGCCATGCTGATGGGGAAGTTCAGGGCCTGGCCGTCGCGGCAGGCACTACAGCGACTGTTCGACATGATGGAGCTCGTGTGATGACAGCACTCAGTTAAGCACAAGCCAGAGGCGTTCAGGCAAGGGCCTGCTAGGCTTGGTTCTGTCACCGGTGAGGACGAAGTCGTCATGCCATTGCAGAAGCATCCACTGGAACGCGAGTTCCCCGAGTACGCTGCCCAATTGCAGTTCCTGCAGGGAAGCGACGGTCATTTTCAACATCTGGTCGATGAGTACCACCGCCTGGATGAGCGAATTTTCACAGTTGAAGCAGGCCGTCAGGCCCTGGATGACTGCCTGTTGCTGGGTCTCAAACTGCAGCGTGTTGGGCTCAAGGATGAGATTGTCGAGCGGTTGCGCCAAGCCAAAGCCAGTACAGACCTGCACTGATGTTGATCAGGGTCAACGGCGACTCGGAGGTGGCTGGTTAGTCTGAACTCAACAGCCAACCACGGAGTTGCCCCCGATGCATGTAGATCACCACCCGCTGATTCAAGACTTTCCCGAACTGCGCGATGCTCTTCACGAGCTGCGTCAGAAAGACAATCACTTTGCCCGTCTGGCGGGTGAGTACGAAGAGCTCGACAAGCGCATCTGCCGCGTTGAAGACGGCGTTGAGCTGCTGGATGACGTGAGCCTCACCGGCCTCAAGCAGCAGCGAGTAGCGCTGAAGGACGATCTGGCGCGCATGCTGAAGAAATCCCAGGGCGAGTGCTGCGGTGCCTGCGGCGGCTGATTAGCCCGAGTCGTTTAAGAAACCCGATCAGGTCTGCCTGATCGGGTTTTTTTATTGTCATTGGCAAACTGCTAGAGTGCCGGCTCTGTCATTTCCGGGCTCTTGCACCATGAGCAATAGTGCCTCTGCCGTCCCTGCGCGGGTTAGTTTCCTCACGGCCTTTTACTTCTGGCTCAAGCTGGGCTTTATCAGCTTTGGCGGGCCGGCCGGGCAGATCGCAATCATGCATCAGGAACTGGTCGAACGGCGGCGCTGGATTTCCGAGCGGCGCTTCCTGCATGCGCTGAACTACTGCATGGTGCTGCCCGGCCCCGAGGCCCAGCAGCTGGCGATCTATATCGGCTGGCTGCTGCACCGCCACTGGGGCGGCATCGTCGCCGGGGTGCTGTTCGTGCTGCCCTCGCTGTTCATCCTGATCGCCCTGTCCTGGCTGTACATCGCCTATGGCGAGCAGCCGCTGGTGGCCGGGTTGTTCTACGGCATCAAACCGGCGGTGACGGCCATCGTGCTGCAGGCGGCGCACCGCATCGGCTCGCGTGCGCTGAAGAACAACTGCCTGTGGGCGATTGCGGGGGCGGCCTTTGTCGCCATCTTTGCCCTTGACGTACCGTTCCCGTTGATCGTGCTCGGCGCGGCGCTGGCCGGTTTTGTCGGCGGGCGTCTGGCACCGCAGCATTTTGCCGTCGGCGGCGGCCATGTGGCGCAGCAGCGCGATTATGGCCCGTCGCTGATCGACGACGACACGCCGCCGCCCGCTCATGCGCGCTTTCGTCTGTCGCGTCTGATGATCCTGCTGCTGGTCGGCGGATTGCTCTGGCTGTTGCCGATGGCCGTGCTGTGTGCGCTGTTCGGTTGGCATGGCACGCTGACGCAGATGGCCTGGTTCTTCACCAAGGCGGCGCTGCTCACCTTCGGCGGCGCCTATGCCGTGCTGCCTTACGTTTATCAGGGAGCGGTAGGCCATTACGGCTGGCTGACGCCGACGCAGATGATTGATGGTCTGGCGCTGGGGGAAACCACACCGGGGCCGCTGATCATGGTGGTGGCCTTTGTCGGCTTCGTCGGTGCCTATGTGCAGCCGGTATTCGGCCCCGAGTCGGCCTTTATCGGTGGCGCGCTGGCGGCGGTGCTGGTCACCTGGTTTACCTTCCTGCCCTCGTTTCTTTTCATCCTTGCCGGCGGGCCGCTGGTGGAGTCGACCCACAACGAGCTGAAGTTCACCGCGCCGCTGACCGGCATTACCGCGGCGGTGGTGGGGGTGATCGTCAATCTGGCCCTGTTCTTCGCCTGGCACGTGCTCTGGCCGCAGGGCTGGTCGGGAACCTTCGAGTGGCCGGCGGCAGTGATTGCTCTGCTCGCGGCGCTGGCGCTGCTGTGGTTCAAACGCGGGGTGATCGAGGTTCTGGCCGGGGCTGCCATGCTGGGCCTGCTGGTGCAGCTGCTGAGGTAACGCCTCAACAGTAAAAAGGGGCTCCGAGGAGCCCCTTTTGTTTTACGGTGCCTAGGTTAGTGGAACTTCTCGATGTCGCGAACTACACCGTCGATCACGCCTTTGAGGGTGTCGAGAGTGACCTGCTGCTTGTCGTTGTCCAGGTTTTTGCCGAAGCCTTTGCGCACCACCTGCAGAACGGGTTTTCCGGTGCTGGCGTCGATGAACTCGGCTTCCAGGTACAGCTCGCTGTTCTTGTCTCGTTCACCTGCCGCCGTCCAGGCAGCGGCGGCGACCAGGGCGATCGGCAGAATCTCGTAAGGTTTGAGCGACTCGGTGCTGGTCGAAACACCGGTGATCGCGGCGCGCAGGATCAGGGTCTGGCTGCCGCTGATGTTGGCACCGTTCTTCAGCTCGATCAGCTGGTACTTCTTGCCCAGTGCACTTCTGACCTGAGTGTTGGTGTAGCGATACAGCTCTTCCAGAGCCTGAGTGTTGACCTGTTCGGACGGTTTGGGCGCTGGGTAGAACTGCACGCTCTGCACCACCAGGTTACGGTAGTTCTGCTCCTTGAAGTTCGGGTCGACCCAGCGCAGTACTGGCTGGCCGGAAGCCGATTCGGTTTTCTCCAGCTTCGAGTAATCGCGCAGGTAGCCGGAGAATTGCTGCTGGTCCGTGTACTTGGCGGTGCAGCCGGTAAGGGTCAGGCTGCCCAGCAGCAGGGCAGTGGCGAGGGGGCGCAGTGTCGGCATGGCGGGTCCTTGTCATTGGAAGGAGTGTCCATTGGCAAGTCTTCGGCGCATCTGTCGTGACCGGCCAAACTGCGTGGAGATTGCAAGCTTTATGATGACAAAGCAATGAAGGCAGAGCGCTTTTGGCGTGTTTTCAGTGGTTACACCAGGCCGCCAAAGCGGAAGCCGCTGCCAACCCAGGCAAAGGCCAGCGCCGAGAGGGTGATCAGGGTAATGTGCCAGCCCAGGGCTGGCAGGCGTTCGGCAGTCAGGCGCGGGATCAGCACCAGGCGTGCATGCACGCCGAGGGCGGCGGTCAGCGCCAGCAGGCCGAGCTTGGTCTGGATCAGCGTCGCCTGCGGGCTGTCGCCCAGCCAAAGGGCATGTGGTAGCCACAGGCTGGCCAGCCACAGGCCGGTGACCACCTGCAGCAGAAGAGCCGGCAGACCGATCTTTTCAAAGATCTGCTCGAAGTTGCGGATGGCCTGTACATCGCCCCGTCGCAGGGCGCCCGGCAGAATGCCGAGGGCCAGCACCAGATGGCCGCCAATCCAGACGCTGGCGCCGAGCAGGTGGAAATACAGCAGGATGCGCATGGCCAGACTCCTTTTTGCGGCCAGTCTGCCCGAGCGTCAGTAGGCGCAGGATGATACGGATCAAGTCAGTCTTTGGTGTGCTGGCAGTGCGCAGTAAATTCATTTATGGACATCGGTCGGCCGAACAGGAAACCCTGAAAGTGCTGGCAGCCGTTGTCGAGCAGAAACTGGTGCTGTTCGGTGGTTTCAACGCCTTCGGCGATCACTTTCAGCTGCAGCTTGTCGGCCAGGGCGATGATGACCCGAGCGATGTCGGCATTGCTTGTATCGATGACCGCATCGTGGACGAAGGACTGATCGATCTTCAGCTGCTCCAGCGGGAAGCGGTTGAGGTAGCTGAGCGAGGAGTAACCAGTGCCGAAGTCGTCCAGCGAAAAGCTGATGCCGTGGCTGCGCAGGCGATTCATCTTGGCGATGATTTCGTCGATATTCTTGGCCAGCAGGCTCTCGGTCAGCTCCAGCTTGAGGCGCTGCGGGTTGGCGCCGGTTTCCAGAAGGATGCCGAGCACCTGTTCGACGAAGAGGTCCTCGTGCATCTGCTGCGCGCTGACATTCACCGCCAGAGTGAGGTTCGCCAGTGCTGGCTCCTTAGCCCAGGCCGCGAGGTGCTGGCAGGCCTGACGCAGTACGAATTCGCCCAGTGGCAGGATCAGGCCGGTGGCTTCGGCCAGCGGAATGAACTCGGCCGGCGAGACCATGCCGCGACTCGGGCTGTTCCAGCGCACCAGTATTTCACCGCCGATCACCTGCTTGCTGGCGTTGACCTGGGGCTGGCAGTAGACCAGTAGCTCGCCGCGCTGCAGACCATCGCGCAGGTCCTGCTCCAGGGCCACGCGGCGGTCGACGCTGGCCTGCATGCCGGGGTCAAAGAAGCGCAGGGTATTACGTCCTTCGGCCTTGGCCTGGTACATGGCCACGTCGGCCTGCTTGAGCAGCTCATCGAGGCCTGCGGTGTGCACATCGAACAGTGCTATGCCGATGCTGGGTGTGCTGTGGTACGGGCGCTCTTTGAGGCTGTAGGGACGGTTCAGCTCAGCGAGAATTTTCTGTCCGACCATTTCCGCCTGCATGGCTGTTTCCTGCGGCTCATCGCTCAGGTCTTCGAGCATCACCACGAACTCGTCACCGCCCAAACGTGCCACGGTATCGACCTCGCGCACGCTGTTGCGCAGGCGTTGCGCCACCTGTTGCAGCAGGTGGTCGCCCATGTCATGGCCAAGGGTGTCGTTGAGCGCTTTGAAGTTGTCCAGATCGATGAAAAGCAGAGCGCCCTGGCGCTGGTTTCGGGCGCAGCCCAGCAGGGCCTTACGCAACTGCTCCATGAGCAGACGGCGGTTAGGTAGTTCGGTCAGGGCATCGAAATAGGCCAACTGGTGGATACGCTCTTCGGCCAGTTTGCGTTCGGTGAGATCAGTGTTGGTACCGGAGACGCGCAATGCCTTGCCGTCTTCGTCGCGGAGGATAAAACCGCGCGACAGCAGTGGCACGTAGTAGCCATCCTTGTGCCGCAGTCTGAATTCCAGTTCGAAGCTCTGCACGCTGGAGCCGAGAATGCGTAGCAAGCTGGCATCGACCCGCTGCTTGTCGTCAGGGTGCAGCAGGCTTTCCCACAGGGCGATGGTCGACGGCTGCTCCTCGACAGCCAGGCCGATCATCTGCCACCAGCGCGGCGCGTAGTACACCGTCTGGCTCTGCAGATCCCAGTCCCAGGGGGCATCGTTGGAGCCAAGCAGCACCAGCCGCAGGCGCTCCTCGGATTTGCGCAGCGCCTGTTCGGTGCGCTTGAGCTCGGTGATTTCGGTGAAGCACACCACCACCTCACTGAGCTGGCCGTGATTGTCCAGTACCGGGAAGGCATTGCACATGGCCCAGACCAGACCGGTGGCGTCGTTGCGCTTGACCCCCACCACCAGGTTTTGCACGCGCAGGCGGTCGCGCAGTACCTGATTCACCGGATAGTTTTCCAGCGCCAGGCGGCTGCCATCGGCGTTGAGGAACTGCCATTGGGGATCAATAGCCTCCAGCCCTCGCATCTGCTCAAGGCTCAGCCCCAGCAGATCGCACGCGCGTGCATTGGCCTGGAGGATTTCCGAATGGGCGCCATGCACCACGACGCCGGCGGGAATGTGCTCGATCAGGTCGAGGTAGCGCTGCTCACTGGCCTGCAGCTCCAGTTCGATCTGTTTGCGGATGCTGATGTCATGCAGGGTGCCCAGGCAGTGGCTGAACTCTCCGGCGGCGGTATGCAGTGGCGTCAGGTGCAGCTCGGCCCAGTACAGCTCGCCGCTGGGGCGCTGCTGGCACAGTTCGCCCTGGAAGCTGGCCTCGCCGGCGAGGGCGGCGAGGATGGCGGCATGCTGTTGCGGATTGCTCAGCGGGTGGAGAAAGAAGTCACCGGGTTTGCCGATCAGCATGGCCTCGCTGAGGCCGCAGATGCTGAGCAACGCCGCATTGGCCATCACCACCTGCTGCAGGTGATTGGTAATGAAAACACCCTGCGGCAGATCGGCCATCAGCGCCGGCGCCAGTTCGCTGGGCAGGCTGGGTAGTAGCGGGGTGGCAGTCAGATCAAGGGTCATGATGTCTTGTCGTCACTCGGATAATGCAGAGCAGCGACGCTGCGCCTCTGGGACAGCTTAGACCCTGGCGCGTCAGTCCGTCGCCGGCCCGAGCATCAGCTCTGGCCGTACCCAGGCATCGAAGTCGGCGGCACTGATCAGGCCCAGGTCGAGCGCCGCCTGACGCAGGCTCAAGCCTTCGGTGTGGGCATGCTTGGCGATGGCTGCCGCCTGGTCATAGCCGATGTGCGGGCTGAGTGCGGTCACCAGCATCAGCGAGTGTTCCAGCAGTGCCTGAATTCTGGCCCGGTCGGCCCGGATGCCCCGTGCGCAGTGCACCTCGAAACTGTGCATGCCGTCACTGAGCAGGCGCACGCTGCTCAGGAAGTTGTGGGCGATCAGCGGTTTGCACACATTCAGCTCGAACTGCCCGTGGGCGCCGCCAAGGCTCAGCGCCACATCGTTGCCGAGCACCTGATAGCAGAGCATCACCAGCGCTTCGCACTGGGTCGGGTTGACCTTGCCGGGCATGATCGAACTGCCCGGTTCGTTCTCCGGCAGTTGCAGCTCGCCCAGCCCGCAGCGTGGCCCGGAGGCCAGCCAGCGCACATCGTTGGCGATCTTCAGCAGGGTGGTGGCCAGGGTTTTCAGGGCGGCGTGGCTGCTGACCAGCGCGTCGTGGCTGGCCAGGGCGGCGAAGCGGTTGCCCGCGCAGCGCAGTGGCAGGCCGCTGTCCTCGGCCAGCATGGCGGCGACCCGCGCACCGAACTGCGGGTGGGTGTTGAGTCCGGTGCCCACGGCGGTGCCGCCGACCGCCAGTTCGCACAGGGCATCCAGGCTGGCGGCGATGCTCCTTTCGGCATGGCCCAGCTGGGCGACCCAGGCCGATATCGCCTGGCCGAGGGTCAGCGGGGTGGCATCCTGCAGGTGGGTGCGGCCGATCTTGATGACGTCGGCGAACTCGCCGGCTTTTTCCGCCAGGCACTCGCGCAGCCGGCGCAGCGCCGGCAGCAACTGGTCGCACAGGCCGTGCAGGGCGGCAAGGTGCATGGCGGTGGGGAAGATGTCGTTGGATGACTGGCCGAGGTTGACCTGATCATTGGGGTGCACCCGCCGCTGCTGACCGCGCTCGCCGCCAAGCAGCTCGCTGGCGCGGTTGGCCAGCACCTCGTTGACGTTCATGTTGCTCTGGGTACCGGAGCCGGTCTGCCAGACGCTGAGCGGAAAGGCGTCGGCATGTTGGCCGGCCAGCACCTCGCCGGCCGCTGTGGCAATGGCCTGTGCAACCTCAGCCGGCAGCAGGCCCAGCTCGCCATTGACCTGTGCACAGCATTGCTTGACCTGCACCAGGGCGATGATCAGCTCGGTCGGCAGGCGCTCACTGGAAATCGCAAAGTGCAGCAGCGAGCGCTGGGTCTGCGCGCCCCACAGAGCATCGCCGGGAACGGCAATGGTGCCGAAGGAGTCGCATTCGATACGGCTGGTTGCACGCATGAAGAACCTCCCGGCAGCGGGCTGAGGCGGCCGCTGCGTTCACTGGAGAGTAGTTCAGCCGGTGCGCTGGGTAGACGTGCTGGACGAGCGGCTCAGTGCGGGCGCTGGTTGATCAGATAGGTCAGCAGGCTCGGGTCTTCGGCGTCCACCAGTTGCTGCAGCGAGCGGAAGGGCAACTGTTCGAACATGGCCTGCCAGAACGGCACCGCCAGCGGGTCCTGAGGATAGAGGCTGACGATCCAGCTGTGCTGACTGGCCAGAATCACCTGCTCCACCAGCGCACGGCCGATGCCCTGACGGCGGTACTTCTTGAGGATGAACAGGTCGGCGAACTCCAGGGCATCGACGCCGGGCAGCTCGCTGCGCTCGATCAGCAGGAAACCGGCGATGAAGCCATCGACCAGAATCAGTTGCGCACTCCAGTCTTCGCGCTGCCAGTACAGTGCCAGGTAGGGATCGTGCACATAGAAGCGGCCATCAGTCTCGACATCCTCTTCCTCCCAGTCCGACGACTCGTAGGCGTAGAACTGGTAGAGGTTGCGAATCAGCGGCAATTGCTCGGCGCTGGTCTGGATCAGCTGGATTTGCATGACGGGCGACTCGTGGTCGGGTGGAAGGCTATTATCGCCGCTTTTCCAGCAGGCGGAGACTTCCATGGCCAAGGCCAAGCGCATGTATGGCTGCACCGAGTGCGGCGCTACCTTTCCCAAATGGGCCGGGCAGTGTGGCGAGTGCGGGGCCTGGAACACCCTGACCGAAACCATGATCGAGAGTGGTGGCGCCGGCGCACCGTCCGGGCGCGGCGGCTGGGCCGGGCAGCAGGCGCAGATCAAGACCCTGGCCGAGGTCAGCGTCGAGGAGGTGCCGCGCTTCTCCACGGTCTCCGGTGAGCTGGACCGGGTACTCGGCGGCGGCCTGGTAGATGGCTCGGTGGTGCTGATCGGCGGCGACCCGGGCATCGGCAAGTCGACCATTCTGCTGCAGACCCTGTGCAACATCGCCCAGCGTCTGCCGGCGCTGTATGTCACCGGCGAGGAGTCGCAGCAGCAGGTGGCCATGCGTGCGCGGCGCCTGGAACTGCCGCAGGACAAGCTCAAGGTGATGACCGAGACCTGCATCGAGTCGATCATCGAGGTGGCGCGCCGCGAGCAGCCGAAGGTGATGGTGATCGACTCGATCCAGACCATCTTTACCGAGCAGCTGCAGTCCGCCCCCGGTGGCGTGGCCCAGGTGCGCGAGAGCGCGGCGCTCTTGGTGCGTTTCGCCAAGCAGAGCGGTACGGCGATCTTCCTGGTCGGCCACGTCACCAAGGAGGGCGCCCTGGCCGGCCCGCGCGTGCTGGAGCATATGGTCGATACGGTGCTGTATTTCGAGGGTGAGTCCGACGGTCGCCTGCGCCTGCTGCGCGCGGTGAAGAACCGCTTCGGCGCGGTCAACGAGCTGGGCGTGTTCGGCATGACCGACAAGGGCCTCAAGGAGGTCACCAACCCCTCGGCGATCTTCCTCACCCGTGCTCAGGAGGCGGTGCCTGGCAGCGTGGTGATGGCCACCTGGGAAGGCACCCGGCCGATGCTGGTGGAGGTGCAGGCGCTGGTCGACACCAGCCATATGGCCAACCCAAAACGCGTGACACTGGGTCTGGATCAGAACCGCCTGGCCATGCTGCTGGCCGTGCTGCACCGCCACGGCGGCATCCCGACCTATGACCAGGACGTGTTTCTCAACGTGGTCGGCGGGGTGAAGGTGCTGGAGACGGCGTCGGACCTGGCGCTGATGGCGGCGGTGATTTCCAGCCTGCGCAACAAGCCGCTGCCGCATGATCTGCTGGTGTTCGGCGAGATCGGCCTGTCCGGCGAGATCCGCCCGGTGCCGAGCGGTCAGGAGCGACTGAAAGAAGCCGCCAAGCACGGCTTCAAGCGTGCCATCGTGCCCAAGGGCAATGCGCCCAAGGAAGCACCGGCCGGCTTGCAGGTGATTGCGGTGACGCGCCTGGAGCAGGCGCTGGACGCGCTGTTCGAATAGGCCCGAATCAGCTCTGGATGTGCCGGGCCACTTCGATGATGTAGCCGATGATCGGCTTGGCGGCGAAGGCGAACAGGCACAGCCCCAGGCCGAGGAACAGGATGGCGGTGCCGAGGCGGCCGGCCTTGGACTTCTTCGCCAGGTCCCAGATGATGAAGGCCATGAACAGCATCAGGCCACCCACCAGGGTGTACATCATCAGGGCTTCGAACTGTTCGGTTTCCACGTCGACCTCGCCGGGGGATTCGTAACGGCCGGCGATTATACGGGCAGGCGCGGGCCTTCGACAGACGACAGAGTGTCGCTCTGTCGGATGCCCTTCAGCTGCGCAGGTGGTCCAGCGGCAACTCGGTGCTGGCCAGTACCTGATTGAGCACGAAGCTCGAGCGCACGCTGGTCACGCCCTCGACGCGGGTCAGGCGGCCGAGGAGGAATTTCTGGTAGTGGTCCATGTCCGGGACCACCACCTTGAGCTGGTAGTCGGCATCCATGCCGGTGACCAGGCAACACTCCTGCACTTCCGGCCACTGGCGGATGGCGGCCTCGAAGTTCTCGAAACGCTCGGGGGTGTGCCGGTCCATACCGATCTGCACGTAGGCGGTGAGGGTCAGGCCGAGCAGTTTGCGATCGAGCAGGGCGACCTGACGGGCAATGTAGCCGTCGTCTTCCAGCTGCTTGACCCGTCGTGAGCAGGGCGAGGCGGACAGACCGATGCGCTCGGCCAGCTCCTGGTTGGAGATGCGCGCGTCGCGCTGCAATTCGGCAAGGATGCGCAGGTCGTAGCGGTCGAGTTTGTTCATGACTGGCCTGATTTTTTGATTGATTGCATGTTTATTCTTGTTCTTGGTGATTTATTGCGCAAGTGATGTTGATGTTGGCAATCTTCGCAAACAATCTCCCCGTCCTTCTGGGTAACCTTTGTTCCAGTTTCAAGGCCCGGACAACACAGTCCGACCGCAGCGGCCAATCAGTTGCTGCGGCGCCGCCGATCCCACCGGGTCGCGCAGGCCACCGGGTCCGCACCGTCCAATCAGACGGGCGATAGGCAAGGGTGTCACAAGCACCTGGGAAGGACACAAAAAAGGAGGCCAGAGGCCTCCTTTTTTGTGCGTGCATGTTTTAGGCGGTCTGTCAGATCAGCCCGCCGAGCAACAGCAGCCAGTAGGCCAGAATGCCCAGCTGGATGAAGAAGCCGGCAAAGCGAAGCCAGACGAACAGCGGACTGGTGCTGATCAGGTGCATGACCGACTGGAACAGACGGGCACCCAAGAGCAAGCCCGCCAGTGGGTCGGTCAGCGCGGTCTGTCCGGCAGCGATGGCATAGAGCAGTACGGCGGCCTGCAGCGGCAGGTTTTCCAGGCAGTTGGCGTGCACGCGCACCAGGCGCTGGCCGAAATCACTCGGGGTGTTGCTGCCATCCGGGGCGAAGGCGTTGACCTTCATCTTGCCGGTCATAACCATCAGGCCGCGCTGGTTGACCAGCAGCAAGACCAGAACCAGGGCCCAGGCCACCAGACCGAGCAGCGCGCAGGCAGTTGCCGTCAGCGTCATGTGAAGCTCCTTGTGTTGTCGTTATAGGGGAGTCGCGGCGCCAGCTTAGCGTTTTTTAGAGTAAAAACTCTAGTTGTCTGCCCCGGTCTTTTGCTCAGTCTGCCGGGGTTTCCACCGGGTCCGGGTGGACCAGCACTTCGGCGCGAGGGAACTCGACATGAATGGCGGCCTCGACGGCTTCACACAGGCGATGGGCCTCCACCAGCGGCAGGTTGGCCGGCAGCTCCAGATGCAGTTGCACGTACCAGTGGCTGCCGGAAATGCGTGTGCGCAGGTCGTGGGCACCGATCACGCCGTCCACCGCGCAGACCAGTTCGTGCATGCGCTCGCTGACTTCCAGCGGCAGCTCCTGGTCCATCAGTACCGCCACCGACTCGCGGGCGATACCCACGGCACTCCACAGGATGTAGGCGGCAATGGCCAGACCGAACAGCGCGTCGAGCTGGCTGAAGCCGATGCCGGCGAGGATCAGGGCGAGCAGGATGCTGCCGTTGAGCAGCAGGTCGGAGCGGTAGTGCAGGGAATCGGCGCGGATCGCCGTGGAGCCGGTCACGCGGATCACATGGCGCTGCAACAGCAGCAGGCCGGCGGTCAGCGCCAGCGATAGCAGCATCACGGCAATGCCCAGTTCGGCCGAGCCGAGGGGCTGTGGATTCTGCAGGCGTTCGACTGCCTGGGCACCCACCAGCACGGCGCTGACGCCGATGAACAGTGCCTGGGCCAGTCCGGCCAGGGCCTCGGCCTTGCCATGCCCGTAGCGGTGATCCTCGTCGGCCGGCTTCAGGGCGTAGTGCACGGCCAGCAGATTGAGGAAAGAGGCGGCGCTGTCCAGCAAGGAGTCGGTCAGGCCGGCGAGCAGGCTGACCGAGCCGCTCAGCCACCAGGCCACTGCCTTGGCCACCACCAGGGTGATGGCCACCGCCAGCGAGGTGCGCGTGGCCAGTTTGAGCAGGCGGGCATGCCGGGCGTAATCGGTCATCGTCAGGCCGCCGGGCGCAGGCCAAAGGCCGCCAGTTGCTGCGGGTTACCGCGCTGTTCCAGCAGGCGCGGGTCGTCCAGCGGCAGGCGGCGGCCCAGCTCCTCTTCCAGCAGGGCCTTGAGTTTCAGGCGATCAACCTGCCCGTCGGCGCCCAGGGTGTTCTGCAGTTTTTCCGGAGCGACTGAGTACTTGCCCTCGGGGAAATAGATGGCGCCGGTGGCGAAGTCGATGCCGAAGGCGATCAGGCCGGGGATGATGTAGAACAGCAGACCGACGGCATTGGCGGCGACAATCGCCGGATCAAGCTTGCCTTCGATCTGGCCGCGGCGGTCCGGGTAGAACAGGGTGCCGCAGGCGGTCAGTTGAGTAAGCAGGGTGGTGCCGAGGGCGGCGCAGAGCAAACGGGTGGAAAAACGCATGGAAACCTCCTGACGCAATGGCGCGAACTATACCCCAGCTCGCCTGGGGTTATGCCTGTGAACCCGTTTACGAGCTCCTGGCTGTCGGCCATACCGCGTTAAAAACGATCTCGGAATGCTCATTTACCATTCGTAAACTGCGCTTCCTCGCCCGTTTTTGCCTTGTCTGGCTCTAATCCAGGAGCTCGTAAACAGGTTCTGAGACCACCTGTCCCGGCCCGGGTTCGCCCTATAATCGTCGGCCTTGTGTGGAGGAACGATGAACCGCCTGCCGATTGATGACGTACTGCCGGCCCTGCGCGCGGCTTTGAGCGAGCGTGACGAAGCCGTGCTGGAGGCCCCGCCCGGCGCCGGCAAGACTACCCGTGTGCCGCTGGCGCTGCTCGACGAGCCGTGGCTGGCCGGGCAGAGCATCGTCATGCTGGAACCGCGGCGTCTGGCCGCGCGCGCCGCCGCCGAGCGCCTGGCCAGCGAGCTGGACGAGCCGGTCGGCGAGACGGTGGGCTACCGCATCCGCCTGGATAGCAAGGTTGGCCCACGCACCCGCATCGAGGTGGTGACCGAGGGCATTCTTGCCCGCCGCCTGCAGGACGACCCGGCGCTCGAGGGCGTCGGGCTGGTGATCTTCGACGAATTCCACGAACGCAGCCTGGATGCCGATCTGGCGCTGGCGCTGACCCTCAATGGCCGCGAGCTGCTGCGCGATACGCCGCTCAAGGTGCTGCTGATGTCGGCCACGCTGGAAGGCGAGCGGCTGTCCGCGCTGCTCGGCGAAGCGCCGGTGGTATCCAGCGAAGGGCGCATGTACCCGGTGGATATCCGCTGGGGCGCGCCCTGGCAGCCGGGCGAATGGATCGAGCCGCGCGTGGTACAGACGGTGCTGCAGGCGCTGAGCGACGAGTCCGGCAGCCTGCTGGTATTTCTTCCTGGTCAGGCAGAGATCCGCCGGGTGGCTGATCAACTGGAGGGCAGTCTGGCCGGGCGAGCGGATGTGTTGCTCTGTCCGCTGCATGGCGAGCTGGAACTCTCCGCACAGCGTACGGCCATCGAGCCGGCACCGGCCGGCATGCGCAAGGTGGTGCTGGCCACCAATATCGCCGAGACCAGCCTGACCATCGACGGCGTGCGTGTCGTGGTGGATGCGGGCCTGGCGCGCGTGCCGCGCTTCGACCCGGCCAGCGGCATGACCCGTCTGGACACCCTGCGCATCTCAAGGGCTTCGGCCACTCAGCGCGCCGGTCGGGCCGGGCGTCTGGAGCCGGGTGTGTGTTACCGCTTGTGGTCGCAGAGCCAGCACGATCAGCTGGCCGCCTACGGTGAGGCGGAAATCCTTCAGGCCGACCTCGCCGGGCTGGCTCTGCAGCTGGCGCGCTGGGGTGTCGAACCCTTTGATCTGGCCTGGCTGGATGTGCCGCCGCCGGCTGCCTTCGCCCAGGCCCGTGATTTGCTGGCGCGCCTCGGTGCGCTGGATGAGCGCGGCGTACTCACGCCCCACGGGCAGGCCATGGCCGAGTTGCCGGCGCATCCGCGTATTGCCCATCTGCTGCTGCGCGGTCAGGCACTGGGGCTCGGGGCGCTGGCGGCTGATCTGGCGGCGCTGCTCTCCGAGCGTGACATCCTGCGCGGCGCTGGCGCCGACCTGCACAGCCGCCTGAGCCTGCTGGCGGGGGAGTCGCGGGCGTCGGGGGCTCCCGCGGTGG
>NZ_NSLB01000017.1 GCF_002304225.1 Pseudomonas sp. HAR-UPW-AIA-41
CTTTGCCCACGGCTTTCTTGTTCTCAGCGAATATGCCGAGTTCCTCTACAAGACTACCGACTACTACGCACCGACCCATGAGCGCTGCATCCGCTGGGAGACACCCGCTTGGCCGCCCAGCATCCGGGCCGCCAGCTGGCCCTGCTGCGCCAGCGCCTGGACGGACTGGCCGAACGCCTGCCACGTGCCATGGAGCATGAGTTGCGCCAGCAACGTCAGCAGCTCGCCGCCCTGGCTCACAGCCTGCAGCTGGTCAGCCCGCTGGCCACCCTCGGTCGCGGCTACAGCATCCTCCTCGACGAGCGCGGCAACGCCATTCGCCAGGCCGCCCAGACCCAGCCCGGCCAACGGCTCAGGGCCAGGCTGGGCGAGGGCGAGCTGGACGTGCGGGTTGAGGACAATCATCTGGCGCCGGTCACCCTGTCGCTGCTGGACTAACACCGTCGGAATCTCTATGCGCCTGCTTGCCGCCCTGCTGCTCTGCCTCGCCCTGCCCGTCCAGGCCGAGGGCTTTCTTACCCGCCTGCTGAACAAACCGGTACCCGGTGGCGTGGCCGTGGTCGCCCTGCCGGAACAGCCCCAGGCGCCGCAGGCGCGCTATGAGGGCAAACCGGTGCTGGTGGTGCGCGAGGACGGTCGGCGCTGGATCGCCATCGTCGGCATTCCGTTGACGGTCAAACCCGGCCAGCAGCAGATCGAGGTCACGGGCGCGCAGCCGCTGCCCTTTCAGGTCGGCAGCAAGCGCTATCAGGAGCAGCACATCCGCCTGAAAAACCAGGAGCAGGTCAATCCGAGCCCGGCCAATCTCAAACGCATCGAGCGTGAGCTGGCCGAGCAGACCCGCGCCTACCAGCAGTTCAGCCCGGGTACGCCGAGCAATCTGCTGCTCGACAAACCGGTCAACGGCCCTCTATCCAGCCGCTTCGGTGTGCGCCGTTTCTTCAATGGCGAGGAACGCAACCCGCACGCCGGACTGGACTTCGCCGTGCCCGCCGGCACACCGGTCAAGGCGCCGGCGGCCGGCAAGGTCACCCTGATTGGCGACTACTTCTTCAACGGCAAGACGGTGTTCGTAGATCATGGTCAGGGCCTGATCAGCATGTTCTGCCACCTGTCGAAGATCGATGTCCGTCTCGGCCAGCAACTCCCCCGCGGCGCCGTGCTCGGCCGCGTCGGCGCAACCGGTCGCGCCACAGGCCCACACATGCACTGGAACGTCAGCCTGAATGATGCCCGGGTTGACCCGGCCATTTTTATCGGTGCCTTCGAACCCTGACAAAAAGCCCCGCAGAAGCGGGGCTTTTTGCACACGGCAGACAATCAGAAGCTGACCGTCACACCCGTGTAGTAGGAACGCCCCATGCCCGGCACGGCCGTGCCCCAGGCGATGCCGTTCATGCTCATGGTGCGACCCTGGGCGGTGTAGGCGCCGCCGGTGGGCAGGTAGTAGAACTTGTCCGCCAGGTTCTCCACACCCATATCCAGGCGCACCTGATCCCAGCTATGGCTCAGGCGCAGGTTGAACAGGGTGTAACCTGCGGTCTCGATCTCATTGCGCACATCGGAGCCGTCGTTCTTGGCCTGCACAGTGACCATTTCCAGGCTGTTGCTCCAACCACCCAGTTTCTGAGTCAGGGCGAAGGTCGCGTTGAGCGGCATGATGTTGTACAGCTCATCATGGGTGTCGCGGTTTTCACCATTACTGTAGTTGACCAGCGCCTCGGCTCCCCACTGTCCCAGATCATTCTGCGTCAACGGCATGCGCCCGGAGACGTCTACCCCGTAGATACGCGCGGACTGGTTGGCGTACTGCAGCACGTTGTACTGCTCGGCGACCACTGCCTGCCCTGGCAGTGCTACGGCATCAATATAGTTATCGACATAGGTGTAGAACGGTGTGACTTTCAGCTCTTGGCGACGATCCGTGCTGTGCCAGTCGAAGCTGGTGGAGACGATGTGGGCAGCCTCCGGCTTGAGATCAACATCACCCACATAGCCATTACCATCACCAGCCACGTTGTTCATGATCGCGGCCATCGGCCAGGTCGACCAGGTGTAGCGTTCGTAGAGGTTGGGCGAGCGCACCTTGCGTGCTAGGCCGAATTCGATATCCAGATTGGCATCATGCTGGTAGCGAGCCAGAGCCGTAGCGTCCCAGTTGTTGTCGCTCTTACTGCGGTCACTGGCATTGAAGGCGGCTGAGTCGCGACGCTGGTTGCTGACCATCATGCCCATGCCGTTGGTGTCGGCATAACCGTGCACCTCGCCGGCATCGGTGGTGACGTGCTCATAGCGCACGCCCAGCTGGGTGGTCCAGGCCTGGTTCAGCTCACGCTCCCACTCGGCAAACAGCGCAGCGCGGTCACGCTCACCATCATTGATGTTCTCGAAGGTATTGGGCGACATGCCGCCAGTGCCGGAGGCCGGCCAGTAATCATCCAGGCGATAGCGCTGATACTCGCTACCCACGCGCAGCAAATCATCGGCGCTCAACTCAATTTCCGCCTTGACGCTACCACCCAGGGTCTTGCCATCACTGTTCATCGGCATGCCTGGCGCATTGCCGTACCAGAACTGCTTGTCCGGGCCGAAGTTCATCTCGTGCTCAACCTTTTCGTGGTAGACCTGAGTCTCCAGGCTGCCCCAGTCGAACTCGCTGAGATAACGCAGGTTCATGCGCTTCTGCGTGTTGTCGGTCATGTCCATGCGCTGATTGGGGAACAGCTCCTGCGGAACCTTCTGCTGGCCAAGCGTGAGTTCGAGCAGGTCCTCGCCCAGTTTGAGCGCCATGCTCAGTTCGTCATTGCGGGTTTCATAGGCCGTGGAGGCCACCTCATCCAAAGGCGATGTCTCACCCGGACGCCCCGTCGCCGTCGTGGCTTTGAAATCATCACCGGCCATGTAGTTATTGGCCTTGCTGGTGCTGCCGGCGTAGCGGATGTTGAACACATCATTGGCATGCATCAGCGACACATGACCACCGCGCGCATCGTTGTTGCTACGCACATAAGCACCGACTTCACCCTTGTTCAGGCTCTGCGCACCGGACTCAGCAAACTCCGGCGCGGCGCGCTCTGCGACGATGCTACCGCCAATGCTGTCCCCGCCTACGCTGACCGGAGTTACACCGGCATACACCTTCAGCGAACCAAGATTGCTCGGGTCCACATAGGACAACGCCGGGTTCATGTGATTGGGGCAGGACGCAATCAGGTCCATGCCATCGACCTTGATTCGCAAGCGGTCATCGGCCAGACCACGAATCGACGGCAAACTGGAGAGGCCACCGGCCGCGTTCAGGCTCACACCAGGAACGCCACGCAGAAGGGCAGCACTGTCATCGGTGAGCGTAGCCGGGCTGGCAGTTGCCCCCAGATCTACCTCTGTCGAAGTTGAGAGAGCAGAGGTGGATTCAGCAGTAATCACCGTCGGTTTGAGGAGCAGCGCCTCACGAGCAGTCTCTTTTACAGGCTCTTCCGCAGCCAGCAGCGGACTGGCAATCAGCAGCCCCAGCAGTGCGGCATGAGCTGCCTGCCAGCGCTGAGTGGTTTTCGACAAGGCAAAGGAGGAACGGGACGAAGCAACAATTCTGGACATGAGGGCATTCCACGCAGTCAACACAGGTCAGCACACAGCCAAGTTGCTGCGTGCAATTGGATCAGACAGGGATTGACTGTGGTGGCGCGCGTGGCGGAGGAAGCAACTGGGCGCTGAGCACTGCGTCATCAAGCGCAATATGAAAATCAGGTGCTGGCGCGGAAAACGGAACCGAGAAGCCAGAAGCTGGCACTGGCACAGCAGCAAAGTGCGTCACCAGTTGGCAATAGCCGCAGTCCACATGGGAGAACGGCACCTGCTCGGCAGGCACCTGAGCCGAATCATCCGAGTGACAACTCAGCTCGGCCTGCACCTGAGTCAGGGCAGACATCAGATCCAGATTCTGCGCCTGAGTCAGCAACGGACCGGCAAACAGCATGAGCAGGGCAAAAAGGCCCAACCAGGCGCCAATGCGCGATGTGCTCATGCGTAAAGACAAACCGATGCTCCCCTGAAAATGCGCGGCGATTCTAATGTCCGGCTGCTGCGTAGTCTCTGCGACATGTAGGCGCAACAGTTCTGACACAGATCAACCCCTTTTAACTCAGCGCAAAGAATCAACACTCGCAGCGATAGCAAAGCAAAAAAAACTCAAAAAAAATCAATAAAAGGAAAAGAATTCCAATTTTAAAAACATGCTTGCAATGATTAACCCCCGAATAGACGATTAGCCCTGACACAGCGCCACAAGCGCCCCATTTCGAGCAGGAAACAGCCATGAGCATGCTGAAAGACCCTTGGAGCAAGTACCGCCCCTTCGCCCCGATCCAGATTCCGGACCGCACCTGGCCGAATCAGCAGATCAGCAAGGCGCCCATCTGGCTGAGCTCGGACCTGCGCGATGGCAACCAGTCTCTGATCGAGCCGATGGATGCCGAGAAGAAGATGCGCTTCTTCAAGTGCCTGGTCGCCGTGGGCCTGAAAGAAATCGAAGTGGGCTTTCCGTCGGCCTCACAGACCGACTTCGACTTCGTCCGCGAACTGATCGAAGGCGGCCACATTCCCGATGACGTGACCATCCAGGTGCTGACCCAGGCCCGCGAGGACCTGATCACCCGCACCTTCGAATCGCTCAAGGGCGCCAGGCAGGCCATCGTTCACTACTACAATGCCACCGCGCCGAGCTTCCGCCGCATCGTCTTCAATCAGGATAAGGCCGGGGTGATCGAGATCGCCGTGAATGCCGCGCAGATCATCAAGCGTCTGGCTGCCGAGAATCCGGAAACCGCCTGGCGCTTCGAGTACTCGCCGGAAGTGTTCAGCTCCACCGAGACCGACTTCGCCGTCGAGGTGTGCAACGCGGTGATCGGCGTATTCCAGCCGACGCCGGCAAACAAGCTGATCCTCAACCTGCCGGCCACCATCGAGGCCGCCACGCCGAACATCTACGCCGACCAGATCGAGTGGTTCTGCCGCCATGTCGACCGCCGCGACAGCGTGATCGTCAGCCTGCACACCCATAACGACCGTGGCACCGGCGTGGCCGCCACCGAGCTGGGCCTGATGGCCGGCGCCGACCGCGTCGAAGGCTGCCTGTTCGGCAACGGCGAGCGCACCGGCAACGTCGATCTGGTGACCGTGGCCCTGAACCTCTACACCCAGGGCGTCGATCCGCAGCTGGATTTTTCCGACATCGATGCCGTGCGCAAGGTGGTCGAGGAATGCAACCAGCTGCCGGTGCATCCGCGCCACCCTTACGTCGGCGATCTGGTGCACACCGCCTTCTCCGGCTCGCACCAGGATGCCATCCGCAAGGGCTTCGCCCAGCAGGATGCCAACGGCGTGTGGGAAGTGCCCTACCTGCCGATCGACCCGGCGGACATCGGCCGCAGCTACGAGGCGGTCATCCGCGTCAACAGCCAGTCCGGTAAGGGCGGTATTACCTACCTGCTGGAGCAGGAATACGGCATCAGCCTGCCGCGTCGCCTGCAGATCGAGTTCAGCCAGGTGGTGCAGAAGGAAACCGACCGCCTGGGCCTGGAGATGAGCGCGGCGCAGATCTACGCCCTACTGGAAAGCGAGTACCTGCAGGCTGACGAGCCCTATACCCTGAAAAGCCACCGACTGCAGGAAGAGCACGGCACCACCGCCGTCGATGTCAGCGTCGACGAAGTCGGCGAGCTGCGTCACTGGCGCGGCATCGGCAAGGGGCCGCTGGAAGCGCTGGTCGCCGGTCTGCCGGTCGGCGTGGAAATCGTCAACTACGCCGAGCACGCCATCGGCGCCGGCACCAACGCCAAGGCCGCGGCCTATATCGAACTGCGCCTGAATGGCGGTCGTGCGCTGCACGGCATCGGCATCGACGAGAACCTGACCACCGCCAGCTTCCGCGCCCTGTTCAGCGCCATCAACCGCGCGCTGCGTCAGGCCGAAGCCCAGGCCGCCTGACTCAGTGCCTGCGCGGTAGTCCCTACCAGTTAGTCCCTTGGGGAGCCCCGGCTCCCCTTTTTTCTGCCTGCCGGTCAGGCAGTCTTCGCGACAGCTTCTAGACTCGAATTATCCCAGTACGAGTCATCGCCATGGCCTTTCAGTCGCTCTGTCGTCGTCTGCTTATTGCCCTGTGCTGTTGCAGCAGCGCCAGCTGGGGCGCGGATGTGCTGATGGCCTTTGGCGAGAAGATTCCGCCCTACTGCTTTCCGGAAAGCGACAGCGGCATTGAGCTGGAGGTGATTGGCGAAGCCCTGGCCTTCCGCGGCCATCGTCTGAAGCCGCGCTATTACCCGCTGGCCCGGGTGCCGCTGGCATTCCGCCATGGCGAGGTGGATGCGGCGATGACCGACCTGGGCCAGGACCTGAGCGATCAGGGCGGCCACTACGGCGAGCCGGCGGTGATCTACCAGAACGTGCTGGTGACCCTGCGTCACCGCCAGCTCAGGCTGGAAAAACCGGAAGACCTCAAGGGTCTCAGCGTGGTGGCCTTCCAGGGCGCGGCCAAGCGCTACCCCGAGTGGCTCGGCGCCACCCAGGCGGCCGGTCTGTATTTCGAGCAGAACAATCAGGAGCTGCAGGTGCTGGGTCTGAACAAGGGACGCTACGATGTGGTGCTGAGCGACCGCAGCATCTATCACTACTTCGAACAGCTGCTCTCACGCACCGCCCTGTTCAAGGCCAAGGCGGTCGACATGCACAGTTTTACCGAGGAAGACCCGCAGGACTACCGCCCGGTCTTCCGCGATGCCCAGGTGCGTGACGACTTCAACGCCGGCCTGCAGCACCTCAAGCAGAGCGGGCGCTACCAGGAGATCTACGACAGCTACCTCAAGCCGTAGGCTGCTGTTGCCAGTGGCTGCGACCCCATTGGCACATGGCTTCAAGCACGGGCTTGAGCGTGGCGCCATGCTCGGTCACGCGGTATTCGACCCGCGGCGGCACTTCGGCAAACACAGTACGACTGAGTACGCCATCGCGCTCCAGCTCGCGCAACTGCTGGGTCAGCATCTTTTCGGTGATATCCGGTACCAGACGCTTGAACTCGGAAAAGCGCAGCGGCCCCTGCAGCAGGTGATAGACCAGCAGGGATTTCCACTTGCCACCGATCACCTCAAGGGTCACTTCCACCGGCGTGTTGTAGACCTTGTCGCCCTGTACCAGACGTTTGCTTTCCGGAGACAGCGCCGGTTGATCGCTCATGATAATTACCAATTAGTAAGTGACTGCCTAAATCGTACGTACTTGTATAAAAGTTTGCCACCCCCATAATCGACGGCAAACATCAGCCACTCCAGGACAATCCCATGAGTCTCGATCACCTGTTTTCCCCAACCCAACTCGGCGACCTCAACCTGCCCAACCGCCTGGTCATGGCCCCGCTGACCCGCCAGCGCAGCCTGCCGGGCAATGTGCCGGGCGAACTGAACGCCCGCTACTATGCGCAGCGCGCCAATGCCGGCCTGATCATCAGTGAGGCCAGCCAGGTCTGCCCGCAAGGCCAGGGCTACGCCTGGACACCGGGCATCCACAGCGCCGAACAGGTCGCCGGCTGGCAGCAGGTAACCCAGGCTGTGCATCAGGCCGGCGGGCGCATCTTCCTGCAGCTGTGGCACGTTGGGCGTATTTCCCACCCTCTACTGCAGCCGGGCGGCGCCGACCCGGTCGCCCCGTCGGCCATCCAGGCCAATGCCGAGTGCTATGTGGTCGAGGCCGATGGCAGCCACCACAAGGCCGCCACCGCCAAGCCGCGCGCCCTGGAGCTGCATGAGCTGCCGGGAATCGTGGCCGCTTATGCTCAAGGCACTGCCAATGCCATCCAGGCCGGTTTCGACGGCGTCGAAGTGCATGCCGCCAACGGCTACCTGCTCGACCAGTTCCTCTGCTCCAACAGCAACCAGCGCAGCGACGCTTACGGCGGCTCGGTGGAGAACCGCGCGCGCCTGGTACTGCAGGTCGTCGATGCCGTGGTGGCGACAGTGGGCGACAGCCGCAAGGTCGGCATCCGCATTTCGCCGATGGGCACCTTCGGCGACGTCCACGACGCCAACCCGCTGGAAACCTTCAGCTACCTGGTCGCGCAGCTCAACAGCCGCCAGCTGGGCTACCTGCACATCAATCGCCCGGACTGGCTGGGCGGCACCTTCGAGGGCTATGACGCACTGCTGCGCAAACTGCGTCAGCTGTATCAGGGCACCCTGATCATCGCCGGCGGGCAAACCGCCGAGAGCGGCGAGCAGGCCATTGCCGAAGGCCTGGCCGATCTGGTGGCCTACGGCCGCCCGTACATCGCCAACCCGGACCTGGCCGCACGCTTCCAGGCCGGTGCTGAGCTGAACCCACTGAACCCCGCCACCCTGTATGGCGGCGGCGCCGAGGGTTACACCGACTATCCCGCACTGGGCTGATCGGTAGAAACAACAACGCCGGGCAATGCCCGGCGTTTTGCTATCTGGAACCCTTACTCAAGTACAAAGCTGTCGGCATCCAGATGGGCCGGGAAGCGCTGCCGATAGGCCGCCAGCTCCGCCGCACTGAGGCGGACACGAAACACGCCATCAACATCCTGCGCCGCCAGCAGCGACTCGCCCTGAAAGTCCAGCACCTGACTGTCACCGCTGTAGGCATGGCCTTTGCCATCCTCGCCCACCCGGTTGACCGCCGCGACATAACAGAGGTTTTCGATGGCCCGCGCCGGTAGCAGATGATTCCAGTGGTGACGACGTGCCGCCGGCCAGTTGGCGGTATACAGCAGCAGATCCGTGCCGCCGGCATCGCGGCTCCACACCGGGAAGCGCAGGTCGTAGCAGATCAGCGGACGCACCCGCCAGCCCTTCACTTCCAGCACCACCTGCTGCTCGCCCGCACTGTAGTGCTTGTGCTCACCGGCCATGCGGAACAGGTGACGCTTGTCGTAGTGCGCCAGCGAACCGTCCGGGCGCGCCCAGAGCAGGCGGTTGCGGTAGCTGCCATCAGCGGCCTGGATGATCAGGCTGCCGCAGACCACCGCGCCCAGGTCCTGAGCCTGCTGGCGCAACCACTGGCTGGTCGGGCCATCCTCGGGCTCGGCCAGGGCGGCTGAATCCATGGAAAAGCCGGTGCTGAACATTTCCGGCAGGACGATCAGATCGGTGCCACGGGCCTGTTCCAGCAGGCGCGCGAAATGCTCGCGATTGGCGGACGCATCCTGCCAGACCAGCGTGGTCTGGATCAGCGCCAGTTGCAGGTCGGGCAAGCTCGTCAGATCGCGCATAGTTTCGCTCCGGCAGCCAGCAGGGTTTCCTCACGCTTGGCAAAGCAGAACCGCACCAGACGCATCCCCGCCGGCGGCTGCTGATAGAACACCGAGACCGGAATGGCCGCCACGCCCTGCTCGCGGGTCAGCCATTCGGCCATGGCGACATCGTCCAGATCAGGGCGGATCGCCGAGTAATCGACGATCTGGAAATAGGTGCCCGGCGTACGGGTAAAGGCAAACCGCGAACCCGTCAGCTGGTCACAGAACAGATCGCGCTTGGCCTGATAGAAGGCCGGCAGTTCGGCTATGTGCTCAGGATGCTCAACCATGAAATCGGCCAGCGCATGCTGCAACGGAGTGACGGCGACGAAGGTAACGAACTGGTGCACCTTGCGCAGCTCGGCGGTGAGCGCCGGCGGAGCCACCACGTAGCCGGTCTTCCAGCCGGTAACGTGATAGGTCTTGCCGAACGAACTGACCACGTAGGCCCGCGCATACAGCTCCTCGTGGGCCAGCACGCTGGCGTGGCTGGCGCCGTCGAACACCAGATGCTCGTAGACCTCGTCGCTGATCAGGTAGATGTCACGGTCACGGATCAGCGCCGCCAACTGGTCGAGATCGGCGCGCGACAGCAAAGCACCGCTGGGGTTGTGCGGCGAGTTGATGAAGATCAGCCGGGTACGCTCGCTGATGGCATCACTCAGCCGCTGCCAGTCCACCGAGAAGTCCGGCAAGTTGAGCGGCACATGCACGCAACGACCACCGGCCAGTTCCACCGAGGGTTCATAGCTGTCGTAGCAGGGGTCGAGGACGATGGCCTCGTCGCCCGCGCGGATCAGCGCCTGCACCGCGCAGAAGATCGCCTCGGTAGCCCCCGGCACGATTGTGACCTCGGTGTCGGCCGACACCTCACGTCCATAGAGCGTGGCAACCTTGGCCGCCACCGCTTCGCGCAGACGCGGCAAACCGGTCATGGGCGCGTACTGGTTATGCCCGGCCTGCAAATGGCGTACGGCGGCATCCAGCAGGGGCTGCGGGCTGGGAAAATCGGGGAAGCCCTGGGACAGATTGAGCGCCCCGACCTCGGCGGCCAGCTGCGACATACGGGTGAAAATGGTGGTGCCAACGGAGGGCAACTTGCTGACAAGCATGGCGCTACCTGAAACGAAACCGGCGGAAAAGTCGACCGGCAGGATAGCCGAGCCACCCGCTGCCTGACCATTGAGGCGGCCACGAAAAAGGGCGCGCAGTCTGCACTGGGCGCCCTCTGTTCATGCGGCCGGAATCAGCGGCGCTTGTCCTTTTTCTTCTTCTCGGCCTTCTTGTGGTGGCTCATCAGGCGGCGCTTCTTGTTCACCTGACGCTCGGTGAGGACGTTCTTCTTGCCCTCGAACGGGTTCTCACCACCCTTGAACTCGATCCGCAGCGGCGTACCGACCAGCTTGAGCACGCGGCGGTAGGTGTTTTCCAGGTAACGGGTGTAGGAACGCGGCACCGCGTCCACCTGGTTGCCGTGAATGACGATCAGGGGCGGGTTGGCACCACCCAGGTGGGCGTAGCGCAGCTTGATGCGACGACCGTTGACCAGCGGAGGCTGGTGCTCCTGCACGGCGTCTTCGAGGATCTGGGTCAGGCGGCTGGTCGGCCAGCGGGTAACGGCCGAGGCGAAGGCGGTTTGCACCGACTTGTACAGGTGACCAACACCCGTGCCGTGCTTGGCCGAAACGAAATGGATATCGGCCCAGTCGACGAACATCAACCGGCGTTCCAGCTCGGTCTTCACATAGTCCTTCTCGCCCTGCTCCATGCCATCCCACTTGTTCAGGGCGATGACCAGCGCACGTCCGCTTTCCAGAACGAAACCGAGCAGGTTGAGGTCGTGCTCGACCACACCTTCGCGGGCATCCATCACGAAGATCACCACGTTGGCGTCCTGGATGGCCTGCAGGGTTTTCACCACGGAGAACTTTTCCACCGCCTCGAAGATCTTGCCGCGACGGCGTACACCGGCGGTGTCGATCAGGGTGTACTTCTCGTCACCGCGCTCGAAGGGGATGTAAATGCTGTCGCGGGTGGTACCGGCCTGGTCATAGACGATGACGCGCTCTTCGCCCAGCATGCGGTTGACCAGTGTCGACTTGCCCACGTTGGGACGGCCGATGATGGCGATCTTGATGCCATCCTTCTCGCTCGGGCCGGGGATGCGCTTGGCTTCCTGACCTTCGGCAACAACCTCCGACTCACCCTCGGCGCCTTCTTCGTCCTCGGCGTTGTCCTTGGGGAAGATACCCAGGGCCAGTTCCAGCATATGGTTGATGCCACGGCCGTGAGCCGCCGCAATCGGCACGGCGTCGCCCAGCCCCAGAGGGCTGAACTCAGCGCGGGCGATATCCGGATCGACGGTATCGACCTTGTTGGCAATCAGGAAGCTGCGCTTGTTCCGCTTGCGCAGGTGCTCGGCAATCATCTGGTCGGCGGCGGTCATGCCGGCACGCGAGTCGACCATGAACAGCACGGCATCGGCTTCTTCGATGGCCTGCAGCGACTGCTCGGCCATCTTGGCGTCGATACCCTCCTCGTCACCGGAGATACCACCGGTATCGATCACGATGTAGGTGCGGCCCTGCCACTTGGCCTCGCCGTACTGACGATCGCGAGTCAGCCCGGCGTATTCGGCCACGATGGCATCACGGGTCTTGGTCAGACGGTTGAACAGGGTGGACTTGCCGACGTTGGGGCGGCCCACCAGGGCGATGACAGGAACCATGTTCTCTCCGGTTCAGAAAATGCGACGGCCGCTGCCAGCAAAAAGCGGCAGCGGCCGGGCGGACAAGCTCAGCTTAGCGGATCGTGTAAGCGACCAACTCTCCGCTGTTGCCATACACATACAGCCAGTCGCCCACCACCAGCGGGCGCGCACGCACGCCGGCACTGTCGACCTTCTCACGGCCGACGAAGCGACCGTCCACCTGGCTCAGCAGGTGGATGTAACCTTCCAGATCGCCGACCACCACGTAGCTGGACAGCACTTCCGGTGCCGACAGCTGGCGACGTGCCAGGGATTCGTTGCTCCACAGCGCCGAAGCCGAGCGTTCATCGATGCTTTCCAGCGTGCCGTTGGCCTGGCTGACATAGACGTTGCCATAACCCTGAGCGATGCCGGCATAGCTGGAGGCTTCGCGCTGCCACAGCACGCGACCGGACTCCAGATCCAGACCGGCTACACGGCCCTGGTAGCTCACGGCATACACGACACCGCCCGAGAGCAGCAGCGAGCCATCGATATCCACCACGCGATCGAGTTCGGAGCGACCCTGCGGCACTGCTACGCGCTGCTCCCAGACCGGCAGACCGCGGCGGGCATCAAGGGCCAGCACGGTACCGGTGGACAGGCCGGCCACCACCAGTCGGTTGGTGACAATCGGCGTACTGGTGCCGCGCAGAGTCAGCACGGCCGGGGTGTTTTCGTAGATCCAGCGCTGCGAGCCGGTAGCGGCATCGAAAGCGATCAGGCGGTCGTCCTGGGTCTGCACCACCACCACATCACCGTTGGTCTGCGGTGCGGACAGCACCTCACTGGTGACCTGGGCTCGCCACTGCTCCTCGCCGCTGCCGGCATTCAGGGCAATCACCTGACCCTTGAGGGTACCGACGACAACCAGACCCGCGCCGGCGCCAATAGCACCGGAAACCGGAAGTTCCAGATCCTGTTCCCACAGCACATC
The DNA here is from genome assembly GCF_002304225.1 of Pseudomonas sp. HAR-UPW-AIA-41. Taxonomy (GTDB): domain Bacteria; phylum Pseudomonadota; class Gammaproteobacteria; order Pseudomonadales; family Pseudomonadaceae; genus Aquipseudomonas. Next base: position 12,988 of record NZ_NSLB01000017.1, read on the forward strand.
GCCGCTGGTGCGCTCGATGGCCTTGACCACACCGGTGACGTCAGCGGCAAACAGCGTTTCGCCATCCACAGCCGGTACCAGCATGTTGAAGGTTTCGCCCTGGCCTTCTCCAATGCTGCGGCTCCACTGCTCGTCGAGCCGAACCTCTTCCTCGAAGTCGGTCAGCGGGGCCGGTTCCTGCTCTTTATCGCTATCGCTGCTGCAACCTACGACCAGCAGGGCCATGGCCAGCAGTGCGGCATTCTTCCAAACCATCACGTCAGGCATCTCCCTTGGCCAGATCATCAAGCTTCATCTGCAAACCACCGACAGCGGCATCCTCGGCCAGTGCGGCCTTGGCCTTCTCGTAGGCGGCACGCGCTTCGTCAGCCTTGCCCATCTGAACCAGCAGATCACCCTTGAGCTCTTCACGGCTGGCCAGGTACACCTGATCGGCATCACCCTCCAGCAGCTTCAGGCCTTCTTCCAGCTTGCCCTGAGCGGCCAGGACACGGGCCAGACGCTGACGCGCCAGCTCGCCCAGATTGGCATCAACCGGCTTATCCAGCACGGCCTTGAGCTCAGTCGCCGCGTCATCCAGCTTGCCCGCCTCGACTGCCACCTTGGCGACGAACAGGCTGCCGTACTGCGCGTAATGGGTGCCGGCATACTCGCTCTTGAGCTTCTCAGCCAGTTCGCTGACCTTGGCCGGGTCAACCTGGCCGGTCTGCGGCAGGCTGCTTTCCAGAAGCTGCTGGTAAAGCGCCGAGGCGCCCTGCGCCTGATTAGCCTGGTAGTTCTGCCAGCCCTGCCAGCCGATGACTGCGGCCAGTGCCAGAACGCCCCCGGTCAGCAGGGGCTTGCCGTTGCGCTGCCACCAGTCCTTGATCTGCGCAATCTGTTCTTCTTCGGTCTGCATGCTCACCCAGGATTCCCCTTCGCTAAATGCTTACGCCTGCTGCAGGCAGGCACCCAGACGCTCAACGAGAGCGTCCCAGGCAATGGTCTGTTGTTCACTGTCATCGCGCAGCGGCTTGCACCCTACCACGCGGGCGGCCAGCTCGTCCTCGCCCAGGATCAGGGCAAAGCGGGCACCGCTCTTGTCAGCCTTCTTGAACTGGCTCTTGAAGCTGCCGCCCCCGCTGTTGACCAGCATCCGCAGGCCCGGCAACGCATCACGCAGTTGCTCGGCCAGTGTCAGGCCAGCCAGCTCGGCAGCTTCGCCAAAGGCGCAGAGGTACAGATCGGCAGGACGATGCAGCTCTTCCGGCACCAACTGCAAAGTTTCCAGCAGCAGGACCAGACGCTCGACGCCCATGGCAAAACCGACACCCGGAGTCGGTTTGCCACCGAACTGGGTGATCAATCCGTCATAACGGCCGCCGGCACACACGGTGCCCTGGGCACCGAGCTTGTCGGTGACCCACTCGAACACGGTACGGCCGTAGTAATCCAGGCCACGTACCAGTTTCGGGTTGATTTCGTAACGAATGCCGACCGCATCCAGACGTGCCTTAAGACCGTCGAAATGCACGCGGGACTCGTCATCCAGATAGTCGTGCAGGGTCGGCGCACCGACCAGCAGGGCCTGAGTCTGGGCATTCTTGCTGTCGAGGATACGCAACGGGTTGGTGGTCAGGCGACGCTGACTATCCTCGTCGAGCTGCTCGAAGCGCTCCTTGAGGTAGGCCACCAGGGCATCGCGGTAGTTGGCGCGGGCCTCGCTGGAGCCCAGGCTGTTGAGCTGCAGGGTGACCGCATCACTCAGCCCCAGCTGCTTCCACAGGCGTGCCGTGAGCACGATCAGTTCGGCATCGATATCCGGCCCCGGCAGGTTGAAGACTTCGATACCGATCTGATGAAACTGACGGTAGCGGCCTTTCTGCGGTTTCTCGTAGCGGAACATCGGACCGGCGTACCACAACTTCTGCACCTGACCACCGCCTGTAAGGCCGTGCTCCAGTACCGCGCGGACGCAGCCGGCCGTACCTTCGGGACGCAGGGTCAGCGACTCCTCGTTGCGGTCAAGGAAGGTGTACATCTCCTTGTCGACCACATCGGTGCCCTCACCGATGCCACGGGCAAACAGCTCGGTGAACTCGAGGATCGGCAGGCGGATTTCCTTGTAGCCATAGCCGTCCAGCAGCTCGGCAAGGGTGCTCTCCAGGTAACGCCAGGCAGGCGTCTGCTCCGGGAGGATATCGTTCATGCCACGAATGGCTTGCAGGGACTTGCTCACAGAAATTCCTAATACTTAGCCGCGGGCGATCAGCGCCGCGTCGGCCTCGGCCTTTTCGGCCGCCTTGCGGCGGATGAGCTTTTCCAGCTCGTCCACCAGATTGTCATTGGTCAGCTTGGTCGCCGGAGCCCCGTCGATGTAGACCAGATTATTTGGCGTGCCGCCGGTCAGGCCGATATGGGCTTCCTTGGCTTCGCCGGGACCATTGACCACACAGCCGATCACGGCGACATCGAGCGGTACCAGCAGGTCTTCGACGCGCTGCTCCAGCTCGTTCATGGTCTTGACCACATCGAAGTTCTGCCGCGAGCAACTCGGGCAGGCGATGAAGTTGATACCGCGCGAGCGCAGGCGCAGGGATTTGAGAATGTCGAAACCGACCTTGATCTCTTCCACCGGATCAGCGGCCAGAGAGACACGGATAGTATCGCCAATGCCGTCGGCCAGCAGCATGCCCAGTCCCACGGCGGACTTCACGGTGCCCGAACGCAGACCACCGGCCTCGGTGATACCGAGGTGCAGCGGCTGCTCGATCTGGCCGGCCAGCAGGCGGTAAGCCTCGACAGCCATGAACACGTCGGAGGCCTTCACGCTGACCTTGAAGTCGGGGAAGTTCAGCCGGTCCAGATGCTCGACATGGCGCAATGCGGATTCGACCAGCGCCTGCGGCGTTGGCTCGCCGTATTTCTTCTGCAGGTCCTTTTCCAGGGAGCCAGCATTGACTCCGATACGAATCGGAATGCCCTTGTCCCGCGCCGCTTCAACCACCGCACGGACACGATCTTCGCGGCCGATATTGCCCGGATTGATGCGCAGGCAGTCGACACCCAGTTCAGCCACGCGCAGGGCGATCTGGTAGTCGAAATGGATATCGGCGACCAGCGGCACACGTACCTGCTGCTTGATCTTGCCGAAGGCCTCGGCGGCATCCATGTCCGGAACCGAGACACGGACGATATCGGCACCGGCATCTTCCAGGCGACGGATCTGCGCCACGGTGGCGGCCACATCACAGGTATTGGTGTTGGTCATGCTCTGCACCGAAATCGGCGCATCGCCACCCACAGCAACCGAACCTACCCAGATTTTGCGGGAGACACGGCGTTTGATCGGAGATTCACAATGCATGGCTTGGCTCTATTGCCCCAGCTTCATACGGGCGGTTTCGCCACTGGTGAAAGGCGTGACATCGACCGGCTGGCCATTGAGGCTGACCTGGGCGCCACGGGCATAACCCAGACGCAGTTCGAATGGCGGCTTGCCGGCCAGTTCAAGGCTGTCGCCTTTGCGTTTGAGCGCACTGAACAGCACCTTGCCGTCGGCGTCGGTCAGTTGGGTCCAGCAATCGGCAGTGAACTGCACCTGTACCAACGCCTGCCCGGCAGGCACTGGCGCCTGCGCCACCACGGGCTGAGCCGCTTCTGGCGCAGCTGCCGCTGGCGCTGCAGAAGCAACAGGCGCAACAGCCGGTGCAGCAGGAGCAGGCGCCGGAGGCACCGCCGCAGTTGGCGCCACCGGAGTCACCGCAACCGGATCAGCAGGCGCAGGCGAGGTAATAACCTGAGGGGCTGCCGTCTCGGCAGAGGCCACGACAGCGTTAGCCGGCGCAGTCAATTCGGTCGTTTCAGGCTGCGGCTCACTTTCAGCGGTCTTGTTGGCCTCAGCCACCGCCTGATCCTCAGGCTCATCGAGCATGTGAATCTGCGTAGTGCCATCGGCGGACTCGACTTCGACATGCTCGATGCCGATTTCAGTAACCGCTTTCTCAACTGCCTTTTCCGGCCAGACCAGATAGGTGAGCAGCGCGCCACCGGCCAACACGGCAATACTGAGCATGCGCATCAGGTTCTGCGAAACCCGCACAGGCTCCTCGAGCCGCCCGAGCGTGCGCACTTCACTACCGGTAGCATCGGTACCCGTATAGCGATCGAAAGCCGAGACCAGTTGCTCCTGATCCAGCCCCAGCAACTTGGCGTAGGCACGCACATAGCCACGCGCAAAGGTGTGACCGTTGAGCTTGTCGAAGGCACCTGCCTCGACATTGCGCAACATCGACTCACTCATGTTCAGTGAGCGCGCTGCGTCCGCTACTTCCATGCCCTTGGTCTCACGCGCCATGCGCAAGGTTTGCCCAGGGTTGATCTGTACCGCCGCAAGCACATCCGAAGGCGACGCGTTCATTACTGCTCCGACTGATATTGCCGATATTCGGGTGAGCCGGGATACAGGCGCTTAAGCTGCAAGCCATAGCTGGCCGCGGTATCCCGGTCTTCAAAGATGTTGGCCAGACGAATACCCAGCAACAAACCGCGGGCATCCTGATCTTTGTCCATTTTGCTGTAGCGCTGGTAGTAGTCCCGCGCCGGCACATACATTTTTTCGTCAAAGCTGATCTGCGCCAGTTCCAACAGCACAGCAGGCTGACGCCGGTTCAGACGCAGCGACTTCTCGAAGTGCTTTTTGGCAATCTGCGGTTGATTCAACTTCACTGCCGCACGGCCAAGATTGGCAAAAACCCGCGAGCGCTCGGAGTACATTGTGTCTGCGGCAGCTTTCTCAAACGACTCGTAAGCTTCTTTGTAACGTTCCTGCTCGAACAGGAAACTGCCGTAGTTGTTGCGTACCCGTGAATCATCCGGACTCTCAGCGAGCGCTTTGCGATAGTACTGCTCAGCGAGCTGAGGCTCCATCTCGGTCTGAAACACCAATGCAAGCGCCGCATTAGCATCAGAGTTTGACGGATCCAGATCCAGAGCCTTTTGCAGCGGAGCCTTTGCCCGCTCGGCATCACCGCTCTGGAGATAGCCAATACCCAGCTGGATATAGGCAACAACCGCCTCTTCTCGTCCTTCGTCTGTCTTGACCGGATTCCCCTGATCATCAGTAGTGACGCAGGCGGTCAGGAATGTCGTAAGCAACACAGCAAGTGCAGCACGCACAATCATGAAGTTCCCCTCAGCTTTGGCTTGCAGCTGGCTTGGCAGGTGCCTCGCCAGTCAGATCACGCACAGCGATATAGCGTTCACTCCGGCGGGTACGATCCATGACCTGGCCAACCAGCTGGCCACAGGCTGCATCGATATCCTCACCACGGGTGGTGCGTACCGTTACGTTATAGCCAGCCTTGTGCAGCAGGTCCTGGAAACGGCGGATGGCATTGTTGCTCGGCCGCTCGTAACCGGAGTGAGGGAAGGGATTAAACGGAATCAGGTTGATCTTGCAAGGGGTATCTTTGAGAAGTGCGGCCATCTGCGCAGCATGCTCAGGCTGGTCGTTAACATCCTTGAGCAGGGTGTACTCGACTGTCAGCACACGTTTCTCGCCCAGGCGAGAAATGTAGTTGTTGCATGCTGGAAGCAGCACTTCCAACGGATACTTCTTGTTGATCGGCACCAGCACATCGCGCAGAGCGTTGTTCGGCGCATGCAGAGAGATGGCCAGCGATACGTCGATCACCTTGGCCAGCTCTTCGATCATCGGCACCACACCCGAGGTCGACAGCGTGACCTTGCGCTTGGAGATGCCATAACCGAGGTCGTCCATCATGATGTTCATGGCGGCGACCACATTGTCGAAATTCAGCAGCGGCTCGCCCATGCCCATCATCACCACGTTGGTGATGGCGCGGTCAATCTTGGCCGGCACGGTGCCGAACGACTTGTTGGCAATCCACACCTGACCGACCACTTCGGCGGCGGTGAGATTGCTGTTAAATCCTTGTTTGCCCGTGGAGCAGAAGCTGCAATCCAGGGCGCAGCCGGCCTGCGAGGACACACACAGGGTGCCACGGCCGCCTTGCGGGATATACACGGTCTCGACGCAACTGCCGGACGCCACGCGCACCACCCACTTACGGGTGCCGTCGCTGGAAATATCCTGGCTGACGATCTCCGGACCGCGAATCTCGGCAGAGGCCTTGAGCTTTTCGCGCAAGGCCTTGCCGATATTGCTCATGGCATCGAAGTCATCGACGCCAAAGTGGTGAATCCACTTCATGACCTGACCCGCACGGAAACGCTTTTCCCCGATGCTCTCGAAGAACTCCTCCAGTTGCGGCTGGGTCAACCCCAGCAGATTGGTCTTGGTAGTCATGACAGTCATGGATTCACCCTCGCCCGCTATCAGCGAATGCGAGCGCACACCTCAGTGGCGGAGAAGAAGTAAGCGATCTCACGAGCAGCGGAAGCCTCGGAGTCGGAACCGTGAACGGCGTTCTCGTCGATGGAAACGGCGAAATCGGCGCGAATGGTGCCGGCAGCAGCTTCTTTCGGGTTGGTGGCGCCCATCAGCTCACGGTTTTTCAGAACGGCGTTTTCACCTTCCAGAACCTGAACGATGACCGGACCGGAAGTCATGAAAGCAACCAAATCCTTGAAGAAACCGCGCTCGCTGTGCTCAGCGTAGAAGCCGGCAGCTTCGCGCTCGGACAGCTGAACCATCTTGGAGGCGACGACGCGCAGGCCGGCTTTTTCAAAGCGGGAGGTGATCTCGCCAATTACGTTCTTGGCGACGGCATCGGGCTTGATGATGGAGAAAGTGCGTTGCAGGGACATGGATAGCTCCAGAGAGATGTAGATAAAGCAGAAAATAAAACCCGCGAATTATACGCGGGTTGGGCAAAAATGCGTAGCAGCAGGACGGGCGTCAGTCCAGCTCTTCGATCCAGGCAGCCTGAATGGCCTCCAGCACTTTTTCGCCACCGCGCCCGGGTTCATCGGCAAAGTCCGGAAGATCCAGCACCCAGCGATGCAGATCGACGAAGTTAACGTAACGCGGATCGACCTCAGGCTTGCGCTCGGCCAGCTCGATGGCGATATCCAGCACATCGGTCCATTTCAGGCTCATGTCAGTTCCTTGAATCAGTGCGGCGCTTCGGCAGCGTGGTTAAGCGAGTATTTCGGGATTTCGACGGTCAGGTCTTCCGTCCCGACTATCGCCTGACAGGCCAGACGCGACTGCGGCTCCAGCCCCCACGCCCGATCGAGGAAATCCTCCTCCAGCTCGTCCGCCTCCTCGAGCGACTCGAAGCCCTCACGGACGATGCAGTGACAGGTCGTGCAGGCACAGACGCCACCACAGGCGCTTTCCATCTCGATGTGATTGGCATGAGCCAGCTCGAGAATGGAGACACCCGGCTCCGCCTCGACAACCATGCCGTCCGGACAGAACTTCTCGTGCGGCAGAAAAATGACCTGTGGCATCAGTTATCCTCGATTTCGTGCAGGCTGCGCCCGGTAAGCGCCGCCTTGACTGTTGCATCCATCCGCCGCGCCGCAAAGGCATCGGTCACCTGGGTCAGACGCTTGATGTGCTGTTCAATCGCCACATGATCGGTGCCGGCAGCGACCTCAACCAATGCCTCGATTGTTGCATCGATGGCAAGGCGTTCATCACCATCCAGCAGGCGCTCACCATCGACCTGCAGAGCCGCGCGAACTGCCTCGACCAACCGCTCGGCTTCGACCTGCTGCTCGCGCAAAGCCCGTGCATTGAGATCATCGCCAGCATGCTTGAAAGAGTCCTGCAGCATGCGGGCAATCTCGCCATCAGTCAGCCCGTAGGATGGCTTGACCTCGATACTGGCTTCAACGCCGGAGCCCAGCTCGCGCGCCGACACCCCCAGCAGACCATCGGCATCGACCTGGAAGGTCACGCGAATCTTTGCGGCCCCAGCCACCATCGGCGGGATGCCACGCAGCTCGAAACGCGCCAGCGAACGACAGTCCTTGACCAGTTCGCGCTCGCCCTGCAACACATGAATCATCATGGCCGTCTGGCCATCCTTGTAGGTGGTGAAGTCCTGCGCACGCGCCACCGGAATGGTGGTATTGCGCGGCACGATCTTCTCCATCAGCCCGCCCATGGTTTCCAGCCCCAGGGACAGCGGAATCACATCCAGCAGCAGCAACTCTTCGCCACGCTTGTTTCCAGCGAGGGTCTCAGCCTGGATGGCGGCACCAATGGCCACCACCTGATCCGGATCGATATCGGTCAACGGCTCACGCGCAAACAAGGCGCCCACCGCCTCACGCACTCGCGGCACGCGGGTAGAACCACCCACCATGACCACCGACTCGACTTCACCCAGCTCGATACCGGCATCGCGCACAGCGCGGCGACAGGCCTTGAGACTGCGCTGCAGCAGCGGATCGATCAGCGCATTGAAGTGCTCGCGGGACAGCTGGCCACGCCAGGCACCGTAAACCACCTCAACCACATCGCTGTCGGTGAGCTGTTCCTTGGCGGCACAGGCCGTCTGCAACAACTGGCGCTGTTCGGCAGGCGACAGGTCCGAGGACAGCCCTGCCTGCTCGATGATCCAGCCGGCAACCGCATGATCGAAGTCATCGCCGCCCAGAGCACTGTCACCACCCGTGGCCAGCACCTCGAACACACCGCGACTCAGACGCAGAATGGAAATATCAAAGGTACCGCCACCCAGGTCATAGATGGCAATGACGCCTTCGGCACCCTTGTCCAGGCCGTAGGCAACCGCAGCAGCAGTAGGCTCATTGAGCAGACGCAGCACATTCAGGCCGGCCAGCTTGGCAGCATCCTTGGTCGCCTGACGCTGCGCTTCATCGAAGTAGGCTGGCACGGTAATCACGGCACCAACGAGCTCACCGCCCAGACTCTGCTCAGCCCGCACGCGCAGCACACGGAGAATTTCCGCCGAAACCTCTACCGGGCTCTTGGGACCCTGCACAGTCTCCAGAAACGGCATGTGCGACTCTGCGCCACTGAAGCGGTAGGGCAACCGCTCACCGAGCTGCTTGACGTCAGCGATGCCGCGCCCCATCAGGCGCTTGACCGAGATGATGCTGTTCAAGGGGTCCTGTGGCGCAGCCAGCTTGGCGGCCTCACCGACAACAATCGAATCCGCCAGATAGCGAACAGCGGACGGAAGGATCACTCTGCCCTCGGCATCCGCCAGGCACTCGGTCACGCCACTTCGCAAAGTAGCAACCAGAGAGTTGGTGGTACCCAGGTCGATACCCACCGCCAGACGACGCTGATGCGGCTTGGGGCTGAGACCGGGTTCGGCAATCTGCAGTAGGGCCATGTTGTTTCGACTGTCAGGCACGCCAGCGGCGCGCGGGTTAATCGTCCAGACGCTCTTCCAGCTGGCGCACTTCGCGCATCAGCTTGTCGAGAAACTGCATGCGGCGCACCAGGCGCTCGGCCTGCTCGCGCTCGTCCGCCACCTGCCAGCAGGCAGCAAACTGTTGTTCCAGATCATCCTGCGCGCCCCTGAGGCGACGCTTGAATGACGCCACCCCGTCCAGATCGGCACTGTCCTGCAGATCTTCCAGCTCCTCACGCAACTGCATCTGCTGCAGAAGGAACTCGGGATCCTGCACCGTCGCTTCCAGCGGCAACTCGTGACCACGCAGGGTCAGCAGATAGCGCGCCCGCTGCGGAGCATTCTTCAGCACTTGATAGGCATCATTGAGCTGCGCGGCACGCTCCAGTGCCAGACGCTGATCACGCGCATCGGCATCGGCAAAACGATCCGGGTGCACGCTGCGAGCCAGGGCCCGGTAACGCTCACCGAGCAGCGCGAGATCGATCCGGAAGTCGGGCTGCAGATCGAACAGGGCAAAATGGCAGGGAGCGCCCACGGCAACCTCGACTCAGACGTTGAAGCTCTCGCCGCAGCCGCACTCGCCACGCACGTTGGGGTTGTTGAACTTGAAGCCCTCGTTCAGGCCTTCGCGGACAAAGTCCAGCTCGGTGCCATCGAGGTAGGCCAGGCTCTTGGGGTCGACAATCAGCTTGACGCCGAAATTCTCGAACACCATGTCTTCGCCCGCCACTTCATCGACGAACTCCAGCACATAGGCCAGCCCGGAGCAGCCCGTGGTGCGCACACCAAGACGGATGCCCTCACCTTTACCGCGCCCTTCCAGCGAACGGCGCACGTGTTGCGCCGCGGCTTCGGTCATGCTGATCGCCATGCCAACTCCTTAAAGCAGACCTTTCTTCTGCTTGTAATCGCGCACTGCAGCCTTGATCGCATCTTCGGCGAGAACCGAGCAATGGATCTTGACCGGCGGCAAGGCCAGCTCTTCAGCGATCTGGGTGTTCTTGATCTGCTCGGCTTCGTCCAGCGACTTACCCTTCATCCACTCGGTGGCCAGGGAGCTGGAAGCAATGGCCGAACCACAGCCGTAGGTCTTGAACTTGGCGTCTTCGATCAGACCCTGCTCATTTACCTTGATCTGCAGGCGCATCACGTCACCGCAGGCCGGCGCACCGACCATGCCGGTGCCGACATCCGGATCTTCCGCATCGAGCTTGCCGACGTTGCGCGGGTTTTCGTAATGGTCGATGACCTTTTCGCTGTATGCCATGTCGCTTACCTCATCGAAACGGTTAGTGGGCCTGCCATTCGACCTTGGACAGGTCGACACCCTCTTTATACATATCCCACAGCGGCGACAGTTCGCGCAGCTTGGTGACCGCCTCCATGACCTTGGCGGCGGCGTAATCGATCTCTTCCTCGGTGGTGAAGCGACCGAAAGAGAAACGGATGGAGCTGTGTGCCAGTTCGTCATTACGCCCCAGGGCACGGAGGACGTAGGAAGGCTCCAGCGAGGCCGAGGTACAGGCCGAACCCGACGACACCGCCAGATCCTTGAGCGCCATGATCAGCGACTCACCCTCGACATAGTTGAAGCTCAGGTTCAGGTTGTGCGGTACACGCTGAGTCATGCTGCCGTTGACGTAGAGCTCTTCAAGCCCCTCAACCTGCTTGAGGAAACGGTCACGCAGCGCGGTCACCCGCAGGTTCTCTGCGGCCATTTCTTCCTTGGCGATACGGAAGGCCTCGCCCATGCCCACCAGCTGATGGGTCGCCAGGGTGCCCGAACGCATGCCGCGCTCGTGACCGCCACCGTGCATCTGCGCCTCGAGACGGACACGCGGCTTGCGACGGACGTACAGTGCACCGACGCCCTTCGGGCCATAGGTCTTGTGCGCAGAGAAGGACATCAGGTCGACCTTGAGCTTCTCGAGATCAATCTCAACCTTGCTGGTCGATTGCGCCGCATCGACATGGAACAGCACACCGCGGGAGCGGGTCAGCTCACCGATGGCCGCAATATCGTTGATCGTGCCAACCTCGTTGTTCACGTGCATGATCGAAACCAGCACAGTGTCATCGCGCAGAGCCGCCTCAATCATCGCCGGAGTGATGATGCCGTCTTCGCCGGGCTCCAGATACGTCACCTCAAAGCCTTCGCGCTCCAGCTGACGGCAAGTATCCAGTACCGCCTTGTGCTCGATCTTCGAGGTGATGAGATGTTTGCCCTTGCTCGCATAGAAGTGCGCCACGCCCTTGATGGCGAGGTTGTCCGACTCGGTAGCGCCCGAAGTCCAGACGATTTCACGCGGATCGGCATTGACCAGCTCTGCCACCTGGCGACGGGCATTCTCGACCGCCTCTTCCGCCTTCCAGCCAAACACATGGGAGCGGGAGGCCGGGTTACCGAAGTTGCCTTCCATCACCAGGCAGTCGCACATCTTCTGCGCAACGCGCGGGTCGACCGGCGTAGTCGCGGAGTAATCCAGGTAAATCGGCAGCTTCATCAGTGCTCTCCTATCGGCTTTCAGGCCCAGCTGGCCGGCGCCACCGCTCAATCGAGGGTGGACGCTTCAATCTTGTCGAGGAACGGGGTTTTGCCATTGCAGCGGCGCTGATCCTGGCGCAAAGCCACTTCCTGTACCTCGCGACGGGTAACCAGATCCGCAAGGCTGATGCCGCTCAGAAACTCATGGATCTGCTGGCTCAGATCACACCACAGGTGATGGGTCAGGCAGGTATCACCGCTATGACAGTCGCCCAACCCCTGACAGCGCGTCGCATCGACCGACTCATTAACGGCATCGATCACCTGCGCCACCTGAATACCCGCCATGTCGCGGGCAAGCTGATAACCACCACCCGGCCCACGCACACTGCTGACCAGATTGCCGCGGCGCAGCTTGGCAAACAGTTGCTCGAGATAGGACAGGGAAATGCCCTGACGCTCCGAGATATCCGCCAGAGAAACCGGCCCTCTCTGCGCGTGCAGAGCAAGGTCGAGCATGGCGGTTACGGCGTATCGGCCTTTGGTGGTGAGTCGCATGGGTGTACCACGGATTCGCTGAGTTGCAGCGAGTATGCGATTTCCGACTAATTAAGTCAACTATAAGCCCTA
>NZ_NSLB01000018.1 GCF_002304225.1 Pseudomonas sp. HAR-UPW-AIA-41
AAGGCGACCGACGAACTTGCCCATGGTGGCCAGGTTGTCCGCCTCGCCACAGCACCGCCAGGTTCAGCTCGGACAGCGCCAAGCCGGCCAGCAGCAGCGCCAGGGCCAGCAGCGTAAGCAGCGAGACGCGGCAGGGCGGAGGGATCGCGGGCGACGCTACTGGGCGGGGTCATCAGCAACGCGGGATATGCAGGGTGACCGGTGGCGCCACCGGCGAGGCCGGCACGCTGGTCTGCAACTCGGTCTGTAATTGCGCATTGGCGTACAGCGCCTCGAGGTCGGCCGGGGTCACGGCCTGACTCGGCTTGTCGAACAGCACGCGGCCATCGCGCAGGCCGATGATGCGCGGGAAGTGCCCGAGGGCCAGATCCACGGCATGCAGGCTGGCGATCAGTGTGCTGCCACGCTGTTGCGCTTCCTGGCTGAGGATCTCCAGGGCGTGCCCGGCCAGTACCGGGTCCATGGCCGACACCGGTTCGTCGGCGAGGATCAGCTCGGCGCCCTGGCAGAGCACGCGGGCGATGCCGACGCGCTGCAGCTGGCCACCGGAAAGCTGGTCGCAGTGTTGATACAGCTTGTCGCTGAGGTCGAGGCGGGCCAGGGCGGCACTGGCGGCCTGACGCTCCTGCGGGTAGATCAGGTTGAGCAGGGCCTTGGCCAGCGACCAGTGGCCGAGGCGACCGGCCAGAACCGCGGTGACCACGCGCTGGCGCGGTGGCAGTGGCGGGCTCTGGTGGATCAGGCCTATGCGCCGGCGCAATTGCTGGCGCTGACGCGCGGAGAGCGCCCAGGGCTGCTGGCCGAACAGGCGCAACTCACCGCTGCCGGGTTGCAGGGCGGTGGCCAGAAGGCGCAGCAGGCTGGTTTTGCCGGCCCCGGACGGACCGATGATGGCCACACGCTCGCCCTGTGCAACGGCGAGCGTGAGGTCCGTCAGTGCCGCCTGGCCGTTGGCGTGGGTCAGGCCCACGCCGGACAGGCTCACGCCGGTAAAGCTGGGTGTCACTTCAGCAGGCCGGCCGCGCGGGCTGCCTCTTCGATGCCCTTGTAGTTCTCAGGCTTGGTTTCGATAAAGCGCGAGGCGGCCTGCAGGTCGAGAATGGCCTTGTGCTCCGGCTTGGCCGGGTCCAGGGCGAGGAAGGCGGCCTTGATCTTGCCGGCCAGTTCCGGGTCGAGGCTGCCGCGCACGGTCCAGTTGTAGTCGTAGTAGGTCGGGGTGGTGGCGAAGACGTGAACCTTCTTGGTGTCCACCTTGCCGGCGGCGACCAGTTTGTCCCACACGCTGGCGTTGAGCACGCCGGCATCGACCTTGCCAGCCTCTACCCAGGCAGCGGTGGCGTCATGGGCGCCGGAGAAGGCCACGCGGCTGAAGTAGGTTTCCGGAACGATCTTGTCCTGCTGCATGAAGTAGCGCGGCATCAGGCTGCCAGAGGTGGACGAAACCGAACCGAAGGCGAAGGTCTTGCCCTTGAGGTCGGCCAGGGATTTGACCGCCGGGTCGCTGGAGATGAACTTGCTGGTGAATACCGCATCCTGCTCACGCTGAACCAGCGGGATGGCGTTGCCGGTCTTCAGGCGGGTCTGTACGAAGGTGAAGCCGCCCAGCCAGGCCAGGTCGATGCGGTCAGCGGCAATGGCTTCCACCACGGCCGGGTAGTCGGCCACCGGCATGAACTCGACCTTCATGCCCAGCTGTTGCTCGAGGTAGGCGCCCAGCGGCTTGAACTTGCGCAGCAGTTCGGTCGGCGCTTCATCCGGAATGGCGGTGACTTTGAGTACGTCGGCGGCCTGGGCCACGACGGCGGAAAAGGACAAAGCAAGGCCGGCGGCCAGCGTCAGGGTGCGCTTGAGCATGATGGGAAGTTCTCCGGTTCAATGGCGGAAAAAATCGACGAAGAAGCGGGGGCGCATGGCATTGCCACGGCGCGTGCTTCTGCAGCGAGGGTAAAGAACGCGGCGATTATAGAGGGTTAAGCCGGGCGCGGGCAGTTGTGGCGCAAAAACAAACAGGGCCTGCATGGCAGGCCCTGGGCGTGAGGTGCTGGAGCGGTACTGCCGTCAGACCGGAGGGGTGTAGTTGTTGAGCGAGATGACGCGGGTCTTGCCGATGCGGTGGCGGTAGATCTCGCGCAGGTACTTGATGGCCTTTTTCACGCTCTCGCGGGACAGGCGGATGTCGTTGATCGAGACGAACTTGTCCCGGTCATTGACCAGCTCGCGGTATTTCTTCTCGTACATCGGCTTGATGGCAAACCAGTTGGTGTCGAGGATCTTCGCCGGGTTTTCGTGCTCGTTGAGCATGGCGTCGATGCGCGCCTCGTCGAATTCCTCGGCGACGATCAGCTCCAGCAGGGCGTTGTCCAGACTCTCGTCATAGCGATGCGGCTCACGGGCGAAGCAGCGCTTGATGAAGGCAACGATCAGGGTGAGGAAGTCGTCCGACAGGCAAGGGCTCTTGACCACCAGAGTGGTCAGCGAGAGGTTGGCCGAGGCGCCGATCACCAGGGCGTAGCGCTTGAGGGTGGTGTTGGGGAACAGGTTGTTGAGGTGGCTCTTGAGACGGTTGAGGTCCATGTAGGACAGCTTGTAGTCCTTGGGCAGCGAGACGATGGACACCACCGAGGAGCAGTTTTTGAAGAAGTGCATATCGCTCAGGGCGCTGGCGTCGAAACCGGACTTCTTGTAGCTGTCCAGCGCCTCGCGGTAGCGCTTGGCCTCGATCGGCAGCAGGCTGATGCCCTCGATGGCCTGGGTCGCCTTGTTGAAATGCGGCAGGTCGATGGAGCGGAAGAACAGGTCGTCGATATTGAGCTTGGGCGGCTCCTTGTCGAATACCTTGAACTTCTCGGTGGGCGTTACCGGCGTCTGCTCGGCCACCACCGACTCGGCGTAGGCAACCGCCACAGGGCCGGCCAGGCTCATGAACAGGTCGTTGGCATCGAGGCGGATGGTTTCGCCGATGTCGATGCCGGCGCGGCGGAAGTAGTTCTGGTCGTAGTCGGTGGTCACCGCCTGGGCGGTGAGGATGTTGAAGATCTGCTGCGAGATGTACTGGTTGGCGTGACGCTCCATGGCATTCACGTCGATGTTCTGCACATTGCCGCCGTCGCTTTCCTCGGCGTAACGCATGATGTCGTTGGAAATCAGCATCATCGCGTTCCACGGGCGGATGCGGCGCATCACGCTCTCTTCGCCGGTCTCCTCGCTGTCGAAGTTGTAGGAGAAGTCCCACTCCTCGGCGAGGTACTTGCACAGCAGGCGCCCGGCGTTGATGTGCAGGGCTTCGGACATCTCGATGCGCTGATCGGAGATGCTCGGCAGGATGCACATGCCGCTGGTGAAGATCGGTTCGAAGACGAACGAGTGGTTGTCTTCCTCTTCGTTCTCCTTGGTCTCGAAGGTCTTGCTCATGTAGGAGAACTGCTGGGCCAGACCGAACTCCGAGGCCATGCCCGAACCGGTGCCGCCGCCGGCGCTGAAGATGTAGAAGTACAGGCGCGACTGGTTGGCCTTGATGCCGCAGGAGTCGATCAGGTAGCTGTGGATGAATTTCCAGTCGGCGTTGGAGAAACGCTGGGTGTCCTTGTTGAGGATGATCTTGGCCAGGTACTGGCCGAGGATCGGCGCGTTACCGGCGCCACCGGCATGCACCTCGGAGAGGTCCATGATCTTCATCTTGCTGTAGTCGCTGAGAAAACCGTTGCTCTCGGCCTTGCGCGAGAAGCGGATGCGCCCCTCGATGTCCTTGTCCAGGTCGCCGAGCATCACCAGCGGCTCGATCAGGAACACCGGCTTGGTGCCACGTCCGCCGGACAGCCGCAGGTTGTTGCGGATCCAGCTGGTGGGGCGCTGCTCGGCCTTGTCCTTGCTGACGTTGCTGAATTCGTTGAGGTAGAACTTGCGCGCGTTGTAGACCAAGGATGCAACATCCAGGGCGATGTTCGAGCCGCAGCGGCCCAGGCCGATCAAGCACACCGAGGGGAAGTGCTGGCTGTTGCGTGGCTCGCCCGCTTCATCGCCGTGCAGGCGGGGGAATACACGGTCGCGCAGACCGTCGAGGTTTTCCAGAATGCGGTCGATATCGCGCTCGGTGAAGTACAGGTATTGCTCGCCGCCGGGCAGCAGTGCGGGTGGTATGCCGCTGCCTTCTTCGATGGCCTCGACCGGTGCGGTGACGATGCGGGGTTCGGAAACCGTGGAATCGCTGTTTTTATTTTTCTTCATGGTCGACAGTCCGTGTGTGCGGGCAGAAGTTGGAGCAGACGTACCAACGCGCTCCAGAGCTCCTGACTATAAACCGACTAGTGGCACTCTGCCGGTAACTCATCACTCTTTTTGCTTGCCGCCGGGGGAGGGGCGGTTTGCTAGAATCGCCGGCCTGTTTTCCGTTATTGCCGAGAAAGTGCGATGAGCGAGCCGATCCGCCTGACCCAGTACAGCCACGGTGCCGGTTGTGGCTGCAAGATTTCCCCCAAGGTGCTGGAAGTGATCCTCGCCGGCAGCGGCGCGCAGAACCTCGATCCGAAACTCTGGGTCGGCAACGCCTCGCGCGACGACGCGGCGGTCTATGCGCTGGACGAGGAGCGCGGGGTGGTGTCGACCACCGACTTCTTTATGCCGATCGTCGATGACCCCTATGACTTCGGGCGGATTGCCGCGACCAACGCCATCAGCGACATCTACGCCATGGGCGGTGACCCGCTGATGGCCATCGCCATCCTCGGCTGGCCGGTCAATGTGCTGCCGGCGGAAGTGGCCCGCGAGGTGATCCGCGGCGGTCGCGCCGTGTGCGACGCCGCCGGTATTCCGCTGGCCGGCGGCCACTCGATCGACGCGCCGGAGCCGATCTTCGGCCTGGCGGTGACCGGTGTGGTCGAGAAGAAACACATGAAACGCAACGACACCGCCACGGCCGGCTGCAAGCTGTATCTCTCCAAACCGCTGGGTATCGGCATCCTCACCACCGCCGAGAAGAAGGCCAAGCTGCGCGAGCAGGACGTGGGGCTGGCGCGCGACTGGATGTGCACCCTGAACAAGCCGGGTGCGCGCTTCGGCAAGCTGGCCGGGGTCACGGCGATGACCGATGTCACCGGCTTCGGTCTGCTCGGCCATCTGGTGGAGATGGCCGATGGTGCCAACCTCACTGCCCAGCTGGACTACGCCGCCGTGCCGCGCCTGCCGGGGGTCGATTACTACCTGGCCGAGGGCTGCGTACCGGGCGGTACCCTGCGCAACTTCGACAGCTACGGCGACAAGATCGCGCCGATCAGCGAGGATCAGCGCAACCTGCTGTGCGACCCGCAGACCAGCGGCGGCCTGCTGATTGCCGTCAGTGCCGAGGGCGAGGCCGAGTTCCTCGCCGTAGCCGCCGAGCTGGGCCTGACTCTCGCGCCCATCGGCCAGCTGGTTGCACGACAGCGTTACGCGGTAGAGGTGCTGTGATGCGAGATAACACGGCCGACTACCGCTACATCTTCCTCAACGACATTCCCATGATGGATATGCGTGCCCCGGTGGAATTCACCAAGGGCGCCTTCCCCAATGCCATCAGCCTGCCACTGATGACCGACATCGAGCGGCAGAAGGTCGGCACCTGCTACAAGCAGAAGGGCCAGCAGGCGGCCATCGAACTGGGCCACCAGCTGGTTTCCGGCAAGGTCAAGGCCGAGCGGGTCGAGGCCTGGGCTGCCTTCGCAAGGGCCAATGCGAACGGCTACCTGTACTGCTTCCGTGGTGGCCTGCGCTCGCAGATCGTCCAGCAGTGGCTGAAAGATGCCGGCATCGACTACCCGCGGGTGATCGGTGGCTACAAGGCCATGCGCACCTTCCTGATCGAGACCCTCGATAGCGCCGTGGCCGAGTGCGACTTCGTCATCGTCGGCGGCATGACCGGTACCGGCAAGACCGAAGTGATTGCCGCCCTGGACAACAGCATCGACCTGGAAGGGCACGCCAATCACCGTGGCTCCAGCTTCGGCAAGCGTGCCACCGGCCAGCCTTCGCAGATCGACTTCGAGAACCAGTTGGCCATCGACCTGCTCAAGCGCCGCGCGCGCGGTCAGCAGCAGTTCGTGCTGGAAGACGAGAGCCGCCTGATCGGCACCTGCTCGCTGCCACTGTCGCTGCACCAGGGCATGCAGGACTACCCGCTGGTGTGGCTGGAGGACAGCGTCGCCGACCGCGTCGAGCGCATCCTGCGCGACTACGTGATCGACCTGGCTGCCGAGTTCCTTGCCGTGCATGGCGAGGAGCAGGGTTTTGCGCTGTTCACCGCGCGCCTGCTGCAGAGCATGGACAATATCCAGAAGCGTCTGGGCGGCGAGCGCCATGCGCGGTTGCGGGCCATCCTGGCGCAGGCGCTGGACGAACAGGCACGCAGCGGCACAGTCGACCTGCACCGCGCCTGGATCGAGGCGCTGCTGAACGAGTACTACGACCCGATGTACGTCTACCAGCGCGAAAGCAAGGCCGCGCGCATCGAGTTCGCCGGCGAGCATCAGGCGGTGCTGGAGTACTTGCGTCAGCGTAAAAGCCTGCGCTGATTCGCACTCGATAAATATTCTTCGGCGCTGCGGAGCTTTTTCCGCGGCGCACACTCCAATCGAGCATGGGAGTGCATCTCCCGGATGCCGGCAGTCGCCGGCGTCATCCCCAGCGGTCGCAGGAGGCCGCCATGCTCAGTCGATTATCCCAATCCGCTTTGCTGTGTCTGAGTTTGTCCCTGTCTGGTTGTGTCATGTCCGAGTGGGACCAGCGCGGTTATCCGCAGGCCCGTTATTACGGTCATGGCTATCAGCAGCCGGGTTACACCGTGGAACGTTACCCCGTGACGCGTTATCACCAGCCGCCCGTGGTGGAGTACCGCTACTACCGGCAGCCGGCGCCGGTGGTGATCTACCGTCAGGAACCGCGCCATCCTCATCGTTCCGACTATCGACGTGAGTATCGCCAGGCCACGCCGGGCTATTGGGCGGCGCCGGTGTGGGGTGGCCAGTACGCGCGAGAGCAGGAGCGGCGCTACCGTGAGCAGCGGCAGTGGCGAGAGGATCACCATGATCGCGGCCGTGACCGTGACTGGGGGCGTGGCTGGGAGATCCGCCGCTACTGATCTGGCGCCGCCGGCAGCGCCTGATCCTGCTCCAGCAGCAGGCGCTGCCATTCAGCCGCCGCCGGTGACAGGCTGTGGCCGGCGCGGCTCACCAGGCCGTACGCAGAGTGTTGCAACAGGGTTCCCAGGTACAGGACGCCCAACTCACCACGCTGCACTTCATCGGCAACCACATCCCAGGGTGCCAGACTCAGTACATCACTGTGCGCCACCAAGGCTTTGAGCACCATGAAGTTGTCGCAGGCAATTCCCAGCGGCTGGCTGCGACCACTGGCTTGCTTGAGGGCTTGCTCTACCTCTTGCGGCAGTTGTGTACCCGCCAGGGCATAGCCACTTAAATCGTCTATCTGTAGTGCTCTACCGAGCTGCAAAAGTGGGTGCGCCGGGCGGCAGAACAGCACGCCCGGCCAGCGGCGCAGGGGTTGCACCTGAAGCTGTGGGTCATGCTGAAGCTCACGTATATCCGCCACGAAAAGTTCCAGTGCGTCATTCAGCAGGCGCTGGCGCAACTGCTGCCAGTTATCAATCTGCAGGCGTACTTGAACACCGGGATAGCGTCTTGCGAATGCACCTAGCGCCCGTGGAACCAGTCGTGCGGCCGGGTAGGGGCCGGCCCCCAAGCGCAGTTCACCGCTTTGCAGGTTGCCCAACTGGCTGACCGCATTGCTCAGGGCGCGGCTGCCGGCCAGTAGCCGCTGGGCGTGTTCGAGGACCAAGCGGCCGTGAGCTGTCAGGCTGAAACCGCGACTGTGGCGATCCAGCAGTGAGCATCCAAGCTGGCTTTCCAGCGCCTGGATGCTGCGGCTGAGTGCCGGTTGGCTGAGGTTGACCGCCTCGGCCGCACGGGCGAAATGACCGTGTTCGGCGAGGGCGACGAAGTGACGGAGTTGGCGTAGATCGTTCATGCGCTCACTGCATTGAATGTGAGATTAAAATGCATTGGAAGTATGCATTCGGATGGGCCACTCTGCTAGCAGACCTGTTGAACCAAGCCGAGAAGTGCTCATGACCGTTTCTATCCGTTTCCCTGCCTTGCTACTGGCCGCAGCGATGCCGCTGGCGGGCTACGCTGCGTTGCCCGAAGAACGCATCGAACCGAGTATCAATGCCGAACTCAAGCAGCACACCCAGCACTTTGTGCAGAAGCTCTACAAGGTGGCGGATAACGTCTACTCGGCGGTCGGCTGGCAACTAGGCAACGTAGTGATGATCGAGGCCCCCGAAGGCCTGATCATCGTTGACACCGGCGAGTCGGTCAGCGAGTCGCGCAAGATCATGGACGAGCTGCGCAAGGTCAGCGACAAGCCGGTCAAAGCGGTGGTTTACACCCACTTCCACCCGGATCACATCAACGGTGTGCAGGCCTTCGTCAGCCCTGAGCAGGTGGCCAGCGGCGAGGTGCAGATCTATGCCCATGAGACCCTGCTGGCCAACGTGGTGGCGCAGGGCGCTCAGGTAGGACCGATTCTCGGTGTGCGTTCGGCCTACAGTTTCGGCGCTTTTCTCAAACCCGCCGATACCAGGGATATGAACGGTGGTATCGGGCCCATTGCCAAGGCCGAGCCATCGACCTTTATTGCTCCCACCATTACCTTCAAGGACCGACTGGACACCACCATCGCCGGTCTGCCTGTACAGTTTTTCCATGCGCCGAGTGAGGCACCGGACGAGATCGTCCTGTACCTGCCGAACAACAAGCTGCTGATCAGCGCCGAGGTGGATCAGGGGCCGACCCTGCCGAATATTCACACCCTGCGCGGCACCAAATTCCGTGATCCGGTGCAGTGGGTCGCCAGCCTTGATTTGCTGCGCTCGCTGCAGGCCGAGCACATGGTGCCGCTGCACGGTCGGCCAATCAGCGGGGCAGACAAGGTCGAGGAAGTGCTGCGCATGACCCGCGACGGCATCGCCTATATCCACGACCAGACCGTGCGCTGGATGAACAAGGGCCTGACTCCGGACGAGCTGGTGGAAAAGGTCAAACTGCCACCGCATCTGGCCGGCTACACGCCATACCTGCGCGAGTACTACGGCACGGTCAAACACAGCGTGCGGCAGATTTACAACGGCTACCTGGGCTGGTTCCAGGGTGATCCGGTGGATCTCGATCCGGTGCCGCCCAAGGACAAGGCGCAGCGTCTGATTGCCCTGATGGGCGGTCGTGAGAAGGTTCTGCTGGCCGCCGGCGAGGCGTACCTCAAGGGGGATTACCAGTGGGCCGCCGAACTGGCCGGCTATGCCATCCGCGTTGATCAGGACGACAAGCTGGCGCGTGACATCAAGGCGCGCAGCTTCCGCAAACTCGGTTACGCCAGCATGAACATCAACTGGCGCAACTGGTATCTGACCAGCGCCATGGAGCTGGAAGGGCAGTTCGATGCCGACGATGTGCGGGATCAGGCTGCCGTGCTGCGCGGGGTTTTCCTCTCGCCGCAGATGGTGAAGAACTTCACCCCGCAGGCGTTCCTCGGCAACTGGGTCACCCGTATCGATCCGGAGAAGGCCGCCGATGTGCAGATGACGCTGGGCTTCGAGTTCCCCGATGTGGACGAGCGCTGGGCCCTGGAAATCCGTCGTGGCGTGGTGCAGCTGCATCGTGGCATCCCGGCCGGTACCGAGCTGAAGCTAACCATGGACAAGGCATTCATGGAAACCCTGCTGACTGGCGAGGGTGGCCTGGTCAAAGGCGCGCTGCTGGGCGACGTCTCGATCGACGGCAGTCTGCTGGACGTCAAAACCTTCCTGAGCTGCTTTGACTTCGCCGACGAGTCGTTCGGGCTAACCATTCGTTAAGGTTCCGGAGCCCATCATGCAGCGTCGCGATCTACTGAGGCTTGTCGGAGCCACGGGTGCAATCGGTCTGGCCGGCCCGCTGCTCGGCTCTCCCAGGGCGCCGCGTCCTGCCGGCTCGCGGCCGAACATTCTGCTGATCGTCACCGATCAGCAGCGTGCTCATCAGGATCTGCCGGATGCAGTGCCGCTGCCCGGTCACGAGCGTCTGCTCAAGCGCGGGGTCAGCCTGGGCAATTTCCATGTCAACACCACGCCATGCTCGCCCTCACGCTCGGTTCTGTTCACCGGTCAGCACACCCAGCACACGCAGATGACGGCCAACCTGGGCTTGCCGCCTTTTCGCGAGCTGTCGCCGGCCATCCCGACTCTGGGGCATATGTTGCGCGAGCAGGGGTATCAGACGGCCTACAAGGGAAAGTGGCATCTCTCGCACATTGAGCAGTCCAGCAATCTGACCTATGGCGTGGTTCAGCCCACGACGGATGCGCTGCAGTCTTTTGGTTTTGCCGACTACAACCTCAATGGCGATCCCCATGGTTCGCTGATGAGTGGCTTTATCTACGACAAGGTGACGGCCAGCGATACGGTCGGCTGGTTACAGCGGCACCGGGATGACGAGCAGCCCTGGTTTCTGGCGGTGAACTTCGTCAACCCGCACGACATCATGTTTTACAGCTCGGGTGTCCGGCAGGAGCAGTCACGCCTGCGGCGCAATTTTCTGGGGCCGATTTCCCCCGGGCCCAAGACCGGGCTGTATGAGCAGCACTGGGATCTGCCCTTGCCGAAGAGCTTCTACCACGAGGACCTTGCGCGTAAACCCTGGGCCCAGCGGGCGGATGTCGCGCTGTGCAACCATATCTACGGGCACCTTGATCCGCGCGATGAAGAGGCCTGGCAAGGGTTGCAGAGCTATTACCTGAACTGCATCCGTGATGTTGACCAGTCGATTGAGCAGGTTCTGCTAGCCCTGGAGCATACGGGCCTGGCGGATAACACCATTGTCATTCTGACGGCCGATCACGGAGAAATGGCGGGAGCCCATCAGCTGCGGCAGAAGGGACCGCACATGTACAAGGAGAATACGCGGGTCAACTTCATCGTGCGGCATCCGGATGTTGTGCAGGGTACACGCACTGAGGCGCTGGGTTCGACGATCGATATTGTTCCCACTGTTCTGGAGCTTGCCGGCGTAACGCCCGCTGTACAGGCGGAACGTTATCCGCAGCTGGCCGGGGTCAGTTTGGCGGAAAGCCTGGGCGGCGCTTCGCGGCGGTCGGCTCGTGATCAGCGGGGTCACCTGTTCAACTATGGCGTGGTCATGTACCTGGATCCGGAGTTCACCGAGGCGATGATGCGTGACAACGATCAGGTAACCCCCTGGGCGATGATCAAGACCTCGCTGCAGCAGATGCAGCCCGGCCCTTCGTTGGAGAACCGGGCCCTGTTCAGAGGTATTCACGATGGCCGCTACAAGTTTGCCCGTTACTTTGCCGCGGCAGACCATCATCGCCCCGATGACCTGGCCACGCTCAGGGCACGCAACGATCTGGAGCTGTATGACACACATGCGGACCCCGACGAGCTCAACAACCTGGCCAATCAGCCAGAGCAGCATCGGGTGCTGATCGAGCAACTCAATGCCCGGCTCAATGTGCTGGTTGAGCAAGAAGTAGGCGCCGATGATGGCCGCGAGCATCCGGGCCCTGGCTTTCTGTACGGCTGAAGCGTCGCCCGACCAAAGTGAGGAACTCGCTAGCGCTTGAAATCAGTCAGACTGACCGCTTCTTCCATCCTTCAAGGAGTACTGCATGGCCCTGCTGAACTTCGCCAAGGGCGCGCTGGCCGCGTTCTGGCTGCTTGCCATCCTCAACCTGTTCTACCCCCTGGGCGATGCCTGGTACTGGCCGGTCAATGTGGTAGCCGGCGCTATCCTGCTGGCCCACGTCGGCGAGGTGGCACTGTTCAACAAACGCCTCAGCCAGCGACCGCAGCCCTGGCTGGACCGCCTGCAGGTTCTGCTGTTCGGCTTCCTGCATCTGCGTGGTTTGCGTCAGGCCTGAACAGGCCGACGCGAGGGTTTAATCGGCGGCGGTGATTGCTTTTTGCCACCGGCTCGACGCACCATCGACAGCACAGCGGCGCCAGCCTGCTCAGAGCAGCGGCGCCGTTTTCGTCTGCTCGCCGGGGAATCCACCGCTTGCTTACCCGTCTGCACCATCGCCTTCGCCACTGGCGCCGCACGACTCTGGTCCTGCTGCCGCTGCTGGCTGCCGTGCTGCTGATCGGCAGCCTGGAGGCAGACTGGGACTTCGGCCAGATCACCAAACTCGCAGAGAAACGCTACGGTCCCCTGGGCAGTGCACGCTTTCGCCTTAATGACTGGCAGGAGCTGCTGCGCACCGAGGCTGATGCACCTTTGGGAGACAAGCTGCAGGCGGTTAACCTGTTTTTCAACCGCAACCTGCGTTTCCGTAATGACCGCGATCTGTGGCAGGCCAAGGACTATTGGGCAACCCCCGTCGAATCCCTGCACAAGGGCGCCGGGGATTGCGAGGACTACGCCATTGCCAAGTACTTCACCCTGCGCAAGCTTGGGGTGCCCAGCGATAAGCTGCGCATCACCTACGTCAAGGCTGTGCGCCTGAAACAGGCGCACATGGTGCTGACCTATTACCCCACGCCCAATGCCATACCGCTGGTGCTGGACAATCTGATCGACGGCATCGTCAGCGCCGACAAGCGCAATGATCTGGTGCCGGTGTATGCCTTCAATGCCGAAGGCATGTGGCTGCCGGGCGCCGGTGGCAATAAGCGGGTTGGCGACAGCAAGCGCCTCTCGCGTTGGGTTGACCTGACCAAGAAAATGCATGCAGAAGGCTTTCCGGCCGAATCGGCCCAGTAGGAGTTTCCATGTCACTGTTCAAGCAACTGTTCATTGCCATCTGCCTGCTGATGCTGGTGAATTTCACCGGCAGCTTTCTGGTCGGGCTGGAGAGCTCGCGCGAGCAGCAGGTCAACCAGCTGCGCTCCCATGCACAGGATGCTGCCACCGCGCTGGGCCTGTCGCTGACGCCGCATGTCAAAGACCAGCCGATGATGGAGCTGATGGTCAGTTCGATCTTTGACAGCGGCTACTTCGAGAGCATCCGGGTGATGGACCCGGTCAGCGGCGAGGTGCTGGTGGAAAGCACGGGCATTCCGGTGGTGGCCCGTGCCCCCGGCTGGTTTGCCGATCTGGTTCGCCTGCAGCCGGCCGTAGGCGATGCCATCATCAGCGATGGCTGGCGTCAGGCGGCGCGGGTGGAAGTCATCAGTCACCCGGTGTTTGCCATCGATAAACTGTGGCAGAGCGCGCTGGGCAGCCTGCTCTGGCTGTCGCTGTGCGGCTTGCTCAGCATCTGCCTCGGTGTGCTGCTGCTCAAGCGTCAGTTGCGCCCGCTGGACTACATGGTTGCGCAGTCCAACGCCATTGCCCGCCGCGAGTTCCTCAGCCTGCCGGATTTGCCCAAGACACCGGAGTTCCGCCGGGTGGTAGCGGCGATGAACCAGATGGTGGAGAAGCTCAAAACGCTGTTCGCCGAGGAGGCTGCGCGCAGCGAGAAGCTGCGTGCCGAGGCTTATCAGGACAGCCTGACCGGGCTTGCCAACCGCCGCTATTTCGACCTGCAGCTGCAGGCCCGTCTGCACGAAGACGAACATGCCTGCTCCGGCCTGCTTCTGCTGCTGCGCATCAATGACCTGGGTGGCCTTAACCAGCGTCTGGGTGGTCAGCGCACCGACCAACTGATCAAGAGCGTGGCGCAACTGCTCAAACAGCAGCTGTCCAGTACGGGTGAGCGTGGCTGCGTGCTGGCGCGTAACCGCGGCGGCGAGTTTGCCCTGCTGGCTCCGGGTGTGGATCGCGAGGAGGCCGAGCAACTGGCAGAGAACCTGCTCAGCGCGCTGGCCAGCCTGCAGGCCACCGGCGCTTCGGACGTGCAGCCACTGGCCCACCTGGGCCTGACCCTGTTCCAGCCGGGCGACAATGCCGCGCAACTATTCCAGCTGGCCGACGAAGCGCTGGCCACCGCCAGCAGCCAGCCGCTGCAGGCCTGGGCCTGTGCCGAAGGGCAGGTGCAGGTGGCACAGAGTGACGAGCGCAAGGAGTGGTATCAACTGCTCGACGAGGCGCTCACGCAGCAGCGCTTCCAGCTGTTCAGCCAGCCGGTGGTCAGTGCCGCCGATGGCCGCACCGTTCTCCATCACAAGGTGCTGGCGCGCCTGCTTGACCGGGATGGCTCGCCGCTGGCAGCCGGACGCTTCCTGCCGTGGCTGGAGCGCTTCGGCTGGAGTGCGCGGCTGGATATGGTGATGCTCGACCTGCTGCTCAAACAGATGGCCAGCCATGCCGCGCCGATGGCCCTCAGTCTGTCCGGTGCCAGTCTGCGCGACTCGCAGGTGCTGGCTCAGTTGTTGGCGCGTCTGCGGCAGCACCCGCAGCTGGCTGGGCGTCTGACCTTGGAACTGGACGAAGATCAGTTGCCGGAGCAGGGCGTGCTGGAGAGCCTCACTCAGCAACTGCGCGAGCTGGGCTTCGATCTGGCGCTGCAGCACTTCGGTGGGCGCTTCAGCATGATCGGCAACCTGGCGCGTTTGGGTCTGGCCTACCTCAAGGTGGACGGCAGCTACCTGCGGGCCATCGACGAGGAAAACGACAAGCGCCTGTTCATCGAGGCCATGCAGCGTGCGGCCAACAGTATCGACCTGCCGCTGATTGGCGAGCGCGTGGAAACCGCCGGCGAGTGGCAGGTACTCAAGGATCTGGGGATCAGTGGCGTGCAGGGGCGCCTGTTCGGCGAGCCGACACTCTGGCAGTGAGTTTGTGTTAACTAGCACAGAACCTGTTCACGATCTTTTGTACTAGAGCCAGACAAGGCGCTACGCCAGTAACAGCCTCCGGCTGGTCAAAACGGCGAAGAAGCGCAGTTTACGAGTGGTAAATGAGCATGACTCGTTCCACTCGCCCTTCGGGCCGCGCTTAGGCGCGTTAGCCGCAAGCGGCTTGCTGAGCCTGTTTTTAACGCCGTATGGCCGACGGACAGGGGATCGTGAGCGGGTTCTCAGATGATGCCGCTTTCCTCGTCATTAATCAGACGGTTCAGCCCGCCCAGCGATTCCCGCGCCTGGGAACGGGTGAGCAGTTTGGCCTGCGCCGCCGGCGGCAGGTCAGTGATGCGGATGACGCCCTTGATGATCAGCAGGTGCACCAGGTCGTCCACCACGCGGATCATGTCCAAGTCACTCTGCTTGAGCTGCAGCAGGCTCGACTCGACATCCTGATTGGCAAACCAGGCCTGAATCTCATGCGCCTCGGCGGTGAGCGTTTCGCTCATACCCTCGAACGGAGCCACCTCGACCCGCTGCAGATGCCCGCTGGCGTCACGCTGCACATAGAACATCGTCATCATCCTTCCCCTGCGGCCTGCCCGAACGGGCAGGCACCGCTGCTTAGCTTAGCTGTGATCGATCTTGATGGTCGGGTCAGCCCCTGCGATCAACTTGTTGACGATGTCTGTGGAGTTGTTACCCAAACTGGACAGATAGTTTGATGCGTCGCTGCCTTCCAGTTTGATGGTCAGGTCCGGGCTGGCAGTACCGGTTCCGTTTGGCGCAAAACTGCCATTGATGCTGACCTGCAGAGTGGACGTTGCAATATCCACCTTCAGGTAATTGAGAATGTTGCCGTCATTCTCGCCCTGCAGCAGATCACTCAGATCGATGCGGTCTCCTGCGCTTTGGCTGAAGTCCCGAATCACATCCTGAGTGCCGGCCGGGCTGTCATTGCGTTGCCAGATAAACAGGTCACCCCCGGCTCCGCCGGTCAGGTAGTCATTGCCCGTGCCGCCGATCAGGGTGTCGTTGCCGGTGCCACCATCCAGCCCGTCGTTACCGATGCCGCCTAGGATGATGTCATTACCCGCGCCACCCAGCAGGGTAGCGGCATTGGAAGTGCCAATATCGTTGCCGGCGCCACCGTCGAGGTAATCATTGTCATCTCCGCCCAACAGGCTATCGACACCAGCGCCGCCCAGCAGCATGTCATTGCCCATACCACCACTCAGGCTGTCATCGCCATCTCCGCCCTCTAGACGGTCGGCACCGTCGCCGCCGCTCAGAATGTCATTGCCGGCGTTGCCCAGCAGTACATCGTTACCAGCGTCACCGCTCATAGTGTTATTGGCGTTGTTACCGATCATCAGGTCGTTACCATCGGCGCCATTGCGAGAGGTGGTGGTATTGGCAGTGATGTAGTTGTCACTATTGTTGCCATTGGCGTCAGAACCCGATGCATTAATGCGATCGGTGTTGAGCGTGATCGATTGCTGAGTACTGCCGGTGCTTCCGTCGCTTTCGGTTGAGGTGGCGGTGATGGTCAGTGAAGAGCTGGTCGCAGTACTGCTGGTATTGGTTGGGACGGTCAGCAACATGCTGTCAAGGTAGTTGAGGTCGGTACCTGTGAGCGTGATGGTGCCATTGTTTGGCGTTCTGACTACGCCGTTAACCGTCAGGGTGGCAGTCCCCAGGTTGCTGATAGTGACTGACGTCAGGGTTTCGCTGTTGTCGTTCAGACTGGCGAGGACGGGCAGCAGTACTTCACGTTGGATGCTGGAGGACGTGTTACCCAGCGCAATGACTGAAAGCTCGCTAGGTGCGATGAGTCTCACACCATCGGCCACTGGCTTCACATTCACCGTCAGTGCCTGGGTGCTGCTGGCTGTCGTTGCATTGCTGCTTTCGGTAGAAGTCGCCGTTATGTTCAGGTCGAAGCTTCCGGAGAAGTTCAGTGGCGGCTTGATATAGAGAGTACTCAGGTTCCAGCCGGTGATGGTAGCGCTTGTAGCGCCGGGGGTCGCCGTGAAGGTGTTGTTGCCGTCGGTCAGTATGGCTCCGACAGGAATGTTGCCTATGGCAACCACCAGACTCTCAGATCCATCGGTATCGATTAGTTGAGCCTGGATTTTGGAGAGTGGGATATAGGTATCTTCATTGCTGACATTGAGCACGTTTTTCAGCGAAATGTTATCCAGTAGGCCGCCCGTACTGTTGTTGTCAGTGGCTTTGAACTCGAGGCGGTAGGTGCCGTCAGTGGGGGCTGACAGATCAAAGTGGAACGTCTGGAATCCAACACTGTTGGAACTCATGGTGCCAATCACATTGCCACCCCATAAGACCTGAATGCCAGAGCTGCTGGTTTGGCCTGAGCGCGGCGAGTAATCAAAGTCCAGCGAATAGGTGTTGCCTGCCTTGGCGGTAATGTCGGTAAACAGGTTGGAGGCATCGCCAGAGTTGCGCTCGAGTTCAATGACTTGGTTGGTGCTGCTGCCGCCCATATAGGTGGCTTGGGTACCAATCTCCAGCAGTCCTCCGGGGTTGTCGGTGTTCCAGTTGCTGCCCAGACCTGTATTCAGACTGCTGGCGTTGATATTTGCGGACCAGCCTGCACCATTGAGCGGGGCGCCCTGAAAATCGGTTGCAGCGGCCAGCGCGGTGTTGGTCAAACTCAGAGACGGTCTATCCGCAACCGCTGTGACGCCGAGACTGACGGTGACGGGGGCGCTGTAAATCGATCCATCAAACGTGCGGTAGGTAAAACTGTCACCGCCCGACCAGTTTGCGGTCGGGTTAAAGGTGAAGGAACCGTCACTGTTTAGCGTAAGCGTGCCGTGGGCCGGACCGTTGACAAGGTGGGCGGTAAGGTTCGAGTGAGTGCTGTCGACATCGTTGTCGTTGGCAAGCACGCCATTAGCAGCATTAACCACTATCGGGGTGTCTTCGCTAGTGGTGTAGGTATTGGCGATGGCCACCGGCGCATCGTTGGTGCCGGTGACGGTGATCACCAGGTTGGCGGTGGAGATCGCGCCCTGATCGTCGGTGACGGTGTACGGAATGGTCAGCACGGCCGACTGGCCGACCCCCAGACTCTGGTAGGCGCTGCTGGCGGCGTTGAAGCTGTAGCTGCCGTCGCTGTTGAAGGTCAGACCGGCCGGTGCGGTGCCACTGAGCGCAAAGGTCAGGCTGGCATTGGCATCGACATCGGTAGCGACCACGGAGCCGGAGAGCAGGGCGGCGTCTTCGGCGACGCTGACGCTGGCGGCCTGAGCCACCGGCGCATCGTTGGTGCCGGTGACGGTGATGGTCACGGTGGCTGGAGCACTGACGGCGCCGTTGTTGTCGGTGGCGGTATAGGTAAACGTCACGTTGCGGCTTTCACCAGCCGCGAGGTCATCAAAGGCACTGTCGGGGTTGAAGCTGTAGCTGCCGTT
>NZ_NSLB01000019.1 GCF_002304225.1 Pseudomonas sp. HAR-UPW-AIA-41
TCACCCGCGCAGTGGGCGCGGCTGCAGGCACCGGCTGTGCAACGGCAACCTCCTCGGCCGGCAGCGGCTGCAGCAGCTCGGCCCGCGACGGCGCGGCAAATGGCAGCTCGGTGCGCGGCAGCCAGCTGACCACCTGCATGGCGGTCAGGTAGGCGCGGCGGCGCAACTCGCCGATCAAACGTCAGCCACCTGCGGGTGTGCCTTCGCGGTGCCGGCCTGCATCAGGTTGAGGGCATTGATATAGGCCTTGGCCGACGCCACCAGAATATCGGTGTCGGCGCCGTTGCCGTTGACGATGCGGCCGCCCTTCTCCAGCCGCACGGTGACCTCGCCCTGAGAGTCGGTGCCCTGTGTGATGGCATTGACCGAATACAGCTGCAGGCTGGCCTCGGAGTGCGCCACCGACTCGATGGCCTTGAAAGTGGCATCCACCGGGCCGGAGCCGTTGGCATCAGCCTTGACCTCTTGCCCGGCAACGCTGAGGACCAGTTTGGCTTCCGGCACTTCGCCGGTTTTGCTGGCCACTTCCAGGGTCACCAGCTTGAAGTGCTCGGGCACTTCTTCGCCCTGGGTGTCGGAGACCAGCGCCTGCAGGTCTTCGTCGAAAATCTCGTGTTTCTTGTCGGCCAGCTCCTTGAAGCGGGCGAAGGCAGCATTCAGCTCGGCCTCCCCGGCCAGGGCGATGCCCAGCTCTTCAAGACGCGAGCGGAAAGCGTTGCGCCCACTCAACTTACCCAGCGACAACTTGTTGGTGTGCCAGCCCACCGACTGTGCCGACATGATTTCGTAGGTTTCGCGGTGCTTGAGCACGCCGTCCTGATGGATGCCGGATTCATGGGCAAAGGCGTTGGCGCCTACGATGGCCTTGTTCGGCTGCACCGGGAAACCGGTGATACCGGAAACCAGACGCGACGCGGCGAGAATGTGCTCGGTCTCGATACGGGTATGCACGCCGAGCAGGTCCTGGCGGGTCTTGATCGCCATGACGATCTCTTCCAGCGCGGCATTGCCTGCGCGCTCGCCCAGGCCGTTGATGGTGCACTCCACCTGACGCGCCCCGGCCACCACGGCAGCCAGCGAGTTGGCCACAGCCAGACCGAGGTCGTTGTGGCAGTGCACGGAGAACACCGCCTTGTCGGCATTGGGGATGCGCTCGAGCAACTGGCGGATGGTATCGGCGTACTGGTGCGGGATGGCGTAGCCGACGGTGTCCGGGATGTTGATGGTGCGAGCGCCGGCGTCGATGGCCGCCTCGATGATGCGGCAGAGGAAATCGATCTCCGAACGACCGGCATCCTCGCAGGAGAACTCCACGTCGCCGCACAGGCTGCGCGCTTTCTTCACGGCCTTGACCGCCTGCTCGACCACCTGATCCGGCTGCATGCGCAGCTTGTACTGCATGTGGATCGGGCTGGTGGCGATGAAGGTGTGGATGCGACCGGAGTTGGCCCCGCGCAGCGCTTCGGCGGCGCGCTCGATGTCGGCATCCACCGCGCGCGACAGGCTGCACACCGTGCTGTCCTTGATGCTGTCGGCAATCAGTTTGACCGCCTCGAAGTCGCCGGGGCTGGCAATGGCGAAGCCCGCCTCGATCACATCCACGCGCAGACGCTCCAGCGCCTTGGCAATGCGCAGCTTCTCGTCCTTGGTCATGGACGCGCCCGGGCTCTGCTCACCGTCACGCAGGGTGGTATCGAAAATGATGACGCGATCGTTGCTGCTCATAGGAACTCCTCACGGCTGTCGCCAAGGCCCGCACGGGAGCCTGCGTTATGGCGCAATTGTCGCGTGAAATGCGCGGGCCGGGAAGCACGAAGGCCCGGTTCCTGCGAACCGGGCCTTCGTGATTACTGCGACACGCTGATGCGGGCTGGGTGCCCGCTCAGCTGACGGCTCAGGCGTTCCAGGGGCGGTCGCCCTGCTCGTCCTTGATCCGTGTCGGCAGGCCCATCTGATCGAGCAGCTCGAGGAACGGCTCAGGTGCCAGCTGTTCGACGTTGACCATCTTGCCCGCATCCCAGTCGCCACGAGCCACCAGCAGCGCGGCAGCCACCGGCGGCACACCGGCGGTGTAGGAGATGCCCTGACTGTCGGTCTCGGCATAGGCTTCGGAGTGGTCGGCGACGTTGTAGATCAGCACCTCGCGCTCCTGACCATCCTTGCGGCCTTTGACCAGATCGGCGATGCAGGTCTTGCCGCTGTAGCCCGGCGCCAGCGAAGCCGGATCGGGCAGCACGGCCTTGACCACCTTGAGCGGCACCACTTCGACGCCCTCGGCGGTTTTCACCGGCTTTTCGGAGAGCAGACCGATGTTCTTCAGCACGGTGAAGACGTTGATGTAGTGATCACCAAAGCTCATCCAGAAACGGATGTTCGGCACATCGAGGTGCTTGGACAGCGAATGCACTTCGTCGTGGCCGGTCATGTACAGGTTCTGCAGGCCAACCACCGGCAGGTCGTCGGTACGCTTGACCTCGAACATGCTGTTGCTGGTCCACTGACGGTTCTGCCAGCTCCACACCTGACCGGTGAACTCGCGGAAGTTGATCTCCGGGTCGAAGTTGGTGGCGAAGTACTTGCCGTGGGAACCGGCATTGACGTCGAGAATGTCGATCGAGTCGATCTGATCGAAATGCTGCTTGGCCGCCAGCGCCGCCCAGGCGTTCACCACGCCCGGATCAAAGCCCACGCCGAGAATGGCGGTAACGCCCTTCTCCTGGCATTCGGCCAGGTGCTTCCACTCGTAGTTGCCGTACCACGGCGGGGTCTCGCAGATTTTCCCCGGTTCTTCGTGGATGGCGGTATCGAGATACGCCGCACCGGTATCCATGCAGGCGCGCAGCACCGACATGTTGAGGAAGGCCGAGCCGACATTGATCACGATCTGCGAGTTGGTCTCGCGGATCAGCGTCTTGGTCGCCTCGATATCCAGCGCATTCAGGGCATAGGCCTTGATCTCGGCCGGGACTTTCAGACTGCCCTTGGCCTTCACGCTGTCGATGATGGCCTGGCATTTGCCGACACTGCGCGAGGCAATGGCGATCTCGCCGAGTTCATCATTGTGTTGAGCACACTTATGGGCCACAACCTTGGCCACACCTCCGGCACCGATGATCAGAACGTTTTTCTTCAATCTAGCTCCCCCAATCGCAGGCCGTCTCAGGACAGGCTCTGCAGGTAGTCGTCAAAACCAAACTCGCGAACCACCTCGACGCTGCCGTCGAGCTGGCGCACGGCGATTGCCGGCATCTTGAGTCCGTTAAACCAGTTTTTCTTGACCATGGTGTACCCCGCCGCATCGATGAAGGACAGGCGATCGCCGATGGCCAGCGGACGATCGAATTGGTACTCGCCGAAGATGTCACCCGCCAGGCAGGACTTGCCGCACACCATGTAGGTATGTTCGCCGTCGCAGGGCGCCATCTTTGCATTCAGTCGGTAGATCAGCAGATCGAGCATGTGCGCCTCGATCGAACTGTCGACCACGGCCAGGTGCTTGCCGTTGAAGAGGGTATCGAGCACGGTCACTTCCAGCGAAGCGCTGTTGGTGATCGCCGCCTCGCCAGGCTCCAGATAGACCTGCACGCCATACTGCTCGGAGAAGGCCTTGAGACGGGCGCAGAACTGCTCCAGCGGGTAGTCCTCACCGGTGAAGTGAATGCCGCCGCCCAGGCTCACCCACTCGACCTTGTGCAGCAGATGACCGAAGCGCTCTTCGATCACCCCGAGCATCTCGTCGAACAGGGCGAAGTTGGCGTTCTCGCAGTTGTTGTGGAACATGAAGCCGGAAATCTTGTCGATCACCTGCTCGACCTTCACCGGATCCCACTCGCCCAGACGACTGAAGGGGCGCGCCGGATCGGCCAGCAGGTAGTCCGAACTGCTCACCTGCGGATTGACGCGCAGACCGCGGATCGCCCCGGCGGTGGCCGCCTCGAAGCGTTCCAGCTGGCTGATGGTGTTGAAGATGATCTTGTCGCAGTTCTCCAGCATCTCGGGGATTTCATCGTCGGCCCAGGCCACGCTGTAGGCATGGGTCTCGCCGGCGAACTTCTGCTTGCCGAGCTTGAGCTCGTAGAGCGAGCTGGAGGTGGTGCCGTCCATGTACTCCTGCATCAGGTCAAACACTGACCAGGTGGCAAAGCACTTCAAGGCCAGCAACGCCTTGGCCCCAGACAGCTCGCGCACGCGCGCGATCTTCTGCATGTTGACCAGCAGCTTCTGTTTATCGATGAGGTAGTACGGCGTCTTGATCATGAGGTGCCCCTGCAGCGTCAGCCCAGCGAGAGCCAACGGCCCCCGAAATGCGGACGCGAATTGTGCCGATATGCACAGATTACCGAAAGGGTTATTGCATTCATTTATCAAGAGAGCGGACAAGAACGAAAAAGCCCCTCAGCGGGGGCTTTTTCGTTTACACCAGCCAGCATGCGACGCTAGCGCACACCAAAGACATAAACGTTACCTTGCAGCTTGACCTGCCCATTGGTCTGATAGGTCAGCAGATCTGTCTGCTTGAAGGCGGCATCACCCGGCACTGGGTTAGCTCTGTTCGAGCCGGCCAGGGTCCAGCGGTAGTTATCAAATCGTCCATTGGTCAGGCTGATACGTACCGCCTGAGTCCCGCTCGCAGCAGACTCAGTACCAAAACCGCCGGAGCTGTCGATCCTGACCACATCCAGAAGTGCCCCATCAAAACTGAAAGCGCCTGAAAGGTTGTCAATCACCAGAAACCCAGGGCCACCATTGAAGTTGAGCGCTATCCGCGTACCACATCCGCCAGTAGCCCCGCCCACATTGCAACGGGTATTGGCCGGATTCTTATTGAAGCGCAGAGTGGCACTAAGGCTCATCCCCGCCTGACCGTTGACCTCGGCCAGATCGGCGTCATCCAGGCCACGCAACTCTGCCTGCGCACCTGATGCCAGCAACGCTGCCAACAGCAATAACCATTTGTTCATAGCCATACCTCAGCGCGGCAGACTGGTGGACTTGAAATCCAGATAATCGATGCGCATCCCCTGCACTATCTGAGCGCCGACGTTGGTGGGCGCATTGCCGACACCATTGCCAAAGCTCACATTACCGATGGCAATCGTGCTCTTGGGAACATTTTGGTAGAACGCCTGATAATTGCTCCAGGTCGGCCCTGGCAGTGACAAGTTGACCTCGCCCCGCGAATCCATCTTGAACGTCAGCGGCTGATAAGTCGCATGCCCCAGACTCAGATCCATATAGACATTCTTGACGATGGCCCGGTTGGCGTCGGAGCACTTGCCCGGCTGACAGCCATCGAGAGCAATGCGGTTGATAAAGAGCTGCAGATCGGCCTCGCCCTGCATACCCGAAGCCCCGCCCCAAAGATTGAGATAGGAGCCGTGCAGCGTCAGCCCCTCGACATAGAGGTTGAAAAAGTCGTTACGCGTGGTCGGGCTTGCAGCACGCACGCCATTGGAATCATAGGCATAACTGGGCAGGCTGAACTGAGTCTCCAGGCCTAGATCCAAGCCCTTGACCCGCTGCCCGCCGTTATTCAGAGCCACGGCAACGCCGTTGACCACAATTTTGTTCGATTCGCCGTCAGCAATACTCCCACCCGTACAGGTCGCAGCCTCTGCAGTGGGCGTGCCACACAAGCCGACAAACTTTTCAAAATCGATGACCCGCTGATTCAGGCTCACCCCATTACGCTCCACCGCCCAGGCCTGGCTGAGGTTCTGCTGGGCAGTGGAAAGGTTCGCCTGGGCCGTGTTGTAGGGATCGATCGAGTTGTTGTAGTCCTTAACGGCCTGCGGACAACCGAAAATGCTGCAGTAGTAGGTTTCCCCTTGCGCGGGCTTGTTGTAGGTAATCAAGCCACCACGGTAAGAGCTTGGCGCTGCTGCATAGGTTGAGTTGAACCTGTTAGTCGCAGACGTAGCGTTATTTCGAGCCGTGTTCAACTCCGACTGGCGCTGATTGACCAACGCCATATCTTGGTCAATGCCGGATTTCAGTGTCAGAAACTTATTGGAGTACTTGGTGACCAATGCATCACGGCTGGCCTTCAGCGCCAGAAGCTCCGCATTGATATTAGTGACGGCCGCATTGGCTGATGCACAGCCCGACTCACCGTAAACACACCCCTGATAGAACGACCACAGGCCGTACTGGCGAGTGTCATTGAGCGGATCGGTGTAGGTTGGCGTGCGCAGACGCAGAGCCTGCTTACCAGTCGGCAAAGTCGGAACTTCACCGGAAGTTGCCACATCAAGGATAAAGGGATGGGCGGGAGACCCCACATTGGCCACCACATCATTCGCCCCGCGCGAACTGCCCTCGCCTTTGATATAGCCCTTAGTGATGTTGATATTTACAGCATTTCCGGCCGAGTCCTTTAACCCACCGATCTGTGCCGTAGCACCAGCCTGGTCATAGAGAAAGTTATCGACAAAAAAACCTACCCCGGCTCCACTGATCTTGCCCAGCTCGGCCTCATCGAGTTCCTCCATGCTGAGCGCCAGATTACTGCAGCCCAACGCGGTGTACAGCGCAAGTGAAGTAATCGATTTCAACATCCGGAACCTCCAACGCAAGTATCTACACGTGGAGTGCCACGCAGCGCGTCATAGAGAGCCACCATAAAGGGGTAGATGGTATTGCCACCTGCATCTTTATAAGCCGCGAAATTGGCCGTACCACCGGCCTGCATATTCTTGAAGCCTCCATTGGCCAGATCCTGCCAAGGGATGGTTTCACGCTGCAGCGAGAAATAGATGCCCTTTGCACCACCGCCAGCCTCAAGGCTTTTCGTCGGATCGCCGACAAAGATGCTTTTGTAATTAAGCAACGAGAAGCAGGTTGGCAATCCCGCAGCCTTACAACCAGAAGCCGTTGAGAGGCTGGGCAACAAGGCTGCAATCAGGCCCGTTTCATCGGTTTGCAAGGAATTACCAGCCGGAATACCAATTTGCTCGGCACGGTTAATTGGCTGCCCGTTCTTGGTGGTATTGCCAGTCCCGGCCTCAACCAACTCTACCCCAGCATAAACAGGGATATCGCCGGCCAAGCCAAGAGCGATCTTGTCGAAGAGGGAAACGTTATCCCAACAGGAGGGCTGCGACTTGCAGTAATCCACCGCAATCGAAGCCGGCCCGTAGATCTTGCCCTGCATTACTCCGCTCAGGGAGAGAATATCGCCCGACAAATCACCACGCGCCTGACCGAAGCCGATTCGCACCCCCGCGATCTCCCGCACCCCATTGCCTTTGTTCTTGAAGGCAAACTCCAGATAAGGATCACGGATCTCGAAAGGAACTATGGTTGCATTGGCGTTATTGGCATTATCCACACGCCCCAGTGCGAAGTTATCGATTGCCACATCCGCCGGTTGATTGGAAACAGTACCGCCACCCGAGCGGGCATATTGGCCAATGCGCAACTTGTCGATATTGGTCAGGATCTTGGCGTCGCCGCCAAAATTGATGCGGGTATATTCATACCCACCATAGGTCAGCGCATCCAGATTAATCAGCGCCTGCCCGGTAACCTCCGACAGTTCGGAGTCGTCCATCGCCTGCATTTCCGCCTGCACAGTTGCGCAAGCCCCTACAACTGAAGCCAGCAGCAGGGTAGAGATAAGAGGCTTGAGCGCAAGGGGCATGATGCACATCCTGTCCGGGTGGGTAATCGCTGGGCAACCCAGTGCCAGCCATTACACCGTACAAGCCCGCAACACAGCGCAACACCAACCGATTGAACAGTCGCGAAAGCAGCGAGGGCGACAAGCCATCGCCAGTGTTACCCCTCAACACAGCGGCGTCACCCCAGGATCAGAGCGAGCGAAACAACCCGATCAGGTGATCCGCAACAGCGCCCTTGACCGACTCGACAGCCAGCGCCGAGAGATGCCCCAGCTTGGCCGTATTGATCCGGTGCAGGTGCAGCGACGGCATGCGCGACTCGTACTCGCGCAGGTCGCCCTTGATCAGTACCGGCAGGAAACAATCGCCCTGCCGCTGGTAACGCTGCACCAAGAGGCGAAGCCCCTGATGGAACGGCAGCTCCTGTGACGGCGACAGTCGGTGAGCACCGGGGACCTTGAGGATCAGCCCGGCATGGCCAACCGCCTCGCCTGGCATGATGTAGATACCGGTTGGTTCGACGGCCTGCGCAGGGATGTCGTGGAAGGTGTCGTGCCAGGCCTGCTCATTCGGCAGGATGGTAATGCTGCCCTGAGACTCTTCCGGCACCACGAAGCTGTAGTTGCTGTAGAGCTTCTCGACAAACCCGGAATAAATGCACAGGCGATTCTCGAAACGCTGCAGGAAGGCGATCGCCTCACTGCGGTCGGTAATCGCATCGAGATCCCAGTCGAGATCGCTCTTCCCCTGCAGGTCTTGCCAGCAACTGTCGAGTTGGCGTGCTTCGGCGCTCATGGCTCGTCTCATCCGTATGTTACAGATGGATTTGCAGATTCCGGGCCAGCCCCGAAGCCATGAACTTCAGTGCACAACTGAAGACTCAAGCAGCGAACCCCGACCTAAACTGCCATTTTTTGTCAGCCACGCCAGCAGTCCGAGAGCAATGCCGCGCCAGGCTTTTCCTGCAGTACAATCGGGCCTTTTGTGATGGATCGCCCGCCCATGATCGACCCCAAGCGCGTCCTGCGCGCCCTTGCCGAACACTGGACGTTGCTCGAGCCGCTCTGCGAGCGCTTCGATGCCGGCACTCTGGGTCTGGCCGAGTTGCGCGGCCAGTTGGCCAGCCAGTTACCCGATGGCACCCCGACCGATATCACGGCGCTGCTCGACCAGTGGA
Organism: Pseudomonas sp. HAR-UPW-AIA-41; assembly: GCF_002304225.1. GTDB lineage: Bacteria > Pseudomonadota > Gammaproteobacteria > Pseudomonadales > Pseudomonadaceae > Aquipseudomonas. Next base: position 8,800 of record NZ_NSLB01000019.1, read on the forward strand.
TACGCCTGGACATTCTGGTGCCCGTAGCCAAGAGCCCGAACCGCTTCGAGCTGAACGCGCAGATTCACGATTTTCTCGCCTACCTGCGCCGCGAGCATCGTCTGGGCCTGTGCCTGGAAATCGAGGCCTACCTGCGCCATCTGGAGCGCCTGGCCGGCTATATCCGCGAGGCCTTCGACGCCCGTGACGGCCACGATCTGGCGCGCCAGCTGCGCCTGCTCGACATGCGCGTCCGCGACGTGCTCAAGAAGCTGGCCAACGACGAACAGGCGCTGATCGGCGTGGCCGAGCGGGCCAAGACCAGCGACCGGCAGATCCCCTTGCGCCAGCGCTATGCCGAGGTACTGGCAACCTGGGACGAATACGTCGAGCCGATGATTCAGCTGGTGGCCGCCGACGGCGCTTTCGAGCAAGGCGTTTACCGGGTCGAGCAGGTGCTGCTGCGCCTGCTCGGTGAGCAACAGCGCCTCGGCCAACTGGTCGATGACGACCTCCTGCTGCGCACCCACGCGCGGATTCTGGAGATGCAGACCACCGCCCAGCTGACCCTGCGCCGCGCACGCGAACTACTGCTGCCGCTGCGCGAAGAAGCGCGCCGGCACAACGCCGTCACCCGTGGCGCCGCACTGGCCCTCGCGGCGATCCGCAAGAAGGGACTGGATGCCGTGCCACAGGCGGCGCTGCCACTGTTCACCCGGCCGCAGAGCAACTTCCTCGGCACAGCCAGTCAGGTGGAAAGCTACGTCTATGCCCTGGCCCGCTTCGAGCCCAAGCCGGCTCAGTTCCCCCGCGCCAGCAAGGCTCGCTCAGGCGAAGCACCTCGCCCGCCACGCACCGCCCGAGAAATGATCGAGCGCTGCGAACAGGCCCTGCCGCTGCCGGATCTGATGCTCTGGCTGCTGGAGCAGGAACCCAAAGGCGCCACCGATGAATTGCTCTACTGGTTCTCCCGCCTTTCGCGGGACAACCGCTTCCAGCGCGATCGCCTTGAGCGCCGCGACTACCAGACCGCCGAACATGAACTGAGCCTGTGTTCCTATGCCCTGCTATCAAGCAAGGCACAGCAGGCCGACAGCACGAGCGCCAGCCATGCATCTTGATCTCTCCCAACTGACCCAGCTGACGCCGATCTTCCGCGAGCTGTTCAAGGGCTATCACATCAGCCAGCGCGACGCCGAGCTGTACAGCCAACTGTCCAACCTGCAGGACGCCTATCGCGCCCTGTTCCGCGCCATGGGCTTCGAACTGGTATGCGACAGCCGCGGTTTCTATTACTTCGTCCCCGAACAGATGGGCGCTCAGGTCAACAAGACTGCCCAGCGTCTGGCGCTGTTCACCTTTATTCTGGTCGAACATCTTGCCGATCAGGGACGCGACCCGCTGGCCGTGCTGGATGGCGGCACCCTCGGTCGCGATGAGCTGCCGGCTCTGCTGGACAAGTACCGCGACCTGTTCGTGCAGGCCGAGGTACAAACTCAGGAGGACCTGGAAGAAAAGGTCATGCGTCGCCTGACCCAGCTCGGTTTTGCCCAGGAGGACAACGGTATCTACCGTTTCCTGCCGCCGATGCACCGTTTCCTCGATGTCTGCCTGGCCGTACAGCAGGACCGCGACCTGGCTGCCGTCCTGCACAGCGACCTGCCGCTCCCGGCGCCCACGCTCAGCGAAGAGCCTGAAGAAGAGCCCATAATCAGCCTCACCGATGACAGCACCGATGACGAAGAAGCGGCTCTAGCCCGAGCCATTGCCGAAGAAAGAATTGCCGAAGAGCAGGAGGCGCAAGCATGAGCGATAACCGTTATGGCATCCGCCGCTTTGCCCTGCTCAACACCGCCGGCTACAGCCTAGGCATCTTCCCGCTGGAAAACCCGCTGTCGGTGTATGGCGCCAACAACCTTGGCAAGTCGGCCTCGATCAACGCGCTGCAGTTCCCGATCCTCGCGCGCATGTCGGACATGAGCTTCGGCAAGTACAGCCTGGAGCAGTCACGCAAGTTCTACTTCGCCAGTGACACCAGCTACATCCTGGTCGAGGTTAACCTGCCCCACGGCAGCCATGTGATTGGCGTAGCCGGTCGTGGACCGGGCGGCGGTTTCGGCCACCAGTTCTTCGTCTATCAGGGTGAACTGGATCTGGCTCACTACCAGAAGAACGGCACCTGCCTGCGCCAGCGCGAGCTGTTCGCCAATCTGGAGCGCGAGGGCATCAAGGCCTACGAGGCCAAACCCGAGGAGCTCCGGCGCCTGCTGGTTGGCGGTCATACCTCCATCCCGCTGGACCTCACGCTGATTCCTCTGCGCTCGACCAGCGAGCAGAGCCTGAAGACCTTCCGCGCCCTGTTCATCAACCTGCTGCATATGCGCGAAATTACGGCAGCGAAGTTGAAGCAGCTGTTCCTCGATGCCTTCGAGCACAGCCTGCGCTCGGGCAGCGTCGACTATATCGCCGCCACCGAAGAAGCCTTCCGCGACGTGCGCCGCATGGAACAGGACTACCAGGCGCTGGTTACCGCCGGCCCGCTGGTCGAGGCACTGGCCAGCGGCGTCAACCAGCGCGAACTGCTGCGCGGCAAGCTGCATCGCCTGTCACCGCTGCTAGACAACCTGCTCGGCGCCTGGCACGACTACGCCGACGCCCGCAAAGGCGAGCTGCTGGATCAGCATGAGCACTACCGCGCCGAGCAGGATGGACTGCAGCACGAGCAGCGCGACGGCACTCAGGAACTGATGCGCCTGGAGCGCGAGATCAGCGAGATCCAGCGCTGGCTCGGCGAGCTTTCCGTGCTGAAAAACCGCTTTGCCCTGGTCACAGACGCCAAAGTACTGGAAGAGCAACTGCTGGCCGCCAAGGACGCCCACGACGAACTGGCCGGTGCCCTGGCGCAATCGCGCCAGTTCTCTGCCGAGGACCTCGACGAGCGCCTGCGCGATCTGGAGAAGCGCCTGAAGTCGGTCAAGCAACAGCTTGATCATGCCGACAACAACAGCTACTCACGCCTGCGCGAGGAGTTCAGTCAGGCCGATGTCGATCGACTGATGCGCCTGTTCAACGGCCAGCTGTTCAGCCTGCCGCTTGGCGAGAAAGGCATCCAGGCCGAGGGCGATGAGTGGGTCAAAGCCGTGGAAGCGGTGCTGGATCGTTTCAAAGGCGACACCTTCACCGTGCAGGGCCTGTCCATCGACCTCTCGCACATCGAACCGCCGGCACTGCAGGCTCTGGCCGACCGCGCCGCCCTGCGCGACCAGAAAGACCGTCTGGAGCGCGAACTCAAGCAGCTCAAGACCCAGCAGGCGGTAGCCGCTGACCGCGCCGCGAGCAAGGCCCAGGCCGAGCAGCTCTATCAGGCGGTTCTGGACGCCCAGAAAGCCCTGGAAGATTTTCGTCGCAGCCAGACCCTCAGCGCCGAAGAGCCCGAGAAACTCGAACAGCTCGCGCAACTGGAAGCTGCACAGGATGAGCTCAAGCGCGCCAGCGATGCGTTCACCGAGCGCGTGCAGCAGCTCTCCGCCAAGCTGCAACTGGTCGGCCGCCAACTGGCCGATCTGGAAGCCAAGGAGCGCACGCTGGAGGACGCCCTGCGCCGTCGCCAACTGCTGCCAACCAACCTGCCCTTCGGCACGCCATTCATGGAGCCTGTGGACGACAGCCTGGACAACCTGCTGCCACTGCTCAACGACTACCAGGACAGCTGGCAGGCGCTGCAGCGTATCGACGGCCAGATCGACGCGCTCTACGCACAGGTCCGCCTCAAGGGCGTGGCCAAGTTCGACAGTGAAGAGGACCCCGAGCGTCGTCTGCACCTGCTGATCAACGCCTATGCCCATCGTCAGGATGAAGCCCTGACCCTGGCCAAGGCCCGCCGTGCGGCGGTGACCGACATCGCCCGTACGTTGCGCAATATCCGCAGCGACTACGACAACCTTGAACACCAGCTGGCGCTGTTCAACCGCGAAATCAACCGGCGGCAGGTCTCCAACCTGGAAAGCTTCCGCATCGTGCTGGCGCCGAACAAGGATGCCCTGCGCCATATCGACCAGATCATCCACAGTGCCGGGCAGTATGAGGAAGGCGAAACCCTCTCGGTGTTCGATCTGACCCAGTCCAGCGACCAGGATGCGCGCAACGAGGAAGCCAAGGAGTATCTGGCTCGCCTGGTTGCCGCCAATGGCAATCAGCTTGGCCTCAAGGACCTGTTCGAGCTCGCCTTCGAGATCACCAAGGTTGGCGGGCAACCGATCATCCACACCGACATCGATGGCGCTGCCTCCAACGGCACGACCATGACCATCAAGGCGCTGACCAACATGTACCTGTTGCTGCACCTGATGGACCGCGAGCAGGCCGGCAAGGTTCGCCTGCCCTACTACCTGGATGAGGCAGCGGACATCGACGAACGCAACCAGCAAGCGCTGATCGAGACCAGCCTGCAGCTGGGCTTCGTACCCATCCTCGCCTCGGTAAAACCGCAGGTCTCGGCCCACGTAGCCATCGACCTGGAAGGCGGCAGCGGGCCGAATGGCATCTACATCGATGAAGCCGACTGGAAGTTCATCAAACGCCGCGAGAACCGTCCCAGCACAGCCTCTGAGCCGGCCTGACCAGAAAAAACGACAAGGGCCGCATCAGCGGCCCTTGTCCATTACGCACTACGCTTATTTGCCGAGATTGATCTTCGGCGCCCACTTGAGCCAGTCGTCCTGCGGGTCGTCAAACAGCACGAAGGTCTGCCCCGCATAAGCCGGCCCACCCATCTGCGGATTGTCTGGCGTGGCAAAGGCAATACCGCCCTCGAGCATCGACTCCAGTGAATCCGTGCGTACCTTGACGCCCTTGAACAGACCGGCATCCACGCCAATGCCACTGGTATTCCAGAAGCGCGTGCCGCTGCGCACCAGCGGCGCATAGCGCGGCTCGATCAGCAGTTCGATGAGCACGCGATCCGAGTTAGGCCCCAGCTTGAAACTGGTAACCTTGCCCACCGGTATCTCACGATAACTGACTGCAACACCGGGCTTCAGCGAGCCTCGCTTCGGCGCACTGAGTACCACTCGCAACCCCTTATCGCCGCTGTCCGTATTGAGCGGCGCCGACTCACGAGCAATAAAGCTGGTCTTCGGCTTGCCTGGGCGAGCTGCCGGGGCAACCTCCAGGTACTTGCCACTCACCAGCGTATCAAGGTTGGCCGTACGGGCCAGTCCCAGCTCCGGCTTGACCACCCAGAACTCGGTACCAGCGACGGCAATGCGCTGCTCCGCCTGCACGATACGAACCTTGAGGACCACACCCGACAGGTCGGGCAGCAACTCGATGCCCTCGATCTCTCCCACCTCAAGCCCTTTGAAACGCACCGGCGTCCCGACATTCAGGCCATCGGCAGACGGAACACGGATATCCAGCAGGACACCTCGGGCCGAGGCCTTATCCTCGCTGTCGTACAGCACGAACGCGCTCTTGCGCCGCGGTTTGTTCAAATCCGGCGTGTCAAAGGAGATACCGCCCATGATCAGGCTCTCCAGCGACTCGCTCTTGACTTCAACACCACTCAGCCCGCCCTTCAGAGTTACGCCACTGGCATTCCAGAAACGCGTCGAATCATTGACCAGGCTGCTGAACTCAGGCGGGATATGCACGGTAAAGGTAACGCTACGCTTGTCGCTGCTCAGCTGCGTGCTCTGTACAGTACCCACGCGCATCTGCCGGTACAGAACAGGACTGCCCGCCTGCAGTGATCCCACGCGCTCGCTGGTCAGTGTCAGGTGCAGGCCGGGAGCGTTCTCCTTAAGCGGCGGCGCTTTCTCGCGCACCACAAACTCACGCGTCGGCGCGCCCTCCTTGGAGAAGCGCACCTCGATATAGTTGCCCTTAACCAGAGCCTCCAGCCCGGTGATACCGGCCAGCGAGATGCTGGGCTTCACCGTCCAGAACTCGGTACCTTCGACCAACAGCTCCTCGGTACGCGGATCCATGGTCAGCTCGGCAGTGGCCTGACTGAAGTCCTTGCCCATGTCCATGGCCTTCAGGGTGCCGACCTGTACGCCGTTGTAGATCACAGGCGTCTTGCCGGGTTCCAGGGCATCGACGCTCTTCAGGCGCAGCAGCACCTTCAACCCCGATTGCGCAGCATCGAAATCCTCGTAGAGCCGAAACGGAATACTGGCATCCGTAGGCGGGCTGTCACGGCGGTGCTCCGGCGTGGCAAACGCAATACCACCAGCCGCAATGCTGACCAGCGATTCTGTACGCACCTTGAAGCCCGACAGACCGCCACTGATGGTGACCCCGCTGGCATTCCAGAAGCGTGTGTGCTTGCGCACCAGGTGAGCATATTCAGGCTCGATAAACACCTTGATATCGACACCACGCTGATCTTCAGCCAGCTGGTAGCTTTTGATCTGGCCTACCTGAATCTGCTGGTAGTAGACGGGAGCGCCCGCCTCAAGTGAACCTAGTCGATCCGCCTTGAGGGTCAGATGCAAACCGGCAATAGCATCGGAGATAGCCGGTGGCTCCTTCAGTGCGACAAAGTTACGTTCTGGCTCCCCCAGAGCGGGATCAATTGCGATGTAGTTACCTGACATAAGAGTTTCAAGACCGGTCACCCCCGCCATGCTGACACGTGGTTTGACCAACCAGAACCGGCTGTTCTTGCTTAGATAGGCCGCAGCCTCTTTGCGAACTTCGATGCTGGCATCGACAGCAGAAACATCCTTCGTTACATGCAGATCGATGACTTTACCAACCGAAATTCCCTTGTAGATCAACTCGGTCTTGTTGACCTGAATACCCTCGCCGCTATCAAAACGAACCTTGATAACTACACCAGCTGAGTCATAGGCACGCCAGCCTAGCCAGCCGCCAATCAGCAGAGCAATGATGGGCAACACCCAAATGGCGGACCAACTGCTGGTCTTCTTAACATCAGGCACGGGCAAGTCAGCCATGTTCATCTTCCGTTTTCGTGTTGTCCCAAATAAGCCGGGGATCAAAGGTATGGGCAGCCAGCATGGTCAATATCACCACGCTGCAGAATGCGGCAGCCGCGGGGCCGGCCTCAATCGTGGTGAGGTTACCAAAGCTGACCAGTGCCACCAGAATGGCAATGACAAAGATATCCAGCATCGACCAGCGGCCGATCCACTCGATAAAGCGATACATCAGAATGCGTTGTTTGGCCGACAACGGCTGATGGCTTTGAACCGAATACAGGAGCATGCCAATACCTAGCAGTTTGAAGGTCGGCACAACGATACTGGCAAAAAACACCACGAAAGCGATCGGCAGCATATCGGCATGAATCAACTCGACAACCCCGCCCATGATGGTCGAGGGCGCAGGATTGCCAAACAGGTTGATCGTCATGATATCCAGCACGTTGGCCGGGATATAAAGAATGGTCGCGGTTAGCAGCAACGCCCAAGTGCGCCTCAGACTATCCGGATGACGCGCATGCAACGCTGCGCCACAGCGCCGGCAACGCTGCTCGTCGGCATCTGGAACCAGCCGATTGAGCTGGTGGCAATCTCCGCACACCAGAATGCCGGCATCAATCGCGCGCATCGGCATCCCCATCCAGAGCATCCCAAACCTGATGCGGAGACATTGTCGCCTCCAGCCAAACCTGTGCCAGCAGTAGGCCGACAAAGCAAGCCAGACCGATACCGATATGTAAGTCAGCCAGACCTACGAGCTTTACGATTGAAACCAGGATGCCCATTAGATAGACCTCCAACATTCCCCACTCACGTAGGTGTTGATACGTGCGATAGAGAGCCCTGGCCCGAGGCAAGCCTCGGCGAGTACGAATGCTGATCAACACAAACAACTGACAAAGCAATTTGCACAGTGGAATCACCATGCTGGAAAGCAGCACCACCAAGGCAACGTGCCACATGCCGGTCTCGTACAACGCCTGAACACCTGACCAAACGGTATCCTGGGTTGTTTGGCCCAGCAGCGCCAAATGCATGATCGGCAGAAAGTTGGCAGGAATGAACAGCAACAACGCCGTCAAAACCAGAGCAAGGCTTCGACGCTCCATTGCCGATCGATGAACGATCAGCGAGAAACCACAGCGTGGGCAGGAAGCTTTCTGCCCATGACCTACATGCGGCTTGAGCATCAGCAGATCGCACTCATGGCAAGCGATCAACTGATCAAGTTCAACATCTTTTATGTCAGGCGCTGCGTTCATCAGGCTATCCCCTACCGGCGCTGCATATAACCACAACAGCAGCGGTTCAGCCAATCAGCTCAGTACAAGCCAGACCTTCTGGATTATTTCCCGCGCGCAAAGACAAACCCCCGACCAGCGTAAGCGTGTCGGGGGTTTGGGATAGGAGCTTGACGATGACCTACTCTCACATGGGGAGACCCCACACTACCA
>NZ_NSLB01000001.1 GCF_002304225.1 Pseudomonas sp. HAR-UPW-AIA-41
CGGCCGGTGCGGCATTGGCGGGTGTGGTGTGGATCAGCGGGGCCGGCGCGCTGCCGGCCACCCGCAGGCGGATAATAGGGTCGCCGGTGCCGACTTCGGCATCCAGCTGCACCAGCACGGCCTCCACGGTGCCGGCGAGCGGCGCGGGGATTTCCATGCTGGCCTTGTCCGACTCCAGGGTGATCAGCGACTGGTCGACGGCAATCACGTCGCCCGGCTTGACCAGCACTTCGATGACCTTGACCTTGCTGCTGGTGCCGATGTCCGGCACCTGAATGTCCTGCACGCTTTCGGTGGCGCTGGTCGCAGCGGGCGCCTGTGCAGCGGCAACCGGCTCGGGCTCGGCTGCTGCCGGCGGTGTGGCCGCCACGGGTGCTGGCGCTGCGGCGGCAGCGCCTTCGCTTTCCAGTTCCAGCAGCTCATCACCGGTCTTCAGGCGATCGCCCAGCTTGACCTTCAGGCTCTTGATCACCCCGGCCTTGGGCGCGGGAATTTCCATGCTGGCCTTGTCCGACTCCAGCGTCAGCAGGCTCTGATCGGCTTCGATACGGTCGCCGACCTTGACCAGCAGTTCGATCACTTCACCCTCGCCACCGCCGATGTCGGGCACGCGAATCAATTCACTCATCGCCTGTCTCCTCAGCAATCCAGCGGGTTGGTTTTGTTTGCATCAAGGCCGAATTTGACGATGGCCTCGGCCACCACCTTGGCGTCGATGTCGCCACGGTCGGCCAGCGCCTCCAGGGCAGTCAGCGCCACCCAGTAGCGGTCCACCTCGAAGAAGTGGCGCAGTTTCTGCCGCGAGTCGCTGCGGCCGAAACCGTCGGTGCCGAGCACCTTGTATTCCTTCACCGGTACCCATTGGCGGATCTGCTCGGCAAACAGCTTCATGTAGTCGGTGCTGGCCACCACAGGGCCCTTGCGGCCGGACAGGCATTGCTCGACATAGCTCTGCTGCGGCTTCTGTCCCGGGTGCAGGCGGTTCCAGCGCTCGACGGCCAGGCCGTCGCGGCGCAGCTCGTTGAAGCTCGGTACGCTCCACACGTCGGCACCGATGCCGAATTCGTCACGCAGAATCTTCGCCGCTTCGCGCACTTCGCGCAGGATGGTGCCGCTGCCCAGCAGCTGTACGTGATGCGCCGCGTCGCGCTTGTCTTCCTCCAGCAGGTACATGCCGCGGATGATGCCGTCTTCCACGCCGTCGGGCATGGCCGGCTGGACGTACGCCTCGTTCATCACGGTGATGTAGTAGAAGACGTTCTGCTGCTCCTCGATCATCGCCTTGATGCCGTGGCGGATGATCACGGCCAGCTCGTAGGCATAGCTCGGATCGTAGGTGCGGCAGTTGGGGATGGTGCTGGCGAGGATATGGCTGTGGCCGTCCTCGTGCTGCAGGCCTTCGCCGTTGAGCGTGGTGCGTCCGGCGGTGCCGCCGATGAGGAAGCCACGCGCGCGGCTGTCGCCGGCCGCCCACGCCAGGTCGCCGATGCGCTGGAAGCCGAACATCGAGTAGAAGATGTAGAACGGCAGCATCGGCTGGTTGTGGGTGGAGTACGAGGTGCCGGCGGCGATCCAGCTGGACATGGCGCCGGCCTCGTTGATGCCTTCCTCGAGAATCTGGCCCTTCTTGTCCTCGCGGTAGAACATCACCTGATCTTTATCCACCGGTTCGTACAGCTGGCCGACCGACGAGTAGATGCCGAGCTGGCGGAACATGCCCTCCATGCCGAAGGTGCGCGCCTCGTCCGGAACGATGGGTACGATGCGTGCGCCCAGGTCCTTGTCCTTGACCAGCTGGGCGAGGATGCGCACGAAAGCCATGGTTGTGGAAATGTCACGGTCGCCGCTGCCGTCGAGGATGGCCTTGAGGGTTTCCAGCGGCGGCGTGGGAATGCTGAAGCTCTGCGCACGGCGCTGCGGCACATAGCCGCCGAGCTTGGCGCGGCGCTCCTGCAGATAGCGCGCCTCGGCGCTGCCTTCCTCGGGGCGGACGAAGGGCAGGTTTTCCAGGTCTTCGTCGCGGACCGGGATGTCAAAGCGGTCGCGGAATTTCTTCAGGCTGTCGACATCCACCTTCTTGGTGTTGTGCGCGGTGTTCTTCGCCTCGCCGGCACCGGTGCCGTAGCCCTTGATGGTCTTGGCCAGCACCACGGTCGGCTGGCCCTTGTGGTTCACCGCCTGGTGGTAGGCCGCGTACATCTTGTAGGGGTCGTGGCCGCCGCGGTTGAGGTTCCAGATTTCCTGGTCGGAGAGGTCCTTGACCATCTCCTTCAGCTCGGGGCTGTTGAAGAAGTGTTCACGGACGAAGGCGCCGTCTTTGGCCTTGTAGTTCTGGTAGTCGCCGTCGACCACCTCGTCCATGCGGCGTTGCAGGATGCCGTCCTTGTCCTTGGCCAGGAGCGGGTCCCAGAAGCGCCCCCAGATGACCTTGTTGACGTTCCACTCGGCGCCGCGGAACACGCCTTCGAGTTCCTGAATGATCTTGCCGTTGCCGCGCACCGGACCGTCCAGACGCTGCAGGTTGCAGTTGATCACGAAGATCAGGTTATCCAGTTTTTCGCGGCCGGCCAGGGAGATGGCTCCGAGGGATTCCGGCTCGTCGCACTCGCCGTCGCCCATGAAACACCAGACCTTCTGCTTGCCGGCTGGGATAAAACCGCGGCTTTCCAGGTACTTCATGAAGCGCGCCTGGTAGATCGCCTGAATCGGGCCCAGACCCATGGACACGGTGGGGAACTGCCAGAAGTCCGGCATCAGCCAGGGGTGGGGGTAGGAGGACAGGCCGTTGCCGTCCACTTCCTGGCGGAAGTTGTTCATCTGTTCTTCGCTGATGCGGCCTTCCATAAAGGCGCGGGCATAGATGCCGGGCGAGGCATGGCCCTGGAAGAAGATCAGGTCGCCACCGTGTTCTTCGGTCGGTGCCTGGAAAAAGTAGTTGAAGCCGATGTCGTAGAGCGTGGCGCTGGAGGCGAAGCTGGAAATGTGGCCGCCCAGATCCGGGTCTTTCAGGTTGGTGCGCATCACCATGGCCAGGGCATTCCAGCGTACCAGCGAGCGGATCCGCCGCTCCATGAACAGGTCGCCGGGCATGCGTGCCTCATGGCCGACCGGGATGGTGTTGCGATAGGGCGTGGTGATCGCATAGGGCAACTGCGTACCGCTGCGGCTGGCCAGCTCGCCCATGCGGGTCAGCAGGTAGTGGGCACGGTCTTCGCCCTCTTGGTCGAGGACGGACTCGAGGGCGTCCAGCCATTCCTGGGTTTCGACGGGATCGAGGTCTTGCATGGCTTGCTCCAGGCCGGAAAGGCTTCCAGAATCGGTTGCCAGGGGCCGCCCGCACCTTGTGGGCAGGGCGGCATGAAAAGAGTGCTTGCCGGGGTGGGTCGGCAGCTCTGTAGTTTTACTACATTTAGAGCGTTGAAACAGCCTTTCGGTCACAGTCTTTAGTAGAAAAACTACAAAAGGGCCGTCTTGCGACCGCCCTGTCGCCATCAGGATAGACCATGAGCCTGCCTTCCCTGGCCTCGCTGCCAGCTGCACTGTCCCCCCTGGCCGAACGGCCCTGAACGATATCGAACACGCCCTGAGCGAGCTGGGCGAAAGCCTTGCCGGCTGGCCCGAGCTGCGGCGTGATCAACTGACGCGGGTGCTGGCGCAGAGTGATTTCGCGGTCGAGCAGATCAAGCGCGATCCGGCCATGTTCGCGGCGCTGCTGGCCAGTGGCGAGCTGGAGCGCGCGCTGGCGCCGGGCGAGTTGCGCACTCAACTGGCCGCTCTGGTCGCCGAGTGTGCGGATGAGGACGCACTGAGCAAGTGCCTGCGGCGTTACCGCAACCGCCAGCAACTGCGCATCATCTGGCGTGACTTCACCCGCCAGACCGATCTGTGGGGCACCTGCCGTGACCTCTCCGATCTGGCCGACGCCAGCATCGATCTGGCGCTGGGCTGGCTGTATCCGCGTCTGTGCGAACAGTTCGGAACGCCGACCGGGCGCCGCAGCGGCCTGCCACAGCAGTTGGTGGTGCTGGGCATGGGCAAGCTGGGGGCCTTCGAGCTTAACCTGTCCTCGGATATCGATCTGATCTTTGCCTATCCCGAGGGTGGCGAAACCGAGGGGGTCAAGCGCTCGCTGGACAATCAGGAGTTCTTCACCCGTCTGGGGCAGAAGCTGATCAAGGCGCTGGACGCCATCACCGTCGACGGCTTCGTGTTCCGTACCGATATGCGCCTGCGCCCTTATGGCGCGGGTGGCCCGCTGGTGTACAGCTTCAATGCGATGGAGCAGTACTACCAGGATCAGGGGCGCGACTGGGAGCGCTACGCCATGATCAAGGCCCGTGTGGTCGCGGGCGACCAGCAGGCCGGCAAGCAGTTGCAGGAAATGCTGCGGCCTTTCGTCTACCGGCGTTACCTCGATTTCTCCGCCATCGAGGCTATGCGCTCGATGAAGCAGCTGATTCAGCAGGAAGTGCGGCGCAAGGGCATGAGCGAAAACATCAAGCTCGGTTCCGGCGGCATCCGCGAGGTGGAGTTCATTGCTCAGGTGTTCCAGCTGATCCACGGCGGCCGTGACCTGGCGCTGCAGGAACGCTCACTGATGCGCGTGCTCGGCACCCTGCGCGATCAGGGCTACATGCCGGCCAAGGCGGTCGATGAGCTGGTCGAGAGCTATCACTTCCTGCGCTACACCGAGCACGCCCTGCAGGGCATCGATGACCGCCAGACCCAGATGTTGCCGGACGGCGAGCAGGACCGTCTGCGCGTGGCGGCCATCATGGGTTTTGCCGACTGGGAGGCGTTCTATCATGCCCTCGGCGAGCGCCGGCGGCGGGTCGAGTACCACTTCCGTCAGGTGATTGCCGACCCGGACGAGGAGGAGGGCGCTGATGCGGTCTGTATCGGCGGGGAGTGGCTGCCGCTCTGGGAAGAGGCGCTGGAACCCGAGGCAGCACACCGGCAACTGAGCGAGGCCGGCTTTGCCGATGCCGAGGTGGCGCTGCGGCGCATTCTCGATCTCAAGCACGGGCCGCAGGTGCGGGCCATGCAGCGCATGGGGCGCGAGCGTCTGGATGCCTTTATGCCGCGCTTTCTGGCTCAGGCGGTGGAACACGACGATCCGGACCGGGTGCTGGAACGGGTGTTGCCGCTGGTCGAGAAGGTGGTGCGTCGCTCCGCCTACCTGGTGCTGCTGACGGAGAATCCCAGCGCCCTGCAGCGTCTGCTCGAGCTGTGTGCCGCCAGTCCTTGGATCGCCGAGCAGATTGCCCGCTTCCCCTTGCTGCTGGATGAGCTGCTCAATGAGGGGCGGCTGTTCAAGCCGCCGCTGGCGCCGGAGCTGGCGGCCGAGCTGCGCGAGCGGCTGACGCGCATCCCCGAGGACGATCTGGAGCAGCAGATGGAGGCCCTGCGCCACTTCAAGCTGGCCCACCGTCTGCGCGTGGCGGCCTCTGAAATTGCCGGCACTCTGCCGCTGATGAAGGTGTCCGACTATCTCACCTGGCTGGCCGAGGCCATTCTGGAGCAGGTGCTGGCGCTGGCCTGGCGCCAGACCGTGGCCAAGTACGGCACGCCGCGCCGTGCCGATGGCAGTCTGTGCGATCCGGACTTCATCATCGTCGGCTACGGCAAGGTCGGCGGGATCGAGCTGGGCCACGGTTCCGATCTTGATCTGGTGTTTATCCATGACGGTGACTCCCAGGCCGACACCGACGGCGCCAAGCCCATCGACGGCGCGCAGTTCTTCGCCCGTCTGGGCCAGCGCATCATTCACCTGCTGACCACCCAGACCACTTCCGGGCAGCTCTACGAAGTGGATATGCGCTTGAGGCCTTCGGGGGCTTCGGGGCTGCTGGTCAGTTCGCTGGGCGCCTTCGAGCGCTACCAGCAGAACGAGGCCTGGACCTGGGAGCATCAGGCGCTGGTGCGTGCCCGCGTGCTGGTCGGTTGCCCGCGTGTGGGGGCCGCCTTCGAGGCGATCCGCGCCCAGGTGCTCGGCCGTGAGCGTGATCTGCAGGCGCTGCGTCAGGAGGTCAGCGACATGCGCGCGAAGATGCGCGACAACCTCGGCAGCAAGGAAAGCGCGGCCGGCACTGCCGCCAATGCCTTCGAGGCTGAGCAACCGTTCAACCTCAAGCAGGATGCCGGCGGTATCGTCGATATCGAATTTATGGTGCAATACGCGGCCCTGGCCTGGTCGCACCAGTACCCGGAATTGCTGCGTTACACCGACAACATCCGCATCCTCGACGGGCTGCGCGATCACGGCCTGCTGACCGCCGCCGACGTCGGACTGTTGCAGGAGGCCTACAAGGCCTTCCGCGCCGCGGCGCACCGCCAGGCCCTGCAGAAACAGGCCGGCACGGTGCCTGGAGATCAATTGGCCGATGAACGGCGCAACGTGTTGCGCATCTGGCACGAATTGGGTTTGGCGTAGGTCGCCCCGAGCAGACGGGCGGCTGCAACCGTAACGAATCGAAGACTTGAGGAGCTGGCAACTATGTCGAAGGCAATGGCGTCGATGGCTGATCGTGATGGCGTGATCTGGTATGACGGCAAGCTGGTGCCGTGGCGCGACGCCACCACCCACGTGCTGACCCACACCCTGCACTACGGCATGGGCGTGTTCGAGGGCGTGCGTGCCTACAACACCCCGGACGGCACCGCCATCTTCCGTCTGCAGGCGCACACTGACCGTCTGTTCGACTCGGCGCATATCTTCAACATGCAGATCCCCTTCTCCAAGGAAGAGATCAACGAGGCGCAGCGCGCCGCCGTGCGTGAAAACGGCCTGGAAAGCGCCTACCTGCGTCCCATGGTGTTTTTCGGTTCCGAGGCCATGGGCCTGCGTGCCGCCGGCCTCAAGGTGCACGTCATCGTTGCGGCCTGGCACTGGGGCGCCTACATGGGCGAAGAAGCCCTGCAGAACGGCATCAAGGTGCGCACCAGCTCCTACACCCGTCACCACGTCAACATCTCGATGACCCGCGCCAAGGCCAACGGCAACTACATCAACTCCATGCTGGCCCTGCAGGAAGCCATCTCCGGCGGCGCCGACGAGGCCATGCTACTGGACCCGGAAGGCTATGTGGCCGAGGGTTCGGGCGAGAACATCTTCCTGGTCAAGAACGGCGTGGTGTACACCCCTGAGGTGACTTCCTGCCTGAACGGCATCACCCGCAACACCATCCTGACCCTGGCCGACGAGCTGGGCATCAAGGTGGTGGAGAAGCGCATTACCCGCGACGAGGTGTACATCGCCGACGAGGCCTTCTTCACCGGCACCGCCGCCGAAGTGACGCCGATCCGCGAAGTGGATGGCCGGCAGATCGGCATCGGCCGCCGCGGCCCGGTGACCGAGAAGCTGCAGAAGGCCTACTTCGATCTGGTCACTGGCAAGACCAGCGGCCACGCCGAATGGCGCACTCTGGTTAAATAAGCGGTCATTAGGTCGAGACAGGGAGGCATCGCGCCTCCCTGCGCATTTCTGGAATTGGCATGAATATTCTGATCATCGGCCCCAGCTGGGTAGGCGACATGGTGATGGCGCAGACGCTGTTCACCTGCCTCAAGCAGCGTCATCCCGACTGCCAGATCGACGTGCTGGCCCCCGACTGGAGCCGGCCGATTCTCGAGCGCATGCCCGAGGTACGCGCGGCCCTGAGCTTCCCGCTCGGTCATGGTGTGCTGGAGCTGGCCACCCGCCGCAAGATCGGTCAGTCACTGGCTGGCCAGTATGATCAGGCGATTCTGCTGCCCAACTCGCTCAAATCCGCGCTGGTGCCGTTCTTCGCCAAGGTGCCCAAGCGCACCGGCTGGAAGGGCGAGATGCGCTACGGCCTGCTCAACGACATCCGCACCCTGGATAAAGAGCGCCTGCCGCTGATGATCGAGCGCTTTATGGCGCTGGCTTACGAGCCCGATGCAGAGCTGCCCAAGCCCTATCCGCAACCGCGCCTGGCCATCGATGATGCCAGTCGCGAGGCTGCCCTGGCCAAGTTCGGCCTGGGCCTGGATCGCCCGGTGCTGGCGCTGTGCCCGGGCGCCGAGTTCGGCGAGGCGAAGCGCTGGCCGGCCGAGTACTACGCCAAGGTGGCCGAGCTGAAGATCCGCGCCGGCTGGCAGGTGTGGCTGTTCGGCTCGAAGAACGACCATCCCGGCTGCGAGGATATCCGCGCCCGGCTGATTCCCGGTCTGCGCGAGGAGTCGGTGAATCTGGCCGGCGAGACTTCGCTGGCCGAGGCCATCGACCTGCTGTCCTGCGCCGGCGCCGTAGTGTCCAACGACTCGGGCCTCATGCACGTGGCTGCCGCGCTCAACCGCCCGCTGGTGGCGGTGTACGGCTCCACCTCGCCGCAGTTCACCCCGCCGCTGGCCGATCAGGTCGAGATCGTCCGCCTGGGGCTGGAGTGCAGTCCCTGCTTCGAGCGCACCTGCCGCTTCGGCCACTACAACTGCCTGCGCGAGCTCAAGCCGCGTCCGGTGATCGAGGCGCTGGATCGCCTGGTTGCCGATCCGGTCGAGGTGGAATAACCCGCCGATGCGTGTGCTGCTGATCAAGACCTCGTCGCTGGGCGATGTCATTCATACCCTGCCGGCGCTCACCGATGCGGCGGCGGCCATTCCCGGCATCCAGTTCGACTGGGTGGTGGAGGAAGGCTTCGCCGAGATTCCGGCCTGGCACCCGGCGGTGGCCGAGGTGATTCCGGTGGCCATCCGCCGTTGGCGCAAGAACCTGCTCGCCACCTGGAAAGGCGGCGAGTGGGCGGGTTTCAAGCGCCGCCTGCGCGAGGGCCGCTACGATCTGGTGATCGATGCTCAGGGCCTGCTGAAAAGCGCCTGGCTGACCCGCTACTGCGCGGCTCCCGTGGCCGGTCTGGACCGTGCCTCGGCGCGCGAGCCGCTGGCCAGCCGCTTCTACGATCGCCGTTATGCTGTGGCCTGGGGCCAGCACGCCGTCGAGCGCACCCGCCAACTGCTGGCGCAGGCGCTGGGCTACAAGGTGCCGGCGTCGGTGGGTGATTACGGACTGGATCGCGCGGCCATGGCTGGCGTGCCGGGTGCCGATCCCTATGTGCTGTTCCTGCATGGCACCACCTGGGCCAGCAAGCACTGGCCGGAAGCCGACTGGCGCGCTTTGGCCGAGCATCTGGATGCCCGCGGCATGGCCGTGCGCCTGCCCTGGGGCAATGAGGCCGAGAAGGCCCGCGCCGAACGTCTGGTCGAAGGTCTTGCCCATGCACAGGTGCTGCCCAAGCTGAACCTGCGCGGCGTGGCCGCCGTGATCGCCGGCGCGCGCGCCTGCGTGGCGGTGGACACCGGCCTCGGCCATCTGGCCGCGGCGCTGGATGTGCCGAGCATTTCCCTCTACGGCCCGACCCTGCCGGTCAAGGTTGGCGCCTATGGTCGCGGACAGATTCACCTGTGCGCCACGGGGCCGCTGGCCGGTGGCGGCGATCGCGACAAACCCTGTTTCGACGGCCTTGATGCGGCGCGCGTGGCGCCCGAGCTGGACCGTCTGCTGGCCAGTCTGGAGACTCGCTGATGCAACTGGCCTTCGTGCTCTACAAGTATTTCCCCTTCGGTGGGCTGCAGCGCGACTTCATGCGCATCGCCCTGGAGTGTCAGGCGCGCGGCCACGCCATCCGCGTCTACACGCCGATCTGGGAGGGCGAGGTGCCCGCCGGCTTCGATGTGCGCGTGGCGCCGATCAAGGCGTTCTTCAACCATCACCGCAACGAGAAGTTCAGCGCCTGGTTGGCGGCGGACCTGGCCCATGATCCGGTGGACCGGGTGGTGGGCTTCAACAAGATGCCGGGCCTCGACGTCTACTACGCCGCCGACGGCTGCTACGAGGACAAGGCGCAGACCCTGCGCGCGCCCATCTACAAGCGCTGGGGCCGCTACAAACACTTTGCCGACTACGAGCGGGCGGTGTTTGCCCCGGAGTCGAAGACCGAGATCCTGATGATCTCCGAGGTGCAGCAGCCGCTGTTCATCAAGCACTACCAGACGCCGCGCCAGCGCTTCCATCTGCTGCCGCCGGGCATTGCCCAGGATCGCCGCGCACCGGCCAACGCGGCTGAGATCCGCGCCGAGTTCCGCCGCGAGTTCAAACTGGCAGACGACGACCTGCTGCTGGTGCAGATCGGCTCCGGCTTCAAGACCAAGGGCCTGGACCGCAGCCTCAAGGCCCTGGCCGCGTTGCCGCACGAGCTTAAAAAACGTACCCGCCTGATCGCCATTGGTCAGGACGATCCGCGCTCTTTCCAGTTGCAGGCCAAGACGCTGGGCGTATCCGATCAGGTGCAGATCCTCAAAGGGCGCAGCGACATTCCGCGTTTCCTGCTCGGCGCCGACCTGCTGATTCACCCGGCCTACAACGAGAACACCGGCACCGTCCTGCTGGAGGCGCTGGTCTCCGGCCTGCCGGTGCTGGTCACTGATGTCTGCGGCTATGCCCACTACATCGCCGAGGCCGATGCCGGCCGGGTGCTGGCCAGTCCCTTCGACCAGGCGCAGCTCAACCGCACCCTGGCCGACATGCTCGCCGACGATGAGCGCCGTGCCTTCTGGGGACGCAACGGCCTGGCCTTTGCCGACTGCGCAGACCTCTACTCGATGCCGCAGAAGGCCGCCGACGTGATCCTCGCGGAGAAACGCCCGTGAAGCTGATGCTCGCCGAACCGTTCAAAAGCCTGTGGGCCGGCCAGGACGCCTTCACCGCCGTGGAGGCGCTGCAGGGACAGGTCTACCGCGAGCTGGAAGGCCGCCGCACCTTACGCACTGAGGTGGAAGGTTGCGGCTACTTCGTCAAGATTCACCGCGGCATCGGCTGGGGTGAGATCGTCAAGAACCTGCTCACCGCCAAGCTGCCGGTGCTCGGCGCCGCTCAGGAATGGCAGGCCATCGCCCGCCTGCAGCAGGCCGGCGTGCCGACCATGACCGCCGTGGCCTATGGCGAGCGCGGAAGCAACCCGGCCAAACAGCATTCTTTCATCATCACCGAGGAACTGGCTCCGACCACCGATCTGGAACAGTTCAGCCTGAACTGGCGCCAGCAGCCGCCCGAGCCGCGCCTCAAGCGCGCGCTGATCGATGAGGTGGCGAAGATGGTCGGCGGCATGCACCGCGCCGGGGTCAACCACCGCGACTGCTACATCTGCCATTTCCTGCTGCACACTGACCGGCCGGTGACGGCGGACGACTTCCGCCTATCGGTGATCGACCTGCACCGCGCCCAGACCCGCGCCGCCACCCCGCGCCGCTGGCGCGACAAGGACCTGGCCGCGCTGTACTTCTCCGCGCTGGACATCGGCCTGACCCGCCGCGACAAGCTGCGCTTTTTGCAGGGTTACTTTCTGCGGTCGCTGCGCGACATCCTGCGCGACGAAGCCCGGCTGCTGGCCTGGCTAGAGCGCAAGGCGGCGAAGCTCTATGACCGCAAACAGCGCTATGGAGATGCGTTGTGATGGCCGGCTGGATGCTTGAGGCTGGCTATGGCCAGCTAAAACAAGAGTTCGGCAGCCTTGATGCGGTGTTTGCCCTTCAGGGCGAGAGCATTACCCAAGATGCCTGTTCTGAAGTCATTCGCGTTGCGATTGGCGGAGTACGTTATTACGTCAAGCGTTACCACAGTGCGGGTGTTGGTCTCCGGCGCTATCTGCCCAGGCCCAGGGTCAGAGCTGAGTGGCAGAATCTTCGGCATTTTTCGCACTGGGGAGTGCCTGTCCCGGCGCTGGTTGCTTATGGCCTTGAGCGTCGTCGCGGAGCTTTTGTGCGTGGGGCGATGATCACGCAAGAGTTGGTTGGGGCCGAGAACCTCTGGATGCTCGATCATCTAGGAGATCCTCGTCTGCAGGATAGGCATTGGGTCGACCGGGTCAGTCGCCAATTGGCAGTGGCGACTATGGCCATGCATTTGCACCACTTCGCTCACAACGATCTCAAGTGGCGCAACCTGCTGGTCAATGCTGCGGGAGATCTGTTCTTCATCGATTGTCCGACCGGCAGCTTTTGGTGGGGCCCTTCCTGAGCTACCGCATCGTTAAGGATCTGGCCTGTCTGGACAAGGTGGCACGCAGGGTGCTGTCGCGCAGCCAGCGTCTGCGTTTCTATCTGCAGTACCTGGGGCGCGAACGTCTGAGAGCTACCGACAAGCGCCAGATCCGGCGAATTGTGAAGTTTTTTGAGGGTCGCGAATGAGCGATTTCATCGCTGAAGAGGATCGTACTATCCTCGAGCACCATGGTCTGGCCAGTTTCGAATCGCTCTGGGCGCTGCAGTTGGAAGCTGTGGATGAGCCCAATACCGAGCGTGGTGGCTGGAGCAGCGTTTATCGCTTAGATCTTGGTGAGCGGGCCTATTACCTCAAGCGGCAGAGTAATCACCTGACCCGCAGCTTGCTGCATCCACTGGGGGAGCCGACTTTCGCTCGTGAGTTCCGCAATATCCGCCGATATACCCGCTTGGACATTCCAGCCTTGCAGGCCGCTTTCTTTGGCCGAAGGCTTATCCAGGGGGCAAAATGCGCAATATTGCTGACTCGGGCGCTGGATGGCTGGACCGATCTCTATACGCTTTACCAGCGATGGTCTGAGCTGGATGGTGAGCAGCAGCGAGCATTGGTGAGGGCTAGTGCAGAGTTGGCGCGTCGGCTTCATTCCGCGGGGCAACTGCACGGCTGCTTCTACCCCAAGCACATCTTCCTGCGTGGCAGTGGCAGTGATTGCGAGGGCTGCCTGATCGATCTGGAAAAGACTCGCCCGCTATTGCTGGGGCGCCGCGACCGGATTCGCGATCTGGAAACCCTGATCCGCCGAGCCGACCCCTGGTCGAGCGAAGATGTTCGCTATTTTATTTCCGTCTACCTGGCCGCTCCTTATGAGAGTGATGAGGTTGCCGTCTGGTCGATGCGCCTTGAGCGGCGGCGCCGGCACAAGGAGTCACGCTGATGCGCCTCGACCAGCTGCAACTGACTGGCCGTGCGCCGGCTTTGCCACTCCAGTTGGAGCTGGGTGGCGAGCCGCTGGTGCTCGAGCGCCTGCTGCGCGTCTTGCCAGGGCAGCGCTATGTCGGCCTTGCGCGTTGGCGCGGTCGCTTGGTGCTGGTCAAGCTGCTGGTCGGCGGCAAGGCTGGGCGGCACTTCCAGCGTGAGTTGAGCGGTGCGCGCCTGCTGGCCGAGCAGGGGCTTTGCACGCCCGAGCTGCTGGCCGAGGGCTTCGTGGCCGGGCAGGGTGGCTGGCTGCTGTTTGACTACCTGGAAGGCGCCGAGAGCCTGTGGGACGCTTGGCGCGTCGTAGAGCGCGAAGTCCTGCTGTCCGACGCCCAGCAGGCGGTGCTGGGCGAGGCGCTGGCGGTCATTGGCCAACTGCATGCCAAGGGGCTTTGGCAGGCCGATCTGCACCTGGACAACCTGCTGCGACAGGCCGGTCGGCTGTTCGTGATCGACGGCGGTGGCGTGCAGGTCGAGAAAGCCGGCCAGCCGCTGTCGCGCCAGCGCGTGCTGGAAAACCTCGGGGTGTTCTTCGCCCAACTGCCGGCCGAGCTGGAAACCTTCACCGAGGAGCTGCTGGTGCACTACTTGCTGGCTAATGCCGAGCATGCCCTGCCACTGGAGGCTCTGCTCAGGGAAGTGGACAAGGTGCGCCGGTGGCGTCTGCGTGACTATCTGAAGAAGGTCGGTCGCGACTGCAGTTTGTTTGCCGCGAAGATAGGCGCCTTTGGTCTGCGTATCGTGCGCCGGGAGCAGGAAACCGAGCTGTCGGCGTTGCTGGCCGATCCGGATGCTGCCGTTGAGACGGGGCATATTTATAAGACCGGCGGCGCGGCGACGGTGGTGCGCATCGAGCTGAACGGCCGGCCGCTGGTGCTCAAGCGCTACAACATCAAGAGCTGGCTGCACGGCCTCAAGCGTTTCTGGCGCCCCAGTCGTGCCTGGCACAGCTGGGTCGAGGGTCATCGGCTGGAGCTGCTGGGCATCGCCACGCCGCGTCCATTGGCGGTGATTGAGCGGCGCTGGTGCTGGCTGCGTGGGCGTGCCTATCTGCTGACTGAGTACTGTGGCGGTCCGGATCTGATCGCCCGCTTTACTCCCTACGTCGAGAGTGCGCCGCCTGAAGCCGAGTTGGTGGCGCTGGACCGGCTGTTTGCCGCACTGATACGCGAACGCATCAGCCATGGCGATTTAAAGGGACATAATCTGTTCTGGGATGAGGGCCGCTGGAGTCTGATTGATCTGGATGCCATGCGTCAGCATCGCCGTCAGGCCAGCTTTGCCCGCGCCTACGCCCGCGACCGCGCCCGCTTTCTGCGCAACTGGCCGGTCGACTCGCCCCTGCATCGCGTGCTTGATCAGCGCCTGCCGCGGCTCTGAGTCGACTGGGCGGTCAGTGTCGGGTAATACCCTCGGCTCGGCTCTGTGGCTATAATCCTGCGCTTTGCTTGGGCGAGCCTTGGCTCGCCTTCCATTTCCCGTGGTGGCATGTCCACCCGTAGCTGCAAGAGGCTTTTCCGTGGCATTGACCATTCTCGGCCTGTCCGGCGCACTCAGTCACGATCCGTCCGCCGCCCTGTACATCGACGGCAAGCTGATCGCGGCAGTAGAAGAAGAGCGCTTCGTGCGCGACAAGCATGCGAAAAACCGCATGCCCTACGAGTCGGCCAAGTTCTGCCTGGAGCAGGCCGGTATCAAGCCGTCGGACGTCGACGTGGTGGCCATCCCTTTCGCGCCGATCAGCATCTTCGAGAAGGCCCGCTGGCAGTACGCCAAGCGTTACTGGTACGCGCCGGACCGCGCCCTCGACGCCATCCTGATGGGCAACCGCCGCTACAAGCGCTATCACAAGAAGATTCAGTGGTGCCTGGAACAGCTGGGTTTTGATCTGAAAAAGGTCAAGATCGAGCCGGTTGAGCACCACCTGGCGCACGCTGCCAGCGCCTATCACTGCTCGGGTTTCAAAGAGAAGACCGCGATTCTCGGCATCGACGGCAAGGGCGAGTACGCCACCACCTTCTTCGGCTGGGGCGAGAACGGCAAGATCCACAAGATCAAGGAGTTCTACGACCCGGATTCGCTCGGCGGTCTGTACGGCGCAATCACCGAGTTCCTCGGCTTCGAGATGCTCGATGGCGAGTTCAAGGTCATGGGCATGGCGCCCTACGGTGATGCTGCCAAGTACGATTTTTCGCGCCTGGCCAAGTTCGAGAACGGCGAGCTGATCATCAACACCGACTACGCCAACGTCATCGGTTTCCGCCGCTACAAGGAAAACGGCAAGGGCTACTACTTCTCGCCCAAGCTGATCGAGTGGCTGGGGCCGAAGCGCCAGGGCGACATCGCCGATGACCCGTACATCCACTACGCCGCCAGCATGCAGGCGCTGTTCGAGAAGCTGGCGCTGGAGATGATGGAGTACTACCTCGGCGACATTCTCAAGGAAACCGGCAAGATCGCTTTCGCCGGTGGCTGCGCGCTGAACGTCAAACTGAACCAGAAGATCATCGCCCGCGACGACGTCAAGGAGCTGTTCGTGCAGCCGGCTTCCGGCGATGCCGGCACCGCAGTCGGCGCCGCGGCTTATGTCTCGCATCAGCGCGGCGTGCCGGTCGAGAAGATGGAGCACGTCTATCTCGGCCCGGCCTACTCCAACGAGGATGTGGTCGCCGCCTGTGCTCGCCACCCGAGCAAGCCGGTGTTCAAGCGCATCGACAATACCCCCGAGCGCATCGCCAAGATCATGGTCGACGGCAACCCGGTGGCCTGGTTCCAGGGCCGCATGGAGTTCGGCCCGCGAGCCCTCGGCGGGCGCTCGATCATCGGCTGCCCGAGCGTGCCAGGTGTGGCTGACCGTATCAACGAGCAGATCAAGTTCCGCGAGCGCTGGAGGCCCTTCTGCCCGTCGATGCTCGACACAGTCGCACCGAAGATGCTCAAGGTCGACCACCCGAGTCCGTTCATGACCTTCACCTTCGAAGTCAACGAAGAATGGAAGGAACGCGTCGGTGAAGTGGTGCACGAGGACGGCACCTCGCGCGCCCAGGTGCTGGAGCGTCGTTTCAACCCGCGCTGGTACGACCTGATGCTGGAGCTGGAGAAGCTGACTGGCAACGGTGTGTCGCTGAACACCTCGCTCAACCGCCGCGGCGAGCCGATGATCTGCTCGCCGACCGACGCGCTGAACATGTTCTACGGCTCCGACCTGCAGTACCTGATCATGGAAGACATCCTCGTGGTCAAGGACGGCAAGGACTGGTATGACAATGCCTGAGCCGATCCTCAGTTTTGTCATTCCAGCCTACAACTACGCGGTTACATTGCCGCGCGCGGTCGCGTCGGTTATTGATCAGTTGGATGATCGTTCTGAGTTGCTGGTGATAGATGATGGCTCGACCGATGCTACGCCAGAGGTACTGGCTGATCTGCATCAGCAGTATCCAGAGCGCTTTCGCTCCATTCGCCAGTCCAATGCCGGGCTGGCTGCGGTTCGTAATCGTGGAATCGACGAGGCCCATGGGCAGTATCTGGTTTTTCTCGATGCCGATGATGAACTTGTGCCTGGCGTAGTTCCAAAGTTGCTGGAACATATCGAGGCGAACCCTCGCAGTCGTCTTGTACTGGCAGGGCATCAGTCCGTTCGTGAGGGGGGGCGTGAAAGTCTGCACATGCCCGCAGATATCCCGGCCGATGCACTTGCGCGCGTTCGTGGTTATCTGCTCGATAAAACTCTCACAGTCTCCAATGGTGCCTGCGCCATGCATCGCGAGGTGTTTGATTACGGTCGATACCCTGAGGCTTTTCGCAATGCCGAAGACATTCCAGTTTTTGCTCAGGTGTTCGCGCGTTATATCTGTACGGCGCTCAAGGCGCCTATGGCCAGGATTTACAAGCATGGTGATAGCCTGCGCCATAACGTGCAGTATGATCTGCAGATCGGTGAGCGTCTTGTGGGTGAGGTGTTCGATACGGGGCGGCTTCCCGACACCATGCAGGTGCTTAAGCGCGCCTTTACTGCACAACGGTATCTTTCGCTGTTCCGCAATTTCCTATTGGCGGGGGATCGGCAGAAGGCCAAGCAATTCTACCGGCAGGCTCTGGCGTCTGATTGGCGAGCCGCAATGCGTTGGTCCTATACACGTAAGGCCTTACGGCTTTGGCTGAGTTGAAGTTATGACTTGGTCAGAGTTGAAAGTCTTCTGGTTGCATGAAGTGCTGGATGGCCCGGAACAAGGCTTTTCGTGGTGGAAGCTGTGGCGCCGGACGCGGCGGAATGCGCCAGCTCACTACCTGTTCTGGTTTCGCCTCGCCGAGTTCTTTGCTGGTAGTCGCTCAAGGACTCTCAAGTCCATGTCCAAGGGCATCAATAACCGTCTGATCAGTCGACATGGCATCGAGATCATGCTGGGCGCCCGTATTGGTGTTGGGCTTCGTCTGAGTCATATGCAGGGCATCGTGATTTTCAAGAACGTAGTCATCGGTCGTAATTTCACCATTCGGCAAAACACTACCATCGGCACTGACTTCAAGAGCGATGCCCTGATCCATATTGGAGACAACGTGGATATAGGAGCCAACTCCTGCGTCATCGGCAGTGGTATGTGGATTGGTGACAACGTGAATATTGGAGCGATGAGCTTCGTTAACAAGGATGTGCCCAGCGGACATAACTATGTCACGCGCAAAGAGGCGCGTATTTATGCCAGAGAGTGATTTGGCTGATCTTCGGTTGCCTTATGGAAAGCGCAGTATGCTCATGATGTTGAAGAACCTGCCCCTATCTCTGACGCCTCGGCGGGTGGCATTTGTTGGAAGCCTTCTGCTGTCGCTGATTGCTTATCTGGGTGTGGTTACGATCGGTAAGGATGGGGCTTTTTATGTCGACATCGCCCGCACAATTGTCGACCAGGGCGTAGCTGCAGGTGCTGCGCGCTTTAATTGGCTGGGTTTTCCGCTCTTGCTTGCCGGTTTGCATCAGATCAGTGGCCTGTCCATCGAAGGGCTAGCCTATAGCGTCTGCGCACTTTTCATGGCGGGCAGCTGTTTGCTTCTGGTTGATCTGGTTGCCCGGCACAGGCCGCAGGCTGCTTGGTGGGCGGTGCTGGTGGTGCTTGCTGTTCCGGCATTCAATGCCTTTCGTGGCGATATCATCCGCGAACATGGTTTCTGGTTCTTCAGTGTGCTGGCATTTTGGCTGGCCGCACTGTGGCATGTCCGTGGAGGCTTATTGCTAGCGGCTGGAGTGCATGTTGCTGTCGTTATAGCGGTAATCTTTCGCCTGGAGGCTATGGTGCTTGAGGTGGCACTGGTGCTCTGGCTACTGCCGAATGTGCTGAGTCGTGCAGGATGGCAGCAACTCCTGCAGTTTTTCTGGCTGCCGCTAGTTGCAGTTTTGGCCTTGCTGTTGTTGCTTGGGGGTAGCGATATCCTTTCTCAAGGGCGCGTGCAGTACTTCATCAAGATGCTCGACCCCTTACAGATTCAGCAGGATTTCCAGGTGTTGTCACAAGGGTTTGCTGACAGCCTGAAGTACGACTTTGCGCGTGATGATGCCGGCAAGATTGTATTAATGGGTGTGATCGGCTTGATTTTGCTCAGTTTCGCCAAGCTGCTTGGACCCTTCGTGTTGCCTTTGCTAGCACGGTCCGGGCGCGAGGAGTGCACACAAAGTCTACGGTTCTTCAGGCCGCTGGTGTATGCCGGTTTGCTGTACTGCATGGTCCTGTTGCTGTTCTTCTTTCATCAGCAGTTCCTCAATTCACGTTATACCAGCTTTCTCCATCTGCTCGCCGTGCCGCTTTTGGCTGTCGCGACATATAGTTTTGCAAACCATTATCCCAAGTGGTCAAAGGCTCTGGCTGTGGCGGCCATGCTGGTGATGTTGGACAACGTAGTGTCACTCGGGGCTAAGAAAACGCATTACATTGAAGCGGGGCGCTGGTTGTCGGAGCATTATCAGAAGACCGAGGCGGTCTTTTATGATGACCCCCGCATCGGCTATTACGCTGGGTGGGGTTACCCCGCGGGGCAGCGGCTAACGGTGCTTGATTTGCAGCCCGAGCAGATCAAGCAATACCAGATTTTTATTGTTGAGGCGGACTCCGATGAGGTCTGGCTGAATGACTGGATGGCACGCAATGGCCTGCGGCAGTCTGCTCAGTTTGCCAATCGCAAGGGTGATGCTGTGCACGTGATTGTGCATGTGCAGCAATAAAGAATTGATTGCTGGTTACTGGAAGAAAATGAAATGAAGAACAACGCAGTAGAGCGTTTCAGAGAGCGAAAGGCTCTGATCGGTATCGTGGGCTTGGGCTACGTTGGTCTGCCGTTGATGCTGCGTTACAACGCCATTGGTTTTCGTGTGCTGGGCATCGACATTGATGCCGCTAAGGTCGGCAAATTGAATTCCGGCCATAGTTATATTGAGCATATCGCCAGTGAGCATATTGCGCAGGCGCGTGCTACCGGATTCGAGGCTACCTGCGATTTTGCTCGCGCCAGCGAATGCGATGCGCTGATTCTCTGCGTGCCTACGCCGCTGAACAAGTATCGCGAGCCGGACATGAGCTTTGTGATCAATACCACCGATGCGATCAAGCCATATCTGCGGGCAGGCCAGGTGGTATCGCTGGAAAGCACCACTTACCCCGGCACTACCGAGGAAGAGTTGCTGCCGCGTGTTCAGGAAGGCGGCCTCAAGGTTGGTGAAGATATCTTCCTGGTGTATTCCCCAGAGCGCGAAGATCCTGGTAATCCGAATTTCGAGACTCGCACCATCCCCAAGGTGATTGGCGGTCATACCCCCAACTGCCTCCAGGTTGGTATTGCCCTTTATGAGCAGGCCATTGATCGTGTGGTACCGGTGAGCTCGACCAAGGCTGCCGAGTTAACCAAACTGCTGGAAAACATTCACCGCGCGGTCAACATCGGTCTGGTGAACGAAATGAAGATCGTTGCCGACCGTATGGGTATTGATATCTTTGAGGTCGTGGATGCCGCCGCGACCAAGCCGTTTGGTTTTACCGCTTACTACCCGGGCCCTGGCTTGGGTGGTCACTGCATTCCGATCGACCCCTTCTACCTGACCTGGAAAGCCCGCGAGTATGGCCTGCACACGCGCTTCATCGAGCTCTCTGGCGAGGTCAACAAGGCCATGCCCGAGTACGTAGTGGGCAAGTTGATGGATGGCCTCAACGACCGTGGTCGTGCGCTCAAGGGCAGTCGGGTGTTGGTGCTCGGTATCGCCTACAAGAAGAATGTCGATGACATGCGTGAGTCGCCATCGGTCGAGATCATGGAGCTGATTGAGGCGAAGGGCGGCGTGGTCGCTTATAGCGATCCGCATGTGCCGGTTTTTCCGAAGATGCGTGAACATCACTTCGAGCTTTCCAGCGAGCCGCTGACCGCCGAGAGTCTTGCAGGCTTTGATGCGGTGGTGTTGGCTACCGATCATGATCGCTTTGATTACGAGCTGATTTTGCAGCACGCGCCGCTGATCATCGATAGCCGTGGCAAGTACCGCGCTCCGGCCGCTCACGTGATTAAGGCCTGATTGGCTTGGGGCGGTGACCGGCCCATGGCTCGAATCGATTTGGAAGGACATCCGCATGAAACGTTTTGCTCTGATTGGTGCGGCCGGCTATATCGCCCCGCGCCATATGCGCGCCATCAAGGATACCGGCAATGAGCTGGCCTGCGCCTACGACATCAATGACTCGGTCGGCATTATCGACAGCCTCTCGCCGCAGAGTGCGTTCTTCACCGAATTTGAGCGTTTTTACGACTACGCCTGGCGCTTGAAACGTGATTCTGCAACTGCGCTGGATATCGTCTCGGTCTGCTCGCCCAACTACCTGCATCACCCGCATATCACTGCCGGGCTGCGTCTGGGCTGTGACGTGATTTGCGAGAAGCCCTTGGTGCCGAATAGTGCGCTTCTGGACGATTTGGCCCTGGTTGAACGTGAGACCGGCAAGCGCTTGTACAACATCCTGCAGTTACGCCATCACCAGGCCATTATCGATCTGAAGGAGCGGGTCGAGGCAGGGCGACAAGAGCATAAGCACGAGGTCGAGCTGACTTACATCACCAGTCGCGGCAAGTGGTACATGGAGAGCTGGAAGGGCGATCCGCGTAAATCCTTTGGGGTCGCTACCAATATCGGAGTCCACTTCTTCGATATGTTGCACTTCATCTTCGGCAAGTTGCAGCGCAATGTCGTGCACTTCGCCAATGAGCAGAAGGCTGCTGGCTATCTGGAGTATGAAAAGGCCCGGGTACGCTGGTTTCTTTCTATCGATGCCAACGATCTGCCGGACTCGGTCAAAGGCAAGAAACCGACCTATCGCTCGATCACCTGCGACGGTAGCGAAATCGAATTCTCCGAAGGTTTCACCGACTTACATACCGTCAGCTACCAGGCAATCTTGGATGGCAAGGGCTACGGTATCGATGATGCTCGTCATTGCGTGGAAACCGTAGAGTGCATCCGTAACCTGACGGCCAGCCGCTCTCAGGATGGTGAAGGCCATCCGTTCCTCGCCCGCCTGCTGGGGTGAGCCATGAGCCATTACCAACACTCCAGCGCCATTGTCGATGATGGGGCGCAGATTGGCGAAGGTTCGCGTATCTGGCATTTCGTGCATGTCTGCGGCGGCGCGCGCATCGGTAAGGGTGTATCGCTCGGGCAGAACGTCTTCGTCGGTAACCAGGTGGTCATAGGCGATAACTGCAAGATCCAGAACAACGTTTCGGTCTATGACGGCGTGACTCTCGAAGAGGGTGTGTTCTGTGGTCCAAGCATGGTCTTCACCAATGTCTACAATCCGCGCTCGCTGATCGAACGCAAGAGCGAGTACCGCCCGACGCTTGTGCGCCGCGGTGCCACTCTTGGCGCCAATTGCACCATTGTCTGCGGTGTGACGGTTGGCGAGTTCGCGTTTATCGGTGCCGGCGCAGTGGTCAACAAGGATGTACCAGCCTATGCGCTGATGGTTGGCGTGCCCGCACGCCAAATCGGCTGGATGAGCGAATTCGGTGAGCAGCTGGAGCTGCCGCTGCAAGGCGAAGGCAGTGCGCCTTGCATCCATACCGGCGCCACCTACGTACTGCGTGACGGTGAGCTACGCAAGGAGAGCCAGGCATGATTGAATTCATCGACCTCAAGGCGCAGCAGGCGCTGATCAAGGAGCAGATCGACGCTGGCATCCAGCGTGTACTTGCGCATGGCCAGTACATCCTCGGCCCGGAAGTAAACGAGCTGGAAGAAAAGCTGGCAGCCTTTGTCGGCGCAAAGTACTGCATCAGCGTGGCTAATGGCACGGATGCTTTGCAGATCGCCCAGATGGCGCTGGGCATCGGCCCGGGCGACGAGGTCATCACTCCGGGCTTTACCTACATCGCCACGGCCGAGACCGTTGCCCTGCTGGGCGCCAAGCCGGTGTACGTGGATGTGTGTCCGCGCACCTACAACCTCGATCCGGCGAAGCTCGAAGCAGCCATCACGCCGCGTACCAAGGCGATCATCCCGGTGTCCCTGTATGGCCAGTGCGCCGACTTCGATGCTATCAACGCCATCGCCGCACGGCATGGAATCCCAGTGATCGAGGATGCCGCGCAGAGCTTCGGCGCGACCTATAAAGGCAAGCGCTCCTGCAATCTGACGACCATCGCCTGCACCAGCTTCTTCCCCAGTAAGCCGCTGGGCTGCTACGGCGACGGCGGGGCGATCTTCACCAACGATGACGAATTGGCCAAGGTAATGCGCCAGATCGCCCGTCATGGTCAGGATCGTCGCTATCATCACATCCGTGTGGGCGTTAATAGCCGTCTGGATACTCTACAAGCTGCAATTCTGCTACCCAAGCTCGACGTGTTCGAGGCCGAGTTGACGCAACGCCAGCGTGTAGCGGGCATGTATGCCGAAGCGTTGCAGGCGGCCAGCATCGCTGCCCCTTTCGTCGAGGCGCATAACAGCAGTGCATGGGCGCAATACACTGTTCAGGTCGCAGAGCGCGACCGGGTGCAGGAAACGTTGAAAATCTTGGGCGTGCCGACCGCCGTGCATTACCCTATACCGCTCAATCGCCAGCCGGCCGTAAGCGATGATCTGGCCTGCTTGCCCGTTGGTGACCTTGTCGCCAGCCGGGTCATGAGTTTGCCGATGCATCCTTATCTGACCGCTGACCAAGTCAACACGGTCGTTTCGCATCTGGCCGCCAGTCGGTAACGATCGTTCCGATCCATTGCCGCCGCCTTTACAGCGCGAGCGGATCGATTTTTATAATTTATGGAAGTTTGAGGTGCTGTATGCGGGTTATCGCAAAGCTGGACGTCAAGCCGCCTCAGGTGGTTAAACCCGTTCATTTCGAAGGATTGCGCAAGATCGGTCTGCCTGAAGAATTGGCTCGCACGTATTACGAGCAAGGGGCTGACGAAGTTTTCTACGTGGATATCGTGGCCAGCCTTTACCGTCGCGAGATTCTGCTGGAGCAAATTGCCGCAACCGCTCGCAACCTGCTGGTACCCTTTGCCGTTGGTGGCGGTGTGCGCACGGTCGAGGACTTTACCCGACTGTTCCATCACGGCGCCGACAAGGTTGTCATCAATACCGGTGCCCTCGGTGAGCCTACGATCATCGACGCCGCCGCGCGTGTCTTCGGTGGTCAGTCGGTCGTGCTGAACGTGGAGGCTAAGCGGTTGTCCCAGGGCGGCTGGACTTGCTACAGCGACTGCGGGCGCATCCCGTCGGGGCGTGACCTGCTGGAATGGGTAAAGGAAGCGCAAGAGCGAGGTGTTGGTGAGATTCTGCTGCAGTCGGTCGATACCGATGGTCGTCGACGTGGCTTCGATGTCGAGTTGATCAGTGCAGTGGTCGATGCCGTGCGCATCCCGGTCGTCGCGGCGAGCGGTGCAGGCAGCCTGGACCACATCCTGGATGTCGCCAAACAGGCCAGACCCAGCGGGATCGCAGTGGCATCGGTGCTGCACTATGGTCAGGCCGATATCGGTCAGATCAAGCGTCATCTGAAACAGAACGGTGTGGAGGTGGCCCTGTGAGCCAGCGTGTAGGCGTCGTCGATTACGGATCGGCAGGTAATACCTTCAGCATTGTTCGTGCTCTGGAGTTGGCAGGTGCGCAGCCTCGGGTGATCAAAACCCCGAATGAGCTGCTCAATGTCGACAAGCTAGTCTTGCCGGGCGTGGGCAGCTTTACCGACGGCATGGCCGAACTGAACGCGTCCGGCATGGCCGGTGCGGTACGTGAATGGGCAGCAGGCGGTCGTCCGCTGCTGGGTATCTGCCTGGGCATGCAGATTCTCTGCGATGTCGGGTTCGAATATGGCGAAACCGAGGGTTTGGGCCTTGTTCGAGGCGAAGTGCGCGAGATGCAATGCAAGGGGGTCGTGCCCCATATGGGATTCAACCGCGTCGCGGTGCAAGGTGATTCCCCTCTGCTCAAAGGCCTCGGCGGCGACGAGTCCCTGTATTTCATGCACACCTTTGAAGTACAGAACTACACCAACATCATCGCGCTGACCGAATATGCCGGGCATCAATTTGTCTCGGCGGTACAGCGCGATAACGTGTTCGGTGTGCAATTTCATCCGGAGAAGAGCCGCGAGGCGGGCATCCGGATCTTCCAAAATTATCTGTCGCTGTGAGCCCGGTATGACTGATCAAGCACTCTACGGCCGTTACGGCTTGCCATTGGATATCCAGTTCTGCAAGAAGTGCGCGATGAACAACCAGCGCCCTTCTTCCACGGTCGAGTTCAAGAACAAGCCGGGTGAAATCAAAAAAGCCATTTTCTTCGATGAGCATGGCGTCTGCGATGCCTGCAATTTTGCCGAAAAAAAGAAGAGCATCGATTGGTCGGATCGCGAGCGCGAACTGAAGGAACTGTGCGATCGTCATCGTCGCTCCGACGGTCGCTACGATGTGGTGGTGCCGGGCAGTGGCGGCAAGGACAGCGTCATGGCCGCGCACGTCCTCAAGTACAAGTACGGCATGAACCCTATCCTGGTGACCTGGCCGCCTGCCATCTACACCGATATCGGTCGGCGCAATTTCGATGCCTGGATCAACGCGGGCTTCGCCAACTACACCTATCACCAGAACAAGAAGGTCCATCGGACCCTCACGCGCCTGGCCTTCGAGAAGCTCTGTCACCCGTTCCAACCGTTCATTCTCGGCCAGAAGAACCTGGCACCCAAGATGTCCGCGCTGCTGGATATCCCGCTGGTCATCTTCGGTGAGAACGAAGCCGAGTACGGCAATGCCATTCAGGATAATGACAAGCCTACCCGGGATCCGAAGTACTACACCGCAGAAAACCAGATGGCGGACCTATACCTGGGCGGAGTGAGTGCTCAGCAACTGATGGACGAGTACAAGTTCACCCTGGCAGACCTCGAGGCCTACCTGCCGGTCGACCCCTACCGGATCGAGAAGGTGGGTACCGAGGTGCACTACCTGGGCTATTACCTCAAGTGGCACCCACAGGAAACCTATTATTTCTCGGTGGAAAATACGGACTTCATGCCCAATGACTTCCGTACCGAGGGCAGTTTCAGCAAATACAGCTCCCTCGACGACATGATCGACTGGCTGCATTACTACACCACCTATACCAAGTTCGGTATCGGTCGTGCCACGTATGACGCTGCCCAGGAAATCCGCAACGGCGACATTACCCGTGACGAGGCGATCGCCCTGATCAAGCGCTTCGACGGCGAGTTCCCGGAGATCTACCAGCAGCAGTGCCTGGATTACATGGGGATCACCCAGGATCGCTTCCTCGAAGTGATCGAGGAGTTCCGCACACCCCATCTGTGGGAGCAGACCTCCAGCGGTTGGGCGCTCAAGAAGCCTATCTGGAAAGCTTGAATCAGCGAAATAGGAACGCCATGAAAGCATTAGTTACTGGCGCCGATGGTTTTATCGGCTCCCACCTCACAGAACTTCTGGTGCGTGAGGGCTACTCGGTCCGCGCCTTGTCACAATACAACTCCTTCAATAACTGGGGTTGGCTGGAAGACGTCGACTGCCGTTCTGCGATCGAAGTCGTCAGCGGCGATGTGCGCGATCCGCACTTCTGCAAGCACATCACCCGAGATGTCGATGTGGTCTTCCACCTCGCTGCGTTGATCGCCATTCCTTATTCCTATGTTGCGCCCGACAGTTATGTCGATACCAACGTCAAAGGCACCCTGAACATCTGCCAGGCCGCCAAGGAAAACGGGGTCAAGCGTGTCATCCATACCTCCACCAGCGAGGTCTATGGCACCGCTCAGTACGTGCCGATCGATGAGAAGCACCCGCTGCAGGCGCAATCGCCCTACAGTGCCTCGAAAATCGGGGCTGACGCGATGGCCATCAGCTTCTTCAATGCCTTCGACTTGCCGGTCACCATTGCCCGACCGTTCA
The DNA here is from genome assembly GCF_002304225.1 of Pseudomonas sp. HAR-UPW-AIA-41. GTDB lineage: Bacteria > Pseudomonadota > Gammaproteobacteria > Pseudomonadales > Pseudomonadaceae > Aquipseudomonas. The sequence goes on from NZ_NSLB01000001.1 coordinate 26,420, forward strand.
ATACCTACGGCCCACGGCAGTCGGCGCGCGCGGTGATTCCGACCATCATCACGCAAATCGCCAGTGGCACGACGCAGATCAAGCTCGGCGATGTGTCGCCGACCCGCGACTTCAACTACGTCGCCGATACTTGCCGTGGGTTTCTCGAGCTGGCCAGATGCGACCAAGCCATTGGCGAAACCGTCAACATCGGCTCCAACTTCGAGATATCGGTTGGCGACACCCTGAACCTGATCAAAGACATCATGGGCAGCGACGTCGAGTTCCTGATCGACGACCAGCGCCTGCGCCCGGGCAAGTCGGAAGTGTTCCGTCTGTGGTGCGACAACAGCAAGATCAACGGCATGACCGGTTTCAAACCGGCCTACAGTATTCGCGAAGGTCTGGAGAAAACCATCGAGTGGATGGTGCGCCCGGACAACCTGAGCAAATACAAAGCCGATATCTACAACGTCTGAGTGATCACCATGTTTGACGCCCTCGTCCGCTTCGTTCGCGAACAGTACCGAACCGAGGATTTCATCCCACTGCATGCGCCGGTTTTCAAGGGACAGGAGTTGGGTTATGTCCAGGAGACAATCGCGTCGACTTTCGTTTCCAGCGTGGGTGCTTTCGTCGACCGTTTTGAAAAGGACGCTGCGGCGTATACGGGGGCTGCCCGTGCGGTGGCCACCGTCAACGGGACGGCGGCCTTGCACGCGGCGCTACTGCTGGCGGGCGTGCAGCGCGATGAGTTGGTGATCACCCAGGCGCTGACGTTCGTCGCCACCTGCAATGCCATCGCCTACTGTGGTGCGCAGCCGGTGTTCGTCGATGTCGATCGGCACACCCTGGGGATGTCGCCAGCGTCCCTGGAGGCCTGGCTGCAAGCGCATGCCCGGCTCGATGCCGATGGCAACTGTCGAAGCAAGGACGGTGATCGCCGCATCGCCGCGTGCCTGCCCATGCACACATTTGGCCACCCGGCTGATCTGGACGGTCTGGTTAGCGTCTGCGAGCGATGGAATCTGCCACTGGTCGAAGATGCGGCAGAGAGCCTGGGCAGCCTTTATCGCGGCAAGCACACCGGTTCATTCGGCCTGTTGGGTACCCTTAGCTTCAACGGCAATAAGATCATCACCACCGGCGGGGGGGGAATGATCCTGACCAACGAAGCGCTGGGCGCACGTGCCAAGCACCTGACGACCACGGCCAAGCGCCCACATCCGTTCGAGTACGTGCATGACGAGATCGGATTCAACTACCGTCTGCCTAACCTCAATGCCGCATTGGGGTGCGCCCAGTTCGAGCAACTGGAGCACTTCATCGCCTCCAAGCGTGAGCTGGCCTCACGCTATGCCGCGCATCTGGAGGGCAGTGAGCTGATCTTCGTACAGGAGCCTGAACATTGCCGCTCGAACTATTGGCTCAACGCGGTTATCTGTCCAAGCCGTGAGATGCGTGATTTCCTGCTGCAGGCGAGTAATGCCGCCAATGTGATGACCCGGCCAATCTGGCAACTGATGTGCGACCTGCCCACGTATGCCCATTGCTCGCAAGATGGGCTTGAGCAGTCGCGCTGGCTGGCCGATCGTATCGTCAATCTGCCGAGTAGTGTGTTGCCGGAGCATCTTTCATGAAACGAAAGATAGCGGTCTTCACCGCTACGCGGGCGGAATACGGACTGCTGTATTGGCTGATGAAGGATATTCAGGCCAGCCCAGTCCTAGAGCTGCAGGTGTTGGTTAGCGGTATGCACCTTTCCCCCGAGTTCGGTGAAACCTGGAAGGACATCGTCGAGGATGGTTTTGTCATCGGAGCCAAGGTGGAAATGCTGTTGTCCTCCGACTCCTCCGTCGGGGTTGCAAAATCCATGGGCCTGGGCGCCATCGGCTTTGCCGATGCGCTGACGCGGTTGGCGCCGGACGTGCTGGTAGTACTGGGTGACCGTTTCGAAGCGCTGGCGATGGTTCAGACTGCTACGGTAATGCGCATCCCTGTGGCGCACCTTCATGGAGGAGAAATCACAGAAGGTGCATATGACGACGCGTTTCGCCACGCCATCAGTAAGCTCTCCTACCTGCATTTCGTGGCTGCCGAGCCCTATCGCCAGCGTGTGGTCCAGATGGGAGAGACCCCTGAAAGGGTGTTTAATGTTGGGGCATTTGGCCTGGATCACATGCTGCGTACTTCGCGTATGAGTCGACAGGAGCTGAGCGAGAGTCTCAACTTCGCCCTCGACAAGCCATTCTTCGTGGTGACCTATCACCCGGAAACTGCCTTTCAGAGCGACTCCGCCCTTGAGTTCCAGGAGCTGCTGGCGGCGCTTGATTCATTTCCTGAACACCAGGTCATTCTCACTTATCCCAACGCGGACAATGGCGGCAGAGCGATCATTCCCCTCCTTGAAGCCTATGCCGCAGCTAATCCAAAGCGCGTGCTTGCGATCCCTTCGCTGGGCTTCAAGCGCTACCTCAGTGCCGTGGCGTTGTCATCGGCAGTTATCGGTAACTCATCCAGCGGGATCATCGAAGTCCCTGCTTTCGGTATTCCGAGCGTGAACATCGGTGCCAGGCAGCAGGGGCGTCTGGCGGCTGACTCTGTATTGCATTGCAAGGCACAAGTTAACTCGATCCGTGACTCAATAATGATGGCTCTTGACGATGTTTTCGCCGAACGCTGCCGTCATGTATCCAACCCCTATGGGCAAGGGAGCGCATCTGCCCGTACCGTGGCTGTTCTGGAGCAGTTTGGCGGTGCTACTCCCAAAATCTTTCATGACCTGGTTTGAGCAATGAATTATTTCGAGCGTGGCCGCGTGTACATCATTGCCGAAGCCGGCGTGAATCATAACGGCGATTATGAGACGGCCATGGCCCTAGTGGAAGCTGCGGCTGAGGCGGGTGCCGATGCGGTCAAGTTCCAGACCTTCAATGCACGTATGCTGGCTGCTGCAAATGCGCCCAAGGCGGCTTACCAGGCGCGCAATACCGGCGAGCAGGATAACCAGCTGGAAATGCTGCTCCAGCTCGAGCTTCCGCAAACCTGGCATGGACCGCTTCAGGCCCGTGCCAGCGAGCTTGGCATTGCTTTTCTCTCCACTGCGTTCGACAGCAAGAGTCTGGAGTTTCTGAATACTCTGGACCTGCCTCTTTACAAGATTGCTTCCGGGGAAATCACTAATGGCCCCATGCTCTGGAAAGTGGCCCGGGCCGGTCGGCCGATGATTTTGTCCACCGGCATGGCCACCTTGGGTGAGATCGATCAGGCACTGGCAGTACTGGCCCACGGTTTGGAGTTCGCTGATGCGCCTGACAGCCTTGAGCAGGTTCTAAGCAACTGGGCTCGCGACGAGGCGCGCCAGCAGGTGGCCGAAAATGTTGCTCTGCTGCACTGTACTTCGCAGTACCCTGCGCGGCTGGAAGAGGTAAACCTGCGTGCCTTGAACCTGTTGGCTGATACCTTCGGAGTCCCTGTGGGCTATTCCGACCATACAGAGGGATTACTGGTATCTCTGGCTGCAGTGGCTCGAGGCGCGCGGATTATCGAGAAGCATTTCACGCTGAATCGCAGCATGCCTGGTCCCGATCATGCCGCATCGCTGGAGCCGGGAGAGCTGAAAGCGATGGTCGCGCAAATCCGTCAGGTCGAACTGGCGCTGGGCGAGCGTCGCAAGACGCCGCAGGCCAGTGAATGGGATACCCGCCGGGCAGCGCGCCAAAGCCTGACCTTTGTGCGTGATCTGGCCAAGGGCCAAACGATCACGGCTGAGGATCTAGGAACCGCGCGTCAGGGCGGTGGCACTTCGCCGATGCTCGCTTGGGATTTAATCGGGACCTTGGCTGGGCATGAATGCAAAGCCGGAGATCCGGTGTGAGCAGTGAGCGACCGGTGGTGCTGCTGGGTGCTGGTGGCCATGCGCGTGTAGTGCTCGACCTGTTACGACTGCGCGGTTATCAGGTCGTCGGTGTGTGTGCCCCGGAATTGCCCGCTGGTAGTCAGTGGCAGAGGCTTTCGGCGCTGGGCGAAGATGTCGTGCTTGAGGCTCTTGACCCTGCTGAAGTCTGGCTTGTGAACGGTATAGGCCCCATGTCTGGAAACATGGTGCGCCGGCGGGTTCATGAGGAGGGCTCGGTCCGAGGCTACACATGGTTGACGCTGGATCATCCTTCCTGCGTGCGTGCGGAGGACGTCAGTCTGGCAGAGGGCGTCCAGTTGATGGCCGGTGTGGTGGTGCAGCCCGGATGCCGTCTGGAGGCCGGGGTAGTAGTGAATACCCGAGCCACGATTGACCACGATTGCCAACTGGATGAGCATGTTTTCGTCGGGCCCGGGGCCGTACTTTGTGGCGCTGTTAAAGCAGGTCGTGGTGTTTTCATTGGCGCAGGTGCGATTGTTTTGCCGGGCATCCATCTGGGTGAGGGTGCAATAATTGGGGCTGGTGCAGTTGTCACGCGCTCAGTCGAAGCAGGACGCACGGCCGTGGGAAGCCCGGCCAGAAGCATTAAGTAGATTATGAAGAACTGGAAAGATATCGTCGTTTCGCCGGACATCAGCCTTCGCGAAGCGATCAAGCGCATTGATGCCTCCGGTATCCAGATGGCTCTGGTGGCCGATGCCGATTTCCGCCTTCGAGGTGTGCTCAGCGATGGCGATGTGCGTCGAGCCATTCTCAACGGGCTTGATCTCGACGGTCCTGTGTCTAAGGCCATGAACGGGCATCCAAAAACCGGATCCACTCATACACCGCGGACTGAAGTACTCGCCATGATGCGGCGTTTCACCTTCCACCATTTACCCTTGATAGACGACAGCGGCCGCTTGGGTGGCCTCGCTATGCTCGATGATTTCATGGGCGTGGTGGACCGGGAAAACTGGGTGGTACTGATGGTTGGGGGGCTGGGCTCTCGGCTGCGACCACTGACCGATGCCTGTCCCAAGCCGATGCTGCGCATCGGCGGTAAACCCATTCTTGAAAGCATCCTTGAGAGCTTCCTGGAACAGGGCTTTCGACGCTTTTTCCTGTCGGTTAACTATATGGCCGATGTGATCAGGGATTACTTCGGTGACGGCTCCCAGTGGGGAGCACGCATTGAGTACTTGCAGGAAAGTGAGCGCTTGGGCACTGCGGGCGCTTTGTCGCTGCTGCCGGAAAAGCCATCGGCACCTCTTCTGGTGATGAACGGGGACCTTATCACCAAGGCAAATTTCGTAGCGATGCTGGACTTTCATCAAGAGCACCAGGCGGCTGCCACTATGGCGGTGCGGGAATATGACCTGCAGGTCCCCTATGGAGTAGTCAAGGTGGATGGCGTTCGTATCACTGCGATTGAGGAAAAGCCGGTACATCGGTTCTTCGTCAATGGCGGCATCTATGTGCTGGAGAGTAATGCTCTGGATTTCATTCCTGCCAACACCTTCTTTGACATGCCTAGCCTGTTTCAAGACCTTGAAGCGCACGGCCGCAAGGCCGCCGCCTATCCCTTGCGTGAGTATTGGCTGGATATTGGCCGGCTGGAGGAGTACGAGCGGGCTCAAAGGGAGTGGAGTTAAAACGTGTACCAAGGCAAGCGCATCCTCGGACTTATAACCGCCCGTGGCGGCTCCAAAGGCATTCCACGCAAAAACCTCGTTGAAGTTGGAGGCAAGCCGCTGATTGGTTGGACCATCGATGCGGCTCGGAACTCGAAGTTGTTGGATCGTTTGGTGCTCTCTAGCGATGACGAGGAAATCGTTGCGGTAGCTCATGCCCTTGGATGCGAAATTCCTTTCATGCGTCCACCGGAGTTGGCGGCTGACGAATCCGGCAGTGCGGAAGTGGTACTGGACTGCCTGCATCGTTTACCAGGGTACGACTACCTAGTGCTGTTGCAACCGACTTCTCCCATGCGCACTGTCGATGACATCGATGGTGCCATTCGTGCCTGCCTAGATAGCCAGGCGCCAGCCTGTGTCTCCGTATGCGACGTTGAGGAAAGTCCGTTCTGGATGTACACGCTGGAAGCAAATGGCGGTCTTAAGCCGATCTTGGCTAACCGCTATGCGCGGAGGCAGGAACTGCCTCCGGTATATGTGCTCAATGGCGCAGTTTATGTAGCAGATACGCGATGGTTCGCAACCAACCGAGGGTTCCTGGGGGAGGGGACGGTAGCTTACGTCATGCCTCGGGGCCGTTCGCTAGACATAGATACACCGGCCGATTTGCAAGCATTTCGTCAGCATCTGGATGCTAACGGGTGAAAAAACTGCAAGGTCTGGGAGCGAGCGCTGCAATCTATTTCGCCAGCAATATCGCCAGTGCCATGGTGCCCTTCGCCCTGCTTCCGATACTCACACGAGTTTTGGGGCCGCAGGAGTATGGCTATGTCACGCTCTTCACGATTTTCTGCGCATGCGCTACGGCGATCATAGGTCTTGGCATTGGCGGTGCCTTTACTCGGCAGTACTACCACCTCGACAAGCAGCAGTTCCGTGTGTTTTCCGGTACCAGCGTCTTGCTGATCATGGGAATTACGCTGGCCGCCGTTACATTGTTCCAGCCGATTGCCCTGCTCTATGGTGATCGGTTGGCGCTGCCGGTGCTCTGGATCAACCATGCAATCCTTTCCGCGGGAGCGCTGGCAGTTTGCAACGCTTGGCTAGCCTGCACGCAGGTCCGCTCGCGGCCCTGGCATTACGGGCTGTTTCAGGTATCCATGACCCTAGTAAATGTGGGTGTTTCGGTGCTGCTGGTCGTCTCGCTTGACATGCGGGGTATGGGGCGGGTCCTAGGGCAAACGGCTGCTTTCTTCGTCTTTGCCTTGATCGCCATATACAGTCTGTGGCGCAGCGGCTGGCTGGTGTTCAGCCTGGATCGTGGTTACCTGCGCTGGTTGCTACTGTTCGGCTTGCCGATCATTCCCCATTCAATTAGCGGCGTGATTATTTCCATGTCGGATCGAATGGTCTTGGCGCATCTTGAGAGCGCCTCCACTCTGGGTATCTACGCGGTTGCTGCTCAAGTATCGATGATTATGGCCATGGCGGTGGACTCCTTGAACAAGGCATACGTACCATGGCTGTACTCACGTTTGGCGCTGGATCAGGCATCGGTGCGGTCGAGCTTGGTCGGTTTCTCCTACCTTTACTTTGCGCTGGTGCTGGTGGCAGCAGGCGTCTTGTCTGTTCTATTACCCCCTTTCATCGTGCATCTTGCGGGGCCGGAGTATGCCGCGGCAAAAAATTATGTGCCCTGGCTACTATTCGCAGGGGCCTTCACTGGCATGTATTACATGGTCGGGCTGTATATCAACTACGCAGCTAGGAATAAATTCCTCTCGTATGCATCCGGCGCGACGGCCATCTTCATGCCGGCCTGCTGCTATGTCCTGATCCAGATAAACGGGTCTCTGGGGGCAGCACAAGGTGCATTCTTAGGGCAGGTCACGCTCTTTATTCTTACTTGGTTTTTCTCTGCTCGGGCTTACCCAATGCCATGGTTCGGTAAATGAAACGTAAGATTGTAATTCTGTCGGACAGCTTGGCGCTGGCTCGGGTGATCCCGGAGTCCTTGCTGCTGGAGGAGTCGTGGGCATATCGCCTGCGTGAGCTTGCAGACGCTGAATGGGTTCAGTTCTCCATGGGGGGAGCGACCTCCAGTGATCTGCTGGCGCAGGCGGAATATTGGCTGCACTCGGCGCGCAGTGCAGACTGGCTGATCATCCAGGCGGGGATCGTTGACTGGGCACCTCGGGCCTTCAGTCGCAAAGAAGTCATACCGCAAAAGGCGCTGGCGTTGTTCACGCGCCTGTTTCCCCGGTTAGGGCGAGAGGTATTCGAACGTCTGCGGCGCTGGCGCGGGATTTCCTATGTGGACTCGCATCGATTTCGTGAAAATGTGCAGGCTTTTAGGCGACTAGCTAAGAACCAGGGCACGTGCTTGCTGTGGATTCCCGTACTGGGGGCAAGCTCTTACGAAAACACTTTGCCCGGCATTACCGAAAAGATAGCTCAGGCCAACGGCATCCTTCGCGAAGAGCTGGGTAGCGCCCTAATGCAGGTCAACTTCGACGATGCGCTGTTTATGAGCGACGGTCACCATTTGCGCGCGCCCGGGCATGAGCACCTTGCACAACAGATTTTTAAGCATATTAACGAGGAGCGATAACAATGAAATTCGCGATTATCGGGCTCGGTCGCATGGGCCGTCGACATGTGCAGGTTGCTCTGAACCTAGGTTTTGAAGTCGTTGGAGTCTACGATCTGTTCCAAGGGGCTATCGATGAGACGCTGAAGGAGTTTCCAGCTTTGGCCGGCAAGGTTTTCAGTAGCGCAGAGGAGCTTCTGGAGCACTCGGGCGCGCAGTTGCTGACGGTTTCCACCACCGCGCCGAGCCATGCCGAGTTCGTTTGCAAAGCCGCTGAAACTGGTTTTCGCTACATTCTCTGCGAAAAACCCCTGGCAGTTTCCTTGGTCGAAGCCGATGCCATGGTCGCTGCTTGTGCCAAGCACGGGGTGCAGTTGGCTGTGAACCACCAGATGCAGTTTATGGAACAGTACACAAAGATTCGAGAGATGATCGGCAGCGGTAAGTTCGGGCCGCTGCGTAGCATCACCGTGCATGCATCCAACTTCGGGTTGGCGATGAACGCCGTGCATTATTTCGAAATGTTCCGCTACGTCACTGGTGAGAGCCTGGCAAGCGTCCAGTGCTGGGTTGATAACGAGAAGGTTCCTAACCCGAGAGGCCCGCAATATTCCGACTATTCTGGCCAGTTGCGAGGGCTCAGCGCCAGCGGTGTGCGTTTCAACCTAGAAGCTGGGGGCGATCTTGGGCACGGTATCCAGGTGATCTATGGCTGCCGAAATGGGCAGATCATCGTTGACGAGCTGGCTGGTAGCGTCAGGACAATACGTCGCAAGACAGAGTTTTCCGAACTGCCGACCACTCGTTATGGTATGCCGGCAGAAGAGGCGATTTTTTCCATCGCACCTGCCGATGTTCTGGAGCCAACTGCCAGTGTCTGGCGGGCGATGCTGGCGGGCGAGAATTTCCCGGATGGCAATATCGGTCGGCACGCCTTGTCGGTTCTTGTGGCAGCTTACGTGTCCGGGGAAACCAATGCGGCGTTTACGCCCGTTGATGATTCCTTGCCGAAACAGAAAACCTTCAGCTGGGCTTGAACATGAGCAAGATATTGAAAGTAGCCATTGTTGGTGCCGGCTATATGGCATCCGAGCATCTCAAGGCGTTTACCGCGACTGGAGAAGCCAAGGTCGTAGGCATCACCTCACGTACTCGCCCGCGCGCCGAGCAACTGGTTGCTGACTTCCCAGGCGTGGTTGTCTACGACAGTCTGGAGGAGATGTACCGCGAAACCCTCGCAGACATCGTGGTGGTTACCGTAACCGAATTGCACATGGCGGATGTAGCCAAGCGTTGCTTTCAGTTTCCCTGGCTGGTGCTTCTGGAAAAGCCGGCAGGCTATAATCTGGCTGACGCAGAAGATATCCACGCAGCTGCCTTGGCAAAGCAGGCACGGGTTTACGTGGCGCTGAACCGTCGTGCTTATTCCAGTACCCGTCAGGCGGTACAGCGTCTTGCTGACAATGACGGTCCACGTTTCATCAAAGTGCTTGACCAGCAGGATCAGCACGCTGCGCTGACCATCTATAAGAATCCGCCGTTGATGGTGGAAAACTACATGTTTGCCAACTCGATCCACCTGATCGATTATTTCCGCGTGTTAGGTCGTGGAGAGGTGGCTTCGGTAGAGAACATCTGTCGCTGGGACCCTGAAAATCCTGGTGTGGTGCTTGCTCTGGTGACTTTTTCCAGCGGTGATAAGGGGCTGTACGAGGGCATATGGAATGGCCCAGGTCCCTGGGTGGTAACGGTGAATACGCCAAGTGAGCGCCTGGAAATGCGGCCATTGGAACAGGTGTTGGTACAGCGTTATGGCGAGCGTCGCAATGAGCCGCTGGAAATAGACCCGATGGATAGCCAGTACAAGCCGGGTCTGCTGTTTCAGGCTCGGCAGACTTTGCATGCCGCCCGGGGTGAGCCAGCCGAGCTCGCCAGTCTTGAAGACGCGTTGAAGTCCATGGAGTTGGTCGCGCATATTTTCAACATGGGAGCGTGACGTAGCCGTGCTGACGGAAAAGCAAGTGGCGCAAAAGCTGGCCCAGGCTGAGGCGTCGCTGGGGCTGTTCTCCTATTCGCTGGGCGGAGTGTCTCTATGGCGGCTGCTACGAGCCCCCGTAGGACATTCGCTGCAGGGTCTAGGTCTGAAGACTCAGTCGCAGGCGAAGCCCCAGGCGTTGTTGTTACGCTGCATGCGTTCGCTATTGGGCATCATTCGCGCGTTGCTCGGCATGCGTTGTCGTTATGTCGTCAAGACCTATAGTTCAGCGCTACGTGAGGAAAAGGGCGACGGCTACGCCGATGTCTATTTCGACGCGTTGCTCGAACGAGTCCCCGGCGGCCATAAATGGTCTTTCTGCAATAGTGCAGCGTTTGCTGTCAGGGAGTCTCGTGCAGCCATTCGGATCGATCTGGATACCACATTTATCCAGATTGCTTCCGCGGTGCTGGCGATTGTCTGCCCCTTTCACAGATCTGCGAGCGAGTATGCGCAACTTGCTGAATTGGCAAGCCGGGCTTTTGGGCTTGGCACTTTAGACGCTAGGCAAGTGCGAAAGACATATGCCAAGTTTCGCTGGCAGGTGTGCTTCTATTCTTTGCTTTTGAAGCGTCTGCGGCCCAAGGCAGTATTGGTAGCTGATACCGGTGAGTATGCGCTGATGCGTGCGGCGCAGAAGAGTGGGATACGGTTCATTGAGGTGCAACATGGAATCTTTTCGCCGGACCATCCTGACGCTCTGCCCGCTGAGGCGTTGTCCCAGACGCAAGGTGACTTGCTGCTTCCTGATCTACTGGTGGTCTATGGAGATTACTGGCGCGACTGCTTGGCTTGCAGTGCCCTAGCGAGTCTTGATCGGATTGTAGCCTGCGGTTGTAGTGCTATCGACGAATATCGGGGCCTTCGCGCTGTGGCCCAGCGCAATAGATCGCCCTTGGATCCGATGCGAATGCTATTGACTGCTCAGGGCTTCTCGGTTGCGGAACTGGTGTGTTTTATCCGGGAGTTCATGTGTCTGGTGGACAGACCAGTCGAGCTCAGTATCAAGTTGCACCCGATTTATGATGAAGAGGCGTCTTACAGGGTGCTGGCGTCTGACCCCAGAGTTCGAATTCTGGAGTCGGGACATGCTATCCCTACTCACCAGCTCATTGCTGAAAGTGACATTCATCTCAGCATTTCGTCTGCCTGCCATTACGACGCTTTGGCTCTCGGGGTCCCGACAGTGGTGCTCGGGCTGCCTGGCCACGAACTGATGAAGTCGTTGTTGGAACAGGGCGCGGCGTTGCTTGCGGATTCCCCAGCAGCGCTGGTCGGCCATATGCAGGCGTGGGAGCCCTATGCGGAGGCAAAGGCCTCCGAGCGTTTCTGTCGCCAAGACTTCGTTGAAAACCTGACTGGAGTGGCCGGTATCGGCAGTCTCGCCCCGATAATTGAAGGATCCTAATGCATGTCCAAGACAATATCGGTTATCGATTACGGCTGTGGAAACCTCGCGTCTGTCCTCAACATGGTTCGACACGTTGGCGGAACGGCTCGGTTGCTTTCCTCACCGAGACAGCTTTGCGAGGCGGAAAAGATCATCCTGCCCGGAGTAGGGGCCTTTGATCATGGCATTGAGGTACTACGCGAGGGAGGCTGGGTTCAGGCGCTGGAGGCAGCGGTGCTGGAGCGTAATGTGCCGATCATGGGTATTTGCTTGGGCATGCAGTTGCTGACTCGCGGCAGTGAAGAGGGCCAGGAGCCGGGACTTGGCTGGGTTGACGCGCAGGCACGACGCTTTCGTCCCAGCGACCCGCGGCTGAAGGTACCGCATATGGGTTGGAACGAGGTGCGGCAGGTGCGCGCGGACGAGCTGTTGCCGGCATCGGCCAGTCCGCGGCGTTTCTACTTCGTTCATGCCTACCGGGTCGAATGCGCCGACCCTGCGGACGTGCTGCTGGAATGCGAGTACGGGGAAACCTTCGTGGCCGCCTTTCGCCATGCCAACATCTGGGGCTTCCAGTTTCACCCGGAGAAGAGCCATCGCTTCGGCATGGAGCTCTTCCACCGCTTCCTGGAGGTATGAGGTGCTCAAGCATCGTGTGATACCGGCCCTGCTGTTGCGCGAGGGAGGGCTGGTCAAGACCCAGAAGTTCGGCAAGCACAAGTACATCGGCGACCCGATCAATGCAATTCGCATCTTCAATGAGAAGGAAGTGGACGAATTGGTGCTGCTCGATATCGACGCCAGCCGGCAGGGGCGAGAGCCGGACTACGCGCTGATCGAGAGCATCGCTGCCGAGTGTTTCATGCCGCTGGGCTACGGAGGCGGAATATCCACCATAGAGCAGGCCCGGAGGATCTTCTCTTCTGGCGTGGAAAAGGTCGTTCTACAATCCTCTGCGCTGCAGAACCCGGCGCTGGTCACAGAGATCGCCCAGCGCTTCGGCAGCCAGAGCGTGGTTGTTTCCATCGATATCAAGCGTGACTGGCTGGGACGTTACCGTCTGTGGTCTTCGTCTTCCAGTCGGGCCCTGTCCGCAGACTGGCTGCAAGCGCTCCGTTCGATCGTATCCGCCGGCGCTGGCGAGGTTTTGCTCAACTCCGTGGATCGTGACGGAATGCAGCAGGGATATGATCTGCGCCTGATCAAGGCCGCTGCCGATGCAGTCGATGTGCCGCTGATAGCCCTAGGTGGCGCTGCCGAGCTGGGGCACTTCGTGGAAGCAATCGAGGCGGGTGCTTCTGCGGTCGCTGCCGGCAGCCTGTTCGTGCTGCAGGGGCCGCATCGTGCGGTGCTGATCAGCTATCCCAATTATTCAGAGCTCGAGTCGATTTTCAGAGGTAAGGATGTTTCCTAAAGAACACAGGATCTGTTCGCGGTGTGTGATGGACGATAGCGCACCCGAAATAACTTTCGACGACTCAGGCGTTTGCAACTACTGCACTTACTTCCAGCAGCGCGTCAACGGTGTGGTCTTCGCCCCTGAGCACGAGCGCGCGGAGCAGCGCAGGGCTTTCGTGGAGAAAGTGAAGAAGGCTGGGAAGGGCAAGAAATATGACTGCATCATCGGTCTCTCCGGGGGAGTGGACAGCTCCTATGTGTTGCATCTGGCCCTGAACGAAGGCTTGCGGCCGCTGGCCGTGCACATGGACAACAACTGGAACTCGGAGCTTGCGGTCAACAACATCAAGAATCTGGTCACTCGTCTCGGCGTCGATCTGTACACCCACGTTATCGACTGGCCTGAGTACAAGGGCCTGATGCAGGCATTTTTCGACGCCGATGTCATCGATGTGGAACTGCTTTACGACAACGCGATGCTGGCTGTGAACTACGAACAGGCGCGGCGCTACGGCATCAAGTACATCCTGTCGGGAAGCAACTCCGCGACCGAAGGCATGCCCATGCCGGAGGGCTGGAACTGGCGCAAGTGGGACAAGCGCAACATCAAGGCGATCGCTCGGCGTAATTCAGTGCGGATCCGTACCTTCCCGATCATGGGAACGCTTGGCTACGTTTATAACCGTGTCGTACGTGGAATTCAGTGGGCGTCATTTCTCGACCTCTACGACTACCAGAAGGAAGCAGCGCTGGAGCTGCTCGAGCAGAAGTACGCCTACAAGCGTTATCCCTACAAGCACTACGAATCGGTCTTCACACGTTTCTATCAGGGCTACATCCTCCCCGAAAAGTTCGATGTGGATAAACGCAAGTTGCATCTCTCGACGCTGGTTATGAGTGGTCAGATGCCACGTGATCAGGCGCTTGCCCATCTCCAGGCTTCTCCCTACGCCTCGCCAGAGGAGCTCGACAGGGACCGCAAGTATTTCCTCAAGAAGATGGGCTGGTCTGAAGGCCAGTTGGAGGAGTATCTGCGTCGACCAGGCAAACCGCACGATGCCTACCCCAGTGAGCGCTTCGCCTGGGATCTCATCCGCAAGATCTATCAGATGCGGCGTGCTTCCTGAGTCTGTTTGCCGGGGCCTGCAAGCTCGTTTCCGTTAAGGGTTTCTCACTTGAACGTTCTGTTTCTGCATCCTGCTGCGGCTTTCGGTGGCGCATCCAAAAGCCTGATCGAGCTCTACAGGCTGCTACAAGACGCAGGGGTCCGAGGGACTGTTCTCACTCCTGCCGGAGGCGTTTGCCAATCCTTCGAAAGAGCCGGCATGCGGGTTCATCCGGTGAAGGGGCTTAGTCAGTTCGACAACACGCGTTATGGCTACTACCGCAAGGTTCGTTGGTTGATCCTGTTACGGGAGCTCCTCCTGCTTCCGTTTGCGCTGGCTGGGCTGTGGCGGCTGCGGTGCGAACCCTTCGACCTGATCCATATCAACGAGATAACCCTGCTGCCGTTGGGTGTCGTCGCCAAATGGCTGCTGCGTGTTCCGATGGTGGTGCACGTTCGCTCGCTGCAGCGTAAGCCGGGCTCCGGCCTGCGAACCCGATGGCTTAACGGGCTGCTGCGTCGATACGCCGATGCGGTGGTGGCGATAGATCACACCGTCGCTGCCACGCTGGAGCCGGGGCTTCCGTTGAGCATCGTCCACAATGGCCTGGAGGTGGCCAGGCAGCCAGTCGAGCGGCTCTCTGCTGACGGGATTGGACCGGTCAAGGTCGGCTTCCTCGGCGTGCTGATTCCGCTCAAGGGCATCTTCGAGCTGGTCGAGGCGATGCGTATCCTGAAGTCCCGTGGCGTTTCCATACAGTGCCTCGTGGCGGGTGAGAACGCGCGCGAGATATCCGGACTCAAGGCCTGGATTTTGCGCAAGTTTGGCTTTGCGCGAGATGTCCGAAGTGAGCTGGAGGAACTGATCTGCCGCGAGGGTCTGCAAGACCGGGTCAAGCTGCTCGGCTTCGTGAGAGATGTCCGCGAACTTTATCCGCAACTGGATATTCTCTGCTTCCCTTCGCATCTGGATGCAGCGGGGCGCCCGGTCTTCGAGGCGGCGTTCTACTCGGTGCCCAGTGTCGTGGCCGTGAGCGATCCATTGCCGGACGCTCTATTACACGAGGTGACAGGACTGGCGGTGCCGACACCAGACCCGCTGTTGATCGCCGATGCGTTGCAGCGGCTTGCGGAAAATCCCGATCTTCGTCGTCAGCTTGGATGTCAGGCGAAGCGTTGGGCTGAGGAAACCTTCGTGATCGACGTCAATGCAGCGCGCATGCTTGACCTTTATCACCGCGTACTTTCATCAAATGCGAGTCGCTGAACCATGCGTATCCTCGTGCTCTCCCAGTACTTCTGGCCGGAAAGCTTCATCATCAATGACATCGTGCGCACGCTCGACGCGCAGGGCCACGAGGTGGTGGTCGCCACGGGCAAGCCCAACTATCCCGATGGCAAGGTCTTCGAGGGCTACCGCGCTGCGGGTACCCAGCGCGAACGTTACCTGGGACGCGTCGAAGTGCTGCGGGTACCGTTGTGGCCGCGCGGGCAGGGTGGTGCGAAGAGTCTGATCCTCAATTACCTGTCCTTTGTATTCAGCGGACTGCTGTGCCTGCCGTGGATGCTGCGGGGGCGCCAGTTCGACGCGATTCTGGTGTTCGCGCCATCGCCGATCACCCAGGCGATTCCGGCGATCCTGCTCAAGTGGCTGAAGAAGGCCAGGCTCGCCCTGTGGGTGCAGGACCTGTGGCCGGAGAGCCTCTCGGCAACCGGTTTCGTGCGCAATCCGTACCTGTTGCGTGCGGTGGGCTGGATGGTGCGGGCCATCTACCGCCCGTGCGACACCCTTCTGGTGCAGTCGCGGGCGTTCGTCGAGCCGGTGGCGCAGTATGCCGACCGGGCGAAGATCCAGTACTACCCCAATTCCATGGATGTGAGTAGCAGCAGGGCCCTGGTGCCGGTGCCTGGCGAGCTGCTGGAACTGCTCGAGCAGCACTTCTGCGTGGTGTTCGCCGGCAACCTGGGTACCGCCCAGGCGCTCGATACCCTGGTGCAGGCGGCGGTTCACCTGCGCGATGAGCCACGTATCCGCCTGGTGCTGGTGGGCAGCGGCAGCCGCCTGGCCTGGCTCAAGGCCCAGCAGCAGGCGCTGGGGCTGGACAATCTGGTGCTGCCGGGGCGTTTCCCGATGGAGGCCATGCCGCAGATCTTCGAGCGCGCTTCGGCCCTGCTGGTGTCGCTGAACGACGAGCCGGCCTTTGCCCAGACCATTCCCAGCAAGATACAGGCGTACCTGGCCGCCGGCCGGCCGATCCTGGCCTGCATGAACGGCGAGGGTGCCCGGGTGGTCTGCGAGGCGCGCGCGGGCCTGGCTTCGCCGGCCGAGCAGGTGCTGCCGCTGGTGGCCAATATCCGCTGCATGCAGGCGCTCGGTGCCAGCGAGCGCGGCGCCATGGGCACCTCCGGGCGTGCCTATTTCGATGCCCACTTCGAGATGACCAGCCAGGTACGCCGGCTGGTCGAGCTGCTGCAGTGCTGAAGCGCGTGCATGCCGCTCGGGCCGTGATGGCCCGCGGGGAGGTCTGCTGATGCGCCTGCTGGTCTTCCCGCTGGCCTTCATGGCCAACACCTTCGCCATGATGCTGGTGATGATTGGCCTGAGCCTGTTCGGCAAGCCTGGGCTGGCGGCTGACTTCGGCCTGATCCATGGCGCGACCGTAGCGCTTTTCTACGCGTTCTCCGGCAATGCGCGCAGTCTGATCCTGGCCGAGTCCGGTGAGGTCGGCGCGGCCGGCATCCTCCGTCTGCGTCTGCTGATGCTGCTGCCGCTGGGCATACTGACCTTCATGCTGTGCATCGGCGTGGTCGACGGCGGTTGGCTGTTCGTGCTGCTGCTGGTGGTGCGACGGGCTTTGGAGTGGCTGGCGGAGATATTCCTCAGTGAGCAGGAGCTGCATCATCAGGGGCGCGCGGCACTGCGCTTTCTGCTGCTCCAGGGCTGCCTGAGCCTGGCGCTGCTGCTGGCGCTGCTCGATGGCGGCGTCCTGGCGTTGCCGATGACCCTGTTCTGGAGTCTGTCGCCACTGATCGGCTGCATAAGCCTGACCCTGCTCGGCCGTGCCTTGCGTCACCCCATGTCGCTGTTGCCGAGCATTCGCCAGCTGTTGCCGCACTTCGGTTCGACTGCGGCCATCGGCGTCTCGGTGTATGTGTTCCGCCTGTTCATCCTGCTGGTGGTTGGCAAGCAGGTGGCCGGTGACCTGTTCTCGGCCTTCGCCCTGGGCGGGATTCTCGGTGCGGTGTTCTCCCAGGCGCTGGGGCCGACCATGGTGCGTCATGAGCAGCGTTCGACTGGGCTTGGGCGCCTGGTGCGGTTGTTCAACCTGATGCTGGTGGCGCTGCTGCTTGCAGGTATGGGTCTGGTAGCATTGGCCTGGAGTCTGCCGCAGGTACTCGACTGGACGCACAAGGGGCAACTGTTCTGGCTGGCAGTAGGCTGCTCGCTGGCGGGTGGCGTGGTCATGGTGCTGGCGCAGCGCATTCGCCTGCGCATCATTCAAGACGATGTCGGTGGTGATGTCTTCGGCTCGGACATGCTGGCAAATATCCTACTGGTGGCTAGCATTCCGTTCGTTTACTACGGCCTGGGGGTGAATGCCCTGGCACTGCTATATCTGCTCGGTGCGCTGTTGTCATTGGTGTTCTACGCCAGCGAGCGGCACGGCCTGCTGCCGCAGCGAGACAGTCGCTGGTTCAGCCGGCGGCGCCTGCTGCTGCTGATTGCGGTAGCAATCTTCCTGCCGCTGTTCTTTCAGCTGCAGGGCGGTATTTTTCGCGACACTTCTAGCAGCTTCAGTAGTGGCGGGGTGCTGGCACTGCTGCCGATCCCACTGTCGGTGCTCGCCTGCTATCTGGGGATGGTGTTACTGGGGAGTTATTCGCAGGCGCGGCTGGCGCTGCTTAGCCTGTTCTTCCTATTCGCCTGCATGTTGCTGACCAGCCTGCTGCTGGGGCTTGGCAGCGCAGGTGAAGGGCGGCGTAAGCTGATTCTGTTGATCCAGTACATTCTGCCGATGTTTGCCTTGGTGCTGGGGCAGCAGTTCGGTGACCGCAAGGATGCTTTGGTGCTGTTGTCGCGTGGGGCTCTACTGGTCTTGCTGACGATTGTACCGCTGCAGCTGCTGGCCACGCTGCTGGCAGGTGATGTTTTGCTGTCTCCGACTGTTTTTATTTTCAGCATTTATCAGCACCTGCAGTACGCATCAATGCTACTCGTCGCGGCCTATGTGATAGCACTTTTTGTGCTTTGGGGGCGTGCAGGTGTTGACGGATGGTTGCTTGGGCTGGCGTTAGTGATGGGGGGCTACGTCATTCTTAGCTGGTCGGTGTTGTCGATGCTTTTGTTGTGGCTCGGACTGCTTTTGTTTTTACTGCAGCATTGGCTTGTTGAGCGTCGGTCAGTGATGGCTCTGCCGCTATTGGCTCTTTGCGGTGGCTTATTGGCACTGTGTTATGTGCAGGTATTGTTGTCGACAGATATGGCGGCGCAGCAGTTTGTTTCTACTTCTCTGATGACATGGTGGTTTGAGTGGCGGGTCAATTATCTGGAGCGTTGGACGTTTTATCTCGATGGTATTTCAACGGGCTGGCGCGGTGCCCTTTTAGGGCATACCGCGCCGCCTGGACGCGATCTGTACCCCAGTGCGCATAACTACTATCTCGACTTTGCTTACAACTTTGGTTTGCTTGGATTGTTGCCCTTACTGCTGCTGGTCATATATAGCCTGTTTTCGGTAGTTCGGCGCTCGAATGTGTTCTGGTTCTCCGCCCCATCTATGGGGTTGGCACTGGTGGTTATATTTATGCTTGTGCCTGATAGTCTCTTCAAGGTAGGCCTGCGGCAGCCGTATTCGGGCGTTATCATGTATTTCCTATGGGGGGTGCTGTTGGCTGAAATAGTCCGGCCGCTGCGAGGAAAGTTTTCTTAAATGGAAAAGGATGTCTGAGGGATTTATGCGCTGGGAAACTCTTATAAAGGTCGTTTGGCTAGTTATTTTCGTGCTGATAGCACTGCTCGCCGGGTGCGTGTTTTTTGAGTATAAGGGCAGTGCCTGGGTCTATTTGCTGTTCACTGGGCTTTCCACCGTTCTGTTGTTCTTGGGTTTTGGTCGAGGGGCAATTTTTTTTGACGCTTTTATTGGTGTTTTGCTGTGGATTGGTTTTTGGTTGAAGTTCAGCGTGCAAACGGCATTTTTTGAAGGGCGTTTCAATATTGCTGTAGGCGGTTTCGATGGTGGTCCAGAGTCTTTGGACAAGGCGCTGCTTGTTGTGTGCTGTGCTCTGGCAGCTGTATTGCTGGTGCGGCTAGTACGTGAACGTTGTGGTTTTTGTTATCCCCCGGTGTTGCCGCAGATTGGCTATGTAGGCCTGTTTGTCTTTTATCGTCGCTTCAGGGGGTGGGTGTTGTGGGTTTTTATTGTTGGTGTTTTGCTTGTTTGTGCTGCTAATGCTTGGTTCGGATTTTACCAGAGAGGCCAGATCGCACGTTTGACATTGCCGATGGGGCTAAATGGCATTTTTACTTGGCTCCTTACATTCGGGATGGCGTCGGTTTCAGCGGTGCTGTTGCGTTTCGAGTTCGAGATAAATCGAGGGCGTTACTGGGTTGTGATAACTTTAGCGCTGTTGGAGGCGGCGTTTTCGAGTATTTCGTTGTGGAGCCGAGGTATGATTCTCAATGGCTCGGCGCTGCTCTATGGCTCGGTGGCACAGTTCAGGCGTTCTGGGTCTATGGTGCCACTTAAAGTTTCTATATATGCTGCTATATTATTTTGCGGGCTATTTGCTTTCTCGGTATATACTGTGAATTACCTGCGGGCGCTCGATTTTCATCGGCTGTCTGAGCAGCAACAGCAACAGCAACAGCAACAGCAGGTTAATCGACTTCTTGTTGAACAGACATCAACTCTATTTCTGGATCGCTGGGTGGGTATCGAAGGGGTGATGTCTGTCGTCGGGGCTGAAAGTCTGGGGTTTGAGTTATTCAAGGAGGCGTTAACTGAAAAGTTTAGTGCTGATGAGAACTCCTTTTACGATAGGAGCTTTGTCGCATCCCCTTATGATAACTCCCGTGATGACGGATTGCACTTTGTGTCACTGCCCGGCTATATTGCTTTTCTGTTTTATCCTGGCTCCTATCTTTTTCTGTTCTGTGCGGTGCTGCTGTTCTCAATACTGGCTGCCTTGGTTGAGTTTCTGGTCTACAGATTGGGCGGGCGGAATCTGGTTTTCTGCGCGCTCATTGCTCAGGTAATCGCTTTTCGGTATACCAGCTTTGGCTATGTGCCGGCACAGAGCTATCTGCTGTTTGGTTCAATCCTGCTGAATGTTCTGATTTTGTTCTTTTCTGATAGGCTCATGCGCTTTTTCCACAGGCATTGAGATCGTAAGAAGGTTTGGATTGATGGCTCGGGTTCTTGTTCTAGGTGTCACCGGCATGCTTGGCAATGCCGTCTTTCGAGTGTTTGGTGCAGATGCTGCGCACCAGACCTGGGGCACGCTGCGCAGCGCCGCGGCACTGCAGCATTTTGCTGCGGATAGCCATGCCCGCCTGTTGTGTGGGATCGATGTGCTCGACCATGATGCGCTGACTGCGGTCATGGCCAAAGTACGGCCTGATGTGGTGATCAACTGTGTCGGCCTGATCAAGCAGCTGGCCGATGCCAAGGATCCGCTTACTGCGCTGCCGATCAACGCCATGTTGCCGCACCGGCTGGCGCGGCTGTGTGAGTTGGGGGGCGCCCGGCTGATCCATGTCAGCACCGACTGCGTGTTTTCCGGGCGTAAGGGCATGTATCTGGAGAGCGACCCGTCGGATGCGGAAGACCTCTACGGCAAGTCCAAGTACATCGGCGAACTGCACGATCTGCCGCATGTTATTACCCTGCGTACCTCAATCATCGGCCACGAGCTGGGTACGAGCCACGCGCTGGTGGACTGGTTCCTGGCGCAGCAGGGTAGCGTTAGGGGGTTCACCAAGGCGATCTTCTCCGGCCTGCCGACGGTGGAGCTTGCGCGGGTGATGAAGGACTTCGTGATTGCGCACCCGCAGCTCAAGGGGCTGTATCATGTCGCCGCCGAGCCGATCGACAAGTGTCGCCTGCTCGGTCTGGTGGCCGCACAGTACGCCAAGTCGATCGAGATTCGTCCGGATGATGCGCTGGTGATCGACCGCTCACTGGATGGTTCGCGCTTCCGCGCAGCCACCGGCTATGTTGCACCGGATTGGGTCGAGTTGGTGCGGCGGATGTACCAGCAGCGCGGGTAGCTTCGCTCCCTAGTCGATTGCAGACGTTTTCATGCTCTTCCGGCCCTTTCCCCTTGGGGAGAGGGCCGGCTTGTTCAGCCCTCGGGCGGCGTTCACGTTCAGGATGGTTTTATGTTCGACAACAAGGTATTGATGATCACCGGGGGCACCGGCTCCTTCGGTCACACGGTGCTAAGGCGTTTCCTCGATACCGACGTGCGCGAGATCCGTATCTTCTCCCGCGACGAGAAGAAGCAGGAAGACATGCGCATCGCCCTGGCCAACGACAAGGTCAAGTTCTACATCGGCGACGTGCGCGACTACGACAGCCTCAAACAGGCCATGGTCGGCGTTGACTACATCTTCCATGCTGCGGCGCTCAAGCAGGTGCCGTCCTGCGAGTTCTACCCGATGGAGGCGGTGCGCACCAACGTCAACGGCACCGAGAACGTCCTCAATGCGGCCATCGCCAGCGGTGTGAAGCGCGTGGTAGTGCTGTCCACCGATAAGGCGGTGTACCCGATCAACGCTATGGGTATCTCCAAGGCAATGGCTGAGAAACTGATGGTGGCCAAGTCGCGGATGATTCCCGAGGGGGGCACCGTGGTCTGCGCCACGCGCTACGGCAACGTGATGGCCTCGCGCGGTTCGGTGATCCCGCTGTTCATCGATCAGCTGCGGGCCGGCGAGCCGCTGACTGTCACTGACCCTCAGATGACGCGCTTTCTGATGTCGCTGGAGGATTCAGTCGACCTGGTCCTGCATGCTTTTGAATATGGGCAGCAGGGCGATCTGTTCGTGCAGAAGGCGCCGGCCTCCACCGTCGGAGAGCTGGCCCAGGCACTCAAGGAGCTGTTCGGCTGCGACAACCCGGTGCGCGTCATTGGCACCCGCCATGGCGAGAAGCTCTACGAGTCGCTGGTATCGCGTGAGGAGATGGCCAAGGCCGAGGACATGGGGCGCTACTACCGCATCCCGGCCGATAACCGTGACCTGAACTACAAGAAGTACTTCGTCGAGGGCGAGGAAAAGATCTCCGAGCTGGACGATTACACCTCGCACAATACCGAGCGCCTGGACGTGGCGGGCATCAAGCAGCTGCTGCTCAAACTCGACTACATCAAGGAACAGCTCGATGCGTAAGGTCATGACCCTGGTCGGCACCCGTCCCGAGCTGATTAAGATGAGCCGGGTGATCGCCGAGCTCGACCGCCAGGTCAACCACGTGCTGGTGCACTCCGGGCAGAACTACGACTACGAGCTGAACCAGGTGTTCTTCGACGACCTGGAGATCCGCAAGCCCGATCACTTCCTCGGCGCCGTCGGCGACACCGCCGCGCAGACCATCGCCGAGGTGATCGCCAAGGCCGATGCGGTGTTCGAACTGGAAAAGCCCGATGCGCTGCTGCTCTACGGTGATACCAACACCTGCCTAGCAGTCATCGCCGCCAAGCGCCGCAAGATTCCGGTGTTCCACATGGAAGCGGGCAACCGCTGCTTCGACCAGCGCGTGCCAGAGGAACTCAATCGCAAGGTGCTCGATCACCTCTCCGACATCAACATGGTGCTCACCGAGCATGCCCGCCGCTACCTGATCGCCGAGGGCATCCGTCCCGAGACCATCATTAAGACCGGTTCGCACATGTATGAGGTGCTCGACTACTACCGGCCGAAGATCGAGGCCTCTGACGTGCTGACCCGGGAGGGGCTGGAGGCGGGCAGGTTCTTCATCGTCAGCACCCATCGCGAAGAGAACGTCGACACCCCGGACAATCTGCGCGACCTGCTCGTCACCCTGCGCGCGCTGGCCGACGAGTACGGCTTCCCGTTGATCGTCTCGACCCATCCGCGCACCCGCAAGCGCTTGGAGGCGCTGGGCGAGTCGCTGGAGCATCCGCTGATCCGCTTCTCCAAACCGTTCGGCCTGCTCGACTACATCAAGCTGCAGATGAACGCCTTCTGCGTACTCTCTGACAGCGGCACCATCACCGAGGAAGCCTCACTGCTCAACCTGCCGGCGGTGACCTTGCGCAACGCCCATGAGCGTCCTGAGGGGATGGATCAGGGCACGTTGATCATGAGCGGGCTGAAGAAGGATTCGGTGCTGGCCGCGGTCAAGGTCATCACCAGCCAGCACCAGGTCGGTGCGCGGGTGATCCCGTTGGTGCCCGACTACGAGGGCGGCCCGGTGTCGCTGCAGGTGGTGCGGGTGGTGCTCAGCTACACCGACTACGTGAACCGTACAGTCTGGCGTAAGGACTGAGCATGCGTGTCCTGCTCACCGGCGCCAGCGGTTTCGTTGGCCGTGCCGTGCAGGCGCGGCTGCTGGCAGATGGCGTGCATGAGTTGCGCTGTGCGCAGCGTCAGGCGCCGACTGCGCCGCAGGCCGCAGTGGAGTACTGTCTGGCACCGGAGCTGGGGGCGCAGGCCGACTGGTCGCAGGCGCTGGCCGGTGTCGATGCGGTGATCCACTGTGCGGCCCGCGTGCACGTGATGCAGGAGCAGGCTGCCAATCCGCTGGCCGAGTTTCGCCGGGTCAACGTCGAGGGCACCCTGCGCCTAGCGTGCCAGGCGGTGGCGGCGGGTGTGCGGCGTTTGGTGTTCGTCAGCTCGATCAAGGTCAACGGCGAGCAGACCCCTCCCGGCCAGCCCTTCCGCGCCGACGATGCGCCACAGGCCTGCGATCCCTACGGCATTTCCAAGCGCGAGGCCGAAGATGCCCTGCTGGCGCTGGGTGCAGAGAGCGGGCTGGAGGTGGTCATCGTCCGCCCGCCGCTGATCTACGGGCCGGGGGTCAAGGCCAATTTCCTCAGCATGCTGCGCTGGCTGAACCGGGGCCTGCCGCTGCCCCTTGGGGCGATCGACAACCGCCGCAGCCTGGTGGCGCTAGACAACCTGGTCGATCTGCTGGTGCTCTGTCTGAGCCACCCGGCGGCCAGCGGTCAGCGCTTTCTGGTCAGCGATGGCGAAGACCTCTCCACCACCGAGCTGCTGCGCCGTTTGGGCCAGGCGCTCGGGCGTCCGGCGCTGCTGCTGCCGCTGCCCCAGGCCTGGATCGAAGCGGGCGCGCGCCTGCTCGGCCGGCAGAGCCTGAGCCAGCGCCTGTGCGGCTCGCTGCAGGTGAACATCGATAAGACCCGCGATCTGCTGGGCTGGACGCCGCCACATACGGTGGATCAGACGCTGGCCCGTACGGCCGCGCATTTTCTGGAAAGCCAACGCTCATGACTGTGCTGCTGATCGTTTCGCTGGCCGTAATGGCCTGGTTCCTCACGGCGCTGCTGCGCCGCTATGCGTTGGCGCGCAGCCTGCTCGACGTGCCCAATGCGCGCAGCTCGCACAGTCTGCCGACGCCGCGGGGTGGCGGGGTGGCCATCGTCGTCGCCTTCCTGGCCGGGCTGTGCCTGGCCTTCTTCGCTGGCCTTGGGATTGCCGCCGAGCTGTTCTACGCGCTTCTGGGCGCCGGGCTCGGTATCGCACTGCTGGGCTTTCTCGACGACCACGGGCACATTGCCGCACGCTGGCGCCTGCTCGGCCATTTCCTGGCCGCGGCCTGGGCGCTTTACTGGCTCGGCGGGTTACCGCCGCTGGCGGTGTTCGGCGGGCTGCTGCAGCTGAGCTGGATCGGCGATGTACTGGCGGCCTTCTATCTGGTCTGGATACTCAACCTGTACAACTTCATGGACGGCATAGACGGCATTGCCAGCGTTGAGGCCCTCTGTGTCTGTCTGGGGGGCGCGCTTTTATACGCGCTGGTGGAAGCGCCGGCGGCGACCGATGTGCCGTTGCTGATATTGGCGGCTGCTGTGCTGGGTTTTCTGATCTGGAACTTCCCTCCTGCTCGCATTTTCATGGGCGATGCCGGTAGCGGTTTTCTCGGTATCGTGATGGGCATCTTCTCGCTACAGGCGGGATGGATCGAGCCAGTGTTGTTCTGGGCCTGGTTGATTCTGCTAGGTGTATTCATCGTCGATGCGACCCTGACTTTGTTCCGGCGCTTGCTGCGTGGGGAGCTAGTGTATGAGGCGCATCGTAGTCATGCTTATCAGTACGCCTCACGGCGCATGAGGAGTCATCTCCCCGTGACGGTCGGCGTTGTTATCATCAATCTTGCTTGGCTGCTTCCTCTGGCGGTAATCGTGGCTCTTGGCTGGTTGGATGGTTTGGTCGGAGTGGCGGTCGCTTATGCACCGTTGCTGGTGTTGGCCTGGTTGCTGGGTGCGGGAACGGCTGAGGTGACTGCGGATGCTTGAGTGGTTGCGGCTGCGCCTTTTACAGGTGGGGCGTGGACAGAAGCGCTTGATGCAGGTCGTAGCTGATGTATTGCTGATATGGCTCTCTTTGCTGATGGCTTTCATGTTGCGCCTTGGCTGGGATGATCTGCCGCGCTGGGATAGTGGTTTCCTATGGCTGTTTTTCTTCGCACCACTTACGGCGTTGCCCTTTCTGGTGCGGATGGGATTGTACCGGGCGGTGCTGCGCTATATCGGCAATGAGGCCTTGCTGACAATCTTCAAGGCGGTCAGTCTGGGGGTGCTGCTTTTCGCGGTAGTCCTGTTTGCCTTCAACAGCGAATTCCTCATTCCTCGCTCGGTTATTTT
Organism: Pseudomonas sp. HAR-UPW-AIA-41; assembly: GCF_002304225.1. Lineage (GTDB taxonomy): Bacteria > Pseudomonadota > Gammaproteobacteria > Pseudomonadales > Pseudomonadaceae > Aquipseudomonas. The sequence goes on from NZ_NSLB01000001.1 coordinate 52,302, forward strand.
CAGTTATTGGTGGTTGTGCCTTGTTTTCTTGGGTGGGCTTCGCTTGGTTCTGCGTCAGTTCTTCTTGGGGGACTGGTTTTTCTCTGATCTGCATGCACGTGCGCGTGTCGACATACCTCGTGTTGCAATTTACGGTACCGGCGCCGCTGGTAATCAGTTGTTGGCAGCATTGCGTCAGCAGCACTCAGTGCTGCCGGTGGCCTTTATCGATGATGACCCGGCCTTGCACAAGCGTGTAATTGCCGGCTTGCGGGTCTATGGGCCTGCGAGCGTTGAGTCGATGGTCGGCGAGTTGAGGGTTAGCGAGATTTTGCTGGCGCTCCCCTCAGTTTCCAGGGGCAGGCGTCGGGAGATTCTGGAGCGACTTGAGTCATTGCCGGTGCATGTGCGCTCCATACCGGGCATCGTGGACATTGCTGCCGGCCGAGTTAGCGTTGCGGATTTGCAGGAGGTCGATATTGCCGATCTTCTTGGCCGTGATGCGGTTGAACCACGAGCAGAGCTGCTTAATCGCTGCATCGAACAACAGGTGGTGATGGTCACGGGCGCCGGTGGCTCCATCGGCTCGGAGCTGTGTCGGCAGATACTTCAGAGCCGTCCTCAGGTGTTGCTGTTGTTCGAGCACAGCGAGTTCAATCTCTATGCGATTCATACTGAATTGCAGCAGCAGATTCAGCGCCAGGCGTTATCTGTGGAGTTGGTCCCTATCCTTGGGTCTGTAAGGGATTTTTCCCATCTGCTCAAGGTGATGCAGCTGTGGCAAGTCGATACGGTTTATCACGCCGCCGCTTACAAGCATGTGCCAATGGTCGAACACAATGTGGTTGAAGGCATTCAGAACAATGTCGTGGGCACGCTGAATACTGCTCGGGCGGCCGTCGAAGCGGCTGTCACCAATTTCGTGCTCATCAGCACTGACAAAGCGGTGCGACCTACGAATGTAATGGGAGCTACCAAGCGTCTCGCGGAGATGGTGCTGCAGGCATTCTCTCAGGAGGCCGAACTCAATGGGCCTAACGGGGATTCAGTACCAGTTCGTACACGCTTCACCATGGTGCGTTTCGGTAACGTTCTCGGCTCATCCGGCTCGGTGATTCCTCTGTTTCGCCAGCAGATTGCACGTGGCGGGCCAGTGACTGTGACCCATCCGAACATTACCCGCTACTTCATGACCATTCCTGAGGCGGCTCAACTGGTGATCCAGGCCGGCAGTTTGGGGCTGGGCGGTGATGTTTTCGTGCTCGACATGGGCGAGTCGGTTCAGATCGTCGACCTGGCCCGTCGGATGATTCAGCTCAGCGGGCTGACCGTGCGTGATGAAAACACTCCGGACGGTGACATTTCCATCGAGTTCAGCGGTCTCCGTCCTGGCGAGAAACTCTACGAGGAGTTGCTGATCGGCGATAACGTCAGCAGCACCGAGCATCCCAAAATCATGCGAGCAAGCGAGGAGTTGCTGTCATGGCCCTTGCTTCAGACCCTGCTGATGCGCCTGAATAGGGCTTGCGATGAGGGCGACTGTGAGCAGATACGTGCCCTGTTGCGCGAAGGCGTAAAGGGCTATATCCCTGAAAACGAGTTGGTCGACTTGCAGTATCGCCGTCGTTATTCCTGACGGTTGGTCAGTTTCCCTTAAGGTAAAGGCTTTGCAGTTCTGCCCAGGGAAAATCCTCAATTCCGCTGCGCTTGAGATAGCTGCGCAGGTGTTGCAGGTTGCGGCGTACCAGCGAGCGTGAAAGAGGGTGGTTTTTAATGCGCAGGTCGAGAAAGTCGATCAGGCCAAAGTCCCCCTCGGGCAGCAACAGGATGTTGCCCAAGTGAAGCGAGCGAAAATAGATGCCCTTGGTGTGCAGTTCGTGAATGAACTGGGCCAGTTTGGGAAGCCTTTTAAGGAACTGCTGTCGCTCCTGCAGAAAAAGCTTGTCCAGTGACTGTCCTGCCAGTGGGCTGTACATACAGAAACTGGTGGCTGTCGCGCGCTCCAGCCAGCCAGTCTCGGTGATTCTGGGAGTCCTGATGCCAAGTGCATTGAGCTTTTGGGCGTTATCGGCAAAGCGCTTAGCCTGAGGCCGCAGGCGAGCTAACCAGAAGCGCCGCCGTGGGCGGAAAACCTTGAGCAACTGTCCGTCAGTTAGGGCTACAACCTTGGGGCCACGGCCATCCTGCTCAATCACCCGGCCTTGGGTGAGCCACTGCTGCAATTCGTTCGCTGATACAATCCGCATTTCGTTTAATCACCGCTTCTTGGGGCTTGCCGAATGGCCAATTCTACCCAGCAATCCAGTGTCAGGGTTTATCTGCGGTTGCTGAAATACGTGATGCCTTATTGGGGGCTTTTTGCAATCAGCATCCTGGGCTTTGTGATTTTTGCGTCTACCCAGCCCATGCTGGGCTACATCTTGAAGTACTTTGTCGATGGCCTGAGTAACCCGGACGCCAATTTTTTTTCTGGAGTTCCCTGGCTCGGCGAGCAGCCGCTACTGGCCAATATCAAGCTATTGCAGGCGGTTCCATTGCTGATTGTGCTGATTGCTCTATGGCAGGGGATTGGCTCTTATCTCGGCAACTTCTTCTTGGCTCGGGTATCGCTGGGATTGGTGCATGATCTGCGCGTGGCGTTGTTCGGTAGTTTGCTGGCGCTGCCCAACCGCTACTTCGATAACAACAATTCCGGCCATCTTATTTCGCGAATTACCTTCAATGTAACCATGGTGACCGGTGCGGCAACGGACGCCATCAAGGTCGTGGTCCGCGAAGGTATGACGGTGATCTTCTTGTTCGCATCCCTATTGTGGATGAACTGGAAGCTGACACTGGTCATGCTCGCTATCCTGCCGGTTATTGGCGTTATGGTTGGTAATGCCAGTCGTAAGTTTCGCAAGCAGAGCAAGAAAATTCAGGTAAGCATGGGCGATGTTACCCATGTCGCCTCTGAGACTATTCAGGGGTATCGGGTCGTGCGCAGCTTTGGTGGTGAGCGCTACGAGGAGCAGCGCTTTCTGGAAGCCAGTATTGACAACACGGCCAAGCAGTTGCGAATGGTCAGGACAGGAGCGATCTATACGCCTAGCCTGCAGTTGGTGATCTACAGTGCTATGGCTGTTGTTCTATTCTTGGTTCTGTTGCTGCGAGGAGACTCCTCGGCTGGCGATTTGGTGGCCTACATTACTCTGGCGGGCCTGTTGCCAAAGCCTATCCGTCAGCTCTCGGAGGTCAGCTCTACCATCCAGAAAGGCGTGGCTGGTGCTGAAAGTATTTTCGAGCAGTTGGACGAGGTGCCGGAGGTCGATCATGGAACCCAAGAGCGCGAGCGGGTCAGTGGGCGCCTTGAGGTACGCAATCTGAGTTTCCAGTATCCGGGCAGTGAAAAGCCCGTTCTCAACAATATTTCGTTTGTTGCCGAGCCGGGTCAAATGATTGCTCTCGTTGGGCGCTCAGGCAGCGGCAAATCGACTTTAGCGAGTCTTATTCCGCGCTTCTACCATCATGAGAGCGGACAGATACTGCTTGATGGTGTGGATGTCGAGGACTATCGCCTGCGTAACTTGCGCCGGCACATTGCCTTGGTGACCCAGCACGTCACCCTGTTCAACGACTCGGTAACCAACAACATTGCTTATGGCGACCTAGCCGGTGCGCCGTTAGAGGACGTCAAGCGTGCTGCCGAGGCTGCCTTCGCCGCCGAGTTTATCGAGAAGATGCCGCAGGGTTATGACACGCTGGTCGGAGAAAACGGCGTACTGCTCTCAGGTGGACAGCGTCAGCGCTTGGCCATTGCTCGTGCATTGCTCAAGGATGCTCCGCTGCTGATTCTGGATGAGGCTACCTCAGCACTGGATACCGAGTCCGAGCGACATATCCAGGCAGCACTGGATGAAGTCATGAAAGGCCGTACCACGCTGGTGATTGCGCATCGTCTGAGCACCATTGAAAAGGCTGACCTGATTCTGGTGATGGATCAGGGGGCAATCGTTGAGCGTGGTAATCACGCCGAGTTGCTATCTGCGGGGGGGAGCTATGCGCGGCTGCATGCCCAGCAGTTCAGTGATACCTTGGCAGCAGATAAGTCTGAATAACCTAGTGTCCGGGAGTCTTGCCGAATGAATAATAAAAAGATCGAGCTGGAGTTCTCCAAGAAATATGACCGAGAGCATGCGGAGCGTTATCTTCGCAAGCATCGTCAGGGGCTGGCGAGACAGTTGTCGACGTGGAGGGATGTTCAGTTAGCTCGAAAAGCCTTGCGCATTGCTGGGAACCCTGCGCAGGTTTTGGATCTGCCGTGTGGAGCCGGGCGGTTCTGGCCGATGTTGGGCGAGCATCCTGAGCGGCGAATTATCGGCGCGGACAATTCCGCCGATATGATTGCGGTGGCTTGTGCCGGACAGCCGGCCGAGGTGGTCAAACGCGTGACACCGCTGCAAACTTCTGCGTTTGCGATCGACCTTCCCGATGCCTGCGTGGACAGCGTTTTTTGCATGCGCCTGATCCACCATGTCGGAAAGGCCGAGGATCGGCTCACGCTGCTGCGGGAATTTCACCGAGTCAGCCGAGATACCCTGATCATTTCTCTGTGGGTGGATGGAAACTACAAAGCGTGGAAGCGTAACCGAGCTGAGCAGCGCCGGCTAGCCAAAGGAACTGCTCCTGAGTTCCAGAACCGCTTTGTGATTCCGGTGAAGACTATCGAGTCGGAGTTTGCGCAGGCTGGATTCCAGGTTGTCGATCACTTGGACTTCATTCCTCACTACGCCATGTGGCGAGTTTATGTCCTGCGTAAGGCCTGACAATGAGCGCGGATCTGGTTGAGCTTGCCCGTTTAAGTGGTGATGCTGCGATAGATGCATGGCTGGCAGTGCCAGGCGAATGGGTAGAGGAGCCGAATGAGCGCCGAGGAGGGCAGAGCGGTGTTAAGCGTATTCTGACCAGCGATGGCCGGCAGCTCTATCGTAAGCAGCAACATGGCCATATTTATCGCAGCTGGATGCACCCGTTCGGCTATCCCACGGCAATGCGTGAGCGCGACGCACTGCTTCACAGTCATGCTCTTGGCGTGCCTGTTCCCAAGCTGCTTTTTGCTGCGTGCCGTAAGCAGCGGGGGAATTGGCAAGCTGTGTTGGTTACCGAGGCGCTAGAGGGATTTTGCAGCCTGGAACAGTGCTATCTGGATCGGCAAGAGCTGCTGTGGGGCGAGGTCTTGCACCGTCGAGTGCTCAAAGAGATTGGGCGCGTGTTAGGTCGGCTCAACAGGGGCAAGCGGCAGCATGGTTGCCTCTATTTGAAGCATGTCTTCGTTCGCGTGCGAGGCGATGAGGTGGATGTTGCCCTCATTGATATGGAAAAGAGCCGCAAACGGCTGACCCGCTGGCGTGCTGCTCGTCATGACTTACGCCAGATGGCCCGGCGCTCGCCTTGGGACGCTCCACAATGGCAGGCGTTTCTTGAGGGGTACCGCGAGAGTTATGGTATCGCAGCGCCTGTTCCGCTGCGCTGATGGTTGTCTAGTGGGGATGGCGTGATGTTGTCTTATGTGCGCTTTTGGCGCGAGCAGGGCTGGACGCCGATTGGCGCGGCCGACTATGCCGCCACGTGGCAGCGCCACGGCGGCAGCGTGGTGACCCATCCCCAGGTGGTCGAGCGGCTGGCCGGTTTGGCCGGCATTCCGGTGCGCTACCTCGGCTGGTTTCAGGGCGGCGAGTTGCAGGCGGCCATCCCGACCTGGGGGCGGCACCTGGCCTTGGCCAAGGACGTGCTAAAGCAGCAGGGTAAGCGCGGTCTGTTCGATCTGGGTAATGCCGAGATCATCCTGCCGGTGGCCGAAGGCGCGTGCGTGCCGCTGCGCCACCGCGCGCGCTATGTGTCCCAGCTCAACGCCGAGCGCCTGAGCACTCTGCGCGAGCAGCCCGAGGGGTTGGCCCTGGCCCGTGAGCCTGAGGAGTACAGCAAGAAATTTCGCTACAACCAGCGCCGCGAGCAGCGCCTGCTGGAAGATGCCGGGGGAGTGATCCGGCCCATGCTGGAGCTGGAGCCGGCCGAGCAGGCCGCTATCTACGCCGAACTGTTCCAGCTCCGCTGGGGCTTCGAGGCGACTGGCAAGGCGCATTTGGCCGAGGTGTTCGGCTTGCTGCGTGAGTTCATGACCGGCTCGCTGATCTATCTGAATGACGCTCCGGTGGCCATCCAGGTGCTCTACCGGGTCGAGTCCCCGGGTTGGGTCAGCATCGAGTACATCAACGGCGGGGTCGATCCGCAGCAGCGCGAGTTCAGTCCCGGTAGTGTGCTCAGCTTCGTCAACACGCAGAACGCCTGGAGTGAGGCCCGTTCGCTGGGCAAGCCGCTGCGCTACTCCTTCGGCCGGGCCGACCGCGAATACAAGGACCGCTGGTGCCACCGGGTGCCGGCGTTCCAGGTGTGAGGCCATGAGCGCGCGCAAGCAGCAGCTGCTCAGGCGCCACCGGCGCAACAAGCGCCTGACGCTGCTGGTCGGTCTGGCGTTGCTGATGCTGGCTGGCGTGCTGCTGGCCTGGTGGCTGCCGCCGCTGCTCCTGTTGCTGGGCTGGATTGCTCACGAGGCCTGGTTCGCCGACCACCTGTTCTACTCGCCGCGTGACGACTACCGCTATGACTTTCCCGAGGGCACGCCTTGTCTGCCGGTACGCCTTGATGGCGGGCGGCTGCGTGTCGAGGGTGAGCCGGGTGACGCCGAGACCCTGATCCTTGAATGGCGCCTGAGCGCAGGCTGGCTTGGCCGCTTCCTCGATCCGCAGGTCTGGATCGGTGAGGATCGCCAGGATTTCGAGCGGGGGCTTGATGGCCTGCGCTACCTCAACCTGTCGGGGCAGGGCAATGCACTGGTGCGGGGCGATCTGAGCCTGCGCGGGCGCTTCTGCCGACTGGCCGGTAGCGGTCGACTGTTTGCCCTGCGTAATCCTGATTACGCCGAGCGCCGGGTTATGATCATTGCGCCGCATGCCGATGACGCCGAGCTGGCCGCCTTCGGCCTCTACAGCCGTTGTGCCGAGGCCAGCATTGTCACCCTGACCCAAGGCGAGATCGAGGCCGAGCACTACCGGCGACTGGGGCTGTCGCTGCCTGAGGCGGCGCGGCTCAAGGGTCGCCTGCGCACCTGGGACAGCCTGGCAGTGCCGCTCTGGGGCGGCGTGCCGCAATCGCGCTGCGTGCAACTGGGCTACTACTGCCTGCAGCTGCCAGCCATGGCTGAGGCGCCCGGGCAGGGCTTCGGTTCTCGCGAGTCGGGCGAAAGCGATATCCGCAGCGTGCGTCGGCACAATCCGCTAGCGCTGCCGGCCGATGCCGATGGCGTACCGAGCTGGAACAATCTGCTGGCCGATCTGGCCGCGCTGCTCGAGTATTTCCGCCCCGAGGTGCTGGTGACCCCGCATCCCAAGCTGGATCCGCACAGCGACCATGTCGCCGCCACCCGCGCGTTGTTGGAGGCGGTGAAGCTCAGCGCCTGGCAGCCTCAGACCTTGCTGCTTTACGCCAACCACCTGCACGACAACGACCGCTGGCCCATGGGCCCGGCCGGCGCAGGGGTCGCCCTGCCTCCGGCGCTGGTGGCGTTGCCGGCCGACGGCCTGTGGAGCCCGTCGCTGTCGGCTGAGGCACGGTTGGACAAGGCCATGGCCCTGGCCATGCAGCACGATCTGCAGGCGCCGCTACCGGTCAAAAAGCGTCTGCGCCGGTTGATTCAGCGCCTGCTCGCTGGCCGTCACTGGCCGGCCACCGGCGAGGACGAGTTCTTCCGCAAGGCAGTGCGTCGCCACGAGCTGTTCTGGGTGCGTCCGCTGGGCGAGTGAGTCAGCAGTTGGCGCCTCCCGTGCTATGATCCGCCCCGATTTTGCCCTTCCGGAGTCCCCATGAAGCTGTCCATGCCCCGTTACGATCAGGCCGCCGTTCTGGTGGTTGGTGATGTCATGCTCGACCGTTACTGGCATGGGCCGACCTCGCGGATCTCCCCCGAGGCGCCGGTGCCGGTGGTCAAGGTCGAGCATCTTGAGGACCGCCCCGGCGGCGCGGCCAACGTGGCGCTGAATATTGCCGCGCTGGGCGCGCCGGCACGCTTGGTCGGCGTAACCGGAGTGGACGAGGCTGCCGAGAGCTTGCGTAACAGCCTGCAGGGGGCTGGCGTACAGACGCATTTCCAGCAGATCGCCTCGCAGCCGACCATCCTCAAGTTGCGGGTGATGAGTCGTCACCAGCAGTTGCTGCGCCTGGACTTCGAGGAGCCTTTTGCCACGGATGCACAGGCCATGGCCGAGCAGGTCGACGCGTTGCTGGACGGGGTCAAGGTGCTGGTGCTGTCGGATTACGGCAAGGGCGCGCTGAAGAATCACCAGGTGCTGATCCAGCAGGCCCGCGTTCGCGGCATTCCGGTGCTGGCCGATCCCAAGGGTAAGGATTTCTCCATTTATCGCGGCGCTAGCCTGATCACCCCGAACCTCGGCGAGTTCGAGACCATCGTCGGTCATTGCAGCGACGAGGCCGAGTTGGTGGCGAAGGGTGACGCACTGATGCGCGAGCTGGAACTCGGCGCATTGCTAGTGACCCGTGGCGAGCACGGCATGACCCTGCTGCGCCCAGATCACGCGCCGCTGCACCTGCCGGCACGCGCCCGCGAAGTCTTCGATGTCACCGGTGCCGGCGACACTGTGATCTCCACCTTGGCCGCTTCGCTGGCTGCGGGCGAGGAACTGCCCAATGCCGTGGCACTGGCCAACCTGGCCGCCGGCATCGTGGTGGCCAAGTTGGGCACTGCGGCCATCAGTGCGCCAGAGCTACGCCGTGCGGTGCAGCGCGAGGCGGGTTCAGAGCGGGGCGTGGTCAGCGTCGATCAATTGCTGCTGGCCCTTGAGGATGCCCGCGCTCATGGCGAGAAAATCGTCTTTACCAATGGCTGCTTCGACATCTTGCACGCTGGTCACGTGACCTATCTGGAGCAGGCCAGAGCCCAGGGCGACCGTCTGGTGCTGGCCGTCAACGACGACGCCTCGGTATCGCGCCTCAAGGGGGCGGGCCGACCGATCAACTCGGTGGATCGGCGCATGGCGGTGCTGGCGGGGTTGGGGGCCGTCGATTGGGTAGTCAGTTTCAGCGAAGACACCCCCGAAAACCTGCTGCGCCAGGTCAAACCCGATGTGCTGGTCAAAGGCGGCGACTATGGCATCGAGGGGGTGGTCGGTGCCGACATCGTGCGCGCCTATGGTGGCGAGGTGAGAGTGCTTGGTCTGGTAGAGAACAGCTCGACCACCGCGATAGTCGAAAAGATCAAGGGGCAGGGCGATTGATGCTGGGTCGCTTCTATCTGTGGACGTGGAATCTGATTTACAAGAATCGCTTCATCCGTAAACCCGGTAATGAGCTTACTCTGCCTGTGGATGTCGCGCGAAAGATGAAGCGAGTGACCATCAAGCTTGGCGGGCACAGTAACCGGCTGGTATTGGGCGAAGGCGCCGAGATCAACGATTGCGAGATTCGTCTGGATGGAGATAGCAATCTGATCGAGATCGGCCCTCGGGTTCGGATCAAGTCCGGCAAGATTTACCTGCGACATACCCATGGTCAGCATATCCGGATCGGTGCTGACACCACCGTCGAAGGGGCCTACATGCTGAGCGATGAGGCGGCCAGCATCGATATTGGCCAGGATTGCATGTTTTCCACGGGCATTCTGATCCGCACGGGGGACAAACATTCGATCCTGGATGCGACAACTGGACTGCGAATCAATCCTGCACGAAGTGTTCGTATTGGGAATCGCGTGTGGCTTGGGCGTGAGGTCCAGGTGCTTAAGGGGACTGTCCTGCTTCCTGAAACGGTGGTCGGGGCTGGTTCGTTGGTGTCTGGTGTCTTCGATGAAGGTGGCTGCGTGGTGGCCGGGGTGCCAGCTAGGGTGATCAAACGGGGCATTCGCTGGGATCGCGAATTGGTCTGAGGTGAAGGGGGGGGAACCCCCTAGTCAAAAGGGGTGAGTTGTGGCAGTAGGTATGGAAGTGGGGCGCGAGTTTCGGTCTGATATCAATGGGATGCGTGCATGGGCCGTTATGGCCGTTGTGCTCTATCACTTCGGTGTGCCGGGTATCAGTGGGGGCTTTGCCGGAGTTGACGTATTTTTCGTGATTTCCGGTTATCTGATGTGCGGCATCATTTCCAGTGGCCTGGAAAGAGGTGACTTCAGCATCTGGCGTTTCTATCTCGCCCGTGCCCGCCGTATTTTTCCAGCGCTGATTGCGCTCTGCCTTGCTGTGTTGGCTGTCGGTTGGTTCTTGCTGATGCCGGAGGAATACAAGGATCTTGGCAAGCATGCCCGTGAGAGCCTGACCTTCAGCTCCAATCTTCGCTACTTCGAAGAGGCAGGTTACTTCGACGCGGCCTCGCGCGAGAAGTGGCTACTGCATACATGGTCGCTATCGGTCGAGTGGCAGTTCTATCTGCTGCTACCACTGCTGATGCTGACGCTCTCCAGGTTTCTGCCGGGGCGTAGAGCCCTTGCCTGGGTGCTTGCACTATTCTTCGCGGGGTCGCTTGCGCTTTGCTTCTGGCGCACTGCGGTGGCGCCAACCGAGGCTTTCTACATGATCCAGACCCGCGCCTGGGAGATGCTCGCCGGGGCGCTGGTTTTCCTCGTTGGTCGTCGAGGCTGGTCCGAGGGATGGCGGCGAGCCCTCGAGGGCGTCGGCTTTGCGCTCATTCTTGCCTGTCTGCTGCTGATCGATCAGCAGAATGCCTGGCCCGGGGCGTGGGCGATTCTTCCGGTGCTCGGGGCTTCGCTGATTCTCCTCGCAGCCCGCGAGCGCTCTGCATGGACGGGCAGTTCCCTTGCCCAGTGGTTGGGCGCGCGCTCGTATTCCATCTACCTGTGGCACTGGCCTCTGGTAGTCGTGCTGGCGTATGTGGAACGATCCAGTGATCCGTTTTGGGTGGTTGCTGCGATTTCGCTTTCGCTGCTTCTTGGGCAGCTGTCTTATGGTCTTGTGGAAACGCCATCCCGCCGCGTGCTGAGCCGTATGAGTCCGAAAATGGCCGGCATTGTACTGGTGCTGATTCTGGCGCTCGTCGCAGCGCTCGCTCAGCAGGTTCGTCGCAGTGGTTTTCCCGAGCGGCTTCCCGAGACCGTAGCCCGGGTTGAGGCTGAGCGTGAGAACTTCAACCCGCGTCTTGAGGAGTGCCTTGACCCGAGCAAGTCCTGTATCTACGGGGAGGAACCGATCCGCGCTGTGCTCATCGGCGATAGCCATGCGGATGCAGTGGTTACGGCTCTGCAAGCGGCTTTGCCGGATGGTAAGGGCGGGGTTCTGTTCCGAGGGGGAAGCGGCTGTCTGATTGCTTTTGATTCGAAGGCTGAAGTTAAAAGACGTTACTGCGACCAACTCAATGCGGATATTCGCAAGGAGCATGCTGGTTATCCGTCCGGAGTCCCGATTGTGATGATGGGGCGCACCTCCGAGTACGTGAATGGTGGAGTCGCAGAGAGCAAGCAGGTGGACTTTGCTTTCTCCTCTGGAGAGGATGAGTACGGCCCGGAATACTTGGCAGCCTTTGGCGAGCATTACACGCGGACCATGTGTGAGCTGGCGAGCAGGCACCCGCTTTATATCGTCCGGCCCACGCCTGAAATGGGTGTAGATGTTCCTACGCTGATAGGTCGCTCCATGCTGTTTGGTAGGGATCGTCAGGTGAGCCTCTCCCTTGCTGATTATCGCAAGCGCCATGCATTCGTATGGGCATTGCAGGATGAGGTGGCCCAGAAGTGTGGTGCGAAGTTGCTGGATCCCCTGCCTTATCTTTGCTCGGGCGATGAGTGCGGCACCCTTCATAACGGGCTGCCGATTTATCGGGATACAGATCACTTCACTGAGGCAGGTAATCGGCTGCTGCTGCCAATGTTCAGGCAGGTGTTTGCGACGCCCTGATAGCGGCCGCACTTCAGCAGTGTTTGTTGGCCATGAATGAGCACTGACTGGCGCGCCAGTCGCGCCTGTCAGGTCGGTCATGGCGGGTAGCCTTGTGCGCGGGGATGATCACGGGGTCTATCTCGTGGAGCCTCGCCCATGCGTACTGATGTTCAGGGTCATGCCCTTGCCGTGCTGAGCAAGGTGGCCCAGGCCGATTGGCCGGACCGCTTCAAGTTGCGCCAACCTTTCGAGAAGCTGCTGTACACCGGCAGCCGCAGCAGCTTCCGCTATGCGGCGGCACGCGGTGGCAAGAGCAAGGCACCGCGCGCCACGAGCGGTGATGGCTTGTTCGACCTGTCCCTCTCTGACGAACAGCAGATGCTGGTGGAGATGCTGGACAGCTTCGCCAGTGAAGTCTTGCGCCCCGCCGCCCATGATGCCGATGCGCAGGCGGCCGTACCGGCCGAATTGCTGATTCAGGCCCGTGAGCTGGGACTGGCCTTTTACGGCGTTTCCGAAGCACATGGCGGCATGGCCGGTGAGCGCACTCTGGTAACCAATGCACTGATCGCCGAGGCGCTTGGCAAGGGTGACCTGACCCTGGCCGCCAGCTTGCTGGTGCCGCTCTCGGCGGCCAACTGCATTCGTCGCTGGGCGTCGCCGGAGCAGCAGGCACAGTGGTTGCCGGCCTTTGCCAGCGAGCAGGGCGCTGAGCCTTATGCCTTGGCTGTCAACGAGCCCGCTGTGCTGGCGGACCCGCAGAGGCTGCAAACCACGGCCCGCAAGCGCGGCGGGCATTACCTGCTCAATGGCGAGAAGTGCCTGGTTCTGCAGGGGCTCAATGCCAGTCGTTTGCTGGTCGCCGCGCAGTGCAGCGACGGGCCGGCGCTGTTCTGGGTCGATGCCGCGAGCAAAGGCATCAGTCGTCAGGCCGAGCCGGCTATGGGACTCAAGGCGGGCGCGCTGGCACGTGTGCGGTTCAAGTCGGTCAAGGTGCCGGCCGAGCACCGCCTGGCCGCTGCCGATTTCGATTACTCAGCCTTTCTGGCCTGCTCCTCTCTGGCCTGGTGTGCCCTGGCGGTCGGCACCAGTCAGGCGGCGCTGGACTATGTGATCGGCTATTGCAATGAGCGGGTCGCCTTTGGCGAGCCAATCAGCCACCGTCAGGGTGTGGCGTTCATGGTGGCCGACCTGGCCATCGAGATCGACGCCATGCGCCTGATGGTCTGGCGGGCCTGTGCCCGCGCCGAGCGTGGCGAAGACTTCCTGCGCGAGGCCTATCTGGCCCGCGTACTTTGTACCGAGAAGGCGATGAAGGTCGGTACCGATGCCGTGCAACTGCTCGGCGGCCATGGCTTTACCAAGGAGCACCCGGTCGAGCGCTGGTACCGCGATCTGCGCGCCGTTGCCATCCAGGCCGGCGGCCTGCACCTCTGAGGAGCGCACACATGTATCTGGAAACCCCCAAGAAATTCCGTGCGCTGGAGAACCAAGCGCATCAGGTGGCCGCGCAGTTCTTCCGGCCGATTTCACGCAAGTACGACAAGGCCGAGCATGCCTATCCCAAGGAGCTTGACCTGCTGGCCGCCCTGCTCGATGGCATGAACGAAGGCTCGCCCAATGCCGTGGGCGCAACCTCTGCCAGCAAGCGCGGCGCCGCGCGGGAAGTGGAGGAGGGCATCAAGAACGGTGGCAACCTGTCGGCCCTGCTCGGCGTGATGGAGCTGTGCTGGGGCGATGTCGGCCTGCTGCTGGCCATGCCGCGTCAGGGGCTGGGCAACGCGGCCATCGCCGCGGTGGCCAATGACGAGCAGCTCGGGCGCTTCGGCAAGACCTGGGCAGCTATGGCCATCACCGAGCCCGGTTGCGGCTCCGACTCGGCGGCGATCCGCACCACGGCGGTGAAGGACGGCGATCACTACATCCTCAATGGCGAGAAAATCTTCGTCACCTCGGGCGAACGGGCCAAGGCAGTGGTGGTCTGGGCCACCCTGGACAAGGGGCTGGGGCGCGCGGCGATCAAGTCGTTTGTGGTTGAGCACGGCACGCCGGGCATGACCGTCACCCGTCTGGAGAAGAAGCTCGGCATCAAGGCCTCGGATACGGCGGCGATCAGCTTTGTCGACTGCCGGGTGCCGGCGGCCAACCTGCTTGGCAATCCGGAAATCGATGTGCAGAAGGGGTTTGCCGGGGTCATGGAAACCTTCGACAACACCCGGCCACTGGTCGCCGGCATGGCCATCGGTGTGGCCAAGGCGTCGCTGGACCGTACCCGTGAGCTGCTCTCCAGGGCGGGTTGCCGTTTCGACTACCGCAAGCCGCTACTCAGCGTCAGTCATGCCGAGGCCACGCTGTACCGCCTTGAGGCCGAATGGGAGGCGGCGCGCCTGCTGACGCTCAAGGCTGCCTGGATGGCCGACAACAAGCTGCCCAACTCCAAGGAGGCGTCGATCGCCAAGGCCAAGGCCGGGCGGGTGGCCAATGAGATCACCCTGAAGTGCGTCGAACTGGCCGGTGCTGCCGGCTATGGCGAGGACGAGCTGCTGGAGAAGTGGGCGCGGGACTCGAAGATTCTCGACATCTTCGAAGGCACCCAGCAGATCCAGTTGCTGATCATTGCGCGGCGCTTGCTAGGCAAGACGTCCAGCGAATTGAAGTAAGACCGCTTTGCCCACTTCGCCCCGGTTTGCCGGGGCTTTTTTATCTGGGGGTCAGGCGGCGCGCAGGCGCTGGATCCAGTCCTGCCAGGCGATGCGCTCATCGTGCACCAGCCAGCCATCGCGTTCGGCGAAGGCTTCCGACAGCCACAGCGGCTGGCGGGTATCGACCGGGTCGAGCATGCCCTGCTGCAGGGTGTACAGCTCGCTGGTGGGATGACCGCGGTGCAGGGGAATCAGATAGAGGTCAGGTTCGTCCGGTTGCAGCTCGGCCACCAGATGGTCGCCGACCAGTCGCTCGTCGGCGTGGAACAGGCTGAGCTCACGGGCCAGGCTGGGTAGCTCCAGGCGCATGTTGTAGACCAGTTGCAACGACGCCGTGGGCAGGTGCACATAGGCGAACGGCCGCTCCAGCAGCGGCATCTGCCCGCGCAGGACCGGATGGGTCGAGCCCGCCTGAGCCTGCAGGCTGAAATGCTGCTCGTCGTGGTAGTCGAGGGTGTCGGCATAGGGCGTGGGCAGCCAGGTCTGGGCAAAACGCCCGCACAGCCAGCCGGCCTCGCTCTGCACCAGGCATTCTTCGGCCACTTCGTGCAGGGCAGTGAGCAGTGGCAGGTTGAGTTCGTGGGCCGGAACATAGCCGGAGATCAGCTTGAGCACACAGTCGCCGCGGTCGGCGCGTTGCTGGCGCACCACCACCCAGTAGTCGCGACCATCCAGGTGCAGGGTCAGACGCACGGAAACGCCGAGGTTGGCCAGCTCCACACTGAAGTGCTGGCTGTTGCCAATCTGCACCGGGCGTCGGCGCGCCTGCATCTGGGCAAAGTTCAGGGGCAATCCGATGCCCTGGTAGTGCAGCTGGTGACCGTCGGCCTCCACGTGTAGGGCGAGGGTCTTGAAGCTGCCGGGGTCCTTGCGGGCGAGGGTCAGCGGCATGGTGACTCCTGTATCGCAGTCGACAAACGGAAGCTTGAGGCTAGCAGCTTAATTCCTGCTTGCCTGCGGGATGCGACGACCTGTCGCGCCTCTCTGTGCCGGGCTTCTGGCACCGAATTTCCGCTTTTCAGCCGAGCCCTTTCAGTACCCCGGCGGCGCAGGCCACGTTGTGGGCCAGATGTTCGGGGTTGATGGTGCCGACGATGGCGCTGGTGACGCCCGGGTGGCCGAACACCAGTTCGAAACTGGCCTGTACCGGGTCGACACCGGGTTGCAGGCAGGCATGGCCGCTGGCCAGCGCCTTTTTGACCAGAATGGCTTTGCCGTGACTGGCGGCGTAATCCAGCACCGGCTTTTCGCCCTGCTCGTTGAGGTTGTAGGTGACCATGGCGCAGTCGCCGTCTTGCAGGGCGAGCAGGCCGCCCTCGACAGTCTTGCCGGAGAGGCCGAAGGCGCCGATCTTGCCCTCGCGCTTGAGCTCGGCGAGGGTTTCGTAGATGCCGGATTCGCGCAGAATCGCCACATCATTGCCATCGGAGTGCACCAGCAGCAGCTCGATGTGCTCGCACTCCAGGCGCTTGAGGCTGCGCTCGACCGAGAGGCGGGCATGAGCCGGGCTGAAATCGAACAGCGACTGGCCGCCGATGAACTCCTCGCCGACCTTGCTGACGATCACCCACTCGTGGCGCTGGCCGCGCAGCAGCGGGCCGAGGCGCTCCTCGCTGGTGCCGTAGGCCGGCGCGGTGTCGATCAGGTTGATGCCCAGCTCGCGGGCCTGCTGCAGCAGTGCCCGCGCGGCGGCGTCATCGGGAATGGTGAAGCCGCTGGGGTATTTCACGCCCTGGTCGCGGCCCAGCTTGACCGTGCCCAGCCCCAGTGGCGATACGTGCAGGCCGGTGGAGCCCAGCGGCCGGTGCCAGTCATGCAGGGTGGTGGGATTCATGGCAGCAAGGTCTCCCAGGCTGGCTGGGCAACAGCCGGGCGTGGCAGCGGCGGCAGCTCCGGGTGATCGCCGGGCTGGATGTTGTCGCGCTGCAGTGCCGCGACAACCCGGTCGGCAAAGTCGGGCGACAGCGCGAGCTTGGTCGGCCAGCCAACCAGCAACGGGCCGTCTTCGGCGAGGAAGGCATTGTCCGGGCGTACCAGACCGGACTGCGCCGGCTCGGCGCGGTCGACCCGCAGGGTGGCCCAGCGGGTCGCGCTCTGGTCGACCCAGGGCAGCAGTTCAGCCAGCTCCTGCTGCGCCGCCTTGATCTGACTGGCTTCGTCGCGGGCCACGCCGTCGGCCTCGGCGAGATCGCCTCCGAGGTACCAGACCCACTGGCCATCGGCCGCCGGGTGGGTGGTGACGGTCACCCGTGGCTTCGGTCCGCCGCCCAGGCAATGGGCATACAACGGTTTGAGCGCGGGTCCCTTGGCCAGCACCATGTGCAGCGGACGCAGCTGCTGCTTGGGTTGCTCGATACCAAGGGTCGCCAGCAGTTGGGCATTGCCGGCGCCGGCGCTGAGCACCACGCGCTGGGCGCGTATCTCGCGTCCGTCGATCCGCAGGCCGCTGAGCTGCGTGCTATCACGCAGCGGCTGGATGTCCCGGGCGGCCAGCAGACCGTCACCTGCCAGCTCGGCCAGGCGGGTAATCAGGCTGGGCACGTCCAGCACCAGTTCGGCCAGGCGATAGACCTTGCCCTTGAACTTGCGGTCCTGCAGCGCCGGCGGCAGCTGCTCGCCCTTGACCTGGTCGACGCGGCCGCGCACGGCCTTGCTAGCGAAGAAACTGGTGAGGTTGCCGGCCAGGGTGCCGGGCGACCACAGGTAATGGGCTTCGGAGAGCAGACGCACACCGGAGAGGTCCAGCTCGCCGCTGCCGCTGAGGGCCTCACGCCAGCGCCTGGGCATATCGGCAATGGCTTCCGAGGCGCCGGTCAGGGCGCCGTGCAGCGCGTATTTGGCGCCGCCGTGGATGATGCCCTGGGACTTCACGCTCTGTTCGCCGCCGAGGCTGCCGTGCTCGACCAGCAGGGTGCTGTAGCCCAGGCGGCGCAGGCGTGCGTTCAGCCACAGACCGGCGATACCGCCGCCGACGATCAGGACATCAGTGCTCAGGGGGTGTGACATGCTGGCGCTCACGACAGAAACAGGCGCGCAGTATAACGGTGATCAGTGTCCGGCGGTTTTCGAGAACAGCTGGATGAAGACCACGCCGGCGACGATCAGGCCCATGCCGATGATGGCCGGCAGATCGAGCTTCTGCTGGTAGATCACCAGCGCGACGATGCTCACCAGCACAATGCCGAGGCCCGACCAGATGGCGTAGGCCACGCCAACCGGCACGGTCTTGACCACCAGACTGAGCAGGAACAGCGAGACCGAATAGCCCACCACCACCAGAATGAGCGGCAGCGGTTTGTTGAAACCATCCAGCGCCTTCATCGAACTGGTGGCGATGACTTCCATGACGATGGCGATGGCCAGGTAGAGGTAGCCGGGCATGGCGGGTACTCCGTGAATGATGCGCTGATTCTATAAGTTGAGCGCTGGGGGTAAAGTCATCACCTATCTGAATGGGAGATAGGTATGGGGCCGAACCTGGAGCAGCTGCAGGTCTTTGTCAGGGTCGCGGACGGCGGGTCGTTCTCGGCGGTGGCGCGTGAGCTGGGGCGCGCTCAGTCGGCGGTGAGTAACGCGGTGGCTCTGCTGGAGGTGGATCTGGGCTGCCAGCTGTTCGAGCGCCGCAGCGGCTGCGCGCCGCGGCTGACCCGGGCCGGCGAGGCGTTGCTCAGCGAGGCGCGTGAATTGCTGCAGCAACAGCAGCGCCTGCAGGGGCGGGCGCGTAGCCTGGCCGGGGGCGAGGAAGCTTGTCTGCGCCTGATTCTCGACGAGGCCATGTCCTACCTGCCGCTGCTGGACAGTCTGGAGGCGCTGGGGGAGCGGCATGCCGAGCTGGAACTGCAGCTCTACAGCGGCACTCAGGGCGATATTGCCCGCTGGGTGGAGGGGCGGCGGGCCGATCTGGGGCTGCTGTTCCGGCAGGAGCAGATGCCAGCCAGTCTGGAGCGGCGCTGGCTGGGCAATGTGCCGCTGGTGCTGGTGGTCGGTCAGCAACATCCTCTGGCTCAGGCCGGGCGCGTGAGCCAGCGCGAGCTGGCCTGTCACCGGCAGTTGCTGATTGCCCCGCGCGAAAGTACCTACCCGGATCGCGAGCGCATCAGTGCGCGAATCTGGCGTGCCGACAGTCTGTATGCCATGGCCGAGCTGGCCGCGCGCAACCTGGGCTGGGCGCTGTTGCCGCTGCATGTGGTGCAGTACCCGGTCTACCGCGAGCAACTGGTGACGCTGCAGGCCGACTGGGCACCGCCCGCCTGGGGAGTAGAGCTGGTCTGGCGCCGTGATCAGGCCCTGGGGCCGGTGGCCAGTTGGTTGGCTGAGCGATTTGCCGGGCACTTGCAGCAAGGCTGAGCGGCGGGGATTTGGTAAGCTGCGCGGCATGAACCGAACTCTCTATTCCGTGCTGTTTCACCTGGCCCTTCCCCTGATAGCCCTGCGCCTGGCCTGGCGCGCCTGGCAGGCGCCGGCCTATGCACGGCGCATCGCCGAGCGTTTTGCCCTGGCGCTGCCGCCGCTCAAACCCGGCGGTATCTGGCTGCATGCCGTGTCGGTGGGGGAGAGCATCGCTGCGGCGCCGCTGGTGCGCGAGCTGCTGGCGCGCTACCCGGAGCTGCCTGTCACCATCACCTGCATGACACCGACCGGCTCCGAGCGCATTCAGGCCATGTTCGGCGGCCCCGAGTATGCCGGCCGCGTGCAGCACTGCTATCTGCCCTATGACTTGCCCTGGGCGGCGGCGCGTTTTCTCCGGCGGGTGCGGCCGTGTCTGGCGGTGATCATGGAGACCGAGCTGTGGCCCAACCATATTCACCAGTGTGCGCGACTGGGTATTCCGGTGGCCCTGGCCAATGCCCGGCTGTCGGAGCGTTCGGCCCGTGGCTATGCCCGCTTTGCCCGGCTCACCGCGCCGATGCTGGCCGAGCTCTCGCTGATTGCCGTGCAGACGGAGGCCGAGGCGGAGCGTTTCCGCCAACTGGGCGCACGTCCCGAGGCCGTGCAGGTGACGGGGTCGATCAAGTTCGACCTGACCATTGATCCTGCCCTGCGTCAGCGCGCCGATGAACTGCGCGCCAGCTGGCAGCCGGCTGGGCGGCCGGTGTGGATTGCTGCCAGCACCCATGCCGGAGAGGACGAGATCATCCTCGCGGCGCACCGCGAACTGCTCAGGCAGAATCCGGATGCCCTGCTGATGCTGGTGCCGCGTCATCCCGAGCGCTTCAACAGCGTGTTCGAGCTGTGCCAGCGTGAAGGCTTTTCCACCCTGCGCCGTTCGGCGGGTGAGCCGGTTGGTGCCGCGCATCAGGTGCTGGTCGGCGACAGCATGGGCGAGCTGCTGTTCCTCTACGCTCTGGCCGATCTGGCTTTTGTCGGCGGCAGCCTGGTGGCCAATGGCGGACACAACCTGCTGGAGCCGGCGGCGCTGGGTAAGCCGGTGCTGTCCGGTCCGCACCTGTTCAACTTTCTGGAAATCGCCGCAATGCTGCGTGAGTCGCAGGCCTTGAGCGAAGTGGCCGATGCCGGTCAGTTGGCGGCGGCCCTGCAGCAACTGTGGCAGCAGCCCGAGCAGCAGGCGGCCATGCGGGCCGGCGGGCTGGCGGTCATGCAGGCCAATCAGGGGGCGCTGGCGCGCCTGCTGGGTGGTTTGCAGGCGTTACTGGATCGGTGATTCGCAGGCATTAAAAAGCCCGGCATTGCCGGGCTTTTTTGTCGCTGCCGATTAGAACTCCGGGTTGCCCTTGAGCTGGGCTTCGGCGGCCTTGGCCAGATCTGGCGGCAGGAAGTCCTTGTCCGGGTTGTAGTCGGGCTTGAGGTAGGCCGAGAGGGCCTCCAGGTCCGACGGTGCCAGAGTGCCGGCGACCTGCTTCAGACGCAGGTTGTCGATGATGTAGCTGTAGCGGGCGTTGTTGTAGTCGCGTACCGAGCTGTACAGCTGGCGCTGAGCGTCCAGCACGTCGACGATGTTGCGGGTACCGACCTGATAGCCGATTTCGGTGGCTTCCAGGGCGCTCTGGTTTGAGATGATCGACTGCTTGCGCGCACCGACCTGCTCGACGTCGGTATTCACCGCGCGGTGCAGGTTGCGGGTGTTCTGTACCACCTGACGGCGCAGGCTTTCGCGGCTCTGCTCGGTCTGGTTCAGACGCTGGTACGACTCGCGGACCTGCGAGCTGGTCAGGCCGCCGCTGTAGATCGGCACCGACAGCTGCAGGCCGATGGACTGCTGCTCGGCATCACCGTTGTACAGGCTGGCATTCGGGGTGTTGGTAAAGCCCAGGCTGTCGTTGTCGCCCTTCTGGTAGCTGGCCACGGCATCCAGGGTCGGTGCGTGACCGGCCTTGCTCTGGCGCAGGGTTTCTTCGGCGGCATCGACGGCGTAGTTGCTGGCCTGCAGGTTGAGGTTCTGCTGAGCGGCAGTATCCACCCAGGCTTTGGCGTCGTTCGGCGTCGGCACCACGACCGGCAGGGTGTGGCGCACGCCTTCCAGCGAGCTGTACTGGCGGTTGGTCAGGGTGATCAGGGCCTGGAAGGCATCATCCACCTGCTGTTCGGCGATCATCCGGTTGGCGCGGGCGGTGTCGTAGCCGGCCTGGGCTTCCAGCACGTCGGTCTTGTCCGACAGGCCGACGTCGAAACGTTCGCGTGCCTGATCGAGCTGGCGCTTGAATGCGGCTTCTTCGGCCTTGGTGGTCGCCAGGTTGTCCTGGGCACGCAGTACGCTGAAGTAGGTTTCTGCCGTTTGCAGGATCAGGTTCTGCTCGGTCGCCGAGAATTCCAGAGCAGCCTGCTCGCTGACGGCCTTGGCCGCTTGCAGCTGATACCAGCGGTCGGCACGGAACACCGGCTGGGTCAGGTTGGCCTGATAGAGCAGGCCGCTGCGGGTGGAGTCAGTGCTGCCCAGGCGCGTATCCACTTCGGTATCGGTATTGCTGTAGCCGGCGCCGCCGGTGATGAAGGGCAGCAGTCCGGCACGGGCCTGCGGTACCACTTCCTGACGGGCCGCGAAGTCTGCACGGGCAGCCGCCAGATCGGCGTTGTTCTCTACTGCGTCCTTGTATACCGAAACCAGGTCGCGCTTGAGCGATTGTGGGGGCTCTTCGGCCCAGGCCAGTCCTGATGCGGCGGCCACAGCCATGGCCAGAGTGAGTCTGCGCAGCATGATGAATCCTGCTTTTTGTCGGAAATGATCGGCAAGGCTAAGGGGGGGCGGGGGGGCGGTCAAGGCCGCAGGCGCCACAGCTAGTCTAGTTTGCAACAAGCTATGTTGCCTGCGCGCAACAATCCTCTGCCGACCAAGGGTGGTCCGGGACGTTGGAGTTCTGCGCCGCGCTTGATTAGACTGCCGGCAGTTCTTGTCGGGGTGCCCAGAGTCGTGGGCTGAGATCGGACAGTTCCGGATCCCGTTGAACCTGATCAGGTTAAGGCCTGCGTAGGGAACAAGATGTGCTCGCCTGCGTGGCGACCCCCTCTGGCACCGCTCCCGGTGCGCCCGTCGCCTTCAGGTTCGCTCCGACAGTCAGCCCGGAGAAGCCGATGAGCGTGCAACAACAGAAGAACCTGAGCGAAAGCGCACAGGTCGACCAGCAGTCCGTACAACCTTTCCCCCGTTCGCAGAAGGTCTACGTGCAGGGTTCGCGTCCGGACATCCGCGTGCCGATGCGCGAGATCAGCCTGGACGTGACCCCCACCGCCTTCGGCGGCGAGATCAACGCCCCGGTCACCGTTTACGACACCTCCGGCCCCTACACCGACCCGGCTGTGCAGATCGACGTACGCAAGGGCCTGCCGGACGTGCGCAGTGCCTGGATCGAGGATCGTGGCGACACCGAGAAGCTGCCGGGCCTGTCCTCCGAGTTCGGCCAGCGCCGCCTGAACGATGCCGAGCTGGCCAAGATGCGCTTTGCCCACGTGCGCAACCCGCGCCGCGCCAAGGCCGGGCAGAACGTCAGCCAGATGCACTACGCGAAGAAGGGCATCATCACGCCCGAGATGGAATACGTTGCCATCCGCGAGAACATGAAGCTGGCCGAGGCGCGCGAGGCCGGTCTGCTGAAAGAACAGCATGCCGGGCAGAGCTTCGGCGCCTCGATCCCGAAAGAGATCACCCCCGAGTTCGTGCGCAGCGAGATCGCCCGCGGCCGTGCCATCATCCCGGCCAACATCAACCACGTGGAGCTGGAGCCGATGATCATCGGCCGCAACTTCCTGGTGAAGATCAACGGCAATATCGGCAACTCGGCGCTGGGCTCCTCCATTGAAGAGGAAGTGGCCAAGCTGACCTGGGGCATCCGCTGGGGCTCCGATACCGTCATGGACCTCTCGACCGGCAAGCACATCCACGAGACCCGCGAGTGGATCATCCGCAACTCTCCGGTGCCGATCGGCACCGTGCCGGTCTACCAGGCGCTGGAGAAGGTCGGCGGCATCGCCGAGGACCTGACCTGGGAGCTGTTCCGCGACACCCTGATCGAGCAGGCCGAGCAGGGCGTGGACTACTTCACCATCCACGCCGGCGTACTGCTGCGCTATGTGCCGCTGACCGCCAAGCGCGTCACTGGCATCGTCAGCCGCGGCGGCTCGATCATGGCCAAGTGGTGCCTGGCGCACCACAAGGAGAACTTCCTCTATACGCACTTCGAGGAAATCTGCGAAATCATGAAGGCCTACGACGTCAGCTTCTCGCTGGGCGACGGCCTGCGTCCGGGTTCGATTGCTGACGCCAACGACGCCGCGCAGTTCGGCGAGTTGGAGACCCTCGGCGAGCTGACCAAGATCGCCTGGAAGCACGATGTGCAGACCATGATCGAAGGCCCCGGCCATGTGCCGATGCAGCTGATCAAGGAGAACATGGACAAGCAGCTCGAATGCTGCGACGAGGCGCCGTTCTATACCCTCGGCCCGCTGACCACCGATATTGCCCCCGGCTACGACCACATCACCTCTGGCATCGGCGCCGCGATGATCGGCTGGTTCGGCTGCGCCATGCTTTGCTACGTGACTCCCAAGGAGCACCTGGGCCTGCCGAACAAGGATGACGTGAAGACCGGCATCATCACCTACAAGATCGCCGCGCACGCCGCCGATCTTGCCAAGGGCCATCCGGGCGCGCAGATCCGCGATAACGCCCTGTCCAAGGCGCGCTTCGAGTTCCGCTGGGAAGACCAGTTCAACCTCGGCCTCGACCCGGACACCGCGCGCAGCTACCACGACGAGACCCTGCCCAAGGACTCGGCCAAGGTGGCGCACTTCTGCTCCATGTGCGGGCCGAAGTTCTGTTCGATGAAGATCACTCAGGAGGTGCGCGAATACGCCGCCGAGAACGGCCTGACCGACGAGCAGAAGGCCATCGAGGCGGGCTTCGCCGAGCAGGCCGAGCGCTTCAAGGACGAAGGTTCGGTGATCTACAAACAGGTCTGAACGGCCGGTTGGCCTGCTGAATAAAAAACCGGAGCTCGCGTCAGCGGCTCCGGTTCTTTTATGTCGGCGTGCCGCCTGTCAGCGGCGGCCGGGGAAGTAGTATGGCTGGAGGATGCCGTTGAGGCGCGGGTAGGGCACGCGCAGGTCCGGGTGGCCGCTGGTATAGGGCGCAATGCGGGCGATGTCGTACTTGAGCATCACGTTGCCCGACAGCAGGGCGATATTGTCGGTGCGCTCGAGCGGCCAGGTGTCGAGAAACTCGGCATCCTGATCGTGACCGTTGGCCTTGAGCCAGGCCTGGTGGGCCAGATGGACCTGATCCCAGAAGGCTTCTTCCTGACCTGGCAGGAGCATGTCGCGCAGGGTGATGACCTGGTTCAGGGTACGGTCGTAATTGAGGTAGGAGCGCCCGGGAGTGCCACGGGCACCGCCTGTAAAGCGGTAGCTGGACAGTTCGATGACCACCACGCGGTCATGCTGCTGCAGCACCTTGGCCTGCAGGTAGCTGGTCCAGCCCGGCTTGGCCGTGGCGAGAAAATCCCGTTCATAGCCTTGCAGTGACGCTGGTGGTGGATCGCTGGGCAGCTCGGTAGTCAGCTGCAGCAGTTCACGCTCGATGCGTGCATTGAGTTTGGGCAGGCCCTTGGGTAGCTGCAGGTCGATGTTCACCAGCGGGCAGTCCGCGCCTGTGCAGCCGGCGGGGCGGTGTTCCCAGCGCTGCGTGCTGGTCGGTAGTGGTTGCTGGGCGGGTGTCAGCAGGCTCTGGCAGCCGGCGAGCAGCAGGCCGGCGGTCGCCAGTGCAAGGCAGTGAAGTGCGCGCATGAAGAGTCCTTGGCAGCGGCAGCGAAGGCGGCATTGTCCCTGTTGCCGGGCCGGCATCCAAGTGCTGCCGTGCATGGCCGTCGGGGGCATGCTGTATTAGGCTGTGCGCCCAATCCATCATTGGAACAATCCCACATTGGAAACAGAGGCGGTCATGAGCGATACCTTCAGTCAGGCGGATGTCGAGGTGGTGGAGCGCGAAGAGTGCTTTCGAGGCTTCTACAAGCTGGATCGCCTGCATCTGCGCCACCGTCTGTTTGCCGGCGGCATGGGCAAGCTGATCAACCGCGAGCTGTTCGTGCGCCATGATGCGGTCTGTGTGCTGCCCTACGACCCGCGGCGTGACGAGGTGGTGCTGATCGAGCAGTTCCGCGTCGGTGCTCTGGACAAGAGCGCCAACCCCTGGCTGCTGGAGCTGGTCGCCGGCTTGATCGACAAGGATGAGCAGCCCGAAGAGGTGGCGCGGCGTGAGGCGGTGGAGGAGGCTGGACTGACGCTGGGCGCGCTGTGGCCGGTCTGTGCTTACTACCCGTCGCCGGGCGGCTCCGACGAACGGGTGCATCTGTTTGTCGGCCGTTGTGACAGTGTCGGTGCTGGTGGTATTCATGGTCTGGAAGAGGAAGGCGAGGACATCCGCGTGCATGTCCTGCCTTTCGAGGATGCCCTGGCGCGCGTGCGCGACGGGCGTATCGACAATGCGGCAAGCATCATGGCCCTGCAGTGGTTAGCGCTGAACCGCGACGAAGTACGAGGTCTGTGGACGTGAATCTGTTGCGTGAGCGCTACCGGGTCGACCTCGCGGGGCTGCAAGCCACCTGCGAGGCCAACTACGCCCGGCTGATGCGTTTACTGCCGCAGATGCGTGAGAACTTCCAGGCCCGTCGGGTGGCCATGAGTCATGGCGAACACCTGCTCGGTGTCCTGGCACTGGAGGTCACCGAAGCCGGCCCCTACACCACGACTCTGCAGGTACGTCAGGAACACAGCCTGCCTTGGCTGCCCGTGCCGCATCTGGAAGTGCGGGTCTATCACGATGCGCGCATGGCTGAAGTCGTCGGTGCCGCTCATGCCCGCCGTTTGCGCCCCAGCTATCCCTACCCCAACGCGGCCATGCACCAGCCGGACGAGAAGAATCAGCTCAATCTGTTTCTCGGCGAATGGCTGAGTCACTGCATGGCGACTGGTCATGAACTGGCCGAGGTGCGTCGCTGAGCGACAAGAACACGCGACTTCACCTACAGTTGAAACCAAAGTTGCCGATTTATTGGCGCCTGCTAACTGTGAAGTGTTTCCGTTTGTCGGGTTTACCTTCGTACATTGGCACCACCATAATCTTGCCACCCCAGTCAAAGGAGACCGCCCTTGGTGCGCGCGTCCACTCCCGCTTCCGCTGATGCCGTGCTGCTCGTGCAGCTGTCGGACAGCCATTTGTTCGCGGGTGCGCACGACCGGCTGCTGGGCATGGATACCGAGGACAGCCTGGCGCGGGTAATCGAGCTGGTGCGTCAGGAACAGCAGGGTATCGATCTGATGCTAGCCAGTGGCGATCTGTCTCAGGATGGTTCGCTGGCTTCCTACCAGCGCTTCCGCGAGATGACTGATGGTCTGGCTCTGCACAGCCGCTGGTTCGCCGGCAACCATGATCTGTTGCCGAGCATGCGTGAAGCCACCGCGGGCAGTGACCTGCTCGACCCGGTGATTGATCTGGGCAACTGGCGCATCATCCTGCTCGACTCCAGCATCGAAGGCGCTGTGCCCGGTCAGTTCTCGGCTGAGCAGCTGCAGTTGCTGGAGCAGGCGCTGCAAAGCGCCGGCCGCCGCCATGTACTGGTCAGTTTTCATCATCACCCGGTTTCCATTGGCTGCCGCTGGATGGAGCCGATCGGCATTCGCAATCCGGATGCTCTGTTTGCCCTGCTGGCGCGCTTTCCGCAGGTGAAGGCTGTGCTCTGGGGGCATATCCATCAGGAGTTCGACCAGATGCGCGAGGGGGTGCGTCTGCTGGCTTCGCCATCGACCTGTGTGCAGTTCGCGCCGGGCAGTGAGGAATTTCAGGTCGACCACGAAGCCCCTGGCTACCGCTGGCTGCGTCTGCATGCCGACGGCGAGCTGGAGACCGGGGTGTCGCGTGTTACCGGTATCGATTTCGAGATCGATTACAGCGTCAAAGGCTACTGACCTTGCTGGCGGGCGCCCTAAGCTTGTAGCCTCGCGCCCATGACCACGCTTCTCTATATTCATGGCTTGAACAGCTCGCCGGATTCGCACAAGGCGCGTCAGCTGACGGCGGCGCTGCGCCGTATCGGCCTGGCCGAACAGCTGGCCGTACCGGCCCTGCACCATGATCCGCGCCAGGCCATCGCCCAGCTGCACCGCGAGATTGCCCGCCTGGGTCGGCCTTTGCTGGTCGGCAGCTCCCTGGGTGGCTACTATGCGACCCACCTGGCGCAGCAGCATGGCCTGGCACAGCTGCTGATCAATCCGGCGGTGCGGCCGCACCAGCGTTTTAGTGGTTACCTCGGTCCGCAAACCAACTACTACAGCGGCGAAACCTGGGAGCTGACCACTGACCATGTGGCGGCCCTGGCTGAGCTGGAGGTGGCGGCGCCAACTGATCCGGCGCGCTGTCAGGTGTGGCTGCAGACTGCCGACGAGACACTGGATTACCGCGATGCCGCGATCTACTACCGGGCCTGCGCGCTGCGCATCCAGGCTGGTGGCGATCACGGCTTCCAGGGTTTTGCCGAACGTATTCCGGCGCTGCTGGCCTTTGCCGGCTTCGATCCCGCGCTGTGGCGCGATCACGACTTTTCCGATCTTTGAGAGACCCCATGGCTCAACAGAACGCCTACAACGCCGATGCCATTGAAGTACTGTCCGGCCTCGACCCGGTGCGCAAGCGCCCGGGCATGTATACCGACACCGCGCGGCCTAACCACCTCGCTCAGGAAGTCATCGACAACAGTGTCGACGAGGCCCTGGCCGGCCACGCCAGCTCGATTCAGGTGATCCTCCATGAGGACAACTCGCTGGAGGTGATCGATGACGGCCGTGGTATGCCGGTGGATATCCATCCGGAAGAGGGCATCCCCGGTGTCGAGCTGATCCTCACCAAGCTGCACGCCGGCGGCAAGTTCTCCAACAAGAACTACCAGTTCTCCGGCGGTCTGCATGGCGTGGGTATCTCGGTGGTCAACGCCCTGTCCAATCAGGTCGAAGTGCGGGTCAAGCGCGAGGGCAGCGAATACCGCATGACCTTCGCTGACGGCTTCAAGGCCAGCGATCTGGAAGTCATCGGCACCGTAGGCAAGCGCAATACCGGCACCAGCGTGCGCTTCTGGCCGGACCCCAAATATTTCGATTCGCCGAAGTTCTCCATCAGCCGCCTCAAGCATGTGCTCAAGGCCAAGGCCGTGCTCTGCCCGGGTCTGGAAGTCACCTTCAGCGACAAGAACAACGGTGAGACCACCCGCTGGTTCTACGAGGATGGCCTGCGCTCCTATCTGGTGGATGCGGTCAGCGAGTTCGCGCGCCTGCCCGAGGAGCCTTTCTGCGGCAGTCTGGCGGGCAGCAAGGAGGCGGTGGACTGGGCCCTGCTGTGGTTGCCCGAAGGTGGCGAGTCGCTGCAGGAAAGCTACGTCAACCTGATTCCCACCGCGCAGGGCGGTACTCACGTCAACGGCCTGCGCCAGGGCCTCCTGGATGCCATGCGCGAGTTCTGCGAGTTCCGCAACTTGCTGCCGCGCGGGGTGAAGCTGGCGCCCGAGGATATCTGGGAGCGCATCGCCTTCGTCCTGTCGATGAAGATGCAGGAGGCGCAGTTCTCCGGGCAGACCAAGGAGCGCCTGTCGTCCCGCGAGGCGGCGGCCTTCGTCTCTGGCGTGGTCAAGGACGCCTTCAGCCTGTGGCTCAACGCTCACCCGGAAGTCGGCCAGCAGCTGGCCGAGCTGGCCATCAGCAATGCCAACCGCCGCCTCAAGGCCGGCAAGAAGGTCGAGCGCAAGAAGATCACCCAGGGTCCGGCATTGCCCGGCAAGTTGGCCGACTGCGCCGGGCAGGACCCGATGCGTTCGGAGCTGTTCCTGGTTGAAGGTGACTCCGCCGGCGGTTCGGCCAAACAGGCGCGCGACAAAGAGTTCCAGGCCATCATGCCGCTGCGCGGCAAGATCCTGAACACCTGGGAAGTAGACGGCGGCGAGGTACTGGCCAGCCAGGAGGTCCACGACATCGCCGTGGCCATCGGCCTCGATCCGGGCTCGGCCGACCTCACCCAACTGCGCTACGGCAAAATCTGCATCCTCGCCGACGCCGACTCCGATGGTCTGCACATCGCCACCCTGCTTTGCGCCCTGTTCGTGCGCCACTTCCGCCCGCTGGTGGATGCCGGTCATGTTTATGTGGCCATGCCGCCGCTGTACCGCATCGATCTGGGCAAGGACATCTTCTATGCTCTGGACGACGCCGAGCGCGACGGCATCCTCGACCGGCTGCTGGCCGAGAAGCGCCGCGGCAAGCCGCAAGTCACCCGCTTCAAGGGCCTCGGCGAGATGAACCCGCCGCAGCTGCGCGAAACCACCATGGACCCCAACACCCGCCGTCTGGTGCAGCTGACCCTGGATGACTTCGATGGCACCCAGGAAGTGATGGACATGCTGCTGGCGAAGAAACGCGCCGGCGACCGCAAGAGCTGGCTGGAGTCCAAGGGCAATCTGGCCGAGGTGCTGGCGTGACATTTCCCCGGCTGGCAGCCTGGCTGCTGGCGGCCGTAGCGTCTTTCCAGGCGCATGCGGCAGAGGAGTTGCGCCTGCAAGGTGAGCATCCGCTTGAGGGCATGGCCGGCGGCAACCTGTCGGGCTTGGCGCGTTGTGACGGTCAGCTCTGGGCCATCTCGGATCGTGACGATCAGTGGCTCTACCGGCTGCAGCCCGAGGCCGGCGCCTGGCAGGCCGAGGCGCAGCCTCTGCAGGCACCGCCACCTCCGGCAACGGCCCTGACCTGGGGCCTGGCCTGGCGCAACCGCCTCTCGGGCCTGGTGCGTGGCGGTGTTCTGGATTTCGAAGGGCTGAGCTGCGATGCCGCCGGCAATCGTTATGTGCTCAGCGAGACCTACAGCGCGGTGCTGCGAGTAACACCGCAGGGGCAGGGCGAGTGGCTGGATATTGCCCCGTCTGTTTTTCGCCTGGCTCGTGCCAGTGGCCTGCTGCTGGACTACAACGCCCTGGCTGAAGGCCTGGCTGTGTCTGCAGACGGCCAGCGTCTGTGGCTGGCTGCCGAACAGCGACGCCGGGGGCTGCTGGGGTTGCAGTCGAGTCGCACTGGCTGGAGTTGCAGTGACGCTTGTGTGCTGTTGGCCGAAGGCGGCGAGCAGCAGGTACCGATAGAGCTCGGGGGGGAGCCTGAGGCCATCGATTTCAGCGATATCGTTCTGCGTGGCGACAAGCTGTTTACCCTGGAGCGACAGGCACACCAGTTCTGTCGGCGCGACGCACACAGCGCTCAGGTCGAGCGTTGCTGGTCCTATGCGGCAACGGCCCTGGCTGCGCCGCGGCTGTATCCCGGAGTGGACTACGGCACGGCCGAGGCGCTCTGGCTGGATGATGATGCCGCCTGGATCGGCATCGACAACAACGAGGTTGTGCGCGCTGACGGCGAGGCCCGCCCGGTGCTCTGGCAGTTCGCCGCACCTGCTGGTGGCTGGGAGGCGTCATGAGTGCTAACCGCGCCGGTCAGCGTGCCGGCAAGATCATGCTGATGCTCGCCTGGATCGCTGCGCTGGCGCTGGCCACGCATTTCTTTGGCGTGTGGGAGCAGCGCCAGGTCAATCCCAACCCGCAGCCGGAGTCGGTACACGGGCAGGGCTATATCGAGGTACAGCTGGCCAGCGCCCGTGGTGGCCATTACCGCCTCAACGGGCAGATCAACGGCCAGGCGGTGACCTTTCTGATCGACACCGGCGCCACTGCCGTGTCGATTCCGCGTGAACTGGGGGAGCGTCTTGGTTTGAAGCCCGGAGCGCCGGTGGCGCTGAGCACTGCCAATGGCATCGCCGAGGGGCGCCGTACGCGCCTGGCCAGCCTGCAGCTGGCCGATATCCGCCTGCAGGATGTGGCGGCGATCCTCGCCCCCAATATGCCGGGCAACGAGGTGCTGCTCGGCATGAGCGCCCTCAAACAACTCGAATTTACCCAGCGCGACGGCACCCTGGTGCTGCGCCAATCAACACGATAATGAGGCACGCATGAGCGACTCCCTCGATTTGAGCCTGGAAGGCGTGGAACGCCGTTCCCTCGCGGACTTCACCGAGCAGGCTTATCTCAACTACTCCATGTACGTGATCATGGACCGCGCCCTGCCGCATATCGGCGATGGCCTGAAACCCGTGCAGCGGCGCATCGTCTATGCCATGAGCGAGTTGGGCCTGGACGCCGACGCCAAGCACAAGAAGTCGGCGCGTACCGTCGGTGACGTGCTCGGCAAGTTCCACCCGCACGGCGACATCGCCTGCTACGAGGCCATGGTGCTGATGGCGCAGCCGTTCAGCTACCGCTACACCCTGGTCGACGGCCAGGGCAACTGGGGGGCACCGGACGATCCCAAGTCCTTCGCCGCCATGCGTTACACCGAGGCACGCCTGTCACGCTACTCCGAGGTGCTGCTGTCCGAGCTGGGCCAGGGCACTGTGGACTGGGTGCCGAACTTCGACGGCACCCTGGACGAGCCGGCGACCCTGCCGGCACGGCTGCCCAACCTGTTGTTGAATGGCACCACCGGCATCGCCGTGGGCATGGCCACCGACGTGCCGCCACACAACCTGCGCGAAGTGGCGAGCGCCTGCGTGCGCCTGCTGGACGAGCCGAGCGCCACGGTCGAGCAGCTGTGCGAACACATCCTGGGGCCGGACTTCCCGACTGAAGCGGAAGTCATCACGCCCAAGGCCGACCTGCTGAAGATCTACGAAACCGGCCGTGGCTCGGTGCGCATGCGCGCCGTATACCGTGTCGAGGACGGCGATATCGTGGTCACCGCCCTGCCGCATCAGGTCTCCGGGGCCAAGGTGCTGGAGCAGATCGCCGCGCAGATGCAGGCCAAGAAGCTGCCAATGGTTGCCGACCTGCGCGACGAGTCGGACCACGAAAACCCCTGCCGCATCGTCATCATCCCGCGCTCCAACCGCGTGGATGCCGACGAGCTGATGACCCACCTGTTCGCCACCACCGACCTGGAGTCCAGCTACCGGGTCAACACCAACGTCATCGGCCTCGATGGCAAGCCGTCGGTGAAAGACCTGCGCACCCTGCTCACCGAGTGGCTGCAGTACCGCGTCGGCACCGTGCGCCGCCGCCTGCAGTTCCGTCTGGACAAGGTGGAGAAGCGCCTGCACCTGTTGGAGGGCTTGCTGGTTGCCTTCCTCAATCTGGACGAAGTGATCCATATCATCCGCACCGAGGACCAGCCCAAGCCGGTGCTGATGGCGCGCTTCGGTCTGACCGACGTACAGACCGACTACATCCTCGACACCCGCCTGCGTCAGCTGGCGCGCCTGGAAGAGATGAAGATCCGTGGCGAGCAGGACGAGCTGGCCAAGGAGCGCGACAAGCTGCTGGCCCTGCTCGGCAGCGAAGCCAAGCTGAAAAAACTGGTGCGCCAGGAAATCCTCGACGACGCCGAGAAATACGGCGACAACCGCCGCTCGCCGATCGTCGCCCGCGCCGAAGCCCGTGCCCTGTCGGAAACCGAGCTGATGCCGACCGAGCCGGTCACTGTGGTGCTCTCGGAAAAAGGCTGGGTACGTTGCGCCAAGGGCCACGATATCGACGCCACCGGCCTGTCCTACAAGGCCGGCGACGGCTTCAAGGCCGCCGCGCCGGGCCGCTCGAACCAGTACGCGGTGTTTATCGACTCCACCGGGCGCAGCTACTCGCTGGCCGCCCACAGCCTGCCGTCGGCGCGCGGTCAGGGCGAGCCGCTGACCGGCCGCCTGCAGCCACCGCCGGGTGCCACCTTCGAGTGCCTGCTGCTGCCCGATGACAATGCCCTGTATGTGATTGCTTCGGATGCGGGCTACGGCTTCGTGGTCAAGGGCGAGGACCTGCAGGCCAAGAACAAGGCGGGCAAGGCGCTGCTGACCCTGCCGGCCGGAGCTCTGGTGGTGCCGCCCAAGCCGCTGGGCAACCGCGAGGAAGACTGGCTGGCTGCAGTGACCACCGAGGGACGTCTGCTGGTGTTCAAGGTGGCCGACCTGCCGCAGCTGGGCAAAGGCAAGGGCAACAAGATCATCGGTATTCCCGGTGAGCGCGTGGCCAGCCGCGAGGAGTACCTCACCGATCTCGCCGTGCTGCCGAACGGCGCCGCGCTGGTGCTGCAGGCCGGCAAGCGCACCCTGACGCTCAAGGCCGATGATCTGGAACACTACAAGGGTGAGCGTGGCCGTCGTGGCAACAAGCTGCCGCGTGGCTTCCAGCGGGTCGATGCGCTGCTGGTCGAGTTGCCGGGTTAAGCCATGAACGAGCCGGCCGCGCTGCAGTGGCAGAGCCTGGCGGGCACCGAGGCCGGCCTGCTGGTCTCTGGTGCCTGGACACTGCAGCAGGCCAAGCCGGAGCTGGAAATGCTGTGGCGCAGCCGGCCGGCGGCTCTGCAGGTTCTGCGTGTGCAGGTGGCGGTCAGCGCCTGGGACAGCAGCCTGCTGGCCCTGCTGCGGCGCCTGCAGCGTCTGGCCAGCGGCGATGGGGTTGAGCTGCTCCTGCAGGGCCTGCCCGAGGGTGTCGAGCGCCTGTTGCAGATGGCCGCCACGCCCTCGGTGCAGGCTCAGGCCGCCGCACCGCCACGCTACGATCCGGTTTCCCGGCTGGGCCTGCTGGGACTGGCGGTGCTGGCCAGTGTGCGTCAGGCCTGCGAGTTCGTCGGTGAGGTGGTGCTGGCTCTCGGACGTCAGCTGACCGGTCGCGGGCGCATGCGCCGCAGTGATTTCTGGCTGGCGCTGCAGCAGTGTGGTCCCGGAGCCCTGCCCATCGTGGCGCTGATCGCCACCCTCGTGGGTCTGATTCTGGCCTTTGTCGGCGCCGCCCAGCTGGAGGCATTCGGCGCCCAGCTGTACATCGCCAACATGGTGGCCATCGGTATGACCCGCGAGATGGGCGCGCTGATGACGGCGGTGATCATGGCCGGCCGTACCGGTGCGGCCTACGCCGCCGAACTGGGCAGCATGCAGGCCAACGAGGAGGTGGATGCGCTGAAAACCTTCGGCTTTCCGCCGCTGGAATTTCTCGTCCTGCCACGCCTGCTGGCGCTGCTGGTGGCCATGCCGCTGCTCTGTGTGTTCGCTGATGTGCTGGGTATTCTCGGTGGTTTCATCATCGGCGCCGGGCTGTTCGATATCTCCGCGCCGCTCTACCTGCAGCAGAGCCTGGTGATGCTGCAGCTGCCGGACCTTTTGATCGGCGTGTTCAAGAGTCTGGTGTTTGCCGTGCTGATCGGTCTGATCGGTTGCCATTACGGTCTGTCCAGCGGGCGCAATGCTCAGGCCGTGGGGCAGGCCACCACCCGGGCGGTGGTCAGCATCATCGTGGCTCTGGTGGTCAGCGATGCGCTGATAACGCTGATCTGCACACGGCTGGGTATCTGATGGGCGAGATCGTGCTCTCTGCGGAAAACCTCAGCGCCGGCTACGGCAGCCTGGTGATTCAGCACGACCTGAATTTCGCCATCCGTCAGGGTGAGGTGTTCGTCATCATGGGCGGCAGCGGGTGCGGCAAGAGCACCCTGTTGCGCCATCTGATCGGTCTGCAGGCGCCGCTGGCCGGCAGGGTACTGCTGCACGGCGAAGACTTCTGGGCCCATGCCGATGAGCAGCGGGCCGAGTTGCAGCAGCAGTTTGGCGTGCTGTATCAGAACGGCGCCCTGTGGGGGGCGATGACCCTGCACGAAAATATCGTGCTGCCCCTGACCACCTACCGCCCGCAGCTCTCGGCGGCCGAGTGCCGCGAACTGGCGGAGATCAAGCTGGCGCTGGTCGGTCTGGCTGGTTGTGCCGATCTGTACCCGGCCGAGCTGTCCGG
The DNA here is from genome assembly GCF_002304225.1 of Pseudomonas sp. HAR-UPW-AIA-41. Taxonomy (GTDB): domain Bacteria; phylum Pseudomonadota; class Gammaproteobacteria; order Pseudomonadales; family Pseudomonadaceae; genus Aquipseudomonas. The sequence continues at coordinate 87,204 of NZ_NSLB01000001.1, forward strand.
CGGCATGCGCAAGCGCGCCGCGCTGGCACGGGCGCTGGCACTGGACCCGCAGGTGCTGTTCTTCGATGAGCCTTCGGCGGGGCTCGACCCGCTCAGCTCGCTGGCGCTGGATGAACTGATCCTGCAATTGCGCGACAGTCTGGGCGCGAGCATCGTGCTGGTGACTCACGAACTGCCGAGCATCTACCGGGTGGCCGACACCTGCCTGTTTCTCGATAACCAGACACGTACCCAGATTGCCTATGGCCCGCTGCAGCAGTTGCTGGAGCAGGGGCCGCCGGTGGTCCGGCGTTTTCTGCAGCGTGGCGAAGGCCCTGCTGCCGCGGAGGAATCATGAGCCAAGCCCGCCAACCCTTTCTGATCGGCGCTTTTCTGCTCGGAGGCCTGTTTCTGCTGGTCGCGGGCGTGCTCCTGCTGGCGCGCGACAGCTGGTTCAGCGAGCCCAACGAGTATGTGGTGTATTTCACCGGCGCCCTCGATGGCCTGGATATCGGCGCTGCCGTGACCTACCGCGGGGTCAAGGTCGGCACCGTGAAGGAAATCCGCCTGTCCTATGACGAGGAACTGCAGGATGTGGTGATGCCGGTGATCCTGCAGATCCAGAAGCCGGGCAGCGCAGACGAGGTCAACAATGAGCAGATCGGGGCGTTGGTCGAAGAGCTGGTTGAGCGTGGTTTACGCGCACAGCTGCAGACGCCGAGTCTGCTGACCGGCAAGGCCATCGTTGCTTTGGACATGTTTCCGGAACAGGCCGGTTTTGTGCACTCCGGAAAAGGCATCCCGCTGCCGGCGATTCCCAGCGTGCCGTCGCGTATCGATCAGGCTGCCGATGTGCTGCGCGAGCTGGTCGCCAGTTTGCGCGAGCTGCCGCTCAGGGAAATGACCGAGTCGGCGACGCGTACTCTGCAAGGTCTGGAAAAACTGAGCAACTCCAAGGATTTGCAAGAGAGTGTGGCGCACATGAACCAGCTGCTGGGTAAGCTGGATCGCCTGAGCGGCAAGGTCGAGCAGCAGTTGCCGGGCTTGCTGGAAGATGCCCGTGGCAGCAGTGGCGATCTGCGTGCCGCGGTTGGCGAGATTCGCCGTGCAGCGCAAAATGCCGCCGACGCGCTGGCTGAGGTCAATCAACTGGTCGTCAGCAGTCGCCGTGATCTCGGCCCCGAGTCGGCGGTTCAGTACGAAATGCTGCGTGCCCTGCAAGAGCTCAGTCAGGCCAGCAAGGCACTGCAACGGACAGTGGAAGGCCTGGATCAGCAGCCGCAATCGCTGATCTTTGGCAAACAACGGTAGGGATGTGATGAAGTTCTTTCCTTTGGCGCCCATGCTGGCGTTGCTCGGCAGTCTCCTGATCACCGGTTGCGCGCTGCAGCCATCGCCGCAGTTTTATCAGCTGGATGCCGGCCAGCCGGCGCTGCCAACCCGCGACAAGGGCCCGGCGGTGCTGCTCGGGCCGCTGAAACTGGCGGATTACCTGCAGCGCGAGAATCTGCTGCAGCGTGAGAGCGACGGCCGTCTGCAACTGAGTCAGGAGGCCCGCTGGGCGGGCAGTCTGGAGGACGATGTCGGTCAGTTGCTGGTCCGCCAGTTGGCCGGACGTCTGGATAGCAGTCGCGTGGCCCTGTATCCGGATCGTGTTGGCTTCGTCGGGCAGTGGCAGGTGGTTCTGACCATCGGCCGTCTGGATTCCGGTGTCAGTCAGCCGGCCGTGCTGGAAGCTCAGTGGCGCGTTCTGGACGCTGCCGGCAGCCTGCGCGACAGCCGCCTGGTGCGGCTGCAGGCCGAGCACGATGGTGCGGTGGCGTCTCAGGTGAAGGCGCAGAGTCAGTTGCTGCAGGAACTGGCGGGAGAACTGGCGACGACGTTGGGCAAATTGCCCGTCAGCAGCCCGCCTGCCCGCGCCACCGGCAAGTCGGCCGGTCAGCGTCCGGCTAGCGTGCCGAAGGTGGCTCCGCCTCTGCCGGTGCCGCAGGCTGAGGTTTACCGCTTCTGAGCCTCTGCACGCACAGGCGCAGTAACCCAATAGCCGCGCTGGCTATGAGGCAGGGCTGCCATACCCATAGCCATTCCGAGGCCAGCACCGCTAGCCCGCGCGGGGTAAAGAAACCGTGCAGAAATGGTGATACTTCGATAGGGCGCCAGGGTAGGAAATAGCGCTGGGCGTCCCAGGGCCACAGCCAGGCCACGCCCAGGCCGCCGTTGGTCATTGCATCCAGCAGGCTGTGCGATCCAGCTGCGGCACTAACCCAAAACAGGGCTGTTATCGGCCGACAGCGTAAGCCGCGACAGGCCAGCATGGCCAAGATCCCGCATAGCCCGGCAAATAGCAGCGAATGACTGAAGCCGCGATGGCCAAATACATCCTGATAGGCAATACCGAGGCGAAAAGCGAGCATGTCGGCGTCCGGCAGGCAGGCGGCAATCACTCCCAGCCAGAGCAGGCGTGGCGGTATTACACGACTGCCCAGCGCCAGGCCAAGGGCCAGCGCGGGCAGCGGGTGGGTGATCAGGGTGGTCATAGGGCCGTTCCTTGGCCGAGGTCTGTCAGCGGCCGCGTGCGTCGTGCATGCGCGTCAGCTGGCGCTCCAGCAGGGCCGGATAGGGGTCGAGCAGGCGCTCGACGCAGCAGGCGCCCTCGGGACTGGCAATCGGGCGGATGCGGCTGCGCTGGCGCAGCAGGCTGTCGTCGCCGATCTGGCGTTCGATCAGCAGCAGGTTGCGACTGTGCTGCGACAGCGCCAGAGCACGCTGTACCGTGTCGCTGAGCAGTAGCTCGCCGTGGGCCAGGCCGCTGAGGTTGTCGCCCAGGCTCAGGCCCAGCTGCAGTTGCAGGGTGATGCCGCTGTCGGCCACCTCGATTTGCAGGGCGTGGCCAAGGGCGCGCATCAGCTCGCCGCAGCAGATGGCGTGGGTCAGGTAGTCCTCGGCGGCATTCTGCGCATGGAACAGAATCAGGCTGCTGCCGTCGCTGAGGGTGTGCAGCTCGCCCTGATACAGGGCCGCGCTCTGCGCCATGCAGTCGCGGTAGCGCTCGAGCAGATCAACCAGACGTGCACGTGGCAGGTGGCGTAGCTGGTCCTGGGCGCCGAGCTGGATGGCCAGGACAGCGCTGTTGTAGGTCGGCGCTGCCATCGGTGCGGCCGCGTGGGCGGGCTGCTCGTCCAGGGTGGGCTCCAGATCATCGAGATCAAGCAGCTCGTCGTCTTCGAAGTCCTGATTGGACGGCTTTGACGGCGCCGGCCGCTGGGTGTCAGCGAAGTCGGGCTCGTCGTCGAAGTCGGCGGGAAAGTGTTCGTATTCGTCCTGTGCCGCCGGCGCTTCAAGGTCCGGGTAGTCATCTTCGGATTCGACGCCGGCCGGCTCTGCCACCGGTTCGGGGCGTGGCGGTACCAGGCGTGCCTGCAGCTGGCGGGCAAGATCGCCGATCTCGTCCTGACGGCCGGCTCCCGGCGCCGGATCATCCGGGTCGCGTAGCCAGACGCGCAGCTGCAGTAGGGGCAGTGACAGGTGCCGGCCCAGGCGCAGGCTGAGCGACAGGCTCAGGGCCAGCAGGATCAGGCTGAGAATGCCCATGCTCTGCAGGCTGATGGTCATCGGTTGCTGGAACTGCTGCATGTCCAGGCTGATGCGCAGGTGACCGGCGATCACTTCCTGGAAGGTGATGGGGGTGGAGTACAGGCCTTCGGTCTCGCCGATCAGGGCCTGGCTGGGGCGGGTGCCGGCTTCGGCCAGCACGCGGTTGTCCACGCTGTAGATGGCTGCGTGGGCCACCAACGGGTTGCGCACCAGGTTGCTGAGCAGCACGTTGAGGCTGAGGATGTCGTTGGACACCAGCAGCTCGGTGGCCGAGGCGGCGGTCTGTACGGTCAGGCTCTGGCCCAGAGCGTCGGCCTGTTGCTGCATGGCCTGGCGGAACTGCATGCCCATGACCCATGTGTAAATCAGCAGGGCCATCACCACCAGCAGCAGGCTGTGGCTGGCAATCCGCAGGGCGAGCGGAATGCGCCGCTGACGCAGGGCATTGAACAGCAGCAGGAAGAAATTGTCGGGTTTGACGCTGTTGGGCCGGTTCACAGGGCGCGGCTCTTCTCGAATAAGTTGGCGCGCAGTATAACCAGCACCCCATAGGCGGCAAAGCGCCGCGGCTCACGGTTGCGTGCGCTTTGCGGGTAGAATGGCCTCCTTTTTTCCTGGTTTTCTTGGTTTCCCTGGAGAGGTGCGCCTTGCGCGAAATCGTCCTGATCAACATTACCGGTGAAGACCGTCCCGGTCTGACTTCGGCCATTACCGGCGTACTGGCACAGGGCGGGGTGAATATCCTCGACATCGGCCAGGCGGTGATTCACGACACCCTGTCCTTCGGCATCCTGGTCGAGATCCCGCATACCGAGGAGGCGTCTTCGGTGCTCAAGGATGTGCTGTTCACGGCCTACAAGCTGGACCAGCAGGTGCGCTTTACCCCGGTATCCGAGGCGGATTACCAGCAGTGGGTCAATGGTCAGGGCAAGCCGCGGCATATCGTGACCCTGCTGACGCGCAAGGTCACCGCCGAACAGCTCAACCGGGTCAGCTCGATCACCGCCAAGTACGGCCTGAATATCGATCACATCGATCGCCTGTCCGGACGTATGCCGCTGGATATGCCGGAAGATCAGGGCAAGGGCTGCATCGAGTTCTCCGTACGCGGCGAGCCGGCCGATCCGGTGGCGCTGCGCGAGGAGTTCCTGCGCGAGGCGCAGGCGCTCAACGTCGATATCGCGTTCCAGCAGGACTCGCTGTTTCGCCGCAACCGGCGCCTGGCGGTGTTCGACATGGATTCGACCCTGATCGAGGCCGAGGTGATCGACGAGCTGGCCAAGGCCGCCGGCGTGGGTGAGCAGGTGGCGGAAATCACCGAGCGGGCCATGCGCGGTGAGCTGGATTTCCGCGCCAGCTTCAAGGAGCGCCTGGCGCTGCTCAAGGGGTTGTCCGAGGACGTGCTGGAAGAAATCGGTGCTTCCCTGCGCCTGACCGAGGGAGCCGAGACGCTGTTCGCTGAACTCAAGCGTCTGGGCTACAAGACCGCGATTCTTTCTGGCGGCTTTACCTATTTCGCCAAGCAGCTGCAGGCCAAGCTGGGTATCGACTACGTGTATGCCAACGAGCTGGAAATCGTGGATGGCAAGTTGACCGGCGTGGCCATCGAGCCGATTGTCGATGCTCAGCGCAAGGCCGATCTGCTGCGCGAGCTGGCGCACAAGGAAGGCCTGCAGCTGGAGCAGACCATCGCCGTGGGTGATGGTGCCAATGACCTGCCCATGCTCGGGCTGGCCGGTCTGGGCGTGGCTTTCCGGGCCAAGCCGCTGGTCAAACAGTCGGCCAAACAGGCGATCTCGACCCTGGGTCTGGACGGTGTTCTGTACCTGCTCGGTCTGCGTGACCGCGACGGACACAACTGAGTCCGACCTGAAACAAAAAAGCCGCCCTGAGGCGGCTTTTTTGTGGGCGGCTTACTCGTCGCCGGACGAGAAATCGTAGTCCATGCTCTGGCTGGGGCCCTGCAGGTAGTAGCCCTGGATATAGTTGACGCCGGCCTGCCAGAGTGTGGCCAGGGCGCTGGCCGACTCGACGAAGGGCACGATGGTCAGCTTGGCCTGGGCGTGCAGGCTGGCCAGGAGGGTCTTGAGGGCTTCCTGGTTTTCCGCCTTGGTTAGATCTTGGCTGTAGGAACCGTCAATTTTGACGAAGTCCACGGCCAGGTGCTTGAGCGTGTTGAAAGGGTTCAGCGAGCAGCCAAATTGGCAAAGAGCAACTTTGCAGTGCAGTTGCGCCAGGCCTTCGGTAAGAACCTTCGCTTGTTTGAGGTAGGCAATGGCATCCGGCTCGTTGAACTGGAACACCAGCGTATCAGAGGGCAGGCGCGCCGCCTTGAGTGCCACGCTGAGCCATGGCAGCAGACTTGGATCCTGCAGGCTGTTGCTCGACAGATGTACGAAGAGGCGTGTTTCATGGCCTTTGGAGCGGTGTTCGGCGAGCAGCTTGATGGCGTTGAGAATGACCCAGCGATCAAGCTTTTCGGCCAGGCCCGCATCTCTTGCGGCACTCAGGAACTCACCAGGGGCTACTTCTTTGCCTTCAGGGTCAAGTAAGCGGAGCAGTACTTCGTAGTGCTCGAAGCTGTCACCGCGCAGGCTTATCACCGGCTGGAACAACAGGCGGAAGCTGTTCTGCTCCAGTGCCTGTTGAACCATGGCGACCACGTTGCCTTGGCTGGCTGCCTTGCGCAGGTCGTCTGCCGGGTCGTAAATCTTCAGGCCGTTGCCGGGCAGCTCATCGGCACAGCGATGTGCTCGGTCAACCACTTCCTGAGCTTGAGCTGTTTTCTCGTTAACGCCGGCCACGCCGATCGACAGGGTGGTCTGCAGGGTGCGACCGGAGACCTCGAACAGATGGCCTTCGACTTTTTTCAGCAGGTTCTGCAGGCTCTCCCGGCATTGTTCAGGCGTTTGCTCGGCCAGCAGGGCGCAGAAAACATCATCGCCAAAGCGGGCCAGTTCTGCCTGCTGGCCGAAGTGGCCGCGCAGCATGTTGGCCAGATCAGTGAGCAGCAGGTCGACGCCGGCCATGCCGGCTTCGGCGAGCAGGGTCGAGTACTTGTTGACCTCGATATAGGCCAGAGTGGCGCTGCGACCACTGCTGACGGACTGATTCACTGCACCGTCCATGAGCGAGAGGAAATAGGCGCGGTTGTACAGGCCGGTGACCAGATCCTGACTGCTGATTTCGCGTAGCTTCTCTTCCAGCTCCGCATTGTTTGCTTCGGCGCGGATCACCACCTGAATGCACGGCTCGGCATCGTAGGTTGCCGGGGAGAAGCTCATGGTGGCGCGGAAGGTTTTGCCGTCGATGGTCACGCCGCCACAGTTGAGCTCGGCGCTGCCCTCGGCATAGTTCTTCAGGAAGTCCTTGAAGGTCGCCTGATCGGCCGGATCGATCAGGTCGATCATCGGCATGCCTTCCAGCTCCTCGGCATCTTCGTAGCCGAATAGCTGAAGGTAGGCGCGGTTGGCGTAGATGTGCATGCCGTCGTGGACGTAGGTGATGGCATCCACCGAGCTGTTGAGCAGCAATTGGCAGCGTTTTTCTGCTTCACGCAGCGCCACTTCGGCGACGCGCCGGGCGCGTCGTTCGTTTAGGTTGGCCAGTTCTCGCTTAGCAATCAGGATCAGGCGCTCGTCTTCACCCTGCGGCAGAGCATCCTGAGCACCCAGCGCCAGTGCCTCGGTAATGGCATCGGCATCGTTGCCTTCGATCATCTGGATGAACGGAATGTCCTTGGCTTGCTTACGGATCGCATTGAGCGCTTCCAAGGGGTCCAGATTTTTGCTGTGCGGGGCGGCAACGAGCAGGTCCCAGCTTTGTTGCAGGGCTTCAGCCATGTCATCGCTGGAGGTCAGGCGATGAACGCGGGTAGCGTTGCCCGCGTTACGGAACAAGCTGACGAGGCGTTCGGCTTCGTTTTGCGAATCCTCTAGGATCAGCAGCCGTATTGTTTTCTTTTCTATGGCCATGAAAAAGCTCTAAATCGCGGGTAAACAGCGACTCTTGGGCGGCTACAGGAGGGTTCGCCGCAATCTACAGTGACTTCCAGAGGGAGTCAAAATCTTCCGGGGCACCAGGCTGCGAGCTTGACGAGCCTGTGAGCGAAGTTGTGTTCTCACTGATTGGCTGATCAAGCAGGCGATATTCAAACTGATTGAAGCTGCCTGTGCTTGCCTTGCGTCTGGTCAACAAGGCACGTCGCTCGTCGCCATTCCGATTAAGGTGCACTTTGTTGCCCTCTTGGAATGGCAGACGGGCAGTGATCAGACTGGCGGGTTGCGATATCACTGCGATTTCCGGCAACAGCAGGGCGCGGAGGTATTGGCTTGGCTGTTCGGCTTTGCGAAGCAGTTGGACAGCGCAAGGCTGTGCCTGCGGTGCGATCAGTTCGATGCCCATCTGCGTGCCGCCGCCTTTGACCTGACGAATCCAGCGCACCACTGCAACGCTCCAGCTGCTGTGCGGCTCATCCTGTAGTCCGAGGATCTCACCTGCTTGCAATTGACTAGGTACTTCGCGTGGCCAGCTCAGGCAGTATCCACCGGGGCTGAGGTTGACGATGGGAAGCTGGAACGTCTGTGGGCGTTCTGCACTGCTGTCGGCGGAGTTACGTTCAGATTGGCTGTTCTGCTGTTGAGGCAGTTTGAACTGGATTTCCTCGCTCTCAATACCTTGTTCCCAGTGGCTGATGCGTTCCGCGTCGAAGGCATTGGCCCAGACATCGCGCGTTGACGTTGTTGTCACTGTCGGTTTTGCAGGCGTGTCGCTGCTCAGTTTCAGCGTGTCGTTGAAGGACTTCTCCCCTGAGAGGAAGAAGTGCAGTGGGCTCATGCCAATGCACAGGGTGAGCGTGCCTGAGGCTGGGTTGCGCTGGAATGTGCGTTCAGCGATATCGCCCCAGGCTGACTGCAGGTGCTGAAGCAAGTCTACATGCAGTCCCTCGGGTACCGGCAGGGAATGGTTTTCGCGCTCCTGCGGAGTTGCTGCCAGATACTTGGCGATGCCATCAATCAGGCGTCGAGGATCGAGTCCCACTAGACTGGAAAGGCTCGCACTGGGAAACAGGGTCTTGTAGCGCGGAGGTCCATCCACTTCGCTGGAGAAGGCGAACAGACTGCTATCCAGCTCAGCGCTCTGTAGGGTTACCAGATCACTCCACTGCTCTAACGCTTCGGCAACCCTTGCAATGCCCGACTGACGCATCTGATTGCTGCGGGCGCAACCGAGCATAAGTGTCTGGATGTAAGTCTGTTCGGGGCTGAGAGTGTCGCAATGACGAGCCTGGGGCTCTCGAACCTGTTGTTGGTGCAGCCCCACCTGCTTGGCCAGTCGATACAGCTGGTGCAGCTCCAGCCAGAGTCCTTCTGGCATCGGGCAGTACAACTGTGAAGCACGTACCAGTGGACCGAACATGCTGTGCATGGCGCGCTGGATAGCCAGGGCCATGATCTGCCCGCGTTCGCGAATGAACGGTTGAGCTTCCTGAGTGACGATCAGCTTGTAGCCTATAGCCAGATGGTTCTGTAGAGCCTGGCAAAGATTGGCTACCTTGCGCGGACGCTCGTCGAGAACAATGGCCTGATTGAGAAAATGCTTCTCCAGATGCTTGCAGACGAAATAGACCTCCGGGCGCAACAGCTCAAGCAGTTGCAGGCGGTTTTCCGTAGAGGTGATCAGTTGGTTGAGCTCAACCAGGCAGTGATAGAGCTGGCGCGCCATTTCGCCCAGATTGGCCTTGGGTAGATTACCCAGCCAGCGTTTCAGGTCGCGCGGTGATGCCTCACTGAATGTCAGACTGTGCTGAGTGGGCGTGGGAACGCGCAACTGCTGATGTGGACTGGTTCTTTCCATGTCGATCGAGTGCTCCGCGGCGCTGGCTAAACGCCTGTCTTTTCAGGCAACTCTAGCAGTATCCGGGGCCGCTGGCAGCCCGAACACTTGATCTGTTTGAGGCGGCCCTGCCTTGAAAAAGATGGCAGGGCACAGGGCGTCAGAGGGGCAATGCCAGTTGTTGACCCATGCGTACCGGGCTGGTTTCGCCAAGGTTGGCAGCCCATTGCACCTGTTCCGGGCCAAATAGCACGATGGCGGTCGATCCTAGTTTGAAGCGGCCGATTTCGGCGCCCTTGTCGAGCTGGGTGGGGCCTTGCGGCTGGTCATAACGCACGCTTTTCAGTTCGCGGCGTGGCGGGGTAACCAAGCCGGCCCAGACGGTTTCGATACTGGCAACGATCATGGCGCCCACCAGCACCACGGCCATCGGCCCGCGCTCGGTATCGAACAGGCAGACCACGCGCTCGTTACGAGCGAACAGCTCTGGGACGTTTTCGGCCGTGGTCTGGTTGACCGAGAACAGGCGGCCCGGCACGTAGACCATTTCCTTCAGTGTGCCGGCCAGCGGCATGTGCACGCGGTGGTAGTCCTTGGGCGACAGGTACACGGTGGCAAAATCGCCGCCCATGAAGGGTGCGGCGCGTTCGGCATCGCCACCCAGTAGCTCCAGCACGCTGTAGCTGTGACCTTTGGCCTGGAAGATACGGCCATGCTCAATCTTGCCCAGCTGGCTGATGGCGCCGTCGGCCGGGCAGAGAATGGCACCTGGAGTGGTGTCCAGCGGCCGGGCTCCCTCTTTCAGCGCGCGGGTGAAAAAGGCGTTGAAGTGCTCGTAGGCGTTCAGGTCTTCGACGGCGGCTTCGCGCATGTCGACCTGATAACGGCGGGCGAACCAGGCAATCAGGCGGCTCTTGAACCAGGGCGCGCGGCATTCGGCGGCGCAGCCGATCAGGCGCGACAGCAGGTGATGGGGCAGCAGGTACTGGCTGAGGATGAACAGGCGCTGTTTCATGATGCTTCCTTGAAGAGAAAATTAGGTCGTTGTGCGGCTCAGGACTCGATCGGTGTGTCCGTCAGGTTGCCCCATTCCGACCATGAGCCGGCATAGGCCTTGATCCGCGGGTAGCCCAGCGCCTTGGCCACCACGTAGGTGAAGCCGGAGCGGCGGTGGGTCTGGCAGTGGGTGATGATTTCCTTGTCCGGTGTGATGCCCAGATCCCGCAGCACTTGTGCCATATCGCTGCGGATACGCAGCCCGCGCTGAGGGGCCATACCGGCTGTCCATTCGAAGTTGATGGCGCCGGGGATGTGGCCGCCGCGTGCGGCAAGGACTTTCTCGCCGCTGAATTCGGCAGGGCTGCGGGCATCCCAGACGGCCAGATCGGCGGCGCCGAGACGGCTCTGCAGGTAGTCGCGCGTGGCGCTGGGGGCATCCTGAATTGTCAGCTTCAGCGGCTGCTTGGCGACGGCTGGCGGAATGCTCTGTGTTACCGGAAGGCCGTCAGCCAGCCAGGCCTGCAAACCGCCGTTGAGGAAGTGGTAGCGCTGGTGGCCGATCACGTCGAGCAGCCAGATGAAGCGTCCGGCCCAGCCACCACCTTCGTCGTCATAGACCACGTAGACAGCCTCCGGGTGATGACCCAGTTCGGCAAACAGATCTTCCAGCTGCTCCACGGGCGGCAGCAGGCCGGGTGCAGGAGGCTGGCCAAGCTGGGTGCGCTTGCTGTCAACCCAACGGGCCCCGGCGATATGCCCCTCGGCATAGCGAGCAGCGCTGCTCAGATCGACCAGAATCAGCTCATTGGCCTCCAAGCGGCTAGCCAGTTCGGCGGGCTCGATCAGCAGAGGCAAAGTGGCGAACGCGGACATGATGGCATTCCGGGGCTGCAAAAGAGGCGATTGTAGCGGAAAGCTCAGCGGCCGCGGCGGGCGAAGCTGCCCAGAGCGCGCTCGATGCATTGCACCGTTTTACCAAACGCTAACAGCTGGGTTTCGCTGAAAGGAGCGCCTTGTGCATCGACAATCACAAGCATGGCGACATGGCCCTGATTGGCGATCGAACGCATTATCAAGTGCTGACCATTGAATAGGCTCTTCAAGCTTCCCGGCAGTAGTGCGGAGAATTGCGCCATGTTTTCGGGGGATAAACGCAATTGCCCGGCCTGACTGAGCAGTCGGCGCAGTACCTGACTTTGCTGCGGATCAAGTGCCAGTTTGCTGGCTTCGACTGGCAGTCCGTGGCTCTGTTGGGTTTGCAGGCGAGTGTGCTGACGGTCTGTGAGCATCAACAGGACACGTTGCATCCCGCAGTGCTGCAGGGCGTCACGGGCGCATTGGGTTAGTTGCAGCACATTGGCGAATGGCGTTTGCTCTTTGAGCAGCTCGCTGCAGGCCTGTCGCCAGGCCTGCACGCCGGCCGGTGCTGGAGTAGGAGCAGCAGCGGCTGCTTTGCGCAGCGGTTTCCAGCGCCGCTCCGTCCAGGGCCAGAGCAATGCCTCGGCAGGGTGCCAGAGGCCCGCATGGGCGTGGTGGCGTGCACTATTTATGGCTTGCTGGTGGATCTGTCCCTGCAGTTCACCCAGCGCGGTATTCAGATAAAGCCCGCTCAGGCGCTGCCAGCGCAGGCTGTGCTGGCCTTCCCAGGCAATGTGTGCTGACAGTGCTAGCCCGTTGGCAAGCAAAATGCTGTTTTCCGGGCGTGTCAGCCAGCGCCGCAATTGTTCATCTGCATCCAGAACCTGTTGCTGATGCAGCGGATGCTCGTTGTCGCGGGCGATATGCAAGGCTTTGACCAGTAGGCGTCGATCATTCAGCAGCAACTGGTAGCAGTGGATGATCCAGCTGGGTAAATGCCACTGCTCTGCCAGTTGCAGGCAGATTTTCAGCAGCGGCACGCCCAGCAGTTCGCGTTCCACGGCGAGGCCCGGCTCGCCTTCACAGAGCACGCGCCGCGTCCATTCCTGCAGCAACACCGGGTGGCTCGCCGCCAGCGGCCAGAGCGGGGCAAGCAGCAGCAAGGCGCCGCTGTTGATTTCTTGCCACAGTCGCGCCAATTGTGCGCCGAACAGGCCGCTGGCCTGCTGTGCAGCATGCTGACTGATCAGTTGTACCTGACGTAGAGGCTGGGGAATGGCGCTTTCTTCAAGCACAGGAAAGCGTCGCAGAAGTTCTTCAGTATTTTTCAGGCCGATTCTATTCAGCGCGGTCTCAAGGGTGGTGGCTGGCTCGCTCAGTGTGCTGCCGCTGCGGTTGGCCTCGCGCATGACAGCTAGCGCTGCTGAAGGGCAATCCTGCAGGCGCTCGGCGATATCGCGCAGCGAGCGCCGGCTGTCCATTACGGTATGCAAGATCTGATCACGGCTGCGTGCCGTAATGGGCAGGCGGACACGTTCCAGTTGCTTTATCCACTGATCGAGGGTGCGCGGAGCTGAGGTATTGGCGGTCATGCGGATTGAGCCTGACTGGCTTTTCGCCCTAAGTGGCTATAGTCTGGCTCATATCTTCCGATAAATAGAAGGGCTGTGTTTCCTGGCCCTTCCGTCAGCCTCGAAAAGCTTTATTCCTATGGCAAAAATCATCGGCATCATTGTGGTGTTCGGCAGCGTTCTGGGTGGGTTTATCCTCTCGGGCGGCAAGTTCATGGCCCTGATTCACCCGTTCGAGGTGATGATCATCGGTGGCGCTGCGCTGGGTGCATTTCTCCAGGCCAACCCTGGAAGCACCTTCATGCACGTGTTCAAGAAGTCGCTGAAGATGTTTGGCACGCGCTTTACCCACAGCTTCTACCTCGATGTGTTGAAGATGCTTTACGAGATTCTCAACAAGAGCCGCCGCGAGGGCATGATGGCCATCGAGGCCGACGTCGAGGATCCGAACGCCAGCCCGATTTTCAGCAAGTACCCGACCGTACTCGCCGATGCGCATATGACCTCCTTCATCTGCGACTACCTGCGCATCATGTCCTCCGGCAACATGGCGCCCCACGAGCTGGAAGGTCTGTTCGATCAGGAGCTGGAAAGCCTCAAGGAAGAACTCGAGCACCCGGCCCATGCCGTGGCCAAGGTGGCCGATGGCATGCCGGCGATGGGTATCGTGGCGGCGGTGCTGGGTATCGTGATCACCATGTCGATTCTCGCCTCGGCCAGCAACGCCCAGATCGGTGAAAAGGTGGGTACCGCGCTAGTGGGTACTTTCCTCGGGATTCTCGCCTCCTATGGCTTCTTTGCGCCGCTGTCGGCTGCGCTGGAGCACGATGCCAAGGAAGAAATGAACCTGTATGCCGCGATCAAGGCCACGCTGGTGGCTTCTGCATCGGGCATGCCGCCCACGCTGGCCGTGGAGTTCGGGCGCAAGGTGCTGCTGCCTGCTCACCGCCCGAGCTTCAGTGAGCTCGAACAGGCGATGCGCGGCGGCTAAGGCTGACTCATGGAAAATAATCAGCCCATTATCGTTAAGCGGGTCAAGAAGAGCGCTGCCGGTCACCACGGTGGCGCCTGGAAGATCGCTTTCGCCGACTTTGCTACCGCGATGATGGCCTTTTTTCTGGTGATGTGGCTGATGTCATCGGCCACGCCCGAGCAGAAAAAGGCCATTTCCGGCTACTTCCAGGACCCTATCGGCTTTACCGAAAGTGCCAGTCCCTATGTCATTGACCTGGGGGGGACGCCGACGCCGGCGCCAGATCGCACACTCAATCCGGAAATTCAGGGGCAGCCCAGCTCGGACGAGATTCATATCAATCCTCAGTCGGATGAGGGGCAGAAGGGCGAAGGCAAGATCGATGAGGAGCTGGCTGAGAGCGTGGCCGAGAAGGTCGAGCGCGAGCGCTTGGAAATGCTCCTGCAGGAGCTGCAGAACAAGGTCGAAGAGAATCAGGAGCTGAAGAAGTTCAAGGATCAGATTCTCTTCGAGATCACCCAGGACGGGCTGCGTATCCAGATCATGGATGCCGAGAACCGCCCCATGTTCCGTCTGGGCAGTGCGCAGCTTGAGCCCTACTTCGAGGACATCCTGTTGGCCATGTCCGAAGTGATCAAGGCCGTACCGAACAATGTCAGCGTCAGTGGACATACCGACGCCAAGCCGTTTGCCGAGGGCGCGGAGTTCACCAACTGGGAACTGTCAGCCAACCGGGCCAACGCGGCGCGGCGTGCGCTGGTGTTCGGCGGCCTGCCGGATACCCAGATCGCCCGGGTGGTTGGTTATGCCTCCTCGGCGCTGTTTGACCGCGAGGACCCCTTCAATCCGGTCAACCGGCGCATCGATATCATCGTGCTGACCAAAAAGGCGCAGAGACGCCTGGAAGGGCAGGATGGTCAGAATACGGATACGGCTGAGCCACCCGCTCCGACCACTGATGCCCCGCCGGGTGCCGCCACTCCGGGCAGCACTCCGTCGCCCGCTGAGCCCCTGGGTGCCGGCGAGGTGCGGGAAAAGCTCAATGTATTCGAGGACGGCGCTCTGCAGTTCGATCAGCCGAGCGAGTAGCAGGCGTTACCTTTCTTGCGGGGCAGTCCTGCTGCGGCAGTCCTGTTATTCCGCGTCTCAGTATTCCGTTTCCGGCAGGCTCGCCAGAATGTGCCGGTAGCTGGCCATGCGCTGTGGCTGGATGCGTCCGTCTTCCAGCGCCTGCAACAGGGCGCAGCCGGGTTCGCGGTCGTGCTTGCAGTCGCGGAAGCGGCAGTGGCCGAACAGCTCGCGAAACTCGATAAAGCCATCTTCCACATCGCTGCGGCTGACATGGCCGAGGCCGAATTCGCGGATGCCGGGCGAGTCGATCAGGTCGCCGCCGCGCGGGAAGTGGAAAAGGCGCGCCGTGGTGGTGGTGTGGGTGCCTTTGCCGGTTACCTCGGACAGCGCGCCGACACGGGTATCGATGCCCGGCAGCAGGCTGTTGATCAAAGATGACTTGCCCACCCCGGACTGGCCTACGAATACGCTGATGCGTCCGTCCAGACGGTCGGCCAACTGATCCATGGCGGTGCCGTCATGGGCCGAAACCTCCAGCAGCGAGTAGTCCAGCTGGCGGTAGGTGTTCAGCAGGTTGTCGAGAAAGACGCTGTTCTGCTCATCGATCAGGTCGGCCTTGTTCAGCAGCAACAGCGGGCGGATGCCGGCGTGCTCGGCGGCGATCAGGTAGCGGTCGATGAGATTGGCATGTGGCTCGGGCAACGGCGCGAAGACGATGACGATCTGGTCGACGTTAGCGGCCACCGGCTTGAGCTGGCCGCGGCTGTCCGGGCGGCACAGTTCGGAGTGGCGTGGCAGCTGGGCGACGATGACGCCGTGGCCCTGATTGCCCGAGCGCCAGACCACCCGGTCGCCGGTGACCAGCGGGGGCAGGTTGGCACGCAGGTGGCAGCGGTAGACGCCACCGCTCTGCTCGCCATCCAGTGCCTCGACCTCGACCTGTACGCCGAAGTGGGCGATCACCAGGCCGGTCTGCTCTGGGCCGAGATCGCCGCCCTCCAGTTCGTCCAGCATGCGCGACTCGCGTTTGGCGGCACGGGCGGCGCGTTCTTCCTGGATTTTCTCGATGCGCCAGTTTTGCCGACGGCTGAGGTGACGTTTGGCCATGATGGTCCCGGGTATGAAGTCGCCGCGAGTTTAGCATGGGCGCGCCAGCCTCAGGCTTTCAGCCGCCTCCGGCTTGGTTACACTGCAGCGATCTGAAACGGGGGCGGTGATGGCCGAGTCTTTTGTACAACGTATGGGGCGGCGTCCGGCTCTGCTGGCACTGCTGTTGCAACTGCTGGCGCTGTGTGCGGTGTTGTTGCTGCACCGGGGCCTGCTGCTGGCTGGTTGGGTGCTGCCTCTGATTGTGCTGGTCGGCATGCAGGGTGCTCTGGCGGCGCTGCTCAGCTGGCGCTGCGGGCAGGCGAGCTGGTGGTGGCTGATTCATCTGCTGTTCGTGCCCGGTTTGTGGCTGGCGGCGCACTGGCAGGTGGCGCCCGGCTGGCTGCTGGTGGCACTCTTGCTGGTGCTGCTGCTCAACTGGAACAGTCTGGGCGAGCGGGTGCCGTTGTACCTCACCGGGCGGCGCACCGAGCGCGAGTTGCAGGGGCTGCTGGCTGATCTGCCGCCGACCTTGCGTCTGGTCGACCTGGGATGTGGTCTGGCCGGCACGCTCTGCCGTCTTTCCAAACGCTATCCGCAGGGGCAGTTCGTCGGGGTCGAAACCGCGCCGCTGGTATTTGTGCTCGCCTGGCTGCGGTGTCTGGGGCGGCCCAATTGTCGGGTGTATTACCGCAGCCTGTGGGATGAGCCGCTCGGCGGCTACGATGTGGCGTATTGCTTCCTATCGCCGGCGCCGATGCCGCGTTTGTGGCAGAAGGTGCAGGCGGAAATGCGCCCCGGCAGTCGCCTGATCAGCAACACCTTCGCCATTCCCGAGGTGCCGGCGCTGCGGGTGATTGAGCTGCATGACTGGCGCCGTTCGCGTTTGCTGCTCTGGCAGCGCTGAGCGGCTGTTAAACTGAGCGCCTGATACAAGGGGCTATTGGTGTTTCGGCGCAAGCCGCGTTGCTGCGTAAATGGTGCCAGGCTAGGCGCGTGACGCCGGCAATGGTCATTCCCTTGCCAAGTCACGCAACGACGGCTGGCACCATTTACCGCGCAACCCGAAGGGACGGGCCGTTTTTGCGCACGGCGGTGTTGCTCGATGACTCATTTAGCCCGCTAAACTTCGCATCTCGCGCCTTGCCGTGCGCAAAAAACGGCTCCGTCGCGGCTGTGCCGAAACGCCAACAGACCCTTAGAGTGAGCCCCATGCAGAATGCCCAGAACCTGATCTGGATCGACCTGGAAATGACCGGTCTGGATCCGGACAACGACGTGATCATCGAGATCGCCACCATTGTCACCGACAGCGACCTGAACGTACTGGCCGAAGGGCCGGTGATGGCCGTGCATCATGGCGATGCCGTGCTGGCTGGCATGGATGAGTGGAACACCCGCACCCATGGTGAGAGTGGTCTGACCCAGCGTGTGCGTGAGAGCACCATCAGCACTGCTCAGGCCGAGGCGATGACCATCGCCTTTCTGGAGCAGTGGGTGCCGGCCGGCAAGTCGCCGATCTGCGGCAACAGCATCGGTCAGGATCGTCGCTTCCTCTACCGGCATATGCCGCAGCTGGAGGCCTTCTTCCACTACCGCTATCTGGATGTCTCGACCCTGAAGATTCTCGCCGAGCGCTGGGCGCCGCAGGTCAAGGAGAGCTTCCAGAAGAAGGGCACGCACCAGGCACTGGACGATATCCGCGAATCGATCGCCGAGCTTCGTCACTACAGGCAGCATCTGCTGAAAGTGTGATGTTTTGACTGAAAGCCCGCCTGTTGCGGGCTTTTGTCATTTTGGCTCAGCGGCCGTGCCGGCTCAGGGCCCAGTGCACATGCTCGCGGACCAGCTCGGACGGGTGCTCGCGGCGCAATTCCAGAGCTTCGATGACCGTAATGCTGCCAGGCGCGTTGCCCAGACCGACTGCCAGGTTGCGCAGCCAGCGTTCATAGCCGGCGCGACGCAGTGGTGAGCCTTCGGTGCGGCTGAGAAACTCCTCCTCGGTCCAGCGGAACAGGCTGGCCAGCTCGGCGCTCTCCAGTTGGTGGCGGGGCTGGAAGTCGCCTTGCTCGCTGGGGCGGGCAAAGCGGTTCCACGGGCAGACGATCTGGCAGTCGTCGCAGCCGAACACGCGGTTGCCAATCAGCGGGCGCAGGTCCTCGGGGATCGTGCCCTTGAGTTCGATGGTCAGGTAGGAAATGCAGCGCCGGGCGTCCAGTACGTAGGGCGCGACGAAGGCTTGGGTGGGGCAGATGTCCAGGCAGGCGCTGCAGCGTCCGCAGTGCTCGCTGGCATGTGGTGAGTCGACCGGCAGCGGCAGGTCGACGAACAGCTCGCCGAGAAAGAACCAGCTGCCGGCCTTGCGGTTGATCACCAGGGTGTTCTTGCCGATCCAGCCGAGACCTGCCTGCTCGGCCACTGCCTTTTCCAGCACCGGCGCGCTGTCGACGAAGGCGCGGTAGCCGAACGGGCCGATGGCCTGTTGCACTCGCTCGGCCAGCTGTTGCAGACGCTTGCGGATCAGCTTGTGGTAGTCACGGCCCAGCGCATAGCGCGAGACATAGGCCTTTTCCGGGCTGGCCAGTTGCTCGGCCATGCGCGTGTCCCCGGGCAGGTAGTCCATGCGCAGGGATATCACCCGCAGAGTGCCGGGCACCAGTTCGTCCGGGTGTGAGCGCTTGCTGCCGTGGCTGGCCATGTAGTCCATCTCGCCCTGGTAGCCGGCGTCGAGCCAGCGCTGCAGGTGCGCTTCGTGTTCGCCCAGATCGACGCTGGCGATGCCGACTTGCTGGAAGCCGAGCTCGCGCCCCCAGAGCTTGATGCTGGCGGCGAGCTGATCGAGATCGGGCGAGTGGCTGGACATGGCTGGCGGTGCTGCTGGCTGGACTGGGTATAATTCTGCCAGACCTTGATGCGAGGCACGCATGTCCGCTTGTGACGATCTTCCCCTGAATCTCTACAGCGCCGCCCAAGTGCGCGATCTGGATGCGCGCCTGATCGCCGCCGGAACGCCCGGTTTCGAGCTGATGCAGCGCGCCGCCCATGCGGCCTGGCGTGCCCTGCGCCAGCGCTGGGGCGATTCGGGTGTGCTCACCGTGCTGGCCGGCCGTGGCAACAACGCCGGTGATGGCTACTTGATCGCCGCTCTGGCGCAGCGTGCCGGCTGGCAGGTACGCGTGCTGGCTGTGGCGGAACCGGCGCTGCTCAGTGGTGATGCTGCTGCGGCCTTCGCCGAGGCGCAGGCAGGAGGTGTGCTGATCGAACCCTGGACGGAGCAGTCGGCACTGTCGGGCGTGCTGGTCGACGCCCTGCTTGGTACGGGGCTTAAGGGGGAGGTGCGGGCGCCCTTTCGTCAGGTCATCGAGCAGATCAACGCCAGCGGCCTGCCTGTGCTGGCGGTGGATATCCCCTCCGGACTCTGTGCCGATACCGGTCAGGTGCTGGGTGTGGCGGTGCGTGCTGAGCTGACGGTGACCTTTATCGGCCTCAAGCTGGGGCTGTTCACCGGCGCGGCGGCGGACTGGGTCGGTACGTTGCGCTTCGCCGATCTGCAGGCTGATGCGCAGATCGTCGAGCAGGTCCCGGTCAGTGCCGTGCGCCTGGCTGCTGACAGCGTGGCGCGCCTGGCGCCGCGTGCTCGGACGGTGCACAAGGGACGGCTGGGGCATGTGCTGCTGGTGGGAGGCGACCGTGGCTATGGCGGCGCCGTGCTGCTGGCCGCGCAGATGGCCTTGCGCGCCGGTGCCGGTCTGGTGTCGCTGGCCACCCGTGAGGAGCATGTGGTCGGGGCGTTGGCGCGTTTGCCGGAAGTCATGACGCGCGGCGTGCGTTCGGCCAATCAGTTGGGCGACCTGCTCGCGGCATCCTCGGTGCTGGTGCTGGGGCCCGGATTGGGCCAGCAGGCTTGGGGTCGCAGTCTTTATTCGGCGGCGTTGCAGCAGGCTGGTGCCTGGGTGCTGGATGCCGATGCGCTCAATCTGCTGGCACTGGAAGCGCAGGCATTGCCCGAGCAGTGCATCCTGACTCCGCATCCCGGTGAGGCCGCCCGCTTGCTGGGTTGCATGGTCAGTGAGGTGCAGAATGATCGGCCAGCCGCTGCGCGTGAGCTGGCTCGACATTACGGCGCTGTGGTGGTGCTCAAGGGCGCCGGCAGCCTGGTAGCCGCCGCGGATGGTCGCCTGGCGCTGTGTGAGCGGGGGCATCCGGCCATGGCAGGGGCAGGTTTTGGCGATGTGCTCAGCGGTTTGCTGGGTGCGCTGCTGGCTCAGGGGATGAGTGCTTACGAGGCAGCCTGCCTCGGTGTCTGGCTGCATGCCTGTGCCGGTGAGCAGCTGGGCCTGGGTGGCCGGGGCCTGTCGGCCAGCGATTTGTGTATGACCATTCGTCAGTTGCTTGAGGAGCATGCGCCGTGTCTGAACTGAAACTGCCGGCTCTGGATGAAGAGGGCATGCTGGCCGTGGCCGCGCGCCTCGGGGTAATCAGCGGCGGGCTGGGGGTGATTTACCTGCACGGTGATCTGGGGGCCGGCAAGACCACCTTTTCCCGCGGCCTGCTGCGCGGTCTGGGCCATGCCGGGGCAGTGAAGAGTCCAACCTTCACTCTGGTCGAGCCTTATGATCTGGGCTCAGGCATGGTCTATCACTTCGACCTTTATCGTCTGTCCGATCCCGAGGAGTTGGAGTTCATGGGGATTCGCGACTACTTCGATGAGCGCTGTCTGTGCCTGGTCGAGTGGCCGGAGCGTGGCGCGGGCGTTTTGCCAAAGGCCGACCTTGACATTACCATTGCCCCGCATAAGAACGGACGCCTGCTGACGCTGAGCGCGCATGGTGCGCGTGGTGAGGCCTGGTGTGCCGCCTTGAGCGGGGAATCATGATAAGAACGTCGGGGTGGGGTGTGCGCTTGCGAGGGATGAGGCTGTTCAGTGGTGTGTTGCTGGCGCTGCTGACGGTCGAGGCCTGGGCTGCTGCCGAAGTACGCAGTGTGCGGTTGTGGCGCGCCCCGGATAACACTCGCCTGGTGTTCGACCTGTCGGGCCCGGTTCAGCACAGCCTTTTTACCCTGTCGGCGCCCAATCGCATCGTGATCGATGTGTCCGGTGCCGATCTGAAAACGGCGTTGGAACAACTGTCCCTGAGCAATACACCCATCACCTCGGTGCGTTCGGCACAGCGGGCGCCCGGCGAGTTGCGCATGGTTTTCGACCTGTCTGCGCCCGTTACCCCGAAGAGTTTCACTCTGGCGCCGAATCAGCAGTACGGCCACCGTCTGGTGGTCGATCTCTTTGATCAGGAAGCGGGTGATAGTCAGGCGCGCTCTCCTGGCGGATCTCCCGTTAGCGTGCCGCCGGCCAATACGCCGGGTGCTGCGCCTGCCGTTTCACCGCCGCCGCAGCCGGTTGCCAGTATCACCCCTCCACCGGCCAATCTGCCGCCCGTACCAGCCGGCAAGCGCCTGATCGTGGTGGCCATCGATGCCGGTCATGGTGGCGAGGATCCGGGAGCCCTGGGGCCGAAGGGGCAGCACGAGAAAAATGTGACTCTGGCCATCGCCAAGGAACTGCAGCGGCAGATCAGCCGCGAGAAAGGCTTCCGTGGCGAGCTGGTGCGTACCGGCGACTATTTCATTCCACTGCGCAAACGTACCGAGATTGCGCGCAAGAAGGGCGCCGATCTGTTCGTGTCGATTCATGCCGACGCCGCGCCGAGCCGCAGTGCTTTCGGTGCCTCGGTGTTTGCCTTGTCCGACCGT
Organism: Pseudomonas sp. HAR-UPW-AIA-41; assembly: GCF_002304225.1. Taxonomy (GTDB): domain Bacteria; phylum Pseudomonadota; class Gammaproteobacteria; order Pseudomonadales; family Pseudomonadaceae; genus Aquipseudomonas. The sequence goes on from NZ_NSLB01000001.1 coordinate 108,921, forward strand.
GGCGCCACTTCGGAAACCGCGCGCTGGCTGGCCAACAGTGAGAATCAGTCGGACCTCATTGGTGGCGCCGGCAACGTCAGTCTGGATGACAAGGACCGCATGCTCGCCGGCGTGCTGCTGGACCTGTCGATGACCGCTTCGCTGTCTTCCAGTCTGAATGTCGGGCAGAAGGTGCTTTCCAACATGGGGCGGGTCACGCCGCTGCACAAGCGCCGTGTCGAGCAGGCCGGCTTCATGGTGCTGAAGTCACCGGATATTCCGTCGATTCTGGTGGAAACCGGGTTCATCTCCAACGTCAACGAGTCGCAGAAGCTGCACAGCACGGCGCATCAGCAGGCGCTGGCCCGTTCCATCACGACCGGGGTCAAGCAGTTTTTCCAGCAGAATCCGCCTCCGGGTACCTATATCGCCATGCTGCGTGATCAGGGCAAGGTACCGATGGGGCCGCGCGAGCACGTGGTGACCTCCGGGGAAAGCCTGGCGCTGATTGCCCAGCGCTATCAGGTCAGTCTGTCCTCCCTGCGCTCGGTCAACAGCCTGCGCAGCGACAACATCCGCGCCGGTCAGGTGCTGCAGATTCCGACCACTGCTCTGGCCGTACAGCCATGACCGAACTGCGTCGTATCCAGCTGCTCAGCCCGCGGCTGGCCAACCAGATTGCCGCCGGCGAAGTGGTCGAGCGACCCGCCTCGGTGGCCAAGGAACTGCTGGAGAACTGTCTGGATGCCGGCGCTAGCCGCATCGACGTGGATGTCGAGCAGGGTGGCATCAAGTTGCTGCGGGTGCGCGACGATGGCGGTGGTATTCCCGCCGATGACCTGCCGTTGGCGCTCGCTCGTCACGCCACCAGCAAGATTCGTGATCTGCAGGATCTGGAAGCCGTTAACAGTCTGGGGTTTCGTGGTGAGGCGCTGGCCTCCATCAGTTCGGTGTCGCGCCTGACGCTGACTTCGCGCACGCCGCAGGCCAGCGAAGCCTGGCAGGTGGAAACCGAAGGCCGTGACATGGAGGCCCGCGTGCAGCCAGCGGCGCATCCGGTCGGTACCACGGTGGAAGTGCGTGACCTGTTCTTCAATACGCCGGCGCGGCGCAAGTTCCTGCGCGCCGAGAAGACCGAGTTCGATCACCTGCAGGATGTGATCAAGAAGCTGGCGCTGGCGCGTTTCGATGTGGCGTTTCATCTGCGTCACAACGGCAAAACGGTGCTGGCGCTGCATGAGGCGCATGACGCCCAGGCGCGGGCGCGCCGGGTGGGGGCGGTTTGCGGCACGGCGTTCCTTGAACAGGCGCTGCCCATCGAGATCGAGCGCAACGGCCTGTACCTGTGGGGCTGGGTCGGTTTGCCCACCTTCTCCCGCAGTCAGGCAGACCTGCAGTATTTCTACGTCAATGGCCGCATGGTCCGCGACAAGCTGGTTGCCCATGCGGTTCGCCAGGCGTACCGCGATGTGCTGTACAACGGTCGCCATCCGACCTTCGTGCTGTTCCTTGAGATCGATCCGGCGGTGGTGGATGTGAATGTGCATCCGACCAAGCATGAGGTGCGCTTCCGCGACAGCCGCATGGTGCATGATTTCCTCTACGGTACCTTGCATCGCGCCTTGGGCGAGGTGCGCCCGGAGGATCAGTTGGCGGCTCCGGCGGCAGTGACGCAGGTGGTTCGCGCCACTGGTCTTGAGGCCGGCGAATTCGGCCCGCAGGGGGAGATGAGTCTGGCGGCCAATCTGCTTGAGTCACCGGCCGCTGAGCCGAGTTGGCGCCCTGTAGGTGGTTATCAGGTGCCGCAGGCGCAGCCTGTATTGCCTGTTGCCGAGGCTAAGGGTGCCTATCGCGAGTACTTTGCGCCGCTCGGCTCGCCCGCTGCGGCGCCGGCCTTGCCCGCCGAGCAGGGCGATATTCCGCCGCTCGGCTATGCCCTAGCGCAGCTCAAAGGCATCTACATACTGGCCGAGAATGCTGCGGGTCTGGTACTGGTGGATATGCATGCGGCCCATGAACGCATCACTTACGAGCGCCTGAAAACCGCCATGGCTTGCGAAGGGCTCAAGGGCCAGCCGCTGCTGGTACCCGAGTCGCTCGCGCTCAGCGAGCGCGAAGCGGATTGCGCCGAGGAGCATGCAGCCTGGTTTACCCGGCTGGGCTTTGAGCTGCAGCGTCTGGGGCAGGAAACCCTGGCCATCCGGCAGATTCCGGCCTTGCTCAAGCAGGCTGAAGCCAATCAGTTGGTGCGCGATGTGCTTGCGGATCTGCTGGAGTACGGCACCAGTGATCGTATTCAGGCTCATCTGAATGAACTGCTGGCGACCATGGCCTGTCATGGCGCCGTACGCGCCAATCGTCGCCTGACCTTGCCTGAAATGAACGGCCTGCTGCGCGATATGGAGCAGACCGAGCGCAGCGGTCAGTGCAACCATGGCCGTCCGACCTGGACCCAGCTGGGCATGGATGATCTGGACAAGCTGTTCCTGCGCGGTCGTTGAGGCGTACGCGCCGGGAGTTCTGCATGCCTGCCTTGCCACCCGCCATCTTTCTCATGGGGCCGACTGCGGCCGGGAAAACCGATCTGGCCCTGGAGCTGGCGCGCAGCCTGCCCTGTGAGCTGATCAGTGTCGACTCGGCGCTGATCTACCGGGGCATGGACATCGGCACGGCCAAGCCGGAAAAGAGCGTCCTGGCTGAGTTCCCACATCGTCTGATCGATATCCGCGACCCGCTGGAGGCGTATTCCGCGGCTGAGTTTCGCGCCGATGCCCTCGCGGCGATGGCGGAGATCACCTCGCGCGGCAAGATTCCGCTGTTGGTGGGCGGCACCATGCTCTACTACAAGGCGCTGCTGGAAGGCCTTGCGGATATGCCCTCTGCCGACGAGAGCGTGCGGCGTGAGATTGAGGCTCAGGCGGCGGCCCAGGGGTGGGCGGCGGTGCATGCCGAGCTGGCACGGGTTGATCCGCAGTCAGCGGCGCGCATTCATCCCAATGATCCGCAGCGTCTGACCCGCGCACTGGAGGTCTGGCGGGTGAGCGGGTTGAGCATGAGCGAGCACCGCTTGCGTCAGCAGCAAAATGCCGGCCTAGACACGCCCGGGGGCGGGCAATTCCCTTATACTGTTGCTCAGCTGGCCATCGCGCCGCTCGAACGGCAGGTATTGCACGAGCGTATTGCACGGCGTTTTCAGCTGATGCTGGAACAAGGTTTCATCGAAGAAGTCGAAACATTGCGACGGCGAGGTGACTTGCACGCCGCGCTGCCGTCTATCAGGGCAGTTGGCTATCGCCAGGCGTGGGATTACCTGGACGGGCGGCTGACGCATGACGAGATGGTTGAGCGGGGCATTATCGCCACACGGCAGCTGGCCAAACGTCAGTTCACCTGGTTGCGCGGCTGGTCTGATGTGCACTGGCTGGACAGTCTGGCCGGCGACAATTTGTCTCGCGCCTTGAAATACCTGGAGTCGGTCGCCATATTGGCCTGAAGACCTCGCCAGTTACCGTCTATCCTTGGGGGTAAGGCGGTTTTTGCTGTTTTCTAAAATTAATAATGATGTTTTTCCTTTAAGGAGTGCGGCACATGTCAAAAGGGCATTCGCTACAAGACCCTTACCTGAACACCCTGCGTAAGGAGCGCGTTCCGGTTTCCATCTATCTGGTCAACGGCATCAAGCTGCAGGGCCAGATCGAGTCTTTCGACCAGTTTGTCATTCTGCTGAAGAACACTGTCAGCCAAATGGTCTACAAGCACGCTATTTCCACCGTTGTGCCGAGCCGCCCGGTTCGTCTGCCGACTGCCTCCGAGCAGGAGCAGGCTGCTGAGCCCGGCAATATCTGACGGGAGGCTGAGTTGTTCTTCGAACGCCCGGGTGGTGGTGAACGGGCCATTCTGGTCCATCTGGATGGCCAGAATCCCGAGGTGAGCGAAGATCCTCAGGAGTTTCAGGAGTTGGCGCGCTCGGCGGGGGCGGAAATCGCATCGTTCGTCAGCGTCGCGCGCCAGCAGCACACGGCCAGGTATCTGATTGGCAGCGGCAAGGTCGATGAACTGAGCCAACTGGTCAAGGAAGCCGGCGTCGAGCTGGTCATCTTCAATCACACCTTGAGCCCCAGCCAGGAACGTAACCTGGAGCGGGCGTTCGAGTGCCGTGTCCTCGACCGTACAGGTCTGATCCTCGATATCTTCGCCCAGCGCGCACGCACCCATGAGGGTAAGTTGCAGGTTGAACTGGCCCAGCTGGAGCACATGAGCACCCGTCTTGTGCGTGGCTGGACCCACCTGGAGCGGCAGAAGGGTGGTATCGGCTTGCGCGGTCCGGGTGAAACCCAGCTGGAAACCGACCGCCGCCTGTTGCGTGTGCGGGTGCGCCAGATCAAGCAGCGTCTGGAAAAGGTGCGTAGCCAGCGCGAGCAGGCTCGCCGTGGTCGTCGGCGGGCCGAGATTCCTGCGGTTTCCCTGGTGGGCTACACCAACGCCGGCAAGTCGACGCTCTTTAATGCTTTGACCACCTCCGAGGTCTATGCGGCTGATCAGTTGTTCGCCACGCTCGATCCAACCCTGCGGCGTCTGCAGCTGGATGATCTGGGGCCGATTGTGCTGGCCGATACCGTGGGCTTTATCCGTCATCTGCCGCACAAGCTGGTGGAGGCCTTCCGCGCTACTCTGGAAGAGTCGAGCAACTCTGATCTGCTGCTGCACGTGATCGATGCTCACGAGCCGGAGCGTGATCAGCAGATCGAGCAGGTGCATGCGGTGCTGACTGAAATCGGCGCCCACGAACTGCCGATGCTAGAGGTGTACAACAAGCTCGATCTGCTCGACGGGATTGAACCGCATATTCAGCGCGATGAGCAGGGCAAGCCACTGCGAGTCTGGCTCTCGGCACGCGAAGGGCGTGGGCTGGAACTGCTCAAGCAGGCTGTGGCCGAGTTGCTCGGCGAGGATCTCTTTGTCGGCACCCTGCGTTTGCCGCAGAGCATGGGGCGCTTGCGGGCGCAGTGCTTTGCTCTGGGGGCCGTGCAGAGCGAGGAACATGATGAGCAGGGCAATATCCTGCTGGCGTTGCGTTTGCCGCGTAGCGAGATCAATCGTCTGGTCAGTCGCGAGGGCTGGCAGCCGGATGAGTTTCTCGCGCAACACACTTTGCAATGAAAGCGGTCCGTTAGGTTTTGGCTTAACAGCGGGCATTCGATAGCATGTCCGGCATTGCGACAGATGTCGGTTGAACAGGATGGAGAGCGCTATGGCTTGGAATGAGCCGGGTGGCAACTCAAACAATCAGGACCCATGGGGCGGCCGCAAGGGCGGTGGGCGTCAGGGGCCTCCGGATCTCGATGAGGCGTTCCGCAAATTGCAGGAAAGCCTCGGCGGTATTTTTGGCGGTGGCAAGCGAGGCGCCAGCGACAGCTCGGGCGGCGGTCTGGGTATGCTCGGCATTGGCCTCTTGCTGCTGTTGGCGCTGTGGCTGTGGAATGCCGTTTACATCGTTGACGAGCAGGAGCAGGCCGTGGTGCTGCGCTTTGGCAAGTACTACGAAACGGTCGCCCGGGCCTGAACATCTACTTCCCGCCGATTGATCGCAAGTTCCAGGAAAACGTTACCCGCGAGCGTTCCTACTCGATGACCGGGCAGATGTTGACCGAGGACGAGAACATCGTCGAAGTGCCGTTCACCATTCAGTACAAGGTCAGCAAGCTGCAGGACTTCGTGCTCAATGTCGATCAGCCCGAGGTGAGCCTCAAGCATGCCACTGAGAGTGCACTGCGTCATGTGGCCGGCTCGACCACCATGGATCAGGTGATCACCGAGGGTCGTGAGCGCATGTCCACCGAGGTGCGTGAGCGTCTGCAGAGCTTCCTCAATACCTACGGTACCGGTATCTCCGTGACCCAGGTGAACATTCAGCGAGCCACGGCTCCGGCCGAGGTCAAGGATGCCTTCGATGACGTGATTCGTGCCCGTGAGGATGAACAGCGCGAGCGCAACCAGGCGGAAACCTATGCCAACGGCATCGTGCCGGAAGCGCGCGGCCAGGCCCAGCGCATCCTTGAGGAAGCCAGTGGCTACCGTGATGAGGTGGTGGCTCGCGCCGAGGGTGAGGCCGATCGCTTCAGCAAGCTGGTCGCCGAGTACCGCAAGGCGCCGGAAGTCACCCGCGAGCGTCTGTATCTGGACACTCTCCAGGAGGTGTACAGCAATACCAGCAAGGTGCTGGTGACCGGTGACAAGGGACAGAACAACCTGCTGTACCTGCCGCTCGACAAGATGGTCAATGCGTCCTCTGGTGCTGCATCCGCGACAGCGGGCAGCATGGCGGCGCCCGATATCGGCGCGCGCATCAGTCAGGAAGTACAGCAGCGTGAGCTGCGCGTGAGGGAGGCCCGCTGATGAGCAATAAGGCATTCGTGGCCCTGATCGCTGGCGTGCTGCTGGCGATTGTCGGGTGGAACAGTTTTTATATCGTGGCGCAGACCGAAAGGGCTGTGCTGCTGAAGTTCGGTCGCATCGTCAAGGCTGATGTGCCTCCAGGCCTGCATGTGAAAATGCCGCTGGTCAACTCGGTGCGTAAGTTTGACGGGCGTCTGCTGACGCTGGATTCGCCGACTCAGCGCCTGCTGACGCTGGAGAAGAAGGCGGTCATGGTTGACGCTTACGCCAAGTGGCGGGTGGCTGACAGCGGGCTGTTCTACACCGCTACTTCGGGCATGAAGCAGATCGCCGATGATCGCCTGTCGCAGCGTCTGGTGGCAGCGTTGTCCAACCAGTTTGGTAAGCGTTCCCTGCATGATGTGGTGGCCGGTGAGCGTGATGCGCTGATGGGCGATATCACCGAGTCGCTGAACAAGATGGCGAAGAAGGAACTGGGCATCGAAGTGATCGATGTGCGGGTCAAGGCCATCGACCTGCCCAAGGAAGTATATGCCAGTGTGTTCGAGCGTATGCGCTCGGAGCGTGAGCGCGAGGCCCGCGAGCACCGCGCCAAAGGTCGTGAGCAGGCGGAAGGCGTGCGGGCAGATGCCGACCGGCAGAAGCGTGTGATTCTGGCGGAGGCTTATCGTCAGGCTGAAGAGGTACGAGGTGATGGCGATGCCAAGGCCGCTGCCATCTACGCCAAGGCTTTTGGTCAGGATGCCGAGTTCTACAGCTTCTACCGCAGCCTCAAGGCTTACCGCGAGAGCTTCTCCAGCAAGAGCGACGTGCTGGTGCTGGATCCGGGCAATGACTTCTTCCGCTATCTGGAGAAATCCAAGCCTTAACTGCTGACCCCGGCAGAGCAAACGCGCTGCCGGGGTAGTCTGCGGGTAATTTGTGGTACCATAAGCCAGCCGGGAAAACCCCGGCTTTTTTGCGTCTGCGGGAATCATGTGGCAGCAACTGGGTATCGCGCTTTGTCTCGTGCTGGTGCTGGAAGGCATCCTGCCCTTTCTTTGCCCGCAGCAATGGCGCAGCGCAATCATGAGTCTGGCTCAGCTGAGTGAATCTCGGCTGAGGCTTATCGGGCTGGCCAGCATGCTGCTGGGAACCGGTCTTCTTTACCTGCTGCACTGAAGACCTGCCGCCTGGGCAAGAGGGGAATGTGGAAATGGCAACGGTAGATCGCTGGCTTCTGCCAGATGGCATCGAGGAAGTTCTGCCGCCGGAAGCGGCATGCATCGAAGCAGCCCGCCGTCAGGTGCTGGATCTGTTCCAGCGTTGGGGCTATGAGCTGGTAATCACCCCGCACATCGAATTTCTGGAGTCGCTGCTGTCCGGTGCCGGTCAGGACCTGGATCTGCGCACCTTCAAGGTAACCGATCCGTACAGTGGTCGTTTGATGGGGTTGCGTGCCGACATCACCCCGCAGGTGGCGCGTCTCGATGCTCACAGCCTGCGCCGCGAGGGGCCGAGCCGTCTGTGCTATGCCGGAAGCGTGCTGCACGCGAAGCCGCGTGCGCTGTCCACTTCGCGCAGCCCGATTCAGGTCGGTGCGGAACTCTACGGCGATGCCAGTCCGGCGAGTGATGTAGAAGTCATCAGTCTGATGCTCGATACCCTGGAGCTGAGTGGTGTTGCCGATGTTCACATGGATCTTGGGCATGTCGGCATCTACCGCGGTCTGGCGCGTGCGGCCGGCTTGAGTGGCGATGCCGAGCAGCAGTTGTTCGATGCCCTGCAGCGCAAGGCGGTCGATGAGGTTGAGGCCCTTACCGCCGGTATCGACGGTCCGCTGGCCAATATGCTGAGTGCGCTGGTCGAACTGTGTGGCGGTCGTGAGGTGCTCGATCTGGCCCAGGCCTGCCTGGTGGAGGCGCCGGCAGAGGTGCATCGCGCGCTGGATGAGTTGCTGGCGATCGCCGATGAGCTTGAGCTGCGTTATCCGGAGCTGCCGCTGTATTTCGATCTCGGCGAGCTGCGTGGTTACCACTATCACACGGGCGTGGTGTTTGCCGCCTTCGTGCCGGGCATGGGGCAGGCAATTGCTCAGGGTGGCCGCTACGATGATATCGGTGCGGATTTCGGTCGGGCGCGTCCGGCAACCGGCTTTTCCACAGACCTGAAGACTCTGGTGACTCTGGGCAACATGGCACCACCGGCGGCTGAGCCAGCCGTGTGGGCGCCCGATCACCATGACCTGTACCTCTGGCAGGCAGTTCAGCGTCTGCGTCGCGATGGGGTGCGGGTGGTTCAGGCTTTGCCTGGGCAGGATGTGGCTGCAGCGCGAGAGTCGGGTTGCGACCGCCAGCTGCAATGGCAGAACGGTAATTGGCAGGTGGCGCCTCTGGCGTCCTGATGAGATTTTGCTGGCTGCGGCCGGTGCAGGCTTTTCCGAAGAGGATACGTTTATGGGTAAGAATGTCGTCGTCCTGGGCACCCAGTGGGGTGATGAGGGCAAAGGCAAGATTGTTGACCTGCTCACTGATCAGGCTGCAGCGGTCGTGCGCTATCAGGGTGGCCACAATGCGGGTCACACGCTGGTCATCGATGGTGAGAAAACCGTTCTGCACCTGATTCCCTCGGGCATCCTGCGTGAAAACGTCGAGTGCCTGATCGGTAACGGCGTGGTTGTGGCGCCGGACGCACTGCTGCGTGAAATCACCAAGCTGGAAGAAAAAGGCGTGCCGGTGCGTGAGCGTCTGCGCATCAGCCCGGCCTGTACTCTGATTCTGCCGTACCACGTGGCCCTGGATCAGGCGCGCGAGAAGGCGCGTGGTGATGCCAAGATCGGTACTACCGGTCGCGGTATCGGCCCAGCTTATGAAGATAAGGTGGCGCGCCGTGGTCTGCGTATCGGTGACCTGTTTCACCGCGAACGCTTTGCCGCCAAGCTGGGCGAGGTGCTGGACTACCACAACTTCGTGTTGCAGAACTATTTCAAGGAGCCGGCCGTCGACTTCCAGAAGACCCTCGACGAGGCGCTGGAATACGCGGAAATCCTGCGTCCGATGGTGACCGACGTGGCTGCACGTCTGCACCAGCTGCGCAAGGAAGATGCCTACATCATGTTTGAAGGTGCCCAGGGCTCGTTGCTGGATATTGATCATGGCACCTACCCCTACGTGACCAGCTCCAACACCACTGCTGGTGGTACGGCTACCGGCTCCGGCTTTGGTCCTCTGTATCTGGATTACATTCTGGGCATCACCAAGGCCTACACCACGCGCGTTGGTTCCGGTCCGTTCCCGACCGAGCTGTTCGACGACGTAGGCGCCTACCTGGCCAAGCGTGGTCATGAGTTCGGCTCCACCACCGGGCGTGCCCGCCGCTGTGGCTGGTTCGATGCCGTGATCCTGCGTCGTGCCATCGAGATCAACAGTATTTCCGGTCTGTGCCTGACCAAGCTGGATGTGCTCGACGGTCTGGAAACCATCTGCATCTGTGTTGGCTATCGCGATCAGAGCGGTCAGGTCATTGACGCGCCGACTGATGCCGACAGCTACATCGGCCTGCAGCCGGTGTATGAGGAAATGCCGGGCTGGAGCGAGTCGACCCTGGGTGCACGCAGCCTGGAAGAACTGCCGGCCAATGCCCGTGCCTACATCAAGCGCGTGGAAGAGTTGGTTGGTGCGCCGATCGACATCATTTCCACTGGTCCGGATCGCAACGAGACTATCGTTCTGCGTCATCCCTACGCCTGACACTGTCAGGGGTAAGTAAAAGGGCCGCTATGCGGCCCTTTTGCATTTCTGTGCATCCGTCACGCTACCGGCTGGCTGGGCTATAACTTCCTGTGGGGCGCAATCAGTGCCAGTGGAGGTTTGCCGTGTCCGCCATTCTTGCGTTGCTGCAAAGTCGATTGCTGCGCCCGGCCTTTATTGCGCTTGGCGTGGCGTTCGTCATTCAGGTGCTGGTGGCGCTGATGCTGACGCGCTCGACCGTCAGCGGTCTGGTTGATGAGCTGGCCTCAGGTCTGGCGGCAGATACCCAGCGTGTGGCCGGCGGGCTCGAATCTGCGACGGCTGAAGTGCGTAAAAGCCTCGATGGCATGGCAGCCAGTACCCGTGACCGGCTGACGACAGGGCTGACGGCGCGCCTCGAGGAAGAGCAGCAGGAGCTGCGTGTCGAGCTCGAGCGCAGTCTCAAGCAGTCTGCCGATGACATGGCGCAGCTGCTGGCCTCCGTGGCGCCCAAGGCGATCTGGGATAACGATGTGCCCGCGTTGACTGAGCTGGCGCGGATGGCGCAGCGCAATGGCAATGTGCTGTTCGTGGTGTATTTCGATGCTCAGGGGCAGCGTTTGACGCGCCACCTTAATCGACAGGATTCACGCGTGCAGCAGTTGCTGGACAAGGGGGAAGGCAAGGGGGCCATGGATAAGGTGCTCAATGCTGCAGCAGAGGATCCCTATGTCTATGTCACCGAAGCGCAGATCAGTCCCATGGGCAGTGTGATCGGCAAGGTGCTGCTCGGTGTTTCCACGGCTCAGGTTGACGATACCTTGTCGGCGCTTGACCGGCGTTTTACCGGGTTGATCGAGAGCAGTGGTCAGCTGGTGCAGGACGGACTGAACGGGGCTGCCAAGGATAGCAGTGCGATTCTTGCCGCGCGCCTCAGGGTGGCTCATGAGGCTGCGCTGGGAATGGCCGGCAGCAGCCGGCAGTTGGTCGAGTCGGCGGCAGAGCGCTTGCTGTGGCGGGTCAGTGTCGGGTTGGTGATTGTGGCGGTGCTGGTGTTGCTGATTCTGGCGGCCATTCTGGGTTGGCGGGTCGTCAATCGTCTGCGTCTGCTGATTGGCGCGCTTGGCGATCTGGCAGCTGGCGAGGGTGATCTGACCCGGCGGGTTGAGATGCGCAGCAGTGATGAGCTGGGTGAGATGGCGGGTGTGGTCAATGGCTTCGTTGCCCGTCTGCAACCGATCATGCGTGAAGCCAGTCAGGTGGCGCAGCGGACTGATTCGGAGATTGCGGGGCTCGGGCGGCGCGGCGCGGCAGCGGAGGCTGCCACAACACGGCAGCGCGACGAGGTTGCCGGCAGCCTGCAGGCGCTGGCGCAGATGAGCAGTGATGCGCAGGCGGAAAGCCTGGCCATGCAGGATGCGCTGCAGCGTGTGGCGGCCATTCGTCAGGCGGCGGAGGAGAATGCGGCGATTGCGGTACGGGTCAATGGTCTGATCGAAGGCTTGGTGTTGCGGGTGGAAAATGGCGCCGCGGTGATTGAGCGTCTGGCCCAGCAGAGTCAGCAGATCGAAGTGGTGCTCAGCGTGATTCACGGCATTGCCGAGCAAACCAATCTGCTGGCATTGAATGCGGCCATCGAGGCCGCGCGGGCTGGCGAGAGTGGGCGGGGCTTTGCGGTGGTGGCCGATGAGGTTCGTGCGCTGGCAAGCAAGACTCAGCAGTCGACTGGCGACATCCAGAGCCATATCAATGCGCTGCAGCAGGGGGCAACTGAGGCGGTTGCTGCTGTTTCGCAGGCTGCGCTGCAGGCCCGAGAAGGGCAGGCTGCCTTGCAGCAGAGTGCTGGTCTGCAGCAGTCAATCCAGCGTTCGGTCAGTGATGTGCACGGAGCGATCGACTCGGCGTCACTGGCTGCCAGGCATCAGGCCGAAGGGGTGGATGCCGTGCGCGGGCGGGTCGAGATCATTCATGGCGAGGCGCAGCGCGTTGCCGACGTGGTCGGTGAGATGGTGGCCAGTGGTCGGGTGCTGGAGGGGTTGGCTGAACAGTTGCGCGGCAGTCTCGGCCAGTTCAGGGCCTGAAACGAAAAAACCGAGCCAGAGGCTCGGTTTTTTCTTGAAGAGTGGTGCCCAGGAGAAGACTCGAACTTCCACGGTGTTGCCACCGCTAGGACCTGAACCTAGTGCGTCTACCAATTCCGCCACCTGGGCACATTGCAATGATCGCTCATCGACTACGCGGTTTACCTGGCAAGCCAAGGGGTACTGCGCCGACCTTTACAGAATCAAGTCAGTGACTCGACTCTTTGAATAAGTGGTGCCCAGGAGAAGACTCGAACTTCCACGGTGTTGCCACCGCTAGGACCTGAACCTAGTGCGTCTACCAATTCCGCCACCTGGGCACTGGATTCGATGATTCCTCATCGTTTCCGTGTTACAACGTCTCTGCAACGCTGTGGGCGCGAACTATACGGAGCGGGTTTTGTCTTGTAAACCCCTGATGGCGAAAAAATTATTCTCAGGATTAAAGCTGACCGACAGGCGGGTTTCGCGCTTCAATAGACAGTAGATAGAGATGCGATATCGCACACACAAAGGTGACACCTGACTAATGGCCGATTGGCAATCCCTCGATCCCGAGGCCGCCCGCGAGGCGGAAAAATACGAGAACCCCATCCCCAGCCGCGAACTGATTCTGGCGCGGCTCGATGAGCGTGGCGCCCCTGCCAGCCGTGAACAGCTGGTAGACGAGTTCGGGCTGACCACCGAAGAGCAGCTGGAGGCCCTGCGCCGCCGCCTGCGCGCCATGGAGCGCGATGGACAACTGATTTATACCCGGCGCGGCACCTACGCGCCGGTCGACAAGCTGGATCTGATCTGTGGGCGTGTCAGTGGCCATCGTGATGGCTTTGGCTTTCTGATCCCTGACGATGGCAGTGATGACCTGTTTCTCAGTCCGGCCCAGATGCGTCTGGTGTTTGATGGTGACCGCGCCTTGGCGCGAGTTTCCGGTCTGGACCGACGTGGTCGTCGCGAAGGCGCGATTGTTGAAGTGCTGACCCGCGCCCATGAAACCATCGTCGGGCGCTACTTCGAGGAGGCCGGTATCGGCTTTGTCGAGGCGGATAATCCGAAGATCCAGCAGGAAGTGCTGGTTTCTCCGGGGCGTACCGCCGGCGCGCGCATCGGCCAGTTCGTCGAGATCAAGATCACCCACTGGCCGACGTCACGTTTCCAGCCGCAGGGCGACATCATCGAAGTGATCGGCAACTACATGGCGCCGGGCATGGAAATCGATGTGGCGCTGCGCAGCTACGACATTCCGCATGTCTGGCCCGAAGCGGTGATCAAGGAAGCGCACAAGCTCAAGCCGGAAGTCGAGGAGAAGGACAAGGAGAAGCGCGTCGATCTGCGTCACCTGCCGTTCGTCACCATCGATGGTGAAGATGCCCGCGACTTCGATGATGCCGTGTTCTGTGAGAAGAATGGCAGCCGCTGGAAGCTCTTTTCCGGGGGCTGGAAGCTCTATGTGGCGATCGCCGATGTGTCGCACTACGTCAAGGTGGGCTCGGCGCTGGATGAAGAAGCGACCAGGCGCGGTAACTCGGTGTATTTCCCCGAGCGCGTGGTGCCCATGCTGCCGGAAGAGCTGTCCAATGGCCTCTGTTCGCTGAACCCGCATGTCGACCGTCTGGCCATGGTCTGCGAGATGAGCATCTCCAAGGCCGGCAAGATCGTCGACTACCAGTTCTATGAGGCGGTGATTCATTCCCATGCTCGTCTGACCTACAACAAGGTCAGCACCATGCTGGAGAAGCCGAAGAGCACTGAAGGCAAGGCCCTGTGTGGCGAGTACAAGGAGGTGCTGCCGCACCTCAAACAACTCTATGCCCTGTATCAGGTGTTGCTGGCGGCACGTCATGAGCGTGGCGCCATCGACTTCGAGACCCAGGAAACCCGCATCGTCTTCGGTGAAGGGCGCAAGATCGCTGAAATCCGTCCGACGCAGCGCAATGATGCGCACAAGCTGATTGAGGAATGCATGCTGGCGGCCAACGTCGCCACGGCGCTGTTCATGCAGAAGCATGCCATTCCGTCGCTGTATCGCGTGCACGATGGTCCGCCGTCCGAGCGCGTGGAGAAGCTCAAGGCTTTCCTGGCAGAACTGGGGCTGGCCCTGCACAAGGGCAAGGAAGGTCCGACGCCGAAGGATTACCAGAAGTTGCTGCAGGGCATTCAGGATCGTCCGGATTTCCATCTGATCCAGACCGTCATGCTGCGCTCGCTCAGTCAGGCGGTTTACAGCGCGGATAACAACGGTCACTTCGGCCTGAATTACGAGGCTTACACCCACTTCACTTCGCCGATCCGTCGTTATCCGGATCTGCTGGTGCATCGCGCGATCCGCAGCGTCATTCGCTCCAAGCAGGAGACGCCGCATGTGCAGCGCGCAGGTGCGGCGACGATGCCCAAGGCGCGCATCTATCCGTATGACGAAGCTGCGCTGGAGAAACTGGGTGAGCAGTGCTCGATGACCGAGCGGCGTGCTGATGAGGCCACCCGTGACGTGGTCAACTGGCTCAAGTGCGAGTTCATGCAGGACCGCGTCGGCGAAAGTTTCGAGGGCGTCATCACGGCAGTCACCGGCTTCGGCATTTTTGTCGAGCTGCGCGATATCTATGTCGAGGGTCTGGTGCATGTCACCGGATTGCCGGGCGATTACTACCATTTCGATCCTGTCCATCACCGTCTCTCTGGGGAGCGCACCGGCCGTACCTTCCGGCTGGGTGACAGTGTCGAAGTGACGGTCATGCGGGTCGATCTTGATGAACGCAAGATCGACTTCGAACTGTCCGGCAAGCAGCTGGCGGCGCCGATCGGGCGTAAAGGCGCTGGCAGCGACAGGCGAGAGGCGGCGCCCGCCAAAGGTAATGCCAAGGGCAGCAAAACGCGTAGTCGTGGCAGCAAGCCGGCGGCACAGGCCAAGCAGCAGGCTCAGGCCGAGCGCCATGCTGCGCCGCCGCCCGCCAGCTCGCCGCGCAAGCGGGGTGCCGGCAAGGTGCAGGCGCTGGATGTGGCGCCGGAATTGTTGGCGCAGGCTGAAGAGATGCTCGGCAATACCGATGTGAAGAAAAGCCGGACGGTCAAGCAGGCCCTGCTGGCCGACGCCAAGTCGGGTGGCAAGGCAAAGACTTCGGCTGCCGGCAAGGGTGCCGGCAAGAGTAAGTCGGGCAAACCGTCCCGGCATCGCAAGGGCGCTGCCAAGCCCAAGGCAGAGGGTGCGCCGAGTAAACCCAGAGCGAAATCATGAGTCAGTTGGAACGAATCTACGGTGTCCATGCCGTAGAGGCGCTGTTGCGTCACCACCCCAAGCGGGTCAAGCAGTTGTGGCTGGCAGCGGGGCGTCAGGACCCGCGCGTGCAGGTGCTGGTGGATCTGGCTGGTCAGCAGCGCATTGCTGTTGGCCAGAAGGACCGCCGTGAGCTGGATGAGTGGGCCGAGGGCGTGCACCAGGGCGTGGTGGCCGAGGTCAGTCCCAGCCAGGTCTGGGGCGAGAACATGCTCGATGAGCTGCTCGATCGCGCTACCACGCCGCCCTTGCTGCTGGTGCTGGACGGCGTGACCGATCCGCACAACCTCGGTGCCTGCATGCGCACGGCCGATGCGGCCGGTGCCCATGCGGTGATTGTGCCCAAGGACAAGTCGGCCACCCTCAATGCCACGGTGCGCAAGGTGGCCTGTGGCGCGGCGGAAGTGATTCCGCTGGTGGCAGTGACTAATCTGGCGCGGACTTTGGAAAAGCTGCAGCAGCGCGGCCTGTGGATTGTCGGCACGGCCGGTGAGGCCGAGCAGGAGTTGTATCAGCAGGATATGACCGGTCCGACCGTGCTGGTCATGGGCGCCGAGGGCAAGGGCATGCGCCGGCTGACCCGTGAACACTGCGATTACCTAGTCAGACTGCCCATGGCCGGCAGCGTCAGCAGCCTCAATGTCTCGGTAGCGACCGGGGTATGCCTGTTCGAGGCTGTACGTCAGCGTCAGGGCAAGGCCGCCGGTTGAGCGAATCAGCTGGCGATTGTTCAAATAATCGCCAGTTTTCCTTGCGCCTACAGGGGCGCTTTCTCTAGAATGCTCGGCCTTGCCGGATTGGCAGGCGCTCGCGCGTCTTCAGTCTGACAAGTTCATCGAGTCATTCACTCCTTGCCTGACCGCGTTAGTCGGCAGGCTACAACCCGTAAGGAGCATTTATGCGTCATTACGAAATCGTTTTCCTGGTCCACCCGGATCAGAGCGAACAAGTCGGCGGTATGGTCGAGCGTTACACCAAAGTCATCGAAGAAGACGGTGGCAAGGTTCATCGCCTGGAAGATTGGGGCCGTCGTCAGCTGGCTTACGCCATCAACAACGTCCACAAGGCTCACTACGTGATGCTGAACGTTGAGTGCAGCGCCAAGGCTCTGGCCGAGCTGGAAGACAACTTCCGTTACAACGATGCCGTGATCCGTAACCTGGTCATCCGTCGCGACGAAGCTGTTACCGAGCAGTCCGAGATGCTCAAGGCTGAAGAGAACCGCAACGAGCGCCGTGAGCGCCGTGAGCGCGTTGAGTCTGACGTTGCCGATGGCGACGACAGCGACAACGCTGACGAGTAATCCACGGATCTTATTGAGGAGCCAATCTCATGGCACGTTTCTTCCGCCGTCGTAAGTTCTGCCGCTTTACCGCAGAAAACGTCAAAGAGATCGATTACAAAGATCTCAACACCCTGAAGGCCTACATCTCCGAAACCGGCAAGATTGTTCCTAGCCGTATTACCGGTACCAAGGCCAAGTATCAGCGTCAGCTGGCTACCGCTATCAAGCGCGCTCGCTACCTGGCCCTGCTGCCCTACACCGACAGCCACGGCCGTTGATAACGGGCCGTCGACGTAGGTAAGGGATAGACGCATGCGCCCACTCGCTGAATTCATTATGCGTGGACGCATGCAGGCCGCCCTCGTGGTGGTCGGTGCAACGGCATTGCCGTTGCTCTTCTGGCTAGGTGCTGCAGCAGGGGCTTTGGTTCTGTTGCGGCGCGGCCTCAGTGATGCTCTGGGCGTAGTGGCCTGGGGGCTGCTGCCGGCGCTGGCCTGGTGGTACTTCGGCGAGCCGCGCGCTCTGCTGGTACTGCTCGGCACGTTGGCACTGGCTGTGGTGTTGCGGGCTACGGCGTCCTGGACGCGTGTGCTGCTCGCCAGTGTTGCTGTTGGGGTGTTGTATGGCGTGACCCTCGATGCGGTGTTTCAGGAACCGATCCAGGCCCTGGCCAAGGAGCTGCAAGCTCTGTTGCCCCAGGTTCTGCAAGGTGTTCAGGAACTCAGTGCCGAGGAACAGGCCCGCTTGCACAGTTTGCTGGTGCCGGTTCTGACCGGGCTGCTGGCCTCGTTGCTGCAAGCAGGCAGTCTGCTGGCCCTGGCGCTTGGGCGCTGGTGGCAGGCCGCGCTGTACAACCCTGGTGGATTCGCTCGTGAGATTCACGAGATGCGTCTGCCGCCGGCGCCGATGGCGCTGCTGCTGGCCGGCATGCTGTTGGGCCCCAATCTCGGGGTGCAACTGGCCATGCTGACGCCGCTGTGCAGTGTGCCGTTGGCCTTCGCCGGTGCGGCGTTGCTCCATGGCCTGGTGGCCCAGGGGCGCTCGCTCGGTTCTGGCTGGTCGGGCTTTATGTGTCGCTGCTGATCTTCATGCAGCTGGTTTATCCGTTACTGGTGGTCCTGGCCATCGTCGACAGTCTGATTGATTTTCGCGGCCGCTCCGCGCGCAACAACGGCGCCGGGCCTGCGAACGGTGAAGGTTAAAAGTTAAGAGGTAAGACCCAATGGAAGTTATTCTGCTGGAAAAAATCGCCAACCTGGGCAACCTGGGCGACAAGGTAAACGTCAAGTCCGGCTACGGCCGCAACTACCTGCTGCCGCAAGGCAAGGCCACTGCCGCGACCGCTGCGAACATCGCTGCGTTCGAAGAGCGTCGTGCCGAGCTGGAAAAGGCTGCTGCCGAGAAGAAAGCATCTGCTGAAACTCGCGCTGCCCAACTGGCTGAGCTGGAAGTGACCATCACTGCAGTAGCTGGTGACGAAGGCAAGCTGTTCGGCTCGATCGGTACTCACGACATCGCTGACGCTCTGACTGCTGCCGGCGTGCCGGTTGCCAAGAGCGAAGTACGTCTGCCGAACGGCACTATCCGTCAAGTTGGCGAGTTCGACGTAGCTGTGCACCTGCACACCGACGTAGAAGCTACCGTCAAGCTGATCGTGGTAGCCGCCTAAGTCGAGGCGACTTGCAGGTCTTGCGTGAAAGCGCCGGCCTGCTGACAATCGGGCACGACATTGCATTTGCGGTGTCGTGCCCGTTGTTTTTTCAGCCCCGGGCAAGTGTCCGCGGGCCGCTGTGATTGAGAGTTTCAGGTGCCATGAACGATATCAGCCTGCCGCAACAGTACGATCTCGAAACCGCCGCACTCAAGGTGCCGCCTCATTCGATCGAGGCCGAGCAGGCCGTGCTGGGTGGCCTGATGCTCGACAACAACGCCTGGGAACGGGTTTCCGATGCCGTCTCTGATGGCGACTTCTATCGCCACGACCATCGCCTGATTTTCCGTGCCATCTACAAGCTGGCCGAACGCAACGAACCCTTCGACGTGGTGACCCTGTCCGAGCAGCTGGACAAGGAGGGGCAGCTGGCTCAGGTCGGCGGTCTGGCCTACCTTGGCGAGCTGGCCAAGAACACCCCGTCGGTGGCCAACATCAAGGCCTACGGGCAGATCATCCGCGAGCGCGCGACCCTGCGTCAGCTCATCGGTATCAGCAACGATATCGCCGATATGGCCTATGCCCCGCAGGGCAAGAGTGCCGTGGAGGTGCTCGACGAGGCCGAGCGGCAGATCTTCCAGATTGCCGAGGCACGCCCCAAGGCCGGTGGCCCGGTGGGGATCAACGAGATTCTGGTCAAGACCATCGACCGGATCGACGAGCTGTTCAACACCAATGAAGGCATTACCGGTATTTCCACCGGCTTTACCGATCTGGACGGCATGACCAGTGGTCTGCAGCCGGCCGATCTGGTGATCGTCGCCGGTCGTCCGTCGATGGGTAAGACCACCTTCGCCATGAACCTGGTGGAAAACGCCGTACTGCGCACCGATAAGGTCGTGCTGGTGTTCTCCCTGGAAATGCCCAGCGACTCGATCGTGATGCGTATGCTCTCGTCGCTGGGGCGTATCGACCAGACCAAGGTGCGTTCTGGCAAGCTGGATGATGACGACTGGCCGCGTTTGACCTCGGCGGTCAACCTGCTTAATGAGCGCAAGCTGTTCATCGACGATACCGCCGGCATCAGTCCTACCGAGATGCGCGCCCGCGCCCGTCGTCTGGCCCGCGAGCACGGTGAAGTGGCGCTGATCATGGTCGACTACCTGCAGCTGATGCGTATCCCCGGCTCCAGTGGTGACAACCGCACCAACGAGATTTCCGAGATTTCGCGCTCGCTCAAGGCGCTGGCCAAGGAGTTCAACTGCCCGGTGGTGGCGCTGTCGCAGCTCAACCGCTCGCTGGAGCAGCGGCCCAACAAGCGTCCGGTCAACTCCGACCTGCGTGAATCCGGGGCGATTGAGCAGGACGCCGACATCATCATGTTCGTTTACCGGGATGAGGTGTATCACCCCGAGACCGAATACAAGGGCGTCGCCGAGATCATCATCGGCAAACAGCGTAACGGCCCCATCGGTACCTGCCGCCTGGCGTTCCTCGGCAAGTACACGCGCTTCGAGAACCTGGCGCCGGGTATCTATAACTTCGACGATGACGAATAACCCCGCGCGGCTGAGATAGCCACACAGGGATCAATGAAAACGGGCGCCCAGCGGTTAAGATGGCGCCCGTTTGTTTTAGGGTGTCCTCATGCGTCCGCTCGTTGCTTCCATTGATCTCGCCGCAGTGCGGCACAACTATGCCGTAGCCAAGCGTTGTGCGCCGGGACGTCAGGCATTTGCGGTGGTCAAGGCCAATGCCTACGGACACGGTCTGCGCGAAGTGGTGACGGTCCTGGCTGATGATGCCGACGGCTTTGCCGTTGCCTGCCTGGAAGAGGCTGCGCAGGTTCGGGCCATGCATGACAGTGCACGCATACTGTTGCTGGAGGGCTGCTTCGAGATCAGTGAATACCGCATGGCTGCTCAGTTGCAGCTGGATGTGGTGCTGCACAGTGTTGTGCAGGTCGAGCAACTGCTGGCCTCTGAACTGGCCCGGCCGGTGAACGTCTGGCTCAAGCTGGATAGTGGCATGCACCGCCTGGGGCTGGATGAGGCGGCACTGCGCGACTGTCATGCCCGCCTGGAAGGGGCCGCGCAGGTGGCCGAGCTGAATCTGCTCAGTCACTTTGCCTGCGCCGACGAGCGCGGCCACAGCGTGACGGAGCTGCAGCTGGAACGGTTCCTCGATGTACTGGATCTGCCTTTTGATCAGCGGAGCCTGGCCAACTCGGCCGCCGTGCTGATGATTCCGGCGGCGCACATGGACTGGTTGCGTCCCGGCATCATGCTCTACGGCGCCAGCCCGTTCGCCGAGCTTTCCGCCGCCGAGCTGGGGCTGCAAGCAGTGATGAGTCTGACGGCCGAACTGATCGCTGTGCGCGAAATCGCCGTAGGCGAAACGGTCGGCTATGGCGCCGGCTGGCAGGCTGAACGACCTTCGCGCATTGGCACGGTGAGCTGTGGCTACGCCGATGGCTACCCGCGTCATGCGCCGGCAGGGCGCCCGTCTGGATTGCAGGTGCCTGC
Organism: Pseudomonas sp. HAR-UPW-AIA-41; assembly: GCF_002304225.1. Taxonomy (GTDB): domain Bacteria; phylum Pseudomonadota; class Gammaproteobacteria; order Pseudomonadales; family Pseudomonadaceae; genus Aquipseudomonas. Next base: position 129,813 of record NZ_NSLB01000001.1, read on the forward strand.
GTGCCGCTGGTGGGGCGGGTGTCGATGGATATGCTCACGGTTGATCTGAGTGATCATCCCACCGCTCAGGTTGGCGATGCGGTGGAACTCTGGGGGGCGAATCTGCCGGTCGATCGCGTGGCGCAGGCCAGCGGCACCATTGGTTATGAGCTGCTGACCAAGGTCACGGCGCGGGTGCCGCGCCGCTACCGCTGATCAGAGCAACCCGCTGGGGACTCTGAGCAGGTCCAGCTGCAGGCAGGTATCGCTGGACAGTTCGCCATCATCGCCGAACAGACGATAGCTGCTGCGGCCGGAGCTCTTGGCTTTGTACAGGGCCAGGTCGGCGGTCTTGTACAGCGCGCTGAACTGGCGTGCCTGCTGAGGGAACAGGGCGATGCCGATGCTGATCGAGACCTGCAGCTGATGGTCTTGATAGGAGACTGGCTGGGCCAGCTCGCTGATCAGTCGCTCGGCAATTTCCACGGCATGTTCCTGGGCATTGGGCCCGCTGATCAGTACGGCGAACTCGTCACCACCCAGGCGCGCCACCATGTCGTGGCTGCGCACGACCTGGCGCAGGCGCAGAGCTTCGGTCCGCAGCATGACGTCGCCGGCATCATGGCCGTAGGTATCGTTGATCGGCTTGAAGTGGTCGAGGTCGATCAGCAGCAGGGCCAGACTTTCCTGACGGCGAGTGGCGTCAGCCATCTGCGCTTCGGTGTGCTCAATCAGGTAGCGGCGATTCGGCAGGTCGGTCAGCGGATCGTGCCAGGCCGCGTGTTGCAGCTCCTGCTCGCGTAGCGACAGGCGCTGATTAGCGCTTTCCAGTTCGGTGGTACGGCTGTCCACTGCGGCCTGCAGCTCCTCAGCGAAATGCTGCATCTGCTCCAGGCGCGCACTTTTCTCGCGGTCAGCCTCCTCCAGAGCTGCCGCCTTCTCCTGTTTGAGTATCTGGATGCGGTAGGCCAGGGCGAAGGAGAACAGAATCGACTCGGCGGCGATGGCCAGTGGATACAGGTAGGCCGTGAACGGACCGGGCTGGATGATGCCCGCGGCGCGCATCACCAGCACGGCGGTGCTGACCAGTACGGTGCCATAGCCGATCAGGTATAGACGCGCCGGGAAGAAACCTTGGCGCATACGGATGGCGGCGCAGATCAGGGCGACCGGCATGCTCAGGATGGGGGCCAGAGCGATGATCACCGCACCGGTATGAGGGTAGCCAAGGGCGTTGATGAGGATGGCGCTGGCATACAGCAGGCAGCCCAGATTCAGCAGCCAGTGGCCCCAGCGCAGGCTGTCGCGGGTGTACAGCAGTTCCTGGGTAAAACGCATGACCAGAATGGCCCAGAGCGCCGGCAGGGTGATGCGGTCGATCCAGAACGGCACGGCCTGCTCCGGCCACAGGTACTGGAAGCCATGGCCGCTCATGCTGAGGATGAAGGTGAGTGCGCAGCCGGTGGCCAGCACGTACCAGAAATAGGCGGCGTCGCGCAGGCTGATGAGAATGAACAGGTTGTACAGCATCAGCGCCAGGATGATGCCGTAGAGCAGGCCCAGGCCGAGGTTCTCGGTGGCGGCGTACTGATTGAGGTCACTGAGCTGCCAGACCTTGAGCGGGAAGGAGTTGCCGCGGGGATCGTAGCTGCGCAGGTAGAGCGTCAGCGGCTGCTCATCGAGCAGTGGCAGGCGGAACACCTGACGGCGGTATTCATGATCGCGGCCGACGGCATAAGGCACCTGCTCACCGCTCAGGCGCTCGATCCAGCCACCCTTGCCGTCGGGCAGGTAAAGGCGCAGGTCCATGATGGTGATGCCGCTGTTTTCCAGCCACCACTGAGCCGGTGCATCGGCGGCGCGCTGCAGGCTGATCTTGATCCACCAGGCGCTGCGGCTTAGGCCGACGCTGGCGCTGTTGCTCGACGGCACGAAGCGCTGCTGCACCTCAGGGCGGGCCATATCGGCGATGTTCAGTGTGCCGCTGGTGTCCTCCAGCAACTCGATCTGGGTGTTGATCGACTGGCCACTGCTGGCGGCTGACAACAACAATGCCTGCGCCTGCTGGTATGGCAGGCAGCACAGAAGGCAAAGCAGGGCAATCCGTCGCAGCATGAAATCTCCGAGTCAAGTCGGGTCTGGATGGCGGTGGCCCGAGTATAACCACATTGTGTGTCTGTGATCACAGTTGCCCGGGGCCGATAGCGCGACGCGACTTGACCGAGCGTTGCACTCGGGTTCTGTATATTTTTTGTGCTATGATCCGCGCCCGTTTTTTTGAGTCCCGGTCGCCGCCATGCACGCCGCCACGCCGTTGTTCGACTATCCCAAGTACTGGGCCGAATGCTTCGGACCCGCGCCTTTCCTGCCGATGAGCCGGGAAGAGATGGATCAGTTGGGCTGGGACTCCTGCGACATCATCATCGTTACCGGTGACGCCTACGTCGACCACCCGTCGTTTGGCATGGCCATCATCGGTCGTCTGCTGGAGGCCCAGGGCTTCCGCGTCGGCATCATTGCCCAGCCGGACTGGACCAGCAAAGCCGACTTCATGAAGCTGGGCGAGCCGAACCTCTTCTTCGGGGTCGCGGCCGGCAACATGGACTCGATGATCAACCGCTACACCGCGGACAAGAAGATCCGCTCGGACGATGCCTATACCCCCGGTGGCGAAGCGGGCAAGCGGCCGGACCGCGCCAGCCTGGTCTACAGCCAGCGCTGTAAGCAAGCCTACAAGCATGTGCCGATCGTGCTGGGTGGCATCGAGGCCTCGCTGCGCCGCATCGCGCACTACGACTACTGGCAGGACAAGGTTCGCCATTCGATCCTGATCGATGCCAGCGCCGACATCCTGCTGTTCGGCAATGCCGAGCGCGCGATCGTCGAGGTGGCTCAGCGCCTCGCCGCCGGTGAGCCTATCGAGGCCATCAGCGATGTGCGCGGCACGGCGTTCATTCGCCGCGATACGCCGGAGGGTTGGTTCGAGGTCGACTCCACCCGCATCGATCGGCCGGGCAAGGTCGACAAGATCATCAACCCTTATGTGAACACCCAGGACCTGCAGGCCTGTGCCATCGAGCAGGAGAAGGGCGCGTTCGAAGACCCCAACGAAGCCAAGGTGGTGCAGCTGCTGCCGCACCCGCGGCTGGAGCGCGACAAGACGGTGATTCGTCTGCCGTCCTTCGAGAAAGTGCGCAACGACTCGGTGCTGTATGCCCATGCCAACCGCGTGCTGCACCTGGAAACCAATCCGGGCAATGCCCGTGCGCTGGTGCAGAAGCACGGCGAGGTGGATGTGTGGTTCAACCCGCCACCCATTCCGCTGACCACTGAAGAAATGGACTACGTGTTCGGCATGCCCTATGCGCGCGTGCCGCACCCGGCCTACGGCAAGGCGAAGATTCCGGCCTACGAGATGATCCGCTTCTCGGTCAACATCATGCGTGGCTGTTTCGGTGGCTGCACCTTCTGCTCGATCACCGAGCACGAGGGGCGGATCATCCAGAACCGTTCGCACGAATCGATCCTCAACGAGATCGAGGAAATGCGTGACAAGGTGCCGGGCTTCACCGGCGTGGTGTCCGACCTCGGCGGGCCGACGGCCAACATGTACCGCATCGCATGCAAGGACCCGGAGATCGAGCGCCACTGCCGCAAGCCGTCCTGCGTGTACCCGGGTATCTGCGAGAACCTCAATACCGACCACTCTTCCCTGATCGAGCTGTACCGCAAGGCCCGCGCTCTGCCGGGGGTGAAGAAGATCCTGATTGCTTCCGGTCTGCGCTACGACCTGGCCGTGGAGTCGCCGGAGTACGTCAAGGAGCTGGTTACCCACCATGTCGGCGGTTACCTGAAGATCGCTCCGGAGCACACCGAGCGCGGCCCGCTGGACAAGATGATGAAGCCGGGCATCGGCAGCTACGACAAGTTCAAGCGCATGTTCGAGAAGTACTCCAAGGAGGCGGGCAAGGAGCAGTACCTGATTCCGTACTTCATCGCCGCGCACCCGGGCACCACCGACGAGGACATGATGAACCTCGCCCTGTGGCTCAAGCGCAACGACTTCCGTGCCGACCAGGTGCAGGCGTTCTACCCGTCGCCGATGGCCACCGCCACGGCCATGTACCACTCGGGCAAGAACCCGCTGCGCAAGGTCACCTACAAGAGCGAAGGCGTCACCATCGTCAAGAGCGAGGCGCAGCGCCGCCTGCACAAGGCCTTCCTGCGCTACCACGATCCCAAGGGCTGGCCGATGCTGCGCGAGGCGCTGGAGCGCATGGGCCGCAGCGACCTGATCGGCAACGGCAAGCACCAGCTGATTCCGACCTACCAGCCGCAGACCGACGAGTACCAGAGTGCGCGGCGGAAGAACTCCACACCGGCCGGCAGCAAGAAGGTCGGTGCTCAGGGCAAGACGGTCGGCAAGATCCTTACCCAGCACACCGGTCTGCCGCCGCGTGGCAGTGACGGCAGCAAGGCCTGGGACAAGCGCGAGCAGGCCAAGGCAGCTGCCGAAGCCCGGCGCAAGGCGGAGAAATCCGGCGCCGGCAGGGACGCCGGCAACAAGGGTGGCAAGAAGGGCGGCAAGCGCCCGGTAGCTCCGCGCTAACTTGGTGCGCCCGCCCGCCGCTGGTGCGGCGTCGGGCGCGCTTGTGGTGCTGCAGCCCGCCTGGCGCGGGTTTGAGCCTGTGGCATAAGTCTTGCGCTGGCAGAGTCATTCCCGCCGCGCAGGAGACTCGCCGTGTCGATCCATGTCGCACTGCACCATGTCACCCACTATCGCTACGACCGCCATGTGCAGCTCGGTCCGCAGATCGTCCGTCTGCGTCCGGCACCGCATAGCCGTACGCGCATTCTGTCCTATGCCCTGAAGGTTGAACCGGGCGGTCACTTCGTCAACTGGCAGCAGGACCCGCAGGGCAATTACCTGGCGCGTCTGGTGTTCCCCGAGAAGACCGGCGAGTTCAAGGTCGAGGTCGATCTGGTCGCCGAGATGGCGGTGTTCAACCCGTTCGACTTCTTCCTTGAGCCCTACGCCGAGCAGATTCCCTTCGCCTACACCGAAGGCGAGGCGGTGGAGCTGGCGCCCTACCTGCAGAAGCTGCCGGCCACGCCGGCCTTTGCCCGCTACCTGGCGGGTATTTCCCGCGAGCCGGTGGCCAGCGTGGATTTTCTGGTGGCGCTGAACCAGCAGCTGGCCCACGACATCCAGTACCTGATCCGCCTGGAGCCCGGTGTGCAGACGCCGGAGGAAACCCTGAGCAAGGGTTCCGGTTCGTGCCGCGACTCGGCCTGGCTGCTGGTACAGCTGCTGCGTCACCTGGGGCTGGCCGCGCGCTTTGTTTCCGGTTACCTGATTCAGCTCAGCGCCGATGTGAAATCCCTCGACGGTCCGTCCGGTACCGAGCATGACTTCACCGACCTGCATGCCTGGTGCGAGGTGTATCTGCCGGGCGCTGGCTGGATCGGTCTGGATGCCACCAGCGGCCTGTTCGCAGGCGAGGGCCATATCCCGCTGGCGTGCAGCCCCGAGCCTTCATCGGCCGCGCCGATCAGCGGTCTGATCGACGAGTGCGAGTGCGAGTTTGCCCATGCCATGAGCGTCGAGCGGGTGTGGGAGGCGCCACGTGTCACCAAACCGTACAGCCCCGAGCAGTGGCAGGCGATTGTCAGCCTCGGCCAGCAGGTCGACCGCGATCTGGCTCAGGGCGATGTGCGCCTGACCATGGGTGGCGAGCCAACCTTCATCGCCCTCGATTACCCCGATGATGCCGAGTGGAACACCGCCGCGCTGGGGCCGAACAAGCGCCGGCTGGCCGCCGAGCTGTTTCACCGGCTGCGTGCACACTATGCGCCGCAGGCGCTGGTGCATTTCGGTCAGGGCAAGTGGTACCCCGGTGAGCAACTGCCGCGCTGGTCGCTCAACTGCTTCTGGCGGCGCGACGGCGAGCCGATCTGGCAGGACCCGGCGCTGTATGCCGATGAGCAGACCGACTACGGCGTGGATGCCGGTAAGGCGGCTCTGTTCCTCGCCTGTGTGGCCGAGCGCCTTGGGGTGAGCGGCGAGCATGTGTTCCCGGCCTACGAGGACTGGCTGTATTACCTGTGGCGCGAGCGCCGTCTGCCGGCCAACGTCACCCCGGATGATCCGCGTCTGGCTGATCCGCTGGAGCGCGAGCGGCTGCGCAAGGTGTTCGATCAGGGGCTGGAGCAGGTGGTCGGACATGTGCTGCCACTGGCGCGTAACCCGGCCAGCAATGCCTGGCAGAGCGGCCCCTGGTACCTGCGCGAGGAACACTGCCGGCTGCTGCCGGGCGACTCGCCGCTGGGCTACCGCCTGCCGCTGGATTCCCAGCCCTGGGTCAGTCAGGCGGACTACCCCTACGTCAATCCGGCCGATCCGTCGCAGCTCCATGGCAGCCTGCCGCCGGCTGCGCAGATCCGTCAGCAGGTCAGGGGCGTCTGGCCGGAAGGCTTCGGTGCGTCCAGTGCGCCGGCCTCGGGCATGGCGGGCATGAACGGCTCGGCTAAACCCTTGCCGGGGCAGTCGGCCAGCTGGATCACCCGTACCGCGCTCTGCGCCGAGCCGCGTGGTGGCCGCCTGTACCTGTTCCTGCCGCCGCTGGCGCACCTGGAAGACTATCTGCAGCTGGTGGCCGCCATCGAGGCGACGGCGGCCGAGCTGCAGTGCCCGGTACTGCTGGAGGGCTACGAGCCGCCGGCCGATCCGCGTCTGCTGCATTTCCGCGTCACCCCCGACCCGGGCGTCATCGAGGTGAACATCCACCCGGCTGCGAGCTGGGACGAGCTGGTCGAACGCACCGAGTTCCTCTACGAGGCGGCGCGCCTGACCCGCCTGAGTAGCGAGAAATTCATGCTCGATGGCCGTCATACCGGCACCGGTGGCGGCAATCACTTCGTCTTAGGTGGTGCCACGCCGGCCGACTCGCCCTTCCTGCGTCGGCCCGATCTGCTGCGCAGTCTGCTCAGCTACTGGCATAACCACCCGTCGCTGTCCTACCTGTTCAGCGGGCTGTTCATCGGCCCGACCTCGCAGGCGCCGCGGGTGGACGAGGCGCGCAACGATGCCTTGTACGAGCTGGAAATCGCCTTTGCGCAGATGCCCGAGCCAGGGCGTGAGTGCCCGCCGTGGCTGGTCGACCGGCTACTGCGCCACCTGCTGGTGGATGTCACCGGCAACACGCACCGTGCCGAGTTCTGCATCGACAAACTCTACTCGCCGGACTCGGCCAGCGGCCGCCTCGGCCTGCTGGAGCTGCGCGCCTTCGAGATGCCGCCGCATGCGCAGATGAGTCTGGCGCAACAGCTGCTGCTGCGCGCGCTGGTCGCCCGCTTCTGGAAAACCCCTTACGCGCCGGCCAAGCTGGCGCGCTGGGGCACCGAGCTGCACGACCGTTTTCTCTTGCCTCACTTCATCGAACAGGACTTTGCCGATGTGCTGCAGGAGCTGGGCGCGGCGGGTTATCGCCTGCGCGCCGAGTGGTTTGCCCCGCACTTCGAGTTCCGTTTCCCCAAATGCGGCGACTTCCACGTCAAGGGCATCAGCCTGGAGCTGCGTCAGGCGCTGGAGCCCTGGCATGTGCTGGGCGAAGAGGGCAGCGCCGGCGGCACCGTGCGCTATGTCGATTCCTCGCTGGAGCGGGTGCAGGTCAAGCTCGAAGGCATGGCGCCGGACCGCTACCAGCTGGTGTGCAACGGCGTACCGGTGCCGCTGCGGCCGACCGGCAAGGTGGGCGAGTTTGTCGGCGGGGTGCGCTTCCGCGCCTGGCAGCCGGCCAGCTGCCTGCAGCCGACCATCGGTGTGCACGCGCCGCTGGTGTTCGACCTGCTCGACACCTGGATGCAGCGCTCGCTGGGCGGATGCCAGTACCATGTGGCCCATCCCGGCGGGCGCAACTACGAGAGCCTGCCGGTCAACGCCTATGAGGCGGAAAGCCGTCGGCTGGCGCGCTTCTTCCGCCATGGCCATACGCCGGGGGCACTGGCGCCTAAGCCCGTTCTGCACAATGATGAGTTGCCGATGACCCTGGATCTGCGCCGCTCCTGACCTTACCCAGCCCTCCGCCGGAGGGCTGGGGGCTGCATTACTGAGACGTTCATGCCTGACCTGCTTGCCGACTACCCGCGCCCGGACGCGACCTACCATGAAATGCTCGATGCCGGGGGCAGGGTGCGTCCGCACTGGCAGCGCCTGCACGAGAGTCTGGCGCGCAGCACGCCGGCACAGCTGCAGCAGCGTCAGGCGCTGGTAGAACGGCAGATTCAGGAAAACGGCGTGACCTACAACGTCTACGCCGATCCGCAGGGCAGTGACAGGCCCTGGGCGCTGGATCTGCTGCCCAACCTGATCGACGCCGAGGAATGGCAGGGCATTGCTGCCGGGGTGGCGCAGCGCGCCGGCCTGCTCAACCGTGTGCTGGCCGATCTGTATGGTCCGCAGCAGCTGCTGCGTGACGGGTTGCTGCCGGCCGAGCTGGTGTTCGGTCACAACAATTTTCTCTGGCCCTGTCAGGGCGTGCAGGTGCCGGGCGACACCTGGCTGCATCTGTATGCGGTGGATCTGGCGCGCGCGCCGGACGGCCGCTGGTGGGTGCTGGCCGACCGTACCCAGGCGCCTTCCGGTGCCGGTTACGCGCTGGAGAACCGGCAGATCGTCTCGCGGGTGTTGCCCGAGCTGTACCGCGACCTGCGCGTGCAGTACCTGGCCGGCTTCTTCCGTACCCTGCAGGAGCAACTGCGGGAGCAGGCGCCCAGCGAGGGTGAAACGCCGCTGGTGGTGCTGCTGACGCCTGGTCGTTTCAACGAAACCTATTTCGAGCACCTTTATCTGGCCCGCCAGCTGGGTTTCCCGCTGGTCGAGGGCAGCGACCTGACGGTGCGCGATGACACCCTCTACCTGAAAACGCTGGATGGCCTGCAGCGCGTGCATGCCCTGTTGCGCCGGCTGGATGATGACTTCTGCGACCCGCTGGAGCTGCGCACCGACTCCGCCTTGGGTGTGCCTGGCCTGCTCGAGGTGGTGCGCCAGGGCCGTGTGCTGGTGGCCAATGCCCTGGGCAGCGGCGTGCTGGAGTCGCCGGGCCTGCTCGGTTTCATGCCGGCCATTGCCGAGCAGTGGCTGGGTGAGGAGCTGCTGCTGCCCTCGATCGCCACCTGGTGGTGTGGTGAGCCGCCGGTGCTGGAAGAAGCGCTGGGCAAACTCGGCGAGCTGGTGATCAAGCCGGCGTTTCCGTCACAGAGTTTCGAGCCGGTATTCGGCCGCGATCTGGATGCTGAGGGGCTACAGGCCCTGGCCGAGCGGCTCAAGGCCAGGCCCTACGCCTACATCGCCCAGGAGCTGGCGCAGCTGTCGCAGGCGCCGGTGTGGGATGGTCAGGGGCTGCAGCCACGGGCGATTGGCATGCGGGTGTACGCGGTGGCCAGTCGTGACGGATACCGTGTGCTCCCCGGCGGCCTGACCCGCGTGGCCGGCCAGGCCGGTGCCGAGGTGGTGTCGATGCAGCGCGGCGGCGCCAGCAAGGACACCTGGGTGCTGGGCGAGCGTGCTCAGGGTCAGGAGCCCTGGCACTGGAGCAAGCCGCTGGGTGTGCGTGACCTGATCCGCAGTGACCCCTACTTGCCGTCGCGGGTGGTGGAGAACCTCTTCTGGTTCGGCCGCTACAGCGAGCGCTGCGATGACGGCGCGCGCCTGCTGCGGGTGCTGCTGGAGCAGTACGTGGACGATGGCGACGATCCGCTGGCGCTGCAGGCGGCGCTGGCGCTGGGCGAGCAGACCGGCTGGCTGCCGCCGGGCGAGCGGCTGGAAGAGCGTCTGCGCGAGGCTTTGCTGGGCGATGAATGGCCCTTCAGCCTGCGCAGCAACCTGCAGCGGCTGCAGTGGTCGGCCAGTCAGGTGCGCGGCAAGCTGTCCCAGGAGAACTGGCAGGCGCTGGTGGAGCTGCAGCGCGAGGCACAGGCGCTGGAAAGCCGCGACAGCGATCTTGGCGAGCTGCTGGATTTCCTCAACCGCCTGCTGCTGCAGCTGGCGGCGCTGACCGGTTTTGCTCTGGACGACATGACCCGCGACGACGGCTGGCGCTTTCTGATGCTGGGGCGGCGTATCGAGCGTCTGCAGTTTCTGGCCGACAGCATGGCGGCTTTTCTGCGCGGCGCAGGAGCCCGCGATCAGGCGGCACTGGAATGGCTGCTGGAGTTGGGCAACAGCATCATCACCTACCGTTCGCGCTACCTGGCGGCACCGCAGCTGATTCCCGTGCTCGATCTGCTGCTGTTCGACGAGCAGAACCCGCATTCGCTGAGCTTCCAGTTGCACATGGTCGAGCGTTCGCTGGTTGCTCTCGACGAGCGCTTCGCCACGCCGCTGGAGCACAGCCTGACACTGCTGGCCGGCCAACTGGCGGCTTTCGATCTGGGCAGCCTGGACGCGCGTGGGCTGTTTGGCGAGAGCGGTGTGCAGGCAGTGCTGCACGGGTTGGCCAATCTGCTGCAGGCCGTTTCCGGAGCGGCAGGGGAGCTGTCCGACCGGCTGGCGCTGCGCCACTTTGCCCATGTCGATGCGGTCAGTCAGCAGACCCTGTCCAGTTGAGGTGGCCATGACAGCCAGCGCGCGTTACCAGATTTTCCACGACACCCAGTACCGCTACGCCGCGCCCGTGTCGCTGGCCCAGCAGCAGGCGCACCTGTGGCCGCGCGAATGCGCCTGGCAGCGGTGCCTGTATCAGGAGCTGGAGATTCAGCCCGAGCCCAGTCGCCGTCAGGATGGCCGGGATGTGTTCGGCAATCCGCTGACCCGCCTGGCCTTCGAGCGCCCGCACGCGGCGCTGCAGGTCAATGCGCGCCTGCTGGTCGAGGTGTTCGCCCACGCGCCGCACAGCCTGGCGGATTCGCCGGCCTGGGAGCAGGTGGTGGCGCAGCTGACCTACCATGGCCAGCCATTGAGCGAGGCAGAACTGGAGGCTGCGGTCTATCGCGTGGAGTCGCCCTTTGTGCGCCTCAAGCAGGCCTTCGCCGATTATGCAGAGGACTGCTTTGCACCGGCGCGGCCGTTCCTCGAGGCGGTGGCGGCGCTGATGGACAAGATCTTCCGCGAGTTCACCTACGATGGCGAGGCGACGCTGGTGGCCACGCCGCTGCTGGAAGTGCTGGAGCGGCGTCGCGGCGTCTGCCAGGACTTTGCCCACCTGATGCTGGCCTGCCTGCGTGCCCGTGGTTTTGCCGCGCGCTATGTCAGCGGTTATCTGCTGACCCAGCCGCCTCCGGGGCAGCCGCGGATGATCGGTGCCGATGCCTCGCATGCCTGGGTGTCGGTGTATTGCCCGCAGCTGGGTTGGGTCGATTTCGATCCGACCAACAACTTGCTGCCGGACCTGCAGCACATCACCCTGGCCTGGGGGCGTGATTTCGCCGATGTCTCGCCGCTGCGCGGGGTCATTCTCGGTGGCGGCAGTCACGACCCCGAGGTGCGCGTCACCGTGCTGCCGGCCGGCGAGGTAGCGCTGGAGGCGCTGTAAATTCAGGCAGGTACAGGACTCAGGGTTCCTGGCTGGCCAGGCTGACCCTGTTGCGGCCTTCGCGTTTCGAACGGTACATGGCCTTGTCGGCGTTCTGCACCAGGCTTTCGGCATTGTCGCCATGCTCGGGATATAGGCTAATCCCCAGACTGGCCTGCACCAGCACTTCATGGCCCCCGAGCAGCAGTCTGTTTTGCAGGTGGCTGAGGAGCTTCTGGGCAATGCCAGTAAGGATTCTGCCATCCTCGATCTGATCAAAGAGGATGGTGAACTCATCGCCGCCTAAACGTGCCACGGTGTCGCCCGTGCGGGTTATTGAACTGAGCAGACGTGCCATGTTGCATAAAACTTCATCGCCGATGGCATGTCCCAGCTCGTCGTTGATCTCCTTGAAGTGATCGAGATCGACGAACAGCAGGCCGACACGCTTGCCGCTGCGCTTGGCATTGGCAATGGCGTGCTCCAGACGGTCGAAGAACAGCCGGCGGTTGGGCAGCCCGGTCAGCGGATCGTGGTGGGCCATGCGCTCCAGTTCGATGCGATTTTCGTTGAGCTCGCTGATCTGACGCAGGATCTCTTCCTGCATTTCGCGCAGGTTGCGGGCCAGGCTGCCGAGCTCATCCTGACGCTCGGTGGGGAGCGGGTGCAGGCTGCGGTTGCGGGCGAAGCGGGCCATGGCCAGGCCTATCTGGTTCAGCGGGCGGGTCAGGGCGCGGGCCAGCAGCAGAGCCAGCAGCAGGGTCAGCACGCTGAGGGCGACAACGATCTGCGCACTGCGCTGCCCGAGCTGCTGGGATTCGCGCAGGATGTGTGCTTCGGGAATGGCGATGCCGAGCAGCAGCACGCTGTTGGGGCTGCGCTCGTCGATGCGTACGCGGGTGAAGGCAGCGATTCGCTCCGGTTGCCGGCGCGTGGCCGGCAGGCGGGTCAGCAGGTTTTGCGCCTTGCCTTCGACCAGCTCCCGGGTCAGCGGCAGCTCCTCTTGCAGTCGGTACTGCGGGCCGTGCGCACTGGCCTGGCGGTTTTTGCCGTCGGGGTAGAGCAGCAGGTCGCCCTGACTGTTGGCGAGAAACACCTGATAGTGTTCCGGTAGCTCGCTTTCCAGGCGCTGGAACAGCGCCTGCACATCGATGCTCAGCAGGATCAGGCCCAGCGGTTCTGTTGCCTGATCCCAGATCGGGTTGCCGATATGCAGGGTCATGGCTTCGGCGGAGCCACTGCTCGGCTGGGCAATCTCGGAAAAGTACTGTTCGCCACGCGCCAGCCGCAGTGTCTCGAAGACATAGGGAAAGTGGCCTTTCTCCGCCAGACTGCCGGCATCGGCCGGGCCCTGTGGGGTGACGCTGATGCGTTCAAGGCCATGCTCACGGGCGGTGATCAGGCGGATGCGCCGGTACTCCGGGTGAACCGCCAGCAGCGCCTGAAACAGACCGATCAGCTCTTTCTCTTCCTGGGCGCTGGCTGGACGTTGCAGCAGCACATCGCGGGGTTGCGACTGCTCGGCCAGTACCCGGGCGTCATTGGCAAAGCCTTGCAGGCTCAGTTGCAGGTTGCGGCCGAGTACCTGGCTGGCGGTCTGCAGGTCACGCTTGGCCGAGTCGATCAGAATCTGTTGGCTGCTGCTGAACAGGTAATAGCTGGCCAGGCCGGTCAGCAGCAGGCCAAACAGGCTGAGCAGGGCGGTGAGCTTGACGCTGATGCCCAGCTTCATGACGGTGAGGGCTTCATGGGCGGGTCAGATTCTCCGGGCGCTCGCCGGCGACAATGCGTTGCCACAGCTGGGCGCGTTGCTCGGCGTTTTCCACCGGCTCCAGCCAGATCAGCAGCGGCGCATTGCTGCCGCCGGGCAAGGGTTCGAGGGTATTGCCCAGGCCCTGGCGCTCGGTCAGGGCGCGGCTGACCGCAGGGGTCAGGCTGTAGTCGATCCAGCGCTCGGCCAGCTCCCGCTGCGGTGTGGCCCGGCTGACGGCCCAGCAGTCGAGCCAGGCCAGGGCGCCTTCGCGGGGCAGTACGTAGTCGACGTTGGCCCCGGCATCGCGCAGCAGTTTGAGCTGCTGGCGGCCGTAGTTGGCCAGCATCAGCGCGACCTTGTGCCGCTGGTACAGGGCCACCGACTCTTCCGGCAGGCTGTAGAAGCCCAGCACGTTGCGGCGCAGGGCTACCAGCTGCTGCAGGGTTTCACCGAGGTCGGCCTGGGGGATGCTGAAGGGCGGCTTGCCCATTTTCAGGCGCGTCAGGGAAAAGTTGTGGCTGCTGCCGTCATAGGCCAGCACCTGCCCCTGCCAGCGTGGATCCCACAGGCTGCTCAGCGAGTCAGGTGGCGTGCTGATCAGGTCGCGGTTGTAGATCAGGCCCATCTCGCCATAGGTATAAGGGATGCCATAGGTCTCGCCATCCTTGAGCAGGCCCGGGATGTCGCTGAGCTGGCGGAACTGGCGCAACTGACGGTTACGGTTGGGCAGGTTGTCCAGACGCACCGGCTGGAGCAGTTGCTGTTCGGTGAAGTGGCGGATTTCCGAGGTGTTGGCGGCAATCACATCGTAGTGGCTGCCCTGATCGGCGGTGAGTTTCTGGCGCAGCTCGTCGTCGCTGCCCACCAGGGTGACTTCGACCTCGACATCTTCCTGTTCGGCAAAGGCGCGCACCAGATCCGCATCGGCATAGCCGGGCCAGGCAAGGATGCGCAGCAGCGGCTCGGCCTGCAGCGGCAGGCTGAGCAGGCCGAGCAGCAGCGCTGGAATCATCTGACGTAGTGGCATAACTGCTCCCGCGGCTGGAACTTCTTGCAGTGTAGGCCAGCTTTATCCGCTGCAGGCAGGCGAAGGGGGCTCCGCCTGCCTGTGCAGGGCTCAGAAACGTGCGGGTACCAGCTTGAACGGGTAGGGCTTGGCCTTGACCTTGGGCTTGCCGCGCTTGGGCAGCTTGACCTTCTCGGCGGGCAGATCCTCGTAGGGCACCTGCTCCAGCAGATGATTGAGGATATTCAGGCGCACGCGTTTCTTGTCCTCGGAGTGGGCCATGAACCAGGGCGCCCAGCTGGTGTCGGTGGCGGCGAACATGGCATCGCGGGCTCTGGTGTAGTCGTCCCAGCGGGTGAACGACTTGACGTCCATGGGCGTGAGTTTCCAGGTCTTGCGGCCATCCTCGATACGGTCGCGCAGGCGCCGTTCCTGTTCTTCCTGGCTGACTTCCAGCCAGTACTTGATGAGGATGATGCCGGATTCGACCATGGCCTTTTCCACCAGGGGCACGCCCTTGAGGAACTTGTCGGCCTGTTCGTCAGTGCAAAAGCCCATGACCCGCTCGACGCCGGCGCGGTTGTACCAGCTGCGGTCGAAGATCACCACTTCACCGGCCGCCGGGAAATGCTGGATGTAGCGCTGCACGTACATCTGGCTCTTTTCCCGCTCGGTAGGCGCCGGCAGCGCGACCACACGGAACACACGCGGGCTGACCCGTTCGGTGAGCGCCTTGATGGTGCCGCCCTTGCCGGCCCCGTCACGCCCTTCGAAGACCACGATGACCTTCAGGCCCTTGGCCTGGACCCACTTCTGCAGTTTGACCAGCTCCACGTGCAGCCGCTTGAGTTCCTTCTCGTATGCCTTGCGGGACAGTTTCTCGCCGGTGGTTGCCTTGTCGGGCGTCGCGTCCTTATGCTGCTTGCTCATTGCGTTGTCCTCGTATGGTTTGCAGATCCCTGGCATCAGGCCTGAGCTGCACGGTGCGGGTAAAAAACGTACTCTGCAAGAGTAGCGAGGCTCCGGAGCGTTTGACCATGCTCCAGATCACTGCAGGCAGTTTCTTCAGGGTGGATTGGCTTCTTTACGATCACTCAGCAGGAGCTTGACCATGGAAGAAATCGGCCTCAACAACCTGTCTGTCGAGAAGGCGCAAAGCCTGATGGATCTGGGTATCCACTACGCCACCAGTTTCGGCGTGAAGATCCTCGCCGCCATTGCCTTCTGGGTAATCGGCCGCTGGCTGATCGGAACGGCGGTGAGCATGGTGCAGCGTTCGCTGGAGCGGCAGCAGGCCGATCCGACCGTGCTGCGCTACATCGGCTCGTTCATCACCGTAACCCTCAATATCCTTCTGGTAATCGGCATCCTCGGTTATTTCGGGGTGCAGACCACCACCTTTGCCGCCCTGATCGCCGCCATCGGTGTGGCCATCGGCATGGCCTGGTCGGGGCTGCTGGCCAACCTCGCGGCCGGCGGCTTCATCATCGTCCTGCGTCCGTTCAAGGTGGGGGATTTCATCAGCGCCGGCGGTGTCACCGGCACGGTCAAGGAGATCGGTCTGTTCGTCACCACCATCACCACCCCGGACAACGTGCTGACGCTGGTGGGCAACAACAAGATCTTTGCCGACAACATCCAGAACTACACCGCCACGGCGTTCCGTCGCGTCGATCTGACGGCTCAGCTGTCTGGCGCGGCCGACTACAAGGCGGCGATTGTCCTGCTCAAGGAGCGCATCGCCCAGTTGCCCAATGTGCTGGCCGAACCGGCCGTGGACGTGGAAATCCTCGAGTTCAATCTGGTGGGGCCGGTGCTGGCGGTGCGTCCGTACTGCAAGCCCGAACATTACTGGCCGGTGTATTTCGCCACCAATCAGTTGCTCAAGGATGCGCTGGGCGGGGCTGCGTTCCCGGCGCCGATGGCGGCGCAGACGGTGATCGTGCAGCAGAGCTGATGGCGTCAGGTGTAGCCAGACGGGCGGCCAAGGCCGCCCGTTTGCGTATCAGATCGGTTGCCGGGCATCCCATTTGGGCGTGACCGAGCCCTGTTGCTGTTGCAGCAGATCCAGCAGCTGTGCCGGGTCTTCGGCCTGATGCAGCAGGCCGCGATGAGGCGGGCGGATGAAGCCGGCGCTGACCGTCTGATCGAGAAAGGCGCTGAGGCCCCGGTAGAAACCGGCGACATCCAGCAGGCCGATGGGCTTGGTGTGATAACCGAGCTGGGCCCAGGTCCACACTTCGAACAGTTCTTCCAGGGTGCCGAGACCGCCGGGCAGGGCGATAAAGGCGTCGCTCAGTTCGGCCATGCGCGCCTTGCGCGCGTGCATGCCGTCCACCACCTCCAGGCGCGTCAAGCCCTTGTGGCCGATTTCCGAGCGTTGCAGGCTCTGCGGGATGATGCCGGTCACCTCGCCGCCGGCGGCCAGCACGGCATCGGCCAGTTTGCCCATCAGGCCGACTTCGCCGCCGCCATAGATCAGGCGCAGGCCGCGTTCGGCCAGCGTTCTGCCGAGAGCCTCGGCTGCCTGCTGGTAGGCCGGGTCATGCCCCACACTGGCGCCGCAGAACACGCAGATCGATTGCAGGGGCATAGGCTTCTTGTTACCTCAAGTGCTTGTCAATGCACGCTGGACTCGCCGTCACAGCCGCTACAGGCGCAGGCGTAGGCTGCGAGCAGGCATTGCAGAACAGTGGGAATGAACATGGCGCTGACTCCATGGGAGGGACAGGCTTAAGCCTAGTCGAGCCAGAGAGTGCGCGTGGTTGATTGTCTCGATCAGCGCAATAGTCAGGGTTTGACGCTGAAATCCGGCGCGCTGCCCGGGTTCTGGATGTCCTGCAGGTAGTTGCGGAAAATCTGGCTGAGCACCTGATTGGCGGCCTGCAGCTCTTCGCGGCTCATCTGCTGGGCCAACTGGTCAGCGCTGTCCATGGCTTCTTCGGCGCCGTTGATGGACGCCATCTTCAGCACGATGAAAGCCTGCACGCGGTTGGCCGGGACGCCTTCGCCGCGGGCGAACATCAGGCCCAGACGCCACTGGGCCTGAGCATGGCCCTGAAGGGAGGCCTGCTCGAACCAGGCCAGCGCCCGGGGCAGGTCCTGCGCGGTGAGCTGGCCATTGTAGTAATACTCGCCCAGTTCGAACTGGGCCTTGCTGTCGCCGCTTTTGGCATAGGCCTCGCAAGCGGCGAGCGCCTCGCCGCGCTGCTCAGCCTCGGTATTCAGGGTGCAGCGGCCGAGCGCCGGCACCAGCAGCGAATTGCCTTCGGCCAGTAGCAGGCTTGGCGAGAGTGTCAGGGCCACCCCGATCAACAGGGCGCGGCAGGTGCCGTTCATGGGCGGTTCCGTCTGATTCGGCCGGTCGGCCGCAACTGCCGTCATTATGGAGCAGTGCGGGCGACCGGACCAAGCATCACTTGAGCTGGGCGAAGGCGCGCTCGGCGGCATCCAGCGTCAGCTTCAGCTCGGCATCGCCGTGGGCAATGGAGGTGAAACCGGCCTCGAAGGCGCTCGGTGCCAGGTACACGCCGCCTTCCAGCATCAGGTGGAAGAACTTTTTGAAGCGCTCGGCATCGCTGGCCATCACGTCATCGAAGGTGACGATATCGGCCGCTTCGCTGAAGTACAGACCGAACATGCCACCGGCCTGGGTGGTGACGAAGGGGATGCCGGCGGCATCGGCGCGCTCCTTGAGACCGGCCAGCAGGCGGGTGGTGTAGTCGGAGAGTTCGGCGTGGAAGCCCGGGCGGCTGATCAGCTTGAGGGTGGTCAGGCCAGCGGCCATGGCCAGCGGGTTACCGGACAGGGTGCCGGCCTGGTAGACCGGGCCGAGCGGAGCGATGCAGCCCATGATCGCGCGCTTGCCACCGAAGCAGCCGACCGGCATGCCGCCGCCGACGATCTTGCCGAAGGTCGACAGGTCCGGGGTGACGCCGTAGTGCGCCTGGGCGCCGCCCAGGGCAACGCGGAAACCGGTCATCACTTCGTCGAAAATCAGTACTACACCGTGCTTGTCGCACTGCTCGCGCAGGCCTTCGAGGAAGCCCGGCGCCGGCGGCACGCAGTTCATGTTGCCGGCCACCGGTTCGACGATGATGCAGGCCACGCTCTGGCCGACTTCGGCCAGGGTCTTCTCGACGGCGGCGATGTCGTTATAGGGCAGTGTCAGGGTGTGCTTGGCAAAATCTGCCGGCACGCCGGCCGAGCTCGGTACGCCCTGGGTCAGCAGGCCGGAACCGGCTTTGACCAGCAGGCTGTCGGAGTGGCCGTGGTAGCAGCCTTCGAACTTGATGATGGCGTCGCGGCCGGTGTAACCACGGGCCAGGCGGATGGCGCTCATGGTGGCCTCGGTGCCGGAGCTGACCATGCGTACCATCTCCATGGACGGCACGATGCTGCAGACGAGGTCCGCCATCTCGGTTTCCATGGCGGTCGGCGCGCCGTAGGACAGGCCGTGCTGCAGCTGGTTGCGTACCGCATCAAGCACGTCCGGGTGGGCGTGGCCGAGGATCATCGGGCCCCAGGAGCCGACGTAGTCGACATAGCGCTTGTCGTCCTCGTCGATCACATAGGCGCCTTCGGCGTGCTTGAAGAACAGCGGCGTGCCGCCAACGCTCCTGAAGGCGCGTACCGGCGAGTTGACGCCGCCGGGGATGTGCTTCTGGGCATTGGCAAACAGGGTTTCGGAACGGGACATGGAAGCTCTCTCTCGAATCAGGATGAGGGGAACAGCGCGCTGAAGGCGCGCGCGCGCCTCTCCACTTCGGCAGCGGAGGGGGCAGAAAACAGGGCGTGGACCACGGCCAGCAGATCGGCGCCGGCGCGGATCAACTGGCCGGCGTTATTCAGGTCGATGCCGCCGATGGCCACCAGCGGCAGATTGAACTGGGCGCGGGCCTGACTCAGCAGTTCGATGCTGGCGGCAGGCGCGCCGGGTTTGGTCTGCGAATTGAAGAAACGGCCGAAGGCCAGGTAGCTGGCGCCTTCGCTGCTGGCGCTGGCCGCCAGCTCAAGCTGGGCGTGGCAGGTGGCTCCGATGATCGCCTTGCGGCCCAGCAGGGCGCGGGCGCGGCCAGCGAGCCGTCGCTCTTTCCACCGGCAGTAGGCGAGCCAGATCTGCAAAAGGAGCGAGGGCTGCGAACAGGCGTGGGCATTCGCCTTCGGCCAGATGAAACGGATTGCTAAGAGCCAACAGCAGCATCTGTTGGTAAATGCCGCGCAAGGTGCAAGCCGGGATAGGCTGGAAGGCTGCCGCAACGTGCTCGTCCAGGCACTGTTGGTGCTCGCCGATCCAGTAGAGCAGGTGGCTATCCAGCCAAAGGCCACGGGGCGGCTCCTGATACAGCTGGTAGTGGCGCATCACGCACTGGGCAAGGAAGTGCTGGGCCATATACAAGCACCAGGCCAGGTGAGGCTTAGAGGGTGTGCGCCCTTGTAGTATCTGCAGTAGCAGGCGTTTGAACCCGGTTGCCAGCTCATGACAGAGGCGCAGAAACAGAAGTGGCGGTGGGTTGCCATCCTGATAGGCGCTGGCGTAATGACGGTACTCATCACTGAAGTTTTGCAGCACTCGCTGTCTTTCCAGTAAGGTCAGCGCGCTGCGGTTGAGGCGGAACAACAGCTCCAGGACTTCGCGCAATGCGGCGTCCTGGGCCTGGCCGCGAGCCTGCAGCAGGCAGGCTGGCAAAGTCGCCAGCGGCAAGGCGTTTTCTTCCAGTATGTCCGGCACTTCCAGGCGCAGGGCATCCAGGGTCATAACCACCCCGCTTCAACGAGGAATAAAGGCATGCGAAAGCAGCTCCAGACTATCGTGATGATCGCAGGCAGCTTCTGGCTGACGGCGTGCAGTGAGGACTATGGTACTGACCAGCATGGCCGAATGGTATCTGCAGCACAACTGCAAGATCGCTGGTTGGTCATCAATTACTGGGCCGAGTGGTGCGGGCCGTGCCGTAAGGAAGTGCCTGAGTTGAACCAACTGGCTGCTGGTCGTCCTGATCTGGCCGTTCTCGGTGTCAACTACGACGGTTTGCAGGGCGAGGAGTTGCTCAAGGCGTCCGAGCAGTTGGGCATACGCTACAGCGTGCTTTCAATGGATCCAGCCGAGCGCTTGAAGTTGCCGCGAAGTGATGCATTGCCCTCGACCTATCTGATCGACCCGCAGGGGCGTGTGCGCGATCAGTTACTGGGTGAGCAGACCTCCGCGGGATTGCAGGCGCGACTGGCGCAGTTGCAGCAAGAGGAGTGACAGCAATGACCAGACAGTGCCGGCATGCCTACGTCAGCGGCAAGGTGCAGGGTGTGTACTTCCGCCAGGCAACCCAAGAACAGGCCGATGCGCTGGATCTGGATGGCTGGGTGCGCAATCTGGCCGATGGTCGGGTTGAGGTGTTGTTCGAGGGCGAGGCCGAGGCCGTAGAGCGCCTGCAGCACTGGTTGCAGCAAGGGCCGCAACAGGCGGAAGTCAGTGGGCTGGAGGTCAGCGAGGCGCCGCTGCAGGGGATTGCCGGTTTCATCGTGCGTCGCTAAACGCTGAGCTACTCGGCTCCGGGGTCAGCGGCCAGTCGGCCTGCCTTCTTGAGCAGCAGGTCGAGAAACTCTTTCTGCAGCTCGGGATCATTGCGCGTCAGCTCGATCAGGCTTTGTTCCAGCTCGCTGGCTTCCTCTTCCAGCCCGAGTTGGGACAGGCGCTGAACCCGGTGCACCCAGCGCTCGACGTCATCATCTTCCAGGTCGTCATAAATCAGCGCATGGGCTTCCTGCAGCTTACCGCGCAGGTTACGACTGACCAGCAGGCTGGCCTCGCTGTGGCTGCCATCTTCTGGCGCTTCCACACGCAATGTCAGCTTGCCGATGCGGCTGGCGTCCTGTTCGGCAAAGGGGCCGTCGAGCAGATTGAGATGCAGGATGCCCCTGCGGTCGGTGGTCAGCTCGAAGGACTGTTTGCCGGCACTGACCTGCACCGGGCGTTCTGCCCAGGGCAGGGTGGTGTATTCGGTGCGTTGGTCGAGACGCTTGTCGCTGAGCAGCGCCAGGTTCTGTTCGGCGCGACCGTTGGACTCGACGTTCATCGCCGGATTAAGTCCGGCAAAGCCGTATTCGATCCAGCCACGGGTAGCGCTTTCCGGCACATTGCCGAGCAATACCACGTTCAGAACGTTGGCGCCGACCCCGGCAACCACGGCCACGGCCCCCAGCGGTACCTCATACAGCTCGCGCCAGGCCTGATAGGGCGTGTAGCGGTCGTAACGGCGGGTGACCTCGTAGTCGGTGACGGCAAAGGTCTTCTGTTCCTGTATACGGATGCGCCGTTGTGGCAGCTCCAGCGTGGCTGGTTCGCCCACGTCGATGCTCAGGCTGTGTTCAAGCAGCTTGCGCTCGCTGCGTGCCTCCTGATCGCTGCGTTGCGGCAACTGGTTGGCGCAGCCGCTGAGGAGAAGGCTGCCACCCAGGGTGGCAGCAGCTGTCAGGCGGAGGAGGCAGCGAGTGGGCATGGCGATCAGCAGGTCTGTTGGGCCAGGAAGTCGAGAATGTCACCGATGGCGATGTTCTGGTTCTCGCCAGCGCGACGGTTCTTGTACTCAAGGGTACCTTCACCGAGGCCGCGCTCGCTGACCACGATGCGGTGCGGAATGCCGATCAGTTCCATATCGGCAAACTTCACGCCGGGGCTGGTTTTCTTGTCACGGTCATCCAGCAGCACTTCGTAGCCGGCGGCGGTCAGGTCGGCGTACAGCTTGTCGGTAGCGGCCTTGACCTGCTCGTTCTCGTACTTCATCGGCACCAGTGCGATCTGGAACGGAGCCAGGGCCTTGGGCCAGAGGATGCCGCGCTCGTCGTAGTTCTGCTCGATGGCAGCGGCCACTACGCGCGACACGCCGATGCCATAGCAGCCCATGGTCAGGATCACCGGCTTGCCGATCTCGTTGAGAACCGACAGGTTCAGCGCCTGGCTGTACTTGGTACCGAGCTGGAAGATGTGGCCGACTTCGATGCCGCGCTTGATCACCAGGGTACCCTGACCATCCGGGCTGGGGTCGCCGGCGACCACGTTGCGCAGGTCGGCAACCGCCGGCAGCGGCAGGTCGCGCTCCCAGTTCAGGCCGAAGTAGTGCTTGTCGTCGATGTTGGCGCCGGCAGCGAAGTCGCTCATCAGAGCGACGCTGCGGTCGATCACGCAGCTGAACGGCAGATTCAGCGGGCCCAGCGAGCCGGGGCCGGCGCCAATGGCAGCGCGAATCTCGGTTTCCGAAGCGAACACCAGCGGGCTGGCGACCAGCTCATGGTTGGCGGCCTTGATCTCGTTGAGTTCGTGGTCGCCGCGCACGATCAGGGCGATCAGCTTGCCTTCCTCGGCGGCGTGAACCACCAGGGTCTTCACGCTCTTCTCGATGGCGATGCCGAACTGGCTGACCAGTTCCTCGATGGTTTTGGCATTCGGTGTGTCGACCAGACGCAGTTCTTCGGTGGCCGCGCCACGCACGGTTTCCCGTGGAATCGCTTCGGCCTTCTCGATGTTGGCGGCATAGTCGGAGGTGTCACTGAACGCGATATCGTCTTCGCCGGATTCGGCCAGCACATGGAACTCGTGGGAGCCTGTGCCGCCGATGGAGCCGGTATCGGCCTGCACGGGACGGAAGTTCAGGCCCAGGCGGGTGAATACGTTGCAGTAGGCCTGGTGCATGCGGTCATAGGTTTCCTGCAGGGAAGCCTGGTCCAGATGGAAGGAGTAGGCGTCCTTCATGATGAACTCGCGACCGCGCATCAGGCCAAAGCGCGGACGGATTTCGTCGCGGAACTTGGTCTGGATCTGGTACAGGTTCATCGGCAGCTGCTTGTAGCTGTTCAGCTCGTTGCGGGCCAGATCGGTGATGACTTCCTCGTGGGTCGGGCCGGCGCAGAACTCGCGACCATGACGGTCCTTCAGACGCAGCAGCTCGGGGCCGTACTGTTCCCAGCGACCGGACTCCTGCCACAGCTCAGCGGGCTGGACCAGCGGCATCAGCACTTCCAGAGCGCCGGCGGCATTCATTTCTTCGCGTACGATGGCTTCGACCTTGCGCAGCACGCGCAGGCCCATGGGCAGCCAGGTATAGAGGCCCGAGGCGAGCTTGCGGATCATGCCGGCACGCAGCAGCAGCTGGTGACTGATCACCACGGCATCGGACGGGGTTTCTTTGAGGGTCGAGAGCAGGTACTGACTGGTACGCATGTTTGGCCGTTCTGTCGGTTGCGATAGGCGGGAGGTGCCCGGCATTGTACGGCGCCCGGGCCCCTGACGTACAGGCGGGCCCGCTGAAACGGAGAGCTGTGGAAATGTCGGTGTTGACTGCTGAGCAGGTGCAGGGGCTGATTCGTCTGGGCGTGCCCATGGCCGAGGATATCGACCTGTGCATCGATCATCTGGATGCCGAGCGGGCCATCGCGCGCGTGCCCTTCCACGGCAAGCTAGTCAGGCCGGGCGGCACGCTGTCCGGGCCGACCATCATGGCGCTGGCCGATGCGGCCATGTATGCCGTTGTGCTGGGGCGGCTAGGACGAGTTGAAATGGCCGTGACCTCGAACCTGAATATCAACTTCCTGAGCAAGCCAAAAGCAGTGGATCTGATTGCCGAGGCGCGGATTCTGAGGCTGTCCAAGCGACAGGCAGTGTGTGAGGTGGAGCTGTATTCGCTGGGCGGTGGGGATGATCTGGTGGCACATGTGACAGGCACATACGCTTTGCCGCTTTAAGCTTTTCGGCAGGCAAAAAGAAACCCGGCCTAGGCCGGGTTTCTTCGATCAGGCGTAAACCTGCAGGACTTAGATGATGTCCAGCGGGTATTCGATGATCAGGCGGGTGTCGTTCATGTCCGGGGCGTAGTTTTCGTTCTGAATACCGTTGCCGCGGTAGATCGAGTGACGCAGGCGGAAGGAGAGATCCTTGGCAGCACCATCCTGGATGATGTACTTGGACTCGAAGTTCCACTCGTTTTCTTCGCCGTTCGGCAGTTTCTCGCCGGCGTTGTCAACACCGTAGTCCACGTCTTCACCAGTAATGTAGCGGGTCATGAAGCTCAGGCCCGGTACGCCGTAGGTTTCCATGTCCAGATCGTAACGAACCTGCCAGGAGCGCTCGTCCTTGCCGTTGAAGTCAGAGATCTGCACGGAGTTGGCCAGCCAGATGGTGCCGTTACCGTCGATGCCGTAGTAGTAGCCGGTGTCGCCAGTGGAGCGCTGGTGGGCCAGGGTCACAGTGTGTGCGCCCAGAGTGTAGGCAGCGGCCAGCGACCAGATCTTGTTGTCGATTTCGCCGGCAATTTTCTTGCCATCGTCGTCGGACTTGTAGTAGTTCAGGTCGAAGTTCAGGGACTGATCATCGGCCAGCGGCAGGGTGTAGTTCAGGTTCAGGTACTTCTTCTTGACGAAGTCTTCTACGTCAGAAGCGTGAATGGCGCCGCTGAAGTTTTCGCTGAACTGATAGGCAGCACCGAAGATGTTGGCCGACTTCAGTGTGTAGATCTCGTCAACATCATCGCCATCCAGATCTGCTTCGGCAGTCAGGGAGTCGCGGCCGGTGGCTACCTGGCTGCTCATGGCGGTGAAGTGACCAGCGCTCAGCTCCAGGCCTTCGATCTCGTTGCTGACCAGATAGGTACCGGTAGCGGTTTCCGGCAGGATGCGCGAGTCGTCGGTGCTGAATACCGGCGAGGCAACAAACTGATTGCCGTACTTCAGAGTGGTGTTAGACAGGCGAGCTTTAACGGCGGCGCCGGCTTGGCTTTGGGTATCTTCAGCGCGGTCTTCGCTGTTGGTGCTGAACTGGCCCAGGCCTACACGGCCGCGGCCGGTGTCCAGTTTGGTGCTGGCCAGAACAAAAGTGTCAACGCCGAAGCCTACTGTGCCCTGAGTGAAGCCGGATTCGAACAGAACGCGTGTGCCGAGGCCAAACTCTTCGGCGTAGCCACTCTTGAACGAGGAGTCCTCTTCGCCGTCACCGTCGGTATCGACAGTCGGAATATGGCCAGCGCCGTTTTTGAAATCACGGTTGTGATACAGGGCGCGGTTGAACAGCTGCAGGTCGCTGTCTTCGATAAAGCCTTTTGCTTCGGATTGTGCGCTGGCCATCGCCAGTTGTGCAGTACCGGCGGTGACCGCGAGGGCCAGAACGCTCCACTTCATCACTTGCATTGTGATTGCTCCTTTGGTTTAGAAGATTCTCGCTACCTATTGATTTAAGGCGGCTCTTTCTTTTTGTGTCGGCGCCAAACTTATAGCATGTGACGCGCAACTGATAACAGTTCTGGCTTATTTTGCTCGACTAGGCGGCACTTCGTGTCGCTTTTTTGCAAGTCGTCTGTCGCAAAAATAAATCCCCCAACCTTCTTCTTAATCGCTACCGCTTTCTTTTCCGTGCTTAAGGGTCGGTTAAGACTGCCGCCACACACTGCTCCCATCACTTCCATGCCACGAGGTTCGATCATGGAGTTTCAGGGGGCACCGGCCACGCTGTTGGCTAAGATCGGTCAACAGTCTTCCCTTACGCTGAGCTTGGTTAAGCAAGACGCGTGCACAAATACACGAGAGCGCCTGGAATTTTTTATTCGTGAGCGCTTTGCCGAGCACTACGGCGCACGTATCCAGCATTTTATGCCATGCCTGCTCGGTCTGGATGATGAGCACGGGACGCTGCGCGCGGCTGTGGGGGTTCGTAACGCTGCACAGGGTGTGTTGTTTCTTGAACGTTACCTGGATATGCCTATCGAGGAGGCCATTGCCCTGCGCAGCGGCCGCTCGATTGCGCGCGATGAAATCGTCGAGGTGGGCAATCTTGGTGCGCTTGAGGCGGGGCATGCCCGCTTGTTGATCATCGCTATGACGCATTTTCTGGTCAGCCAGGGTTTCCGGTGGGTGACCTTTACCGGGACCCTGAGTCTGCTCAACAGTTTTCAGCGTCTGGGGCTCAGCCCGATTTCGCTGGGCCTTGCTGACCCTCAGCGTATGGGTGCCGATCTGGCGGATTGGGGCAGCTACTACGCCACCAAACCGCAGGTGATGGTCGGTGATATCTGGGGCGGGCATACGCGCCTTGAGGCTCATGGCCTTTACCGTCGACTGGGTCTTGAAGCCTTTTACCCGTCGCTGGAGGTGAGCGATGTCGCCTGTGGTTGAGCAGTTCTTTGCCGGCATGGCCGCGCATGGCGATCTGCCGGCCCTGAGTGAAGGTCCACGGCAGCTGAGTTATGCGCAGTTGCTGGAACAGGTTGGTGCGCGTGCCGATCTGTTGCTGCGCCATGGTGCGCGCCGGGTCAGTCTGGCTCTGGATAACGGCATTGACTGGGTGCTGTGGGATTTGGCCTGCCTGCAGGCCAACTTGCCCTGTGTGCCGCTGCCGGGCTTTTTCTCCTGTGATCAGCAGCGCCATGTTCTGGACAGCGCGGGTGTGGATACGCTGATCAGTAGCGATCCTGAGGCCTTTGCCGGATTTGGGTTTGCAGTGACTGAAGCCGGTCTGGCTCAGCGTACTCTGTCGCAAGCCGCCGAGTTACCTGCCGGCACCCTGAAGATTACCTACACCTCCGGCACCACCGGGCAGCCCAAGGGCGTGTGTCTGGATGCCGATGTGCAGCTGCGCGTGGCCCATAGCCTGTGGCAGGCGAGCCTGAGTTGTCAGGTCGAGCGCCATCTGTGTGTGTTGCCGCTGGCGACCCTCCTGGAAAACATCGCCGGGGTTTACGCCCCGTTGCTGGCCGGTGCCTGTGTCGAGTTGCTGCCCCTGGCTCAGGTAGGCCTGAAGGGCGCGAGTCAGTTCGATCTGCCGAGCTTTCTGCAAGCCCTCAACAAGGTCCAGCCGCATAGCCTGATCCTCCTGCCACAGCTGCTTCTGGCGCTGGTCACGGCTGCCGAGCGTGGGCTGCCTGTTCCGAGCTCGCTGCGCTTTATTGCCGTGGGTGGTGGCCGGGTGGCTCAGCCGCTGCTGGAGCGCGCCGGGGCGCTGGGGCTGCCGGTATTCGAGGGATATGGCCTGTCGGAGTGTGCATCGGTGGTCTGTCTTAACCGGCCCGAGGCCCGTCGTCCGGGGACTGTCGGCGAGCCGCTGGCACATGTCGAGGTGCGTCTGGCCGACGATGGCGAGGTGCTGGTGCGTGGTGCGCGGATGCTTGGCTACTTAGGCGAGCCTTGTGTTCATGACGAGTGGCTGGCGACTGGCGACCTTGGCCACTTCGAGGATTCCTTTCTGGTCCTGCATGGGCGCAAGAAGAACCAGTTCATCACGGCCTACGGACGTAACGTCAACCCCGAGTGGGTTGAGGCGGAACTGGTTCAGCAGTTGCCGATCGCCCAGGCCTGGCTGCATGGCGAGGCCCAGCCGGCCAATGTGGCGGTGCTGACGCTGCGCTTTCCCGGCACCTCCGATGCGGATGTGCAGGCCGCCGTTGATGCGGTCAACGCCGGCCTGCCGGATTACGCCCGGGTACATCACTGGATCCGCGCCGAACAACCTTTTACTGCCGACAACGGCCTGGCCACCAGCAATGGCCGGCTGCGTCGAGTTGCCCTGTTTGCTCACTATCAGACCGCCATCGAAACCCTGATGGCTACTCATACTCTTTGAGGATTGAACATGAACTTCTTTGATCTGCTGCAACAAGAAACCGCTGCCGAACGTGAATACCTGCTGGGCGCGCCAATCATTCAGCAGGCGATGGCCGGCACTGTCAGCCTGCCCAGCTATGTGGCGTTTCTGACCCAGGCCTATCACCACGTCAAACATACCGTGCCGCTGCTGATGGCCTGCGGGGCCCGTCTGCCAGAGCGTCTCGAGTGGTTGCGTGAGGCGATTGCCGAGTACATCGAGGAGGAGTACGGCCATCAGGAGTGGATCCTCAACGATATCCGCGCCTGCGGTGCCGACGCCGAAGCTGTCCGTCATGGCCAGCCGCATCTGCCGACCGAACTGATGGTCAGCTATGTCTACGACCGCATCAATCGCGGTAACCCGGTGAGTTTCTTCGGCATGGTCAACGTGCTGGAAGGCACTAGCATCGCTCTGGCCACCCAGGCCGCCGGTGTGATTCAGGGCAAGCTGGGATTGCCGAACAAGGCCTTCAGCTACCTGACCTCTCACGGCAGCCTGGATATCGAGCACATCAAGTTCTACGAGAACCTGATGAACAAACTTGAAAGCGACGAAGACAAGCAGGCCGTGATCCATACCGCACGGGTGGTTTACCGCCTGTACGGCGATATGTTCCGCAGCCTGCCGCTGTCGGCCTGAGGAGATAACCATGCAGCTCAATGAATGTCGGGCGGTGGTCACCGGTGCCAGTGGTGGCATTGGCCGTGCTCTGGTGTCGGTACTGGCTGAAGGAGGTGCGCGCTTGCTGCTGGTCGGCCGCACGGCGGCCGCTCTGGAACAGATGGCCGCTGCGTATCCGGGACAGATCGAGTGGGTGGTGGCAGACATCCGCGAGCGCGTTGGCCGCGAAGCCGTACAGTCGGCGGCTCGGCGCTTCTCCGGTATCAATGCCCTGATCAATGCCGCCGGGGTCAATCAGTTCAGCCTGCTCGATCAGCAGGATGAGGAGGCCATTGCCGAGCTGGTACAGCTCAATGTCACCGCAACGCTGCAGCTGACCCATCGCCTGCTGCCGATTCTGCGTCAGCAGGGGCGGGCGCTGGTGGTCAATATCGGCTCGACCTTCGGCTCTATCGGCTATCCCGGTTTTACCGCCTATTGCGCCAGCAAGTTCGCCATCCGCGGCTTTTCCGAGGCGCTACGCCGCGAACTGGCCGACACCCAGGTCAAGGTGCTCTATCTCGCGCCAAGGGCTACGCGTACCAGTATGAACAGCGACAGCGTAGTGGCCATGAACACCGAGCTGAAAGTGGCCATGGATGATCCACAACTGGTGGCCAGTACCGTGCTTGCGGCAATTGAGTCCGAGCGCGAGGAACTGTACATGGGCTGGCCGGAGAAGCTCTTCGTGCGTCTTAACGGCCTGTTGCCACGGGTCGTCGATCAGGCGCTGCGCAAGCAGCTGCCTGTCATTCAACGCTTTGCCCGCAAATAACCAAGACATTCCTGGGAGGAATCGCCATGCGCAAGATGAAAACGACCGCGGTATTGCTGGCCGGACTGCTGGCAGCGCCGCTGATGAGCTGGGCGGCAGACGTCAATGAGACGCTGACGCGCTTGCAGAGCCGCTGGGCCGAGGTCAATTACCAGTTGCCGGAGAAGCAGCGCGAAGCGGCTTTCGCCGAGCTGGCCGCGCAGGCCGAGACCGAGGTGCGCAACAACCCGGCTGCGGAGCTGCTGATCTGGCGTGGCATCATTCTGAGTACCTATGCCGGGGCCAAGGGCGGTCTGGGGGCGCTGGATCTGGTCAAAGCCTCGAAAGCCAGTCTGGAACAGGCGCTGGCCAAGAATGATCAGGCTCTGGATGGCTCGGCGTATACCAGTCTGGGCGCGCTGTATTATCAGGTGCCGGGCTGGCCGGTTGGCTTTGGCGATGATGACAAGGCCGAGGCCATGCTGAGCAAGGCGCTGACCCTGAATCCCGATGGTATCGATCCCAACTACTTCTACGGTGATTTCCTCTATCGTCAGGAGCGTTATGCTGAGGCTCGCGCGGCCTTGCTCAAGGCGCAGGCAGCCAAACCACGCCCTGGGCGTGAGGTGGCCGATCGTGGTCGTCAGGCGGAAATCCAGGCGCTACTGGACAAGGTCGCGGCCGAATTGAAGTAACCAGACTCTAAGGACTGCGCATGCGTTTGCTGCTGGTGGAAGATGATCCGGCCCTCGGTGAGGGTATTCGTGCAGCCCTCAAACCGGAGGGCTACACGGTGGACTGGCTGCAGGATGGTTTGAGTGCCGTGCACGCCATCGAGCAGGAAAGTTTCGACTTGGTGATTCTCGATCTGGGGTTGCCGCGCCTGGATGGTTTGCAGGTGCTTAAGCGCGTGCGCAGTGGCAAGCATCAGTTGCCGGTGCTGGTGCTCACGGCCCGCGATGCCACGGGAGATCGTATTGCCGGGCTGGATGCCGGAGCCGACGACTATCTGGTCAAACCCTTTGATGTGGCCGAACTCAAGGCGCGTTTACGCGCCTTGTTGCGGCGCAGTTTCAACCGCTCCGAACCGCTGCTGGAGTACCGCGGCATCGTCCTCGATCCTTCTAGTCAGCTGGTGACCTGGCAAGGCCAGAGCCTGAGCCTGCCGCGCAAGGAGTTTCTCCTGCTGCATGAGTTGCTGGTGCAGCCGGGCCGGGTACTGACACGTGATCGTCTGCAGCAGGTGCTGTATGGCTGGGATGAGGACGTTGAAAGCAATGCTCTGGAGGTGCATGTGCACCACCTGCGCAAGAAGTTTTTCCCCGAGCTGATCCGCACCGTGCGTGGCGTGGGCTACATGGCGGAGAAGGCCTGATGCGCTCGATTCGCGCCCGGATTCTCGGTCTGGTACTGGGCGTGCTTGTGTTCTCGTTGACGGCGATCTCCCTGAAAAGCTACTTCGACGCGCAGCATGAGATCGAAGAGTTGTTCGATGCCCAGTTGGCACAGACCGCACGCATTCTTCAGGGCATGGTCGGGGGGGATATGCCGCTGGCAACACGGGAGCTGATGCAGCGTGCGCTTAATAGTGCTCTGCTCAGTCAACGCGCTGCCAGTCCGGCATTGCCGGCAAACGGACATCCTTACGAAGGCAAGCTGGCCTTTCAGGTGCTCGACGATAACGGGCAGGTACTGCTCCAGTCCGCCAGTGCCCCTGCTGATCTGCTGCGCCGGATGATTGTGGATTTCCATCAGCAGACTGCTGAGGCGCATGCTCATCAAGGTGGCGAGCCGCTGAGCAGTACCGGAGCAGATCTGCTCGGCTATCACACCGTTCCTCTGGGGCACTACCACTGGCGGGTATTCATGTTGCACGACCAACTGGCGGGCAAGTGGATCATGGTTGCCGAGCGAGGTGATGTGCGCGGCGAGTTGGTAGAAAAAATAGCCATGCGCAGTCTGCTGCCTGATTTGCTGGGTTTGCCATTGCTTGCCCTGCTGGTTTGGGTAGCGGTGGGTATGGGCTTGTTACCCTTGCAGCAGATGGTCAATTTTCTAAAAAGTCGTGACCCGGATAACCTGGCACCGCTGGTGCTGGCCCCATTGCCCTCCGAGCTGGAGCCGATGGCTGCCTCGCTCAATCGTCTGCTGCAGCAGGTCAATGTGCTGCTGGAGCGGGAAAAGCGCTTTCTGGCCGATGCCGCTCATGAGCTGCGTACACCGCTGGCGGTGCTGCGGATTCATGCGCAGAACGCCGTTTCTGCTGTGATTGCTGAAGAGCGCGATGCTGCCCTGGCGCAATTGATCGGTGGCGTGGATCGCGCTACTCGGGTGGTCACGCAACTGCTGACCCTGGCACGGCTTGAACCCAATGCCGTGCAGCTGGCCATGCAGACCTTCGATCTGGCGGCCTTTGTGCGTCAGGAGCTGGCCGAGCTGATTCCGCTGGCGCTGGAGCGTGATCAGGAGCTGACCCTGGACCTCGATGAAACGGCCGATCTCCTGCTGCGGGGCGATGCGCCCAGCCTTGGGATTCTCCTGCAGAATCTGGTCGGTAATGCCTTGCAGTACACCCCGGAAGGCGGTCGTATCCAGATCGCTTTGCAGGGACAGGGTGACAGTCTGCTGCTCAGCGTTCAGGACAGTGGCCCCGGGGTGCCGCAGGAACAACGGGAACAATTGTTCCAGCGCTTCTACCGGCAAGGTCCGGGGCAGGGGGCCGGCCTGGGGCTGTCCATCGTGCAGCGCATCGTCGAGCTGCACCGCGGCGAAATCAGTCTGCACACGGCAGCACTAGGCGGCCTAGAGGTGCGCGTGCGCCTGCCGCGCCACTGATCGCTGCGGTATTCTCTGCGCCACGTTGCCGTCACTGATGCGGCTACGCTGAATTCGAAGGCCTTTGCGGAGAAATGCCATGTTCACCCTGGATCAACGTCTGCAGCAGGACACGCTGCTGCTGGGAGACTTCCCTCTCTGTCGCCTGTTGTTGATGAACGATGCCAATTATCCCTGGTTCATTCTGGTGCCACGCCGTGATGAGGTGAGCGAGCTGTTCCAGCTGGATGCTCAGGAGCAGCAGCAGTTGTGGCGCGAGAGCACCGAGCTGGCGGAGGTACTCAAGGACACCTTCAAGGCGGACAAGATGAATGTGGCCACACTGGGTAATGTGGTCAGTCAGCTGCACATGCATGTCATCGTGCGGCGCAAGGATGATCCGGCCTGGCCCGCGCCCGTCTGGGGCAAGCACCCGGCCAAGCCCTACAGTGACGAACAGGTCGCTGCGCTGCGGAGCAAGCTGCGTATGGTGCTGGACGATGATTTTCAGTTTGCCGGAGAGTCGGCATGAGCGTTGAGCTGCGTTTGATGGAGCTGGAGACCCGGGTGGCCTTTCAGGACGATGCTCTGCTGACCATGAGCGATGAAATAGCCCGCCAACAGCGCGATATCGAGCGGCTGCAGCTGCAGTTGGCGGCGCTGGCGCGGCGACAGGAAGACCTGGCCGGTCAGGTCGGGGAACCTCTGGGCGACGAGCCGCCCCCGCATTACTGAATCACAGACATGAAAAAGCCCAGCATTGCTGGGCTTTTTTGATCGCCTGTCTACATTAGCGGCGATTGGGTGCAGCGGCGATCACATCTTCGGCCTGCAGGCCTTTGTCACGCTGAATCACCGAGAACTCCACGCGCTGGCCTTCGATCAGGATGCGGTGGCCTTCACCGCGGATAGCGCGGAAGTGCACGAAGATATCGTCGCCGGTGTCGCGGGAGATGAAGCCGAAACCCTTGGAGGTATTGAACCACTTGACCGTGCCGGTCTCGCGATTGCCCTGGGCACCACCGGTTTCTCCGGGGGTATAGGCGAAGCTGTCACGTTGCCCGGCTTCGCTGCGGAAGTTGTTGGCAACGTGCAGCAGGGTGGCGATGGCGGCGCTGAGCAGGCTGAGCAGAATCACCGGTTGGCCGGCCAGGGTGCTGAGCGGAGCGAGGACGCCCAAGCTTTGCAGGGCCACGGCTGCAACCAGCAGGGCGGAGCAGAAGCTCTGCAGAAGCTGGCGATTACCCTGCCACTGGGGCAGTTGCGGGGCCAGCAGCAGGTTGAGCAGGCCCAGCAGGGTCAAGTAGATGGCATCAGCTTGTTGCAGATAAGGAACGGCTTCGGCACGCAGGGAGGGAATAAAGGACAACAGCAGGGCGGTAACGCCCGTCAGCAGATGGACGATTTTCAGCATTGATAATCAACTCGTGGCATGGATGGTAAATACAAGAGCCAGCAGCGCCAGCGGTGACGCTGCTTGCCTATATCGACAGGAGGGAGCTCGCTGCGACACGCGCGGTATTTAACCGCAAAGCGTATCGCCACTCAAATCAAGCGGTTAGCGGTGGCGTCTCGAGCGCTGGCTGGACCTGATTGCGGCCATTGCGTTTGGCTTGATAGAGGGCATCGTCGGCACGCTGCAGCAGTGTTTCCGGAGTGTCGCCGGTTTGTGCCATGGCAATGCCGAACGAAGCCGTAATGGTGTTGAGTACCTTGTCGGTACTACGCACCTTGACCCGGAGTGCTTGCAGCTTCGTGCGAAGCTGTTCGGCAAACGCGTGAGCGGTCTGCATGTCGGGGCAGTTGAGCAGAATGACGCTGAACTCCTCACCACCATAGCGTGCCGCTAGCGCGCCAGGCGGAAGCAGTTCACGCAGCAGCTGGCCAACATGCTGCAATACACGGTCGCCTAGCGGATGACCATATTGATCGTTGAAGCTTTTGAAATGGTCAATGTCCAGCATCAGCAGAGCCAGGTTCTTGGTGCCACGTTCTACAGCCTGGTGCAGAAGACGGTTAAATGAGCTGCGATTAAATACCTGAGTCAGTCCGTCGAGGGTGGCGGCCATATGCGCACGCTCGAGCTGATCGCGCAGGTGCTGGATTTCCGATTGAGCGGCTTGCAGACGATAGAGGAACTTTTCCTGCTGATCCTGCATGGCTTGGGTGCTGATTTGAAGGTCGTTAAGCACGTTGGGCAGTTCATCTACCACTGGCTCGCGCAGTGCATCCAGCCCGGCAATCAGGCTCTGCTGATATGCCTTGCTGCCAGCCACACTGCTGACCACATCACCTTCGATTTCGTCGACTAGTTCGATGACCTGCTGCTGCCCTGCACGGGCCTCTTCCAGTTCGCCACGGATAATGTGTTCACGAAAGAGCTTGCTGGCCGACTCTGGAGGAACTGAATCGAAATCCTTGACGATCTTGTCCAGGCGGCGGTTCAGCTCTTGGTCCTGGCCCCGGCAATAGCTGTACCAGAGGGCAAAATGCACAGGTGTGGGTGCAATGTCGTGCCGCATCATCAGGGGTACGGCATGTTTGAGCAGATCAGCAGCCTCCCGAGTCTCTTCAGGAAAGAGGTCAAGAATGGTGGGGGCTTTAGCAGGCTGAGTCATGCACGTCACTGTGAACAGGTGGGCGAATGCGCCAAGCATAGAGCAGCGCGCTTTGCGTAACCAGTCAAAGGCCCGCTTTTGCGGGCCTTTGTGAGTTGGTTAGCTGTCCAGCAGGCTGCGTAGCATCCAGGCGGTCTTCTCATGAACCTGCATGCGTTGTGTCAGTAGATCCGCTGTTGGTTCGTCGCTGACCTGCTCGATCAGCGGGAAAATACCGCGCGCAGTACGGACTACCGACTCCTGGCCCTGAACGAGCTGGCGAATCATGTCCTGAGCGTTGGGCACGCCTTCCTCTTCCTTGATCGACGACAGTCGGGCATAGGCGGCATAGGTGCCAGGTGCGGGAAAGCCCAGCGCGCGGATGCGCTCGGCGATCAGGTCAACGGCCAGAGCCAGTTCGGTGTACTGCGCTTCGAACATCAGGTGCAGGGTATTGAACATTGGCCCGGTGACGTTCCAGTGGAAATTATGGGTCTTCAGATACAAGGTGTAGGTATCAGCCAGCAGGCGCGACAGGCCCTCTGCGATGGCGGCGCGGTCTGCCTGGGGGATGCCGATATTGATTTCCATGGGATATGCCTCCTCAGGGGTAAAGGTTCATGACAGGTTAACAGTGCGGCAGCTTAGCCTGGCATGCGTTGTGTCAATGGGATTGATGTATTGCCTGCGTCAATTGCTACGACTGCCCGTCAGCCTGGCCAGAATACGGGTGTAGCTGACGGGCATCAGGCGTTGCAGGCGGTCGAGCAGGCGTGCGTCAGCGCCGATTAGGATGCGAGGGTTGTTGCGTTTGATGCCGTCGATAATGACTCGGGCCGCTTCGGCTGGCGTGGTGCGGGCGATCTTGTCGAAATTGGCGGCCGAGCGCGCGGCATCCTGATTGCCGCTCATGTCGCGGTAAAAGCGTGCGGACTTTGCGATGTTGGTCTTGATGCCGCCCGGGTGCACGCAGCTGACCTTGACCTGGGTGCATTGCACCTCCTGGCGCAGCGCTTCGGTAAAGCCGCGCACGGCGAACTTGCTGGCGTTGTAGGCGCTCTGGGTGGGCACGCCGATGATGCCGAAGATGCTGGAGATGTTGACGATGTGGCCATCGTTGTTCTTGAGCAAATGCGGCAGGAAGGCCTTGGTACCGTGCACCACGCCCCAGAAGTTGATGCCCATCAGCCATTCGAAATCGTCATAGCTGAGGTCGGCGACCGTCTGCGAAACCGCGACGCCGGCGTTGTTGATGATGATCTGTGCGCTGCCATGGTGGGCCAGCACTTCATCGGCAAAGGCATAAACGGCCGCGCGATTGGCCACATCCAGCACATGGCAGCTGACGTCGGTGTTGGTCAGGCGCAGTTCGGCAGCCAGGCTTTCCAGATTTTCCTGGTTGATGTCGGCCAGCGCCAGAGCACAGCCTTCCTTGGCCAGTTGTTCGGCCAGCGCGCGGCCAATGCCTGAGCCTGCGCCGGTGATCACGGCAACCTTGCCACTGAGTACTTGCATCTGTGCGCCTCTTTTTATGGGTCGTTATCGGGAAAGACTGGCGCAGAGTAGTCAGGCCCGCCCCTTCAGGGCAACCGGCTCAAAGCCGTGTGAGCTCCGGCTGTTGCTGGAGTGTGCGGTTGAACACTTCGACCCAGTGAGCGCTGAACTGGCGTCCGGCCTGGTTGTTGATTTCCAGAATGGCGCGCAGTCGTGGGCGTTTGCTCAGGGTCTGGTGGGCACGCTCGTGAGTCCGGGCATCGAAAGTGTCGGCAATCGCCAGAATCAGCGCGCCCGGCACAATCTCCGCTTCGTTGTGGCCCTTGGGATAACCATTGCCGTCGGCGTGTTCCTGATGCTGCAGGATGATTTCGGCTGCGGCCTGCCATTGCGGGAGGCGCCGCAGCAGGTCGTAGCCCAGGCGGGGGTGGCTCTGTACCTGGCGGCGCTCTTCGCGACTGAGGCGTTCCTGTTTGTGCAGCAGGCTGAGTGGCAGGAATGCCATGCCCAGATCATGCAGGCAAATGGCGGCAGCCAGTTGCGCGGGCTCTGCCGGGTGTCCGCCGAGGTGATTCATGGCCAGAGCCAGGGCCAGCAGGCGCAAGCCGCGTCCCTGCCAGTAGTGCGAACGCTTTTCGCTGGCCTGCATCAGTTCGATGAAGAAGGCCATGTCCTCGTCCAGCGGGATGCCGTGTCGAGCCAGGATCTGCTGGCAGTCGGGCGGGCTCTGGGCGGGAGACGCTGGCTGCAGGGGGGTAGAGGGATCAAGTTGTTGAAGCAGCAGGTGGCGCAGTTCGTCCTGACGTCCTGCCGGAGCGCCGGCCAGGGCGTGCAGGGCCTGACAGAAACTGCCGATCTGGGCGCTGGAAAGACCGCTGGGCGCACCGCCGAACGCCTCGCGCAGCAACGCGCGCAGCTGATCGAGGCTCAGAAGCAGGATATCGCCCAGAATGCTGTCGAACTGCAGTTGACCGTCACGCAGGCCCGCCAGTACGTCCTCCATGGCCTGGGGCAGGGGCGTCAGTTGCGGCAGGCCAACCACGCCAAGGTTGCCCTTTACCGTGTGCAGCAGACGGAACAGCTGGCGCAGTCGCTCGCGGTCCTGAGGATGCTGCTCCAGCTCTATCAGCAGTTGCTCGCAACGGGGCAGTTGTTCGGAGGACTCCAGGCGGAATTCCTCGAGCAGTTCGGCCGATGTGTCGGCTGATGGATTCAGGGCCATGACAGCGCTCCGGCGACAGTGAAAACTGAGTATAGGAGAGCTGCCGGCCGGCGGCTGCAAGTGCCCGGCCTTTCAGTCTATAATCCGCGACTTTGTCCAGGCAGGTGGCTTGGACATCAGGTATTTAGCGGGATTTGTGGGAAAGCAGCGATGCCAATCTACGAATATCAATGCAGTGCCTGCGGTCATCAACTGGAAGCCATTCAGAAATTCAGTGATGCCCCGCTGGTCGATTGCCCGGCCTGCCAGGCGGCAGGTTTGAAGAAGCTGTTGTCCGTGCCCGGCTTTCGCCTGAAAGGTGGCGGCTGGTACGAGACCGACTTCAAGACCGGGGCGAAGAAAAACCTGGCTGGCAGCGATAGCGCGCCGGCCTGTCCGGCCGGTGGCTGTGGAGCGGCCGGCGGATGTGGTGCCGGCGAATAAGCGGCCCTGACGACTTAAAGACTAACGAGAAGCGAACGACGATCATGATGCGCAGCCACTATTGCGGCCAGTTGAACGAGAGCCTGGACGGCCAGGAAATCACCCTTTGCGGTTGGGTGCACCGCCGCCGTGACCATGGCGGGGTGATCTTCCTCGACATCCGCGACCGCGAGGGTCTGGCTCAGGTGGTGTTCGATCCGGATCGCGCCGAGACTTTCGCCAAGGCTGACCGTGTGCGCAGCGAGTACGTGGTCAAGATCACCGGCAAGGTGCGTCTGCGTCCGGCTGGTGCGGTCAATCCGAACATGGCTTCCGGCGCCATTGAAGTGCTGGGTTATGAGCTGGATGTGCTCAACGAAGCCGAGACTCCGCCCTTCCCGCTCAACGAATACACCGACGTTGGCGAGGAAACCCGCCTGCGCTACCGCTTCATCGATCTGCGTCGCCCGGAAATGGCCGAGAAGCTCAAGCTGCGCTCGCGCATCACCTCGAGCATCCGTCGCTACCTCGACGAGAACGGCTTCCTCGACGTCGAGACGCCGATTCTGACCCGCGCCACGCCGGAAGGTGCCCGTGACTACCTGGTGCCGAGCCGCACCCACGCCGGCAGCTTCTTTGCTCTGCCGCAGTCGCCGCAGCTGTTCAAGCAGCTGCTGATGGTGGCCGGCTTCGACCGCTACTACCAGATCGCCAAGTGCTTCCGTGACGAGGACCTGCGTGCCGACCGTCAGCCGGAATTCACCCAGATCGACATCGAGACCAGCTTCCTCGATGAGAAAGACATCATGGACATCACCGAGACCATGGTGCGCAACCTGTTCAAGGAAGTGCTGGACGTCGAGTTCGGCGAGCTGCCGCACATGACCCTGGCCGAAGCCATGCGTCGCTTCGGTTCGGACAAGCCGGACCTGCGCATTCCGCTGGAACTGGTGGATGTGGAAGATCAGCTCAAGGACGTCGAGTTCAAGGTATTTGCCGGCCCGGCCAACGACCCGAAATGCCGCGTCACCGCGCTGCGCGTACCGGGCGGTGCGAGCATGCCGCGCAAGCAGATCGACGATTACACCAAATTCGTCGGCATCTACGGCGCCAAGGGCCTGGCCTATATCAAGGTCAACGAGCGTGCGGCCGGCGTTGACGGCCTGCAGTCGCCGATCGTCAAGAACATCCCGCTGGACAACATTAATGTCATCCTCGACCGCGTTGGCGCTGTCGATGGCGATATCGTGTTCTTCGGTGCCGACAAGGCCAAGATCGTTTCCGAGGCTCTGGGCGCGCTGCGTATCAAGCTGGGCCATGACCTCAATCTGCTGACCTGCGAGTGGGCCCCGCTGTGGGTGGTCGACTTCCCAATGTTCGAGGAAAACGACGACGGCAGCCTGACGGCCATGCACCACCCGTTCACCGCGCCCAGCTGCACCCCGGAAGAGCTGGAAGCCAATCCGGCCGCCGCGCTGTCGCGTGCCTATGACATGGTGCTCAACGGCACCGAGCTGGGTGGCGGTTCGATCCGTATCCACGACAAGGCCATGCAGCAGACCGTGTTCCGCGTACTGGGCATCAGCGAGGAAGAGCAGGAAGAGAAGTTTGGCTTCCTCCTTGATGCGCTCAAGTACGGTGCGCCGCCCCATGGTGGTCTGGCCTTCGGCCTGGATCGCCTGGTCATGCTGATGACCGGTGCCAGCTCGATCCGCGAAGTGATTGCCTTCCCGAAAACCCAGAGCGCGGCCTGCGTCATGACTCAGGCACCGGGTGTGGTGGACAACAAGGCGCTGCGCGAGCTGCATATTCGCCTGCGCGAGCAAGCCAAGGCCGAATAAGCCGACACAAGAAGCCTGGTTATCCAGGCTTCTTCGTTATGGGTTGTCGATAAAGTACAAACGCAACAATCGGAGTGAGTTATGGCTGGTCATTCCAAATGGGCCAACATTAAGCACCGCAAAGGGCGCCAGGACGCCAAGCGCGGCAAGATTTTCACCAAGCTGATTCGCGAGCTGACCGTGGCCGCCAAGCATGGCGGTGGCGTGCCGGCGGATAACCCGCGCCTGCGTCTGGCCGTGGACAAGGCGCTGACCGCCAACATGTCCCGCGACGTGATCGACCGGGCGATTGCCCGCGGTGCCGGTAACGATGCTGCCGACAACGTCATCGAGCTGAGCTATGAAGGCTACGCGCCAAGCGGTGTGGCTATCATCGTCGAGGCCATGACCGACAACCGCAACCGCACCGCGGCGGCTGTGCGCCATGCCTTTACCAAGTGCGGCGGCAATCTGGGCACCGATGGTTCGGTGGCCTACATGTTCGACCGCAAGGGGCAGATCAGCTTCGCGCCGGGCGTCAACGAAGATGCCCTGATGGAAGCTGCGCTGGAGGCTGGTGCCGATGATGTTGAAATGGGCGAAGACGGTTCCGCGCTGGTGTCCACGAGTTTTGCCGAGTTTCTTGCGGTCAATGAAGCGCTGACGGCGGCTGGTTTCAAGGGCGAAGAGGCAGAGATTGCCATGATTCCGTCGATCATGGCTCCGATCACCGATCTGGAAACCGCGAAAAAGGTGATGAAGCTGATTGATATGCTCGAAGACCTCGATGATGTGCAGGAGGTCTATCACAACGCGGAAATCCCGGACGAGATCATGGCTCAGCTGGACTGATCCTCGCGTTAACGCGAAAAGCCGGAATCGCTCGCGCGCTTCCGGCTTTTTTATATCAGCGCCACTCCGTATACTGGCGGCTGGATAAATAGACAGTATGTCGACCTCGGTCGGCAATGGAGCGCGCGGCGGCATGACCCTGATCCTCGGCATCGATCCCGGCTCGCGCATTACCGGTTACGGCGTGGTTCGTGATACCGGGCGCAGCTGTGAGTATGTCGCTTCCGGTTGTATCCGTACCGGGGAGGGCGCCTTGCCCGAGCGGCTACAGGCCGTCTTTCGCGGTGTCAGCGAGGTGATCCGCCTGCATGGTCCGGTGACCATGGGCATCGAACAGGTGTTCATGGCCAAGAATGCCGATTCGGCGCTCAAGCTGGGTCAAGCCCGTGGTGCGGCGATTGTGGCCGGTATCGAGGCGGGGCTGGATGTCAGCGAATACACCGCGACCCAGGTCAAACAGGCGATTGCCGGTACCGGCGGCGCCGACAAGCAGCAGGTACAGCTGATGGTCATGCACCTGCTCAAACTGGTACAGAAACCGCAGATCGATGCCTCCGATGCCCTGGCCATTGCCCTCTGCCATGCCCATCATCGGCAGAGTCTGATTCCCCACGGCCTTGCCGGCGCCAAGCGCCGTGCCGGCCGTCTGCGCCTGTGATGACGAAGGAAACCTGAAGTGATTGGACGCCTGCGCGGCACCCTGGCCGAGAAACATCCCCCGTTCCTGATCCTCGATGTCGGCGGTGTCGGCTACGAAGTCGAAGTGCCGATGACCACGCTCTACCGCCTGCCATCGGTCGGCGAGCCGCTGACCCTGCACACCCATCTGGTGGTGCGTGAGGACGCCCAACTGCTCTACGGCTTTGCCGAAAAGCGTGAGCGCGAGTTCTTCCGCGAGCTGATCCGTCTCAATGGCGTGGGCCCCAAGCTGGCGCTGGCGCTGATGTCCGGGCTGGAGGTCGATGAACTGGTGCGCTGCGTACAGGCCGGCGACACCTCGACCCTGGTCAAGGTGCCGGGGGTCGGCAAGAAAACCGCCGAGCGTCTGTTGGTGGAACTCAAGGACCGCTTCAAGGCCTGGGAAACCCTGCCGGGCATGACAGGTCTGGTGATTGAACCGAGTAGTGTTTCGCCGGTCTCAAGTGCCGAGAGTGATGCGCTGAGCGCCCTGATATCCCTGGGCTACAAGCCGCAGGAGGCCAGCCGCGCGGTGGCGGCGGTGAAGGAAGATGGCCTCTCCAGTGAAGAAATGATCCGTCGAGCCCTCAAGGGAATGCTCTAAGTGATAGACGCCGACCGCCTGATAACCGCCAGCAGCCGCGACCGCGACGAACAGATCGACCGGGCCATCCGGCCGTTGCGACTGGCCGAGTACATCGGTCAGCCCAGTGTGCGCGAGCAGATGGAGCTGTTCATCCAGGCCGCGCGCGGACGCCGGGAGGCGCTGGATCACACCCTTATTTTCGGCCCGCCGGGGCTGGGCAAGACCACCCTGGCCAATATCATCGCCCAGGAAATGGGCGTGGCGATCAAGAGCACGTCCGGGCCGGTACTGGAGCGTCCGGGGGATCTGGCTGCCTTGCTGACCAATCTGGAAGCCGGCGATGTGCTTTTTGTCGATGAAATTCATCGTCTGTCGCCGATTGTCGAAGAAGTGCTGTATCCGGCCATGGAAGATTTCCAGCTCGACATCATGATCGGTGAGGGGCCGGCGGCGCGTTCGATCAAGCTGGATCTGCCGCCGTTCACCCTGGTGGGCGCCACCACCCGCGCCGGCATGCTGACCAATCCGCTACGCGACCGCTTCGGCATCGTCCAGCGCCTGGAGTTCTACAGCACCGCCGATCTGGCCACCATCGTCAGTCGCTCTGCCGGCATTCTCGGTCTGGCCATTGATGAGCAGGGCGCGGTGGAAATCGCCCGCCGTGCGCGCGGCACGCCGCGCATTGCCAACCGTCTGCTGCGCCGTGTGCGGGATTTCGCCGAGGTACGCGGCAGTGGGCATATCAGCCGGCAGATCGCCGATCAGGCGCTCAATCTGCTGGATGTCGACGAGCACGGCTTCGATCATCTCGACCGTCGCCTGCTGCTGGCCATGATCGACAAGTTCGATGGCGGCCCGGTAGGCATCGACAGCCTGGCGGCGGCCATCAGCGAAGAGCGCGGGACCATTGAGGATGTGCTGGAACCCTATCTGATCCAGCAGGGCTATATCATGCGCACGCCGCGCGGACGGGTGGTGACACGCCATGCCTACCTGCATTTCGGGCTGAATGTGCCCAAGCGGCTGGGCGAGTCGTCGACGCCAGATCTGTTCGGGGGCGACGAATGACAAACAAATTGTCGAAATCGCCGATTGGCAAGCGAAGGGGCTGGCACTAGAGTATGCGCGCGCCGAAAGAGGGTGGGCCGTTCAGCATTCGTCTGCGGGTCTACTACGAGGACACCGATGCCGGGGGCATCGTCTACTACGTCAACTACCTCAAGTTCATGGAGCGTGCTCGCACCGAGTGCCTGCGCGCTCAGGGCTATTCCCAGGCACAACTGGCGAGCGAGGTGTTGTTCGTCGTGCACAGTGCCGAGGCGCGCTACCATGCGCCGGCCAGGCTGGATGACGAGCTGGCGGTAACGGCCGAAGTAATTGAGTTAAACCGTGCCAGCCTGCGCTTTCGTCAACAGGTGAGGCGGGTAACGGATGATGCGCTGCTCTGCGAAGGGCAGTTCGTGGTGGCCTGTGTCAGGGCCGAGAATTTGAAGCCGCAGGTGATACCGGCGGCATTGCGTGCGGCTTTTGCCGCCGTACAGAGCATGTCAGCAGGAGATTGAGTGTGGAAGTGACCGCCGCAACTGCAGCAACTGCAGCCGCAGACCATATGTCGATGTGGAGCCTGATCAGCAACGCCAGCCTCGTGGTGCAGCTGGTGATGCTTGCCCTGGTGGCCGCCTCGGTTACCTCATGGGTGATGATTTTCCAGCGCAGCACCATGCTGCGCGCCGCCAAGCGCGCACTGGACAACTTCGAGGAGCGTTTCTGGTCGGGCATCGATCTGTCCAAGCTGTACCGCCAGGCTGGCAGCAACCCGGATCCGGACTCCGGTGTCGAGCAGATCTTCCGCGCCGGTTTCAAGGAGTTCTCCCGTCTGCGTCAGCAGCCGGGCGTCGAGGCCGATGCGGTGATGGATGGCGTCAACCGCGCCATGCGCGTGGCCATCTCCCGTGAGGAAGAGAAGCTGGAAACCGGTCTGCCGTTTCTTGCCACTGTCGGTTCCACCAGCCCGTATGTCGGTCTGTTCGGTACCGTGTGGGGCATCATGAACTCCTTCCGCGGTTTGGCCCAGGTGCAGCAGGCCACCCTGGCCACTGTGGCGCCGGGTATTGCTGAGGCGCTGATTGCCACGGCTATCGGCCTGTTTGCGGCCATTCCGGCGGTTATCGCCTACAACCGTTTCGCCGCGCGCGGCGAGATGCTGATCGGCCGCTATTACACCTTCGCCGACGAGTTCCAGGCGATCCTGCATCGCAAAGTGCATTCCAGCGAAGACTGAGGCGACGACAGCAGATGGCCAGGATTCGTCAGAGACGCAAACCGCACGCGGAAATGAACGTGGTGCCTTACATCGACGTGATGTTGGTGCTGCTGGTCATTTTCATGGTGACCGCGCCGATGCTCAATCAGGGGGTCAAGGTTGACCTGCCCAAGGTCTCGAGCGAGGCGCTGCCGCAGGACAACAACTCCCGCGTGCTGACCATCTCGATCAAGGCCGACCAGAGCTACTTCTGGAACATGGGCGAGGAGGTCGATACAGATCAGGGCAAGCAGAGCGAAACCGCGACCGAACTGCCTGCGTTGATCAACACCGTGCGCGCGATCATGGCGCAGAACAGCAGCCAGGGTAAGCCGGTGCAGGTGTTCGTGCGTGGCGACAAACGTGTGCCCTATGAAGCAGTGATGAAGGTCATGGGCGGTCTGCAGCAGGCCGGCGTGGCCAATGTCGGGCTGATCACCGAGGCCCCTTGATGCATCAGCAACGCGAGAGTTCTCCCTCGGAAAGCTACTTCTGGCCTGTCGTCTGGGCTGTGGCGCTGCACGCGCTGATGTTCGTCATGCTGTTCGTCAGTTTCGCCTTCACGCCTGAGCTGCCACCGGCACGGCCGATCGTGCAGACCACGCTGTACCAGCTCAAATCCCAGAGTCAGGCGACCACGCAGACCAACCAGAAAATCGCCGGCGAGGCCAAGAAAACCTCGGCACCTAGCCATCAGGTCGAGCAGCTGGAAACCAAGAAGGTCGAGCAGGAAAAGCAGGCGGCCGCCGAAGCGGTGAAGAAGAAAGCCGAGCAGGCCAAAGCTGCCGAGCAGAAGAAAGCTGCCGAACAGAAGGCGGCTGAGCAGAAGAAGGTTGAGCAGGCGGCGATCGCCAAGAAGAAAGC
Source organism: Pseudomonas sp. HAR-UPW-AIA-41 (assembly GCF_002304225.1). GTDB lineage: Bacteria > Pseudomonadota > Gammaproteobacteria > Pseudomonadales > Pseudomonadaceae > Aquipseudomonas. The sequence continues at coordinate 174,727 of NZ_NSLB01000001.1, forward strand.
TGAAGACGAGAAGAAGAAAAAGGCAGCGGAAGAGGCCAAGAAAAAGGCCGAAGCCGAGAAGAAAAAGAAGGCCGAGGAAGCCAAGAAGAAGGCTGCTGCCGAGGAAGCCAAGAAAAGGGCCGCCCAGCAGGCTGCGCGCAAGGCCGCCGAGGATAAGAAGGCGCAGGCGCTGGCTGATCTGCTCTCGGACGATACCCAGTATCAGCAGGCGCAGGCTGACACCGTTGGTGATCAGGTTGCCGGCAGTCTCGACGATCTGATTATCCGTCTGGTCAGTGAGCAGTGGCAGCGTCCGCCGTCGGCACGCAACGGCATGAGTGTCGAAGTGCTGATCGAGATGCTGCCCGATGGCACCGTCAGCAATGCCAGCGTGACCCGTTCCAGCGGCGATGCCCCGTTCGATAGCTCGGCGGTGGCGGCGGTGCGCAACGTTGGTCGCATTCCTGAAATGCAACAGCTGGATGGTGCAACCTTCAATGCGATGTATCGTCAGCGTCGAATGATTTTCAAACCGGAGGATTTGGCTCTGTGAATACCTTGATTCGTATCGCCCTGCTGGGCCTGAGCTTGCTGGTCGGTGCCGTCCAGGCAGCCGATCCGCTGCTGATCACCGCCGGTAGCGACCGCGCCACGCCTATCGCCGTGGTGCCGTTCGGCTGGCAGGGCGGCAGCGTGCTGCCGCAGGACATGGCCGAGATCATCGGCAATGACCTGTACAACACCGGCATGTATGCCCCGATCCCGCGGCAGAACATGATCAGTCTGCCGACGTCGCCGGCCGAGATCATCTACCGCGACTGGCAGGCCCTGGGAGCCCAGTACGTGATGATCGGCAATATCACTCCGGCCGGTGGTCGCCTGCAGGTGCAGTTCGCCCTGTTCAACGTGGCCACCCAGCAGCAGGTGATGGCCGGCAGCGTCAGCGGCGGCACCGATCAGCTGCGCGACATGGCTCACTACGTGGCGGATCAGGGCTTCGAAAAGCTCACCGGCATCAAGGGTTCCTTCTCCACCAAACTGCTGTTCGTGACCGCCGAGCGTTTTGGTGTGAACAACACCCGTTACACCCTGCAGCGTGCCGACTATGACGGCGCCCGTGGTGTGACCCTGCTGCAGTCGCGTGAGCCGATCCTGTCGCCGCGCTATGCGCCGGATGGTCGTCGCATCGCCTATGTGTCTTTCGAGCAGCGCCGTCCGCGCGTGTTCATTCAGCACGTGGACACCGGCCGTCGCGAGCAGGTGACCAACTTCGAGGGCCTCAACGGCGCGCCGGCCTGGTCGCCGGATGGCACCCGGCTGGCTTTCGTCCTGTCCAAGGACGGCAACCCGGAAATCTACGTGATGGATGTGGCCAGCCGTCAGCTGCGTCGCGCCACCAATCACATGGCCATCGATACCGAGCCGTTCTGGGGCAAGGATGGTCAGACCATCTACTTCACCTCCGACCGCGCCGGCAAGCCGCAGATCTACAAGCTGAACCTGGCCAGCGGCGCTACCGAGCGGGTTACCTTCACCGGCAACTACAACGCCAACCCGAAGCTTTCGGCTGACGAAAAGGCGCTGGTGATGGTGCATCGCCAGGACGGTTACACCAACTTCAAGGTGGCCGTGCAGGACCTGCAAACCGGGCGTTTGCGCATCCTCTCCGAGACCAGTCTGGACGAGTCGCCCACTGTCGCCCCCAATGGCGTCATGGTAATCTACGCCACCCGTCAGCAGGGCCGTGGCGTACTCATGTTGGCTTCCGCCAATGGTCGAGTTCGCGTGCCTCTGCCCGTGGCCCAAGGTGAGGTCAGAGAACCTTCCTGGTCCCCTTATTTGAATTAATGCCTGTAAAACCTGACTTCCTTTAGGAGTTCCACAATGGAAATGCTGAAATTTGGCAAATTTGCGCCCTGAGCCTGGCCCTGGCTGTTGCAGTTGGCTGTTCCTCCAAGAACGGTGACGAGAATGGCGACGGCGCCATCGACCCGAACGCTGGCTACAACGCCAACGGCAACGGTCTGGACGCTGGCCTGGCTGATGAAGCTGCTCTGCGCGCCATCACCACTTTCTACTTCGAGTACGACAGCTCCGACCTGAAGCCGGAAGCCATGCGCGCTCTGGACGTTCACGCCAAGGACCTGAAAGGCAACGGCGCTCGCGTCGTTCTGGAAGGCCACGCTGACGAGCGCGGCACCCGTGAGTACAACATGGCTCTGGGCGAGCGTCGTGCCAGCGCCGTTCAGCGCTACCTGGTTCTGCAGGGCGTTTCCCCGGCTCAGCTGGAACTGGTTTCCTACGGCGAAGAGCGTCCGGTTGCTACCGGCAGCGACGACCAGTCCTGGGCTCAGAACCGTCGCGTAGAGCTGCGCAAGTAAGATGCGTAGTCGCCGTCTCCTGACTCTGATGGCTCTCGCCCTGCCGCTCGCGGCAGTGGCCGAGGTTCCGGTGATCGACAGCAGCAATGCCGGCTACGGCAGCAGCTATCCGCCGGCAGGTTACGGGACGGCGGGCGCCTACGCTGGAGGCGGGGCTCAGGCCCCGGCTTCGGCGCAGAGCGAGCTGTTCATGCAGTTGCAGCAGATGCAGGCAGAGATTGCCCAGCTGCGCGGCATGGTCGAGGAACAGCAGAACGAGATCCAGCGCCTCAAGCAGGAAGGTCTGGACCGTTACAAGGATCTTGACGCACGTTTAGCCGGTGGTGCCGCAGGTGCGCCCGCCGCTCAGAATTCCCCCGCAGCTGGCGCCATCAATGCCGCCACTGCTCCGGTAGCGCCGGCAGGCCAACAGCCTGTGGCCGCTGCCCCTGGCGACCCCGCCAAGGAAAAACTCTACTACGAGGCCGCCTTTGATCTGATCAAGGCCAAGGACTTCGACAAGGCCAGTCAGGCCTTTACCGCGTTCTTGCGCAAATACCCGAGCAGTCAGTACGCCGGCAATGCGCAGTACTGGCTGGGCGAGGTGAATCTGGCCAAGGGCGATCTGCAAGGCGCCGGTCAGGCGTTCGCCCGTGTCAGCGCCTCCTACCCAAGTCATGCCAAGGTGCCGGACTCGCTGTATAAGCTGGCCGATGTCGAACAGCGCCTGGGTAACAAGGACAAGGCCAAAGGCATTCTGCAGCAGGTGATTGCGCAGTTCCCCGGCAGCTCCGCCGCGCAGCTGGCTCAGCGCGACTTACAGCGTCTGTAACGCGGCTTCCGGCTGTCCTGAAACCCGCGCCTGGCGCGGGTTTTTTGTTGGCGGCGACGGGTAGTCTTCAATGCTGTGAGGGCGATTAAAATTTCACCAGTAGCGGTTTTCGTTTAGAATTCGGGCCCCTTTTTTCGCAACGGAGGCGGATGGCCTGTTTCGCTGTCACGCCCGGTGCCTTATGACTCAGACTCTTCGTATCACCGAGATTTTCTACTCGCTGCAGGGCGAGACGCGTACTTCGGGTTTGCCCACAGTATTCGTACGCCTCACCGGTTGCCCTCTGCGCTGTCAGTATTGCGATACCGCCTATGCCTTCAGTGGCGGCGAGCTGCTGGAACTCGACAGCATTCTTGAGCGTGTCGCCAGCTACAAACCCCGCTATGTTTGCGTGACGGGCGGCGAGCCGCTGGCCCAGCCCAACTGCCTGCCATTGCTGGAACGTCTGTGCGATGCCGGTTACCAGGTCTCCCTGGAAACCAGCGGCGCGCTGGATGTCGCGGGCGTTGATCCGCGGGTGAGCAAGGTGGTTGATCTGAAGACGCCCGGCTCGGAGGAGGTGGGGCGCAACCGCTACGAGAATATCGAACTGCTGACCAGCAATGATCAGGTCAAGTTCGTCATCTGTTCGCGTGAGGATTACGACTGGGCGGTTTCCAAGTTGATCCAGTACGGTCTCGATCAGCGTGCCGGCGAGGTGCTGTTTTCGCCCAGTCACCAGCAGGTCAGTGCCCGCCAGTTGGCCGACTGGGTGATTGCCGACAACCTGCCGGTGCGCATGCAGCTGCAGCTGCACAAGATTCTCTGGAACGATGAGCCCGGACACTGAGGAGTTGCGCATGAGCGAGAAGAAAGCCGTCATCCTGCTGTCCGGTGGCCTGGATTCGGCCACGGTGGTCGCTATGGCCAAGGCCGAAGGCTACCAGTGCTACAGCATGAGCTTTGACTATGGTCAGCGCCATCGTGTTGAGCTGCAGGCCGCCGAGCGTGTGGCACAGCAGCTGGGTGTGATTGAGCACAAGGTGGTGGGCCTGAACCTCAACGGCATCGGCGGATCGGCCCTGACCGATCTGAACATCGACGTCCCGGAGGCGCCATCGGAGGGCATTCCGGTCACCTATGTGCCAGCGCGCAACACCGTGTTCCTGGCCCTCGCGCTGGGGTGGGCCGAGGTGCTGGAAGCGCAGGACATCTTTATCGGCGTGAATGCCGTGGATTACTCCGGTTATCCAGATTGTCGTCCCGAGTTCATTGAGGCCTTCGAGCGTATGGCCAATCTGGCCACCAAGGCCGGGGTCGAGGGTGAGGGGTTCCGCATTCGCGCGCCGCTGCAGTATCTGTCCAAGGCACAGATCATTCAGGCTGGCCTGGCCAACGGAGTGGACTATGCTTTGACAGTGTCCTGCTACCAGGCCGACGGGGAGGGCCGCGCCTGTGGCAAGTGCGACAGTTGCCGCCTGCGCGCCGAAGGCTTTGCCAATGCGGGTGTGGCGGATCCGACACGGTATTTCTAGTTTTTTCTCGCGGGGTGTTGATTTCTTCTTAGAAATCAGTATTATGCGCACCGCATTGGGTCGTTAGCTCAGTCGGTAGAGCAGTTGGCTTTTAACCAATTGGTCGTAGGTTCGAATCCTACACGACCCACCAAATCGCAAAAGCCAGTCGAGAGACTGGCTTTTTTTATGCCTCGAAAAAGTCCGGTGATGCCTTGTCCGCCAGCGTGTCGCGACCTCGCACCGCCCTGAGGTGGCCGAGGCCGATGGTATACTCGCCACTTGCCAACCCGCGCCTGCAGGTCTGATCAAAATGACGCATATTTCCGAACGTCTCCTGGTTCAAGCCCACCTCGATGCCAAGCAGCCTGTGCCGCTGACGCCCGAGCAGGAGGCCTTCTACCGCAGTGAAATCGCCGCCGAGCTGAAGAAGCAGAATGCCGTGCTGGTGGCGCACTACTACTGCGATCCGGTGATTCAGGCGCTGGCCGAAGAAACCGGCGGCTGCGTTTCCGATTCCCTGGAGATGGCGCGCTTCGGCAGTCAGCATCAGGCGCAGACGCTGATCGTTGCCGGGGTCAAGTTCATGGGCGAGACGGCGAAGATTCTCAACCCGGAAAAGCGTGTGCTGATGCCGACGCTGGAGGCGACCTGTTCGCTGGATCTGGGTTGCCCGGTGGAGGAGTTCTCGGCCTTCTGCGACCTGCATCCGGAGCGCACGGTGGTGGTGTATGCCAACACCTCGGCAGCGGTGAAGGCTCGGGCTGACTGGGTGGTAACTTCCAGTTGCGCGCTGGAAATCGTCGAAAGCCTGATGGATAACGGCGAGAAAATTCTCTGGGCGCCCGATCAGCACCTGGGTCGCTACATTCAGCGCGAGACGGGTGCTGACATGCTGTTGTGGGACGGTGCCTGTATCGTCCATGAGGAGTTCAAGGCCAAGCAGCTGGCCGATATGAAGGCGCTCTATCCGGATGCAGCGATTCTGGTACACCCCGAGTCGCCGGAAGCGGTCATCGAACTGGCCGATGCGGTGGGCTCTACCAGTCAACTGATCAAGGCGGCGCAGACGCTGCCGAACAAGAAATTCATTGTCGCCACCGACCGCGGCATCTTCTACAAGATGCAGCAGCTGTGTCCGGACAAGGAGTTCGTTGAGGCGCCAACCGCCGGTAACGGCGCTGCCTGCCGCAGTTGTGCGCATTGTCCGTGGATGGCCATGAACACACTGGAACGTACGCTGCAGTGCCTGCGTGAGGGTAGCAATGAAATCTTCGTGGATGCCGCGCTGATCCCCAAGGCGGTCAAGCCGCTCAAGCGCATGCTGGATTTCACTCAGGCATTGCGCCTGCAGCAGAGTGGCAACGCCTGAGGCATTTCAGGCAGAAAAAAGCCCGGCCTAGGCCGGGCTTTTTTATGGATGCGCTTAACGCATCATCTTCTTCACTTCGCGCTGCTCTTCAATGAACTGCTGCTGCCGCGCGTCGATGCGTGAGGCCAGTGGGAAGTTGTTGACGCTGGCCTTGCGCTTGGCCAGATCCAGCTGCTCGATGGCCTGGTCGTAGTCGCCAACCAGTGCGAAGAATTCGCCGCGAGCCTGGTGCAGGCCGATGATGTTGCCGTCCAGGCCGCGCACTTCCGCTACCTGATACCAAATGTCCGGATCGTTGGGGCGGTCACTGACCAGTTGGTTGAGGACCTGCTCGGCGTCCTTGGCCTTGTTTTGCTTGAGCAGCAGCTCGACCTGGGCCTGGCGCACGGGGTAGTTGCCCGGATAGCGGCTGCTCAGCGTCTTCAGTCGAGCCTGGGCGTCGCCAAGGCGAGCGGCCGCCAGATCCAGGTCAACCATCGACAGGTTGTAGATCAGCTCATTGGGCGATTTTTTCAGCAGTTGCTGCAGGTGGCTGCGCGCTTCGTCCAGCTGGCCGCCCTTGATCTGTGCCAGCGCCAGGCCATAGCGCGCCGGCTCCGAGTTGGGGTGCTCGTCCAGTACGGCGCGGAAACGCTTGGCGGTCATGCCGGGCGTGGTTTCGTACTGCAGGGCCACGCGGCTGCGAATCAGCTGGTATTGCAGGCTGTTGTTGCGGCCGCCCTCAGGGTACAACTCGGCGCGGTTGCGGGTGTCGGCGATGCGGCTTTCGGTCACCGGGTGGGTCATGAGGAATTCAGGTGGCTTGCTGTCGTAGCGGTACTGACGCATCAGGCGCTCGAACATGCTTGGCATGGCGCGTGGATCGTAGCCGGCCTTTTCCAGGTTGATGATGCCGATGCGGTCGGCTTCCTGCTCGTTCTGGCGGGAGAACCGACGTGACTCCTGAATGGCTGCCGCTTGGGTGGACGCGATGGCCGCGATGCCGGCGTCACCGGCGCCCGCTGCGGCGGCTACGATGCCGGCTAGCATGGCGGCCATCATCGGGATTTGCATGCGCTTCTGGGCTTCGATGCCGCGGGCAAAGTGGCGCTGCGACAGGTGCGCCAGTTCGTGGGCCATGACCGAAGCGTATTCGGCTTCGCTGCGGGCATTCAGAAGCAGGCCGCCGTTGACCCCGATAATCCCGCCGGGGGCGGCAAAGGCGTTGAGCTGCGGGCTGTCGAGGAGGATGAACTCCAGGCGGCGATCCTGCAGCTGGCTGGTTTCGGCCAGGCGATAGACGCTGGTTTCGACGAAGTCCTTGAGCAGCGGATCGGACAGTTGGGGGATCTGTCCGCGCAGCATGCTCAGCCAGGCGCGGCCCAGTTGGTGTTCCTGTTGTGGGGAGACGATCGAGGAGCTGGAGTCGCCCAGCGAAGGCAGATCGCTTGCCGTCAGTGCCGGACTGGCGAGCAGGCAGGCGAGGGACAGCAGGGTGGGGCGCAACAGTTTCATCCGTGGGCTACTCGTCAAGCGAAAGGCCTTACTTTAGCCGGCTGGCCGTGCCGCTGGCCAGTCCGGCGGGGCTTGGTTAAGCTGCGCGCCGGTCTGGAGATAGCTGATGAGTGAACCTTTCGAACTGGTGGTGGATGCCGAGCTGGATGCGTGTGGGCTGAACTGCCCGCTGCCGCTGCTCAAAGCCAAACTGGAACTCAATCGACTGCCTTCCGGTGCGGTGCTCAAGGTGAGTGCCACCGACGCCGGCTCGCAGCGAGATTTTCGCGCCTTTGCCCGACTGGCCGGGCACGATCTGTTGCGGGAAGAGGTGGTCGACGGCGTTTACCGTTACTGGCTGCGCAAGGCCTGAAATGCACAGGGGCCGCAAAAGCGGCCCCTGTGGCGAATCGGCATGGCTCAGCGGTGGGCCAGTGCCTGGGCCGCGGCCAGAACCTCGTCCACATGGCCGGGAACCTTGACGCCCCGCCACTCATGCTGCAGGACGCCGTTGGCATCGATGAGGAAAGTGCTGCGGTCGACGCCCAGGTATTCCTTGCCGTAGAGCTTCTTCAGCTTGATCACGTCGAACAGCTGACAAACCGCCTCGTCCTTGTCGCTGATCAGCTCGAAGGGGAACTCCTGCTTGCACTTGAAGTTCTCGTGGGACTTCAGGCTGTCGCGCGATACCCCGAAAATCAGCGTGTTGGCGGCCGCGAACTGCGCATGGGCATCACGAAAGCCCTGGCCTTCGGTGGTGCAGCCCGGTGTGCTGTCCTTGGGGTAGAAATAGATCACGACCTGCTGGCCCTTGAGGGCAGACAGCTGGATGCTCTGGCCGCTGGTGGCGGGTGCAGTGAAGTCCGGTACGGCCTGGCCGATGGCAACGGGCATGGGCATGGGCATGGGCATGGGCAATTCTCCTGCTTTACGGGTTTTGTGGGCGCCACGGCTCGATCAGAGCGTCGAGGTTCATGGCGTCGGCAAAGTCGAGGAACTGGTCGCGCAGCCAACTGATCTGGGTGCCGGCCGGCAGGGTCACGGTGATGTTGGCGTTGAGCATGGTGGTGCCGGTATGCGGTGCCAGATAGGTATCGCAGGTCAGGCTTTCCAGCTCGAGGTGGTGGTCGGTGAAGAACTGGCACAGCTCGCTGATGATGTCCGGGCGATAGGCGGCGCTGACATAAACCACATAGGGCAGCGCCTGTGGGCGACTGGTGGCATTGGCGCTGCGGGTGACATTGATGCTCAGCTCATGGCGCTTGGCCAGGGTTGGCAGCAGGCCTTCCAGGCGTGCCAGAGCATCCCAGCTACCGGAGGCCTGTGCGGTCAGTGCGCTGAATTCGCCGTGGCGGCCCAGGCGGCTGCTGATGATGGCGCAGCGGCTTTCCTGGGCGGCCTTGTTGATAACGCTGGTGAGCTCCATGGCGTTGGCGCCGTGGGCGCTGATCAACAGAAATTGTTCACGGGGCTGGGTGGTGGACATGCCGCATTCCTAAAACGTGAGAGCGCCGGCCTGCGCCAGCAAAGGTGCAGGGTAGCGAAAAGCGCTGCCAAGGGGAATCTCGCGGCAGTGTGCCGGGCTTTCCAGATGGTAGTGGTGGCTACTCGCAAAGCAACCCGGAGCCTTGTACCATTACGCCTTTCTTTATTGCGGCAGGAGCGGTTGCATGATTGCGGGCAGTATGGTGGCGCTGGTAACGCCCATGGACGCACAGGGTCGTCTGGATTGGGACAGCCTGACCAAACTGGTGGACTTCCACCTGCAGGAAGGGACCAATGCCATTGTCGCGGTCGGCACCACCGGTGAATCCGCCACCCTGGAAGTGAGCGAGCACGTTGAGGTGATTCGCCGCGTGGTCGATCAGGTTGCCGGGCGCATCCCGGTTATCGCCGGCACCGGTGCCAACTGCACCCGTGAAGCCGTCGAGCTGACCACAGCCGCCAAAGAGGCTGGCGCCGATGCCTGCCTGCTGGTCACCCCGTACTACAACAAGCCGACTCAGGAAGGCCTGTACCAGCACTTCCGCCACATCGCCGAAGCTGTGGCCATCCCGCAGATTCTCTACAACGTACCGGGTCGTACCGTGTGCGACATGCTGCCGGAAACCGTCGAGCGTCTGGCCAAGATCGCCAATATCATCGGCATCAAGGAAGCTACCGGCGACCTGCAGCGCTGCAAGGAAGTGCTGGACCGCGTGCCGGCCGACTTCCTGGTTTATTCCGGCGACGACGCCACCGCTGTCGAGCTGATGCTGATGGGGGGCAAGGGCAATATCTCGGTGACTGCCAACGTCGCACCGCGCGCCATGAGTGAACTGTGCGTTGCTGCCATGGCCGGCGACGCGGCTACTGCCCGTGCGATCAATGACCGCCTGATGCCGCTGCACAAGACGTTGTTCATTGAATCCAATCCGATTCCTGTGAAGTGGGCCCTGCATGAGATGGGTCTGATTCCGGAAGGTATTCGTCTGCCGCTGACCTGGCTCAGCCCGCGCTGCCATGAGCCGCTGCGTCAGGCCATGCGCCAGACCGGCATCCTGGCTTAATCCGAGGAATTCACACGCATGAAGCGACTGGTCGGCCTGTCCGCACTTGCCCTTGTTGTCTCCGGAACCAGCGGTTGTGGCTGGTTGTGGGGCGAAGACGGCTATTTCCGCGATCGCGGCAACGATTACCTGGAGGCGCACGAAACGGCGCCGATGAAGATGCCGGCCAATGTCGAGGCCAAGCGTCTCGATCCGCTGCTGCCGATTCCGCGCAATGTCGGTACGGCTCAGGCCAATGCCGACTTCGAAGTGCCACGTCCGCTGCCGCTGGCCAACAGCACCGACATCAGCGATTTCAGCCTGCAGAAGAGCGGCGAGTCGCGCTGGCTGGTGGCGCAGAAGACCCCGGCTGAAGTCTGGCCGGTAGCGCGTCAGTTCTTCGAAAGCAACGGTTTCCGCATTGCTCAGGAACGTCCGCAGACCGGTGAATTCACCACCGAGTGGCAGCGTTTCGACGCGCTGTCTTCCGGCATGGCGCGTCGCCTGAGTTCGCGCGTGTCCGGTGTTGATCCCGAGGCCGAGACCCGTGTGCGTGTGCGCATCGAGCCCGGCGTAGTGCGCAACACCAGTGAAGTCTTTGTCCTCACTGCCGAGCGTCCGGCCGGTACCGTGGCGGATCTCGACTGGCCGGCACGTTCCAGCAACGCCAGCCTGGAAGCGGCGCTGCTCGATGAAATGCTCTCCAGCATGGCGCGCTCTTCCGAGCAGGGCGGCTCGGTATCGCTGCTCGCTGCTCGTGATTTCGATGCGCCAAACCGCGTCAGCATGAGCAAGGACGGCAACGGCAACCCGCAGCTGGTGCTGGGCGCCAGCTTCGATCGCGCCTGGTCGAGTGTCGGCCGCGCTCTGGAAATGGCTGATGTGCGGGTCGACGACCTCAACCGCAGCCTGGGCGTTTACTACGTCAATCTCGCTGAGAAGGCCGAGAAGAAAGGCGAGGAGCCTGGCTTCTTCAACAGCCTGTTCTCCAGCGAGCCGAGCGAGGAAGAGGTCAATGCCCGTGCCGAGCGTTATCAGGTTCGCCTGACCACCGTCGGTGACGTTGTTCAGGTGACCCTGGACAAGGACCTCAACACTGTGGCCCCGGCCGAGGATGCCGAGCGCGTCCTGCAACTGATCCAGCAGAACCTCGGTTCCTGATCCACAGCCGTCATGCCATGGCATGACGGCGGACAGCTAACCGACTAATGGGCGAAATCCTTCGGGGTTTCGCCTGTTTCGTTTGATAAAGGCGGAAATCACCATGACCACCCCCAGCAGCCTCAGCCTGAAAAAGCTCTACTCCGGCAAGGTCCGTGACCTCTACGAAATCGACGACAAGCGCATGCTGATGGTGGCCAGTGACCGCCTGTCTGCCTTCGACGTGATCCTCAATGAGCCAATCCCGGATAAGGGCAAGATCCTCACCGCGATCTCCAACTTCTGGTTCGACAAGCTCAAGGACCTGGTGCCCAACCATTTCACCGGCGACAAGGTAGAAGACGTGGTGTCGGCCGCCGAGCTGCCGCTGGTTGAAGGCCGTGCCGTGGTTGCCAAGCGTCTCCAGCCGGTGGCCGTTGAAGCCATCGTGCGTGGTTACATCGTCGGCTCCGGCTGGAAGGAATACCAGAAGAGCGGCACTGTCTGCGGCATTGCCCTGCCGGCGGGCCTGAAGGAAGCGGCCAAGCTGCCTCAGCCGATCTTCACGCCCTCGACCAAGGCTGCTGTCGGCGATCACGACGAGAACATCACCTTCGCCCAGTGCGAGGCCATCATCGGTGCCGAGCTGGCAGCCAAGGTGCGTGACACGGCGATCGCCCTGTACAGCGCGGCAGTCGAGTACGCCGCCACCCGTGGCATCATCATCGCCGACACAAAGTTCGAGTTCGGACTGGACGAAGACGGCACCCTGACCCTGATGGACGAGGCGCTGACTCCGGACTCCAGCCGTTTCTGGCCGGCTGACAGCTACGCCGAAGGCAGCAATCCGCCCAGCTTCGACAAGCAGTTCGTGCGTGATTGGCTGGAGTCCACCGGCTGGAACAAGCAGCCGCCGGCGCCTCGTGTGCCGGACGATGTGGCGCAGAAGACCGCCGACAAGTACCGTGAAGCTCTGGTTCGCCTGACTCGCTAAGGCTTCGGTCGATCTGGAGAAGGGCGCCATGGCGCCCTTTTCTTGTCCGTGTGCCGGTGCAAGCACCTGAGCAGACAAGAAAAATCCTCTCCTGGGGGTTCGCCAACGCGTTTCAAACTGCTATGATGCGCGCCGACTTGGGGGAGATGCCGGAGTGGTCGAACGGGACGGATTCGAAATCCGTTGTGTCAGCAATGGCACCTAGGGTTCGAATCCCTATCTCCCCGCCAAACTAAAAAGCCCCGTAATTCAATGAGTTACGGGGCTTTTTCTTTGGTTTTGGCATGCTCAAAATCGCCTTGGGGGCAAAAAGGGGCGTTTTGGGGGCAAAAATCGCTGCTTCCAGGCCGTTACAGGCCGCTGTAGCCCTCCCCAAAACCCATCTGCTCAGACGCTCGGGGGGCCATTCGCTTGGCATCCTTCGGGATGAACTTTCCATAGTGTTTCTTGATCATGGTGGTGTCCGCATGCCCCAGCTGCTTGGCAAGCCACTCCATGTTCACGTGGCTGGATAACGCCTGGCTGGCGAAGGTATGGCGACACTGATTGATGCCTCGGTGCCGAACCTTCGCTTTAACCAGATGCCCTTTGAACCACTTGTCTAGGTCATCAGGCTTCCAAGGTTTTCCTGTCGAGCTATCACGGAACAGGAGGGTAACCGTCTCTTGTTCGCTCGTGAGATTATCCCTCTGGGTGACCTCAATCTGCTGTACTTGGCACTTGGCGGTGTCCTTCAGGATCTGGCGCATCAGTCTGGCTGCTGGCACGATCAGTTCGACACTGCGCTCGCGGAGCTCTTCCTTGGGGACGCGGAACTCGCCCTCTACGTGAGCTCGCCTCACATGGATCAGGTTGTTGGCCAGATCGATGTCTTCCCGGGCCAGGCCTAGTAGTTCAGATCGTGATAAGCCAGTCCAGCAGTTGAAAACAACCATGCGTGCCTCAGGCATGCGTCCAGCATCAGCGAGTAAGATCTGCTTGATCTCATCCCGGGTGAACGGATCAGCTTTGCTCTTTGAGTTCGGCTTATGGTTGCTGATCTCCAGCATATGGTTGTGCGGAATCAGTTGGTTGGCTTTTGCATCAGTCCAGACACCACGCAAAATGATCAGAATGTCATTCACCGTTTTGGCAGAGAGACCTTTCTCCCCAGTTTCTGGCTTTACCAAGTGATTTCTGAATAGTTTCAGGTCTTGGATTGTTACCTGGTTGATAGGCGTTTCACCGAAATGACGAGTCACATGGCCTGCTTTGCAGCGGTAGTTGATGTATGTCGTTTTCGCTGTTTGCCCCTTCATGACTCGGAGCCATTCCCTTACGCCGTCAGCCACCGTCAGCGTCTTTGGTGTCTGCGCACCAGTGCTAGCCATGGGGGGTGGTGTTGAGGGTGGCGTGGGAGTGGCTGGGGTGGATGTAGCAGCGTTCACCCGACTGCTCAGTTTAGTTGATTCGGGGAAACGCCTTTCATAGTCAAAAATCCCCTGCTCTATTTCTTCGACCACCAGAGCTCGCATCTTGCCGGCATAGTCGATGGTCTTCTGGTTGACCGGCATGTCTTTGAACACTTCGCGCTCTCGCTTGCCGTTCAGCGTGAAGCTGATGCGCACCTTGCCGCTGTGGATTTCTACCCCTTTGGGCATCACAAATTTCATACAGCACCTGCCATCCATCGTTCGATGGCTTCTCGGTTGTAGACGATCCGGTTAGCCGGGTCTCTGTTCCAGTGCTGGCCCTCATGCCATTGGTATGTTGATCGGTATTTCCTGGCCGCTTCGGGGCTAATCCCGAAGATGGGGAAAAGCAGTTCCTGCCTGACCCATTTTGCGGGCTGGACTACGATCAGCTCCTTGGTTCTTCTGGCTCGTATTGGTGTGGGTTTAGATGGTTCTGATAGTGGTTCCATAATGCACCTCTGCTGTTAATAAAAATGCAACTGCTATTATTTTAGGCAAAAAAAGGGCGCTTAGGTCATCTCCTAGCGCGAGGCCGCCTCACCATTCCGCTGACAACGCCAACAATCCGCATGTTTTCTTCAAGCTTAAGCATTCTGTCGGGATAGCTTGGATTGAGGATTTCAATGTATTGGTTGTTGAAGTTATGCCGCAGTCGCCCGAATCCTGGTCCTCCGTGAGGGTTCAGGATCACGATGTCATCGCCATTGCATGCGGTTAACTGGGGGTCGATCAGGATCAGGTCATTCTCTCGATACTCGGGTTCCATCACGTCTGTGGGTACCCTCATCCAGAAGGCAAGCTCGCTGTGGCTGAATGGGCTGTTAAAGAATCCTCTCTTGAGATGGCTCATGTGGGCACTTTCCGGGCTCGATAGAGCTTCGTCATGCCAGTCAATGATGGGTAGGAGCCTCAGTCGGTTATGCGCTTCTGCTGAGTTGTGTGGAGTTGGCTCCGCCTGCATGTTGACGAATCGCTGCAGCATTTTTTCTAGCTGCTGCTCCTTACTGAGTACCCCCATGTCGTAGCGTAAAGCGTCCCCTTTAGCCTCCTCTAGGTTTCCTCCATGCAACAGCCACTCGGGGGTTACATGTAGTGCTTTCGCTAGCTCAAGTATGCGCTTGGTGCCTTTGTTCCTTCCGGTTTCAAGGTTGCCTACGGTTGCCTGTGAAAGGCCTGCTTTTGCGGCGAGTTGTGCTTGCGTTAGTCCGCATTGCTCGCGGCGGATGATCAGGCGAGATGCCAAGCTGGATTGCTTTACGGCTAGTACAGATTCTTGGGCAGGATCTTCTGGAATTTGTGTTGGCACAGGACCTTCGCCGTTGATCAACCATTCAACGGGTACCTGTAATGCACTTGCGAGCTCAAGAGCTCGCTTAGGTACTTTGGTCGAACCACTTTCAAGCAGTGCGATGCTCGACTGGCTTATTCCAGCAAGCTTTGCTAGCTCTGACTGCGTCAGGCTCAATGACTTGCGCGCAAAGGCTATGCGGCCGCTTATGGTTTTTAGGTCGAAAGGGTTCATGGAAAGATTCCTCTAAGGATTGATCCATGATGATTGCGATCTAAAGCTTTGTCAATATATGCTATTAATAAATATTGCTTGAGGGGTTGATTCGTCTGATCGGGCGCGTTTGAGTTGGCGACCAGCGCAGCTGCAGCGAGGTAGCAAGAAAGCCAGTCAAGTGGCCGCATTTTTTGCCGGCGTGGAGCGTAGGATTTTCAGTCCTAAGGTCAGAGTTGCATGCGAGTGGTAGCAGTTGTTTGAAGTGATTCTTTCTGAGGGGGGCTGCCGGCCAAAAGCAGTCGTACCGACATCGCTTCACCCGAGTTGAGCATGCACAGTAGCGATCGAATGCAGTCACTAAATCAGGTCTGCATGGAGACTATCCATTTCGTCGACTGCCTTACGTCCTCTTCAACTCTATAAGGCAGTGATGCTTTTCCGCTCTGAAGGATTTACTGCTAAAAGAAGTGATCCACATCATTCCTCCTGCAGAACGTTGCCTAGGCATGATTTTGATCATTTCCGATGAGGTATCTGACTTCACAATTCAATCTCATTTCGTCCCTGGAGCAACCTGTGCATCCCTTGGTTGGATTTGGAGATTGTTCAGCGCTGATACTCTGCGGTGGCCAGGGCAGTCGCATGGGCGGGCGTGACAAGGGACTGATCGAGTGGCAGGGTCGACCTATGGTGAGCTGGTTGAGTCGCCTAGTGCGGCCGTTGACCGACGAGCTACTGATTTCCTGCAATCGCAATGTTGAGCGTTATGCGCCCTTTGCCGATCGTCTCTTGCGCGATGAGCATGCAGATTTTTCCGGGCCACTGGCCGGAATCCGCGAAGGCCTCAGGGGCATGCGTCATGGCTGGTTGCTGGTGGTGCCCTGTGATCTGCCGAATCTGGACCGCACGCTGCTTGATTCGCTCTGGCAGAAGGCACAGGTCAGTTCCGGCCGGCCGGTCATGCTGCGCCAGGGGGTGCACTGGCAACCGCTGGTGAGTCTTTTGCCACGCACGGCGTTGTCACTGCTTGAGCAGGCCTGGAGCGATGGCGAGCGCAGCCCTCGTGAGCTGCTGTTAAGGTTGGACGCTGTGGCGCTGGACTGTGCGGGCGATGACCCGCGTCTGCTGAATATCAATACACCGCACTTGTTGCATCAATCGCCGGTTGCGCTGCCCAGCCAGGGTAGGCGGCTGCCGGTCAGGGAGCTGACATGCTGATCGTCGACAAGCGCACTGCGCTGGCCATTCCTCCCTTGCTGCGTCTGGGGTTTCGCCCGTTCTTCTTGCTCGGCAGCCTACTCGCAGCGCTGGCGTTACCACTATGGATTTTCGCCTGGCTGGCTGGCTGGCACAGCCTGCAGCCTCAGGGTGGGTGGCTGGCCTGGCACCGTCACGAGATGGCGTTCGGTTTTGCCGGCGCGATCATTGCCGGTTTTCTGCTCACGGCCGTGCAGAACTGGACCGGTCGTCCTGGGCTCAGTGGACGGCCGCTGGGCGGTCTGGTCGTGCTCTGGCTGTTGGCCCGAACCGCCTGGTGGCAACCCTGGGCGCCGCTGTTGTTGCTGAGCAACCTGGCGTTCTTTGCTGCTGTAGCGGTGGTCATGGCCCGCCAGCTTTGGGCGGTGCGGCAGGTACGTAACTACCCAGTCGTCGGCGTGTTGTTGCTGCTGGGCCTTGTCGATGGCCTGAGTCTGGTTGGCGTGCAGCTGCGGGATGACGGCCTACAGCGCCAGGGCGTCCTGGCGGCGGTATGGCTGGTGGCGGCGATGATGGGGCTGATCGGCGGGCGGGTAATTCCGTTCTTCACCCAGCGCGGCCTCGGCCGGGTGCAGCAGGTGCCGGCCTGGGAATGGCTGGACCAGAGCCTTTTGCTCGGCAGCGTACTGATTGCCCTGCTGCATGCGGCAGGTCTGGCGCTGCGCCCCGGCCTGCTACTGGCGGTACTGTTTGCCCTTCTGGCGCTGGGCCATGGCATTCGTCTTGTGCGCTGGTTCGACAAGGGCCTGCTGCGGGTACCGCTGCTGTGGTCGCTGCACCTGGCCTATGGCTGGCTGGTGCTGGCCTGTGCCGGTATGGCGCTGTGGCATCTGGGTCTGCTCGATACGCCGAGCCCGGCGCTGCACGCGCTTACCGTCGGCGCCATGGGCGGGTTGATTCTCGGCATGCTGGCGCGGGTGTCGCTGGGTCACACCGGCCGGCCACTGGAGCTCCCGCAAGGCTTTGCCCTGGCCTTCGTGCTGCTTAATGTGGCTGCCATACTGCGCGTGTTCGGCGTCGGCATTCATTACTCGCTGGCCCTGTGGCTGGCGGCGGCTCTGTGGACGGCCGCCTTCGCCCTCTATCTGTACCGCTACGGGCCGATGCTGTGTCGCCCCCGTGCCGACGGTCATCCAGGTTGATGACTATTAAGAACGACTGTCGACCTAGCTGATGGCCCGGGCGGCGGGTTGTGTCGACCTGCCTTGATGGCGGTCAAGTTGCGAGGTGGCTGATGGGGGCGCATCAGCGCGACGCAACATGCTTCTAGCCCTGGTCTGCAAGGCATAGCTTGATCTCATCTCAACCGAGAGGAGCCGATCATGAACTTTGCCTACAGCCCGCGCGTGGAAGCCTTGCGTCAACAGCTCAACGATTTCATGGAACGCTACATCGTGCCACGTATCGGCCAGTGGCACCGAGAGGTGCAGGCCGGCCAGTATCCGGTGTCGTTCATGGGTGACCTCAAGGCGCTGGCACGCAGCGAAGGGTTATGGAACCTGTTCCTTCCTGCACTGGGCGAGGATGAGCCTGGCACGCGCCTGAGCAACCTCGAGTACGCCCCGCTGGCGGAGATCATGGGCCGAGTGGGCTGGGCCTCCGAAGTGTTCAATTGCAACGCCCCGGATACCGGCAACATGGAGCTGTTGCACCTGTTCGCCACCGAACAGCAGCGCGAGCAATGGCTGGTGCCGCTGCTGGCCGGGGAGATCCGCTCGGCCTTTGCCATGACCGAGCCGGATGTGCCGTCCTCCGACGCCAGCAATATCCAGACGCTGATCCAGCGCGACGGAGATCACTATGTGCTGAACGGGCGCAAATGGTTTATCACCAATGCCTCGCACCCCAACTGCAAGCTGTTGATCGTCATGGGCAAGAGCGATCCGCAGGGCGAGGCGCATCGTCAGCAGAGCATGGTCTTGGTGCCGTTCGACACGCCGGGCGTCGAGCTGCTGCGTAATATCCCGGTGCTCAACCATGTCTCGCCCGAGGGTCACAGCGAGTTGCTACTGCGCAATGTACGGGTGCCAGTGAGCTACCTGATAGGGCGCGAAGGCGATGGCTTCATGATGGCCCAGGCACGCCTGGGGCCAGGGCGCATCCATCACTGCATGCGCGCCATCGGCATGGCCGAACTGGCGCTCCAACTGATGCTGGAGCGCTGCCAGGAGCGCAAGGTGTTCGGCCGTTACCTCAGTCAGTACGCCAACCTCGGCGACCGTATCGCCGAGTCGCGGATTGCCATCGAGCAGGCGCGCCTGCTGGTGCTCAAGACTGCCTGGATGATCGATACGGTCGGGGCCAAGGCCGCCGCCCGGGAAATCGCCATGATCAAAGCGCTGGTGCCGCGCATGCAGGCCGAGGTGGTCGACCGGGCCATGCAGGCCTTCGGCGCCATGGGGCTGACCCCGGACACACCGCTGGCCGACCTGTATACGGTGGCGCGCGCCCTGCGTTTTGCAGATGGCCCGGACGAGGTGCACCTGCGCAGCGTGGCGCGGCTGGAGCTGGCAGCAAGCCAGGAGCGTCGTGGGGGCACGGCGGCCTGGCTGAAACCGCCGCACTGATGCGATTACCGCGCGGGGTGGCCAGGCAACACTGGCCGCCCCAATGTCGCGGCGGCGGGATTACTGGCGCAGGAAGAGGATGTTGTTTTCTAGGTGGATGTGCTCCATGAGGTCGTCATGCAGTTCCTCCAGCCCGCGGTACAGCGCACGCCAGGTGTTGCAGGCATGTTCTGGCAGCTGCAGGCCGTGGCTCAGCTCCAGCAGACGCTCTAGGGCATCGCCATGCTGATCGTGCTCGTAGCGCATCACCGAGATCGGTCCGTCGGCCATGGCGCCATAACCCTGTTCGAGCATGGGGAACAACACCTGTTCCTCTTTCTGCATATGGTTGTCCAGCTCTTCGCCGAGCACCGTGAGAAAATCGCCCAGACCACGCGGGCAGGCGGGGTTGGCGCCATGCACCTGCTCCACGCGGTCGGCCAGACGCGTCAGTTCTTCCAGCTGCTGGCGGTGACGGGCGTGATAGCGGGTAAGGATATGGGCGATCAGCGCCGCAGTCGGCTGCTCGTTCCAGTCGGTGTCCTGGCTCGGCTGCCGGCTGATTTCGGCCAGGCGCTCGGCCAGTTGCTCGGCATCCAGGCCGCGCACGCTGGCGGCGTGGCGCAGGCTCTGATCGCCGCCGCAGCAGAAATCCAGACGATGATCGCGGAACAGACGCGTGGCGCCGGGAATCTGGCTGGCCAACTGGCCCAGGGTTTGATCGACAAGTGGGGTGGTCATGCGGCAATCCTCGGTAGTAAAGACTTGCCCACCATCCTAGGCAGCACTACCCGACGCTCCTTGATGACAATCAAGGGCGTGGGAGCGGGCTGCGTTTAATCTGCCGGACAACGAGCGCTACGCAAGCGCCCACTCCATTTAACCCGGAGCAGAACATGCTGACTCATCTGGACAGCCAGGGCCGCGCGGCCATGGTCGATGTCACCGACAAACCGCCGACCAGCCGCGAGGCTGTGGCCGAGGCGCGTGTTCGCATGTTGCCGGCGACCCTGCGCCTGATCGTCGAGGGCGGCCACGCCAAGGGCGATGTGTTCGCCGTGGCGCGCATTGCCGGCATCCAGGCGGCGAAACAGACCCATGCGCTGATCCCCTTGTGCCATCCGCTGCTGCTCAGTCGCGTGGCGGTTGAACTCGCGGCCGAAGGCGAGGACAGCGTGCGCATCCGCGCCACCTGTCGGGTCAGCGGCCCGACTGGGGTGGAGATGGAGGCGCTGACGGCGGTCAGTGTCGCGGCCCTGACCATCTATGACATGTGCAAGGCGGTCGATCGTGGCATGTGCATCGAGAGCGTGCGCCTGCTGGAAAAATCCGGCGGCGCCTCCGGGCACTATGTTGCACCGTGACCGGCCCGGGTTGATGGCTCAGGCAAGGCTGATATTGCCGCAGGAACGGGAGGTGGACGATGAGCGAACAACCGGCCGCACGGTGGTCTGAGCCTACGGCCGCGGGCCTGCAGGATGGCGAGCTGCCGGGCCAGCCTTGGCCGTTGCTGCACTGCTGGCTGAGCGAAGCTCAGTCTGTGGTGGCGGATGAGGGCTTGGCCATGTTTCTTGCCAGCGTCGATGCCCAAGGCCGACCTCATGCCAGGATGTTGCTGCTTCGTGGGGTGGACGAGCACGGCCTGCTGTTCTTCAGCCACTACCAGAGTGCCAAGGGGCAGGAGTTCGCCGGCAACCCGTATGCTGCGGCGGTATTCCACTGGCCGGCGCTGCAACGCCAGCTGCGAATCGAAGGCGTGGTTGAACGCCTCGGCGCATTGCAGTCGGACCAGTATTACCAGACGCGGCCGCGGGCCAGTCGGCTGGGGGCCTGGGCCAGCGAGCAGAGTCAGGTGCTCAGCGGGCGTGGCGAGCTGGAGGCGCAGTTCGCCCTGTGCAAATACCGCTTTCTCGATCGCGAACCACCACGGCCGGCAAACTGGGGTGGTTACCGCCTGCTGCCGCAGCGTATGGAATTCTGGCAGGCGCGCCCGGCGCGCCTGCATGACCGTCATAACTACCGATTGCAGGATGGCCAGTGGCTGCGCGAGCGACTGGCGCCCTGACGAGGAATGAGCCGATGATTCGTATCAGTTATTTCGCCCGCTACCGCGAGCATCTGGGCCTGAGCGGCGAGCAGCTGGAGTGGCAGCCGTCGCTAACCAGCATCGAGACGCTGCGCCAGTTGTTGCTGGAGCGCGGCGGGGCCTGGCAGGTGCTGGCCGAGGGCAACCTGATGTGCGCGCGCAATCAGGAACTGGTCAGTCCGGCCGAACCGCTGGCCGATGGCGACGAGATCGCCTTCTTCCCGCCAGTGACCGGAGGCTGAGATGGCGGTGCAGGTGCAGACCGCAGGCTTCGATCCGGGGCAGCTTCTCAATGCGCTGCATCAGGCCGACGCCGGTGTCGGCGCGGTGGTCAGCTTCGTCGGCTACATGCGCGACTTCAACGACGGTCAGGCGGTGGCACGGATGTTCCTCGAACACTATCCGGGCATGACCGAGAAGGCCCTGCAGGCCATCGAGGCGCAGGCGCGCGAGCGCTGGCCGCTGCTGCATGTACACATCCTGCACCGGGTCGGTGATCTGGCGCCGGGCGAGCCGATCGTTTTCGTCGGGGTCAGCAGCGCCCATCGCCAGGCAGCGTTCAGCGCCTGCGACTTCATCATGGACTACCTCAAGACCCGGGCGCCGCTGTGGAAAAAGGAGCAGGGCGCTAACGGTGCGCACTGGGTAGATGGTCGCGACAGCGACCAGCAGGCTGCGGCGCGCTGGTAGTCGCTGCCGGCGGAGATACCTCCAACGGGGAATGGGCGCAGGCGCCGCTTGGGTGCAGGCTGCAGGCAATTAATCTGTGGAGATTGCCGTCATGGCCCACCTTGCTTCCAGCCAGTTCCAGGCACTGCGCATCGCCGTGCTCACCATCAGCGATACCCGAACACTGGAAACCGACACCTCCGGCCAGGTGCTGATCGATGGCCTGACCGCCGCCGGACACCAGTTGTACGAGCGGGCCATCGTCATCGACGACATCTGGCAGATCCGGGCCCGCGTCAGCCAGTGGATCGCCGATTCCAAGGTTCAAGTGGTGCTGCTCACCGGCGGTACCGGCTTCACTGCACGGGACAACACGCCGCAGGCGGTGGCGCCGCTGCTGGACAAGCAGGTCGATGGCTTTGGCGAGCTGTTCCGCCAGG
This sequence comes from Pseudomonas sp. HAR-UPW-AIA-41, assembly GCF_002304225.1. GTDB lineage: Bacteria > Pseudomonadota > Gammaproteobacteria > Pseudomonadales > Pseudomonadaceae > Aquipseudomonas. The sequence continues at coordinate 196,854 of NZ_NSLB01000001.1, forward strand.
TCTCGGTGGCCGAGATCGGCACCTCCAGCCTGCAGTCACGGGCGCTGGCCGGCATCAGCAATGGCACCCTAGTGTGCTGCATGCCCGGCTCGCCGAATGCCTGCCGCACGGCCTGGAGCAAGATCCTGCTGGAGCAGCTCGACAGCCGCACCAAACCCTGCAACTTCGTGCCGCACCTCAAACGTCTTGATACCGAGGCCGCCGCCTGCTGCGGTAGCCGCTCATGAGTGTCGCCTGCGGGTGTGACAGTCACGGCCTGCGCCCGGTCGACGAGGCCATCGGCGAGCTGCTCAGTCAGCTGCCGCCGACCCTGCCGGTCGAAGCCGTGCCGCTGGCCGAGGGGTTGGGGCGGGTGCTGGCCGAGCCGATCAGCAGCCCCTTTGCCGTGCCGCAGTGGCACAACAGCGCGATGGATGGCTACACCCTGCGCGCTGCCGACCTGCCGGCGGAGGGGGGCTGGTTGCCGCTGGGTGGGCGGATTGCCGCTGGCGATGCGGCGCAGGAACGTCTTGCCGCCGGCCAGGCGCTGCGCATCTTTACCGGCGCGCCACTGCCGCCGGGCGCCGACACGGTGGTGGCCCAGGAGGATTGCCGGGTGGCTGACGGCCAGGTGTGGCTGCCCCCGGTTCGGGGTGGTGAGCATGTACGCCGCCAAGGCGAGGAGCTGGCCGCCGGCACTGAGGTGCTGGCCGTCGGCAAGCGCCTGCGTGCCCAGGAACTGGGACTGCTGGCCAGCCTCGGCGTGGCCCGTGTGGTGGTTTACCGTCGCCTGCGCGTCGGCCTGCTGAGCAGCGGGGACGAGCTGCGTGAGCCGGGCGAGCCGCTGCAGCCGGGGCAGATCTACAACGCCAACCGCTACAGCCTGCTCGGCGTGCTGCACAGCCTGGGCCTGGAGGTGCGCGACTACGCCACGGTGGCCGATGACCTAGCCGCCACGCGGGACCTGCTCAGCCAGGCAGCGGGCGAGTGCGATGTGCTGCTGAGCACCGGTGGCGTGTCAGTGGGCGAGGAGGATCACCTCAAGCAGGCGATCAGCGAACTCGGCGCGCTGCAGCTCTGGCGCCTGGCCATCCAGCCGGGAAAACCGCTGGCCTTTGGCCGGGTGGGCCGCACGCCCTGGCTCGGTCTGCCGGGTAATCCGGCGGCGGCGCTGATCACCGCCCTGGTGGTGGCGCGGCCCTACCTGCTGCGCGTCCAGGGCTGTGTCGACGTGCTGCCTCAGGCCCTGCGCCTGCCGGCCGGTTTCAGCTGGAACAAGGCCAACGGACGTCGCCAGTACCTGCGCGCACGCCTGCAGTACCAGGGCGGCGAGCTACGCGTCTGCCTGCATCCACAGCAGGGCTCGGCCATGCTCACCTCGGCCTGCTGGGCCGATGGCTTGGCGCTTGTTGAGTGCGGGCAGACCCTGGCCGAAGGCGCGGCGATAGATTACCTGCCCTTCAGTCAATTGCTCTGTTAGGGGGGGAGATGGGCAACCTTGATTGCCATCATGGCCCTTACCGGGCCTGCGCCTAAAGTGGCCGACACCGATCAGCGGGGGAGCAAAACCCATGCAACTGGTATGTCCAGCAGGCAGTCTGCCTGCGCTCAAGGCCGCCGTACGCGAGGGCGCTGACGCCATCTACGTCGGCTTTCGCGATGACACCAATGCCCGGCATTTCGCCGGCCTCAACCTTGACGAGCAGCAGCTCGATAGCGGTCTGCAACTGATCCGCCAGCACGGGCGCAAGCTCTATGTGGCGGTTAACACCTACGCCCAGCCAGGTGGCTGGCAGCGCTGGCAGCGGGCGGTGGATCGCGCCGCCGACCTTGGCGTGGATGCGCTGATTGCCGCCGACCCCGGCGTGCTGGCCTACGCCAGCCAGCGCCACCCGGATCTCAACCTGCACCTCTCGGTGCAGGGGTCGGCGACCAACGCTGCGGCGCTGAGCTTCTACCAACAGCGCTACAACATCCGCCGCGCGGTGCTGCCGCGAGTGCTGTCGCTGGCCCAGGTACGCGTGCTGGCGGAAAAGACCACGGTGGCGCTGGAGGTCTTCGCCTTCGGCAGCCTGTGCATCATGGCCGAAGGCCGCTGCCATCTGTCGTCCTACCTCACCGGCGAGTCGCCTAACCTCTGTGGCGTGTGCTCGCCGGCCAAGGCGGTGCGCTGGCAGGAAGAGGCCGATGGCCTGAGTGCGCGCCTCAATGGCGTTTTGATCGACCGCTATGGGCTTGGCGAGTCGGCCGGATACCCAACTCTGTGCAAGGGCCGTTTTATGGTCAATGGCCAGCGCTTCCATGCCCTGGAGGAGCCGACCAGCCTGAATACCCTCGACCTGATCCCGCAGCTGGCCGAAATCGGCATACGCGCGGTGAAGATCGAGGGCCGCCAGCGCAGCCCGGCTTATGTCGAGCAGGTCACCCGGGTCTGGCGCGCCGCCCTCGACAGCCACGCCCGCGCGCCGCAGCAGTTTGTCGTGCGGCCGGACTGGAACGCCGCGCTGCAGAGCGTTTCCGAAGGCAGCCAGACCACCCTGGGCGCCTATCACCGGGCCTGGCAATGAACGCGAGGAGAAGCCAATGAAACTGTCCCTGGGGCCTGTGCTGTTCTACTGGCCGCGTGACCAATTGCTGGACTTCTACGCCGAGATGGCAGGCCAGCCGCTGGATGTCATCTACCTGGGCGAAACCGTGTGCTCGAAGCGCCGCGGCATGCGCCTCACCGACTGGTTAGGGCTGGCCCGCGAGCTGCGCGAATGCACCAGGGCCGAGCTGGTGTTGTCGAGTCTGGCGCTGGTGGAGGCGAGCAGTGAACTGTCCAGTCTCACGCGCCTGTGCGACAACGGCGAACTGCTGGTCGAGGCCAGCGACATGGGTGCGGTGCAGCTACTGAGCGCGCGCCGTTTGCCCTTTGTCGCCGGGCCGGCGCTGAACCTGTACAACGGCCACGCCCTGGCCGAACTGCAGCGCTGCGGTCTGCAGCGCTGGGTGCCGCCGGTGGAGTGCTCTGGCGCACTGCTGCGCGACTGCCTGGCGCAGCTGGACAGCCTCGGCCTAGCGCGTCCCGAAATCGAGCTTTTCGCCTATGGCCACCTGCCGTTGGCCTATTCGGCGCGTTGTTTTACCGCGCGGGCTGAGAACCGGCCGAAAGACGACTGCCAGTTCTGCTGTATCAATTACCCCGAGGGTATCGCGCTGCACAGTCAGGAAGGCGAGGCACTGTTCACCCTCAACGGTATCCAGACCCTCTCGGCCAAGGTCAGTAACCTGTTGGGTGATTACCCCGAACTGCAGCGCAGCGGTATCGACCTGTTGCGCCTGAGTCCACGGGCGCAGGGCATGAGCGAGGTGATCGCGGCATATCGTGCGGTCATCGATGGCGCGTTGCCGCCGCTTGCCGTGGATGGCTGTAACGGCTACTGGCATGGCCGCCCCGGCATGCTCAGCGCAGAGGAGGCGGGACTATGCTGACATTGAGCCAAGCTCTGCTGCGCCTCAGTGAACCTTTGCTGCCACGCGCCCGATATCTTCCATTCGCTGTACAACAGCAGTTATTGCAGTACCTGACAGGGCGTCTCTTTGCGGCCCCGCTTGCCAGCGGTTCATTCGATCTCTTGTGTGGACGTTGGCTCCGCTTGCAGATCAGCGATCTGAATCTGAGCTGGTGTCTGACACGGGCTGGCGGCGGGCTCAAGGTTATGCGTGAGGCACCGACAGATGTGACCATTCGAGGTAACTGGCGTGAGTTCCTTTTGCTGGCCAGCCGCCTGGAAGACCCCGATACCCTGTTCTTTCGTCGTCGGCTGGTGATCGAAGGGGATACTGAGCTGGGACTTGCACTGAAGAACCTGATCGACAGCCTCGATCCGGACGATCTACCGCCGCGCCTGTGGCAACTGCTTGGCGAGCTGGGTGCGCAGGTGAAGTCTGAGCAGATACGGGGCTGCTGAGTCATTTGCCTGGTTGTGCTGACAGAGAAAACGAAGCGCTGGCAAAGACCGGCGACCTGAGTGATGACCGTGAATGGGCTGGGGCTATGTAACAGATGGAGACTTGACCATGTTCGATGTCATCACTGATCTGATTCAGCGCAGCCTGCGCATGCTTGGCTTTCGCAGCATCAATGCGCAGTTCTTTTTTTCCTATCTGCTGATCTTCTGCTGCGCGGCGCTGACTGCGGCGGTGCTGTTCCTCTCCGTTCGTGATGCTACCCAGCTGGATATGGCTGGTGCCCAGCGCATGCTCAGTCAGAAGATGGCCAAGGAAAGCATCCTGGTGGCGCAGAAAGTACTGCCCATGAGCCAGCTTGAGCAGACCGTGCAGCGCTTTGAGAATAGTCATCGCCTGCTGCTCAAGGGCGATGCCGGGCAGAAGATCCAGCCACTGAAACTGGCCAGTGCGCGCCGGCAGTTGGAGGTTGTTGATCGTGAATGGGCACAGTACCGTCAACGGGTTATGGCGGTGGCGGGCGGCGCTGCCTCCGAGGCCGAACTGCGTGGTCTGGCGAGCGAGTCCGAGCAGATTCTCAAGGACATGAACGAGGTGGTCGGCCTGATGTCGGCCGATGCCAATAGTACTGCCGCCAGCCAGCGCTGGCTGGCTATGGGATCGACGCTGATTATTCTTTTACTGGTCGTTCTGGGCCGACTGGCCGGGATGAACTGGCTGATGGCGTCTATTGGCGCATTGCGTCACCGTCTGGAGCTAGTTAGCTCTGGGGATTTTTCGCAGCCGCTCAAGGCAAAATTCACCGACGATGAGATCGGCCAGATCACCCAGGCGTACAACCAATTGTTGATCCAGGTGGGGGAGATGATTCGTGCTGTGCGTGAGTCGGCTCAGGCGGCCGACGAAAGCTGCGCACGTATGGCTAGCATGGCATCGATTAACTCCAGCAATGTGCGTGAACAGCAGGCCGAGATCGATCAGGTGGCCACGGCGATGAACCAGATGCTGGCGACCTCCCACGAAGTGGCGCGCAGTACGGTAGAGGCAGCCAGCGCCGCCGATACCGCCGAGCGCGAGACCAGTAATGGTCACGCGGTGATGCAGGTCTCGGTCGATGCCATCCGCGATCTGACCCAGCATGTCGAGGGGCTGGCCGAAGTCATGCAGCAATTGCTGGCGGACAGTGAGGAGATCGGTCGTGTGCTGGAGGTGATCAGCAGCATCGCTGCGCAGACCAACCTGCTGGCGCTGAACGCGGCCATCGAGGCGGCACGTGCCGGCGAGCAGGGACGGGGCTTTGCCGTAGTGGCCGATGAGGTACGCAATCTGGCGGCGCGCACGCAGACCTCGGCCGGTGAGATCAGTGGTTTGATTACCCGACTGCAGACCCAGGCGGGGCGCGCCAGTGCCGCCATGGGTGAGTCACGTCAGGGCAGTGAGCTGACCTTGCAGCAGATCGAGGCGGCGCAGAATGCCTTCGAGCATATTGTCGGTGCGGTACAGACCATCCGCGGCATGGCCAACCAGATCGCTACGGCGGCTGAGGAACAGTCTCACGTGGCTGAGGAGATGAACCGCTCGCTCAATCGCATCGGTGAGGTCGCCGAGCAGTCGGCGCACTCCAGCATAGAGACCGAGAGCACCAGCCAGAGCATCAATCGCAGCATGGATGGTCTGCGTGATCTGACTCTGCGTTTCCGCCTCTGAGGCAGTCCGGCTGAGGAGCAGATGTGGGTTGCATTGAACCGCAGGGCGAAGGAGCCCAGTGTCGTCCGGTTCAGACTTATTTCACCGCCTGCAGCGGTACGCGCCGCTGCAGGCGGTCGCTGGCAATCAACTGGCTGACCTCGGTAAACAGTTGCTCGGCATCCTCGCTGGAGCAGTCTTCGCCGTAACGTTTTTTCAAACCGTACTGACTAAGGATCAGGTGCAGGTCGGCCTTCACATCATGCTGCGCCAGACAACCCTTCACGCATTGCAGGTTGCAGCCGTCGATGGCGAGGATGGGGCGTCCGGAGTTTGCCTTGTTCACCAGCGATGCGACGCGCCCGCCGACCCCGGCGATGCACGACATCTCTGCAAGGCCCGCGCGGTCTAGGCGCACCGCCAGGGTATTGGCCAGTTGCGCCACATTGGAGCAACCGGAGCAGGAGTAGACAAGCGGAAGGAGAGTGTCGGACATGGCGTCGGCTCCGTGAGGGCCGGCCCGGACGCCGGCCGGGGAAAGGTTCAGTCGCAGTAGTTGACCAGGCTCGGAGTGTCGAGGATGCGGATATTGCGCCTCTCCATGGCGATCACCCCAGCGTCGATCATGCGGTGCAGGATGCGCGAGAAGGTTTCCGGCTGGATGCCGAGTTGCGAGGCGATCAGACGTTTGGGCACATTGAGCTGGATTGCTCCGCTGCTGGCCTCCTGCTCCTGACAGAGGAAACGCACCACGCGGCGGCTGGCGTTGGCCAGGGTCAGGGTATCGATCTCGTTCAGACGCTGGTGCAGGCGGATGCTGAAGGTGGCCAGCAGATCCAGGCAAATCTTCGGCTGCTCTTCGAGGATGCGCCGGTAGTGAGAACCGTCGATGCTGACCAGACTGCTGCCCTTTAGCGCGCTGGCCGACACCGGGTAGTTCGGTGCTCCGCTGAACAGAAGAGCCTCGGCGAAACTCTGGCCAGCGTGGATGACCTCAACCAGCTTTTCGTGACCTTCGGGCAGAACTCGGGTGAGCTTCATCTGACCATCAATCAGCAGATAGAAACGGTCAGCCACATCGCCCTGGTGGAACAGGATGTCACCGCTATCCAGGCGTCTGAAGATGGCCAGGCCACAGACCTCATGGAAGGCTGCTGCCGGCAGTTTGCCAAACAGATGGTGTTGGCGAAGCGCGGTAATCGTATTGCTATCGGTCAGCATGGGGCACCTCCTTTTGCGTCCATGTTAGGAGGATGGCCCGCGGGCTCCCATTCCTCTGCCGCGCTACCGCCAAAGAGGTAGCTGCGGGCATGGGATTAAAAGCGCGAGGCCCCTGTTAAGGGGCCCCGGGAGTAGTTGGCGGAGGTAGTGGTGGTTGGTCGCAGGCGTCTGTCCCCAACCGGGATGGTTCAGTAGGTGTACTGCAGCTGCAGCCAGAACTTGTCGGTATCGACGGTCAGAGCATCGTCATCCGAACTGTAGGTGGCGTACTTGGCTAGGGCGACCAGGCCTTTTACCCCGGGGATGGGGTGGCCGTAGGAAAGGTCGATTTCGTCACCATAGCTGTCGCTGCCTTGTTCGGCATCGAAGTCGTGGTACCAGGCCTGCAGCTGGCCGCCCCAGAGCGGCGCGGTAACGCCGATGTAGGCGTCCTCGATGCCGTCTGCAGGGGTGGTCAGAAACACGTCGGCCCAGCCCTGGAAAGCATGCTTGGTCGCCAGCGGCGTCTGGAAGGCGCGGTTGCCGGCGCCATCGTCACCGCCGAGCACTTCATAGCCGCCCTTGAACAGCACGCCCTGCCAGGTGTAACCCAGCTCTGCCAGGTAGTAATCGCTGTCCAGGTCCAGCGGGTTGTCGGCGTAGTCTTTTTGCTGGGCGTATTCGGCGGCATAACTGAATGCACCGAGGGTGCCATTGGCGCGCAGGCCGTTGGTCTGGCTGGCCAGACTGCCAAGCGGCGAGGCGGCGCTGGCGGCGATATTGTCCAGACCAAGCAGGTAGCTGTAGGCGGTGAGGGTCAGCTCTGGCATGACCGCGTATTGGGCGTTGATCAGGTGGCTGTGGCCTTCGATGTTGGCCGGGTTGGTCTTGTTGTCGAAGCGGTTGTCGTCCGGTCCGAAGATGGTGTTGATATTGTCGATGTAGGCGTAGGTCAGCGTCAGGCCGGCCAGTGGCTTTAGCTGGGCCAGGGCGCCGTCATAGGTCTGCTCGTTCTGCCGCCAGGCCACGCCGCCGACGAAGCGCTGGTTATCCAGGTTGATGCGCTGGCGGCCGAACACGGCATTGCCGTACTGATGGTCGTAGCGCAGCAGGGCCTGGTTGATCTCGCTGCCGTCGGGGTCGGCGACCACCGAATAGTCGCCCTGGCCATTGCGGGTGCTGTTGTAGGAGGCGTCACCGATGCGGCTGACGTTGTCCGCTTCCACCAGGCCGGAAAGGCCGTACCACTTGCCGCTCTGCAGACCGATACGCGTGCGCAGGGTCTGGGCGTCGGCATTGTGGAGGGCGTTGTCCTGATCGACGTTCTCGTAGCGGTAGCGCGCATCGACGCTGACCTTACCCTGATTGACCAGATTGGCCAGGTCCTCGGCGGCGAACGCTGGTGCGCCGAGGGTCAGCAGCGCCAGGGTGATGGGTGTGAGTGTGGCTCTTGGCATGGCAACTCATCCTTCTAGTGTTTGGCTGAGGCCGACAATAGAACGCAGGCGGAATCTGCCCTTGATGGTTATCAAGAATGACCGGGCGATGGCAGATTTATGACGTGTACGCGATGAGCTTGAGATCTGTTAAAGCCGTGGCGAACGGGCGTTCTTGATTGCCGACAATTTCATGCGTGCGATGCCGTGTTTAGGTGGCACTGACCAAACGAGCGCGACAGAGGAGGCCGCATGGACGTCAGGCAATTGCTTAACAACAACCGTTTTTGGGCCGAATCGCTACGTGCCCGTGATCCGGACTTTTTTGCCCGTCTGGCCCGCCAGCAGCGACCTGAATTCCTCTGGATTGGCTGTTCCGACAGTCGTGTGCCGGCCAATGAAGTGGTCGGCTTGATGCCCGGCGAACTGTTTGTGCACCGCAATGTGGCCAACATGGTGGTGGCCACCGATATGAACTTTCTTTCGGTGCTGCAGTTCGCCGTCGACGTGTTGCAGGTCAAGCAGATCATCGTATGTGGCCACTATGGTTGTGGCGGTGTGCGTGCAGCTCTGGGGCATGAAGAGTTGGGACTGATCGACAATTGGCTACGCGCCCTAAAGGCGCTGTACCACCAACATCGTGAACAGTTTGTCGGGCTGTGTGACGAAGAGAGGGTCAACCTCCTCTGCGAACTCAACGTACAGAGACAGGTGCGTAATGTTTGCCACACCACCATCGTGCAAAACGCGTGGAAACGTCATCAGCCGTTAGAAGTACATGGCTGGATCTACGGCCTAAGTGACGGTCTGCTTAAGGACCTGGGCGTGACTATCAACTCTGCGGACTTGCTGGACGATACCTTTCTGTATCAGCTCTGACGCCCATATAAACCCGATTCTTTGGGGCTTATATGGTCATGAAATGCAGTCAAGAAACTGCTTTTGCAGTTTTCAAAACCAAAGGAGCCATGAGTGGCCCTAGATCCTGAAAGCATCGTACTAGCGTTCGTTTTGTTCCTGGCAGCGGTGTTGTATTCATCTGTAGGGCATGCTGGCGCTTCCGGATACCTGGCGGCCATGGCTCTTGTAGGCGTTGCGCCTGAGGTGATGAAACCGACGGCATTGGCGCTCAACATTCTGGTTGCGTTGATTGCCACAATTAAGTTTTACAGGGCCGGCTCATTTTCCTGGAAGCTTTTCATCCCTCTTGCCGTGACAGCCGTACCTATGGCGTATCTGGGGGGAAGTTTTGTTCTGCCGGCTCACTACTACAAGCCAGTGATTGGCTTGGTGTTGCTCTATGCCGCCTGGCGATCATTAGCGACCGCCAAGCAAGCTTGCTCTTATGAAGCTCGTTCCCCACGTACGCTGGTTCTGCTTATAACCGGCATTGTGTTGGGTTTTTTGGCCGGGCTTACCGGTGTTGGGGGAGGTATTTTCTTGAGCCCCTTGCTTTTGTTCATGCGCTGGGCTTCGGTAAAAGTCATATCTGGTGTTGCAGCCGCATTTATCCTGGTCAATTCAATTGCAGGGATTTTTGGTGTCCTTTCCACCACAGCAGAGTTTCACCCAGCACTGCCGTTGTGGGCGGGATTTGTCATATTGGGCGGATATATTGGCGCAGAGTATGGCAGTAAACGTCTTGGAAACCCGGCGATACAGCGGTTGTTATCGGCGGCATTGGTTTTGGCAGGCATCAAGATGATTGCGACCGCTTGATACTGCAGCTCTAACGTTTAGCGCATATGCTCCATCGCCCAAACAGCGGCTTCCACCCGTGAGCGCAGGCCAAGCTTGTGCAGCAGGTTCTTCACATGAACCTTCACCGTGCCTTCGGTGATGCCGAGCTTGTTGCCGATCACCTTGTTGCTGCTGCCTGCAGCGATCATCTTGAGGACCTGACGCTCGCGGTCGGTGAGGTCCAGCTGGCTGGCGCTGGGCGGATTACGCAGGGCCTGAGCCAGCACTCGGGTGAGTGCGGGGCTGATCACCAGCGCACCGCCCAGTGCCGCGCGGATCTGCTGGATCAGCTGTTCGGGTTCCATGTCCTTGAGCAGGTAGCCATCGGCGCCCAGGCGCATGGCATCGCGCACATCGTCCTCGTCGTCGGAAACGGTGAACAGCAGCACCTTGCCTGGGAAGTTCTGTTCACGCAGGCGCTTTAGGGTTTCCACGCCATTCATCTCGGGCATGTTGTTGTCCAGCAGGACCAGTTCGGGCTGCAGGCTGGCGACCATCTGCAGGGCCTCGACGCCGTTGTTGGCTTCGCCGATCACCACCAGGTCGTCTTCCAGTTCGAGCAGCTGGCGCATGCCGCGGCGCATCATCGGGTGGTCGTCAACCAGCAGCAGGGTGTGGGCTACAGGGTTATTCATGACAATTCCTTGTGGCTGTGGTGGCCGAGAAATTCGGGACGGAACCTCAGCAGCAGCCGCGTACCCTGAGGTTCACGCGCGCTCAGCTGAAGGCTGCCATGCAGGCTGCGGGCGCGCTCCTGCATGATGGTCAGACCGTGGTGCTGGCGTTGGTCGAAGCCCGGGGTGACGCCGCAGCCGTCGTCCTCAATCAGCAGCTCGACTTCCTCGCCGAGCTGTTTGAGGTGGATCCAGGCCTGGCTGGCCTGGGCGTGGCGGGCGCAGTTGGAGAGGGCTTCGCGGGCGATCTGCAGCAGGTGGATCTGTTCGGTGGCGCTCAGGGTATAGGCCAGCGGCTCGCTGTCCAGCAATACGCGGAAGTTGCCGCGCTCGGCGAACTCGCGGGCGGTGTCGTCCAAGGCCTGGTCGAGGCCGCCGTCCTGAATCTGCAGGCGGAAGGTTGTCAACAGCTCGCGCAGCTGACGGTAGGCACTGTTGAGGCCCTCGCGCAGTTCCTCGCTCACCTGTTCCAGTTGCTCGGGGCGCTCGCCCCGGCGAATCAGCGTCTGCAGACGGCTGACCTGCAGTTTCATGTACGACAGCGCCTGGGCCAGCGAGTCGTGCAACTCACGGGCGATGGTAGTGCGCTCGTCGAGCAGTAGCAGGCGGTTGTCCTGTTCGCGCTGGCGCTCCAACGACAGCGAGGTACCGATCAGGTTGGTCAGCGCCTCGATCAGCTCGCCTTCCCAGGCTTTCGGGCTGTGGCCGTCGAGGTAGCGGGCGCGCAGTTCACCCAGGCTGTTGCCCTGGCTTGTGATCTGGTAGGTCTGCTGATTGGGCAACTGGTGACGTTCGCAGGTGGCGCAGTCGTTGCGCGAACAGATCTCGCGTGACTCGCTACCGTGCAAGGCGATCAGGTGTTCGGCCGGCTCGCTCGGGTTACCGTGCAGGCACAGGGTCAGGCGCAGGCCGGGAAGGCGCTGCTGGAAACTGTCGATCAGCTCGTCGAGCTGTTCGGCATTGGCCGGACTGCTGGCAATGTGGCGACTGCTCTGGTAGAGCAGTTCCAGCGCCGCATTGCTCTGCGCCAGGCTGAGGGTCTTTGCCGCTACCCGGCTTTCCAGGGTGCGATGGGATTCCTCGATGGCATCGGCCATGGCGTTGAAGCTTTCTGCCATCTGCCCAAGTTCATCATCGGACCGGTATTCGATGCGCGCATCCAGGTCGCCATTGCGGAAACGTTCGGTGGTGCTGACCAGTTCCTGCAGCGGATTGATCACGCTGTTCTGCAGCTCGAACATGCCGACGACCAGAATGATCACGGTGATGATCAGCGCCGCGCCCTGAATGCTCTGCTGTAGGCCCTGGCGTTTCTCGCTCTGCTTCTGCAGCAGCAGAACAAAGCTTTCCAACTGGCCAACAAAAACTTCTGCCTGTTGTTCGAAGGTTGCCTTGTCGCCGCGCTCAAGAGCCGGGCCGAGCTGCTCCTGCCAGAGGTTGTGCAGACGATCATAGGCCAGGCGCAGTGGGTCGCTAGCGTCGTCGCCCAGCAGGTGGGTGAGGGCGGGGCTGTTCAGACGCCGTTCCAGATCGCTCTGCAGATCAGCGATATGCGCCGGGCTGGCGTCGGCTTCCAGTTGCCAGCTCAGGCGGTAGGTGGCCATACGGAGAGAGCCGGCAGTATTGATCGCTGCGGCGTCGTCCTCGCTGATCCAGGCCAGCAGGCCGGCGCTGATGGCGCTGGACAGTGCCAGCACCGCAATCAGGATCACCGCGAGGCCGGCGCGGGCGGGTAACGAGCTCTTCAGCCATTGCAGCATGGCGTTCTACCCCCAAAGAGTTCCGACCTTCGCCAAGGCTTCGGTGGCACTCTGCTTTGTGTATATAAGTGGCTGAAAATAATGGGTTTATCGGCCCTTTTTGGAACTACCTCTTTGGAGGTAGAAAGGCCTTGCCGTACTCCTGAGGCGCACTGGAGGTCTTGATATGGATCAAGTTTGAGCGCCGCTTAAGCCCTAGCCTGCAGCCATGACAACCGCATAAGGAGTCTGTCATGGCAGGCCAAAAACTACAGCAAGGCCTCGTTTTGGGCATGAGCACCTTCGCTTTCACCATGTGCTTCATGGTGTGGATGATGTTCGCCGTGCTCGGGGTGCCGATCAAGGAACTGCTGCAACTTAACGAAACCCAGTTCGGCCTGCTGGCGGCCACGCCGGTGCTGACTGGCTCGCTGGTCCGTCTGCCGCTGGGCATGCTGACTGACCGCTTCGGCGGCCGCATCGTGTTCTTCATACTGATGTTGGTCTGCGTGCTGCCGATCTACATGATCAGCATGGCCACCGAATTTTGGCACTTCCTGGTGCTGGGCCTGTTCGTCGGTCTGGCCGGCGGTTCCTTCTCAGTAGGTATCGCCTACGTTGCCAAGTGGTTCGACAAGAGCACTCAGGGCACGGCGATGGGTATCTTCGGTGCCGGCAACGCCGGGGCTGCGGTAACCAAGTTCGCCGCCCCTGCAATCATCGCCGCCGCCAGCTGGCAGATGGTACCCAAGGTCTACTCGGCGGTGATGTTCATCACCGCGCTGCTGTTCTGGTTTCTCACCTACGAGAAGAAGGAACACCGGGTGCCGAGCAGTATCTCGCTTGCTGAGCAGCTCAAGACTCTCAAAGACCCGCGAGTGTGGCGCTACTGCCAGTACTACTCGATCGTCTTCGGCGGTTATGTGGCCCTGGCCCTTTGGATGACCAAGTACTACGTGCAGGAATACGAGCTGACCCTGCAGAGCGCTGCTTTGCTGGCTGCCTGTTTCTCCCTGCCGGGCGGCGTTTTGCGTGCCATCGGTGGTTGGATGTCGGACAAGTGGGGCGCGCACAGCGTGACCTGGTGGGTGATGTGGGTGAGCTGGATCTGTCTGTTCATCCTGTCCTACCCGCAGACCGACTTCACTATCCATACGGTCAACGGCCCACAGACTTTCCACATCGGCCTCAACGTGTACGTCTTCACCGCGCTGATGTTTGCCATGGGTATGGCCTGGGCTTTCGGCAAGGCTTCGGTCTTCAAGTACATCTCCGACGAGTTCCCTACAAACATGGGGGCTGTGTCCGGAATCGTCGGTCTGGCTGGCGGTCTGGGAGGTTTCGTCCTGCCGATCATGTTCGGCGCTCTGGTGGACCTCACCGGCGTGCGCTCCTCCTGTTTCATGCTGATGTACGGCGTGGTCTGGGTCTCTCTGATCTGGATGTATGTCAGCGAAGTTCGCAAAACCCCTGTCATGGGCCATGGCTCTGCCAGCCCGATGAACGCCAGTTCCGATGTCTGAAGGAGTCTGACCATGTCTGCAACCAAGAATGCCCAGGCAGCACCGCTGCCCAATAGCGGGCCAGTGATTCATGACTGGCGTCCAGAGGATGCCCACTTCTGGGCTAGTACCGGCAAGGCGATTGCCACGCGCAACCTGTGGATTTCGATTCCGGCGCTGTTCCTCGCCTTTGCCGTATGGATGGTGTGGAGTGCTGTGATCGTCCGCCTGCCGGCAATCGGTTTTAGCTTCAGCACCGACCAGTTGTTCTGGTTGGCGGCTCTGCCGGGCCTTTCCGGCGCAACCCTGCGAATCTTCTACTCCTTCATGGTGCCGGTCTTCGGTGGCCGTCGCTGGACCGCACTCAGCACCGCTTCGCTGATGGCCCCGGCGCTGTGGATGGGTTTCGCTGTGCAGGACAGCGGCACACCTTACAGCGTGTTCGTGATCATCGCCCTGTTGTGCGGCTTCGGTGGCGGCAACTTCGCCTCCAGCATGTCCAACATCAGCTTCTTCTATCCCAAGGCACAGCAAGGAACCGCCCTGGGCTTGAACGCGGGGCTCGGTAATCTAGGAGTGTCGGTGATGCAGTTCGCCGTGCCATTGGTGGTGGGCATGGGCCTTTTCGGTGCGGTGGGTGGCAGTCCGCAGGAACTGGCTGGTGGCGGCCAGCTGTGGCTGCAGAACGCCGGCTTCCTCTGGGTACCCTTCATCCTGATCGTCAGTCTGGCCGCCTGGTTCGGTATGAATGACCTGAGTTCGGCCAAGGCATCCTTCAGCGAGCAGGCCGTTATCTTCAGTCGCAAGCACAACTGGCTTATGTGCTGGCTGTACCTGGCCACCTTCGGTTCCTTCATCGGTTTTGCGGCCGGCTTCCCGATGCTGATCAAGACCCAGTTCCCGGGTGTCGATCCGCTCAAGTTCGCTTTCCTCGGCCCGCTGGTCGGCGCGCTGGTGCGCCCGCTGGGTGGCTGGCTGTCCGACAAGTTGGGCGGCGCCCGCGTCACCCTGTGGAACTTCGTGCTGATGATCGCGGCGGTGTTCGGCGTGCTGCAGTTCCTGCCGCAGGCCGGCAGCGAAGGGAACTTCTATGGATTCCTGGCCATGTTCATGCTGCTGTTCGTCACCACCGGCATTGGCAACGGTTCGACCTTCCGCATGATTCCGGTGATCTTCCGCACCCTGCATGAGCGCTGGAGCGCCGGCAAGGATCGCGTGGCCCGTGACGAGGCGATCAAGAGCGCCGGCAAGGAGGCCGCGGCGGTGCTCGGCTTCAGCTCGGCGGTGGGGGCCTATGGCGCCTTCTTCATCCCCAAATCCTTCGGCACCTCAATGGCGCTGACAGGCGGGCCTCAAGCCGCACTCTACGTTTTTGTCGGCTACTACGTCAGCTGCATCCTGGTGACCTGGTGGTGGTACTCGCGCAAGGGTGCTGAGACTCCCTGCTAAGACCGGCGCACGCCTAATCGAATGATGACGAGCGCCGGGTTAACCGCCGGCGCTCAGCCTGAGAGGAAAAGAAAATGAGCCACATACTCGACCAGCTGCGCTTCTTCAACCGCAAGCAGGGGGAGTTCGCCGATGGTCATGGCGAGACCCGCAAGGAATCTCGTGACTGGGAGAACGTCTACCGCTCGCGCTGGCAGTACGACAAGATCGTGCGTTCCACCCACGGGGTGAACTGCACCGGATCGTGCTCCTGGAAGATCTACGTGAAGAACGGTCTGATCACCTGGGAAACCCAGCAGACCGACTACCCGCGTACCCGCAATGATCTGCCCAACCACGAGCCCCGTGGCTGTCCGCGGGGGGCCAGCTATAGCTGGTACATCTACAGCGCCAACCGTTTGAAGTATCCCAAGGTCCGCAAGCCGCTGCTGAAACTCTGGCGTGAGGCACGCATCGATAAGAGCCCGGTAGAAGCCTGGGCCAGCATCGTCGAAGACCCGGTCAAGGCGCAGAGCTACAAGAGCAAGCGCGGCATGGGCGGCTTCATTCGTTCCAGCTGGAACGAGGTCAACGAGATCATCGCCGCGGCCAACGTATACACCGTAAAGCAATACGGCCCTGACCGCGTGGTCGGCTTCTCGCCGATTCCGGCCATGTCCATGGTCAGCTATGCCGCAGGCAGCCGTTACCTGTCGCTGATCGGTGGCGTGTGTCTGTCGTTCTACGACTGGTACTGCGACCTACCGCCGGCCTCGCCGCAAGTCTGGGGCGAGCAGACCGACGTGCCGGAGTCTGCCGATTGGTACAACTCCAACTACATCATCGCCTGGGGTTCCAACGTTCCGCAGACCCGTACCCCGGACGCCCACTTCTTCACCGAGGTGCGCTACAAGGGCACCAAGACCGTGTCGATCACTCCGGACTATTCCGAGGTGGCCAAGCTCACCGACCTCTGGCTCAACCCCAAGCAGGGTACCGACGCCGCGCTGGCGCAGGCCTTCGCCCACGTCATCTTCAAGGAATTCCACCTGGAGAAGCCGAGCGAATACTTCCGCGACTACGCCAAGCGCTACACCGATCTGCCGGTTCTGGTGCTGCTCAATGAGAAGGACGGCAGCCAACGCGCCGAGCGCTTCCTGCGCGCCTCTGATCTGGCCGGCAACCTCGGCCAGGAGAACAACCCGGAATGGAAAACCATCGCCATCGATGCCAATGGCGAGCTGGTCTCGCCGCAGGGTTCGATCGGCTATCGCTGGGGCGAGAAGGGCAAGTGGAACATCGAGGCCCGTGAAGGCGGCGCCGGTCGTGAAATCGATCTGAAGCTCAGCCTGATCGACTCCGGCGAAACTGCCGAGGTGGCCTTCCCCTATTTTGGCGGCCAGGTGCACGAGCACTTCACCCATGTCGAAGGCGAGGAAATCCAGCTGCGCCGCGTACCGGTGCGCTCGATCACCCTGGCCGACGGCAGCACCGCCAAGGTCGCCAGCGTGTTCGACCTGATGGCGGCCAACCTCGGTATCGACCGTGGCCTGGGCGGCAGCAACGTGGCACGCAGCTACGACGACGCCAGCGTGCCGGGTACTCCGGCCTGGCAGGAAAAGATCACTGGTGTCAGCCGCGAGAAGGCGATCCAGATCGCCCGCGAGTTCGCCGATAACGCCGACAAGACCCATGGTCGCTCCATGATCATCGTCGGTGCGGCGATGAACCACTGGTACCACATGGACATGAACTACCGTGGCCTGATCAACATGCTGATGTTGTGCGGCTGCGTGGGGCAGACCGGTGGTGGCTGGGCTCACTATGTGGGCCAGGAGAAGCTGCGTCCGCAGTGTGGCTGGCTGCCGCTGGCCTTCGGCCTGGACTGGAGCCGTCCGCCGCGCCAGATGAACGGCACCAGCTTCTTCTACAACCACAGCTCGCAGTGGCGCCACGAGAAGATGAGCATTCACGAGGTGCTCTCGCCGCTGGCCGACAAGTCGCAGTTCCCCGAGCACATGCTCGACTACAACATCCGCGCCGAGCGCGCTGGCTGGCTGCCGAGCGCACCGCAGCTCAACCGCAACCCGCTGCAGATCTGCCGTGACGCCAAGGCCGCCGGCCTGTCTCCGGTGGATTACGTGACCAAGTCGTTGCAGGACGGTTCGCTGCGCTTTGCCTGCGAGCAGCCGGACAATCCGGTCAACTTCCCGCGCAACATGTTCATCTGGCGCTCCAACCTGCTGGGCAGCTCGGGCAAGGGCCACGAGTACATGCTCAAGTACCTGCTGGGTACCAAGAACGGCGTGATGAACGAGGACCTCGGCAAGCGCGGTGGCTTCAAGCCGCAGGACGCCGAATGGCAGGACGAGGGCGCCATCGGCAAGCTCGACTTGGTCACCACCCTCGACTTCCGCATGTCCTCGACCTGCGTGTATTCCGACATCGTCCTGCCGACCGCCACCTGGTACGAGAAGGACGACATGAACACCTCGGACATGCACCCCTTCATCCACCCTCTGTCGGCCGCCATCGATCCGGCCTGGGAAGCGCGTTCGGACTGGGAAATCTACAAGGGCATCGCCAGGAACTTCTCGGAAATGGCCAAGGGACACCTGGGCGTCGAGCAGGATCTGGTCACCGTGCCGCTGCTGCACGACAGCCCCGGCGAACTGGCTCAGCCGTTCGGCGGTACCGACTGGAAAACTGCCGGAGTCGCACCGCAGCCGGGCAAGAACTGCCCGAACATGACCGTGGTCGAGCGCGACTACCCCAACACCTACAAGAAGTTCACTTCCCTCGGCCCGCTGCTGGACAAGCTCGGCAATGGCGGCAAGGGCATCAACTGGAACACCGAACATGAGGTCGAGTTCCTCGGCGAACTGAACTACAAGGTGCGCGAAGAGGGCGTAAGCCAGGGCCGGCCGAAGATCGAGTCGGCCATAGATGCGGCTGAAGTCATCCTCAGTCTGGCTCCCGAAACCAACGGCCATGTGGCGGTCAAGGCCTGGGCGGCGCTGTCGGAATTCACCGGTCGCGATCACAGCCACCTGGCACTGCCTAAGGAGCACGAGGCTATCCGCTTCCGTGACATCCAGGCGCAGCCGCGCAAGATCATCTCCAGTCCGACCTGGTCGGGCCTGGAAGACGAGCATGTGTCGTACAACGCCGGCTACACCAACGTCCATGAGCTGATCCCGTGGCGCACCATCACCGGCCGCCAGCAGTTCTATCAGGATCACCCGTGGATGCAGGCCTTCGGTGAGCAGCTGCAGAGCTACCGTCCGCCGATCAACACCCGCACCGTCGACTATGTGAAGGGCAAGAAGTCCAACGGCAATCCGGAGATCGCCCTGAACTGGATCACCCCGCACCAGAAGTGGGGTATCCACAGCACCTACACCGACAACCTGATCATGCTCACCCTGAGCCGCGGTGGTCCGATCGTCTGGCTGAGCGAAATCGACGCCAAAAAGGTCGGCATCGAGGACAACGACTGGGTCGAGTGCTTCAACGCCAACGGCGCGCTGACCGCCCGTGCGGTGGTCAGCCAGCGTGTCAAGGAAGGCATGGTGATGATGTACCACGCTCAGGAACGCATCGTGAACGTGCCTGGCGCCGAAAGCACCAAGACCCGCGGTGGCCACCACAACTCGGTGACCCGCGTGGTCCTCAAACCCACCCACATGATCGGCGGCTACGCCCAGCAGGCCTACGGCTTCAACTACTACGGCACCGTGGGCTGCAACCGTGACGAGTTCGTGGTGGTGAGAAAAATGAACAAGGTCGATTGGCTCGACGGCACCGATGTGGGAGGCCTGGGTGGCGACGCCCTGCCGCAACCGCTGCCGACCGAGATCGAGTGAGGAGCACAGACATGAAAATTCGTTCCCAAGTGGGCATGGTCCTGAACCTGGACAAGTGCATCGGTTGCCACACCTGCTCGATCACCTGCAAAAACGTCTGGACCAGCCGTGAAGGCATGGAATACGCCTGGTTCAACAACGTCGAGACCAAGCCTGGTATCGGCTACCCCAAGGAGTGGGAGAACCAGGACAAGTGGAAGGGCGGCTGGGTGCGCAACAAGGACGGCTCGATCAATCCTAAGATCGGCGGAAAGTTCCGCGTGTTGGCGAACATCTTCTCCAACCCGGATCTGCCTTCGATCGACGACTACTACGAGCCGTTCGATTTCGATTACCAGAACCTGCATACCGCACCGCTGGGTGACCACCAGCCGGTGGCCCGGCCGCGCTCGGTGATCTCCGGCAAGCGTATGGAGAAAATCGAGTGGGGTCCGAACTGGGAGGAGATTCTCGGTACTGAGTTCGCCAAGCGCCGCAAGGACAAGAACTTCGACAAGGTACAGGCTGATATCTACGGCGAGTATGAAAATACTTTCATGATGTATCTGCCGCGTCTGTGCGAGCACTGCCTCAACCCGGCGTGTGCGGCGTCCTGCCCAAGCGGCGCGATCTACAAGCGCGAAGAAGACGGCATCGTTCTTATCGACCAGGAGAAGTGCCGCGGCTGGCGTATGTGCATCAGCGGCTGCCCGTACAAGAAGATCTACTTCAACTGGAAGAGCGGCAAATCCGAGAAGTGCATCTTCTGCTACCCGCGCATTGAAGCCGGTATGCCGACCGTGTGCTCGGAGACCTGTGTGGGCCGCATTCGCTACCTTGGCGTGCTGCTTTATGACGCCGACCGCATCCACGAGGTGGCCAGTACGGCGAACGAGCAGGACCTGTACCAGAAGCAGCTGGAGATCTTCCTCGATCCGTTCGACCCGGCCGTGATTGAGCAGGCGCAGAAGGACGGCGTGCCCATGTCGGTGATCGAAGCCGCGCAGAAGTCCCCGGTCTACAAAATGGCGGTGGACTGGAAGCTGGCTCTGCCGCTGCACCCGGAATATCGCACGTTGCCGATGGTGTGGTATGTGCCGCCGCTGTCGCCGATCCAGAACGCCGCCGCCAACGGCAGTGTGAGCATGGATGGCGTGCTGCCGGACGTCGACAGTCTGCGTATTCCGCTGCGCTACCTGGCCAACCTGCTCACCGCCGGCGACGAGAAGCCGGTCAAGCTGGCTCTCAAGCGTCTGTTGGCCATGCGTGCCTACAAGCGTGCCGAGCAGGTTGACGGTGTGCAGGACCTCAAGGTGCTGGAGTCGGTGGGGCTGTCCGTGGCGCAGGTCGAGGACATGTACCGCTACCTGGCCATTGCCAACTACGAAGACCGCTACGTGGTGCCGTCGGCCCACCGCGAAGAGGCCATGAGCGACGCATTCGCCGAGCGCTCCGGCTGCGGCTTCAGCTTCGGCAGCGGTTGCAGTGGTTCGTCGGACACCAACATGTTCGGCGCCAAGAAGGCCAACAAGCGCGACGTGCTGAAAACCGTCCAGCTGTGGGAGGAATGAGTATGCAAATCCTCAAGGTGATTTCCCTCTTGCTGGATTACCCGACCGAGGCGCTGCAAAGCGCCCGCGACGAGCTTAACGAAGCCATCGGCCGCGCCCGCGAGATCAGCCCCGCGCAGCGCACGGCGCTGATCGCGCTCCTCGACGAGCTGGCCGGCGGTGACGTGATGGACGTGCAGGAACGCTACAGCGAGCTGTTCGACAAGGGCCGCTCCCTGTCGCTGCTGCTGTTCGAACACGTGCATGGCGAATCGCGCGACCGTGGCCAGGCTATGGTCGATTTGATGGCTCAGTACCAGGACGCCGGTTTCGCCATCGACGTTCGCGAACTGCCCGATTACATCCCGTTGTACCTCGAGTACCTGGCTACCCGCGAGGATCTCGAGGCCCGCGAGGGCCTGGCCGATGTATCCCATCTGCTGGCGCTCCTCGCGGCCCGACTGGTTGAGCGTGACAGTCCTTACGCCGCCTGTTTCCAGGCCCTGCTGCAGATTGCCGGCGTGCAGCCGCAGCAGGCCGTGGCCGAGGTGCGTGAGCAGGTCGCCGCCGAAGTGCGCGACGACTCGCTCGAGGCGCTCGACAAGATCTGGGAAGAGGAAGCTGTGGACTTCATGAAGGCCGAGCAGCAGGACCGCTGCCCGAGCCAGACCTCGATGCCGGGCAAGGCGCGTGAAGAAGTGCCGGTGCCGCTGCACTGGGTGGATTTCAAGCTAGAAGGACAGGCCGCCGCGCCTGCCCAGGAGGTACGTCATGTCTAACCTGAACCTGCTGGCCTTCGGCCTGTATCCCTACATCGCCCTGGCCATCTGTCTGATCGGCAGCTGGGCGCGCTTCGACCTGTCGCAGTACAGCTGGAAGGCCGGCTCCAGCCAGATCTTCAACCGCACCCCGGCCGAACAGCGTTACATGCGCATCGCCAGTAACCTGTTCCATGTCGGCGTGCTGTTCGTGCTGGCGGGTCACTTCGTGGGCCTGCTGACCCCGGCCTCGGTCTATCACCATGTGATCAGCACCGAGAACAAGCAGCTGCTGGCGATGGTCTCCGGTGGCCTGTTCGGCGGCCTGTGCCTGATCGGTCTGCTGATGCTGCTCAAGCGTCGCCTGTGCGATGACCGCGTGCGCGCCAGTTCCAGCTTCTCCGACACCATGATCCTGGTCGTGTTGCTGGCGCAGTTGCTGCTCGGTCTGGGCACCATCTACGCCTCGACCCACCACATGGATGGCTCGGTGATGGTGATGCTGGCCGACTGGGCCCAGTACACCGTCACCCTGCAGCCAGTGAAGGCCGCCGCGTCGATCGCCCCGGTGAGCCTTGTTTACAAGCTGCACGTGTTCCTCGGCCTGACGCTGTTTGTGCTGTTCCCCTTCACCCGCCTGGTGCACATCGTCAGTGCTCCGGTGTGGTACCTGGGCCGGCGCTATCAGATCGTACGCCAGAAAGGTTGAGGTTTGTTTGGATCGGCTGCGCGTCGGCCAGCCGATCCGCCTGACCTGCTACGAGGATGGAGAGAACCGTGTGTTGCGGCTCCATCGCCAATCGAATGTGTGGAGGTGTGAAATGGGTTGTGGATGCGGTGGTAACGGAAGTGGTGGCGGCTGCGCCGGTGGCACGGCGAGGGAAGTGCCACTAGATGTCAAGCAGGCTGGCGTCCAGGCTTTTGAGCCTGCTGCCAGTGAAGCCAGCGAAGCAGTGCAGGAGCAGGATGACGAACCGGCCTCAGGGCCTGAACTGATCGTCACCAGCGAGCAGGAGTGGCCGCGGATCAAGGTCAATGGTGTGGCGCTCAGTCAGGAAGCTATTGCTCAGGAACTACAGTACCACCCGGCCAGCACCCGTCAGGAAGCGATTTTCCTCGCCAGCCAAGCGCTGGTGCTGCGCGAACTGATCCAGCAGCGTATCGCCGAGCTTGGCCTGCAGGTTGAGGTGGGCGCCGGCGAGAGCGAAGAAGAGGCTCTGACGCGCACTCTTCTTGAACTCGAAGTCCCGTTACCGCATGCCGATGAAGCGGTCTGCCGCCAATATTTCGAACGCAACCGCCAGCGTTATGCCAGCGCACCACTGCTGGCCGCCCGGCATATCCTGCTGGCCTGTCCGGCCGATGACCCCGAACAGCGCAGCGAGCGGCGCGAGCAGGCTGAGGCCTTGCTGGCTCAGCTTCAGGTTGATGGCGCGCGCTTTGCTGAACTGGCGCTCGCCCATTCGTCATGCCCCTCGAAAGAGCAGGGCGGTGCACTCGGCCAGATCAGCCAGGGGCAAACGGTGCCCGAGTTCGAGCGTCAGTTGCTGCGTCTGCCGCTGGGGCTGGCCGGCCAGCCACTAGAGAGTCGCTACGGCTTTCACGTGGTGTGGGTTGATCAGCGTATCGAAGGACAGCTGCTGCCTTTCGAGGTAGTGCAAGGTTCGATTCGGGCTGAACTGGATCAGCGTGTTTGGCAGGTGGCGGTGGCTCAGTACCTGAAGAACCTGGTCAGCATGGCCGACATTCAGGGCATTGTTTTGGATGGTGCCGAGTCACCGTTAATGCAATAAAAATGACAGTGCCAGTGTTTCTGGCTTCTGATCAGAAGCCATCGGGCAAGGCGCGGTGGGGAGTAAGTCATGATCTATAGACAATTGCAGGATGGCTTTGGCCGCAGCATTGAGTATCTGCGTTTGTCAGTGACTGATCGTTGTGATTTCCGCTGTGTCTATTGCATGGCCGAGGACATGACCTTTCTGCCGCGTCAGCAGGTATTAAGCCTGGAGGAAATCCAGCGGGTAGCTGCATTGTTCGTCGCCAACGGGGTGAAGAAGATTCGCCTGACCGGCGGCGAGCCACTGGTGCGTCAAGGGATCGTAGGCCTTTGCGAACAGATCGCCGCTCTGCCGGGCCTGCGTGAGCTGGTGATGACTAGCAACGGTTCGCAGTTGGGCAGGTTGGCACGCCCGCTGGCCGACGCCGGTGTCAAACGCATGAACATCAGTCTCGATAGCCTGAACGCCGACAAGTTTCGCGCCATCACCCGCACAGGCGATCTGGCCCAGGTGTTGGCCGGGATTGAGGCCGCCAGCAGCGCCGGCTTTGCCCGGGTCAAACTCAACGCGGTGGTGATGCAGGGACGCAATGCCGACGAGGTGGTCGATCTGGTCGACTTTGCGGTCAACCGCGGGTTGGACATCAGCTTTATCGAGGAGATGCCGCTGGGCGAGGTGGGGCGGTCTCGTGGCGAGAGCTTCTGTTCCAGTGACTGGGTGCGCGAGCGCATCGCCGAGCGCTACAGTCTGATAGACAGCGCCGAGCAGAGCGGCGGGCCGGCCCGTTATGTCCGACTGAAGGATTTCCCCGAGAGCCGCATTGGCTTCATTTCGCCGCACAGCCACAACTTCTGTAGCACCTGCAATCGTGTTCGTCTGACTGCCGAGGGGCGTCTGCTGCTGTGTCTTGGCCACGAAAATTCCATCGACCTGCGCGCCTTGCTGCGCCGCTACCCGGAAACGGACCAGCCTCTGCTCGATGCCCTGCAGGTGGCCCTTGCGCGTAAGCCGCTGCGCCACGAATTCAGCGTGGATGGTGAGGTGCAGGTGCTGCGCTTCATGAATGCCAGCGGCGGTTAATTCCGCTGGCGTGAAAATTCATACCCTCCCTTTGGGGCGCATAAGCGCCCCGTTTTTTTGCGCCAGTCGTGCTTTCTGGTGATTTTTCGTCAGCGCCTTTCCGGGCTTGACTGCAATCAAGTTGATCGCTTCGATTGCTCGTAGATTACCCATCATCTAGTGCCTGTTTATTAAATCGACAACAGCATATGGTGTTTCAGGGGGTGTCTATGCGTGACCTATCCGAGGCTGGTCTGCCAGCATTGCTGTACAAGCGTGATGGCAGTGAGGTGTGTTTCGATGCCGGGAAAATTGCCCGTGCCATCGCCGCCGCCGGGCAGGCCACCGGTGAGTTCGCGGCGGAGGAAACCGAGGCGTTGACCGCCGCCGTGCTGCAGCGCCTGAAGGGTATCCGCGCTCTGGACGTCGAGCAGGTGCAGGACCGCGTCGAGCGGGTGCTGATGGATGCCGGCTTCTACAAGACGGCGCGCGCTTACATCGTTTACCGCGAACGCCATGGCCGCCTGCGCCGTGAGCGCAAGACTCTGGTGGACGTTGCTGCCTCGATGAACGAGTACCTGAAGCGCGAGGACTGGCGCGTGCAGGCCAACGCCAATCAGGGTTATTCCCTGGGCGGGCTGATTCTCAACGTGGCTGGCAAGGTTACCGCCAACTACTGGCTGGATGAGGTCTACAGCCCGGAGATTGGCTGGGCCCACCGCGAGGCCGACCTGCATATCCATGACCTGGACATGCTCGCCGGCTACTGCGCGGGCTGGTCGCTGCGCACTTTGCTGCATGAGGGGCTAAACGGCGTGCCCGGGCGCGTCGAGGCAGGGCCGCCCAAGCACCTGTCCAGCGCCCTGGGGCAGATGGTCAACTTCCTCGGTACCTTGCAGAACGAGTGGGCCGGGGCCCAGGCTTTTAGCTCCTTCGATACCTATCTGGCGCCATATGTTCGTAAGGACAGCCTGAGCTTTGAGCAGGTGCGCCAGTCGCTGCAGGAGTTCATCTACAACCTCAACGTGCCGTCGCGCTGGGGCACCCAGACGCCCTTCACCAATCTGACCTTCGACTGGGTCTGCCCAGAAGACCTGCGCGAGCAGGTGCCGGTGATCGGTGGTCAGGAGATGCCGTTCTGCTACGGCGAGCTGCAGGCCGAGATGGAGCTGATCAACCGCGCCTACATTGAGGTGATGATGGCCGGCGACGCCAAGGGCCGGGTGTTCACCTTCCCGATCCCGACCTACAACATCACTCATGATTTTCCCTGGGACAGCGACAATGCCACGCGCCTGTTCGAGATGACGGCGCGCTACGGCCTGCCGTACTTCCAGAACTTCCTCAACTCCGACATGCAGCCCAACCAGGTGCGCTCGATGTGCTGCCGCCTGCAACTGGACGTCCGCGAGCTGCTCAAGCGCGGCAACGGCTTGTTCGGTTCGGCCGAGCAGACCGGCTCGCTAGGCGTTGTGACGATCAACTGCGCACGTCTGGGCTATCTGTACCGGCTGGACTGGGAAGGGCTGATCCTGCGTCTGGACGAGTTGCTGCAGCTGGCCTACGAGAGCCTGGAGGTCAAGCGCAAGGTCATCCAGCATCACATGGACGCCGGGCTTTACCCGTACACCAAGCGTTACCTCGGCACGCTGCGCAACCACTTCTCCACCATCGGCGTGAACGGCCTGCACGAGATGCTGCGCAACTTCACCTGCGATCAGGAGGGGCTGCACACCGAGGCCGGACGTGAGATGGCGATCCGTCTGCTCGACCATGTGCGCGGGCGACTGGTGCAGTTCCAGGAGGACAGCGGCCATCTGTACAACCTCGAAGCCACCCCGGCCGAGGGCACCACCTATCGCTTCGCCAAGGAAGACAAAAAGCGATTCCCCGACATTCTCCAGGCCGGCTCCCTCGAGGCGCCTTACTACACCAACTCCTCGCAGTTACCGGTGGGCTTTACCAGCGATCCGTTCGAGGCGTTGGAGCTGCAGGATGCCCTGCAGTGCAAGTACACCGGCGGCACCGTGCTGCACCTGTACATGGCCGAGCGGATTTCCTCGGCGCAGGCCTGCAAGCAGCTGGTGCGCACTGCGCTGGGCCGCTTCCGCCTGCCGTACTTAACCATTACCCCGACCTTCTCGATCTGCCCGGTACACGGCTACCTGGCCGGCGAGCACGAGTTCTGCCCGAAATGCGATGAAGTGCTGCTGCAGCGCCAGCATGCCTGCAGCACCTGTGCCTGACAATGACCTCTACCTCACAGCAAGGAGCAACACCATGAATCAAGCCATGCAACTGCCAGAAGCCCAACGCCAGCGCTGCGAAGTCTGGACTCGTGTGATGGGCTACCACCGCCCGGTGGCGGCCTTCAATCCAGGCAAGCAGTCCGAGCACCGCGAGCGCCAGCACTTCTGCGAACCCAAATAAGTCGCCAGCGGCGCCATCCGGCCAGGCCCGTGCGTAGATTTGCGCGGGTCTGGCTTTGTCATCTGTAACCTCAGGAGCTGGTCATGAACAGTCCTTGTCAGTCCTTCGGCAGTGGCCCGCTGGATGCTCCGCTGCGGGTGGGCGGATTGCTGCCGATGACCACCCTCGACTATCCCGATCATCTGGCCTGCGTGCTGTTCTGCCAGGGCTGCGCCTGGCGCTGCCGTTACTGCCATAACCCGGAACTGATCCGTGCCAAGGTGCCCACGCCGATCACTTGGGACGAGGTGCTTCGCTTTCTGCGCAAGCGCCGCGGTCTGCTCGATGCGGTGGTCTTCAGTGGTGGCGAGGCGACCTTGCAGAAGGCCCTGCCCGGAGCGATGCGTAAGGTGCGTGAGCTGGGTTTCAAGGTCGGCCTGCATAGCGCCGGGATCAAGCCGGCCTCATTCAAGCGCGTGCTGCCGCTGTGTGACTGGGTCGGTTTCGACGTCAAGGCGCTGGAAGAGGAGGCCGAGCTGATCACTGGTGTTACAGGTAGTGGCCAGGCCAACTGGAACAGCCTGGAGGCTCTGCTGGAAAGTGGCGTGGATTATGAGTGCCGCACCACCGTGCACTGGCAACTGTTCGACTGCCAGCGCCTGCAACGTCTTGCTGAACGTCTGGCGGCGCTGGGGGTGCAGCGCTTCGTGGTGCAGCTGGCCCGCCCTCAGCAGATGCTCGATCCGGAACTGGGCGCCGCGCCGATGCCGGTCGAGGCGGCCCAGCTTTGGCCCTACCTTGAACAACTGTTTCCCCGCTTCGAGCTGCGCGAGGCCTGAGCTGCTCTTACCAGCCCCAGAACTGCAGCCACCAGGCTGTTGCGATCAGCAAGTTGGCCAGCACCAAGGCGCTCAGGACTGGCAGGCGCTGGGCAGGCCTCAGGGCACTGCAAACCTGCCAGCCCAAGTGCAGACTCCAAAGGATTGCGACGCTCAGCAGCGCACCGCGCACGTTTGGCATCCATAGCAGGGCCAGGCCCTCGTAGCGCAGCAGTTTGACCGTGGTGGCGGAGAGACCGAGAAACAGCCCGGCCGCGCCGGTTGGCAGCAGGCACAGGGCGACCTGGCGAGCGAACACCGCGCCTTGCCCGGCCAGCCTGGCGGCGCCGGTGAGCAGCAGGTGCAGACCACCGCCGAGTAGCAGACTGCCGGCGCCCAGGTACAGGCAGATGCTCAGGCCATCGAGCCAGGTGAAGGCGTCGTTGAGCTTGGGATAATGAGTCAGCAGCCACCAGGGCGCGTCGGCCTCCAGCGGCCAGAAGATGCCACAGCGCACCAGCCATTCGGCCAGCGCTTGCTTCAGGGCGATGAACCATGGGCTGACTGTCCACTGGAAGGCGCCAATGGCCAGGCCGATCACCCCGTATAGCAGCAGGCGCACCTCCCAGGTGGTGTCGCCATCGGCGCCGTAGCGGACGATTTCCTCGTTACCGGAGCGGGCGATAAGGCGCACCGCATCGCGCTGGCCGCTGCAGCGGCCGCAGGCATGACAGGCCGAGGCGCCTCGCATGCGGCGGATATCCAGCAGCGGCGCACAGTTGGGTGGCGGTAGATGGGGCGGCTGGTTCTCGCGCCAGCGTTGTTCGTCGACATGAAAGTGCAGCGGGGCGAGCTTGGCCAGAAGGGCGAATACCCCGCTGACCGGGCACAGGTAGCGGCACCACACGCGCTTGCCGCGACCGTACAGGTAACCCACTAGCATGGCCGCCAGGGTCGAGCCGCCAAGGATCAGCAGGGCGGCCTGGGCGTAGTCATAGACGCTGATCAACTGGCCGTACAGAGTGGTCAGCAGAAAACCCAGGGTCGGCCAGCCGCCCCAGCGCATCCAGCGCGGGGTGCCGCGGCCGAGGCCGTGCTGGCTGGCCCATTCGCTGAGCGAGCCTTCCGGGCACAGCACGCCACACCACAGGCGGCCGAACAGCACGATCGACAGCAGCACGAACGGCCACCACAGGCCCCAGAAGACGAACTGGGCGAATAACGTCAGGTTGTCCAGCAGGCGTGCCGAGCCGGGCGGCAGGGGTAGCAGGGCGGGGATCACCAGCAGAGCGGCATAGACCAGCACCACCAGCCACTGCAATTTGCGGATCAGCGCGCCATAGCGGCGCATGGCGTGGCCCAGGCGGGTGAGCTGGCGGTTGATCGCCGCGTTCATGCCAGGCGACTCTGCAGGACCCTCCGCGGTTGCCGCAGCAGGTTCCAGGCGAGTAGCCAGTAACTGCCCAACAGGCCCACCTGCAGGGCGGAGGGCATGGCCCGGTAGCCGCTCAGGCTGGCCAGCAGCGCGCCCGGCTTGCTGCCGTCGTCAAGCAGCGCCGAGCTGTCCCACAGCGGCTCGCTGAGCAGGGTGTAGAGCTGTTCGGGCAGGTCCATGGCCATCCACTGACCGCTGGCGCGGTCTACAGCGCTCATCAGCAGGGCGCCGCCAAGCAGCAACAGCAGCACTTCGCTGACCAGGAAGAACTGGCGCCAGGCGATGAAGCGGCTCCCGGCCTGCAGCAGGGCGAAGCACAGCAGGCCGAGCAGCAGGCCAAGGCCAGCGCCAAGCGCCAGGCTGGCCAGATCGGCTTGGTTGGCAGCGGAGGCGCTGACGCCATACAGGAAAATCACCGTCTCGCTGCCTTCGCGTGCCACCGCCAGGGCCACCAGCAGCGACAGGCTGGCCAGACGGCCGTGCTGCAGGGCGCTATCGGCCTGCTGTTCGAGCTGGTGGCGCAGTTGCCCGCCATGGCGGGCCATCCATTGCACCATCTGCAGAATCAATGCGCAGGCGAGCAGGCTGAGGCCGGACTGGAACCATTCCCCGCCCGGTCCACTCATCCAGTCGCCGGCCAGAGCCATCAGCGCGGCCAACACCCCCGCCAGCAGCAGGCCGGCGCCGACGCCGCCCCACAGATGCAGCAGGGCGTGCTGCTGGCCGCCCTGGCGGTGCAGCCAGGCATACAGAATGCCGATCACCAGCAGGGCCTCGACGCTTTCGCGCCAGACGATTACCAAGGCTTGCTCCATAATGTTTGCTCCTCGAGGAATGCGGGTCAACGGGCCTCGATCACGCCTTGCGGCAGTTCGGGGTGGAACTCGTCGAAGAACTGGTAGCGCCCGGGCTTGAGGGGGTGGATCACGACGAAGGAGCTGACGCCGGGGCTGAGCACCTTCTCCACACGCAGAGGTGTGCTCTCGAATTCGATGGGGCCCTGGCCGACGTTGTGCACGACGATCTTGAAGCGTTGCCCGACGGGTACCTGCAGGCTGGCCGGGGTGAAGTGACCGTCACGAATGCTCAGCTCGTAGCTCGGTAGCGGGGCGGCCAGAAGGGCCCCGGGCAGGGCGGCGAACAGCAGGCAGAGGGCTTGGTAATGCATAGGGCACTCTCCGGGGAGAATGGCGCGCATGGGCGCGCCGCGGGGGATTAGTAGCCGCCTTTCTTGCCGATGCCTGCGTAGGTGAAGCTGTAGTGCAGCTCGCAGGTGGCGAACCAGGGCGCCACACCGGTTTCCTTGTCGGTGTGGCGGCCGAAGTGCTGGGCGTGGCTGCCGACGGGAGCACCGACCCAGTAGGTCAGTTCATACTGGCCGGGGCCCATGAGCTTGATGTTGTCGCCATAGTGCGGGCCGTCGTTGGCTACCATGGCGTGGAAGTCGCCTTGCAGGGTCTGCTCGCTGCCGACCTTGCTCAGGCGGTAGCGCACGCTCAGATAAGGCACGAAGCTGCCTTCCTGGAAACCGTGGGCGTTGTTCTCCAGGGCGCTGATGTCGGCCTCCATGTGCACGTCGGAATCTACCGCCGGGCGCATCATGCCCGGTGGGTCCATCTCGATCGGTTGAAGGTACACAGCACCTACTTCCATCCCTGCGCAGGTCTGGGGTTCTCCGATGGGGTATTCCTTGGCGCTGAGCAACGGAGTGGCGAGCAGGGCGCAGAGAGACACAAGGGCAGGGCGTAGCATGACGAACTCCTGAAGAGAGGTAGATGGCGTCATGCTAGAAGGCATTAATCTTTATGATAATGATTATCGTCAATTTCTCTGAGCGGTGAGCAACAAGAAGCTCTACCTTTCAGCCAAAGGTCTCGAGCGGAAATTAGAAGCCACTGCAGAGGATGAGGGGCAGATCTTTATCTGGCTGAAATCGGCCAATAGCGGTCATCTGTCGATTTTGAAACCAATAGCAATTTATGCCCTTACGCTCGTATCAACTAGATACGGGTGCTGGGGTAGCTCGATGTGAAAACCTGTGAGGCCCTCTACCGAAGTACACCAGATGCGGCCTTTGTGGGCTTCGATGATGGAGCGGGTGATGGCCAGGCCCAGGCCGGCATTGCTCGGGCTGCCTTCGCGCCGGGCAGGGTCGACCCGGTAAAAGCGGTCGAAGAGTTTCGCCAGGTGCTCCGGGGCTATTGTCCCGCCCGGGTTCTCGATGCTGAGGCCAGTGGTGTCGGCTGTCTGGTGGATGCATAGCGCAATCGTCTGTCCCGGCGGCGTATAGCGCAGGGCATTGGACAGCAGGTTGGAGATCGCGCGGTCGAGCATCAGCCGGTCGCCCTGCACTCGACCTGTTCCCGTTACGGCGATTCGGATGTCGCGCTCTTCGGCCAGCAGGCGGTAGTACTCGGCCAGCTTGGCGGCAACGTCCGCCAGTTCGATGTCGGTTTGTTCCGGGACGATCAGGCCGTTATCGGCCTTGGCCAGAAACAGCATGTCGTCGATCATCCGGGACATGCGCTTCAGGTCTTCCAGGTTGGCGTAGAGGTTCTCCTCGTAGGCCTCGGTATCGCGCTTTTGACTGAGCACCACCTCGGTGTGGGTCATCAGGTTGCTGAGCGGAGTGCGCAGCTCGTGGGCGATGTCGGCGGAGAAATTGGAGAGCCGGACGAAGGAATCTTCCAGCCGGGCCAGCATCGCGTTGAAGGATAGAACCAGTTGCTGCAGCTCCTGCGGTACCGGTCCCAGGGGAATGCGCTCCTGCAGAGAGCGGGCAGACATCGCGGTGGCTACCTGGGTGACCTGGCGCAGGGGGCCAAGGCCACTGCGTGCCACTGCCCAGCCCAGCGCGGCGCTGACCAGGGCGCTGAGGGTCAGGCCGATCCAGAACCAGCGCTGCAGGTTGTCGAGAAAGTGTGCGTGACTGGTGACGTCGAGGGCGAGTATCGCGGTGAGCGGCTGGGGCTGCCCCGTGACCTGGATTTTGGCGGTCACGCCCTGATATGTGTGCTCACCGTCTTGCCAGTCCCACATCCCGGCTTCGGCTCGCTTGGCAATGTCGGGAATCTTGACGGCTGCGGGCGCGGAAAACAGCACGGTGCCATCGCCGGAGAGGATGGTCGCCAGCAGATCCTGATGAGCGCCCAGCAGGGCCCGCAGTTGCGGTAATTCGGCGGCCAGGTTCGCGCCCTTGGCATTGCCGAGGATGTAGCGGGTGGATTCGAGTTTCTCGCTCAGTGCCTGCTGATCGAGCATCTTGAAGTGGTGCTGGCTGAGCATGTTGAAGCCCAGCCCCGCTGCGGCCAGGACGGCAATCACCACGGACATGAACATCAGACTCATGCGCGCGGTCAGCGACAGGTGACTGAACCTCACTCCGGCGCATCCATCATGTAGCCCATGCCACGGGCGGTATGGATCAGCTTGAGCTCGAAATCGTCGTCGATCTTGGCGCGCAGTCGGCGCACGGCAACCTCGATGACGTTGGTATCGCTGTCGAAGTTCATGTCCCAGACCTGGGAGGCGATCAACGACTTGGGGAGCACCTCGCCGCGTCGGCGTAGTAACAACTCCAACAATGAAAACTCCTTGGCTGTCAGGTCAATTCTTTTACCACCGCGGACAGCGCGCCGCTTCATCAGGTCGACTTCCAGGTTGGCTATCTTCATTGTGGTCTGTGACGTAGATGCAACACCCCGGCGCAACAGCGTTCTGACCCTGGCTAGCAGCTCTGAGAAAGCAAATGGCTTGATTAGATAGTCGTCCGCGCCAAGCTCCAGGCCCTTGACGCGATCCTCCACGCCGTCGCGA
Organism: Pseudomonas sp. HAR-UPW-AIA-41; assembly: GCF_002304225.1. Taxonomy (GTDB): domain Bacteria; phylum Pseudomonadota; class Gammaproteobacteria; order Pseudomonadales; family Pseudomonadaceae; genus Aquipseudomonas. The sequence goes on from NZ_NSLB01000001.1 coordinate 229,657, forward strand.
GCGGTCAGGAACAATACGGGAACATCCTTGCCTGCGGCGCGCACTCTGCGCAGCACCTCCCAGCCGTCCAGCCCCGGCATCATTACATCCAGTATTAGCAGGTCATAAGAGTCATTCAGCGCATGCTGAAGAGCATCTGTGCCTGTCATAACTCGGTCGACGTTAAAACCAGCCTCGGTGAGGCCTTGCTGCAGGTACGTACCGGTTTTGGGCTCGTCTTCAGCAATCAGTAGTTTCATGCGCGAACACTCCTAGGGTCATGGGCCTTGAAGTTTGCAGGCAGTAAGTGGTGGTAACCAGACGCTTACGAAAATGTAATTCTGGCTTCAGCTCGCTGACAGGGTGGCTTGTCTAAGGTGCAAGCATGAGCACTAGGTTGTGCTCTCGGCCCTCGACAGACCAAAAGCAGAGGTGCCGGCCATAGTTTGCACTGATGGAGACTGTCCCATGAAATCGCTGAAACCTTTGCTTCTGGTTGGCTCGCTACTGCTCTCTTCTATGGCTTGGGCCGAAGGGGGCAGCGACCGTGTATTCGAGCGCATCCAGCAGATGCGCGACAAAGCAGAAGTCGTGCTGATCCAGGCGGAGAAGGCCCCGGTCGGCGAGCGGCATGTGCACATGAAGGCGCATATGAACATGCTCGAAGACATCATGAGCCAGCTGCACAACGAGCATCCCGCGCCGAACATGTCTGCCGAAGAGCATCTGGCCTGGATGGAAAAGCATGACAAGTTGGTAGACGACGTGCTGGGTCAAATGATTCGAGAGCACAAGTTGATGATGGCCGATAAGGAATGCCATCAGTAAAGATTTCCCCCATCTTCCAGGCCTTTCGTGATTGCTCCTTTGGCCTAGCGGCGCCTTTGTGGCGCCGTGCTTTTTCCCAGCTGACGCAATTGTAGTTCTGGGGTCAGCGGCCTGGCAGCAAGCGGGGAATAGCATGAGATTTCCAGCACCCATCGCGAGGTCTCACCATGAAACGCTTACCCCTTAAACTGCTGATCAGCACTCTGTTCATCAGCACCACCTTTCCGGCATTTGCCGAGGTCGGCGGCAGTAGCAATGGCATTGGGCAGCAGGCCCAGGCGACGCCAGCGACTCGTACCATCTTGGTAAAGATGGACGACATCAACTACAGCCAGAAAACGATCGATGTGAAGCCAGGTGAAACCGTGCGCTTCGTTCTGAAGAACGAGGGCGCGTTGATGCACGAGTTCAACATCGGGCAGGCAGCGTCCCAGCTGGAGCACCAGCGCAAGATGGCGTCCTTGTTCAAGGACGGCACACTGACCCCGACCGGCATGGCCGAGCGTATTGTCTGGCATGAGCGTTATGGCACGGGAGACTCCAACCCTCCAGGCTATCCGGAAGTCATCAAAGCCAAGCATGACGACCCGAACGCGGTTCTCGTCGAGCCCGGCACAACTAAAGAGTTCGTGTGGACCTTCCCTCAGGCGGGCAGTTTGAGCTTCGCCTGTACATTGCCTGGGCATTACCAGGCGGGAATGGTCGGTGAGTTTGCTCTGCGTTAGTCCGGCACCGGTGCTACCCGTTGGCCGCGGGCTGGGTAGCACCGATCTGACGAACCTTACTGCGATGTAGTTTTCGCGTCAGCGTACCGCCAGTTGCACCTCATTAGCATCGGGACTCATCCCTCCTCAACACCTCAGAGGCACACCATGAAACTCAGACCCGCTTTCATAATCACCACCCTTGGTTTACTGCTCAGTGCTGCCAATGCGCTGGCCAGCCCGGGCCACAAGAAAGACAGTATCGGGCAACCGGGAGACAGTCAGGCAGTAGATCGCACCATCGAAGTCCGGATGGGGGACATCTTCTTTGAACCCAAGGCAATGGAAATCAAGGCGGGCGAGACGGTTCGCTTCGTACTGCTGAACGAGGGAGCCCTGCTGCACGAGTTCAACCTTGGCAAAGCGGCATCCCATGCTGCGCATCAGAAAGAGATGGCTGCGATGTTTCAGAACGGCACGCTGTCCCCGACTGCAGCGCATGACATGAGCAAAATGGACCACGCCATGGGCGGCATGAAGATGGTCGGCATGGAGCACGACGATCCCAACAGCGTTCTGGTCGAGCCAGGTGCACGCGAAGAGCTGATCTGGACCTTCTCCGACGCTACTGATCTGGAGTTCGCCTGCAATGTTCCTGGACATTATCAGTCGGGAATGGTCGGTAAGGTGACCGTACGCTGAACTCCATTGATACGCGTCAACTCTGCCTGGCTAGAGCAACCTATGCTGATTCTATGGTCATTGAACCGAGGCTATTGTCATGGATCACACGCACCACACTGGCACTACGGAACCACCTTTTTGGAAGAGCAAGATTGGCATCGCACTGATCATGCTGGCCGTAATCGGCATCTTCTATGTCGCGCGCGAGCATTACGGTCATCTTTCGCAGGCTTTGCCATACCTCATCCTGCTGCTATGCCCGCTGATGCATCTGTTTGGCCACAATCATGGCGGGCACTCCCACTCCAGCGGAGCCGCAGTTTCCAAGGACGAGGATAGGAAGTAACTCGAATGCAAAAGACCTCCTGCCATCATGACCAGGGCCATGCACATCACTCGCACGGCCATCCAGAGAGCCCACGCGATCCGGTGTGTGGCATGGAGGTCAAATCTGATAGTCCTTACCAGGAGAACTTTGAGGGAAGGGCCTATCGGTTCTGCAGTACAAAATGCCAGGAGAAGTTCCAGGCAGCCCCTCATCAGTACATGAGCCATCAATCGCATGCCGGGCACCACCAGCATGCCGCTCGGCCAGAGTACTCAACTCAGGCAGGACTGGGGGCTGAATACACCTGCCCGATGCATCCCGAGATTCGCCAACCGAGCCCTGGCAACTGCCCGATCTGTGGGATGACGCTCGAACCCGTCATTCCAGAGCTGGAGGACGAAGAAAATCCGGAGCTGAAAGACTTTTCGCGACGGTTCTGGTGGACCCTGCCATTGACCGTCATCGTGACCGTGCTGGCGATGGCTGGTCATTCCTTGCAGCTGTTCCATGGAACATCCCAGAACTGGGTTGAGCTGGTTCTGGCAACGCCCGTGACGCTTTGGGGTGGCTGGGTATTTTTCACTCGCGGAATAGACTCCATCCGGCAACGCAGCCCTAATATGTGGACCCTGATCGGATTAGGAACTGCAGCCGCCTACCTCTACAGCGTGGCAGCCACCCTGGTGCCGCAGTGGTTCCCGGCGGCCTTCGTTCAGGATGGACGCATCGGCGTCTACTTCGAGGCCGCCGCGGTGATCATCTCGCTCACGCTGTTGGGCCAGATGCTCGAACTCAAAGCCCGCTCGCAGACCTCTGCCGCCATTAAGTCACTGCTGGGATTGGCCCCCAAGACTGCCCGGCGCATCAGGCCTGACGGCCAGGAAGAAGATATTCCGCTGACCCACGTCCATCAGGGTGACCACTTGCGTGTCCGGCCGGGCGAAAAAGTCCCGGTGGATGGCACCGTGCTGGAGGGCGAGAGCGCTGTCGACGAGTCGATGCTCACCGGCGAGCCGGTGCCCGTCACCAAGCGGGCAGGGGATACCCTCATCGGTGCCACCCTGAACACCCACGGCAGCCTGGTGATGGAAGCGCAGAAGGTGGGCGCCGAAACCATGTTGTCGCAGATCGTCCAGATGGTGGCTAAGGCCCAGCGTTCCAAGGCGCCCATGCAGCGTATGGCCGATGCCGTGGCAGGGTATTTCGTGGTGGGGGTGATCCTGATCGCGATCCTGACATTTTTTGGCTGGGGGGTGTTCGGGCCGGAATCAGGTTGGGTATTTGGCCTGATCAACGCTGTGGCCGTACTGATCATTGCCTGCCCATGCGCCCTGGGCTTGGCAACGCCGATGTCGGTCATGGTCGCGACCGGCAAGGCCGCCAGCAGCGGTGTGTTGTTCCGCGATGCCAGCGCTATCGAGAACCTCTGCAAAATCGACACCTTGATCGTCGACAAGACCGGGACACTGACGCAGGGGCGGCCGGCCTTTCATAGTGCAGAGGGAACCGGGCCGTTCGACTCGGTCGAGGTTCTGCGCTTGGCCGCAAGCCTGGACCAGGGCAGCGAGCATCCGCTGGCGCATGCCATTGTCGATCATGCGCGTGAACAGGGTCTTGCCCTGGTGAAACCGGAGACCTTCGAATCTGGCTCAGGTATTGGTGTACGCGGACAGGTCGATGGCCATCAACTGCAGCTTGGGAACACAGCGTTGATGGAGGAGGCGGGCGTCGATATTACTCCGCTGCGTAACCGTGCAGAGCAACTGCGCCTGGAGGGCATCAGCATCATCTATCTGGCCGTCGATGGTCGCCTGGCGGGTCTCCTGGCCGTTTCCGATCCAATCAAACCGACCTCCCAACAGGCTGTTGCTCAACTCCAGAACGCTGACGTGAAGGTCATCATGGCCACTGGCGATGGCCTCACCACAGCAAGAGCCGTGGCGAAGCAGTTAGGCATCGAGGAGGTGCATGGCGAGGTGAAACCGCAGGACAAGGAGAAATTAGTCGCCGAACTGCAGAGCTATGGCCGGCGTGTTGCCATGGCGGGCGACGGCATCAACGATGCGCCGGCCTTGGCCAGGGCCGACGTAGGCATCGCTATGGGCACGGGCACCGACGTGGCGATGAACAGCGCCCAGGTGACCCTGGTCAAGGGAGACCTGATGGGCATCCTGCGGGCGCGCACCTTGTCGGTGGCCACGGTGAAGAACATGAGGCAGAACCTTGCCTTTGCATTCCTCTACAACGCGATGGGAATCCCGCTAGCGGCCGGGCTGCTGTATCCGCTGACAGGACATCTTCTGTCGCCCTTGATCGCTGCGCTGGCGATGAGTGTCAGCTCCGCGTCCGTGGTGTTTAACGCCTTACGGCTGCGGCAGTCACGGATCGATTAGACCTTGCGGTAGCTAACATCGTTTGCCTCGGTCGACGAAGGGCAAGCTGACGCCATTTCATCGTAGGGGCATTCCCCATCGCCCACGACATAGCAATCTAAGAGCCTCGCCATCAGGCGAGGCTCCTCTTGGGGCTAGCTCAGAGTATCGGCAGGCTGTAGCTGACGATCAGGCGGTTCTCGTCCTGGTCGGCGGCGCTGGTGTTGCCACGCAGGCTGGCGTTACGCCAGGAGAAACCGAGGCCTTTGAGGGCACCGTCCTGAAGCACGTAGTCGAGGCGGAAGTCGCGTTCCCATTCCTTCTTCTCGCCGTCGGCCGAATCGATGTTGTCGCCGGATAGATAGGTGACAGTGGCCTTCAGACCTGGTACGCCGGCCTTGGTGAAGTCGTAGCCGTACTCGGCCAGCCAGGTGCGCTCGCCGGCACTGGCGAACTTGCCGATCTGCCGGTCGGTGATCAGGTAGGCGGTGGCGCCGTCGCCCTGGTTCAGGTAGGGGAAGTTGCTGTCGCCGGAGACTTCCTGGTAGCCGGCGCTCAGCCCGTGGCCGCCGAGGCTGTAGGTGAACAGGGCGCTCCAGGTGTCGTTGTCCACTTCGCCCTTGGTGATCGCCTTGCCGGCCGCGTTCAGACCGTAGTAGCCAGTGCTGGCATAGCCTTTGGCCACCCCGGCGGCGCTGTCGTTCTTGCCGTCGGCGTCGCTCTTGAAGTAGCGCAGGTCGGATTTCAGCGCGCCCGGGCCGATGGCCAGGCTGTGGGTCAGGCCGAGGAAGTGCTGGCGGTAGAACTCGTTCAGCTCGCCGTAGTAGTACTGCGCCAGCAGGTCCTTGCCGATCTTGTAGTCGCCACCGGCGTAGTAGAACTTGTTGCTGAACTGGCCGGTCTTGGCGTTGTTGGCTCCGGAGATGGACAGGCCTTCGTTGTTGCTCGAACTGCGCCCCTTGGCGTGTTCCAGCTGGCCGCCGACCAGGGTCAGGTTGTCGATCTCGGCTGAAGTGATCTGGCCACCCTCGAAGGTCTGCGGTAGCAGGCGACCGTCGCTGAAGGTGACCACCGGCAGCTTGGGCTGCAGGGTACCGATGCGTGCCTCGGTCTTCGACAGACGCACCTTGCCGGTCAGCCCCAGGCTGCCGAAGTTGTCCACCGCGCGACCGTTCTCGTCGGTGGGGAACACGGTGCCGCCGTATTTGCTGGAGTCGGGGTTGTAATGGCGACCCTTGCCGGAATCCAGCTTGACGCCGAGCAGGCCGAGAGCGTCGACGCCGAAGCCGACGGTCCCCTCGGTGTAGCCGGAGATGTAGTTGAACTGGAAGCCCTGACCCCATTCTTCCTGGGTGGCGCCGTCCGCGTTGCGGGTGTCCTGGTTGATGTAGAAATTGCGCAGGCCGAGGCTGGCCTTGCTGTCTTCGATGAAGCCGGCGGCGTATACATGCTGGCTCAAAAGTCCCAGTGCTAGGGAGGCACTTATTTTTTTCATGGTGATGCTCCGGGGTAAAGGCGGCTCAGCCGTATGTGAGATCACAGCGGCTAAGGCGATAGAAGTCAGCTCAGCTGTCTTCTCTGCTTTCCGATTCCGGCACGCACCAGGCTCGTTGGAGTTTCTGGCGCGCGAGGGAACAACAATCGGAAAACGGTGTAGTTGCCCGGCACGCTGGACACATCGACGGTGCCTTGGTGCAGGCTCATGATGGAGCGCACGATGGCCAATCCCAGGCCCGTGCCTCCCTCTGCTCGGGATCTACTGGTATCTACTCTGTAGAAGCGCTCGAACAGATGAGGAATGTGCTGGGCTGGGATACCAATCCCTGGATTGCCAACAGACAGCGAGACCGTCTCATGCTGCTTTTCAATCAGCAGCGAGATGCTGCTGTTGCGGGGGCTGTGACGTATGGCGTTCGACAAGAGGTTCGAGACGGCCCTTTGGATCATCAATCGATCACCGAAGGTGTGGCCTGCCCCACTGATGTCTATCGCAATCTGCTTTTCCTCGGCGGAGATAGAGAAGAGGTCTACAACTCGCCGTGCTTCGTCGTCTAAATCAATTCGCTCGAAAGGCACCAACGAAGCGGGGTGACTTACCTGAGCGAGGAAGAGCATGTCCGAGACAATGCGTGTCACGCGCCCAAGCTCCTCGGTACAGCATTCAAGGACCGCCTTGTACTCTTCTGGTGGACGCTCTCGTGAAAGCGTTACTTGAGCCTTACCCATCAGATTGCTGATGGGGGAACGTAGCTCGTGGGCCAGGTCGTCAGAAAACTGCGAGAGCTGTTGAACGCCACTGTCCAGGCGATGGAGCATGAAGTTGATGCCGTGTGCCAGCTCGCTTAGCTCTTGAGGCAGTCGATCTATTGGTATGCGATGGGTCAGGTCCTGAGTGGAAACCTGTGACGCTATTTTTCTGAACTGGCGCAGCGGTGACAATCCGCGTTGGACAATCCACCAAGCTCCAACGCCAATGAAGAGCAGAAGAAAAGGCAAGGCGATCATGGTGGATCGCAGGTACGCCGTTAGCAGTGCGTCGTCTGCAGAGCGATCTATAGAGAGCTGGATCGTGACTTCATTGCCATCTTTCAAGCGCACATGCTTCGAGGCCGTCAGAAAACTGTGCTTGGTGCTATCCAGCCATTCGTGGAAGAAAACGCCCACGGCGCCTTCAGAATGCAGTTTCGGAGCGTTCGACCTGTTGCTAACGCTCAGCAGCTTCTTCCCTTCAGGCCCTCGCTCATAGATGGCAAGTTGTAGGTTGTCGTGGCCTACAACAAGGTCGAGCAGTCCATGCGGTTGCTTGGCGATGTCGGCACTCGATATCGAATCTTCTTTGAGTCGGTGCTGGATCTGCTCAAGCTTGCCGTTCAGGCTGCTTCGGGCCAGCGAGGCCAGCTCGTGCGTCAGCGAGAAGTAAGCAAGGGCGGCCAGGAGCACCACCAATGCGGCTCCCATCAGGGCGACAGATAGCCCTAATCGCATGGAGAGGCTGGCAGGTTTCATTCCCGCTCCTCGAGTACATAACCAACCCCTCTGAGGGTATGGATGAGCTTCCTTTCAAAGGCGTCATCGATTTTGGCGCGCAAGCGGCGGATGGAGACTTCGACCACATTGGTGTCGCAATCGAAGTTCATGTCCCACACCAACGAAATGATCTGAGTGCGTGAAAGCACCTCACCCGAACGCCTCATCAACAAGTGCAGCAGCGCAAACTCTTTGGTCGTCAGGTCTATCCGTTGCTCACCGCGGAAGGCTCGATGTCTGGCAGGGTCCAGCTCTAGGTCTGCTACACGTAGAGTTTCTGGTGCCGGAGCCTGCTCGCTGCGACGCAGAAGGGTGCGAACTCGGGCCAGCAGCTCAGGAAACTCAAAGGGCTTCACCAAGTAGTCATCCGCACCTAGGTCCAGGCCCTTGATCTTGTCTGCCAGCCTTCCTCTGGCGGTGAGCATCATGACCCTTGTGTTGTTATCACGGCGAAGGTTTTCTAATACGCCCCAGCCATCTATCTCTGGAAGGTTTACATCCAGAATGACCAAGTCGTAAGTGTGTTGGCGCACAAGATGAAGACCATCTAATCCAGTAGAGGCCTTGTCGACTACATAGCCACTCTCGGTCAGTCCTTGATGCAGATATTCGGCAGTTTTGGGCTCGTCCTCGATAACTAGGATTCGCATATTAAATTTACCCAGGCAGGCGGCATATTGTTGTTTATTGGGCCGCGTAAAGTTTCATAAATTAATAATGACGTGGCATGAAGAGGCTTTTAGCGCACGATAGGAGTAGACAATCCTAAAGCCTGTAGCGGCTACAGGGTCAATGCGCAAGCCTTGCTGTGACTGGCATTGCGACAAGCTGTCACATTTAGCGAGTATTTCAGGCAGATTTCCCTGGTGGGGTTACTGATTTCCCTAAAGGTTCCTTCGCTGACGCTATATTTGTATCAGCATGTAACTTCACAGGACTCTCTGATGGGGGCATCTTAATCCAGCGAAATAGCCTGTAGGCCTTGATTACATATTTGTAATTTTCCAGTCACCTTGGCGATATGAACTGATATCTAAATTCTGCGGCTAACTCATTTCCTGTCTTCATCAGCTGACCGCTACTGCCGGGTCGAGCCGTTTTAGTCAGGGATGATCATTGGTTGCGGAGGATTAACCCTTGCTCTCTTGCGATGGTGGTGTTGCAGGTTTTTATCGGAAGTTGCTTCCGGTGTTACTGGTGTCCCTATGGGTGGTTGGCCGGCCAGCAGTCGCTGCGTCCTCGGAGCTGTCGCTGGCTGAAGCATTGCGCCAGGCGCAAGACAACAGTCCGACTCTCTCGGCTGCGAGCCGATTGGTAGACATCTCTTTGGGCGAGCGGCAGCAAGCCGGCCTGCTGCCAAACCCAGAGCTGTCATGGGAGGTGGAAGACACCCGCAGCAACACGCGGACCACTACCACCCAGATTACGCAGCCGATTGAGCTTGGGGGAAAGCGAGGGGCACGCATCGAGCTAGCGGAGAAGGGGCAGAGTGCGGCATCGGTCGAGCTAGAGCGCAGCCAGAATGAGCTGCGCGCCGATGTCATCCAGTCGTTCTACGACAACCTGCAAGCAAGGATGCGCGTCGAGCTGGCGGAGCAATCTCTCGCGCTGGCTGAGCGAGGAGTTCAGGGGGCCGAGGGGCGAGTCAAGGCGGGCAAGGTTTCACCAGTTGAGCTAACTCGGGCCCAGGTGCAGCTCTCTGAGGTCCGACTTGAGCTACGTCGAGCTCAACGGGATCAGGCTAGAGCCCATTCTCGACTGCAGGCTGTCATCGGTGGCAACGCAGACATCAGGGTTGTTGGGAGTGCGACCAGCATCCCAGAACCGCCAACAGTCAATCAGCTGTGGTCTGCCTTGGAGACAACCGCAGAAATGCGCCTAGCCCGGCTGTCTGTGGATCAGCAAGAGGCTTCATTCGAGCTGGAAAAGACCCAGCGCATTCCAGACCTGAATGTGAGCCTGGGCAGCCAATACAGCGCTGAAGATCGGGAGCGAGTCAACGTAGTTGGCCTATCGATGCCGATCCCTCTCTTCAATCGTAACCAGGGCAACATTCTCTCCGCTGCACGTCGCGCCGACCAAGCCCGCGACCTGCGCAACGCGACCGAGCTACGCCTCAGGGCAGATGTAGAGCAAGCCATGGATCAGTGGGTCGTTGCGAAGGAGGAGATCAACTCGTTCGACCAGACGATTCTCCCATCGGCCAAGAGCGCTGTTGATAGCGCTACCCGCGGATTTGAGATGGGCAAATTCGCTTTTCTCGATGTGCTGGATGCTCAGCGCACGTTGATTAGTGCCCGCACGCAGTATGTCGACGCCCTGGCCTCAGCCACCGCGGCATGGGTGCAGTTAGAGCGCGTGTATGGCGATGTATCAGCCATCCCCGCTGCACGTTGAGCCGCTGAGTTTCTACCGACCTTCTTGGTGACCCGCATCTGGAGTGCGGGTCGCTGCATTTCCTTTAGGAGTTGCTTATGAGCAAAAAATTACCCCTCGTACTCGCGATCATTGCAGGCATAGGGCTTGTTAGCGGCGGAGTACTCCTCATGGATAAGGAGAAAGGCCAGAGATCTGATGGGCATGCCGAGACAAGCAGCCATCAGGACACAGAGCACCATGGTGAAGAAGCGAAGCCGGGGCACGGCGATGCTGGTGATCACGGGGATACCGAGCATCACGCCCGCGGCCCTAACGGTGGAACGCTGTTCACTCAAGATAGTTTCAGCGCTGAGCTAGTTGCACCGGAGAGTGCAGATGGAAGTACTCCCATGTCGTTGTATCTAGCGCAGGGAGGGCAGCAGATTCTGCCTGGCGACAACACTCGGGTGTCCATGGAGATCAGGCGACCTTCAGGGGAAGTGAATACCCTTCGGTTCGAGCCAAAGGGTAACGCCTTCGTCAGTGCAACAGGTATCGCCGAGCCGCACTACTTTGAGGCTCGCATCCTGATTGAGCGAGTAGGAAGGGCTTACCGTTTCAGCTACTCCAAAGAGGAAGGCCTCATCGAGCTCAGCAACGAGCAAATCGATGCCGCTGGAGTCCAGTTGGCTAAGGCTGCTGCTGGAGTGATGAGCGCTACTATCACCCTCCCCGGTGAGATTCGCTTCGATGAGGACCATACAGCTCACGTGGTTCCTCGAACGGCCGGTGTCGTGGAAAGCGTCAAGGTCAACTTGGGCGAGTCTGTTAAGAAGGGCCAACTCCTGGCAGTCATCGCAAGCCAGCAAATATCCGATCAGCGCAGTGAGTTTGCTGCGGCCCAGCGCAAAGTCGAGCTGGCCCGCACAACCTTTGAGCGGGAGCAGCAACTGTGGAAGGAGAAGATTTCTGCAGAGCAGGATTATCTGCAGGCTCGCCAGTCGCTACAGGAAGCAGAGATTGCTCTTGGTAATGCCCGCCAGAAAATGGGGGCCCTGGGCGAAAACGTCGCTCTTGCAGGCGGTAACCGCTACGAGCTGAGAGCCCCGTTCGATGGCATTGTGGTGGAGAAGCACCTAGTACTTGGCGAGGTCGTGAACGAGGCGAGCAATGCCTTCACCATCTCAGATCTCAGCCGTGTCTGGGCAACCTTCAGTGTTGCACCTCGGGACTTGGGCAAGATTCAGGTCGGCAAGCCGGTCAAGATCAGTGCCCCGGAGCTGGAGGCTGAGGTTGTAGGCAACGTTTCGTACGTGGGTAACTTGCTTGGCGAGCAGACACGCACGGCGACTGCCCGCGCCACTCTCGAAAATCCAAATGGCGCATGGCGCCCAGGCCTCTTCGTATCCGTCGCGTTGTCAGCCGACTCCCGCCAGGCCAACGTCACCGTTCCAGTCCAGGCAATTCAGACCATCGAAGAGAAACCCACGGTTTTCGTTCGCGTGGACGATGGATTCGTGGCGCTTCCCGTGGTGCTAGGCGCCCGTAGCGAAGGGGCTGTGGAAATTACCCAAGGCTTGGCCGCCGGAGCGCAGGTAGCGACAGAAGGGAGCTTCATCCTCAAGTCCGAGCTGGGCAAAGGCTCCGCCGACCACGCCCACTGACCTGCCATTGACGGGAAATTCGTATGTTCGAACGCATAATTCAGTTCGCTATCGAGCAGCGCATCATCGTGATGCTTGCCGTACTGGCGATGGCTGGCTTAGGTATTGCCAGCTACCAGAAGCTCCCCATAGACGCTGTCCCTGATATCACCAACGTTCAGGTACAGATCAATACCGCAGCAGCAGGCTTCTCACCTCTAGAAACCGAGCAGCGCATTACCTTTCCGATCGAGACGGCCATGGCCGGCTTACCGCACCTCAAACAGACCAGGTCGCTATCGCGCTCTGGTTTGTCGCAGGTGACCGTAATCTTCGAAGACGGCACGGATCTCTACTTTGCCCGCCAGCTCGTCAATGAGCGCCTGCAGGTTGCCCGCGAACAACTGCCAGAAGGAGCAGAGGCAATCATGGGCCCAATCTCGACAGGATTGGGTGAGATCTTCTTGTGGACGGTCGAGGCTAGAGAGGGGGCGTTGAAGGAGGACGGCACGCCATACACGCCCACCGACCTGCGGGTAATCCAGGATTGGATCATCAAACCTCAGCTGCGCAATGTTCCAGGCGTGGCCGAGATCAACACCATCGGTGGCTTCGCGAAGGAATACCAGATCGCCCCGGACCCCAAGCGTTTGGCCGCTTATAAGCTCACCTTGGGAGACCTGGTCACTGCGCTTGAACGCAACAATGCCAACGTTGGTGCCGGTTATATCGAGCGCAGTGGCGAGCAGCTGCTGATTCGGGCTCCCGGTCAGGTCGCCACTGCAGCGGACATCGCCAACATTGTCATTAGCAACGTCGACGGGACCTCCATTCGGGTCAGCCATATTGCGGATGTGCAGATTGGCCGAGAGTTGCGTACTGGCGCTGCCACCGAGAACGGTCGCGAAGTTGTGCTCGGCACGGTGTTCATGCTCATTGGCGAGAACAGCCGCAGCGTCTCGCAGGCAGTTGCCGCCAAGCTGGAGCAAATCAATCGATCGCTCCCTGATGGGGTAGTAGCCATCGCGGTCTACGACCGAACCGATCTGGTGGACAAGGCCATCGCCACGGTTAAGAAAAACCTCATCGAGGGCGCGATCCTGGTAATCGCCATCCTCTTCCTGTTCCTCGGCAATATTCGTGCAGCGATCATCACCGCGATGGTGATCCCGCTGTCGATGCTCTTCACCTTCACTGGCATGTTCACCTACAAGGTGAGCGCTAACCTGATGAGCCTCGGTGCTTTGGACTTCGGCATCATCGTTGACGGCGCGGTGGTCATTGTCGAGAACGCCATTCGCCGGTTGGCTCATGCACAACAGCACCATGGCCGGATGCTTACCCGCTCCGAACGCTTGCATGAAGTGTTTGCCGCCTCACGAGAGGCGCGCAGAGCCCTGATCTTCGGCCAACTGATCATCATGGTGGTCTACCTTCCGATCTTTGCGCTGACAGGGGTTGAAGGGAAGATGTTCCACCCCATGGCGTTCACTGTGGTGATTGCTCTGTTGGGAGCGATGATTCTTTCCGTGACCTTCGTTCCAGCTGCGATTGCGCTCTTCATCACCGGCAAGGTCAAAGAGGAAGAGAACTTCGTTATGCGTGCCGCCCGCAAAGGCTACGAGCCGGTACTGGGCTGGGTCATGGGCAACCGAACCGCAGTATTTACCGGTGCAGTTACCTTGGTGGTGTTGTCCGGTGTATTGGCAGGTCGCATGGGCAGCGAGTTCATCCCTAGCCTCAGCGAGGGGGACTTTGCTTTGCAGGCGTTGCGGGTACCAGGAACTAGCCTGACGCAGTCGGTGGAGATGCAGGCGCGCTTGGAAAAGAGACTGGTAGAGAAAGTGCCGGAGATCGAGAGGGTATTTGCCCGGACCGGTACCGCTGAGATCGCCTCTGACCCAATGCCGCCGAATATCTCGGATGCCTACGTCATGCTCAAGCCCAAGGACCAGTGGCCTGATCCGGACAAGTCGCGAGAAGAGTTGATAGCTGACCTGCAGCGTGTGAGTGCGGAAGTTCCAGGTAGCAACTACGAGCTTTCTCAACCCATCCAGTTGCGCTTCAACGAGCTGATTTCAGGTGTGCGCAGTGACGTCGCGGTGAAGGTGTTTGGTGACGATATGGGTGTGCTCAACAGCACTGCTGCTGAGATTGCGGAAACCTTGGAGAAAGTAGAGGGCGCTTCCGAGGTAAAGGTGGAGCAAACCACTGGGCTGCCCGTGCTGACCATCAACATTGATCGTGACAAGGCTGCTCGCTTTGGCCTGAACGTAGGCGATGTTCAAGACACTATCGCTTTCGCGGTGGGAGGCCAGCGTGCAGGCACCTTGTTCGATGGCGACCGCCGCTTTGACATGGTGGTGCGGCTCTCGGATCGGCTGCGTACGGATATCGAGGGCCTTTCCCGCCTGCTGATTCCTGTTCCTGCGCTATCAGGCGGAGCGGCAGAACAGATATCGTTCATCTCACTATCTGAAGTCGCCAGCCTCGACCTGGTACTTGGCCCCAACCAAGTCAGCCGTGAGAACGGCAAACGCCTGGTGGTGGTCAGTGCCAACGTGCGGGGACGGGATATCGGATCCTTTGTTCAAGAGGCCAGCGATCGCCTGCTGCAGGATGTGAAGGTTCCGGCTGGATATTGGACCACCTGGGGTGGCCAGTTTGAGCAGCTGCAGTCAGCAGCCAAGCGGCTTCAGATCGTAGTCCCGGTCGCTCTGCTCTTGGTCTTCACCTTGCTATTCATGATGTTCAATAACGTCAAGGATGGCCTAGTGGTGTTCACAGGCATTCCCTTCGCGTTGACTGGTGGTGTACTCGCCCTTTGGCTGCGAGATATTCCCCTGTCCATCTCGGCTGGCGTCGGCTTCATTGCCTTGTCGGGCGTCGCGGTTCTGAACGGCTTGGTGATGATTTCCTTTATCCGTAATCTGCGCGAGGAAGGAAAGACGCTGCACGAGGCAATCATTGAAGGCGCTCTGACTCGCTTGCGGCCGGTCTTGATGACAGCGTTGGTGGCGTCGCTGGGTTTTGTGCCAATGGCGCTGGCGACAGGTACCGGGGCCGAAGTGCAGCGACCTCTGGCATCAGTCGTCATCGGAGGGATCCTATCCTCCACGACCCTCACGCTCTTGGTACTGCCGGTGCTATATCAGTGGGTACACCGGCGGGATGAGGAAGAGGAAGAGGATTCTGAGTCGGAAACCGATGGAGATGTAGCCTTGCACAAGGGCTGACGTTACTCGAATGAACCAGGTGGTCCGTACCCCAGAGAGTATCGGACCATCACATGGTCAACCCACCTTCGCTTTCGCAATCTCATCGAGAGCCATTTTGCGCAGGACTTCTGGGCCGAACTCCTGCAGCGGCTAGCCGTTCACGAAGAGCGCGGGCGGACCTGAAACACCGATCCCTGATACAGCCTGCAATCGGCTTCGAGCTTTTCATCGATGCCAGGTGAACTCATCTCAGCCGCGGTCAGCTCCACATCAAGGCCCGCTGTAACTGCCCAAGTCTTCTAGCATCGGATCGCCAGGCCTACCAGGTTGGGCTGCCAAGGCAGCTTCAAACATCTCTGGGTATGCATCTGCCCCCATCTATTGCACCCAGCGCAAGGTGTAACGTCAGACTCCTAGCGTCGATCGGCAGCAGCAACCGCGAGGATTACCGTCATAAAGGCGCGTTGAATCAGCCAGAATCGCAATGGGCTACCCCCGCTCCTGGCCAACAGCAAAGCCAACTGCTGGAATGGCTTATTGGGGCTTCGCCTCCGCAGCGGCTGGATCTGAGATCGCGTGATGAGTTACGTGATGCGCACTGACGCCATAGCAAAGCCGCTGAACTCGGTTTTTGAGCATGAGGGCTGTAGCTAAGAGGTAGGCAAAGAGGCGAGTTTCTGTCCAGCCGGGGATGGCAGAGCTCAGCGGAGACAGGGATAAAAAAAGCGCCCTAGTAGGGCGCTTAGGGTACACCTCTTTCCAAAGGAGCTCGTGGAGCTTCTAGAGGTGGACTCGGTAGGGGAAAAACAATTAGCCTTCGTTGGTTGTGTTGTTGCCTTTGGCAGCGTCTTTTTCAGTAGCTCCGCTTTTCTGGCTTTCTACTTGAACCGCCTTATTGTCTTTCCCGTGAATTTTTTCTTGGTTTTCTCGAAATTTTTTCACCGCCTCCAAAGAGCGTCCGTAGCCATCTTCTGCAAGTGCAGAAGTAGCGGTGCCGAGTGCGAGAATTCCAATAAGTGCAATATTTGCAATCTTCATAAGTTAGGCCTCGTTCAGTTGCAATGAGCTATTTATTTACGCTCTGTGAAGATGCCTAGATCTTACGAAGGTGAAGCTAACGGGAGCATGAGCTCAAAATTACAATATTGACATGCAGCGCTAGAGAGAGCGGGCAAGTAGTTGCCCGCTCCACTTTCTAGTCAGAGCACTTCCAGTGGGTACTCAACAATCAGACGAACTTCATCCAGGTCGGACTCGTAGTCGGTAGCGCGAGTGGTCATTTGGCGAACACGGAAAGACATATCTTTCAGCGAGCCAGACTGCACTACGTACTTCGCTTCGATGTTTCGCTCCCAGCGTTTCTGATCGGTCAGCGGGTTGCCGTTTTCATCACGGCGCATGTAGACGTTGTTCGCATCGGAGTAGTCGGCATCGGTACCAAAGGCGTAGCGGGTCATGAAGCTCAGGCCAGGGACGCCAAAGGTGGCCATGTCGAGATCGTAGCGAAGCATCCAGGAGCGCTCATTCGGGGAGTTGAAGTCGCTGTACTGGATCGAGTTGTCGAGGAAGATCGAGTCGGACTGACGCAGGTAGTCGAAGTCATCATCGCCGTTGTTGCGCTGGTGGGATAGGGCCAGGGAGTGGGCACCGAACTTCACACCGACCTTGCCGCTGTAGATGTCGTTGTCGAACTCGCCCAGCAGCTTCTGCCCCTGGTCAACGGCCTTGTAGTAGTTCAGACCGCCGAACAGCGAGACGTTCTCAGAGAGCGAGTGGCTCCAGGACATGCCGGCATAGTGCTGATTCCAGGCATCTTCCAGGCGGCTGGTGTAGAGGCTGAACGCCAGGTTGTCATTCAGGGTGTAGTCGCCACCAAAGTAGGCTGCCCACGGCGCATCCACGCCGCCGGCGTAGAAGGTGGCGAAGTCTTCGCTCATGCCGCTCTGCTGCGGTTGGCTCATCGCATGAACTCGACCACCCTGCAGGGTCAGACCATCAACGCTGTTATTGACGACGGTGACGCCCTTGAAGCTTTCCGGAAGGAGGCGAGAGTCGCCATAGTGAAGAACCGGGGTCATCGGGAACACATCGCCGGCCTTGATGACCGTATCGAAGAGCTGAGCTTTTACGGCTCCGCCCAGCTTGGAGTACTCGTCTTCCGCTTCCCCATCGCTGTTCACGGGAAGCAGGTTGATGCTGCCGCCTGGGCCAAAGCGACCATCACCGGTATCCAGTTTGATGCCCAGCATGGCGAACGCGTCGATACCCACCCCGACGGTTCCCTCGGTAAAGCCGGACTCAAAGTTCACCATGACGCCATGCGCCCATGCCTCGGAATAGCCATTTCCAGTTGAGCTGGACTGACCATTGCGGAAGTCACGGTTCATGTAGAAATTTCGATTGAGGATATTAAGGCTGCTTCCTTCTACGAAACCTTCGCCTTTTGTTTCCTCAGCAGTGGCCACCATGGGGCTGATTCCAATGATTGCCGAAAATACTGCAAGAGATAATTTGGTCTTGCTCATTAATTGCTCCTTTATTCTTGGCAGAATTGGATATTTGCCATGACTGTTCTTGTAGGTATGGAGCCCCGGTGCGAGAGCAGCCAGAGGCGGTCGCACCTATCGTTGCAAGCCGTAGATAACTTGAAGATGATTGGAAAATTACAATTTTGTAATCTTCGAAAAGATGAGGGAGGGGGCTACTTAATTTGACATTTTTTGCACAAACGACGCCCAGCGCGCACGCGAATGGTGCGCATGGCCGAGGGCATCAGTTCTGGTTTAGTTATCGTTTGCGAGGAGCTGCTGCAGATCTTCTGGGACGGGCATGGGGAGGAATGCGCTAACTCGTGCACGCCCAGTATTGCCAATGGGAACCCAGATGCGTGAGAAAAGTAGTGCAGCCACTATGCGAGGTATTTGCCCAAGGACCTCCCGATAGTCCTTGGTCTGCAGGCCCAGGCGTAGCATCAGCCAATGTGACTTTGCATGCAGGTAGGGATGCCGTTGAGTCAGGATGTGGGCGCGCTCTAACCACTCGAATGCTCTGCCAGGCTGCTTCAGCCGCAGGTTTGTATCGGCTTGCGCAAAGGCCTCTGCAATTGCTGATTTCAGTTGAGATTGCATGGCTACCTCCCATTACTGTCTGAGCAGCCTCAGGCCGTTAAACACCACGAGCAGGCTGACGCCCATGTCAGCGAAGACAGCCATCCACATGGTGGCGCCTCCTGTGATGGCCATGCCCAGGAAGATCGCCTTGATGCCAAGTGCCAGGGCGATGTTCTGCTTGAGGATGGCAGCAGTACTACGAGATAGACGGACGAACGTAGCGACCTTGCGCAAGTCGTCATCCATCAGTGCAACGTCCGCGGTTTCTATCGCCGTGTCGGTCCCTGCACTACCCATGGCAAAGCCAATCTGAGCTTTTGCCAACGCTGGGGCATCGTTAATGCCGTCTCCCACCATGCCAACCGTTAGACCTTGGGCCTGCATGTCAGCGATGACTGTGAGCTTGTCTGCCGGCAGCAGGTTGCCACGAGCCTCATCAATACCCACCTGCTGGGCGATCGCCAGGGCTGTGTGCTCGTTATCGCCACTGAGCATGCAAGTCTTTACCCCAAGCTCGTGGAGCTGCCGCATGGCATCGGCACTGGTCTCTTTCACGGTGTCTGCGACTGCGAATAGAACAAGGGGCTGTTGGCCGTCGCACAGGATGACGACGGTCTTACCCTGACGCTCCAGCCGCTCCAGCGTAAGCTCCAGTTCCTTCGAACAGAGCCCCAGCTCCTCAACCAGACGATGGTTGCCTAGATACAACAGTTGGCCTTTCACACGGCCTTTGACTCCCCGTCCAGGAAGCGCTTCGAACTCCTTGACGTCCAGTAGCGACACATCGTTATCCATCGCATGTCGAGCGAGTGCTTTTGATACCGGGTGATCAGAGCGAGCAGCTAGGCTAGCGGCACTGACACGATGCATTTCGATATCTGTTTCTTTGAGCGGCAGGAAGTCTGTCTGAACCGGCCTCCCTTGAGTGATGGTTCCAGTCTTGTCGAGTGCAAGCAGTGCCAGATCTTTGCCGCTCTCCAGATAGACCCCACCTTTGATGAGGATGCCTTTGCGAGCCGCCGCTGCCAGGCCGCTGACGATGGTAACGGGAGTGGAAATGACCAGCGCGCATGGGCACGCGACGACCAGCAATACCAGCGCTCGATAGATCCACTCCTGCCATGCGCCACTCAGCAATAGCGGTGGGAGCAAGGCGACCCCTAGGGACACCAAGAACACGGCGGGGGTGTAGATCTGAGAAAAGCGGTCAACGAAACGTTGGGTCGGCGCCCGAGAGCCCTGAGCCTCCTCCACCGCATGAATGATCCGAGCCAGGGTAGTGTTGGTAGACGCTGCTGTTACCCTGAACTCCAACGACCCTGCCTCGTTTATCGTGCCCGCAAAAACCTGATCTCCAATGCTCTTATCTACCGGCAAGCTCTCGCCGGTTATAGGTGCTTGATTGACGGTGGAGGTGCCTGCCGTCACCTCGCCATCCAAGCCAATTCGCTCACCTGGCCGTACCCGAACAACAGCGCCAAGTGCTACCGCCTTGATGTCCGCATCTAGCCAGGATCCATCCGCCTGCAAAACAGTGGCCCGCTCGGGGCTTAAGTCCATGAGTCCACGGATGGCGTTACGTGCACGCTCCAGTGAGCGCGCTTCAATAACCTCGGCTACCGCGAAGAGCACCATAACCATGGCCGCTTCGGGCCATTGGCCAATCAATACGGCACCGGTTACAGCAATGCTCATGAGGGCATTGATGTTCAGGTTGCGGTTCTTGAGCGCAATCCAGCCCTTCTTGTAGGTACCGAGCCCACTTAGCGCTATCCCCACTATTGCTAAGGCTGCAACCGCCCATTCGGGGGCCAACTGCCCAAAGTGGATTATTTCGGCTGAAACCGCAGCGATCCCCGCGATCGCCAGCGGCCACCAATGCTTCTTCTTCGTTGGGGTAGGTTCCTGGCGGTCGGCACTCTCCTCGACAACCGGTGAAAGCCCGAGCTCCTGGATGGCTGCCATGAGCTGAGGTAACAGCTCTGGAACATGGTCTACGACCAGAGTGCGTTGCAGCAGGTTGAACTGCAGATTGCTGATGCCTTTCTGGTTAGCGAGCTTGTCGCGAATGAGCTTCTCCTCAGTAGGACAGTCCATCTGCTCGATGCGAATTCGTGTTTGTACATGAGCGTCCGTGGGCTCGGCCTGCATACCCAGGGAGGCGATCACATCAATGATGGGGGTGACCGAAGGGAGACTGTGCTGTACCCCTAGAACGCGAGTCATCAAGTTAAAGTCGAGCTGGTGTATCCCGGCCAGCGAGCCAAGCTTGCTCTGAATCAGGCTCTGCTCTGTCGGACAGTCCATCGCCTGGATGTGGAAAGCGCTGAATGTCGTTCCTGGTGGCGCTGGCTCGCGCTTTTGGTCTTCAGGTTTATGATGATCCGAGTGGTCGTGACTGCAGCAACTGCTCATGGCGGGACCTCTTATCTAAGTCATTGCAGAGTCAACACCCTGAAGCCACTATAGGGTCAAGCATTGATCAGGAGATTCGTCCCATGAAGATTGGTGAGCTCGGAAAGCAGGCTGACTGTCAGGTGGAGACTATTCGTTACTATGAACGTGAAGGGCTGCTGCCTGTTCCTGGTCGAAGCGAGGGGAACTACCGGGTCTACGGGAAGGAGCACCTAGAGCGGCTCGTATTCATCCGTAACTGCCGAACCCTGGACATGACGCTTGATGAAATACGGCGGCTGCTTTTGCTCATCGATCGTCCGGAGGAGAGCTGCGATAGCGTTAACGGCTTGGTAGACGAGCACATTCGCCATGTGGAGCTTCGGATCAACAGTCTGTTAGCTCTGCAGAAGCAGCTCGTTGAGTTGCGCCATCGATGCGCCGCGGAGAGAAGTGTCGATGCATGCGCAATCATCCAGCAACTTAGTTCGAGCGGAGGGGTTCAACCTTTGCCTGAGGCAGAGCATACGCACGTTGGCAAGAGCCATCGCCACTGAAGCATCAATCAACTCGTTGCTGTGTTTCCCCACATGGAATGAGGTGTTCTGGGCCTATTCATAGCAAGGATCTTCATTGGCCTTCCTTGAGCGGACCAGTAGCTCGTCACTTCAGCCAGATCGCAGCCTGCATTGGCGCTTGAACCTCTTGTAGAGTACGGGCTTGACCTTGCCATCGTGTCAAGGTCGATGCTGTCCGTGCGGTAACTTGAGCCGCGGACGAAATGAGGTGAAAGACATGTTTAGTCTGAGTGTTGCGGGGATGGGCTGTGGCAGTTGCGTGAGCAAAATCACGAAGGCCATTCAAGCTCTGGATCAGGATGCACGAGTAGAAGTGGATCGAGCGGCCGGCAAGGTCACCGTTGAGAGCACAGAAAGTGCCGAATCGATCCGCGAACTCATCCAGGAGCTTGGCTATTCGGCCCAGGTCAGCGCTTGAGCGCTGACCTGCTATCCCACTAAATCTCCAGTTCTGAGAGCTCTTTTAGCCCTGGGATACTGGTGACCTCGTTGGTCATACCTTCTGAACCATCTCGGCCGCGAAGCCAGTTTGAGTGATCGCCTGGCTCGCGCATTTCCAGCGTGTCATAGGAGTACCGCTTGCGCTTGAACAGGCTTTTCAATGCAGCGAACTCGTGGCTTTTTTCGTCTTCTATGCCGACGACTTCTCCTGCAAGCCGCTCCCAGTGACCAACGCCGTCGGCCAGCATTGCCTGATAGGTCTCCGGGTCAAGCAAGGCTTGCTGTTTGAAATGAATGATGCGGTGAGTCATAGAAGCGCTCGGAGTGGCCAAAGAGAGAGCGCTAGCCTAAAGGTTCCGGGTCATTCGTGTAATAGCTGGCCGCGCTTTAGCAAACCGTCGTTGACCCACAACTTCAACCAGGTCGCGGCTTGCAAGGGAGCTTGCTCGCCATGCGTGGCGCTCAACGACTCGCAGAGTTCAGCGAACGATCCGCCCTCGATGAGAAACTGCAATGCCGAAGCCTCCGCTGGCTCCAGGCTCCGGTACTGGCAGACGAGTTCATGACGCCAAACAAGACAGGCTAGGTTCGTTGGCAGGCGGGTAATATCAGGCAGCAAGCTGCCGGACTTGGCGGCTTTCCACAACTCCAGCGTGTTGTACTGCAGCTGCAACCACCGGGCAGATGCAGTCAGGGAAACCCTGAGTGAAATCCAGTCTTCAGCCGAAAAATCACTGATGGCCTGCAGTGAAAGCACTTCGACGTCCTGAGCATCGAAAGCCAGTGTAAAAGCCCACTCAAGCTCCGCGAGTTCGCGCATCGGCGATAGTTGGGGTTCTTCGACGTAGCTGCTAATGAACTCGGGCAGCTTCTCGCCCAGCCAGCGAATGCTGAAATGTCGTGGTGGCCAGGCGGCCAAGTAGGCCAGTGCGAGCTGCTCGAATGATTCGTTGCCGATCCAGTGAAGCAGGGCAGGGAAGTCTTCTCGCAAGACCGCAAGCAGGCGCGAACGGTAAGCGTTGTGGTAGATCTGCAGGCCTTCGAGAGCACTCAGCGCTGTGCTACCTCGGATCTGCTCCAAAAGCTCGTTGGAGGGCAGGGCACTGCCACCTGTCAGGTAAGTTTCAAATGCAGTCTGTAGGGCGATCAGGCTCAAGGGGTGGCCCCCGATATCACAGATTTGGCGATAGCACGGGCATGTGCTAATTCGGACAACAGCTCTTCCAGCGGCGGAAACTGGTCATCCCGCTCGATCAAGGTCGATGTCGGGCCCAAGTAGCTCAAAGTCTTGCTGTAGAGAGACCAAACCGGATCAGCGATGGGCTGGTCATGGGTGTCGATGAGGTACTGCCCGTAATCGCTGTGCCCGGCCAGATGAATTTGACGAATCCGCTCGTGCGGCAATTCCAAGATGAACTGCCATGGGTCGAAATCCTGATTTCGTGCGCTGACGTAGACGTTGTTCACGTCAAGGAGCAATTCGCAACCGGTCAGGAAACTCAGTTCCGAGAGAAACTGCGATTCGCTCATGCTGGACGTCTTCCACTGCACGTAAGAAGAAACGTTCTCCAGCACAATGGGACGTTCCAGAACATCCTGCACTAGACGCACCCGCGCGGCGACATGCAGCAGGCTTTCTTGGGTAAACGGCAGCGGCAGCAGGTCGTGGAGTTGATGGGCGTTGCCGCGACTCCAGCACAAGTGGTCGGAAACCCACTGGGGCTGTATCCGGTCCGCCAGTTGCTTGAGCTGTCGTAGGTAGCCCATGTCCAGGTTATGCGAACCGCCGATCGACAGCGATACTCCGTGCATCACCAACGGGTATTGCTCGCCAATCGCATCGAGAAAGTAGAGGGCCTTGCCACCGCCCACCAGGTAATTCTCGGAAATGATCTCAAACCAGTCGACCGCAGGTCGCTGTTCAAGAATCTGCTGGTAATACTCACTGCGAAGGCCAAGACCGAAACCCAGTGTTTTGCGCTTACTCATTCAAGACTCCAGCAGGGGAGTGGCAGGCACTCCCCGCAACGGCATTATTCGCTGGTCTTGCCACCGGCCTCATCGCACTTGGCCTGAGTCATCAGCTTGAAGCCCTGGCCTTTGCATTCTCCCTGGCCTTTGCAGGCATTTTTGGCGGTCATGCAGTCGTTCTGGCCCTTGCAACCGTTGACGCCGAAGCACTTCACTTCAGCTGCTTTGGTGTCCTGGGCGGCCTGGACAGGCAGGGTAGCAAACAGGCTGGCGGCCACGAGAGCCAGAGCGGCACCGGTAGCGACGTTGGATTTATTCGACATAGTGACAATCTCTCTTAATTGTTGGTGGTCTTATCCGCGGGTGCGAATGACCCTGAGTAGCTTAGGCATCGCTGCCGAGCATGCCCTCTCAAGAAATTCGCAAGGCTTTATGAGGGCATGAAAGACAGTACCGAGCCTTCTGGATGGGCTACAAGAAAGAAATAGCAACCTGACAGAACTGTAATGTTCGGCTCAGGTTGCTGACAGGCCCTCTTAGTTAACGTGACATCGAGCCTAAAGCTCGGCCTCTGCAGTTGCAGGGACCACTTAACTTACGAGGAATACCCAAAATGAAATCGATCAAAGCTCTGCTTGTAGTTACTGCTCTGAGCATCTCCAGCTTGGCAATGGCTGAAGGTGGTGCTGACCGAACCTTCGCGCGCATGGAGCAGGCACGCCAGACGTCTCTGGAGGCCTACCGGGTGGCCCAGCAGCAGAAAGTTGAGGCTCCTGTAGCCAGCAGTCCAACCGAGCAAGCAGAGCACACCAACTGCTGAAGTCATCTACCTTACAGAAATGTAATCACCCGGATGGTTGGGATATGGCAGTTTCATACTGCTCATCGTCGGTAAGGCTTGTGCAATGCACCGACGTGGAAAGTTGAGGGGTAAATCCCCGACATTGAAGCAGCCATGAACCCGAGACCGGGCACACCATCACCGGCTCATTTGACGGATTGGACAAAACGGCATGCAAAGCAAAACCACAAGGCGCACCTTCGTCAAAGGCCTGGCAGCCACCGGTATTATCGGCGGACTTGGCCTGTGGCGCACGCCGGTCTGGGCGGTGAACAGCCCCGGCCAGCCCAACGTACTGACTGGTAACGAATTCGACCTATTCATCGGTGAAACCCCGGTGAACATCACCGGCGCAGCGCGCACGGCCATGACCATCAACGGCTCGCTCCCTGGGCCGATTCTTCGTTGGCGCGAAGGCGATACCGTCACATTGCGCGTGCGCAACCGCCTCAAGGAGGACACCTCCATCCATTGGCACGGCATCATCCTGCCGGCGAACATGGATGGTGTTCCTGGCCTGAGCTTCCATGGCATCGCCCCTGACGGCATGTATGAGTACAAGTTCAAGGTCAACCAGAACGGTACCTACTGGTATCACAGTCACTCGGGGCTGCAGGAGCAGGTCGGCGTATACGGCGCGCTGGTCATCGATGCCAAGGAGCCCGAGCCCTTCAGTTACGACCGTGATTACGTCGTGTTGCTGAGCGACTGGACGGATGAAAATCCAACGCGGGTACTGGCCAAGCTCAAGAAACAGTCGGACTACTACAACCAGCACAAACGCACCGTTGGTGACTTCATCGATGACGTAAGCGAGATGGGTTGGTCCGCCGCCGTAGCCGATCGCAAGATGTGGGCCGAGATGAAGATGAGCCCGACGGATCTCGCTGACGTCAGTGGCTACACCTACACCTACCTGATGAATGGCCAGGCACCCAATGGCAACTGGACCGGCATATTCAAACCAGGCGAAAAGATCCGCCTGCGCTTCATCAACGCCTCGGCGATGACCTATTTCGATGTGCGCATCCCGGGCCTGAAGATGACTGTGGTTGCGGCCGATGGTCTGCACGTCAAACCGGTCAGCGTCGACGAGTTCCGTATCGCCGTGGCCGAGACCTACGACGTGATCGTCGAACCAGACAGCGAACAGGCGTATACCGTGTTTGCACAATCCATGGATCGTACTGGCTATGCGCGCGGCACCCTTGCTGTACAGGAGGGGTTGAGTGCACCAGTACCCAGCCCCGACCCGCGTCCGCTGATTGCCATGGGCGACATGGGTATGGATCACGGCAGCATGGGCGGTATGGATCACGGGAACATGGCCGGGATGGATCAGGGCAATATGGCGGGAATGGATCATGGCAGCATGCAGGGTGGCATGGCTGGTATGGATCACAGCCAGATGGCCGGAATGGATCATTCAAACATGGCTGGCATGGCTGGCATGGCTGGCATGGCTGGCAACATGCAGGCACACCCGGCCTCAGAGACCAACAATCCTTTGGTCGACATGCAGACCATGACGCCGACGCACAAGCTGGACGACCCAGGTATCGGCCTGCGTGATAACGGCCGGCGCGTGCTGACGTACTCTGACCTGCGCAGCACCTTCCCTGATCCGGACGGGCGTGAGCCAAGTCGCACCATCGAGCTGCACCTCACCGGGCATATGGAGAAATTCTCCTGGTCCTTCGATGGAATCAAGTTCTCTGACGCCGAGCCTCTACGCCTCAAGTACGGCGAGCGTGTTCGCATCACGCTGGTCAACGACACCATGATGACTCACCCGATCCATCTTCATGGCATGTGGAGTGATCTGGAGGATGCGAACGGCAATTTCCTGGTGCGTAAACACACCATCGACATGCCGCCAGGTTCCAAGCGCAGCTATCGGGTGACCGCCGATGCGTTGGGGCGTTGGGCCTACCACTGCCACCTGTTGCTCCACATGGAAATGGGCATGTTCCGTGAAGTCCGTGTGGATGAGTAAAGGAGATTTCTGATGAGTACTTTTATGAAGCGTAATGCCCTGTTTGGCAGCGCAGCGATGTTCAGTTTTTTGGCTGCTTTGTACGCGCCGACGTCATTGGCAGGTGAGGGGCACAGCGAGCACGAACAACATGCTGCCGAGTCGGCTGCGCCCGAGGCCATCAGTGACAAGCCTGCAGATCAATCGAAAGGCAAGGCCGCTGGCCAGCAGATGGATCATGGCACCATGGATCATGAGGGCATGAACCATGACGATATGGGGCACGAGAAGATGATGGATAAGCATGGCGGCACCGAAGCCGAAGCAGGTTCGAACCATGACCACTAGGTTTTCACGCCCGTCCCTCATAGCGCTGGTCGTGTCGCTGAGTGCACTCAGCGGCGGCGTTACCCAGGCTGCGGAAGAAATGGATCATTCGGCAATGGGGCACGGCTCCATGTCGATGGACCACAGCCAGATGGGCCACGGTTCCGCCAAAGCGCCGATGGAGGGCATGGATCACAGCAAGATGGATCATGGTGCCATGCAGAGCGAATCGGGCAGCATGGATCATAGCCAGATGGGCCACGGCCAGAGCCAAGAGAAGGCCCAGGCTATGGATCACAGCAAGATGGGGCATGGCGCCATGCAAGGACAGATGGAGGGCATGGATCATTCAAAGATGAACCATGGCTCCGCTGAAGCCCCGAGAACCACCAGCCGTACGCCGATTCCCGTTCTGACGGATGCTGATCGCCAAGCGGCTTTCCCGCCATTACCTGGCCACAAGGTGCATGACAGCGCCATCAACAGTTTTTTCCTGCTCGATCAGCTCGAATACCAGGACGCAGATGAGGGCAGCACCCTGGCCTGGGATGCGTCGGGCTGGGTAGGCGGTGATATCAACCGGGTCTGGTTCCGCTCCGAAGGCGAGCGTACCAACGGCGTTACCGAGGACGCTGAATTACAGCTGCTGTACGGCCGCTCGATCGGCCCTTGGTGGGATGTCGTCGCGGGCGTTCGCCAGGACTTCAAACCGGAGTCGCCGCAGACTTGGGCCGCCTTCGGTATCCAGGGCATGGCGCTTTACGCCTTTGAGGCCGAAGCCACGGCCTTCGTCGGCGAGAATGGCCAAACTGCTGCCCGACTGGAGGGCGAGTACGACATTCTGCTGACCAACCGGCTGATTCTCCAGCCAACTGCCGAAATGAACTTCTACGGCAAGAACGATCCTGAGCGAGGTGTGGGGTCCGGGTTGGCCAATACCGAGCTCGGCTTGCGTCTGCGTTACGAGATTGTCAGGCAGTTTGCCCCCTATATCGGGGTTTCCTGGAGCCGCTCCTATGGCAACACGGCAGACATGGTGCGCGACGAGGGCGGTGATGTAGACGAGGCGCGTTTTGTCGCCGGTATCCGGATGTGGTTTTGAGAACCTGACATGAAAAGAACAATTAAAACTTTGGTGGCGGCCGGCGTGGTCGGTAGCACAGCTGTCCTGGCCGGCGCCTACTTTGGCGTGGTCAACGTGGGGGCCGACGATCCCCATTTTCCTGCAGTGCATGCGTTTCTCACGATGGCCCGTGACCGCTCTATCGAAGTCCGTTCGCGGGACATCGAGGTTCCCAACCTGGATGATCAAGCTCTTATTCGCGCCGGTGCGGGCAACTACAACTCCATGTGTATCGGCTGTCATTTGGCGCCAGGTGTGGCGGAGACCGAGCTAAGCCAATCGCTTTATCCTGCGCCCCCCAACCTCGCCAAGATCGGTGTCGATGGCAATCCGTCAGCAGCGTTCTGGGTGATCAAGCATGGCATCAAGGCAACGGGTATGCCTGCGTGGGGCAAGAGCATGGGAGACGAGTACATCTGGGGCATGGTTGCCTTCCTCAACCAACTGCCGACGATGGATGCCAAGCAATACCAAACACTCGTCGCATCCAGTGGCGGCCATCAGCACGGTGGTGGGGAAACGCAGATGCATAACCATGAAGGACAGCACGGCGACAACAAGCCTGGCCATCATGACAATAGTGGCGGTGGCGATGACCATCATGGATCAGGTGATGCTGGAGAGCCTGGTCATCACGATGCCGCGGCTACGGATAGCGAGGGTGGCTCCGCACCTAAGGCAGGTCACCATTCGGATATGAGTGGCGATGACCACCATGCTGGGGATGAGGCGTCGTCCAACGGAGATGATCATCACGCCGAGCAGGCTCCGAACGCCTCGCCCAAGACCCACACCCACGCCGATGGCAAAGAGCACGTGCATGAAAGCTAAATATCTGGCCTTGCTGGCCGCTCTCTCCGTCACAACTGGAGTTCAAGCCGCTGATGCCCTGACGATTGATGTCCATCGTGATGCTAATTGCGGATGTTGCAAGAAGTGGATCTCACACCTCGAAGCGAATGGCTTCAAAGTCGTCGACCATGTCGAAAGCAACATGTCGGCAGTGAAGCAAAGTCTGGGCGTTGCGCCGCGGTTGGCGTCTTGTCACACCGCGGTGATTGACGGCAAGTTCGTCGAAGGTCATGTGCCGGCGGCTCAGGTCATCGAGCTCACCAAGCGCGATGATCTCGTGGGCATCGCTGTTCCCGGGATGCCGGCGGGCTCCCCCGGTATGGAAGTCGATGGCGTACAGCATGCCTACCAGGTCATTGGCTTGACCAAGGCGGGGTCTGATCAGGTCGTTGCAGAATATCCCGCTCAGTAGTACTGCCTGCCAGCACGGCCGCTTGTGTGTAGTGGCCGACTCTTTTTCATACGCCCTTTAACCTAAGTAAAAAAGGCGCCCGAGGGCGCCAAGGGCTGTCTCCAAACCAAAGGAGCACTATGAGGGGACAGCAGGACCAAGGCGCGAGCGGGCAATCAACCCGCCCGCTTGCCAGGGTTAGAGAACTTCCAGCGGGTACTCGACAATCAGGCGGACTTCATCCAGATCCGACTCGTAATCGGTCGCGCGAGTGGTCATTTGGCGAACACGGAAAGACATATCCTTCAGTGATCCAGTCTGCACAACGTACTTGGCCTCGATGTCCCGCTCCCAGCGCTTCTGGTTGGTCAACGGATCGCCGTTGTCATCACGGCGCATATAGACTTCGTTGGCCTTGCTGTAGTCGGCATCCCAGCCTTGGGCATATCGAGTCATGAAGCTCAACCCAGGCACACCGAAAGGCTCCATATCCAGGTCATAGCGCACTTGCCATGACTTCTCCTTCGGCGAGTTGAAGTCGCTGTACTGGATGGAGTTGTCGAGGTAGATGGAGTCCGATTGGCGCAAGTAGTCGAAGTCATCATCGCCATTGTTGCGCTGGAGACCCACCAGCACTGTGTGAGCGCCGAATTGGATGCCGACCTTGCCGCTCCAGATGTTGTTATCGAAGCTCCCGAGGAGCTGCTTCCCTTCATCGACCGCCTTGTAGTAGTTCAGCCCGCCGATCAAGGCGACATCGTCCGCAAGCGGGTAGCTCAGCGTGGTGCCCGCGTAATATTGATTCCAGGCATCCTTGAGGCGGCTGGTGTAGAGACTAAAGCCGACGTTGTCATTAAGCGTGTAATCACCACCGAAATAGGCGATCCATGGCGAGTCCACTTCGCCTGCGTAGAAGGTAGCGAAGCCGTCGCGCATGCTGCTGGTATTGGGTTGGCTCATCGAGTGGAGGCGACCACCTTGAAGCGACAGTCCTTCCACGCTGCTGTTGAGCACGGTGATACCTCGGAAACTCTCCGGTAAAAGCCGCGCATCACCGTATTGGACGACAGGGCTGACAGGAAAGACGTCGCCTACCTTGATCTCGGTATCCATGAACCGAGCTTTCACCGCGCCACTCAGTTTGGAGTAGTTATCCTCAGCCTGCCCGAGGCTGTTGTAAGGCAGCACATCGACTGAGCCACCGGCTCCTGAACGGCCGTCGCCGGTGTCAAGTTTGAGTCCTAGCATGGCAAAGGCATCGACACCGAAGCCTATGGTGCCCTCGGTGAAGCCAGACTCGAATCGGCCTATCACGCCATGCGCCCACTCTTCCGAATAGCCATTACCCGAGCTGCTGGACTGGCCTTTGCGGAAGTCACGGTTGAAGTAGAGATTTCGATTGAGGATGGTCAGGCTGCTGCCTTCGATAAATCCCTCGCCTTTCTCGTCGGCGGCCATTGCAGCTTGCCCGGTACTGATGCTCAGAGCGAGTAGAGAAAGTCCTAACAGGGTTCTGTTATTCATAAATGCTCCTGATGTTATTGGCAGTTGTCATTGTGTGGTTGCATATATGTGCCAAGCGCGCCGGGCATAACCAGGCGCGCCTTGGCCATATTTCCACATGCCAAATAACGTCAGGGTGACTTGAAAATTACTTTTCAGTCAGCGCGATGTCATTTATTAGTTTTGGTTCCGGCAACCTGTTCCGGCTGCACGGTATTCAAGAATATTCAGATCGCCGTTGGAGTCCTCGTAGGTCATCTGGGCTGGCATCACATTGCAGCTAGAGTCCGTTGAGGTAGTGGCCACGACCCTGGCGATATCGAGCTTCATGCCGTAGCGGTAATGAATAACTTCAGGCGGATTCTTTCCGTTAGCGGCAGCATACTCTTGCATGGCCTGCTCATTGGCCTGAATCATCCGACCATAAACACGATCAGCGCCGCCTTCTGCCAGAGTGGCAGAGGAAACAACCATAGCGGCAAGGGCTGCAATAACTTTGAGGCTTTTCATGTTTAATCACTCCTTCAAGGTGGTGATTAAAATATATCCGCTCAACCTGTCATAAAAATGAAGTCAAAGTTACATCGCCGTAATGCTTCCTGCCGCGTTACCCGGGCGAGTCAGCTTGGCGCGTGGCTTGCCCGGGTTTGTAAAGCTATAGCTCCTGCGGTGCGCGAACCTTCTGTGTACGCTGCCTTCGCATCAGCCAGTACGCGGCCGGCAAAACCAACATGGACATCAGCGGCGCGGTAATCATGCCGCCGACCATGGGCGCGGCGATGCGCTTCATCACTTCAGATCCGGCACCTCCGCCCCAGAGGATTGGCAACAGGCCGGCGATGATCACGGCCACCGTCATCACCTTGGGCCGCACGCGCAGCACTGCGCCTTCACGAATTGCCTCCAGTAGTGCCGAACAGTCGCCGCGTCCGGCATCCACTCGCGCCTGCCAGGCGTTCTTCAGGTACAGCAGCATGATCACCCCGAACTCGGCCGAGACCCCGGCCAGGGCGATGAAGCCCACCCCGGTGGCCACCGACAGGTTGAAGCCGAACCAGTAGAGCAGCCAGATGCCGCCCGACAGGGCGAAGGGCAGGGTGGCCATGATCAGCAGGGCCTCGCCGAAGCGGCTGAAGGTCAGGTAGAGCAGCACGAAGATGATCAGCAGGGTCGCCGGCACCACCCAGGTCAGCCGCGCATTGGCGCGCTCGAGGAACTCGAACTGGCCGGAGTAGGAGACGGTCATGCCGGCGTCCAGCCGCACACGCTCGGCGACGCGCTGTTGCAACTCGCGCACGGTCGAGGCCAGGTCGCGCCCGCGGACGTCGACATATACCCAGCCGGACAGTCGCCCGTTCTCGCTGCGCAGCATCGGCGGCCCCTCGCTCAGGGCAATCTCGGCCACCGTGCCCAGGGTGATCTGCTGTCCGCTGGCGGTCAGCACCGGCAGGCGCCGCAGCGCCTCCGGGCTGTCGCGCCACTCCCTGGGATAGCGCAGGCTGATGGGAAAACGGGCCAGTCCCTCGACCGTCTCGCCGATGTTGCTGCCGCCGATGGCGCCGGCCACCACCGACTGCACGTCGGCGATGCTCAGGCCGTAGCGCGCGGCGGCCAGGCGGTCGATCCGGATGTCCACGTAGCGCCCGCCGGTGAGGCGCTCGGCCAGCGCCGAACTCACCCCGGGCACCGCCTTGGCCACGGCCTCGATGTCGCGGGTGATGCGCTCGATGTCAGCCAGCTTGGTGCCGGCAACCTTGACCCCGATCGGGCTCTTGATCCCGGTGGCCAGCATGTCGATGCGGTTGCGGATCGGCGGTACCCAGATATTGGACAGGCCGGGAACCTTCACCGCGCGGTCCAGCTCCTCGATCAGCTTCTCCGGCGTCATCCCCTCGCGCCACTGCTCGCGTGGCTTGAACTGCACCGTGGTCTCGAACATCTCCAACGGCGCCGGGTCGGTGGCGGTTTCCGCCCGTCCGGCCTTGCCGAATACCCGCGCCACTTCCGGCACCGTGAGGATCATGCGGTTGGTCTGCTGCAGCAGCTGGCTGGCCTTGCTGGCCGGCAGGCCGGGCAGGGCCGAGGGCATGTACAGCAGATCACCCTCGTCCATGGGCGGCAGGAACTCCCCGCCGAGCTGGCTCAGCGGCCAGAGGCTGGAGAGGAACACCAGCACGGCCATGGCCAGCGTGGCCCTGGGCCAGGCCAGCACCTTCTCCAGTACCGGCCGGTAGGCCTCGATCAGCCAGCGATTCAGCGGGTTCTGCTGTTCGTTGGGGATGTGCCCGCGGATCCAGTAGCCCATCAGCACCGGCACCAGGGTCACCGAGAGTCCGGCCGCGGCGGCCATGGCATAGGTCTTGGTGAAGGCCAGCGGGCCGAACAGCCGGCCCTCCTGGGCCTCCAGGGTGAACACCGGGAGGAACGACAGGGTGATGATCAACAGGCTGAAGAACAGCGCCGGGCCGACCTCGGCCGCCGCTTCGCCGATCACCCGCCAGTGCGCCTCGCCCTGCAGCTGTTCGCCTGGGTGCCGGGCCTTCCAGGCCTCGATGTGCTTGTGCGCGTTCTCGATCATCACCACGGCGGCGTCGACCATGGCGCCGATGGCGATGGCGATGCCGCCGAGCGACATGATGTTGGCGTTGATGCCCTGGTAGCGCATGACGATGAAGGCCATCAGGATGCCCAGGGGCAGGGTGATGATCGCCACCAGCGAGGAGCGCAGGTGCCAGAGGAAGATCAGACAGACCAGGGCGACCACCGCAAACTCTTCCAGCAGCTTGTAGCTGAGGTTGTCGATGGCGCGGTCGATCAGCTGGGCGCGGTCGTAGGTGGTGACCACTTCGACGCCGGCCGGCAGGCTGCCCTTCAGGCTGTCCAGCTTGGCCTTTACTGCGGCGATGGTGTCGCGGGCGTTCTTGCCCGAGCGCAGGATGACCACGCCGCCGACCACTTCGCCCTGACCGTCCAGCTCGGCGATGCCACGGCGCATCTCCGGCCCCAGCTGAATGGTGGCCACCTGGCCCAGCAGCACCGGCACGCCGCTGGCCGAGGCTCGCAGCGGCACCTGGCGGAAGTCCTCCAGGCTCTGCAGGTAGCCGGAGGCCCGCACCATGTACTCGCGCTCGGCCAGCTCCAGGATGGCGCCACCGGTCTCCTGGTTGGCGCTCTTCAGCGCCGCCTCGACCTCCTGCTGGGTCACGCCGTAGGCCACCAGCTTCTGCGGATCGAGCAGCACCTGATACTGCTTGACCATGCCGCCGAGGGTGGCCACCTCGGCCACGTTGGGCAGGCTTTTCAGCTCGTACTTGAGGAACCAGTCCTGCAGCGCCCGCAGCTGGGCCAGGTCATGCCGGCCGCTGCGGTCGACCAGGGCGTACTGGTAGATCCAGCCGACGCCGGTGGCATCCGGGCCGAGGGTGGTGGTGACGCCTTCGGGCAGGCGCTCCTGGGCCTGGTTGAGGTACTCCAGTACCCGCGAGCGGGCCCAGTAGAGGTCGGTGTCGTCCTCGAACAGCACGTAGACGAAGGAGTCGCCGAAGAACGAGTAGCCGCGCACCGTCTTCGCCCCCGGCACCGAGAGCATGGTGGTGGCCAGCGGGTAGGTCACCTGATTCTCGACGATCTGCGGTGCCTGGCCGGGGAAGCTGGTGCGGATGATGACCTGGGTGTCGGACAGATCCGGCAGCGCATCCAGCGGCGTGCTGCGCACCGACCAGATGCCCAGGGCGGTGATGAACAGGGTCGCCAACAGCACCAGGAAGCGATTGCCGATCGACCAGTGGATCAGGCGCGCGATCATGGCTGCTCCCCCTGCTTGTCGAGCTGCTCGATCAGCAGCCCGCCATCCGTCAGCCGGGCGCCGATGCGCACGTGGTCGCCGAGCTTGAGGCCGGCGGCCACCGAAGGACTGGCCAGGGGAAAGGGCATGGTCATGCCGGGCATGTTCAGGCTCTCGAAGGGGCCGTGCTCCAGGGTGACCCGCTGGCTATCCAGCGCCCGGATCACGCCATGGGACTCGTGCAGCCCTGGGGCGAGCGCCTGCTCCGCCTTGCCGGCCATGACGCCCTGCAGGCTGGCCTCCGAGTCGATCAGGAACTGGCCGGAGGTGACCACCGCCTGACCTTCCGCGAGACCGGACAGCACCTCCAGGCGGCCATCGGCCTCGCGGCCCAGGGTGATTTCCTGGGGGCGGTAGCGTCCGTCGTCTTCGGCCAGCATCACCAGCGCGCGCTTGCCGGTACGGATCACCGCCTCGCTGGGCACCAGCAGTGCGGGCTGCTCGGCTGCGCTGTTCAGGCGCACGGCGGCGAACATGCCGGGGCGCAGTTTGCCGGTCGGGTTGGGCAGTTCACTGCGTACGGTGACGGTGCGGGTCTGTGGGTCCGCACTCGGCAATAGGGCGATGACGCGGCCCTGCAGCGGCTGCCCGGGAAAGGCCGTCAGATTGGCGTGGATCTCGCTCCCGACCGTAACCGTTCCGGCCATGGCCTCGGGTATCGCCGCATCGAGCCAGACCGTGGACAGCCCGTTGATCCGCGCCAGGTCCTGGCCGGCGGCCACGGTCATCCCGGCGCGCACTTCCAAAGCCTGCAGTTCGCCGGCGATGGGCGTGGTGAGGGTCTGCACTGCCCTGGGTTTGCCGCTGCGGCGAACCTGCTCGATCAGCTCGCGGGGCATGCCGAGCAGGCGCAGGCGCTCCTGGGCCGCGGCGATCAGGCGGGCGTCGGCGGTCGCCAGCACGGCGAGGAACTCCAGCTGCGCGGCGGACCACTCGGGAATCAGCAGGTCGACCAGGGGCGTGCCGGCGGGCAGCACATCACCCGGCGCGCGGCCGTAGATCCGCTCGACGAACCCGCCGGCGCGGGCCTGCAGGTTCGCCACCTCGCGCTGGTTGTAGGCCAGCGAGCCGACCGCCTCGATGCCCGAGGGCAGCACGCCGCGCACCACGGTCGAGGTGCGCATGCCCAGGCTCTGCACGGCCTGGGCCGGCACGCTCAGGGCGGCGGAATCCTGCTCGGCGCCCGCGTATTTGGGCACCAGCTGCATGTCCATGTAAGGCGATTTTCCCGGCTTGTCGAAACGCTGCTCCGGCTGCATCGGGTCGTACCAGTAGAGCACCGGACGCTCCTGCGTCGCAGTCGCCTCTGTCTTGGCGCCATGCCCGGCCTGGCGCTGGGCCAGCCAGTAGCCGCCAGCGGCCGCGCCAATGCCAACGGCCAGCAAGGCGAGGGTGAATCCTGCTACCGAGACTCTCATTGCAGACCCTCCACATAGGCGTAATGCAGGCCGGCGGAGAGCTGGCTCAGTTTGCGTTGTTGTTCGATCTGCCGCAGCTGCGCCTCGATCAGCTCGCGCTGGGTGGCGATGACGGCGCCCAGCTGGCTGTTGCCGGCCTGGTAGGCGGCCAGTTCCAGGTCGGCCCGTTTGCTCGCCAGCGGGATCAGGCTGTTTTCGGTGCGGGCCAGGGTCTTGCGCAGTTGTTCGAGCTCGGCCAGGCCGCTTTCCAGGTCGGCCCGATGGGCGCGCAGCAGCACCTCCTGCTCGGCCTCCATCTGCGCCAGGCTCTGCTGCTTGGAGTCAATCCTGGGGCCCTGGCGGGTGCCGACGAACATCGGCAGGTCGAAGGTGAACTGCACCATCAGCATGTCGCCGAACTGGTTGTCGCGGTTGTTGTAGGCCAGCTCGACGCCCCAGTCGGGCGTTTTCTCGGAGATGGCTTCATCCAGCTCGGCGCTGGCTTCGCCAACCCGGGCCGAGGCGGCGCGCAGCTCGGGGTGTGAAGCCATGCGTTGCTTCAGATGCGCAGCCTCCAGGCTCAGGTCGGGCGCGTCCCCGCTCAGCGGCTGGTCGGCCTCGTTGCCTATCCAGCGGCGCAGTTTGGCGCGGGCGATTGCCGCATCGCGGCTCAGCTCATCGCGCCGATCCTGCAAGGCCAGGGCTTGCTGGTCGGCCTCCAGCAGCTCGCCAGGCTGGGCGTTGCCACCGGCGATCCGGGCCTGCACGGTCGAGCGGAGCATGTCGATCTGCCTTGCCAGTCGATCAAACAGGTCGACGCTGCGTTCGGCGTAGTAGACATCCAGCCAGCTTGCCGCCGTCTGACGCTGGATCTCCAGTTGCATGGCGCGCTGCTCGGCTTCGGCCCGCACCACGGAAGCTTCGGCCAAGTGGCGCCGGGCCAGGCGCTTGTCGCCGTTGGGGACCTCCTGCATGAGCCCGATGCGGCGCATGGTCATGAAGTCCCGATTCAGGGTGTAACGGTCAGGGCCTTCGACGGGCAGGTTGTCGACGCCGAGAATTAGTTTGGGATCGGGCAGGGCATCCGCCGGCTCCACCGCCTGTTGTGCCGATGCCACCTGCGCCTGGCGCGCGAGGTTCTCGGGGGCACTCTGCTCGGCCAGTGCTTGAGCCCGTTCGAAGGTCAGCGGCTGCGCCTGCGCGGCAAGCCAGGGAGCCGCCCAAAACGCGGCAGCCAGCACGCCCATGCAGGCACGGCGTGCGAAAAGGAAAGCGGACATGCTTTCGCCTCCAATGCGATTGATCGAAGTTGCTACCTCGCAGTGCAGGGTAGCCACGGCGCGCCAGCCATACCGGCGCGGTGGATCACGGCATCAGGCGAAACGGGGAGGGCGCCAGAGTTCGGCGGGCTCGCGCTCGATCACCGCCTGGCTCGGCAATGCCTCGGGGCGGGAAAGGCGTGGGGGGAAGGTCTTGATCACGACGGTCTGCAACAGGCTGGCGGTCTTGCAGTCTTGGCCGGGTTTGCAGGGGGACTTGCTGGCCAGCCCATCCGCCTGGTCCGCGTGGTCGCAGCAGGGGGCGTCGGCCATCGCGTGCCCCGGATGATCGCCGCTCTGCATCGGGCAGGGTTGCGCCGGCATGCTGAATGCCATGCCACCGAAAGCCGGCAGCACGAGGCTGACAATCAGAAGCAGGACCAGACCAATTCGGCGCACGGCAATCCATCACATGAGGTTTCAAACGCGACGATAGCAGATAGTTTTATGTGGCGGCGTATTTCTGCAATAGGTAATGGATGTGTGTTGATCTGGGTCAGAAAATTGAGCTCGGAAGGTCTGTCCTGATCATCATGAGCAACACATCAACTCGGAGGCTATAGGACACCAAAAAACCTTGAAGGCTGATGACTGCTTTTGGCCGATTCCAGCCTGTTGCAATCAGTATTGGGTATGGCCGTCTGCTTTCTCCCACGGGCGATAGCTTATTCGTTTTGATGGTTTGGGCCCGTTGAGGAGCCTGGAAGCCAGCCACGAGTAGCGGCTGGAAATTCAATCAGGCCAATCACCCTACCGTTTCCGTATCGTGGAGGACTCTTGGGTTTTCGTACCCTGGACAGGTCAATGCCCTCTGCGGGTCTGATGTGGCTTTTTCGGTCTGCGCCAGAGCGCCCATCGCCGTAGACGCTGATCGATTCTGTGGACTGATGCCCCATGATGTAAGCCATGCCGGCGGGGCTTTCTCCGGATGCTTTCAGAATTGAGCCTACCTGGTGGCGGAAGCTCTTCAGCGTTGGATGCTTCTTTCTTCTGGGCCAGAGGCTTCGGCATTCTTTGCGAAAGCGATCTCTGATCGCTGTGTTGGTGCGTAGGCACTTCGACATTCGATGTGCGGCCCATTCCACCAGTTTTAAAATGTTGGGCTTGTTGATCAGTAGAGTGCGGTCAGCACCGCGGTGTAGCTCGGCAGACTTTTTACCGCCGATGATGTGGACCAAATTGCCTCCGACAGTGATCGTGCGCATTTCGCAAGGGCGTACACCCAGGTAATTGGCAAGCACCAGAGAGGCGGCCTCGTCGAGGTAGCCGCATTGATGCAGGTGCTTGTAGAGCACCTTGAAATCCTCGAAGGGGACTTTCCGAATCTGTTTGAGCTTGGGCTTTTTCGCTATCTGACTGCCTGGTGCCGTGACCGGGTTGACCAGCGCTCTGATGGTGTTTGCTGCCTCGATGTTTCGTCGGGCAAGCTGGTCATTCACCAGGGTGTTCTTGAGGGTGCTGAACGCATTCGGTCGATAGTCCGGCGCACAGGCAAGCAAAGCCGCGCAGATCTGCGCTGAAGTTGGATCGTCCTCACCGCAGTGATTCCGATAGAAGTTTTGTGCTCGGGTTTGGTACCGCTGCAATGTCGTTGGCTGCATGGCTGTCATCTCTTTCTTGTTGTTTTGATGACAAAGCTAAGCCGCTTCGCGAATGGCGTTGGTGCGGCTCAGACTCCTCTGAAACCCCTCCGCCTTCGCTACGTGTTTTCTCGTTCCGTCTGAACCGCCCCAACGCCCTCTTACTCGCGCCGCGAGTAAGAGGTGCGCGCTCTCACTCACGCGACACGCTTCATCTTTATTCAGCGTGCGCTGTGAGCAAAAGCGCGCGCAAGCCTTTTGTCATCAAAATCAAAAAGCAGCCAGCGCCTGGGGCGCTGAAGGGCGAGCCTGGTGAAGCGATTCGCCAGCGTATCGCTGACGCGCCGAAAGCGGTGCATTCAAAATGCTAGCCACAAGGTTACGATTTGGTTATGAAATAAGTCATTGAATTGTTATTTTTCAATGACTTAAACGATTTTATAACCGAAAAAAGCAGTGCCAGTACGGGCACGTTTAGTGCCACAACTGGCCTGCTCGGTGACGATTCAGGCTTGATTCAGCGCCGTATTGGGCACACAAACTGCCGCTAGCGGCACGATGCTCGTGTCGCAGGGCTATGTTGCGACATACAGGGTGTATCGCTGCGACATGGCCGGGGTGTCGCAGCATGCGCGTGCGATACTCCGAGTGTGTCGTATAGGTGGTTCTGCGACACTCGCTGAGTGTCGCAGTGCTTTCCTGCGATACTCAGGCTCTGTCGTAGCCTGTGATCACATCACTGCCAAATGTGTTGGCTCGATCAGAAAATGCTTGCAACAGCATCTGAGTTGGCTTGGATGCGGGTGCCTGGGCCTAGCAGCAGGTAGACGCTGTTGAGCGTTTTGAAGTGGAAGCCCTCATAGTTGTGCAAGAGTGAGGTTCGTACGAAGTCACCAACGTCCCAGCGACGTTCGCTGTCATAGATGACCTTATGCGCATAGATCAAAGCAGGCCGCCTTTGGGTTGTCGCCAGCTGTAGACGCTGGCTTTCGGTCACCTGCAGTTCAATCCAGCGCCAGTTTCGTACCAGGCAGTAATTCCCGTAAGGAAAAGACTGCCTGGCATAGGCTAGGGCTTCATCGTCGCTCATGCTGCTGCCGCTCATGGGCTCACCTGTCGAGTACAGAACGTCCATCACTTCCCTAAGTGTCGTCACGGGCTGGGCGTTTCGTGCTGAGCGCTACGGTGGTACTGCTCCTCAAGTTCGATGCCGCACAGCAAAGCTGCGAAGTCCGATTCGAGCAAGTGGATGCGTTGAGGCCGGGCATCGATGATTGATTTGATAATCGTATCGACACGCTGCGATACAGGCGTATGACTTGGTGTCTTCGCGCGATCATGCTGATAGATGATCGTGCTCAGTGACGCAACAGCTCCGCGTAACTGGTGCTCCCGGGCATCGCAGATTTCAAAACCGTTCTTCTCGCGAAACTGGCTAGTGATCTGCTTGGACAATTCCGGACGGTCAGAAGGCTCAGTCTGCTGCAGGCGCCAGTTCAGAATGCGGCTCAGGACCTTAGGCGCAGCAGCTGCCAGTCCCTCTGGGTGCTTCTTCTCGGCTGAAGCATCGCCGAAGAAATGTGCGCGCAACTGGTCCACGCGCAGTCGGGCAGTGCGATTCACTTTGCGCGAGTTCAGCCCTTTGAGCCAGAACTCGAATTCTGCCTGCGACAAGCAGAGTACCTGCTTCATGGGTGGCTGCCCTGGCAAGCACACATCGTGCTCGCGGGGGGTATACCTAGGCGGATGTAACTTTGCAGCTTGGCTGTGCCAGTTCAGCTCGATGGCTTCGCACAATGGGCGCATCGGCCAGTAGCGCTCCCCGTTACTGCTGGTCAGAACAGGAATAGTCATCGCCTGAACTTTGATTTTGGACGTACGCATCTAACTACAGTGCCCCCTGAGTGGTGTTGGCAGAAGCAATTCCCTGCGAAGGCTTTAGGGGGGAGGCGTTATGAAGCACGTAGTCTGGGTCAATTCCGCCATCTTCAGGCTTCTTGGATAGCTTCAGCATGGCTGCTATGGGGATTACTGCCGACAGGGCGTGACTTCTGTCCCTAAAGAGGATTGCTTGAGCCCTACTTTCAGCGCTCAACTGATCAAGGATTTGATCAATGAAATTGGGAAGCATTGAAACGGGCAGGTAGTGAAGCGGATGCCCTGTGTCAGGATCTTCTTTGGTCAGGATGTTGTCCTCCCACATGGCGATGGCTGCCTGGCTCTGAACGAGAGGCAAACCAAACCACTGCAGTAGGGCGTTCAGCTCCATGAGTACTTCGAGTGTCTCTAGGTTCAGCTGGAACTGCATATTGCTGTTGGGTGGTGAAGGTTGATTTGGGCTTTTCATGATGGGCTCCTGTAAATCGAATACCTGAATATCTGTAAATCGGATATCCGAAGATTAGATATACCTTTGAGGCTTGTCAAGGAGCCAGGTGCGTTACGTGGAAAAGTCGGTGTATCGAGATGAGAACCTAATTCTGCTTAGGTTGCTAAAGCAGTGCCGCGTGGAGGCAGGGATGACCCAGGCGGCGTTTGCCCAAGCGCTTGAGCGTCCGCAGTCATTCGCGAGTGATATCGAGCGCGGCTTGCGCCGCCTCGACCTCGTTCAGCTGCGCGATATTTGCGAGGCGTTAAATATCAGCCTGGTCGAGTTTGTGCAGCGATTTGAAAATGAACTGGCGTTATCAAATCGAGCAGGCGAGTAATGCCTGCTCTTGCCGCAAGGGGCTAGTGGCGCTCGGCCTGCAGTGCTTGCCAGGCTCCGGCATAGAGGGCGGCAGCATCTTCGCTGAGGATGCGTATAGCTTGGATGCAGCACTGCAAGCTTGAAGGGCTCAGTTCGTTAGAGGCTGGGGCGCTGCTAAGCGCGCAAAGCACGCCGAGGAGGGCGGACTGGCGAAGCGTTGCTTCATCGTAAAGGTCGGGCGCTGATGCGCTGCTGAGATAACCGATCACGCAGTGAGGTTCATCGTGACGGAGCGGGGTGAAGCCATTTTCTGTGCCGCTATCGGAAACAGCTTGGCCGGCTTCGCTTTGCAAAGTGATGGTTTCATTCATGGTGTGATCCTCAGAACGGAAAGTTCTGCCACCCAACGCCAATTGGGTGAGCAGACCGCACGGGTTGGCGTACCGGTCTGAGGGCCGGCGCATCCGA
Organism: Pseudomonas sp. HAR-UPW-AIA-41; assembly: GCF_002304225.1. Lineage (GTDB taxonomy): Bacteria > Pseudomonadota > Gammaproteobacteria > Pseudomonadales > Pseudomonadaceae > Aquipseudomonas. Next base: position 271,601 of record NZ_NSLB01000001.1, read on the forward strand.
AGATGCCCCGCACGGCCCGCCCATAAAGACACAGCCATGCTCAGAGCTAAGCCTCGCTTAGCCCTGTCTCAGACCGGAACGCCAATCCCGTCCCCTTTAAAGGGGAGCACAAACCTATTGGAGTGCTGCCTGAGTGTCAATCTGCGAGGCGCTCTGCCCGATAGGTCGTTTCTATCATTGGCCCTGGAGTGCCGCGTGCGTAATAGTGGGCTGCGCAGCTAAAAGGTCGCACTAGGTGGATAGCACGGTGCGATTTGTTGCCCCCGCAGATTTGGGGACAAAATTTGGGGCAAAATCGGCACCGCTGCAAACCGTCTCATTCCGGGGAGCCCCGAAAGCACTAGGGTTGGCATGGCCTCAGACGATCTGTATAGGCCGCTGGAAGCGTTCGAATCCCTATCTCCCCGCCATATTCAAAACCCCGATGCCTCCCCGCATCGGGTTTTTTTATTGTTTGCGATTTATTCCGCTTTGACGCTCCAGAGCTGATCGAAGCGGGTGGTGTAGCTGGGGCTTTTCATCTCGCGGCGCATGCTCCATTCGGCCTGTTGTGGGACCCGTGCGGGGCGCAGGGTGTCGCGACCCCAGCGAGCATTGATCTGGTCGAGCACCTGCATGGCTTTCTGGCTGGCGTTGCTCTGGCGTGGCTTGAACAGGTCGTCGCTGAATTCGCCGGGCTGGCAGAGGTCGAGCAGGTGCACTTCCGCCTTGCTGTAGGACTGATCCTGGCGATAGATCGCCTGCAGCAGGTGCTGCGCCGTATCGCTCAGCTCGCGCACGTCATTGCTCGGGTAGGGCAGTGGGCAGGCGGCGCTCCAGCCGCCGCGTTGCCCATCCATCTGCCGGGTGCGCAGGTTCAGTTGCAGCTGGCGGCACAGTGAACCTTGTGCCCTGAGTCGAGTGGCCGCCTGGTGGGTGTAGCTGGCGACGGCCTCCTGCAGCGCCTTAAGGCTGCTTTGCGGGCGATTGAACATGCGACTGCAACAGATGCTTTGTCGTGCGCTGACGGGCTCATCCAGCTGCAGGCAACCAATGCCGGCGAGTTCGGCGGCAGTTTTTTCCACCACCACGCCGAAGCGCTTTCGTATTAGCTGTCGGTCGCTTTGTGCCAAATCCCAAGCCGTGCGGATACCCAGAGCAAGGAGTTGTGGCGCCAGGCGCGGGCCGATCCCCCACACGCAATCAACGGGGAGTTTCCTGAGCACTTTCTCGCGGAGGGGCTGCGGGCGGATATCCAGCACGCCGCCGGTGCGCTCCTGCCAGCGTTTGGCGGCGTAATTGGCCAGCTTGGCCAGGGTCTTGGTCGGTGCAATACCCACGCTGACCGGAATTCCGGTGCTGCGCAGCACCGTCTGCTTAAGGTGCTCACCAGTCTGCTGCAGGGGCTCGGGCAGACCGCTGAGGTCGGCGAATGCCTCGTCGATCGAATACACCTCTATTTGCGGCACCAGGCTTTCGATCACCTGCATGACGCGGGCGCTCATGTCGCCGTAGAGGGCGTAGTTGGAGCTGAAGGTGGCCACCTGCTGCCGTCGCAGTTGCTCGCGCACCTGGAAGTAGGGGGCGCCCATGGCAATGTTGAGTTTTTTGGCTTCTTCGCTGCGGCTGATGATGCAGCCGTCGTTGTTGGACAGCACCACGATCGGCTTGCCGTTCAGATCCGGGCGGAAGACGCGCTCGCAGCTGCAATAGAAGCTGTTGCAGTCGATCAGGGCGATGGCCGGTTCAGTCATGCTGGCCGTGCCGGTGGATGCTGTGGCGTACCACGCCCCAGATTTGCAGCTCGTCCTCGGCGTTGATCTGGCGCGGCGGGTAATGCGGATTGGCCGAGTGCAGGCTGATACCCCGTGCATCCTGTTGCAGACGTTTGACGAAGACCTCACCGGCCAGCGCGGCGATGACCACGGCGCCGCTGTATGCCGGCAGGGCGCGGTCGACCACCAGCAGATCCCCGTCGTAAATGCCAACGCCGGTCATGCTGTCGCCGCTGGCGCGGACCAGATAGGTGTGCGGCGCGCGAACGTTCAGCAACTCATCCAGCGATAGCTGGGCCTCCAGATGGTCCTGGGCGGGTGAGGGGAAGCCCGCGGGAATTCGTGAGGAAAGAAAGCAGCTCGTGAGCCGAGCTGCCTGCTGGCCCGAGAAGGATTGCGTTGGCCATGAGGGGACTTCCGTAATGCTGTATTTATATACAGTATTGTCCGCTCGGGTATGTCGTCAAGCGTCAGTGACAGCCGTTTGCCTTGAGCACACGTTCCGTCGAGGCGGGATAGCGCTCCAGCTTGTTGAGTGGACGACGCGGACGTGGCTGCAGCTCGCCGCCGCAATTGGGGCAGCGCTGGCCGAGCCGTTCCGCGCACTGGGCACAGTAGGTGCACTCGAAGGAGCAGATGCGGGCATCGGCGGAGTCGGCCGGCAGGTCACAGTCACAGCATTCGCAGTTGGGGCGTAGTTGCAGCATGGTCCGCGTCCTCGGTGGGTGTTGGTACTGTAAAGGCAGGTGCCTGTGCCTGCCCAGTCCGGGCTCCACGGGTTACCATCGCTGGCCTGGATTGCCATGACAGAGGAGTCGGCCAATGAAATACCTGCATACCATGGTGCGAGTCACCGATCTTGAGGCTTCGCTGGCGTTCTACCGTGATGCTCTGGGGCTGGAAGTGATCCGTCAGCGCGAGTATCCCCAGGGGCGTTTCACCCTGGTTTACCTGGCCGCGCCGGGAGACAGCGATGCGCAACTGGAGCTGACTTACAACTGGGACCCGGAGGTTTATACCGGCGGCCGCAACTTCGGCCATGTGGCCTATGAGGTGGACGATATCTATGCCCTGTGCCAGCGCCTGCAGGAGCATGGCGTGACCATCAACCGCCCGCCCCGTGACGGTCACATGGCCTTCGTGCGGTCGCCGGACAATATCTCCGTCGAGCTGCTGCAGAAGGGCGAGCCGCTGGCTCCGGCCGAGCCCTGGGCGTCGATGGCCAATACCGGCAGCTGGTAAGTAGGCTGACTGCCTTGAGCGATTCCTGGACGAGCCGACTGCTGGCCCTGCTTGGTTCTCCGGCGGCGATGGCGGGCAGTTATGTCGAGTCGCTGCTGCCGGCTGCCGCCGCTCAGGGCTTGCCTGTCGATACCTTGCTGGCCGAGGCTGGCATCGAGGCCGGGCAGCTCGCGCTGCCGGGCTATCGCCTGCCACTGTACAAGGCCTTCCGCCTGCTGCTGGCCGCCGAGCGCCACAGCCAGGATGACCTGATAGCCCTGCGTCTGGCCGCCGCGGTGCGCCCGCGCTCGTTTCAGGTGCTGGGGTATGCCGCGATGAGCTGTACCACCCTCGGCGAAGCCATTCAGCGGCTGCAGCGTTTTGAAGCGCTGGTCTGGGATATCGGAGATACCCGTCTGGAGTTGCAGGATCAGTGGGCGGTGCTCAGTTGGCAGCCCCGGCTGTTGCCCTGGGTGCCACGCCAGGCGGTGGAAATGGCTCTTGGGGGCTGGCTGGCCTTTGGCGACTGGCTGAGTGAGGGGCGAGCCAGGCCGCAGCGCGTGGAGTTCCGCCATGCGGTGAATGAGGCGGCCTGCAGCGCGTTGCTGGGTTGCCCGGTGCAGGGCAACGCCGCACGCCATGCCGTGATCTTTGCCCGCGAACTGCTGGATCTGCCGCTGCGCGAGGCAGACCCGCATCTGCGCAGCCTGATGGATGCCCAGGGCGAAGCCTGCCTGGCCAATTACCGCCTGCACAGCAACCTGGCCAACGAGGTACGCGCTGCGCTCTGCACCGGTCTGGGGCAGGGAGACTTTTCGCTGGAGTGCACGGCGGAGCGTTTGCAGCTCAGCCCGCGGATGTTGCGCCGTCGCCTGAGCGAGGCCGGTCTGAGCCTGGCGGATCTGCTGGACGAAGTGCGCCAGGATCTGGCGTTGCTGTACCTGCGCCATACCGACTGCAGTCTTCTGGAAATTGCCTGCCTGCTCGGTTTTGCTGAACAGAGTTCCTTCTCCCGCGCCTTTCGCCGCTGGACCGGACGCCCGCCGGCCGAGTATCGCCGCGAATACAGCCCACAAAGCCCCGAAAAAGGGCATGCGCAGTGCCCCTAACAGAGACTTGTGCACAATCGCAAGGCATCTCTGCCGGGTGCGGCAAAAAAGCTGATTTTTTCTGTCACCAACCCTGTTGACTTTTTAACTTATTGAAAAATAAAGATTTTTTATTGTGGTTAAAAAGTAGCCAGTTTGAGCGGGAGGCCCATTTCATCGGGGGTCGGCTGGGTTTTCACCTTCTTTCCCACAGAGTTATCCACAGCTTCTGTGGATTGTCCCGAGCGCTTGCTCCGGGGCCGCGAAACAGACGCTTTGCACGACCGTGCCAGCATTTCGCCAGCCTTATTTTTCCTCTGGTCTGTCAAAAATTCCCGGGCAATTGCGCCGGGTAAAGAAATGCGGCTGCGTATAATCGCCGCCATCTGATTGGGAGAACCGCACATGATCCTCGACCCCGCCAACCTGCTGTTGGGCCTGCTGCTGGCCGCTGCGCCGCTGACCCTGCTGCTCTGGCGCCAGCATCGCCAGCTGCTGGAGCAGGGCGCCACCCTGGCTCTGCAGGAGGAGCGTCTGAGTACCGCCGTACTCGCCCGCGAAGGGCTGCAGGTGCAGCTGGAACAGGCGCAGACCGAGGCTCGCCAGCAGAGTGAACAGCTGGCGGTGCAGCAGGCCAGCGTGGCGGCCCTGCGCAAGGAGGTCGAGCTGCTCCAGCGCGAGAGCCAGCAGTTGCGCCAGCAGGGGGAAGGTCAGGAGGCCGTGCGCCTGGCGCAGGAGGCCGAGTTGCGTCGCCTGGAGGCCGAGCGGGCCGGCTTGAGTGCCGAGCTGCGCGAGCAGCAGGAGCACCAGCAGCAGCGTCTGAATGATCTGCAGGGCGCACGCGATGAGTTGCGTGCGCAGTTCGCCGAGCTGGCCGGGAAGATCTTCGACGAGCGCGAGCAGCGTTTTGCCGAGACCAGCCAGCAGCGCCTTGGCCAGTTGCTCGACCCGCTCAAGGAACGCATCCAGGCCTTCGAGAAGCGTGTCGACGAGAGCTACCAGCAGGAGGCGCGCGAGCGTTTCTCCCTGGGCAAGGAGCTGGAGCGTCTGCAGCAGCTCAACCAGCGTCTGGGCGATGAGGCGACCAACCTGACCCGTGCGCTCAAGGGCCAGAAGACCCAGGGCAACTGGGGCGAGCTGGTGCTGGAGCGGGTGCTGGAACAGGCCGGGCTGGAAAAGGGTCGCGAGTACGAGACGCAGGTCAGCCTCAAGGGCGCCGATGGCGAGCGCTTTCAACCGGATGTGCTGATTCAGCTGCCGGGCGACAAACAGGTGATCGTCGATGCCAAGGTCAGCCTCACCGCCTGGCAGCAGTTCATCGGTGCCGAGGACGAGGCGCAGCGTCAGCAGGCACTCAAGCAGCACCTGCTGTCGCTGCGCAATCACCTCAAGGGTCTTTCCGGCAAGGACTACAAGCGTCTGGAGGGGCTGCACAGCCTGGATTTCGTCCTGCTCTTCGTGCCTATCGAAGCGGCGTTTTCCGCCGCTCTGCAGGCCGATGCGGAGCTGTTCCAGGATGCCTTTGCCCAGCAGGTGGTGATTGTCAGTCCGACCACCCTGCTGGCCACCCTGCGGGTGATCGACAGCCTCTGGCGTCAGGAGCGGCAGAGTCAGAACGCCCGCGAGATCGCCGAGCGCGCCGGCCAGCTGTACGACAAGTTCGTCGCCTTCATCGGCGATCTGGACGAGGTCGGCAGCCGCCTGCAGCAGCTGGACAAGGCCTACGCGGCGGCGCGCAACAAACTGGTGGAAGGGCGCGGCAATCTGGTTGGCCGGGTGGAAAACCTCAAGCTGCTGGGGGCTCGCGCCAGCAAGGCGCTGCCCGGCGAGTGGCTGGAGCGCGCGGCGCTGCCGGTGGCCGAAGCCGACAGCGACTGAGCGGACTCAGGCTGATTGTGCCAGCCGTATGCGTGACTGCTGGCGAGCCAGATAGTCGAGGATCAGGCGGGCCATGCTGTTGGCTTCCACCAGCAGTTGCCAGTGGCCGGCCGGCAAGTCATGACGCTCCAGCTCCGTCACCCAGTTGGGTAGGTCATCGAGCAGTTGCGGGCGGACGAACATATCCTTCTGCGCCACCAGCAGGTGCACGGGCACGCGCGTATGACGTGGCTGCGGATGCAGCAGGCGTTCGATGAAGTTGGCCCGGTACAGGGCGATGCCTCGGCAGGCATTGCCCAGCTGATCCGGATCGGGGGCCGGCCGGTAGCCTTCCAGAGCGCCGATCAGGGCATTCCAGTGTTTGGCCATACCGGCGCGCCAGCTCCATTCGGGAATTCTCGGCAGCTGGAAAAAGGCGATATAGCCCGAGTGCAGCAACTGGCTGATGGCCTGCCACCACAGGCGCGGGCTGCGGCTGGCAAAGCAGCGGCGCAGCCAGAAACTGGCGTGATCCAGGCAGGGGCCGGAGAGGCTGGTGAACGAGGCGAACAGCTGCTCCATGCCGTCGGCGCAGATGGCTTCCCAGCTCTGGATGGAGCCCCAGTCGTGGGCGATCAGGTGTACCGGTTGGCCATGGCCGACAGCACGGGCCACCGCGCGCAGATCGTTGGCCAGGTGTTCCAGGCGATAGTCGCGCACGGCAGCGGGGTGTGAGGACTGGCCGCTGCCGCGCACGTCATAGGCCACTACCTGATAGTGAAGGCTCAGGCGTTCGATCAGCGGCAGCCAGGTATGGTGACTGTCCGGGTAGCCGTGTACCAGGAGCAGCACCGGACCACTGCTGCGGCCCCAGCGGTAGCAGGCCAGGCGCACACCGTCGCCGTCGACGAAAAAACGGGTGGAGGTAGACATGTTGTTTCCTCGGCAGGCAAAGCCTGAGTCTGCCTGTGCCCGGCGTGGCCCCGACACCGGCGCAAAGTCGGGTGGGGTGGGGGACGATTGTTGCCGGGGGGCGCCGCGGCTATCATCGCGCCCCATGAACAGTCCCACCCAGCTACTGCAGCGTCTGCTTGGCCGCCTGCCGCCGGTTGCCGATGAGCGCGAATACAGCGTCGACGAGCTGGCCCGGGCTGGCGAAACCACCGTGCGCAACGTGCGCGCCTACCAGGACAAGGGCCTCTTGCCACCACCGGAGCGACGTGGCCGGGTGGGGGTTTACCGGGGCGAGCATCTGGCCCGGCTGCGTCTGATCGGTCAGTTGCTGGAGCGCGGTTACACCATCGCCAGCATCCGCGAGCTGTTCGATGCCTGGGAAAAAGGCCAGGGTCTGGCTCATGTGCTGGGGCTGGACGAGGCGATCCGTGGCTCTGCACAGCCGGAGCCCGTGGCGACCCTAGGCTTTGATGAGCTGCAGGCAATCTTCGGCGAGGCCCTCGACGACGAGATCATCGACCGCAGCACCGAGCTGGAATTGCTGGAGTTCGCCGGTGATCACCTCCGGGTCAAGAGCCCGCGCCTGTTCGCCGCCGGCGTGCAGCTGCATCAGGCCGGCCTGCCGCTGCCGGCGCTGCTGGACGAGTTGATTGCCATTCGCGGCCATGTCGAGCAGCTGTCGACGGGCATCGTCCAGCTGATCGTTGCCAATCTGGTCAATCCGCTGCTGACTTCCTCCTTGCCCCGGGTGGACGAGTTGGAAGGTCTGAGCCGGCAGATTCACGCGCTGCGCCCGCTGGTCGAGCAGGTGGTCGAGGCGGAACTGGCCCGCGCCCTGCCGCTGGTGGCCGAGCGCGAGCTGAGCGGGCGGGTGCAGCAGTTGCTCGAAGGCTTCCTTCAGCCGGTCAGGCCCACAGCAGACTGAGCGCGGCCAGCACCAGGCCGGCGGCCATCACCGGCAGTGTGCGCCAGGCCAGGGCGCGACCACCAATCAGGGCGATCAGCCCTCCCTTGACCAGGCTGTTGCTCAGCGCCGCGAGGAAGATGCCCTGCACGGCGACCTCGGCGGCCAGCTCGTGGCGGGCATTGCGCGCCAGGGTCAGGGTGATCGCATCGACATCGGTCAGCCCCGACAGCAGCGACACCAGATACACCCCCACATCGCCGAAACCGCGCCGGGCGGCCTCCACCAGAAACAGGATGACCACCAGCAGGGCGGCAAAGCGCAGTGCCGGGCCCAGCTCGAAGGGGTTTTTCAGCGGTGGTTCGGCGTTGTTCTCCAGTTCGTTGCCGGCCTGACGGAACAGCAGCAGCGCGCCCAGGGCATAGACCAGCGCCGCAATGCCCAGTGGCCAGCTGAGCTGACCGAGCAGGGCCGGGTTGAGCAGGCCGACCGCTAGCAGGATGCGCGGAAACATCAGCGCCGAGGTGGCCAGCAGGCCGGCGCTGAGCAGTGCCTGCAGGCGTTTGCCGTCGTGCAGGCGAGCCAGGGTGATGGTCATGGCGGTGGACGACACCAGACCGCCAAGCAGGGCGGTGACCAGCAGGCCGTAGCGTGCACCGATCAGGCGGATGGCGATGTAGGCGGCAAAACCGATGCCGGCGATCAGCACCACCATCCACCAGGTGGCGTAGGGGTTGAAGGCCTCCCAGGGACCGAAGCCCTGGTTGGGTAACACCGGCAGCAGCACCACGGAGATGAACAGCAACTTCAGCGCGCCGGACAGCTCATCCGCGCTGAGACGACGCAGGCCCTGATGCAGCGGCTCCTTGAGACTGAGCAGAAGAGCAATCACCACGGCACAGCCGGCGGCCAACGTGCGCTGGTCGTTCATCGCCAGACTGCCGAGCAGGAAGGTGGAGAGCATCGCAAATTCGCTGGTCAGCGACAGGTCGCCAACCTTGCGCTGCTCACCCAGGTAGCGAGCGATCACCAGTAAACCGAAGATCAGCAGGCTGGCGCCCCACGCCAGCAGCCCCAGTTGCTGGCCGAGCAGTGCGGCCAGACCGCCGAGCAGGCCGGTCAGGCCGAAGGTACGGATGCCGGCGATCAGGCGGGCATCCTCGGTGGCGCGGGCGCTCCAGCCGCGCTCGGTACCGATCAGCAGGCCGACACCCAGGGCCGTGGCGAGGTTGAGCAACTGGTCGTGGAACAGAGGCATGCAGGCATCCTTGAGCGGTGGGGCATGCTGGGAAGTGTAACGGTCTCACTTCGCCTCTGCCTGCCGTGCATCAAGGCTTGCGGTGATTTCAGGCCACGTCGACCAGCACCACTTCACTGTCTTCCAGAGCTTCAATCAGCAGCTCCGGCTCGCCGCTGACCGCCACACCATCGCGATCCCCGGCCAGTACGCCATTGACCCGGATGCTACCGCCGCAGGCTACCAGATAGGCCTTGCGTCCCCCGGTCAGGCTGTAGCGGCATTGCTGGCCGGACGGCAGGGTGGCAGCTGCCAGACGGGCGTCGGCCCGGATCGGCAGTGCTTCATGGTCGTCGGCAAAACCGCTGGCCAGGACCACGAACTGCCCGGCGCGTTCGCCCTTGGGGAAGGGCTTGTTGCCCCAGCTCGGTTCGCCGCCGCGCTGTTCGGGAATGATCCAGATCTGGAATATCTTGGTGGTGATGCGTTCACGGTTGTATTCGGCATGGCGGATGCCGCGGCCAGCGCTCATCACCTGCACATCACCGGCCTCGGTGCGGCCCTGGTTGCCCAGGTGGTCCTGATGGGTGATGGCACCTTCGCGCACGTAGGTGATGATTTCCATGTCGCTGTGCGGGTGCGGCGGGAAGCCTGTGCCGGCGGCGATTTCGTCATCGTTCCACACGCGCAGGTGCCCCCAGTGTACCCGCGACGGGTCGTGGTATTCGGCAAAGGAAAAGTGGTGCCGGGCATTGAGCCAGCCGTGATCGGCATGGCCAAGGCTGGCAAATGGGCGGATTTCGATCATGGTCATCTCTCCACGGCCCCGGCAGGGGCCTCGCTGGAGGTGATGATCTATCCGGCCTGATCGATTTAAAAGCGCAAAAAATGCGCTATTTGAATCGATCTATTCGATCAGTTGATGGGCAGGTGCCGGCTCAGAAGGGCGCGCAGGGCGGCGGGCTTGACCGGCTTGGCCAGGTAATCGAGCCCGGCGGCATGCACCGTGTCGATCAGCTCCGGCCGGCCGTCGGCGCTGATCACCACTCCGGGCACCGGTTCGCCCAGACGGGTGCGCAGCCAGGCCATCAGCTCGGTGCCGGTTTCGCCTTCGTCGAGGTGGTAGTCCACCAGCGCCAGGCGCGGGCGGACGTCCTCGTCGAGCAGGTGCTCGCACTCCAGGCGGTTGCGCGCCGTCCACACCTGACAGCCCCAGCGTGACAGCAGGCTGTGCATGCCGGTGAGGATGCTGTCCTCGTTGTCCACACAGAGCACCTGCACGCCACCCATGTCGTGCCCGGCGCTGACCGGCGTGGCGGCCTGGGCCGGCTCCAGACGGGGCTCCGGAAGGCAGGGCACGCTGACGCTGAAGACGCTGCCCTTGCCCGGCCAGGAGCGTACCTGCAGTTCATGGCCGAGTACCCGGCACAGGCCGTCGGCAATCGCCAGGCCCAGTCCCAGTCCCTTCTCGGCACGGGTCTGGTGGCTGTCCAGGCGTTTGAATTCTTCGAAGATGAACTGGCGCTTGTCTTCGGGGATGCCCGGGCCGCGGTCCCAGACTTCAATGCGCAGGCGTTCACCTTCACGGCGCACGCCCAGCAGCACGCGGCCACTGGCATAGCGGAAGGCGTTGGTGAGGAAGTTCTGCAGTACCCGGCGCAGCAGTTTCTGGTCGCTGTTGAGCCACAGGCGGCTGCCGCGCACGCGAAAGTTCATGTGCTGCTCGACGGCCAGGGCCTGGAACTCGACCTTGAGGGTGTCGAGCAACTGGTTCAGGGGGAAGTGCGCCAGGCTTGGGGTGACCCGGCCGCTTTCCAGGCGCGAGATGTCCAGCAGGTCGGTGATCAGGTCTTCGGCCGAGCGCAGCGAGCTGTCCAGGTGCTGCACCAGCTCGCTGGCATCGCGGGGCAGGTCGTTATGGTGGCTGAGGGCGGCGGAGAACAGCCGCGCGGCATTCAGCGGCTGCATCAGGTCATGGCTGACGGCAGCAAGGAAACGGGTTTTCGACTGGTTGGCCGTTTCGGCATGGGCCTTGGCTTCACCGAGCGCCTGGTTGAGCAGTGACAGCTCGCCGGTGCGCTCGGCCACGCGCTGCTCCAGCCCTTCGTTGGCCTCCTTGAGGGCGCGTTCGGCTTCGCGGAAGGCGGTGATGTCGGTAAAGCTCATGACGAAACCGCCGCCCGGCATCGGGTTGCCGATCAGCTCGATCACCCGGCCATTGGGGAACAGCCGTTCGGATTTGTGCGGCGTACCCTGGCGCATCCAGGCTAGGCGCTTGCGCACGTGCAGGTCGGGGTCGCCGTCGCCGAGCAGGCCGCGCTCGGCGTTGAAGCGGATGATGTCGCCAATCGGCCGGCCGACCTGGATCAGGCCCTCGGGGTAGTCGAACAGCTCGATGTAGCGGTGGTTCCAGGCCACCAGTTGCAGGGACTGGTCGACCACGCTGAGCCCCTGGCTGATGTTCTCGATGGCACCCTGCAGCAGGGCGCGGTTGAACTGCAGCACCTCGCTCGCCTCGTCGGCGATGCGCACCACGTCCTCGACCTGCATCTCGCGGCCTTCAATGGCCGCCTTGACCACCGCCCGGGCCGAGGATGCCCCCAGCACGCTGGCCAGCAGGCGCTCGGTGTGGATGATCCACTCGGCGTTGGCGTTCTGCGCGGGGTTGAAGCCCTTGCCCTGCTTGAAGGCGAAGCGGGTGAAGCTCTGCCGCGCGCGGTCTTCGCCAACGAAGCGCGCGGCCAGCATCAGCAGGTCCTGCAACTGCACGGCAAGCAGCGAGCGGCTGCGGCTGGGCGAGCCGACTTCCTGGCCGATGAAGCGGCTGGCCTGCCAGTGCTCGGAGACGCGGGTACGGGAAACCAGCGACACACCGATGAACAGGGCGAAGTTGCCGATCAGTGAAATCACCACGCCCTGGGTCAGCGGGTCCATCGGCAGTCGCCAGGGGTTGGCCTGCAACCAGGCCAGCAGCGGCCAGCCTTCCAGCGACCAGCCAAGGCCCCTGGCCAGAACCGGCAGTACCAGGCAGTAGGCCCAGAAGAAGGCACCGGCGGCCAAACCGGCAAACACGCCGCGGCGGTTGGCCTGTTTCCACAGCAGGGCGCCGATCATGGCCGGGCCGAGCTGGGCGATGGCGGCGAAGGCAATCTGGCCGATGGTGGCCAGACTGGCGCTGGAGCCGAGCAGGCGGTAGATCACATAGGCCAGCAGCAGGATGACCACAATGGTCACCCGGCGCACCGACAGCAGCCAGTGGCGGAACAGTTCGAACGGCCGCTCGGCGTGCTGTTTGCGCCGCAGCAGGGCGGGCAGGACCATGTCGTTGCTGACCATGGTCGAGAGTGCGACGGCCTCGACGATGACCATGCCGGTGGCGGCCGAGGCACCGCCGATGAACGCCAGCAGTGCCAGACCGGGATGAGCTTCGGCCAGCGGCAGGTTGATCACGAAGGAGTCCGGCATCACCCCGCCGGGCAGGTGCAGCATGCCGGCCAAGGCAATGGGGACAACGAACAGTGCGGCGAGAATGAGGTAGGCCGGAAATACCCAGCGGGCCATCCGCAGATCCCGGCTGTCGGTGTTCTCCACCACGGTGACATGGAACTGGCGCGGCAGGCACATCAGGGCGGTCATGGCCACGCCTACCTGAACGAGCAGCCCCGGCCATTGCGGGTCGTTTTGCCAGAAGGCCTGCAGCTGCGGCGCGGCCAGTGCCTGGTCGAACAGATCGCCCGGCCCATCGAACAGGCCCCAGGTGACGAAGGCGCCAACCGCGAGGAAGGCCAGCAGCTTGATCAGCGATTCGAAGGCCACCGCCAGCACCATGCCACGGTGATGCTCGGTGACATCCAGGCTGCGGGTACCAAACAGAATGGTGAATAGCGCCAGCACTAGGCTGACGATCAGTGCCGTGTCCTGAGCACGAGCGCCCGCCGATTCGGCGCCGGCGCCGGAGAGCAGGTTGACGCCGAGGACGATGGCTTTGAGTTGCAGGGCGATATAGGGCAGCACGCCGACCAGGCAGATCAGCGCCACCACTACCGCCAGTGACTGCGACTTGCCGTAGCGCGCGGCGATGAAGTCGGCAATCGAGGTGATGTTTTCCTGTTTGCTGATGGCCACCATTTTCTGCAGCACCCAGGGGGCAAACAGCATCAGCAGCACCGGGCCCAGGTAGATCGGCAGGAACGACCACAGCTGGTTGGCCGCCTGGCCGACGGCACCGAAGAAGGTCCAGCTGGTGCAATACACCGCCAGCGACAGGGAAAACACCCAGGCGCGCAAACGCGGGGAGAGCGGCGTCTTGCGCCGGTCGCCCCAGAAGGCGATGGCGAACAGAATGGCCATGTAGACCAGGGCAACGGCGGCGATCAGTCCGCTGGACAGCGACATGCAGGCTCCAGGCGCGAGGGGATGAAAGTGCTCCACACCTTACCGCAGTTTTGTCGTGGAGGCGGTGATGTGCCAGCGCACATCGACCAAGGTCTAGAGTGCCCTTGAGTGGTGCGCGGCAGGCTGCTAGCGTGGCGGGCCGATTTCTGACCGAACGGACGATTATCATGTCTCTCGCGGCACCGGCCGAGCAGCATCTGTCTCCCCATCAAGAGTTCCTGCAGGGCATGCGCGACATGCTGCCCATGCTGATCGGGGCCATACCGTTCGGCATCATTTTCGGCAGCCTAGCGGGCAGTGCCGGGCTGACGCCGTGGCAGACGGTGGGGATGTCGCTCCTGGTGTTTGCCGGGTCGGCGCAGTTCATTGCCCTGAGTCTGCTCAGCGGTGGAGCCAGCCTGGCGGTGTTGCTGCTGACCACGCTGGTGGTCAATCTGCGTCATGCGCTGTACAGCGCCAGCCTGCAGCCATTTGTGCGTCATCTGCCGGTGCGCTGGCGCATGCCGCTGGCCTTCTGGCTGACCGACGAGGCCTTCGCCGTGGTCCAGCACCGCTATGCCGAGCTGGACGCCTCGCCGCACAAACACTGGTATTTCCTTGGTGCGGCATTGGCCATGTATGGCAACTGGCAGCTGTGCACGCTGATCGGCCTGTGGTTTGGCCAGAGCGTGCCGGACATTGCCCGCTGGGGGCTGGATTTCGCCATGCTGGCCACCTTCATCGGTATTGTTGTGCCGATGCTCAGAAACCGGCCGCAAGTGGCGGCAGCGCTGGTCGCCGGAGCGGTGGCGCTGGTCTGTCACGGCCTGCCTTATCAGCTGGGGCTGCTGGCGGCGGCCGCCTGTGGCATTGCGGTCGGTGTCTGTCTCGAACGCCGTGTGGCGGTCTCTTCTGTGGAGGTGGCGTCATGAATCACTGGCTGTTGATCATTGGCATGCTGGCGATCACCTTCGCCACCCGTTACAGCCTGTTTGCCTTTCCGCACCTGCAGTTTCCGGCTGTGGTCCGGCAGGCCCTGCATTACGTGCCGACGGCGGTGCTGACGGCGATCGTGGTGCCGGGGATGTTCTATCAGGAAGGGGCGCTGGCGCTGCGCTGGGACAATGCCTATCTGCTGGCCGGTCTGGCCACCATTGCCATCGCCGGGCTGACACGTCATCTCCTGGCGACCATTGGCGGCGGCCTGCTGCTGTTCTTCGTGCTGCGCTGGCAGCTCGGGCAGTTGCCCATCTGAGAGGTCGGTAGAAAAAGCGCGTGCAGGGAGTGGCTTTTTAGTCCGGTTTTGCCGTCCAATTCAGGACGCCACTTCTGGCCTTCTGCATCGGGTATCAAGGGACCATGACTTCCGAATCGCAATTTGCCTTGCTCGGTAAACGCCGCTTCCTGCCATTTTTCGTGACGCAACTGCTGGGCGCGTTCAACGACAACATCTTCAAGCAGTCGCTGATCCTCGCCATCCTCTACAAGCTGGCGGTGAGCGCTGACCGGCATATGCTGGTCAACCTCTGTGCCTTGCTGTTCATTCTGCCGTTCTTCCTGTTTTCCGCCCTCGGCGGGCAGTTTGGCGAGAAGTTCGCCAAGGATGCGCTGATTCGGGCGATCAAGCTGGCTGAAATCGTGATCATGGCCGTGGGCGCCGCCGGCTTCATGCTGGATAACCTGGTGCTGATGCTGTTGGCCTTGTTCGCCATGGGTACCCATTCGGCGCTGTTCGGCCCGGTCAAGTACTCCATCCTGCCGCAGGCGCTGCAGGAGCAGGAGCTGATTGGTGGCAACGCGCTGGTGGAAATGGGCACCTTCCTGGCCATCCTCGCCGGCACCATCGGGGCAGGGATCATGATGTCCTCAGCCGATTACCAGCCGGTGGTGGCCGTGGCCATTGTCCTTGTGGCTACCTGCGGCTACCTGGCCAGCCGGCAGATTCCCCGTGCCCATGCGGCCATGCCGGAGCTGGTGCTGGACTGGAACATCTTTCGCCAGTCCTGGCAGATCCTGCGCCTGGGGCTGGGACAGCGGCCTTCGGTGTCGCGCTCGCTGGTGGGCAACTCGTGGTTCTGGTTTCTTGGCGCGGTGTACCTGACGCAGATTCCGGCCTTCGCCAAGGAGTTCCTGCACGGCGATGAAAGCGTGGTGACGCTGATCCTCACCGTGTTTTCGGTGGGCATCGCCATGGGCTCGATGCTTTGTGAGCGTCTGTCCGGCGGCAAGGTGGAGATCGGTCTGGTGCCGTTCGGCTCGATTGGTCTGACTCTGTTCGGCATCCTGCTCTGGTGGCACAGCGGCGGTTTCCCGGCCGGCAGTGAACCTTACGGCTGGCTCGCGGTGCTGGGGCATGCACAGGCCTGGTGGATACTGGCCGACATCTTCGGCATCGGCCTGTTCGGCGGCTTCTACATCGTGCCGCTGTATGCGCTGATCCAGGCGCGCACGGCTGAAAATGAGCGGGCGCGGGTGATTGCCGCCAACAACATCCTCAACGCGCTGTTCATGGTGATCTCGGCGATTGTCTCGATCCTCTTCCTCAGCGTGGCCGGCTTCAGCATTCCCGAGCTGTTCCTGGTGGTGTCGCTGATGAACGTGGCGGTCAACAGCTACATCTTCAAGATCGTGCCCGAGTTCAGCATGCGCTTTCTGGTCTGGCTGCTGGGCCACTCGATGTACCGCGTCGAGCACAAGGGGCTGGAGGTGATTCCGGAGGAGGGACCGGCGGTGCTGGTGTGCAACCACGTCTCCTTCGTCGATGCACTGCTGATCGGTGGCGCCATCCGCCGTCCGGTGCGCTTTGTCATGTACTACAAGATCTACAACCTACCGGTGCTCAACTTCATTTTCCGCACTGCCGGCACGGTGCCGATTGCCGGACGCAGCGAGGACCTGCTGATCTATGATGCGGCGTTCAAGAAGATCGCCGAGTACCTGCGCAATGGCGAGGTGGTGTGCATCTTCCCCGAGGGCAAGCTGACCAGTGATGGCGAGCTCAACGAGTTCAAGGCGGGCGTTGAGCGAATCGTCGAGGAGAATCCGGTGCCGGTGATCCCCATGGCGCTGCAGGGGTTGTGGGGTAGCTTCTTCAGTCGCGATCCGAACAAGGGATTCTTCAAGCGCCTGTGGTCGCGCATTACTCTGGTGGCCGGTCAGCCGCTGGCTCCGGAGCTGGCCAAGTGCGAGGTGTTGCAGGCGCAGGTCAGTGCACTGCGGGGCAGTCAGCGCTGAGACTGTGACACCCAACAAAAAGCCCGGCATGTGCCGGGCTTTTTGTTGCGCGTGGCATCAGATGCCCTGAGGGATTTCCTCACCGCCCATGGCTTCGATCAGCTGCGGCAGGAACTCGATGAAGGTCAGCATCATCAGGGTGAAGCTGGCATCGAGCTGGCCCAGCGCATCGTCGCCGCCGTCCTGTTCGGCCTGATCCTGCAGCAGGTCTTCAAAACGCAGACGCTTGAGCGCCAGCTTGTCGTCGATCAGCAGGGACAGTTTGTCTTCCCAGGCCAGGGCCAGTTTGGTGACGATCTTGCCGTTGTTCAGGTGCTGCTGGACCTCGTCGCTGGCCAGGTCGTGGCGCTTGACCCTCACGATGCCGCCGTCTTCCTGAACATCACGCAGCTCGCACTCGTCCAGCACGGTCAGGCCATTGCTGGCGCGCTGGTTCTTCAGCCAGTCGGTGAAGGTGGCTGTGGGCGCCATCTTCACCGAAAGCGGCCGTACCGGCAGGCTGCCAAGCACTTCACGCAGGGTGGAGAGCAGGTCTTCGGCGCGCTTGGGGCTGGAGGAATCCACCAGAATCAGGCCCTGGGCCGGGGCGATGGCGGCAAAGGTCGCCGATTTGCGCACGAAAGCGCGGGGCAGGAATGCCTGGACGATTTCGTCCTTCAGCTGGTCGCGTTCCTTCTTGTAGACCTTGCGCATCTGCTCGGCTTCGATCTCGTCGACCTTTTCCTTCAGCGCGTCACGCACCACGCTGCTGGGCAGGATGCGTTCTTCCTTGCGGGCAGCCAGCAGCAGAAACCCCTGAGAGCTGTGTACCAGCGGGGCGTCGGCACCTTTGCCGAAGGGGGCAACAAAACCGTAGGTGCTCAGTTCCTGGCTGGCGCAGGAGCGGGCGGGCTTGCTGGCCAGAGCCTGTTCCAGCTCCTCGGCAGTGAGGGGCAGGGGCTGGGTCAGACGGTATACGAGCAGGTTACGAAACCACATGGCGGCAAGACTCTCCCTTGATAAAGGCCCGCATTATTCCGCCCCGGTGAGCATTGGCCAAGTGCGATGCGTCTGCTGGCAAGAAATGTCCGGCATGACCCTGCAGTCAGCCCAGTAAAAACGCTAGGCAGCGCTAAGCCTTTGGAACAACAGAAAATTTTTTTCAGAAAAGGCTTGCCAGGGTTCGCTCTCGTCCGTATAGTTCGCCCCACTTCGAGAGCAAACGGGTGATTAGCTCAGCCGGGAGAGCATCTGCCTTACAAGCAGAGGGTCGGCGGTTCGATCCCGTCATCACCCACCACTCTTGAAGAGTCGCGCAGCGGTAGTTCAGTCGGTTAGAATACCGGCCTGTCACGCCGGGGGTCGCGGGTTCGAGTCCCGTCCGCTGCGCCACTTTTTCCTCCCTCCCTAAGTGACAATCTTCTTAATTTCCCTTCTGTCGATTACTTCAGGTTTGAGTTGATCATCCTGGGGATTTTTGCATTTCCCATAGCCCCTCCCGATGTGCCCTGATAAGCTCGCGTGCTGTTTAGCACCAGCCGTAAGGCGTTCAATCCTAAGGAAGCTACATGAAACAAAATCGCTTGGCGGCGGCTGTCGCCCTGGCCGCTCTGGTTCTCGCCGGCTGCGACTCGAAGACCACCGTAGAGCTGAAAACCCCGGCCCAGAAAGCCTCCTACGGCATTGGCCTGAACATGGGCAAGAGCCTGGCTCAGGAAGGCATGGATGATCTGGATTCCGCTGCCGTTGCCCAGGGCATTGAAGACGCCATTGGCAAGAAGCCGCAGCAACTGACTGATGAAGAGCTGGTTGAGGCTTTTGCCTTCCTGCAGAAGCGTGCCGAAGAGCGCATGGCCGCTCTGAATGACGAAGCCGCCAAGGCCGGCAAGAAATTCCTCGAAGAAAACGGCAAGCGCGAAGGCGTTATCACCACCAAGTCCGGTCTGCAGTACGAAGTGGTGAAGAAAGCCGAAGGCGCACAGCCCAAGCCCACCGACGTGGTGACCGTTCACTATGAAGGCAAGCTGACCGATGGTAGCGTGTTCGACAGCTCCATCCAGCGTGGTAGCCCGATCGATCTGCCGGTCAACGGTGTGATTCCGGGTTGGGTTGAGGGTCTGCAGCTGATGCACGTTGGTGAGAAGTACAAGCTGTACATCCCGAGTGAGCTGGCTTACGGCGCACAGAGCCCGAGCCCGGCCATTCCGGCCAACTCGGTGCTGGTATTCGATCTGGAGCTGCTGTCGATTAAGGACGCAGACAAGGATCAGCCGGCGCAAAACTAAGCCGTGTTTCCTGGTTAACACCAACGCCCCGCAAGTCGGGGCGTTGGTGTTTCTGCGGGGCTGTAAAAGCAGGTGACTGCAAGGTCATAATGGGGCGTTTTCGGTTGATGTGTTACGGTTATGCACATTCAGCGGTTACCGGTAAATGCTGACACTGTGGCGTCGGTTCAAGTTGTTACATGATTTATAAGTTGTTGATTTTAAATGGCTTTTGTTGCTGAGCAAAAAACGCGCGATCTGTCCTGAAGCCGCGTGGTGTCTCGCTCGCAGCGATTCATTCAACATCTGCTCACAGACTTATCCACAGCTTCGGTGGATAACGTCAGCCAGCCCGCCAGGCATGCGGGGAGGAGAAAAGACCACATGGCGATGCCTCTGAATTTTTCCCGTTACCTGCACATTGCACAGGCGTTTCTCGCGCGTGGCCGATTGCCGGCGCTGTTGCTGGCAGTGACACGCAAGGCGAGTAAAGGCGGATTGCGCATGCGTCCGTTGCAGGATGATCTCAAGCTCATGCGCGCACTTTGTGTGGCCTGGTGGCGTGGCGAATACCGCGAGGTGGATCGCCAGACCTTGCTCGCAGTCATGGCTGCGCTGGTGTACTTCATTACCCCTGTCGATGCAGTGCCGGATTGGGTTTTGATGCTGGGTTTGCTGGATGACCTGGCCGTGCTCGGCTGGGTGTTGCGGCGCTGGCGCAGTGAACTGGATACCTTCCGTGGCTGGTATGACACTCAGCCCCGGCAAAGGCAGCAGATGCTGCAGCAACTGCCCGAGCTGCCGGAGCGAGTGGTGGCGGAAAACCCTCCGGTGAACAGCTAGACTGTGCACATGGGCGGCTGAGAGCTGTATGGCATTTGCCGGCTTTCTGGCCTGTTAACATGCAGGCCGGAAGGGCGCTGAGGTACAGGGAGTAGAGGCATGAATGCACTAGCGCGTGTAGGGGTTGAACAGTGGCGGAGGGCTGGCGAATGAGCGTACGCATCAGTCGTCAGCACTGGCAGGCGCTGCTCGATGAGCTGGATGATGCCCGGCGTCAGCGCCATCTCCTGACCTACAGGGCGCTGGTCGAGCGTCTGCAGCTGCCGACCCCGGCGATGCAGACCCTGACGGCCGCTCTGGAACACCTGGCCGCGCTTGATGCGCGTGCCCAGCGGCCAATGCGCAGTGCTCTGGTGATCAGTCAGGGCGCCAGTCGTTTGCCGCGCCCGGGTTTCTTCGAGTGCGTGGTCCGTCTCGGACGCTTTCAGGGCCCGGTCGACGGACTGGCCGCTGCCGCCTGGCATGCGGCCGAGGTGGCACGAGTGTTTGAATTCGATTATCGCGAGGCGGCATGAAAGTTTGGTGGCATCTGCGGGCGCTGTGTGGGTATTGGGTGGCGCGCCGTTTGTTTGCCTGGCGCTGGCTGGTTGCTCAGCCCCGTGCCTGGACATGGATGCAGGGGCAATATGCGCGCATGGCCGCGCTCGGCCACGTCGGGGCGCAATCCTTCTATGGTCATCTGCTGTTGTTCCGCGGCCAGGGCTTTGGTGTGCGCGGCGAAGCCTTGCGTCTGCTCAAGGCGGCGGCAGAAGCTGGCGACGGCAAGGCGGCCTATCAGGTCGGCCGACAACTGCTTGCCGGCGATGTGCAGGAAGCGGCCGATGCTACTCAGGCGGCGCACTGGTGGGTGTTGGCCGCCGAGTCTGGCCATGCGCTGGCGGCCCACCAGCTGGCTGAGCTGTACCGTTCCGGCCAAGGCAATCTGGCCGCCGATGCGCAGGCTGCCGAGCTCTGGCAGCGGCGGGCCACCGAACTGGGGCTTTAGAGCCCAGGGTCCTCAGGCCGCCTGAATCACATGCAGGCTGTAACCCGGAATCGCCTTGGCCTGCCGTTTGGCTTCCGATGCCAGGCTGGCGAGCTGGTCTGCATCGAGGTTTTCGCAGGCCGCGCCCGTTAACTGCACCACGCCCAGCGATAGCGACAGCAGCGGATACTCTTCGCGTTGTCCCTGGCGGTTGCGTGCAATAAAACAGCCGGCCAGCAGGTCCTCTGGCTTGTAGAAACGTCGGCACTGGCTCTGGAAGTCTTCCAGCAGGCGGTTGAGGCGGGCGCGCCAGTCGGCTGAGCCGAGCACCAGCATGAAGTCATCACCGCCGATATGGCCGACGAAATCGCGGCTGGGGTCTACCGCCTCGTTCAGGCATTGCGCCAGACATAGCAGCACTTCGTCGCCGCGGGCATAGCCGTACAGGTCGTTGAACGGCTTGAAACTGTCGATGTCGACGTAGCAGATGACCGCATCGCGACTCTGCTCCAGCAGGCGTGTGAAGCATTGCTGGATCGGCACGTTACCCGGCAGCAGGGTCAGCGGATTGGCGTGACGTGCCTGCTGGATCTTGCGTTCGGTGATCAGCTTGAGCACGTCGATTACCCGGCCCAGACCGCAGTACTGGCCCTGGCGAGTGATGATGAAGTCTTCTTCGATGCGCTGGCGCGCACGACTGGTCAGCAGGCGGCTGACCTGTTGCAGCGACTGGCTCAGCTCCACGGCCAGGTAGTCGCTGCTCATCAGGCGACTGATGGGTTTGCGTGCCAGCAGGTCGGTGGCAAAGGGTTTGAGCAGGGCGTCGGAGAGGCTGTGGCGGTGAATGATGCCCACTGGTTGCAGGGCTTCATCGAGCACGGCCAGTGAATTGAGATTGGCCTGGGCGCGAAAGGCTTCGAGTACACCGGCAATTGGCGTGTTCTGATCAACGGCCGGCTGCTCCAGCAGCAGGGCCTGCAGGTCACCTGTGTCTTCGCCGAGGCTCGACTGGCTGGCACTCAGCAGTGGCAGCAGACCGCCGATCTCGCGCGGCGGTTTTTCCTGAGGCCGGCAGAGCAGGTAGCCCTGCACCAGATCGACGCCCATCTCCACCAGCACGGCCAGCTCTTCGGCCAGCTCGATGCCTTCGGCGATGACCTGAGCGCGCGAGGCGCGGGCCATCTTCAGAATCGACTCGACGAACTCGCGTTTGACCGCATCCTGGTGAATGCCGTCGATGAAGTGACGGTCGATTTTCACATAGTCGGGGCGCAGCTCGGACCACAGGCGCAGGCTCGAGTAACCGGCACCGAGGTCGTCCAGGGCAATGGAGAAGCCCATGGCGCGGTAGTGGTGCAGCGCGTTGTCGAGCAGGCTGAAGTCTTCGGTCGGTGATTGCTCGGTCAGCTCGATCACCACCCGGTCCGGGGCAATGCCCAGGTCCTGCAGCAGGCGCCGGGTCCGCCCGGGCTGATGCCTTGGATCGAGCAGCGACTCCGGCGAGACGTTGAGGAACAGCTTGCCGTCCAGCTTGAGGTTGTCGAAGCGCAGGCAGGCATTGCGTCGGCAGGCCTGCTCCAGTTCGCTCAGGCGACTGGCGTGGCGGGCCACGGCGAAGAGCGTCAGCGGTGAGTGCAGCGGGCTGTTCGAGGGGCCGCGGGTGAGGGCTTCATAGCCGTGGATGCGCCGTTCCGATAGCGACACTATGGGTTGGAAGAGCGTGTGCAGATCGCCACTGGCGAGAATCTGCTGCAGCGCGCTGAGCTGCTCGGTGACCGTCATGATGCAATCCGCAGGCGAAAAAAACGGGGGCCGGTGTGACCGGCCCCCGCATTTCAGCGCAGCGATATGACTGTCTGATGACAGATCAGTGCTTGGCCAGGCTGTTGGACAGCCCCAGGTAGTCGATGAGGATCTTGCCGGTTTCGGCCAGGTAGGCGTCGTCTTCCGGGGTCGATTTGTCCGGCTCGGCTGCAGCGGCCTCCTCGTCCTCCTCGCTCTTGATTTCCTTGAGCAGCTCCTCGCCCTTGGCCTTGCGCCGGGTGTTTTCCAGCGCCAGCTGTTGCTGTTCGATGCTCAGTTGCAACTGGCGCCGCTCGGATTCCTCCAGCGGTACGCTGGTGTCCTTCATCAGGCGCTGGGCCAGGGCCAGACGTTCGCGGGTGAAGACAAAGTCCGGGTCGTTGGCGGTACGCGCCTCATGGCGGGCAGTCAGCTCGCTGAGGAAGGGCTTGAACGGATCACTGACCGGCTTGACTACCGGGCGGATGCTGTCCCACGGCAGGGCTTCGGGCAGTGCGCTTTCGCCGATTTCATGGGTGTCGACCATGGACGGGTAGGCGATATCCGGAAGCACGCCCTGGTGTTGAGTGCTCTGCCCGGACACGCGGTAGAACTTGGCCAGTGTCAGCTTCAGTTCGCCGTGGTTGAGCGGCTGCACGGTCTGCACCGTACCTTTGCCGAAGGTCTGGCCACCGATGATCAGGGCGCGGTGGTAGTCCTGCATGGCGCCGGCGAAAATCTCCGAGGCCGAAGCGGACAGACGGTTGACCAGCACGGCCATCGGGCCGCGGTAGAAAACGCCGCTGTCCTCGTCGTTGAGCACGTCGACGCGGCCATCGCTGTTGCGGACCAGCACCGTCGGGCCCTGATCGATGAACAGACCGGTCAGTTCGGTGGCTTCCTGCAGGGAGCCGCCGCCGTTGTTGCGCAGGTCGATAACCACGCCGTCGACCTTTTCCTTTTCCAGTTCACCAAGCAGGCGCTTCACGTCGCGGGTGGTGCTCTTGTATTCGGGATCGCCGGCGCGGTAGGCCTTGAAATCCAGATAGAAGGCGGGAATCTCGATGACGCCGAGTTTGTAATCGCGACCGTCGTGGTTGAGCTTGAGCACCGACTTCTTCGCTGCCTGCTCCTCCAGCTTCACCGCTTCGCGGGTGATGCTGATGATGCGGCTGGTCTGGTCGCTCGGGGCGTTGCTGGCCGGAATCACTTCCAGACGCACCAGCGAGCCCTTCGGACCGCGGATCAGCTTGACCACCTCGTCCAGGCGCCAGCCGATCACGTCGACCATTTCCTTGTTGCCCTGAGCGACGCCGATGATCTTGTCGGAGGTGTGCAGCTGCTTGCTCTTTTCCGCCGGGCCGGCCGGCACCAGGCGCATCACCTTCACGTACTCGTTGTCGTTCTGCAGCACGGCACCGATACCCTCGAGCGATAGGCTCATGTTGATATCGAAGTTTTCCGCGTTATCCGGCGACAGGTAGTTGGTGTGCGGGTCGTAGGTCTGGGCAAAGGCGTTGATGTAGGCCTGGAAGACGTCCTCGCCCTTGGTCTGCTTGAGGCGCTTGAGCTGATTCTCGTAGCGCTTGGTGAGCAGCTCCTCGATGGCCTTGGGTTCCTTGCCGGCAATCTTCAGGCGCAGCACTTCATCCTTGAGTTTTTTGTGCCAGAACGCATCCAGCTCGGCGACGTCCCTGGCCCAGGGGGCCTTTTCGCGATCGGTTTCCAGGCGTTCGCTGACGCTGAAGTCGAGCTTGTCGACGCCCTGATTGAGCAGGCCCAGGGTGTATTCGATGCGCCCACTCAGGCGCTCGAGGTGGCGCTTGTAAATGGTAAAGCCAGGCTCTAGGTCGCCGCTCTTGAGGAAGTCGTCGAAGCGCAGGCGCCAGGCATCGAACTCCTGGATATCGGCGGCGGTGAAGTACATCCGCGCCGGGTCCAGCAGCTTCAGGTAGCTCTCGTAGATCATCTGCGAGCGCGCATCATTGAGCGGCGGCTTGTTGTAGTGGTGACGCTTGAGCAGCTCCACCACGTTCAGGCTGGCGATCACCTGCTCGCGGTCGGGCTCCAGGTAGTCCCAGTTGGTTGTGCCGGGGCTGGCCCACAGCGACAGACTGCTCAGGCTGAGAACGAGTGACAGGGTGGAACGGGTGAGGATGCGCTTCATGCTGAATTCGACGTCGTGGCGGGCTTGCCGCATAGTGGGCCGCAGAGAATGTCGGCCGGGGTTGTCGCGTCCTGCGACGACTCGTCCGACTTTCCAGTCGGTACCGGGGACAAAAGAACTATGGGGGCACTGTGAAGGCATTGCAAGGCGTCAAGGGCCAGTTGCACTGGCAGGAACAACCCAGCGAACCACTGGCTGCAGGGCAGGTCAGGATCAAAGTGGCGGCAGCCGGGCTAAACCGGGCTGACCTGCTGCAACTGGCCGGGCACTATCCGCCGCCGCCCGGAGCTCCCGGGACGCTGGGGCTGGAGTGCAGCGGAATCATCAGTGAAGTGGGGGCCGGTGCCAGCTGGCAGGTGGGTGAGCGGGTCTGTGCTCTGCTCGCCGGAGGCGGCATGGCCTCGGAGGTCGTGGTCGACGCCCAGCACGTGTTGCCGGTACCCGAAGGCATCAGTCTGGCCGAGGCGGCGGCATTGCCGGAGGTGTATGCCACCGCCTGGCTCAATCTTTACCGTCTGGCGGCCCTGCGTCCGGGCGAGAAGGTGCTGCTGCATGCCGGGGCCAGTGGCGTCGGCACGGCGGCTATCCAGCTGTGCAAGGCCTTTGGCAATCCGTGCTGGGTCAGTGTCGGCTCGGCCGAGCGCTTGCAGCATTGCCAGAAGCTGGGTGCCCGTGGTGGCGTGCTGCGCGGTGAAAACCTGCAGGGCCTTCGTGACTTTTCGCCTTTCGACGTGATTCTGGATCCGGTCGGGGCGGCTTATGCGGCGCTCAATCTGCAGTTGCTGGCGCTGGACGGGCGCTGGGTGAATATCGGCCTGATGGGCGGGCGCGAGGCTCAGCTGGATATGGCGCTGCTGCTGGGCAAACGCATCCAGCTGACAGGCTCGACGCTGCGCAACCGCGACGAGGCCTTCAAGGCCGAGCTGGTCAGCGAGCTGGCGCGTGAAGTCTGGCCACTGTTTGCCCGTGGACAGCTCACGCCACAACTGGAACAGGTCTATCCGGCTACCGAGGCGGAGGCTGCCTTTGCTAAGCTCGCCAGCAATCAGGTGGCAGGCAAGCTGGTGTTGTGCCTCGACGATAGCCTGAGCTGATCATCCGCTGGCGGTGATTGGCAGAAACAATCACCGTCATCGTTTCAATCAATGGGCCAAGAAAGCCGATGGGGCCTATTATCCTCCCCGTCAACTTTCAACCGCACATTTCAACCCTCACAAGGAGTTCACTGATGTCTCTGATCAACACTCAAGTTCAGCCGTTCAAGGCCAATGCTTTCCACAACGGCAAGTTCATCGAAGTCACCGAGCAGTCCCTGAAGGGCAAGTGGTCGGTACTGATCTTCATGCCGGCAGCATTCACCTTCAACTGCCCGACCGAGATCGAAGACGCCGCCAACAACTACGCCGAGTTCCAGAAGGCCGGTGCCGAGGTCTACATCGTTACCACCGATACCCACTTCTCGCACAAGGTATGGCACGAGACTTCCCCGGCTGTCGGCAAGGCTCAGTTCCCGCTGATCGGCGACCCGACCCACGTGCTGACCAACGCCTTCGGCGTGCACATTCCGGAAGAAGGCCTGGCCCTGCGCGGCACCTTCGTGATCAACCCGGAAGGTGTGATCAAGACCGTGGAAATCCACTCCAACGAAATCGCCCGTGACGTCTCCGAGACTCTGCGCAAGCTGAAAGCTGCTCAGTACACCGCTGCTCACCCGGGCGAAGTGTGCCCTGCCAAGTGGAAAGAAGGCGAGAAGACCTTGGCTCCGTCCCTGGATCTGGTTGGCAAGATCTAAAAACGGCCGGAAAGCTACTGCACTTGCTGTGGCGTTGTTGAAATCAGGCTCGGGCTGCTCATTTACAGCTCGTAAACTCCGCGCCCTCGCCTGATTTCGCCTAGCCCCAGCTTCGTTCGCGACGCTTTCCAATCCGTTTTACCGCGCTTGGAGTCGTAACCCGACTCAGACAAGTGCCCGAACGCCCGGGCGCGATCCGTCCGGGCGTTTGTTTGTCCGAAATTTGCTTTGAGGAACCCCGTCATGTTGGACGCCACTCTGAAATCCCAGTTGCAGGCCTACCTCGAGAAGGTCACCCAGCCGTTCGAGATCGTTGCTTCCCTCGATGACGGCGAGAAATCCCAGGAGCTGCTCGGACTCCTCAACGATATCGTCGGCCTGACCGACAAGATCACCCTGCGGACTGATGGTAACGATGCACGCCGTCCGTCTTTCGCCCTGAACCGTCCGGGCGCCGATATCGGCATTACCTTCGCCGGTATCCCCATGGGCCACGAGTTCACCTCGCTGG
This sequence comes from Pseudomonas sp. HAR-UPW-AIA-41, assembly GCF_002304225.1. GTDB lineage: Bacteria > Pseudomonadota > Gammaproteobacteria > Pseudomonadales > Pseudomonadaceae > Aquipseudomonas. Next base: position 298,526 of record NZ_NSLB01000001.1, read on the forward strand.
TGCTGGCACTGCTGCAAGTCGGTGGTCATCCGTCCAAGCTGGACGCTGAGACCATCGAACAGATCAAGAGCATTGAAGGGAAGTTCGAGTTCGAAACCTACTTCTCGCTGTCCTGCCAGAACTGCCCGGACGTGGTCCAGGCGCTGAACCTGATGGCGGTGCTCAACCCCAATATCCGCAACGTGTCGATTGACGGCGCGTTGTTTCAGGAAGAAGTCGAGCGTCGCCAGATCATGGCGGTGCCGAGCATCTACCTGAACGGCGAGGTCTTCGCTTCCGGCCGTATGGAAGTGAAGGAAATCCTCGCCAAGATCGATACCGGTGCGGCCAACCGCGATGCCGAGAGAATGAGCGCCAAGGAAGCCTTCGATGTGCTGGTCATTGGTGGTGGCCCGGCTGGCGCTGCGGCGGCTATCTACGCCGCGCGCAAGGGCATCCGCACTGCCGTCGCCGCCGAGCGTTTCGGCGGCCAGGTGCTCGATACCATGGCCATCGAGAACTTCATTTCGGTGAAGGAAACCGAAGGGCCGAAACTGGTGCGCGCCTTGGAAGAGCACGTGCGTGAATACGAAGTCGACATCATGAACCTGCAACGCGCCTCCGCCCTGGTTCCGGCCAGCGCCGAAGGTGGCCTGCATGAAGTGAAGTTCGACAATGGCGCCAGCCTCAAGGCCAAGACCGTGATCCTCTCCACCGGTGCGCGCTGGCGCGAGATGGGCGTGCCCGGCGAGCAGGAATACAAGGCCAAGGGCGTGTGCTTCTGCCCGCACTGCGACGGCCCGCTGTTCAAGGGCAAGCGCGTGGCGGTCATCGGTGGCGGCAACTCCGGTGTGGAAGCGGCGATTGATCTTGCCGGTATCGTCAGTCATGTGACCCTGCTGGAGTTCGCCGACACCCTGCGTGCCGACGCCGTGCTGCAGAAGAAGCTGTACAGCCTGCCCAACGTCACCGTGATCAAGAGCGCGCAGACCACCGAAGTGGTGGGCGACGGTCAGAAGGTTACCGGTCTGGTATACAAGGACCGCACCAGCGAGGCGCTGCATACCGTCGAGCTGGAAGGCATCTTCGTGCAGATCGGCCTGCTGCCCAACAGTGACTGGCTCAAAGGCACCGTGGAGCTGAGCCGCTTCGGCGAGATCATCGTCGACGCCAAGGGCGCCACCAATATCCCCGGCGTGTTTGCTGCCGGTGACGTGACCACCGTGCCGTACAAGCAGATCGTCATCGCCGTGGGCGAGGGGGCCAAGGCTTCGCTGAGTGCCTTCGATCACCTGATCCGCAGCTGATAACGCGCTGCAAGGCAAACCGGGGGCGGACTGGTGTGAACCAGCCCGCCCTCGGCGTTTCTGCGACGCCGCTACACATAGGCCCGAAGCGGTACTCGGTGTACGCTTGGCCAATCATTGTCGTGGAGTTGCACCGTGTCTGCTGCCTCATCCCTTGCTGCGCAGATTGCCCTGATCGAGAAGAAGCGGGCAGTGCTGCTTGGCCTGACCCAGCTGGTGATCAGCCTTGAGCGACTGCATGCTTCGCTTGAGGCGGTACTACTTCTTGGCGGTAACCGTCAGCAACTGACTGAAGCCGAGTTGCGCTCGGTTGAAATCATTCGTCAGCGTGTGGCCAGTCTGAGTGATACGGAACTCAGGGCCGCCGTGCTCAATCTTGATGGGTTGGTCAGCGACAGCCTGCTCAACCTCAGTCGTCTGGCCCTGCAACTGGTGGATGATCCGCTGGTGCGCCTGGATCAACTCGAGTCCATTCACCCGCAGGTCAATACCTTCAACCGGAATGCGCGAACGGCTATCGCTTTGCGCGCTTTGCTGGCCAAACGTGGGGAGGTAGTAGCTGCCCTGCATCTACCTTTGCCCCGTTTGGCGATCCAGCAGCGACTGCAACAGGTTGATGCACGAGAGCAGGTGATTCGCCAGCGAGTTGTCGAGCACATCAACGAGATGCGATGTGATATTGCGCAGGTTCTGAACAACCCCGAGTGTTCGGCAGCACAACGTACGATGTATGAAGTTCTGGACCAGTCTCTGGCTGATAACCTCGCGCACATTCAGGCAGGGCTGAGCCTCAGTGAACTGCCTGTAATGATTGAGGATATTGAAGTGGTTGAGGCCGACCACATGGCTGTCCAAGAGTCGCAACCAGTGGATGTTCCCGACGCTCCGAAGCTGACCCCGGATGCCGGAAGCCCGGGGCTTGTGCGTCGGGTACGCGATTGGTTGAACGCTCCGTGGAATTCCGGCAGCTGGCGGCGCTAAGGTTTGAGCAGCTGTTCGCGGCTCAGCCATAGCTCTTTGCGTTGTAGTGGGGTGGCTTTTGGCAAAAGCGGGTTTCTCAACTCGATCAGATGGCGCTCGGAGAGTCGCGCGCGCTTCAGCGCCTCGCCGTGGTAGTTCAAGAACAGCTGATCAAAGGAGCCGTCTGCCCGTGCTTTCTCCAGACCTTGCTGCAGTTCTTCGGCCAATGTCTGGTTGTCGGGGGCGACGAAAAAGTAGAAGGCCGTCGGGTAGAGGAGCAGCAGGTTAGGGTCGACCTGCAGTGCACTGTTCTGTGGTTGATCAGCCTCTTCCCAGATTTCCAGCAGCGAGCGGGGGAAGTATTCGAAGCGTCCTGCTTCGAGCATCCTGAATAGGCTCGGGTAGCTGGCGCTGGTGACCACGGGCAGGCCGTTTTCACTGAGGATCTGGGTATCCGGCCAGTCATGGCCCTGGCCGGCGCGCAGTTGTGTCAGGTCTTGCAGATCGTCGACGGCCGCCAGCGGCTGGCGCGCCTGCTTTTTCACCAGAGCCAGGCGCCAGCCGAGCAGGCCCTTATCCAGCGGGAAGCGGATTGGCCGCAGCTGAGCTTCACGCTCGTTGCTGGTCATGCTCCAGACCACATCCACGCTGCGGTTCTGCTGCAGCTCGCGCAGGGCGCGGCTTTGCTCCATATGGTGATCCGAAGGCAGCAACTGGCGTGAGCTGCCTGCCTTGTCCAGCGCCAGCTGCAGGAGTGCCAGGATGTAGTCGTTACGATGCTCCAGGCCGGGCAGCGGGCGCGGATAGCGCAAGTGCTCGGCGGCCTGCAGCGGGCTGACCGCCAGCAACAACAGCAGGAGGATGTGGAAACGCAAGACGGTGCGCACGTGGCCAGTTCCTTGGCGATGAGCTTTGCCGTGAGTATGTCTGGCCCTTGCCGGCAAGGCGTTGGCCGAGTTGCCAGTCAGCGGCGCTCGCGCAGGGTCAGCCCCTTGAGGAACTTGCGCAGCAGCTGGTCGCCGCACGGCCGGTAGTTGTGGTGGCCGGGCTTGCGGAACAGGGCACTGAGTTCGGGTTTGGACAGCGGAAACTCGGCGGCGTCGAGGATGGCGTGCATGTCTTCTTCCTTGAGTTCGAAGGCCACGCGCAGCTTCTTCAGGATGGTGTTGTTGCTCAGCGGCAGTTCCAGCGGCTGCGGCGCACGGCTGTCGTCACGCCCGCGACGATGAACGATCAGGCCGTCGAGCACAGAGCCCAGCACCGCATCGCTGCAGGGCACAAAGCCCTCTTCATCGTCATTGCACAGGTAGGCCGCAATGGCCTCGCTGCTGATGCCGGCATCGGCCAGTTGGGCAATGGCGGCCAGTTCGGCGTCACTGATGTCGAGCAGGTAGCGCAGGCTGCGCAATACGTCGTTGGGGAGCATGAGGTGTCCTGAAAGGGGGAGGCGAAAGGTTGCCGGCGTAAAGGTCAGAAACGCTCGCTGGCGCCAAGGTAGCGCCACTGGCCGAGCGGCAGCTTACCCATGGCCACGCCGCCGATACGGATGCGCTTCATAGCCGTGACCTTGAGGCCGACGCTGTCGCACAGACGCACGATGATTGCGGGGGCGGGGTTCTTCAGGGCGATACGCAGGTGGGTCTCGTTCTGCCAACTGGCTTTGACCTTGGGCAGTACCTCACCGCGGATGGTTTGCACCTGGCTCAGGCGCTTGAGGCCGTCGGCGGCAATCTGGCCGATCACCTCGACGATGTATTCCTGTTCCAGCTTGGCCGCATCGTCGTTGAGCTTGCGCAGGGTGCGCCAGTCCTGGGTGAACACCAGCAGGCCGCTGGCCCCGGCCTGCAGTGGCAGGCAGGTCTGCTGGCGGGCGAAGTGGCTTTTCAGCGTGCGCTGATCGCTGGGCTGTTCGGCCCAGCGGCTCTCCGGGGTGATCAGGCTGAGGGCCTGTTCAGAGTGCTGCGCGGGCGGCTGGTTGAGCAGCAGGGTGACCGGCTCGCTCGGTGCGGCCACGGCCCCGGGCAGCAGCTCGACCTTCTGTGTCTGCACCATGAACTGCGGCGCATCGACGACCACACCATCCACCGTGACCCAGCCACCCTCGATGTACAGCTCCGCCTCGCGGCGCGAACAGCCGAGCAGCTCAACCAGGCGTTTGGACAGGCGGATGGCTTCAGACATGGTGATGACCTGGAAAAAGGGCGGTCATTGTACCCGGCCGGGGCAGTCCCTGCCGGGCTTATCGTCAGGCGGTCACGCCGGCGCGCAGGAACTGGCCGAAGCCGCGCTGCTGGCCAAGCTGTTCGTTGAACTGCTCGCCATCGAAGGCCAACTGGCCGTTGATCAGCACGGCGCGCACGGCATCACCGCGGTTGACCATGCGTTGCAGACCACCGAAGGCCTCCATCGGCGCCTCGTGGTACTGGCTCAGGCTGTCGTCCAGGCGGCTTGGGTCGACCACCACCACGTCGGCGCGCCGGCCCAGTTGCAGGGTGCCGGCATCGACGCCGAACCACTGCCCCAGCTCGCCGGTCAGGCGCCACACCGCCTGCTCCAGCGGCATCACCGGCTGGCCGCGCTGCTCAGCATCGCGCACCAGCTTGAGCAGGCGCAGGGCGAAGTTGTAGAAGGCCATGTTGCGGATATGGGCGCCGGAGTCGGCAAAACCGATCAGCGTGCTGGGTTCGGCCACCAGTTTTTCCACCACCTCGGGGCGGTGGTTGGCGATCACCGTGCGCCAGCGCAGGTGCGGGCCGTGCTCGACCAGCAGATCGAGGAACAGATCGCCGGGATGCTGGCCGCGAGCCCTGGCCAGCTCGCCGACGCTGTGGCCGACCACGCTGGCATCCGGGCAGGCGACTATCCAGGCATCGTCGAAGTCGCGGTGCCAGACGCGTGGGCCGAAGCGCTTGTCGACGTCTTCACGGAAGCGCCGGCGGTAGTCGCTGTCCTTGAACAGTTCGCTGCGCAGGTCGTGGCTGGCCAGGTGCAGGGCGGCCTCGCCGGCGGGAAACTCCTCGAACACCACGAACTCCATGCCGTCGGCATAGGTTTCAAAAGGCACCGGCAGGGTCTGCCAGCGGAAGTCGCCCCGGCCCAAGCGGTTGAACCAGCGGGTCAGCGGGCCGAGCAGCCTGGCCAGCCAGGGATCGGTCTTGACGTCCATCAGGGTGATCAGCGTGGTCTTCAGCGGCTTGCGCAGGAACAGGCCGAGGCTGGCCCAGAGAAAGGCCAGCACGTTGTATTTGGTCACCAGATTCGGTGCGCCCTGATGGATGCGCCCGCGGCGCCGCAGCACCCGGTTGAGGGCGGCGTATTCGCGCCACGGCGCATACACCGAGGGCAGCGACTTGGAGCGCTCGCGCTCGCCGTCGAGCTTGTCCCAGGGGTTGGTCATGCTCGACAGACCGAGCAGGCCTTCGTCGAGGGCTTCATCCAGCAACTGCTGCATGCGCTGCAGTTCTCTGGCGCTGGGCCGGATACCAGCATCCACCGCACGGCTCAGGCCCATCACCGCCACGCGCAGATCGGAGTGGCCGAGGAAGGAGGCCACGTTCGGCCCCAGCGGGTGACGGTCGAGAAAGTCAGCATATTCGCGTGCGCTGGACCATTGCTTGCGTTCTTGCAGCAGCGGCAATACGTGCTCGCGCGGTACCGATTCGACGCGGGTGAACAGGTCCGAGCAATCCTCGGGTGCCGACAGCACCATGCTGATCGAGCAACTGCCGATCATCACCGTGGTCACGCCGTGGCGCACCGATTCCTTGAGCGCGGGGGCGGCCACCAGTTCGGCGTCGTAGTGGGTGTGCATGTCGATGAAGCCGGGCATGACCCAGCAGCCCTGGGCGTCGATCACCTGCGGGCAGCCTTGGGTGTCCAGCGGCTCACTGCTGAGGGTAACCAGCTTGCCGTCGCGGATGCCCAGATGGCGCAGCGCGCCGGGGTTGCCCAGACCGTCGAAGAACAGGCCGTTGTTGATCACGACATCGAACATGCATGGCGCTCCACCGGAGTTGTACGAACGTACAAGCATAGGGTGGCTCTGGCCGATGACCAGCGGCAAAGCGGCACAGCTGGCGGCTGATTCGGTCAGCCGCCGGGCAAGAGGTTTTTCAGGACTTGTCAGGCTGGCTGGCGCAGGTAACGCTCGGCCTGGATTTCAGGCAGGTCCTGGCGGCGCAGGTACAGGCGCAGCGGCTCGCTGATCTGCAGGCGATCATCGACGTTCTGGTCGATCAGCAGCTGCAGGCGCTCGCGGCTGAGGGTCATCAGGTTGCCCAAAAGCGGCTTCCAGACGAACTCGCAGGCCGGGACGATGCGGTCGTCGGGGACATCCTTGCCGAAGGAGTCCTCGCTGAAACGGACGATGTACTGGCAGGTCTTGGCGTTGTAACCAACCAGCCCCTGCAACTGGTCGGCGGCGGCACAGATGGTGGCGGAGGTGATGCTCATGGCGGGTCCTCTGGATAACTGACCAGGCATCCTAGAGAGGCATCACGGGCAAACCTTGAGCCTGATCAATAAGCCGTGCGTTGCCAGGTGCGGCGCCGCGTCGCGCTGGCGGTCCTAGCAGGTGTTTAGCGCGGGCAGCGGGCCAGATCGACCGGACCCACATGCGGGTTGCCCCAGCCCATCACGCAGGCCAGTTGCTGGTTGCGCTGGCGTTCCCAGGTGCTGACCGGGTACTGCCGGTTCCAGGCGCTGAACAGCTGGCGCTCTTGCTGGGACAGGTGCAGTGCATAGCGGTCGCTCATGTAGAAATAGGTGCGGGCGATGATGCCGCGCACCTTGGCCCGTGGCATGGCCTTGCGGGCCTTGAAGTCGACCACCATCGGGCAGGCACCGTACTGCGTCGGGGGTTGCGGCAGCCAGGCGAAGCGGTAGTTGCCACGGTCTCCGTTGACCTCTCCGATGCTCGGCACTAGGTTGAACAGATCGGCTTCGGCGCGCTGAAAGACCCGGTCGCTGCGTGCGCAATACTGGCGGCCACCGTCCTGCCAGCACTGGCGCTGGTGGCCGATGACCCAGGCCGGGACTATATGTTCCCACTCGATACGGGCGGCGCGTTTGCTGTTCTTGCGCGGCACGTAGCCACAGCTGGCCAGGTCGACGCGGTTGCCCTGGTAGCGGCAGCCGCAATAGAACTCCACCGACTGCGGCGCATACAGGCGCCAGGCGATCTGCTTGGCTTCGCTGAAGGTGCGCGGCGGGGTGGCCTGGGCAGGGAAACAGAGCCCCAGAATGCCGGTCAGCAGCGTGAGGAACAGCAGGTAACGCGAGGGCATCTACGGCATCCCGGCAAAAGCGCCGCATCATAGCGGGGTGCAGGGTTTTGCCAAGGTCTCAGTGCAGGCTGGAGGAGGCTGTGCCGTGCAGGCTCTGGGCGTTGCTGAGGCGTTCCAGCTCGCGGCGCACCATGCTGGCGAACTCCGGCGGCTTGAGTGCATACAGCTCGGTGGCGACCCAGGCCAGCCAGCGCGGGCCGAGGGCCTCGCGCTGTTCCAGCAGGCGCAGCGCCTCGGCGCGGGCGCGCCCGGCGTGCTCCTGATGGAATTGCTGGCGACTCACGGCTTAGTGGGCGTCCAGACCGACGTAGACGTTCTGCACGTCGTCGTGGTTGTCCAGGGCCTCGAGGAAGGCTTCGACTTCTTCCAGTTCGGCGCCGGACAGGCTGACCGGGTTCTTCGCCTTGTAGCCGAGCTTGGCCGAATGCACGGTGAAGCCGAAATCCGGCAGTGCCTTGCTCACGGTGTCCAGGTCGGTCGGCTCGGTGTAGAACATCGCCAGGCCGTCTTCACCGGCGGTTTCGAAGTCCTGAGCGCCGGCTTCGATGGCGGCCAGTTCGACGTCGGAATCGGCGCCGGTCGCTTCAGCCTCGATCATGCCGAGGTGATCGAAGTCCCAGGCCACGGAGCCGGCGGCACCCATCTGGCCTTTGCGGAACAGCACGCGGATTTCCGCCACGGTGCGGTTGATGTTGTCGGTCAGGCACTCGACGATCAGCGGCACGCGGTGCGGGGCAAAGCCTTCATAGAGGGTGCGCTCGAAGTTGACCACTTCGCCGGACTGGCCGGAGCCTTTCTTGATCGCGCGCTCCAGGGTGTCCTTGGGCATCGAGGCTTTCTTGGCCTGGTGCACGGCCAGACGCAGGCGCGGGTTCATGTCCGGATCGGCGCCGTTACGCGCGGCGACCATGATTTCTTTCACCAGTTTGCCGAAGATCTTTCCTCTGGCGTTGGCGGCGGCTTCTTTAGGTTTGGCTTTCCACTGGGCGCCCATGGCGTTTCTCTCGCTGACTTCATCTGGAAGCGCAAAGCCCTTGGCTTTGCGCGGGATTCAGGGGGCAGATTCTAGCGAGGTTGGCGCCGGCTGGCACCCGGCAAAGCATGTGAGGCGGTGAAGGCGCGGCGACGCCGGACCGGTGGCGACGCCGCAGACGGTTTCACTGGGATGAGTGACTGCCCAGCAGAGTCTGGTTGTGCTTCTTGTCGCGCTTGGCCATGCGCTTGTCATGGGCCGACTTCAGCGGTTTTTTCCTGGTTTCCTTGTGGGATTCATGGTTCTTGCTCATGGTCGCGATCCTCGGAAGAAAGGGGGGTGGACAATACAGTTCACAACCATGGGCACCTCCAAGGCGCAGCGGCCAACGCAGGCTGGTTCTGTCAGCGTAGTCCTGCCGGGCCGCAGTGGCGCGTGGCGGGACGGACGGTGGGCGCGGACGGGCAGGGCGGTCAGTTCAGGTGCAGACCGATAGCCAGCAGTACCGGCAGGAGCAGGGTCATAGCGACGTTGGCGGTCATGGCCGGCAGCAGGGCCGGCACCTGCAGCTTTGCCTGCCGGCAACGCCGTGCGGTCCACAGCGCCAGTGGGGCGAGCAGCAGGCTCAGCGCCACGCCGGGCGGGCACAGGCCGAACAGGGCCAGGAGCGCCGGCAGTAGCAGGGCCAGGGCCCACTGCAGACTGAGCACTCCGAGGATGGCGCGCGGGCTCAGGCACATGGGCAGGGTCAGGCGTCCAGCCGCGCGGTCGGCGTCGATATCCGGCAACTGGTTGAGCAGCAGCAGGTTGTTGCCGAGAAACAGCGGCGCCAGGCTGAGCAGCATGGCTGAGCCGCTGGTCTGCCCGCTCAGGGCCAGTTGGCCGCCGATCAGCATCAGCGGGCCGAAGGCCAGGCCGGGGGCGAACAGGCACAGCCAGGGCTTGCGGGTCAGCCAGGGGGTGTAGGCGAGAATCAGCGCGCAGCCGAGGCCGCCGATCAGCAGCAGCGCCGGCCAGGCCGGGCTGGTGAGAACGAAATAGGCGCCGATCGAGAGGGTCAGCGCCAGGCTGAGAATACCCAGCCACAGCGCCGCGCCGACCAGTTGCGGGTTGCCGGGCAGAGTGCCGCTGCCGCCGCTGAAGGGCGTGCGCTGCGTGCTCAGGTCGAGGCCGCTGCGAAAATCGTGGTGTTCGTTGAAGGCGTTGACGCTGACATGCGCGGCCAGTGCTGCCAGCAGAACCAGCAGCGCTTCGCCTAAAAAAAACGCAGTCACTGCGCTGCCTGGCCAGGCCAGGGCGACGGCCAGCAGCACGGTGTTCAGGCTGAGCAGAAGGAAGGGGCCACGGGCAATGCTGAGCAGGGCCGGGAGAGGAGGCATGCAGTTCCCCGCGAGCTATTTCCGGGATGGTAGGCGGCTGCCGGCGAGCCTGTCCAGCGTCGCGCGCCGGCTTTTGCGGCGGGTCTGATGCAGGTCACGCCAGAGTGTTTCGGCATGCAACAAATTCCCCCCAAGTGTGCCGACATGACGTAGGCTGAAACTGTCGCAGGAGCTATTCGCGACACTTCAGTTGTTTGGTTGAATAAGGAATGCCGTATGCAAATCCAGGTTCACAGTGACAACCATATCGATGGCAGTGCCCGTCTGGCTGATTGGGTCAGCACCTGTGTTGCCAGCAAATTCGAACGTTATGACGAGGATTTGACCCGCGTTGTCGTGCACCTCAACGATGAGAACGCGCACAAGGCCGGCGCCAATGACAAGCGCTGCCAGATCGAGGCGCGCCCCAAGGGCCAGGCGCCGATTTCCGTAACCCACAAGGCCGAGTCGCTGGAGTTCGCCCTCGATGGCGCTCTGGAAAAACTCGGTCATGCCCTCGACCACCAGATGGGCAAGCTGCGTACCAAGCGCGCCGCGGCCCAGCGTGAGAACGGTGAGCTGGTCGGCAACGCCGATCAACTGCTGGAAGAAGACTTCCTCGCCGATGAACTGATCCGTACCGCCTGATTGTTCAGGCCATAAAAAACCGCCGGTGGCGTGAGCCCCGGCGGTTTTTTCATGCCCGGCATTTAACCGGGGCAGGCACTCAGTCCCGACGGCTGGTGACTTCCAGCAGGTGGTAGCCGAACTGGGTTTTCACCGGGCCCTGCACCACGCCGACCGGCGCGCTGAACACTACGGCGTCGAATTCCTTGACCATCTGGCCACGGCCGAACGAGCCGAGGTCGCCGCCCTGACGGCTGGACGGGCAGGTGGAGTTGTCCTTGGCGACCTGGGCGAAGTCGGCGCCGGCTTCGATGGCAGCTTTCAGTTCGTTGCACTTGGCTTCAGTGGCAACCAGGATGTGACGGGCAGTGGCGCGGGCCATGGGATGACTCCTTGAATGAAGGGGGGGAGGTCCAGCAAAGGCGCACAGCCTAGCGCAATCGGCGGGGGATTCAACCGCGCAGGCTGTACGGGCTTGTCAGTGGTGGCTCAGGGCACCATGGCGAGGAACAGGAAGACGGCGAACACCACCAGATGCACGGCGCCTTGCAACACGGTGGCCCGCCCGCCGGACAGGGTCATGCTGGTCAGCAGCAGCGTCAGGGCCAGCAGGGCGATCTCCTTGGGTGGCAGTCCCAGAGCCAGTGGCAGGTCAAGGCTGATGGCGGTGATGGCGACGGCGGGGATAGTCAGACCGATGGTGGCCAGGGCCGAGCCAAGGGCCAGGTTGAAACTGGTCTGCATGCGGTTGGCCGCAGCGGCGCGGGTGGCCGACAGGGTTTCCGGCAGCAGCACGATCAGGGCAATGGCGATACCGACCACCGCATTGGGCATGCCGGCGGCATCTACCGCCGCTTCGATGGAGGGTGCTATGACCTTGGCCAGACCGACCACGGCGATCAGGGCCACCACCAGCAGCGCCAGGCTCACCAGCGCGACACCCGTGCCCGGTACTGTGGTGTGTTCGGCTTCCGTGGCGGAGCCTTCGGGCAGGAAGAACTCGCGGTGCAGCACGGTCTGAACGAAGACGAAAATGCCCCACAGCACCAGCGAAACCACGGCGGCAAAGATCAGCTGGGCGCTGGAATAGGTCGGCCCGGCGCTGCTGGAGGTGAACACCGGCAGTACCAGCGTAAGGGTCGCCAGCGTGATCAGAACCGCCAGAGCCGGCGTGGTGCCTTCCATGCGAAAACCGATAACCCGGTGACGGATGCTGCCCATGAGCAGGCACAGGCCGATCACCCCGTTGCACACGATCATCACGGTGGCATACACCGTGTCGCGGGCGAGGCTGGCCGAATCCTCGCCACCGGCGAGCATCATCGACACGATCAGCGAGGCTTCGATCACCGTGACGGCCAGGGCCAGCACCAGAGCGCCGAAGGGTTCGCCAACGCGATGGGCGATAACCTCGGCGTGGTGTACGGCGGCCAGCACCGAAGCCACGAGCACGGCGCCTGCCAGCATCACCAGCGGCCAGCTGGCCGACTGGCCGAACAGAGCGGCGAGCAGGGCGCAGCCAGCCGGTGGCAGCAAGAGTGTCCAGAGAGGGAGGTGGTGGGTGAGTCGCGACATGAATCTATTCCAGAACAGGCGACCGCTTCAGGCGGGCGCGTGAAAACCAGTTGACCGGGGCAGTATGACAGGCAGTGACTGTTTCGGTTCGTTTGCTCTGCAACTGCCTGTTGTTGTCTGTTCGCTCTGCAGGTGCTGCCACAGTGGCGCGCAATCAAGCATCATGGCGGCATTCAACCGAGGAGGTGGTCATGCGTGTGAGTTCTGTTGCCGTTGCCTGGCTGGCGGGGCTGTTGGGGGGCGCGGCGGCCTGCAGTGCCAGTGCCACGGAAGAGGCGCAGCTGATTGCGGCGATCAATACCTACCGCAGCCAGGTGCAGCTGTGCGCCGGTCAGGGCACTGGAGAGCTGCCGCCGTTGACCAGCGATACCCGTCTGGCCCTGCCGGTCGGTGCCGGCGGTGATCTGCAGGCGCAACTCAATGCCACGGCCTACCCGATGATGCGCGTGCAGTCGATCAACCTGTCCGGCCCGCGCGAGGCGCAAACGGCGCTCAAGGCGCTGAGCGAGAGTTTCTGCAAGGTGCTGCTTGACCCGCAGTTCGTCGATATCGGCGTCAGTCGGGTCGACCGCGACTGGCGCATCGTCCTGGCGCGGCCGCTGCTGGCCGGCAAGCTGGGCGACTGGCAGGCCGAAGGGCAGAAGCTGCTGGAGGCGGTCAACACGGCGCGGGCCCAGGCCCGTCAGTGCGGCAGCCAATCGTTCAATGCCAGCGCGCCATTGAGCTGGAATGCCACTCTGGGCAGCGTGGCCGAGGCCCATAGCCGCTCTATGGCCAACGGCAACTACTTCAGCCACAAGGACCGCGACGGCCGCACGCCGGGCGACCGGGCCGAACTGGGCGGCTACAGCGGCATGCAGATTGGCGAGAACATCGCCGCCGGCCTCGACACCCCGCGGCGCGTGGTTGATGGCTGGCTGGCCAGCCCCGGCCACTGCGCCACCCTGATGAACCCGCAGTTCCGCGAGCTGGGCTCGGCCTATGCGACCGATCCCAAGAGTGACGCGGGTATCTACTGGACGGCGCTGTTCGGCGCGCCCTGATACGTTGGCCTGACCGGCATCTGCGTTTCGTTCAGGGGTGATTCAGGTGCCGTTGATTATCGTGATGGCTGAACGCCGCCCATCGCCTGGGCGGCCTCTGTCGAGATGGCATCATGATCACACGTACCTTTGCTCTTGGCGCACTGGCCTTATTGGCCGGATGCTCCGAACTTCAACGCCTGCATGAGGAACAGGTGGCACGCGACTGCCTGCCGGCTTTTTCTCAGCAGAGGGGGCAGCGCGATGGAGCCTATGGGCAGCCTGCCGATGTCGGCTGGTTCAAAGCCTATTGTCCCCCACATCAGCAGGCCGCGGCGGTACAGGCCTATTCGGCCGGCTATAACGCCGGTCGGCCGCAAATTCAGCCGCCTTTGACGCGGCCGTCGGTCACGCCACAGATCCAGCCGCCGGCACAGCCTCAAACCCAACCGCCTGCCATTCGCCCGCAGGTTCAACCACCGGTTGTGATTGTGGTGCCAGGCAGCACTGAGCGGCCTGGAACGGCGATAGTGGTTCCCGAAAAGGGGCGCCCGGAACAACCTCAGGTGGTTCCGGATTACGAGGATTTGGCTTGGAAGGAACTGCCCGTCGTGGTGCCCGATCATCAGGATCAGGTCGGTCAGGTGGTACCTGAACCACTGCCGGATTACGGCAACTGGGTGCAGCAGGAGCCGCAAACGCTGCAGGAGCTGCCACAAGTGCAGCCACCGATGCTGGAACCGGGGGCTGGTCATTTCGGGGCTGAACAACCCTGGGAGGGCAGGGCTGAGGAGTCCTGAGCCAACGCCATGGCGCCGGCTCAGTTCGCGGTTCTGCCTTGAGGTTCTGTCCTCTAGCGAACACTTGCCGGCTGGCTGGCCCCGGCGGACCAGAGCCGGTAGCGCACCTCAACGCCGGTTGGCGCGTAGATCACCACCGGTAGTTTGCTGTTGTAGCGCAGCAGCGGCACTTCACCTGCAACCGGCACGAAGGCTTGCCGACGCGTATCGTCCGGGCAGGCCATGAGCGTGCTCATACCGGGGCCCACCTGGTCGAGTTCGTAATAGTCGTAGCCCCAGCCTTGCACGGTTTTCTGTTGCCACTGTCCGGCGAGGCGCTGTTGGTTGCAGTCCACGGTCTGGGTTTTGCCGGCGATCAGCTCAACCTTCAGAGACTCTTCATCGGGCTGTTGTGGTAGCTCGATTACATGGCGCTCAAAGCCCTGCATGGCGGCTGGGTAGGGTTTGAGCAAATCGGATGATGCAGCCATTGCCTGCAGTGGCATGAGGCCGGCCATAGTGAGCAGGAGAACGGTTTGGGAGGTCATTGTCTGTCCTTGCGTGGGGCGTGCAAATCAACGCGAGAGTAGCTAGGACTGCAGGTCAGCCAAGTCGGTTCCGGCTGCGGTGCTGAAACAGTGACTGCGGACGAAGCGATCAAACTCGTCCGCAGTGCCGCGCTTAACGCGCCAGTTCGGTTTCCGAGACGCCTTTGCGGCCTTCAGCCTCGGAAACTTGTTCCAGATTGGCGCCGCCAACGAACAGGCCGATCTTGATGTACTGGCGCACGAAGTGGTTCTTGCCCGCTTCGGCGTTCAGTACCAGGGTGTTATCGCCAAACTCGGACTCAGTGGCCAGCACGTGCTGTCCTGGAGTGATCTCGCGATAGAGGTAGGTGTTGATGGCGGTTTCGCCAATTGTCTGATCATCGATCTTGACGGTCTTCTTCAGCACGGGGCCAAGGGATGAGTCGCGGAAGATGTACAGACCGGCTTTGTCCTGCGCGGGCGCGGGGAAGGCCTTCAGAGCCTTGTCCTGCTCCGGGGATTCCATCGGCACTGAAGCGCAGCCGGAAAGCAGCGCGATAGTCAGGGCTGCCGAACACATCATGAAGTTTTTAGACATGGGTTACTCGTTCCTGAGTGGTGTCTTCTAGAGCGGCAATCTCACTGATGCCGGCGCGCACCATATCCGATCAACCTACTAATGCAAGCGCCGCATTCGGGGCTCAGGCTTTGTACTGACGGGTCAGCTCAGTGCAAGCGTTTGGCACCGCGGCGTTCTTCAACCAGCGCCTCTGCCTGCCGTGCCAGCTGGTCGAGCAGGCGGTCGCGTTTGCGTTCCGCGTCGCGCATGGCTTTCTCGCCATGCTGTTTGACCAGATAGGTATGGATCTGCCGCACTTCCTTGGACTGGAAGATGGGCGCCAGATCCTGCACCGCCACTGCGCCGTCCGAGGCGCGGTTACGGGTGTTCATCAGCACCTGTGGCCCGCGTGCGCCGAGCACGGCAAAGCCCATGGCCTCGAATACCGGCACCTGACTGGCCACGCAGGCCAGCGCGGCATGGGGGTGCAGCAGGATCATCCGCTGCAGCATGGCGCGGGCGATGCCCCGGCGGCGGTGGCCGGCCTGCACGGCCAGATAGAGCAGGGTGCAGGCCTCGGGGTCCTCCGGGCTGGGCAGGTAGAGGGCAAAACCCAGCACCTGCGACGGATCCTCGTCATCCAGGGCGAGGATCAGCCGGGCGCTGCCTGCGTCACTGCCCATGGCCTGCAGATACAGGTGCACCTCGAAGCCGATCACGTACTGATACAGCTGATAGAGCGGGTTGCTTGGCGTCAGCGGCGCGGGGCTGATGTCGCTGAAGTAGTCGACCACCATCTGCAGCACCTGGCTTTTCAGCGATTCGGGAGGCGGGCTGGTCAGCAGGGTGAGGGTGAACATCGGCAGGCAAACTCCGGGCAGGGCGGCGGTGGCCGGCCATTGTAAGCGAGCGCTGGCGGTTGCTCAGCGCCGTCGGGCCAGATTATCTGGTCGGGCGGACAAGACTTCCCGGCCAAAAGCCGGATAATGGCGGCCATTTTGTCTTGCCTGCGTCTGGTACCTCCCATGGAAATCAAGGTCAACTTTCTCGACAACCTGCGTCTCGAAGCCAAGTTCGATGACTTCACGGTGATCGCCGACCAGCCCATCCGCTACAAGGGCGATGGCTCGGCGCCGGGGCCGTTCGACTACTTTCTGGCGTCCTCGGCGCTGTGCGCGGCCTACTTCGTCAAGCTGTACTGCCAGACGCGCAACATCCCCACCGACAACATTCGCCTGTCGCAGAACAACATCGTCGACCCGGAAGACCGCTACAAGCAGATCTTCAAGATCCAGGTCGAGCTGCCTGCGGATATCTCCGAGAAGGATCGTCTGGGCATCCTGCGCTCGATCGACCGCTGCACCGTGAAGAAGGTGGTGCAGACCGGCCCCGATTTCGTCATCGAGGAAGTGGCCAATCTGGACGCCGACGCTCAGGCCCTGCTGATGCCGGCGCTGACCGAGGGCGAGGGCACGCGCATCCTCGGCAAGGACCTGCCGCTGGAAGAAACCATCGCCAACATGTCGGGCATCCTCGCCGGGCTGGGCATGAAGATCGAGATCGCCTCCTGGCGCAACATCGTGCCCAACGTCTGGTCGCTGCATATCCGCGACGCGCAGTCGCCGCTGTGCTTCACCAACGGCAAGGGCGCGAGCAAGGAGAGTGCGCTGGCCTCGGCGCTCGGCGAGTTCATCGAGCGGCTGAACTGCAACTTCTTCTACAACGACCAGTTCTGGGGCGAGGAAATCGCCAATGCGCCCTTCGTGCATTACCCCAACGAGCGCTGGTTCAAGCCGGGCCCGCGCGACGCGCTGCCGGAAGAGATCCTCGACGAGTACTGCCTGGCCATCTACAACCCGGACGGCGAACTGCGTGGCTCGCACCTGTACGACACCAACTCCGGCAACAAGGCGCGCGGCATCTGTTCGCTGCCCTTCGTACGACAGTCCGACGGCGAGGTGGTGTACTTCCCCTCCAACCTGATCGAGAACCTGTATCTCTCCAACGGCATGAGCGCCGGCAATACCCTGGCCGAGGCGCAGGTGCAGTGCCTGTCGGAAATCTTCGAGCGCGCGGTCAAGCGCGAGATTCTGGAGAACGAACTGGCCCTGCCGGATGTGCCGCAGGAGGTACTGGCCAAGTACCCGGGCATCGTCGCCGGCATCAAAGGGCTGGAGGAGCAGGGCTTCCCGGTGCTGGTCAAGGATGCCTCGCTCGGCGGCGAATTCCCGGTGATGTGCGTGACCCTGATGAACCCGCGCACCGGCGGTGTGTTCGCCTCCTTCGGCGCGCACCCGAGCTTTGAGGTGGCGCTGGAGCGCAGCCTCACCGAACTACTGCAGGGGCGCAGTTTCGAGGGGCTGAATGACCTGCCTGCGCCGACCTTCGAAAGCCAGGCGCTGACCGAGCCGAACAACTTCGTCGAGCACTTCATCGATTCGAGCGGCGTGGTGTCCTGGCGCTTCTTCAGCGCCAGGGCGGACTACGAGTTCGTCGAGTGGGACTTCTCCGGCCACGGCGAAGAGTCCAACGCTCAGGAAGCCGCGACCCTGTTCGGCATCCTCGAGGACATGGGCAAGGAGGTGTACATGGCGGTGTACGACGACCTCGGCGCCAACGCCTGCCGCATCCTGGTGCCGGGCTATTCGGAAATCTATCCGGTCGAGGACCTGATCTGGGACAACACCAACAAGGCGCTGATCTTCCGTTCGGACATCCTCAACCTGCACAGCCTGAGTGACATGCGCCTGCGCAGCCTGCTCAAGAGCCTGGAGCAGTGCGAGGTGGATGACTACACCGACATCACCACGCTGATCGGCATCGAGTTCGACGACAACACCGTGTGGGGCCAACTGACCATCCTCGAACTGAAGCTGCTGATCTACCTCGCCCTGAAACAGTTCGAGCCGGCCAAGGAACTGACCGAGGCCTTCCTGCAGTACAACGACAACACCGTCGAGCGCGGCCTGTTCTATCAGGCGCTCAACGTGGTGCTGGAAGTGCAGCTGGACGACGAGCTGGAGCTGGCCGACTACGAGGCCAACTTCCGCCGCATGTTCGGCAACGAGCGGATGGATGCGGCCATCGGCTCGGTGGACGGCAGTGTGCGCTTCTATGGCCTGACCCCCACCAGCCTGAAGCTGGAAGGGCTGGACAAGCACCTGCGCCTGATCGAGAGCTACCAGAAGCTGCACGCCGCACGCGCCAGGGCCGCCGGCCTCGCCGGTTGAGTACGGTCTGACGGGCCCCGCCCGTCGGTGCGCTTACTGCACGCTGCTCAGGCGCTGAGCGGTGAAGCCACAGACCACCCCGGCGCGGCTTGGGCTATGATGCGCGCCCTTGTTCACGCCGGTTAGGTCCTCATGTCTGCCAATGCGCTCTACAGCGACCTTTCCGGTTACTACGATCTGATGTGTGCCGACATCGATTACCAGGCACAGAGTCATTGCATTCACCGGCTGCAGCAGCTGTTCGGCAATGGCGGCGCCCGCCATCTGGACATGGCCTGTGGCACCGGCCCGCATATCCGCCATTTCATCGATGCCGGCTATGCCAGCAGCGGCCTCGACATCAACCAGCCGATGCTCGATCTCGCGGCGGCCCGCTGCCCCGAGGCGCAGTTCTCCCAGCAGGACATGTGCGCGTTCAGCGTGGCCGAGCGCCTGGACCTGATCACCTGCTTTCTCTACTCCATCCACTACAGCGCCGGCATCGAGCGCCTGAAGGCCTGTCTGGCCAGCGTGCATGCCGCGCTCAACAGTCAGGGGGTGTTCTGCTTCAACGCGGTGGACCGCGAGCGGATTGATAACGCGCTGTCGGTGACGCACAGCGTGCAGCACGAGGGCAGCCATTTCACCTTCAGTTCCGGCTGGCATTACCCGGGTACGGGTGAGCGGCAGTCGCTACAGCTGTGTATTGAAAAGGCCTCGGCCGGGGAGACGCAGATCTGGCGCGACGAGCATCCCATGGTGGCGGTGAGCTTTGCCGAGTTGCAGGCGCTGCTGCAGCCTTACTTTGAGGTGCATGTGTTTGCCCATGACTACCAGAAGATCATTCCCTGGGATCAGACCTCGGGCAATGCCATTTTTGTCTGCGTGAAGCTCTAGCCGGGCGCCACCTGCGCAGGCGCAAGCCTGACGTGTGGCTGCTCAAAGGGGGGTGGAAGAGGGGAGAAAGCGGTGAAGCCCCGGGGGAGAGGCTTCACCGAAACGACGGACCTGCCGACCGTCGATCAGGAGCAAGCGATAACGCGATCAGAATGTCTTGCTGACACCCAGTACGGCGGTGGCGCTGCAGTAGCTGTCTTTGCCCCAGAAGCCGGCGCAGTCTTCGTCATCGATATTGGTGTCGATGTAGCTGAGCGACCAGTCGATGCCGAGCATGGTCTTGCTGACTTTGACTTCCCAGTCGTTGTAGCTGTCGTCGCTGAAGTTGTCGAACAGCGGGTCTTTGTAATCGGCGTTGCCGTAATTGACGAACAGCGAGATGTCCTGCGGCAGGGCGAAGGTGTAGCCCAGGCTGTTGTACCAGAACACTTCTTCTTCGAAGACGTTGGTCGAGTAGTAGCTCTGCCACTTGGCGCCGTACGCATCCAGCACGGCGTAGCGCTCGCTGTAGTTGGCGCTGCTCTGACCCGGGTACATGTACTGGATGTAGCCGACGTTCAGCTTGAGGTCTTCGTTGAAGGTGTGCAGGTAGCCCACATAGGCGCGCTGCTCGGTGCCGGCTTCATTGGCCGGAACGCCGTAGTCACCGTCTTCGAAGTCGACGTTGGAAATCCAGCCGCCGGCATACAGTCCGCTGCTGTGGAACAGCGTGGCCTGGCCTTGAATGGCGGGGTTTTCCTTGGTCTGCGAGACACCGAACAGGCGGTAGTCGCTCAGTGCGCTGGCGGTGAGGTAGAGGCTGAAGTCTTCATTCAACTGAACGGCCTGGCTTGCACCCCAGGGTGCCAGCAACAGGCTGGTCAGTCCGACTTTCAGGACGTTTTTCATAGCATTACCTTTTGTTGTTGTTAGAAACGCTATGCCCCGGGAGTGATTCGATCTTTGCCATGGCGCGGGTTGTGGCGTGCCGGTATTGGGCGTGATCTGGGGCTTTGGCGTTTTTATACAGAGCGGGCAGGCACCGCAGAACTAGTTAAAAATGAAGGTGCCGTTCGGTTTTGCCGAATGCTGTTTGGGGGTATTGGATGGGGGCATGCGCCGGTGCTGGTTGTTGAGCTGGCTGAGGCATGGGTCTGCCCCGTTGGCTATTTCATGTGCCTCTGCTGATTTTCGAGTTGGCTGAGGCATGGGTTCCGCGCTGCTGGGCGGGTTTCTTTTGGTATTGCACCAAGAGGAACCGAAAGGGCTTGGTTCTGGGTTTGCTGCGTGCCGCTGCTGATTATCGAGTTGGCTGAGGCATTGGTTCCGCCCTGCTGGGCGGGTTCCTTTTGGCATTGCCCCAAAAGGAACCAAAGGTCTAGCCCCACCATCCGGCCCTCCGCTGCGCTCCGGGTTCGTTCGCTCCATCATTGCTCCGAGGGTCGGCTTACAAGGGCCGTCCATGGCCCTTTAAGCCTTTCGCCGCATCCATGCGGCTCACCCCTCTACGCAACGATTCCGCTCACCCTCCTGAAGGGGCGTTTGGTGCCGCCTGAAGGTTCAGAGTGTGAATCCCTCTCCCGCTGGCGGGAGAGGGGGAGAAAAGCAAACGAACCTCAACAACCAAACCAACCGAACCATCAAGCAACTCGGAGCCCGAGTCCCCGTCAGGAGGCCGAGTGGAGGTGTTGCGCAGGGGGACGAGCGGCCTGGATGGCCGCGAGAGGCATAACGGGCCAAGGATGGCCCGTGTATGCCGGCCCCCGGAGCGGCACCGGAGGGAGGGAAGTCGCGCGCAGCGCGACCCGGATGTCGGGGTGCCTTTCTCTTTGGTTACTTTCTCTTGGGCACGCAAGAGAAAGTAAATCGCCGTAAGGGCGAAATCGGAGGCTTTTTATGAGTGAGGCTCCTTTTATTTTGCTTATGTAAAGTAAGTTTTTGAAAACTGATCTGCGAAACTGTCTGTTCGGATGTAGTCTCGAATTTGCTCTCTGTTCTTTGCAGGTGATTCTGCGATCATATCTTCGATGTGTTTTGATACTTTTTCTGTAAGTGTGATGAATTTTTCTGGATTTAATATTGTGGTAAGTGCTTCTTTGCAAAATTTTTTTTGGCTTTTGGGTGGGGCGCTTAATATTGTTGGTTGCTGCCAGAGGGATCGTGAAATTGCGAATAGTGCGTAGAATTTGTAGATAGATTTTGCTCTATCTATCTTTGATGTTCTTACTAAATAGTCGAATTTGTAAAGTGCTAGTGCTGCGGTGTGGTAAAGTTCTACGCTATGATTTGCCAGGAAGATTTTGTCTGAAAACTCTTTCCTGATACCGCGGTGATCACGAGCTGCTCTGTGTGGTTGATGAAAAAACATTGCAGCAGCAACTTTCATTAGGTCGGATGGGCGCATTACTCTAGTGCGCTCTGCGGTTACATCCCTGTACTGGTTTTCCCGTCTTTCAATTAGGATCTTTGCATCGCCATCTTGCGAAGCACAATATATTTCAAGATCCTTCATGAAGGGTAGTAACGCCCAGAATTGATCGTCCCTGACCTCGTTCTGTTTATTGGTGCCAATGATGATACTGGCGACAAATTCCGCATCGGAACTGCCTATGATGCGAAACGGAACCATCACTGAGTTTGCTTTTTCTTTGGTGCTTGCAAGGATATTTGTTGTTTGGCAGCCGTTTACTATTTGGAAATCGCTTATGGTGAAAGAGTCTCCCTTCCTTGAGACCTCTTTGGCAACTACAGTTATCCCATTGTTTTTAAATACGAATGATGAATGGTCGCCAGATTGTAGTTCGGTAATTATAGACTTGTTGATGTCTGATTCTGGATTGAAATCACGGACGTTATCGTAGAATACGGACCTTATGATGTGTTGCTCGCCGTTGCTGTCGGGGTCGCTTAGTGCGATTTCAAGTATTTGGTCAGCAGAAATATATCCGATGTATGCTTCGTCAACTTTTTCGTGTGGCGGCATTGTTATGGCTTTAGGGAAGCTTATGGTTGCCGTTCTTGAGTTTGTTGCTGATCTGAATCCGGACTGAATATCTTTCGCTCCAAGGATTTCTATTGCAACTGCTGAGAAAATATTTAACTCTTCGATTCTTTTTTTGTTGCTTTCAATTAGCGTCTTTATTGGTTGCGATATTTGGCCTGAGCCGGTAGTGCAGTAATAACATCTGAGCTCTGGGTTTGATCGGGTTGCGGATTCAAATACTAGATCTTTGGCTGCTGCAAGATCGTCAATTTGAGCACCATTGAGTAGTTTAAGTTCTGTGAAGAAGTCGTAAGTTGCATCAAGGAACTTTGCTATGTCGCCATAGTCAAGACTTTCTGATGTTTTTGACTGAAAAAAGTGAAAGGCAGTACTGTGGTTTTTTCCTGATGATAATGCCGATGAGGCTTCGTCTGCGTCTGTGCAGACTGCGCCTTGCACTAATATGGCAATTCCATCGACGCCAAATTCGCTGCCGCTTAGATGAATTTTGAATGGATCTATATTTTCTCCTAGAACTCCATTTTCAACTGAGAATATTGACATTACTTCAAAGGCTTCGGCTTCATCGTTATACATTCCTGGGTTGGAGTGCATGAACTCTTTTAGTTGTGCTTTGATGATTGGATTCATTTTTAATTTATTTCAGGTTTTAAATAAAAAAGCCCCGCACAAGGCGGGGCTTTTAGTCTTTCTAATCGCTGCCCCAAACTTCCATTTCAGGTAAAGCGTTTCTTATGTATTGCCTAATGGTTTTGACCCAAAATCAATCCCAGCTCAGCGCCCCACCAGTCTGATACTCGATCACACGGGTCTCGAAGAAGTTCTTCTCCTTCTTCAGGTCCATGATCTCGCTCATCCACGGGAACGGGTTGGTAGTACCCGGGTACTCTTCCTTCAGACCGATCTGGGTCAGACGACGGTTGGCGATGAACTTCAGGTAGTCCTCCATCATCGCCGCATTCATGCCCAGCACGCCGCGCGGCATGGTGTCACGCGCGTATTCGATCTCCAGCTGAGTGCCCTGCAGAATCATCTGGGTGGCTTCGTCCTTCATCTGGGCATCCCACAGGTGCGGGTTCTCGATCTTGATCTGGTTGATCACGTCGATGCCGAAGTTCAGGTGCATGGACTCGTCACGCAGGATGTACTGGAACTGCTCGGCCACGCCGGTCATCTTGTTGCGGCGGCCCATGGAGAGGATCTGGGTGAAGCCGCAGTAGAAGAAGATGCCTTCCAGTACGCAGTAGTACGCGATCAGGTTGCGCAGCAGTTCCTTGTCGGTCTCCACGGTGCCGGTGGTGAAGGTCGGGTCGGAGATCGAGCGGGTGTACTTCAGACCCCAGGAGGCCTTTTTCGCCACCGACGGAATCTCGTGGTACATGTTGAAGATCTCGCCTTCATCCATGGCCAGGGATTCGATGCAGTACTGGTAGGCGTGGGTATGGATCGCTTCCTCGAAGGCCTGACGCAGGATGTACTGGCGGCACTCGGGGTTGGTGATCAGGCGGTACACGGCCAGCACCAGGTTGTTGGCGACCAGGCTGTCGGCGGTGGAGAAGAAGCCGAGGTTGCGCTTGACGATGCGGCGCTCGTCTTCGGACAGGCCATCCTTGCTCTTCCACAGAGCAATGTCGGCGTTCATGTTCACTTCCTGCGGCATCCAGTGGTTGGCGCAACCATCCAGATACTTCTGCCAGGCCCAGTCGTACTTGAAGGGTACGAGCTGGTTGAGGTCGGCGCGGGCGTTGATCATCTGCTTGTCGCCGACCTGCACGCGGGCGCTGGCGCCTTCCAGTTCGTCCAGACCTTCCTGCACGTCGAGGGCGTCGAGGGCCTTCTTGGCGCGGGCGACGGCGTCGGAGTCGTTGGCGGAAACGGCGCGGGCATCTTCCACGGAGCCGGCGGCTTCGTTGTCGAGGCGGTCGAGGCTGGCCTCGATCACCGGTGCGGCAGGCTTGGCGGCGGCAAGCGCGTCGCCAGCGTCTTCTTTGTCAAATTCGTCCCAGCTCAGCATGGTCAATCTCCTGCTTGATCGAGCGGGCCGGCAAGCGTTTCCGGCCTGTATGGATATCCAGTTTTCTAATTGTGTTCCGTTGCGTACAGCGCGCAAGGGGTAAAGCCGTTCCACCGGACCGGTGGTACCCCGGCCCGCAGGGCGGGCGAGGGTGGTATTCGTGGGGCGGTGCCCCTGTCCCCGAAGGGAAACCGAGTTGCCTGTCTTACCGACAGACCACTCGGTGCGAGCGCGTAGCTGGGCGAGTTCCCGCTAGGCGCCGGGTAGGTTCGAGCCCCTGAGCGTACTGATGTACGCGATGGGGGCGGACCTGCCCGGCAACAACGCGGGGGCCGCTCAGATACGTGCGCCTTCCATCACTGGCAAGCTTCGCAGTCCGGGTTGTCGATGGAGCACGCCTTCGGCACCGGAGCCGGACCGGCCGGGGCGGCGAAGTTGCCCTCGTCAATCGCACCACTGGACACGGCGTTGAGCTTGCCGGTGTTGATGGTGGACTTCTCGGTGCTGGTAGCGGCCAGGGCACGGAGGTAGTAGGTGGTTTTCAGACCACGGTACCAGGCCATGCGGTAGGTCACGTCCAGCTTCTTGCCCGAGGCGCCGGCGATGTAGAGGTTCAGCGACTGAGCCTGGTCGATCCACTTCTGGCGGCGGCTGGCGGCGTCGACGATCCACTTGGTTTCCACCTCGAAGGCGGTGGCGTACAGGTCTTTCAGATCCTGCGGGATGCGCTCGATCTGCTGCACGGAACCGTCGTAGTACTTGAGGTCGTTGACCATGACCGGGTCCCACAGGCCACGGGCCTTGAGGTCGTGAACCAGGTAGGGGTTGATCACGGTGAACTCGCCTGACAGGTTCGACTTCACGTACAGGTTCTGATAGGTCGGCTCGATGGACTGCGACACGCCAATGATGTTGGAGATGGTCGCGGTCGGCGCGATGGCCATGATGTTCGAGTTGCGGATGCCTTTCTTCACGCGCTCGCGGATCGGGGCCCAGTCCAGGGTCTCGTTCAGGTCGACGTCGATGTACTTGGAGCCACGCTGCTCGATGAGGATCTGCTGCGAGTCCAGCGGCAGGATGCCCTGGCTCCACAGCGAGCCTTCGAAGGTGCTGTAGCTGCCGCGCTCGTCAGCCAGGTCACAGGAGGCCTGGATGGCGTAGTAGCTGATGGCTTCCATGGAGCGGTCGGCGAACTCGATGGCCGCTTCGGAGCCGTAGGCGATGTGCTGCAGGTACAGGGCGTCCTGGAAGCCCATCAGGCCGAGGCCGACCGGACGGTGCTTGAGGTTGGAGTTGCGTGCCTGTGGTACCGAGTAGTAGTTGATGTCGATGACGTTATCGAGCATGCGCACGGCGGTCTTCACGGTGCGGCCGAGTTTCTCGACATCCAGCTTGCCGTCGACGATGTGGTTGACCAGGTTGACCGAACCCAGGTTGCAGACGGCGATCTCGTCCTTGTTGGTGTTCAGGGTGATCTCGGTGCACAGGTTGGAGCTGTGGACCACGCCCACGTGCTGCTGCGGGCTGCGCAGGTTGCACGGGTCCTTGAAGGTCAGCCACGGGTGGCCGGTTTCGAACAGCATGGAGAGCATCTTGCGCCACAGGTCCTTGGCGGCGATGGTCTTGAACAGCTTGATCTTGCCGTAGCCGGCCATGGCTTCGTAGTACTCGTAGCGCTCTTCGAAGGCGCGGCCGGTCAGGTCGTGCAGGTCCGGCACTTCGGACGGGCTGAACAGGGTCCACTGGCCGTCGTCGAACACGCGCTTCATGAACAGGTCCGGAATCCAGTTGGCGGTGTTCATGTCGTGGGTACGGCGACGGTCGTCACCGGTGTTCTTGCGCAGCTCGATGAACTCTTCGATGTCCATGTGCCAGGTTTCCAGGTAGGCACAGACAGCGCCCTTGCGCTTGCCACCCTGGTTGACCGCCACGGCGGTGTCGTTGACCACTTTCAGGAAGGGCACGACGCCCTGGCTCTTGCCGTTGGTGCCTTTGATGTAGGCGCCCAGTGCGCGCACCGGGGTCCAGTCGTTGCCCAGGCCGCCGGCGAATTTGGACAGCATGGCGTTGTCGTGGATGGCCTGATAGATGCCCGACAGGTCGTCCGGTACGGTGGTCAGGTAGCACGAGGACAGCTGCGGACGCAGGGTGCCGGCGTTGAACAGGGTCGGGGTCGAGGCCATGTAGTCGAAGGACGACAACAGGTTGTAGAACTCGATGGCGCGCTCTTCCTTCTTCGGCTCTTCGATCGCCAGGCCCATGGCCACGCGCATGAAGAACACCTGCGGCAGTTCGAAACGGATGCCGTCTTTGTGGATGAAGTAGCGGTCGAACAGGGTCTGCAGACCCAGGTAGGTGAACTGCTGATCGCGCTCGTGGTTCAGCGCGGCGCCCAGCTTGGCCAGGTCGTAGCCCTTGAGCTTGGGATCGAGCAGTTCGAATTCCACGCCCTTGTCCACGTAGGCCGGCAGGGCCTTGGCGTAGAGGTCGGCCATTTCGTGGTGGGTGGCGCTCTGGGCGATGCCGAGGAAGCCCAGGGCTTCGGCGCGGATGTTGTCCATCAGCAGGCGCGCGGTGACGTAGGAGTAGTTCGGCTCGCGCTCGACCAGGGTACGGGCGGTCATCACCAGGGCGGTGTTGACGTCCTTCTCGGCCACGCCGTCGTACAGGTTCTTCAGGGTCTCGCTTTCGATCAGCGCGCCATCGACTTCGGCCAGGCCTTCGCAGGCTTCGCGGATGATGGTCTGCAGGCGGCCCATGTCGAGGGCAACCAGGCTGCCGTCGGCAGCGGTGATACGGATGCTCGGGTGCGGCTGGGCAACATCGGCGGCGCCTTTCTTGCGCGCCTGGGCACGGGATTCGCGGTAGATCACGTAGTCGCGGGCAACCTTCTGCTCGCCGGCACGCATCAGGGCCAGTTCGACCTGGTCCTGGATTTCCTCGATGTGGATGGTGCCGCCGGACGGCATGCGGCGCTTGAAGGTGGCGGTGACCTGCTCGGTCAGACGCGCCACGGTGTCATGGATACGCGAGGAAGCGGCAGCAGTGCCGCCTTCAACGGCGAGGAACGCCTTGGTGATGGCCACGGTGATCTTGTCGTCGGTGTAGGGAACGACAGTGCCGTTGCGCTTGATCACGCGCAGCTGGCCCGGGGCGGTGGCAGCCAGATCCTGGGTGGATTCGGTGCTGTGCCGCACAGTGGCCGGCTGGTTCTCGACGTTGCTCTCGGTATGCATGGGTGTCTCCATGTTCTCTATTTGTTGGTGTGGACACTTGGCGTGCCCGCCTTGCCTTGCTTCCCATTCCATTGCAATGCCGCCCGTGCGGCACAAATGCCGACGAACAGCTGACTTTGAAGGCAGGAGGAAACGACTCAAGCGCCTCCCTGGCTCAAAAGTCAGCGGGTTACGCAGACTGCGCGTAACCACTATCCCTAGTGGTGGCGATCTAACTGCCGCCAATCACTACCGGAGCACCGCGCACACATCGGAAGTGGCGGGCCGGACCAGGCGCAGGGCGCCTGGCGGGGGTTTAAAGAGCGGTGTGACGCACCGGTGGACGGCCACTGAAAGGGCCTTGGCATTTCATTCTGGTTGTGTCCGGTGGTCTGGCCTAAACCCAATATGTAGGGGTTTGGCGTTTCGTGGCTACAAGATAATGCGCTGTCTGCGCTAATGCAAGGCGGGCGGAAGTGAACAAGCTGTGGATAAATTGTGGGCGGTTTGTGGGTGACTGGCCGGGCATGGCGCAGAGCCGCAGGCAGACTGGGGTACACCGTTCGTCGGTGCCGGATGGCTGACTTCACGGTCGCTTTGCAGTCGCTGCTTCTGTGAAGGCTACCACAATATCTAGTGTTTCCGGACGGGCGGCGACCGCTGCCTGGACGGGCCGTGGCGTCATTGCCCCCGTGCCGTCGGCAATCTCTGCCGGGGTGACGGCTGCGTTGCTACAATGCCGCGCGTTTGGCAGTCACGAGGGTGGTGGAAGGTGGAGCAAGCAGTCTCGCAGATTCTTATTGTCGAGGACGATCAGCGTCTGGCCGAGTTGACCCAGGAGTACCTGGAGAGCAATGGCCTGAAGGTCGCCATCGAGTCCGACGGCGCCCGCGCGGTGGCCCGCATCCTCGCCGACAAGCCGGATCTGGTGGTGCTCGACCTGATGCTGCCGGGCGAGGATGGCCTGTCCATCTGCCGGCAGCTGCGCCCTCGTTACGAGGGGCCGATCCTGATGCTCACCGCGCGCTCGGACGATATGGATCAGGTGCTCGGCCTGGAAATGGGCGCCGATGACTATGTATGCAAGCCGGTGCGTCCGCGCGTGCTGCTGGCGCGTATCCGCGCGCTGCTGCGGCGCAGTGAGCCGGGCGAGGTGGAGCCGCTGCCGGCCGGCGAGGTGCGCCGTCTGCAGTTCGGCCCGCTGCTGGTCGACAGTGCCCGGCGCGAAGCCTTCCTCGGCGGCGCGCTGATCGAACTGACCAGTGCCGAGTTCGATCTGCTCTGGCTGCTGGCGGCCAATGCCGGGCGCATTCTCTCGCGTGAGGAAATCTTCGCGTCATTGCGCGGCATCGAGTACGACGGCCAGGACCGTTCCATCGATGTGCGCATCTCGCGCATCCGTCCGAAGATCGGCGACGACCCCATGCACCCGCGCCTGATCAAGACCGTGCGCAGCAAGGGCTATCTGTTCGTCGGCGAAGCCTTCAGCGAGTAGCGCCGTGAACTCGATCTTCCTGCGCATCTACGGCGGCCTGCTGCTGTCGCTGGTGCTGGTTGGCGTGCTGGGCGTGGCCACGGTGCATGTGACCAATCAGGTGCGTAATGACGAGTACCGCGAGAACCTGGCGCGCGGCACCTTCCGTCTGATGAGCGACAATCTGCAGTCGATGAGTGGGGTTGAGCGTCGACGCGCTCTGGTGGTTTGGAGTCGTCTGCTGGGAGTGAGCCTGAGCCTGCGCCCGCTGAGCGACCTGAAGCTGGACTCCGGGCAGATCGCCGGCCTGCGCAGCGGCCAGGTGCTGGTAGAGCAGACCGGACCGCATGCCGCGCAGGTCATCAGTATGCTGAGCCGGGATGAGCCGTTATTGCTGACCACCGAGGTGGAGCAGGTCAGTGAGCAGTTGGCGCGCGCCACCCTTTATCTGCTGATCGACGAGTTGCAGCGGCTGGAGCCGGGTGAGCAGCCAGGACGGTTGGCGCGTATTCACCGCGACAAGCAGTTCGGCTTCGACCTGCGTCTGGTCAAACTCGATGAGGCCGATCTGGACGATGACCAGCGCCGCCGGGTGGAGGAAGGCGACACGGTGATGGCCCTGACCAAGGGCGGCGACGGCATCCGTCTGGTGTCCGGCCTGCTCGACAGTCCCTGGGTGCTGGTGATGGGGCCGATCTACCGGATGGACGACTACCCGCCGGAGCTGCAGGCGCTGATCGCGCTGATGGGGCTGGGACTGGTCGGCCTGATCATTTATCTGCTGGTGCGCAATCTGGAGCATCGCCTGCTGGCGCTGTCGGATGTGGCCACCCTGATCGCCAGCGGCAAGCTCGGTGCCCGCGTGCCGGTGCGTGGCAGCGATGCGGTGGGGCGCCTGGCCACGGTGTTCAACGAGATGGCCGAGCAGCTGCAGCGCCTGCTGAATATCCAGCGCGAGATGGTGCGTGCCGTGTCCCACGAGCTGCGTACGCCGGTGGCGCGCTTGCGCTTCGGTCTGGAAATGATCGCCGATGCGGAAAGCGACAGCGCCCGCCGCCGCTACATGGACGGCATGGACGGCGACATTCAGGAACTCGACAAACTGGTCGACGAGATGCTGACCTACGCGCGCCTGGAGCAGGGGGCGCCAGCGCTGAGCTATCAGGAAGTCGACCTCACCCGCCTGCTGGACAAGGTGGCCGGCGAGCTGGCGCCGCTGCGCGTTGGTGTGCATATCGAGCGTGGTCCCTGCCAGCTGGCCGCCGACAGCGGCGACAGTTGCGTGCTGGCCGAGCCGCGCTATCTGCAGCGGGCGGTGCAGAATCTGGTGAGCAATGCCCTGCGCCACGCCGAGACGCAGGTGCGGCTGTCGTTCAGCATCGGTCTGGAACAGTGCCGCATCGATGTCGAGGATGACGGCCCGGGCGTGCCCGAGGCGGAGTGGGAGCGGGTGTTCACGCCCTTCCTGCGCCTGGACGACAGCCGCACCCGTGCCTCCGGTGGCCACGGGTTGGGGCTGTCCATCGTGCGGCGGATCATCTACTGGCACCACGGCCGTGCGCAGGTTGACCGCAGTCAGGTGCTGGGCGGGGCGCGCTTCAGCCTGATCTGGCCGCGCCAGCAGCCGTCGGAAGACTGAGCGCTACCCGGCTGCCACCGCCACCAGACTGAGCAGCTGGCCGTCGATCTCGGCATGGTGCGCCGGCAGTTCGCATCCGGCTGTCCACTCGGCGGAGAGGGTTTTCAGTAGGCGCAGTTGCGCGATGCCCCGATCGGCCATCAGCAGTTCGGCATCCTGAAAGTAGAAGCGCACCCCGGTCAGCGGGTAGAGCGCCTTGAACAGGCTTTCCTTGAGCGAGAAGGTCAGGCTCACCCGGGCGGCGTGCGCGTCGTCGGGCAGAGCCTGCAGACGTTGCTGCTCGGCGGGGGTGAGGATCTCGGCGCACAGGCGCCGGGCCCGGTCGTCACTCAGCTGGGCTTCCAGATCCAGGCCCAGACTGCGCCAGGCCGACTGCCGGCCGACCACGGCCAGGGCCACGCCCTGACTGTGGCTGATCGAACCGCAGAAGCCCGGTGGCCAGAGCGGGGCGCGGTCGTCGCCGCGGCCGGGCACGTTCAGGCAGCCGAAGCTGCGCAGGGCAATGGCGGCGCAGTAGCGCCCGGCCAGGTATTCCATCTGCCGCTTGGCGACGCCAGGGACGGTGCCGATCCTCAGGCGGGCAAAGTCGCTGCCGTCCAGAAGGGCCGGGTCGAACTGGCAGCGTTGCAGGCTCAGGCCATTGGCAGCAACGGACCAGGGCCAGTCGCTCAGCGCCTCGCTGCAGCCCCGTGGCGGGAGAAGAGTGTGGGTCATGCCGGCATTCTGCCCGGCGGCCTGGGCGCCTGTCATGTGCCGGGCGCCAGTACGGCCAGCAAGCCCGGGCGGGTCACGGCTTCGTAGAAGCTGGCGAGTTTTTCCGCAGGTTGTTGCAGGTCGTCACGCAGCCAGCGCATGAGAAAGGCAAGGGCCGTGGCGGCTATGCTGTCGATCAGGTAGGGCATCAGGCTGCTGTCATGCAGGACCAGCTGGCGCTGACTGAGAAAGCGCCCGACCAGGCGTGCGCCGTAATGACGAAAACGTTGCTGCATGGCGTTTTCCAGCCCCGCGTCGAGCAGGGCACGAAGCAACTGGTGGTGCTCCTGCCATTGGGCGAACAGCAGGCGGGTGATCGTCTGGGTGTTGAGCTCGGCCTGGGGCAGATGCGGTTCGATGGCGGCGAAGAACTGTTCGAACACCTCATCCATGAAGCCGAGCAGGGCCTCCTCCTTGCCGGAGAAGTGCAGGTAAAAGGTGGGGCGCGCCACGTCCGCGCGCTGGCAGATCTCCGCCACGGCGATGCGGCTGAACGGTTTATCCTGCAGCAGGCTGAGCATGGCGGCGAGGATGGCCTTGCGTGAGCGCTGGCTGCGGCGGTCATGGGGGTTGCTGGACATGATCGTGCATCTGTCTGTTAGTGGACGCCGGGCGCTGCCTGTCGTCTGTGCAGGGCGGGGAGCAGGAGATAAATAGACAGCTGTCTATTATCTGTCAAAGGATTTCCCCCATGCCCCTGCGTCGCCATGTTCATACCCGCCAACTGGCCGAGCTCGACCCGCAGCAGGATTACGCGCAGATGCTGCGTATTTTCGCCCGCCACGAATTCCCTCTGGACATGCTGTTGTCCGGCGAGCTGGCCCAGCTCAAGACCTTCGCCATTCCGCGCATGTCGGCGCTGCTGCACCGTACCGGGCAGTACGAGCAGCACAGCCTCAAGCGTCTGGACGACACCCGGGCGATCCTCACCGAGATTCTCCAGGACGGGGTCGATGGCCCGCACGGGGCGAAGATGGTGGAGCACCTCAACCGTATCCACGGGCATTACAAGATTGCCAATGACGACTACCTGTACACCCTCTCGCTGTTCATCTACGAGCCGATACGCTGGCTGCGGCGCTTCGGCTGGCGGGCGATGACAACGGCCGAAGAGCAGGGGCTGTTCATGGCGTTCCGCGCGCTGGGCGAGGCCATGCATATCCGTGACATACCGCCGACGCTGGCGGCCTTCGAGAGCTGGCGCGAGGACTACCGGGCGCGCATGGAGGTGTATGCGCCGAGCAACCAGCAGGTGTGCGACGGTGCCATCCATGGCCTGAGCCAGATGCTGCCACGCCCGCTGCGCGGGTTGGCCCGGCCGCTGGTTAAGGTGCTGCTGGATGATCCGGCGCTGTTGGCGGCCCTGGGCCTGGGCAGACCATCGCGGCCTCTCGGTGTCGTTGTGTGGCTGGTTCTCAAGGGGCGGGCCTGGTGGCTGCGGCGCTTCAATCCCTGGGAGGTGGCGTCGTTTCAGGACAGCCCGCTGGCGCGGCACTACGCCAGCTATCCGCACGGCTACCAGCCGTTCCGCCTGGGGCCGGAGAAGATCATCCGCCTGCTGGAGCGTCAGGCGGCCTGAGGCCGTGAGTCCGATGGCGGGCGCGAGGCTGATTACAAAGCGTTACAAAGCAGTAACAAAGCTAAACGGATAGCGCCATGCACATTTGCAAAACTAAACGGGCGTTTCAATTTGAAGCGCAGGTGAGGTTGTAGTTGGAGTGGCGGCCGGATTTGGCCGGCTCTGACATTTCTCGATTGAGTACGGGAGCCCTAGGGCTCCCGTTTTTTTGCTTCCGCCGGGCTGCTGCCGGGTTGGCGACTGCTGCCAGCTGGCAGCTTTGTGCTGTTGATCTGGTGCCAAACCGCCGGTACTGCTTTTTCTGTCACTGCCAACCCGGCACGCCATGCATGTCCGGCAACTGGTGGGCGATGCCCTTGTGGCAGTCGATGCAGGTGGCCTGGCCGCTGGCCAGGGCTGTGGAGTGCATCTCCCTGGCTCGCGGGCTCTGCCGGGTGAAGTCCATGTAGTCGAAGTTGTGGCAGTTGCGGCACTCCAGCGAGTCGTTGGCCTTGAGCCTTGCCCACTCGTGCTCGGCCAGCTCGCGGCGTTTCTCGAGGAATTTCTCGCGGGTGCTGATGGTGCCGAAGATCTTGCCCCAGACCTCCTTGGAGGCCTGCATCTTGCGGGCGATCTTGTCTGTCCACTGGTGTGGCACGTGGCAATCCGGGCAGGTGGCACGCACCCCGGAGCGGTTGCTGTAGTGGATGGTGTCCTTGAGCTCGACGTACACGTTGTCGCGCATCTCGTGGCAGGAGATGCAGAACGTCTCGGTGTTGGTGGCCTCCAGCGCGGTGTTGAAACCGCCCCAGAAGATGATGCCTGCCACGAAGCCGCCGAGGGTGAGAAAGCCCAGGCTGTAATGCACGCTGGGCCTGCGCAGTACGCCCCAGTAAAGGCGCAGCCATTGGATCAGTCGCTTCATGCGTACCTCACGGAGTCTGGCCGGCCTGCTGCACGGCATCCTGCAGCACCTGGTCGATGGTGCGGAACTGGTTTTCCACCAGAGGTTTCACATCCTTCTGCGGCACATGGCACTGGTTGCAGAAGTAGCGCCGTGGCGATACCGCGGCCAGGGCCTGGCCGTCACGATCCATGTAGTGGGTGATGCTGATCATCGGTGCCTGGCTTTTGGCACTGTTGGCGCGGCTGTGACAGGCCAGGCACTTGTTGCCGTTCTTGTCGACCTGATAGCCGCGGATGGCGTGGGGAATGGTCGGCGGTTGCTCGGGGTAGCTGCGTTCGCGTTTGATGTCCTTGTTTTCATCGTCCACCAGCGCCGGGGCTGGCAGCGTCTGAGTCAGGGTGCCTCCGGCACGCCGGCCATCCGGGGCCGGTGCGTCCAGCGGGTAGTCGGTGGCCTGCGCGGTGCAGGCCAGCAGGGTGAGCAGCAGGGGCAGGATTCTCATCATCAGGCTCCTCAGGCCAGGCTGACCAGTTCGATGCGCACGGCGCATTTCTTGTAGTCGGTCTGCTTGGAGATGGGATCGGTGGCGTCCAGCGTGACCTTGTTGATCAGCTTGTTGGCATCGAAGAAGGGCACGAACACCAGGCCACGTGGAGGCTTGTTGCGGCCGCGGGTTTCCACCCGGGCGCGAATCTCGCCACGCCGGCTGACCACCCTGACCTCGCTGCCACGGCGCAGCTTGAGTTCGCTGGCATCGTCCGGGTGCATGTACACCAGCGCATCGGGTACGGCCTTGTACAGTTCGTCGACGCGCTGGGTCATGCTGCCGGTGTGCCAGTGCTCAAGCACGCGGCCGGTGCTGAGCCAGAACGGGAAGTCCTTGTCCGGACTCTCGGCTGGCGGCTCGTAGGGCAGGGCGAAGATGATCGCCTTCTTGTCCGGGTAGCCGTAGAACTGCACACCGCTGCCTTTCTCCACATAGGGGTCCAGGCCCTCGCGGTAGCGCCAGCGGGTTTCCTGACCATCCACCACCGGCCAGCGCAGGCCGCGTTCGGCGTGGTAGGTGTCAAAGGGGGCCAGATCATGGCCGTGACCTCGGCCGAAAGCGGCGTATTCCTCGAACAGCCCCTTCTGCAGGTAGAAGCCGAAGGCCTCGGCTTCATCGTTGGCATAGCCCTTGGCCAGGTCGCTGGCCGGGAACTGGTCCACCTGGCCGTTCTTGAACAGTACCTCGAACAGGGTTTTACCCTTGAACTGCGGTGCCTTGGCCAGAAGCTCTGCCGGCCACACCTCGTCGGTGGTGAAGTGTTTGGAGAATTCCACCAGTTGCCACAGGTCGGATTTTGCCTCGCCCGGTGCCTTCACCAACTGGTGCCAGAACTGGGTGCGCCGCTCAGCGTTGCCGTAGGCGCCCTCCTTCTCCACCCACATGGCGCTGGGCAGGATCAGGTCGGCGGCCTGGGCTGAGACGGTGGGGTAAACGTCCGAAACGATGACGAAGGCCTCCGGGTTGCGCCAGCCGGGTAGGATTTCCTGCATCACGTTGGGCCCGGCCTGCATGTTGTTGGTGACCTGGGTCCAGTACACCTTGAGAACGCCGTCCTTGAGCATGCGGCTCTGCTGCACGGCGTGGAAGCCGGGCTTCTCCTGAATGGTGCCTTCGGGCAGCTTCCAGATCTTCTCGGCGGTGGCGCGGTGCTTGGGGTTGGCCACCAGCATGTCGGCCGGCAGGCGGTGGGCGAAGGTGCCCACCTCGCGGGCGGTGCCGCAGGCCGAAGGCTGGCCGGTGAGCGAGAAGGGGCTGTTGCCTGGCTCGCTGATCTTTCCGGTGAGCAGGTGGATGTTGTAGATCAGGTTGTTGGCCCACACGCCGCGGGTGTGCTGGTTGAAGCCCATGGTCCAGAACGACATGACCTTGCGCTTGGGGTCGGCATACAGTTCGGCCAGGGCCTTGAGCCGCTCGGCCGGCACCCCGGATTCTTCGGCGGCGCGCTCCAGGGTGTAGGGTTTGACGAAGGCGGCGAACTGCTCGAAGGAGATGTCGCTCCAGGTATTGGCGGTGGCGGCGTTTTTCGCCTTCTGTTCCAGCGGGTCGGTGGGGCGCAGGCCGTAGCCGATGTCATCGGCGCCCTTGGCGAACTTGGTGTGGCGGCTGACGAAGTCCTGATTGACCGCGCCGCTTTCGATGATGTGGTTGGCGATGTAGTTGAGGATGATCAGGTCGGTCTGTGGCTTGAACACCATGGGGATGTCGGCCAGATCGAAGCTTCTGTGCTCGAAGGTCGACAGCACCGCTACCTTGACCTGCGGCGCGCTGAGACGGCGATCGGTGACCCGGGTCCAGAGCACCGGATGCATCTCGGCCATGTTCGAGCCCCAGAGCACGAAGGTGTCGGTGGCTTCGATGTCGTCGTAGCAGCCCATCGGCTCGTCCATGCCGAAGCTGCGCATGAAGCCCATTACCGCCGAGGCCATGCAGTGGCGGGCATTGGGGTCGATGTTGTTGCAGCGCAGCCCGGCCTTCATCAGCTTGTTGGCCGCGTAGCCTTCCCACACCGTCCACTGGCCGGAGCCGAACATGCCGATGGCTTCGGGACCATGGGCCTTGAGTGCGGCCTTGGTCTTCTCGGCCATGATGGAAAACGCCTGCTCCCAGCTTACCGGCTGGAATTCGCCCTGCTTGTCGTAAACGCCGTTCTTCATGCGCAGCAGCGGCTGGGTCAGGCGGTCGCTGCCGTACATGATCTTGGACAGGAAGTAGCCCTTGACGCAGTTCAGGCCGCGGTTGACCTCGGCTTTGACGTCGCCGTGGGTGGCCACCACGCGGCCGTTCTTGGTCGCCACCATCACGCTGCAGCCGGTGCCGCAGAAGCGGCAGGGCGCCTTGTTCCAGTCCAGCGTGGTCTGCTCGGCGTCGGTGATCAGGTTGCTCGCCGTGCTGGCGATCGGCAGACCGGCGGCGGCCGCCGCAATGGCAGCGGCCTGGGCCTTGGCAAATTCTCGGCGGGTCAGACTCATGCGGTGGCTCCTTCCGGGCTGAGGAGTTCGTGATAGATCAGCGCGACGTTGAGTACGCCAGGCAGTTGTTGCAGTTGCTCGATGCGTTCGAGGATCTGCTGTTCATGACGGGTCTCCAGTACCACGACCAGCTTGCCTTCCGGGCTGTGCTGGTACAGCTCCACGTCGGGCAGGCACTGCAGGTTGGTCAGCAGCGGCGGCAGCAGTTCGGGGCGGCAGTGCACCAGCAGGCTGGCGATATGCACGGTGTCATCCATGAGGGGATCCTTGGCGTTCAGAGCGGCGAGCCGGGCGGGCCCATGATTAGTTGCAGCATCCACACGATGAAGCCGAAGCCACCGACCAGCGCGATCGACAGCAGGGGAAAGAACAGCACGATGAGGAACAGGAACAGGCGGGTTTCCTTGTCCTTGTCGGCTGGC
This sequence comes from Pseudomonas sp. HAR-UPW-AIA-41, assembly GCF_002304225.1. Lineage (GTDB taxonomy): Bacteria > Pseudomonadota > Gammaproteobacteria > Pseudomonadales > Pseudomonadaceae > Aquipseudomonas. The sequence continues at coordinate 335,566 of NZ_NSLB01000001.1, forward strand.
GGTAGAGGGGCTTGGGCCATGACCGGTGACTCCGCAGGCAATTCCCAGCAAGCGTAGACGTTCACTGCGGCTGTGCCAGACCTCTATCGGGTGAGTCAGGTATTTATCTTCGCTTCGGTGACTGGGCTGGCTATAGTCCAAAGAGGACGTTCATTCGTGCAGGAGGCTTCCCCTCGCCATGCCAGCTCCGATCGCCACTGCTATCAGTCAGGCACTGTGCAGCGTTGTACGCACGCAGCTGCCGGACGCTCTGCGCGAACTGTTGCAGGCATTGGAGTTGGCGCTGGGTGAGCAGAGTCTGCAGGCGTTTTCCAATCGGGATGCCGAAGCTTGCAATGAGCTGCGGCGAGTCTGTCGTACCCATGGTCGTCAGGCCATCGAGCAAGTAGTGGCACGTCTCTGTCAGTACTTGCCGCTGGGCGAGGGTCCACAGGTCGAGGAGGAAGACAACAGCAATCAGTGGAGCCTGGTGGATGACGCCGAGGTAGATGATTTGCTGGAGGCCAAGCGTCTCGTACGTAGTTTGCGCGAAACCCTCGGCCCACTGGAGTGGCGCGTCTGTTCCTGTCTCAATCGTCTGAGCAACCTGCAGCCCCGTGAGGGTGATCATCCACTTGGTCTGGAGTTTCTATTGCGTCAGCTACAGGAGGCCTTGCAGTTACGTCAACAGGCTCCTCTGGCGCGTCTCGTGTTTCAGAACACGGTTCAGCGCGTGCTCTCGACAAGCCTGATGGGCTACCTGCAGGCACTTATGCAGGTACTCAACCAGCATCATGTGGAGCCTCTTGAGCCGAGTCCAAGCCCTCAATCATCACTGAGGCAGACAGTGGTTCCGCAGCGTCAGGCTGCTCTGGCTAAGCCCTATCAGGCGTTTCATGAGTTGCGACAGGCGCAGGATGGACGTCAGGCGCGGCGGCCGGTTGGTCATGCCATAGGACAGGGTGCGGTTGGTTCGCCGTATTCAACGAGTGCAGACCTGCCATCGGGTAGCGAGGCAGGTCTACCGCTGGCAGAGGGCTTTGCCGGCGTGCAGCGACCGCCTGCCGGTGAGCATTGGGCGGCTTCCAAGTGGTTGCACGAGTTGGAATCGCAGGGTTGCATGATCAGCCCCCGGCAACGCGAAGATGCTCTGCTGGTGGGCGAACTGTTTGATGCGCTGGACCAGGAGGAGCGTTTGGCCGCCGGGCTTAAACCGGCGCTGCGCAGCCTTCTGCCCACGGTGCTGCAGGCTGCTCTGACCAATCCGGCTGCTTTTGCCGATCCGGCTCACCCCCTGCGCGCCACGTTGGACAAGGTGCTGCGGTTGGCTGATGCCTGTGATCCTCCCAATCGTGCCCTGGAGGCTCGGCTGCAGAGCGTGATCGAAACGCTCAATGCCAGCTATCAGGGCGATGTACAGGTGTTAAGTGCCCAGGCGTCGGCTCTGGACGAGCTGTTGGCTCTGCAGCAGCGTGCCTACCGCAACAGTGCTGAGCGGGTAATGCAGGCACATCGTGGTCGCGACACACTCGAGGGCGCGCGCCGGCAGGTCGATGCGGCCATGTATGGGTTGCATGGTGGTCGGGCCGCGCAGGTCCTGCTGGACTGGTTGGCCGCTGGCTGGAAGGAACTGTTGGTTCATGAGCTGATCCGCAACGGCGAAGACAGCGTTGGTTGGCGTGGTGATCTGGCCCTGACATCGTTGCTTAATCGTTGGCTAGAACGCAGTGAGGATTTGTCGGCGCTTGATCATGATGATGTAGAGCGCGCCTACGAAGTGGAGCATCTGCTGGATATCCTGCGTCGGCGCATGGAGAGCTTTCTGGTTGGCCAATACCAGTACCTGACGGTACTGACGAGCCTGCGCAGGCAGTTGCTGGGCGAGGAGCCCATCGAGTTTGTCACGGTTGCGCCGCAGATCAGTGCTCAGCCACTGGTACTGGACTCCACCGAGCAGCGCTGGCGCGAGCGCCGCGATGCCCTGCAGGCCGGCGACTGGTTGCGTGATGCCCAAGGGCAGGCCTTGCAACTGATCTGGTGCAATCCGTCGATGGATCACTATGTTCTGGTCGACACCCAGGGGCGTGAGGCCGGCAATCTCAACGGAGATCAACTGCTAGCTGCGCTGGCCAGCGGTAGCCTGTTGCTCAGTGATGCTGAGGCTGCTGGCGAGGGACTTATCCAGAACACCTTGCAGGATATCGTTGGTCGTCTCTATCACGAGATCACCCATGCGCGCAGCCATGATGAGCTGACGGGGCTACTGAATCGGCGCAGCTTCGAGGTGTCGGTAGCGCAATGCCTTGCAGGTCCGCTGCCGCAAAGCTTCCTGTTGGCACATATCGATTTGTTCATTCTGCTCAATCAGCATGCTGGTCCTGTGGCGGGGGATGCCTGTCTGCGTGAACTGGCTGAGCGCCTGCTTAGGCTGCTGCCCGCCAATGCCAGTTTGGCGCGGGTGGGTGGCGTCGACTTTGCCATAGCTCTGCCTGGGCATGACGAGGCGCAGGCGCTGGGGCTGGCCGAGCGTCTGCGTAGTGAGGTCGAAAGTCAGGGCTTTGTCTGGGAAGAGCGCCGCCACAGCTTGACTGTGAGCATCGGTGTGGTTGAGGCCAGCAGCCGCCATGACGTGGCGAATGTCATCGGCGATTTGCAGAGTGCTGCTAACTCGGCGAAACAGAGTGGCCGTAATCGTGTGCATTGCTATCGCGAGGAGCAGGATGGCGAGCACAACGGCCTGCTGGCTATCGCTGCGCGGGTTGACGATATTGTCGAGCGCGAAGAGCTGAGTCTGCGTTTGCAGCAGATTGCGCCGGTGGCCGAGGACAGCGATGAGCTGCCACATTACGAGCTGTTGCTGGTGATGGAGAACGACCTGCAACTGGTCGACTTCATTGCCGCCGCTGAACGTTACCAGCGCATGCCCAAGGTTGATCGCTGGGTGCTCAAACGAATTTTCTACGAGCTGGAACGGCACCCACACGTGTGGCAGCACAGCAGTTCGATTTCCATCAACCTGTCCGGCAGCAGCCTCAATGACGACAAGCTGCTGGGCTTTATCGAGAGTCTGTTTGAACAGCATGCGGTCGAGCCGTCACGCATCTGCTTCGAGCTGACCGAAACTGCTGCGGTGGCCAATCTGGCCAAGACCGCCGATCTGGTACGTCACCTGCAACTGGCGGGCTGCAGCTTCTCGATTGACGACTTCGGTGTCGGTTTTTCCTCCTTCGATTACCTCAAGCGTCTGCCGGTGGATTACGTGAAGATCGACGGCAGCTTCGTCAAGGAAATCGAGCGTTCGCCCAGCGACCTGGCCATGGTTCGCTCGATCAATGAAATCGCCCATGCGCTAGGGCGCAAGACCATCGCCGAGTATGTCGAGACGGCGAGCATCCGTGCGCGTCTGCTCGAACTGGGTGTCGATTATGTGCAGGGCTATGGTGTGGAAAAACCGAAGCCGCTGGAGCAGTGGCTAAGGTTGGGCTGATGTAATCAGCCATTAGCCCAGACAGCGGCATAAACGAAAACGCCGCGACTCGAAGGTGAGGGGTCGCGGCGTTTTAATTGAGGCGTTTGTTCAGCTTCGTGTCAGACCGGTTCGGCCCACAGGTCGTACTCGTCGGCATCGATGATGCGCACGCGGATCTTGTCGCCCGGCTTGACCGCAGTGGTCTCGATATAGACGTTGCCGTCGATTTCCGGGGCGTCGGCCCAGCCGCGGCCGACCGCGCCTTCATCGTCCACTTCGTCGATCAGCACTTCGATTTCCTTGCCGATCTTCTGTTGCAGGCGCGCGGCGCTGATGGCCTGCTGGTGCGCCATGAAGCGCTCCCAGCGCTCCTGCTTGATCTCGTCCGGCACCGGTTCCAGATCCATGTCGTTGGCCGGAGCGCCGTCCACTGGGCTGTACTGGAAGCAGCCGACGCGGTCGAGCTGGGCTTCGGTCAGCCAGTCGAGCAGGTACTGGAAGTCTTCCTCGGTCTCGCCGGGGAAGCCGACGATGAAGGTCGAGCGGATGGTCAGTTCCGGGCAGATCTCGCGCCAGGCCTTGATGCGGGCCAGGGTCTTGTCCTCGAAGGCCGGGCGCTTCATGGCCTTGAGCACTTTCGGGCTGGCGTGCTGGAAGGGAATGTCGAGGTAGGGCAGCAGCTTGCCGGCGGCCATCAGCGGGATCACGTCATCCACGTTCGGGTACGGGTAGACATAGTGCAGACGCACCCAGACGCCCATCCCGGCCAGGGCCTGGCAGAGCTCGAGCATGCGCGTCTTGACCGGCTGGCCGTTCCAGAAGTCGGTCTTGTACTTGGTGTCCACGCCGTAGGCGCTGGTGTCCTGGCTGATCACCAGCAGTTCCTGTACGCCGGCCTTGACCAGACGTTCGGCTTCGCCCAGCACCTCGCCGACCGGGCGGCTGACCAGCTTGCCGCGCATCGACGGGATGATGCAGAAGCTGCAGCTGTGGTTGCAGCCTTCGGAAATCTTCAGGTAGGCGTAGTGGCGCGGGGTCAGCTTGACGCCCTGCGGCGGCACCAGGTCGATCAGCGGGTTGTGCTCGGTTTTCGGCGGCACGACTTCGTGCACGGCGTTGACCACCTGCTCGTACTGCTGCGGGCCGGTCACGGCCAGCACGCTGGGGTGCACATCGCGGATCGCCGACTGGTCGACGCCCATGCAGCCGGTGACGATGACCTTGCCGTTCTCGGCAATCGCCTCGCCAATGGCATCCAGCGACTCGGCCTTGGCGGTGTCGATGAAGCCACAGGTGTTGACCACCACCACATCGGCGTCCTGATAGGTCGGCACGACCTCATAGCCCTCCATGCGCAGCTGGGTGAGGATGCGCTCGGAGTCGACCAGAGCCTTGGGGCAGCCCAGGGAAACGAAACCGACTTTGGGAGTGGTGTTGGACGACATGGAAAACCTCAGAGAGCCGTGCGCAGGGCTGCGCTGATCAAAAAGTGCGCAATTCTAGCGGCGTCATCGCGCCTTGGCCAGAGGAAAGCCAAGCTGGATGACGGCAATGCGGCTGTCAGCCTCAGCGTATTTTCAGCGGATTGGTGATAGAACACGGAATCGATCCTGGCCGGGAGTGGCTATGAACTTTAGTGAGTATGGAAACCCTTCGGGTAAGCCCGTTGTGTATTTCCATGGGGTACCCGGTTCGCCCATTGAGGCTTCAGTGTTCGAGAGCAGCGCGCGAGCACTGGGGTTGCGCGTGCTCTGTTTCGATCGATTCTCGATCGATCCATCCGTCAGTGGTGCCCTCTACTACCAGCGCATCGCGCAGGCTATTGATGAGGCGGTTCGCGGAACTCCGGTCGACTTCATCGGTTTTTCCATCGGCAGTCACGTTGCATTGGAGGTCTTCCGGCAGATGCCGGGTAGGGTGAAAAGTCTGCATCTGGTTTCGGCGGTGGCGCCGCTCGATGAGGGCGACTTTCTCAACGAGATGGCCGGCAAGGGCGTTTTTTCTCTGGCCAGGAACCGGCCCGTGCTGTTCAGCGGGCTGGCAAAGTCGCAGGCATTCCTGGCTTCGCTGCTGCCTGGCGTATTGGCTCGTTTACTGTTTGCCAGTGCGGCAGGGCAGGACAAGGCTCTTGCCAGTCAGCCGGCGTTCAGGACGCTGATGAAGGATGTCCTGCAGTCGTGCTTTACCCAGGGCGCCAGTGGCTACATGAGAGACATCAATCAGTTTCTTGCGCCGTGGTCGGCCGGCATCTTCGAGTGTGAGGCGAGTGTTCATCTATGGCACGGCACGCACGACAACTGGTCACCGGTCGCTATGGCCGATTATCTGGCCCGGACTTTTCCGGGCGGGGTGACCATGGAGCGACTGCAGGGAGGCTCTCATTACTCGTGTCTCCTCGATGCGGCAGCGAAGATATGCCTGCAGTTGTCCAGCGCCTGATCGTTGCTCTGCGTCTGCTGTTCAGCCGGCCCGCCGGCCTGCCGTCGGTTAGGGCTCAGGCTCGCCCGGCAGCCAGCGCTGGTAGATGCGGCTGAAACTGCCGTCGGCTTTCATCGCGTCCAGTTCGCGCTGCCAGCGCTGGATCACGGCCGGATCGGTGCCGTGCCAGAAGGTGATGTAGCCCAGTGAGGCGCGGTAGGGCAGGGCGACCTCGACATCCTTGGCCGTCAGGTAGTCGACCTGCTGCGCGGCGTCACCGGTGCTGTAGAAACTCAGGTTGTCGGCCACGATCAGCTTGACCCGGCCACGCTTGAGCATCTTGAACATCTGTTCGGGTTCGGTGACGCCCAGCAGGTTTGTCAGACCAAGATTGCGCAGTTCCTGATAGCTGAACCAGTCGCGGGGCACGGCGACCGGACCGGCCTTGGCTACATCCGCCAGATCGTGCAGCTGGATGCCTGAATTCTTCAGGGCGTAGAAGCTGTCCTGCGCCAGCAGGATGGGGCCGACCCAGCGGAACAGCGGTTCGCGTTCGGCATTGCGGATGGTGGCGAACAAGGCGGTATTGGGCGTCTGCTGCACGGTGTGATAACCCCTTGCCCAGGGCACCACACTGATTTCCCCGGATTCACCAAGGCGTTTGAGCAGTTCGCGCACCAGCTCGTTGGCCATGCCTTCGGCACGACCTTTTACAGAGAAGGATACCGGCGGGTATTCCTCGGTATACAGCTGCAGTGGCTCTGCCTGACTCAGCAGCACCGACAGACTGAGGGCCAGAACACTGCAGCGAGAAAGCCAATGGGGCATGGCAGAGGCTCGTGCGATAACAGTTGCAGGTTACGCCAGTATGACCGCCCCGGCCACGCTTTTGCCCAGGCGTTAAGGCTTGCGTGCGATCAGTACGGCGCGGGTCGGCGCCGGCAGGTTCTCGACGGTGCGGCTGTGATCATTGGGGGCGAGGAAGTCGGGCAGCGACTGAAAGCGCATCCACTCGGTGGCGCGCTGCTCCGCCACGCTGGTCACCGAGACATCCACGCAGCGCACGTCAACAAAGCCGGCACGGCGCAGCCACAGCTCCAGGGCCGGTACCGACGGCAGAAACCAGACATTGCGCATCATCGCGTAACGGTCCTCGGGCATCAGCACCTGCTGCGCATCGCCTTCGACCACCAGCGTTTCCAGTACCAATTCGCCGCCCTTGCGCAGGCAGTCCTTGAGTTCCAGCAGGTGATCGATGGGTGAGCGACGGTGATAGAGCACGCCCATGGAAAACACGGTATCGAAACCCTGCAGCTTGGCCGGCAGTTCCTCGGAGGCCAGTGGCAGGTGCCAGGCAGGCAGGTCCGGCAGGTAGCGCTTGGCCGCGAGGAACTGGCAGAGGAACAGCCAGTTGGGGTCGACGCCGATCACACTGCCGGCGCCGGCCCCGAGCATGCGCCACATGTAGTAGCCATTGCCGCAGCCGACGTCCAGCACGCGCTTGCCTTTGAGGTCGAGATGCGGAGATACGCGCGCCCATTTCCAGTCCGAGCGCCATTCGGTATCGACATGCACGCCAAACAGCTGGAACGGCCCCTTGCGCCAGGGAATCAGCCCCTGCAGGGCATGCAGCAACTGCTCGCGGGTGGCCTCATCGAGCGGTGCGTCCAGACGAAATTCATTGACCAGCTCGGTCTGGCTTGGCGTGATCGCCGGCAGAGCGGCCAGTGCGGCCTGCCAGCGCTCCAGGTCGCCGTGGCCGACGGCCAGCTTGGCACCGATCTGCGCCGGCAGGTCGTCAGCCCATTCGGCCAGCGGGCTGCCGGCCAGGCTCTGTTGCAGGCGGGCGAGGTCCAGTTGTTCGATCATGGCAGGGCCACCAGCGAGGCGAAGTTGAGGCACTGGAACCAGGGCGTGACCTGACGGAAACCGGCGGCCAGCAGGCGCTCGCGGTGCTGCTGCAGGCTGTCGGGTTTCATCACGTTTTCCAGAGCGCTGCGCTTTTGCGCGATCTCCAGCTCGCTGTAGCCATTGGCGCGCTTGAAGGCGATATGCAGGTCGGTGAGCAGCGTCTGCTCGGCTTCATCTTCGAAACGCAGCTTCTCCGAGAGAATCAGCGCGCCACCCGGCAACAGGCTCTGGCGGATGCGCGTAAGCAGTTCCAGACGGCGCTCGGGTGCAATGAACTGCAGGGTGAAGTTCAGCGCCACCACCGAGGCTGGCTGGAAATCGAGGGCGAGGATGTCGCCTTCGATCAGCTCATAAGGCAGCAGTTCCTGAAACATCGAGTCCTGAGCGTGCAGGTATTCGTGGCAACGCGCGACCATCGCCGCCGAGTTGTCCACGCCGATCACCCGGCAACCTTCGCTCTTCACATGACGGCGCATGGCCTGGGTCACCGCGCCCAGCGAACAGCCCAGGTCATACAGCGCGCTGCCCGGCTGGGCGAACTGCGCGGCGAGCACACCGAGGTTCTCGACAATGGTCGGATAGCCCGGCACCGAGCGTTTGATCATGTCCGGGAACACGCGCACCACGTCTTCGTTGAAGGCGAAGTCGCTCACTTGGGCCTGCGGGGTGGCGTAGATGCGGTCGGGGCTGTCGGTCACGGTGAAGCTACCAGGGGGAAACGGGCCGGCATTTTACCCAAGCCCGGTGCCCTGCGTCACAGCAGATCCATGAGCAGGCGTCAGCCATGCTTACGCTTGTGCGGAAAATGAATGGTGCCCAGAGGTTCATGCCCCCTCTGCGCTGGATTGGCGCCTTCAGAGCTGGTCGGCGATGAACTCGCCGGCGCCCTGCAGCGGGCCGAGCGGGTTCTTCTTCGACTCGACCCGGCGCACATTGGGCTCGCCGCTGCTGACCTTGTGCACCAGCTTGTCATCGATCAGCACAAATACCGGACGGAACGACCAGCTGTGGATCTCGCGCTTCTTGCGGAAATTGAACAGGTCGGCCCAGAAGCTGCCAACCCGCTCGGTGTTGGTCTTGGTGAACTCGAAGGAGTAGCCCACACAGCGGTCCTTGGCCTCCAGGCATTCCACCAGACCGCTGGGCAGGTAGTCGATGGGCACATTGGGCTGGACGAACATCAGGCGCACGTCGATGAACGACAGCATGCGACCGTTGCCTTCGGCCAGCGGATCGAAGCCCAGATGTGCCAGTTCGGCGCGTGTGGTGCGGCCGGGCTTGGCCTGGGCAAAGCTGATCTCGGCGTCCAGGTAGTCGCTGAAGGGCGATTTCACCTCGTTGCGCTCGCTGGGCAGCAGGCTGCCACAACCGCCGAGAACCAGGGTAGAGAGCAGGGCTGCAACCGGGAGATGAATGCTGGACATAGGGCCTCCTGCGCAAGTGGAGTTATGTCTATAGCTCATGCGCAGGTGGCCTGCCGTGCTTCACTCCGATTTATCCGCGGCGTTGGAAGGCCGAAGCGGCGATACCGAACTGGCCGAGCCAGTAAGTCACGATGATCGCGTAGCGGGCAGCGTCGAACGGGGCCACGAAGCGGTTGATGCCGATCAGGCTGTCGGAGATGACGAACAGCACCGCACCGACTGCCGCGAGCCAGGCCGAGGCGCGCGCGATGTTCGGCTCACCAATCCGGGCCAGAGCGCGCCAGAGCATGGCGCTTATGGTCAGGGCGTAGAACGCCACCGGAATCAGCAGTGGGCCCAACGGCCGGCTGGCCAGCACGGCGAACATGCCGCCGCCTGCCGCGAGCGCCAGCAGCAGCGCCAGCGGGGCAAAACGCCGGCTGTCACTCAGGTAGGCCACCAGGTAGCACAGGTGACCGATGAGGAAGGCGCCCAGGCCGAAGACGAACAGATCGGCCGGCCAGTCGAGGATGATGTCACCCGCCAGGGAGAACAGCAGGCCGAGACTGATCCAGCGCCGGTAGGGCCCCTCGGGTGCGCTGCGCAGCCAGAAGATCAGCGCCAGCACGGGCAGGCCCTTGGTCAGCAGGCGCAACTCGGTTGAGTCGATTGCCAGGCCATAGATGAACAGCAGGGCAGAACACAGGGCGAAAATCAGCCAGCGCATGGGCGTCCTCCGTTGATGAAGGCGCCACTATGCCGGGTACGTTCGTGCAAACACAGGCCGCAGGCGACAAAACCCCCGGCGATTGGCGTCAGTCCACCTGCACCGCGCAGTCGTAGATCAGTGCCGGCGCCACCCCCTGTTCCCAGGGGCGCTGGTACTGCAGCAGCAGGCGGCCCTGACCGGGTTGAACTGACTGGAAGCGCCAGGTGGAGACCCCGGCACTGCCGACGATGCCGGCCTCTTCGGGCACGCGGTAGACCTCGGGGCCGAGGGTTTTCAGCACGCTGGGCGCGGCATCGAACAGCTGCCAGCGAAAGCCGGTGGTGGGGTTGCTCGGCAGGCTTAGGATCAGCGTCTGCCCCTGCTGGAGCTCGATGGGTTTGCAGCGTGCCGACTGACCGGGGCTGACCTGCAGCGCCTTTGCCGAGGGTTCGATGCTGACGGTGGCGGGTTGGGTGGCGCAGCCGGCGAGGGTGGCCAGGGCCAGCAGCAGACTGGTGGGGCGCAGCAGAGACATCGGGCGACTCCTGTCACAAGGGCGAAAGCGGATGCTCAGGATAGAGGCCCGCTGCGCCCAGGGCAAAAAGTCTGGCGGTTTCAGCCAAGGCTCATGTGGATCTCGCGCAGACGGCCATCGATCAGCGGGGTGAGCAGCGCGAAGCAGTCGCCGGGGCGGATGCGTACCTGCGGCGCGTCGATCAGCTCGTGCTGCAGTCTCTGCAGGGGCAGGTACCACTGCGGGTGGCGGGCGTCGGCGTTCAGGCGCTGGCACAGGTAGCGCATCTGTACCTGCAGGGGCAGCGGGCAGTGCGCATGCTGGGCGCCGCGCACGGCCAGGCCGCGAAGCTGGGCCAGGTCTTCCAGTTCGCGGCAGGCCTGGGCCAGGCCACTGACCCGGCGCTGGCGTGTGGCCAGGCGCAGCTCCAGCTGTTCGAGGGCGTTGAGCAGTTGCTCGATCAGCCGGCAATGCCCGGCGAAGTCGGCCGGCGTCTGACGCAGCGCGCGCCATTGACCATCCAGCTCGGCCAGCCCGCTGTCGTCCTGCGGGCAGCGTCGCCACAGATTTCCGATTTCTTCACCAAGCTGGCGGCATTTTTCTGCTGCCTCAGCGCTGTTCTGGCCACCCAGCCCGCGGTGCTGCTGCAGGCGCTGCAGCAATTCAAGGGTGACATGCAGGGTGTTCAGCCAGGCCGCGGTCTGGCGGCGCAGGGCCTGCTGACGCAGGCGGGCGGCGAGCAGCGCCGGAATCAGCAGGCCGGCGAGCAGGAGCAGGGCGCTCAGGGGAGTGGTCATGGGCGGGCCTCCAGAGCTTTCTCCCGTTGTGGCTGTGCCGCAACGGGAGCGGAACCGAGAATGAGGGTCATCTGGGTCAGGTACAGGGTCAGCTGATGCAGGCGCTGGTTGTCGCTGCTCTGCCGGTTCAGTACATCGCTGATCTGCTGCAACTGTTGGTTTAGTGACTGGTTGGCCTGGCTGTGTTCGCCGAGGGCCTGGCGCATGCTCGCCAGCTGTTCGAGATTGCTGCGGCTGTCGCTGGCCAGGGCGTCGAGATTGCTGGCCAGATGCAGGCTCTGCTGGTTGCCGGCAACCAGCAGATGGCGGTGCTCATCGACCTGATGGCGCACTTCGGCCACGGCCTGGGCGATCGCGCCGACCACCTGGGTGATGTCGCTGGCGGCCTGGCTGGTGGACAGGGCAAGGTGGCGCACTTCGTCGGCAACCACGGCAAAGCCGCGGCCCTGCTCGCCGGCGCGGGCCGCCTCGATGGAGGCATTCAGCGCCAGCAGCTGGGTCTGCTTGGCCAGACCCTGGATGCTGCCGACGGCTTTCTCGACGGCGGCGGTGCAGCTGAGCAGTTCACCGACCGCGCCGCTGGTGCGGCCCAGGCTCTGTTCGATATCGAAGAGTGCGCTGCCCACTTTATGGGCATCCTGGCAGCCGTCTTCACTTCTTTGGTGCGTTTGGCCGAACGCCTGCATGGCGTGCTCGGCATGCTCGCGGATCTGCAGCAGGGTCTGACTGATCTGTTCGCTGGCCGCCGCGATCATCGCGACCCGCTGGCTCTGCTGGCTGGCCTGGGTCTCGGTGTGCTCGGCCATCTGCTCCAGCGCCTGGCTGGCGAACTGCACCTCGCTGCGCAGGCGCTCGGCCATCCGCTGCTGCTCGCGGCAACGCACCAGCAGTGCTTCGCCCTGGGGAGGGCTGGCCAGGCTTTCACCTAGCAGAGTGAGTGTGTGCTGCAGGGGTCGCAGATGGCGCTGCCAGCGTTGCTGCAGCGCCGCCAGCAGATACAGCGCCAGGCCCAGCAAGGCCACGGCAGCTCCCGCCTGTTGCCGCCAGGCCAGTAACACGGCGAGGCAGGCTAGCAGGGCGGGCAGCCAGGCGCGCAGGGCGCCGCAGCGGTTGAGAATGAAAATGCCGAACTCCAGCATGGCAGTCTTCCTTGTGACCAGTCACTACAACAGGGTTCAGCAGGGTGATAGCAAGATACTGGCCAGCCTCTGATCTATCCGTTAGTCGCAGTGATGGCGCATGGCCGGGCTCCAGTGGTTACAGTAGGGCCCGAATCTGCCTGTGTGTCCGCCCATGTACAACGCCCGCCTGCTGCGCCTGGATGATCAGGCCCACGAACATGCCCATGATCACCACCAACTGGTGCTGTCGCTGTCCGGGCGTGCCGAGTTCGAAGTCGGTGGTCGCGGCGGCGAGGTCTGCCAGATGCGCGCCTGTCTGGTGCCGGGTGATGCCGGTCACCAGTTCGCCGGGGTGGGCGACAACCGCATGCTGATTCTCGATCTGGCCGAGCCGGTGAGCGCGGACGAGGATGGCGCACTGCTCGCCCAGCTGTTCGAGGTGCCGCGCTACCCGACCCTGGATGCCGACTTCCATCACCTGCTCAGCTATGCCGGCGCCGAGCTGGCCCGCTATGGCAGCGACCCGCAACTGGCCCGTGCGCTGGGTGGCGTGCTGCTGCGCGCCCTGCACCTGCGCCTGTTCGGCGAGCAGCCGCGACGGGCGCCGAGCGCGCTGGATTTGCAGCGTCTGGATGCCTACATCAACAGTCACCTGGCACGGCGCATCAGCGTGGCCGAACTGGCCGGCGTGGTGTGCCTGAGCCCGAGCCATTTCCACGCGCAGTTCAAGGATGATGTCGGCCTCACGCCGCACCAGTACCTGCTCAAGACCCGCCTCGACCATGCCAGCCGTCTGCTGCGGGAAACACCGCTGCCGCTGGTGCGCATCGCCGAGGAGTGCGGCTTTTCCAGCCAGAGCGCGCTGACCACAGCCATGCGCCGCTACCTCGGTCTGACCCCCAGACGCCTGCGCCGGGCCGAGTGACGGCCGCCGTTCAAACGGTCGTTTTGCCCTGCGGAGTTTTCTGCAAAAACTCCGCAGTTTCCTGCAAGAAGCTGTCATCACCCTGCCACTACATTCGCTTATCCCGCCCGGGACTGGTGCTGATCGCCTGTTGATCTGACGCTGGCCGGGCAATGGGCTAGACCGAATAACAACAGTTCTCCACAAGAGAGGAGGGGCGTGATGTTCACAGCCAGTCACGTCTTGCAGGGCGACTTTCTCAAAAAGACAGCCGCCGAGTTCTTCCCCGCCATCAGCGCCAATTACGCCGTCGACGAGGAAGCTTACCTGTATGAGCTCCTGCAGCTCGCCGACCCCGGCCCTGCCGGTATCGAGGCTATCCGCCGCGATGCCCGCGCCCTGATCGAACAGGTGCGCAGCCGGGACAATGCCGTCGATACCCTCGACGCACTGCTACGCCAGTACAGCCTCGATACCCAGGAAGGGCTCATGCTCATGTGCCTGGCCGAGGCTTTGCTGCGCGTGCCGGACGCCGCGACCGCCGACGCGCTGATCCGTGACAAGTTGAATGCCGCCGAATGGGAACGGCATGTCGGCAAGAGTGACAACGTGCTGGTCAACTTCGCTGCCTGGGGCCTGGTCATGACCGGCAAGGTGGTCAACCTGGAGAGCCCGCAGGGCAAGGCCGGCAGCGTGCTGGGCAAGCTGATCCAGCGCTCCGGCGAACCGGTGATCCGCGCGGCGATGAACCAGGCCATGAAGCTGATGGGCAAACAGTTCGTGCTGGGCCGCAGCATCGGGGAGGCACTGAAGAACGGCCGGCCGTGCCGCGAACAGGGCTACACCTATTCCTTCGACATGCTCGGCGAGGCGGCCCTGACCCAGGCCGACGCCGAGAAGTACATGGCCGACTATCGTCAGGCCATCGATACCGTGGGCGCTGAACCACAGGTTGGACCAGGCCCGCGTCCGTCGATCTCGATCAAGCTGTCGGCGCTGCACCCGCGTTACGAAGTGGCGCAGCGCGAGCGCGTGCTCACCGAGCTGTTCGCCAATGTGCGCGAGCTGGCCATCCGCGCGCGCAAGCTGAATGTCGGCATCTCCGTGGACGCGGAGGAGGCCGACCGCCTGGAGCTGTCCCTCGAACTCTACGAGAAGCTGATGCGCGACCCGGCCATTGCCGGCTGGGGCGAGTTCGGCCTGGTGGTTCAGGCCTATTCCAAACGCTGCCTGCCGGTGCTGGTGTGGCTGACCCTGCTGGGCAGGGAACTCGGCGCGAAGATGCCGCTGCGCCTGGTCAAGGGCGCCTACTGGGACAGCGAGATCAAGCAGTGCCAGATGCAGGGCGCGCCGGGCTACCCGGTCTTTACCCGCAAGGAAGGCACCGACACCTCGTACCTGGCCTGTGCCCGCTTCCTGCTCAGCGAACACACCCGCGGCATCATCTACCCGCAGTTCGCCAGCCACAACGCGCACACTGTCAGCTGCATTCTGGCGATGGCCGCCGAGCAGAAGCAGCCGCGCGAATTCGAGTTTCAGCGCCTGCACGGCATGGGCGACGCGCTGTACGACACGGTGCTGGAGCAGCACCGCAAGACCGTGCGCATCTATGCCCCGGTCGGCGCACACAAGGACCTGCTGCCGTACCTGGTGCGACGCCTGCTGGAAAACGGCGCCAACTCCTCCTTCGTTCACCAGCTGGTCGATCCGGCCGTGCCGGTGGACTCGCTGATCGAGCACCCGGCCAGCCAGCTGCGCCAGTTCCGCACCTTGCACAACGACCGCATTCCCCTGCCGCTGGCGCTGTTTGGTAGCGCGCGGCAAAACTCTCAGGGCATCAACATGAATATCCTCAGTCAGTGGGCCGGTCTGGAGGCCGACTTCAACGCCCAGTTGGGCAAGACCTGGCAGGCCGCACCGGTGATCAATGGCGAAAGCCTCGCCGGAACCGCACAGGATGTGCGCTGCCCCTACGACCTCAACCGACTGGTCGGCACCGCCCGGTGGGCCAGCGCCGCCCAGGCTGCCCAGGCCATGGACGTGCTGGCCGGCGCCTGGCCGCGCTGGAATGCCACGCCGGTGGACGAGCGCGCGGGCATCCTCGAACGCCTGGCCGACCTGCTGGAAATCCACCGCGCCGAGCTGATGGCACTGTGCACCCTGGAAGCCGGCAAGAGCCTGCAGGACGGCATCGACGAGGTACGCGAAGCAGTCGACTTCTGCCGCTACTACGCCCAGCAGGCCCGCCTGCGCCTGGGCCGCGAGGAACTGCAGGGGCCGACCGGCGAGCGCAACGAGCTGTTCCATGAAGGCCGTGGCGTGTTTGCCTGCATCAGCCCGTGGAACTTCCCGCTGGCCATCTTCCTCGGCCAGATCAGCGCCGCGCTGGTCGCCGGCAACTGCGTGCTGGCCAAGCCGGCCGAGCAGACCAGCCTGATCGCCGCGCGCGCCACCCAGCTGCTGTTCGAGGCCGGTCTGCCTAAGGACGTGTTCGCCCTGCTGCCGGGCGATGGCGCCACCCTGGGCGGCGTGTTCTGCCGCGATGCGCGCACCGCCGGGGTGTGCTTCACCGGCTCCACCGAGGTGGCCCGCCTGATCAACCGCCAGCTGGCCGACAAGCCGGGGCCGATCGCCGCGCTGATCGCCGAAACCGGCGGGCAGAACGCCATGATCGTCGACTCCACCGCACTGCCCGAGCAGGTGATCAAGGATGCCGTGGCGTCCGCCTTCACCAGCGCCGGCCAGCGCTGCTCGGCCCTGCGCGTGCTCTATGTGCAGAGCGACATCGCCGAGCGGGTCATCGACCTGCTCAAGGGCGCCATGGCTGAGCTGACCGTGGGCCCGACCCACCGGCGCGAGAGTGACGTGGGCCCGGTGATCGACGGCGAGGCCAAGGCCGGTCTGGACGCTCACATCCAGCAGCTCAAGGCGGCCGGCAAGCTGATTGCCGAAGCCAGGCTGCCGGCTGGTCTGAATGGCCACTTCGTCGCGCCAGTGGCGTTCGAAATCGGCGGCATCCACGAGCTGGGCAAGGAGCACTTCGGCCCCATCCTGCACGTGGTGCGCTTTGCCGCCAGCGAGCTGGAACAGGTGGTGGCGGCGATCAATGCCACCGGCTACGGCCTGACCCTCGGCGTGCACAGCCGCAACGAGGAAACCGCCCGGCGCATCGAGCAACTGGCGCGGGTGGGCAACCTCTACGTCAACCGCAACCAGATCGGTGCGGTGGTCGGCGTGCAACCCTTCGGCGGCTGCGGGCTGTCCGGTACCGGGCCCAAGGCCGGCGGGCCGAGCTACCTGCTGCGCTTTGCCAACGAGCGCACCACCTCGGTCAACACCACCGCGGTGGGCGGCAATGCCTCGCTGCTGTCGCTGGGCGACAGCCACTGATCCAGGCATCACGCGACTGTGCTCCGGCACCGTCGCCGTTGTTTTATCCACTTCAGGAGGGAGTGGCGTGATGCGCCGCCGGTGAGCGGCGTCAATCAGAGACATCTGTCGGCAGATCGCCGCAGATCGACACCGAGGCCCGTTATCCGCGGGCAACTTGCCAGCCAATCGCCGCGCGCTACCCGTCGCGGCGCATAACAACAACCAAGAGGGTATCCCCCGATGACTGCTAGTACTCCCATGCTGATCACTTTCGTGGTGTATATCGCCGCGATGGTCCTGATCGGCCTTGTTGCCTACCTGCGAACCAAGAACCTCTCCGACTACATTCTCGGTGGCCGCAGCATCGGCAGTTTTGTCACCGCCCTGTCGGCCGGCGCTTCGGACATGAGCGGCTGGTTGCTGATGGGCCTGCCGGGCGCCATCTTCATCGCCGGCATCTCCGAGAGCTGGATCGCCATCGGCCTGATCGCCGGTGCCTACCTCAACTGGCTGTTCGTCGCCGGTCGCCTGCGCGTGCAGACCGAGCACAACGGCAATGCCCTGACCCTGCCGGATTACTTCACCACCCGCTTCGAGGACAACAGCCGCATCCTGCGCATCTTCTCGGCGCTGGTGATTCTGGTGTTCTTCACCATCTACTGCGCCTCCGGCGTGGTGGCCGGTGCCCGTCTGTTCGAGAGCACCTTCGGCATGAGCTACGAGACCGCCCTGTGGGCCGGCGCCGCGGCGACCATCGCCTACACCTTCATCGGCGGCTTCCTCGCGGTGAGCTGGACCGACACCGTGCAGGCCACCCTGATGATCTTCGCCCTGATCCTCACCCCGGTGGTGGTGATGCTGGCCACCGGCGGCGTCGATCCGACCTTCATGGCCATCGAGGCGGTCGACCCGAGCCACTTCGACATGCTCAAGGGCGCCACCTTCGTCGGCGTGATCTCGCTGATGGCCTGGGGCCTGGGCTACTTCGGCCAGCCGCACATCCTGGCGCGCTTCATGGCCGCCGAGTCGGTCAAGGCCATTCCGGCTGCCCGCCGCATCTCCATGACCTGGATGATCCTCTGCCTGGGCGGCGCCGTGGCCGTGGGCTTCTTCGGCATCGCCTACTTCTCCGCCCATCCAGAGCTGGCCGGCGCGGTCAAGGAAAACCCCGAGCGCGTGTTCATCGAACTGGCCAAGCTGCTGTTCAACCCGTGGATCGCCGGTGTGCTGCTGTCGGCCATTCTGGCAGCGGTGATGTCGACCCTGAGCTGCCAGCTGCTGGTGTGCTCCAGCGCCCTGACCGAGGACTTCTACAAGGCCTTCCTGCGCAAGAACGCCAGCCAGAACGAGCTGGTGTGGGTCGGCCGCGCCATGGTGCTGCTGGTGGCCGTGGTGGCCATCGCTCTGGCTTCCAACCCGGAAAACCGCGTGCTGGGTCTGGTGTCCTACGCCTGGGCCGGTTTCGGCGCGGCCTTCGGTCCGGTGGTGATTCTCTCCGTGCTGTGGAAGGGCATGACCCGCAACGGCGCCCTGGCCGGCATGGTGGTCGGTGCGGTGACCGTGGTGGTGTGGAAGAACTGGATCGGTCTGGGCCTGTACGAAATCATCCCGGGCTTCATCCTCGCCACTCTGGCCATTGTGCTGTTCAGTCGCATCGGTAGTGGCCCGAGCCAGGGCATGGCTCAGCGCTTCGACAAGGCCGAGCAGGAATACCGCGACGCTCAGTAAAACGCGCTGCAATAAAAAACGCCCGCGCTCCGAGAGGAGGCGGGCCGTTTTTAATGGGTGATGCCGTAGGTTGGGTTGAGCGCAGCGAAGCCCAACAACGGGAGTGTGCTTTAGGCCTGACGCTGTGCCAGCCAGCGCCGGTAGCGGCGCGTCAGGCGGCTCAGGCGCAGGCGGTCGAGCAGCAGCGAGACTGCCGGGGATGCGTCCGGTTTGCTGGCCCGGCGGCTGCCCAGGCGACGCAGCTGGCGGCGGATAACAGCCATGGTGGCCACGGCCGAGAGCACCTTGTCGTTCCAGTTCACCACCGGCAGTTCGGCCACGGCATCGTCACCGGCCTGCCAGCGGGCCGGCAGGTCCGGGATCACCGTCAGCGCCGTTGCCATGCCGACCACGGCCACGCCCTGGCTCAGCACCTCTTCGGCCACCGCGCGGCGGCGGATGCCACCGGTGGTCATCAGCGGCATGCGCGCCTGGCCTGCCAGTTTGGCGGCAAACTCTAGGAAGTAGGCTTCGCGGGCCAGGGTGCGGCCATCGGCGGTGCGCCCCTGCATGGCCGGGCTCTCGTAGCTGCCGCCGGACAACTCGACCAGATCCACCGGCAGTTCGTTGAGCAGCTGCAGCACGGCCAGGGCGTCGGCGTCATCGAAGCCGCCGCGCTGGAAGTCGGCCGAGTTGAGCTTGACCGCCACGGCAAATCGCGGCGAAACGCGAGCGCGCACGGCCCGGATCACTTCCACCAGCAGGCGCGCGCGGTTTTCCAAGCCGCCGCCCCAGCGGTCGCTGCGCTGGTTGGTCAGCGGCGAGAGGAACTGCGACAGCAGGTAGCCATGCGCGGCGTGGATCTGCACGCCGTCGAAGCCGGCTTGCTCGGCCAGCTGGGCGCTGCTGGCGAAACGCTCGATCAGCTCGGCGATGTCCTGCTCCTCCATGGCCCTGGGTACGCCGAACAGCTTCGAGTGCTTGCCCAGATCCAGCGCCACCGCCGAGGGCGCCCACAGCTTGCCGCCCAGGTTGGCGTAGGTCTGCCGGCCCGGATGGTTGAGCTGCATCCACACCTGCGCGCCGCCGGATTTGGCTGCCTCGGCCCAGTCGCGGAACGGCTGCAGCGGCACGCCCGCTTCCAGCACCACGCCACCGGGGCCTGTCATGGCGCTGCCATCGACCATGACATTGCCGGTGATCAGCAGGCCGGTACCGCCCTGGCTCCAGCAGCGGTACAGGTCGGTCAGGGTGGCGCCGGGCAACTGGCCGGCTTCGGCAAGGTTTTCCTCCATGGCCGCCTTGCCCAGACGGTTGGGCAGCACGGCGCCGCAGGGCAGTGGCAGGGGGCTGAACAGGACGGAAGAGGACATTGAAAACTCCGGGGATTCGGGATGACGGTGTGATCCTAAGATTAAAGTCAACTTTAAGGTCAAGTCCGGATCGCAGTTTCCGGCTGGCCGTAGGTTGGCGTTGAGCGAAGCCCAACCGCTGGTGCTGCAGCTCGTTGGGCTTCGCCGCAGGGCGACTCAACCCAACCTACGCGAGGCTGGATCGCAGTGACTAGACTGTGTTAATCGACCAGCCAAGGAGTGCTCATGTCCCATCTGCATGATCTTCAGGAACCGGGCCCTCTTCAGGCCAAACTTCGCTACCTGCTGGCAACTCTGCAGAGCAAGTACCCCGAGGTGCAGCGCCTGGCGGTGGCGCTGTATGACCACGGCAGCGATTGGGTGAAGACCTTTGTGGCGGTGGAGGACCGTGATAACGCGCTGCCGCATTATCACGCGCTGTTGCAGGAAACCACCTGGCTCAAGGCGGTGGCAGACAGCCAGGCACCGCGGGTGATTGCCGATTTCAGTGTGCTGCAGGACAGTCAGAAGGTGCATGTGCAGGCGCTGCTGGAGGCGGGTTACCGCTCCAGCTACACCTTGCCGATGTGCGTCAATGGCTACTTCTTCGGTTTCATCTTTTTCAACGCCCGACAGATCGGGGTATTTGAAGGGGCGCTGCTCAGTGAACTGGATGTACTGGGCCACCTGGCCAGCCTCATGGTTTACAACGAGCGCGCCAACGTGCGCACTCTGCTGGCCACGCTCAAGTCTGCGACCAGCTTGACCCATGCCCGTGATCCGGAAACCGGCAACCATCTTGAGCGCATGTCGCGTTATGCACGGCTGATTGCTCAGGATCTGGCGGATGAGCAAGGGCTGGATGACAGCTTTGTCGAGCATGTCTACCTGTTCGCTCCGCTGCATGACCTGGGCAAAATCACCATTCCCGACCGCGTGCTGCTCAAACCTGGACTGCTGACAGAGGATGAGCAGGTGATCATGCGTGAGCATGCCCGTGCTGGCCTGCAACTGGTTGACCAGCTACTGGAGAACTTCGGCCTGGGGGGCGTCGGGCAGGTCAGCCTGCTGCGCAACATCATCCTTCATCACCATGAGCTGGTGGATGGCAGCGGCTACCCGGATGGCTTGGTTGGTGATGCTATTCCGCTGGAGTCGCGCATCGTCACCGTGGCGGATGTGTTCGATGCGCTGACCAGCGAGCGGCCCTACAAGCAGGCCTGGAGCAATGAGAAAGCTTTTAGCTGGTTGCTCGAACAGGCCGGGCTGAAGTTTGACCGGCGCTGCGTGGAAAGTCTGCTTGGGCGCGCCGGTGAGGTCGAGCATATCCAGCGCTGCTTCTGCGAAAACGCCTACGGTTGAAACTGGCTGCCACGCCCCTTCACAGGTGTGGCAGTGGTTCAGAGGGCGGTCTGTTTGTCGCTACGCGGTAGTGGCAGTTTCTCCAGCAGGTGTTCCGGCAGATCGAGCAGGTCGTCCTCGCTGGTCTCCAGCGGCGGCGGGTGCTTCTCGAAGCGTGAGCCGAGCAACAGCAGACAGGGCGTCAGCAGTTGGGTCAGCACCGTGGCGAACATCATGCCGCCGGCAATGGCGCTGGACATCTGCGTCCACCACTGGGTTGAGGGCGCACCGATGCCCAGGCTCGGGCCGAGCAGATCGACGTTGACCCCCAGCACCATCGGCACCAGACCGAGGGCGGCGGTGACCGCGGTGAGTACCACCGGACGCAGGCGCAGGCAGGCACTTTCCAGCGCCGCTTCGTAGGGCGGGAGGCCCTGACGGCGCAGCTGGTTGTAGCAGTCGATCAGCACGATGTTGTTGCCCACCACCACGCCGGACAGGGCGATCAGGCCCATGCCGACCATGACGATGCCGAATGACTGGCCGGCGAACAGCAGGCCCAGCAGTACCCCGGCGGTGGACAGGACGATGGCCGAAAGCACCAGAAAGCTCTGGAACAGGCTGTTGAACTCGATCACCAGGATCAAGAGCATGAGGAAGATGGCCACGCCGAAGGCGGTGCTGAGGAAACTGGCCGCCTCCTGCTGGTCTTCCTGCTCGCCGCCGAACTTCATCTGCACCCCGGCCGGTGGTTCGCCGGCGGCCGCCAGCAGTGCCGGCAGGCGTTCATCCAGACGGAAGCCCTCGGCCAGATCGGCCTGCAGGGTCAGGGTGCGTTTGCCATCGACCCGACGCAGGGTGCCGACCTTGGGTGCCGGCGCCAGCGAGACGAAGTTGCCCAGCGGCACCTGGCCCTTGGCGGTGGACAGGGTCAGGCGGTTGAACTGATCCAGCGAGCGCCAGCTCTCCGGCAGGCGCACGCGGATATCCACTTCGTCTGTGGCGTCCTCGGGGCGGTAGGTGGCCACCTTGAGGCCGTTGGTGACCATCTGCACGGCGTTGCCCACGCTCAGCACATCGGCGCCGAAACGCGCGGCGGCTTCACGGTCCACGGTCAGGCGCCATTCGATGCCGGGCAGCGCGCGGTCATCTTCCACGTCGGTAAAGCCGCCGAGCCGCTCCATTTCCGCGCGCAGCCGGTCGGCCCAGGCCAGCGCCTGAGCCGGGTCGCTGGCACTGATCTTGAGGTTCACCGGCTTGCCGTCGTTGGGGCCGTGCTCCTGCTTGCGGAACTCCAGAATCACCCCGGGGATGTCCTGGGTGCGCTGGCGCATGTCGGCCAGAATCGCGCTGGCCGGGCGGCGCTGGTGCCACTCGATGAACTGGAACTGCAGGGTGCCGATCACGTCTTCGCCCAGACGGTTTTCCGCCTGACTGCTGGCAAAGGAGCGGGCATAGATGGCCTTGAGTTCTGGCATGCCGAGCAGGCGTTTCTCCACGCCCTGCAGCAGCTGATCCTTCTCCACCACCGACAGATCGCCACGGGCACGCACCAGTACCTGAGCGCTGTCGGGCTCGACCTCGGGGAAGAATTCCACGCCGTGGTTGAACTGGGCATAGGCCAGATAGATCAGCCCGATCAGGCCGAGCATGCCGAACAGGGTCATCGCCGGGCGGCGCAGCAGCCGGCTGAGTACCTGCCGGTACAGCCGGCTGCCCTGGTGAGGGCGGGGCTTGTCGCGCAGCTGCGGGTTGCCGCCGGCGACGGCGCCAAGCACCGGCATGAACACCAGGGCCATGATCAGCGAGGCGGCCAGACAGAGGATCACCGTGGCCGGCAGGTACTTCATGAATTCGCCGACCACACCGGGCCAGAACAGCAGGGGGATGAACACCACCATGGTGGTGGCCGTGGAGGAGAACACCGGCCAGGCCATCCGTGTCGCCGCGTTGACCCACGCCTGGCGCGGCGTCTGGCCCTGGCCCAGATAGCGGTCGGCCAGCTCGGACACCACGATGGCGCCGTCCACCAGCATGCCGGCCACCAGAATCAGGCTGAACAGCACCACGATGTTGAGGGTAAAACCCAGCAGCCAGATCAGCAGAATGCCGGTGAAGAAAGCGCCGGGGATGGTCAGCCCGACCAGCAGCGCCGGGCGCACGCCCATGGTGGCGACGATGATGATCAGCACCAGCACGATGGCGGTGAGGACGTTGTTCAGCAGGTCGCTGAGCATGTCCTGCACTTCCTTGGACTGGTCCATGATGTAGCTGACGCGCAGGCCGTCGGGCAATTGCGGCTGGGCCTTGGCCAGCAGCGCCTTGACCTTCTCGATGGTGGCGATGATGTTGGCGCCGCTGCGCTTGGAGATTTCCAGCACCACGGCCGGCTGGCCGTTGATCCGGGCAAAGCCCAGCGGGTCCTTGAAGGTGCGGCGGATAGTGGCCACGTCGGCGAAGGTCACCACACTGTTGCCCTGCACCTTGATCGGCAGGGACATGACATCTTCCAGGTCCTCGATCACCCCGGGCACTTTCATGGCCAGACGGCCTGCACCGGTGTCCAGGCTGCCGGCGGCGACCAGCCGGTTGTTGCGGGTGACGAAGTTGAACAGGTCGTTGTAGTCGATGCCGTAGCTGTCGAGCACCTGCGGGTCGACCAGAATCTCCAGCAGGTCCTCGCGGTCGCCGCCGATCTCCACCGAGAGCACCTCGGGAATGCCCTCGATGTGCTCCTTCAGCTCGCGCGCGGTGTACACCAGCTGTTCTTCGGTCAGCGGGCCGGACAGGCCCACCGACAGCACCGGGAACAGCGCCACGTTGATCTCGTGCACCTCCGGCTCGTCGGCTTCCTCGGGCAGCTTGCTGCGCGCGGTGTCGACCTTTTCCCGCACATCGGCCAGCGCCTGCTTGGCATTGAAACCGGCGTCGAACTCCAGGGTGACCGAGGCATGGCCTTCGCTGGCCATGGAGGTCATTTCCTTGATGCCTTCCAGACTGCGCAGCTCCTGCTCCATGGGCCGCACCAGCAGGCGCTCGGCATCTTCCGGGGCGATGCCTTCCAGGCTCATGGACACGTAGATCACCGGGATGCTGACATCCGGGTTGGATTCCTTGGGCATGGCCACATACGCAGTCAGCCCGCCGATGATCAGAAAGGCCAGCAGCAACAGGCTGGCGCGGCTGCGCTCCAGTGCGGCGGCGATCAGGGCACCCATCTCAGTTCACCCGCCCGGCTTCACGGGCCACGACCTGCTGGCCGGCTTCGACAAAGCCCTGGCCGGCGGTGATCAGCGCCACCCGCTTGGGCAGACCGGCGACCCAAGCGGTCTGGTTGCTGACGCTGATCAGCTGCACGGGCGTGAACTGCACCACCTGCTGCTCGTTGAGCCACTTGACCCCCGGCCGGCCGTCCTTATCCAGACTGAGCAGGGCTGGCGAAACCGCGTGGGCGAGGGCTTCGCCGGTATCGATCAGCAGGGTGGCGCTGGCACCGGCCAGACGCAGGTGCTGCGGATTGGCCACCGCCACTTCGATGCGGAAGCTGCGTGTGCCGGGCTCGGCGGCGGCGGCGATGAAGTGCAGGGCACCTTCCAGTTGCGCGCCATCGAGCAGTTGCACGCGGACCGGCTGGCCGATGGCCAGGCGCGCCACATCCTGCTGGGGAATCTGCGCGCTGACCTTGAGTCGGCCGATCTCGACCACGCTGAGCAGGCTCTGGCCGGGCTCGACATAGTCGCCCAGTTCGACGCGGCGTTCGTCATACACACCGTCGAACGGCGCCCTGATGCGCGTGCGGCTCAGGGCCAGGCGGGTAGCGTCGAGCCGCGCGCGGGCGCTGGCCAGCTCGCTCTCGACCTTGAGCAGGTCATTGTTGGACAACAGCTTCTGCCCATACAGGCGCCGGGCGGCGGCCGCGGCGGCTTCCTGCTGGCGCACATCGGCTTCATCGCGCGCCAGTTCGGCCGGGCGGCTGTCACCCGAGAGGGTCAGCAGTACGTCACCGGCGGCCACGCTGCTGCCCTTGTCGCGATCCAGCGCGACAACGCTGGCGTTGATCTGCGCGCGCAGATCGACCCGACGCCAGGCCTCCAGCTGGCCCTGTACCAGGTGCTGGCGCTGCATCGGCTTGGCCTCGCGCCACTCGAACTGCACCTGCGCCAGAGCATTCTGCTGGGCCGGTGGCTGATCGGCCGGCGCCTGCTCGCTGGCCTTGAACCAGTTGCCGGTGACCAGCCAGAGCAGCAGGGCGACGCTCAGGACAATGGCCAGCAGCCAGGGACGTTGAAAGAAAGCACGCAGCATGATCAGTTCCCTTGCAGCCGTGGCTGAGCGAGTAGGCGCGCGGCCTGGCCGTGCAGGCCGGCAATGATGAAATCGGTGATCTGGTCGAGGTAGGCGTCCATGGCGGTATCACCCAGCCAGTCGCCCAGGCGGCCGCTGGTGATGCGCAGCATGGCGCCGGAGAAGCAGGCATCCATGGCAGCCAGCAGGAGCAGGCAGTCCCTGGCTGGCAGCGCCAGATCCCCAAGCGCCTGACTGACCAGCGTGCTGAAGTGCTCGGCAAAGGCCGCCTCCATGGCGGCGAAGCGCTGGCGGTACTCGGGGCTCAGGCGCTCCTTGAATTCCGGGCGCTCGCAGTGCATGCACAGCTGCGCCATCAGCGGGTCGCGCTGGCAGTCGGTCAGCCCCTGACGAATGCTCTGGCGCAGGCGCTCGTCGGGCGTTGTGCCGGCCGGCAACCGGCGGTAGCCCTCCAGGCAACGCTGGGAGAAATCCAGCACCAGTTCGGCGAACAGCGCCTCCTTGCTGGGGAAGTGCTTGTACACCGTGCCCTTGCCGATGCCGGCGGCTTCGGCCACTTCGGCGATGGTCACGGTTTCCCAGCTGTGCTGGCGAAACAGCACCAGGGCACTGTGCAGAATGGCCTGTTCGCGGTGCTGAAACTGTTGATCCTGATAACGCATGGCAGGCTTCAATGAATGGTTGTGACCGGCGGTCATGCTATGACTGTTGGTCACGTCCTGGCAATCTTCTGGTCGTCGTCAGGTTGCGACAAGGTGTTTCTCGGGCATGTTGCGCTACGCTGTTCGGCGCATGCCCGGGTTATTCCCAGACTGCCCAGGCAATCCGGAGGTGTGAGATGAATGAGGGATTCAGTGATCACTTCGCCCGCGTGGCCGGTCACTACGCCAGCAGCCGGCCGGGTTACCCGGCGGAGCTGTTTCTCTGGCTGGCCGAGCAGTGCAATGGCCATGCGCTGTGCTGGGACTGTGCGACAGGCAGCGGGCAGGCGGCGCTGGATCTGGTCGGTTATTTCCGTCAGGTGGTGGCCACCGATGCCAGTGCCGCGCAACTGGCCGAGGCCGCCGAGCATCCCCGGATCAGCTTTCGTCAGGCGCCGGCCGAGAACAGTGGTCTGGCCGATGCCAGTGTTGACCTCGTCGTGGTGGCTCAGGCCCTGCACTGGTTCGATGTGCCGGCCTTCCATGCTGAAGCGCGACGCGTGCTCAAGCCCGGCGGGCTGATTGCCGAATGGTGCTACGGCGTGCAGGCGCTGGAAGGCGACGGGCCCAACCACCTGCTGCAGCACTTCTATCACGAGGTGGTGGGGCCTTACTGGCCGGCCGAGCGGCGCCATGTGGAGAACGGCTATGCCGAACTGGCGTTTCCGTTTCCGCTCATCGAGGTGCCGCCCTTTGCCATGCGCCAGCACTGGAATCTGGCGCAGTTGCTCGGCTATCTGCGCAGCTGGTCGGCCAGCGGACGTTGTCTGCAGGCCAGCGGGACCGATCCGGTCGCTGCGCTGGAGACAGAACTGGCTACGCTCTGGGGCCAGCCTGAGCAGACCCGTGAGGTGGTCTGGCCGCTGACCGTGCGGGTGGGGCGTAAGGAATCCTGAACGTAATGTTCAATAAAGGCTTGCTTGCGTGAATTTTTAATGGCTAATATTCATGAAATTGGATTCTAATAATTTCATGGTGTGCCATGTTCAAACAGTCCGCCCAGCACGTTGCCAGTTACTACGCCGCCACCTTCCCCGGCAGCATTCCCCTGCGCAGCACCCTGCAGGAAACCCTGCAGGCCGATGTGCTGATCATTGGATGCGGTTTCAGCGGGCTGCACACGGCGCTGCGCCTGACCGCCGCCGGCAAGAAGGTGGTTGTGCTGGAGGCCAGCCGACTGGCCTGGGCGGCTTCCGGGCGTAACGGTGGTCAGGCGCTGCTGGGCTGGTCGTGCGACATGCCGCCGCTGGAGAAGGCGCTCGGCGTGGACCGCACCCGTCGTCTGTGGGACAGCATGGTCTGGGCTGCCGAGGAAATCCGCCAGCTGCCGCAGCGCCATGGTTTCGATATCGACTACCGCCCGGGCAGCCTGTGGACGGCCGTGCTGCCGCGCCGCGTCGGCATGCTGGCCGAGGCGCTGGAAGAGGCGCAGCACAAGTGGGGCTATGACCAGCTGCGCCTGATCGGCCGCGACGAGCTGCCCGAGTGGATCGGCAGCGAGCGTTACCAGGCCGCGTTGTACGACCCGCAGGCCGGTCATCTCAATCCGCTGAAGCTGGCCCAGGGCCTGGCGGCGGCCATCGAGCAGGGCGGCGGCCGGCTGTTCGAACAGAGCCGCGTGCTCAGCTACGGCGAGCAGGGCGAGGGTTATGTGGCCCGTACCGAGCGGGGTGAAGTGCGCGCCGACCAGATCGTGCTGGCCTGCAACGCCTACATCGACCGTCTCGACAGCGACCTGTCCAGCCGTCTGCTGCCGGTGGGCTCCTATCAGGTGGCCACCGCGCCGCTCGACCCGCAACTGGCGGCGTCGCTGCTGCCGAAGAACAGCTGCGTGATCGACAACCAGTTCGTCCCCGATTATTTCCGCCTGACCCCGGACCACCGCCTGCTGTTCGGCGGCGGCTGCACCTACCTGGGCGGCATCCCGGCGGATGTCGCGGCGGCCACGCGGCCCTATCTGGAGCGGGTGTACCCGCAACTGGCCGGTGTGGCCATCGATTACGCCTGGGGCGGCCATATCGACGTGAGCATGAAACGCACCCCGGATGTCGGGCGCGAAGGCGGCCGCTACTGGCTGCAGGGTTTCTCCGGGCATGGCGTGTTGCCGACCCTGGCCGCGGCCAGGGCGGTCAGCGATGCCATCCTCGGCGATACGGAACTGCTGGAGCTGTACCAGGGCCTCGACAACCCGCGCTTCCCCGGCGGCAGTCTGCTGGCCGCCCCGCTGGAAGCCGCCGGCAAGGCCTGGTACCGGTTGCGCGATTTCTTTTAATGATCCGGCCCACGGTTGGGCCGGTGCTGGAGACACACTATGGATATGCAGGATGAAGTCGAAGGTCTGGCGATCCTGATTCGCGACCTGCGCAAGCACAAGGGCGTGACCCTCAACGAGCTGGCCGAGCAGATCGGCCGCTCGGTGGGGTTCCTGTCCCAGGTCGAGCGCGGCAAGTCACGCCCGACCGTGGCCGATCTCACCGCCATCAGCGAGACGCTGGGCGTGCCGACCACCTATTTCTACAGCCTGAGCAAGCCCCGCGAAGTGCGCTGGGTGACCCGTCCGGGCGAGCGTCGCACCCTCTACTACGCCGGCGGCATTACCGACGTACTGGTTTCACCGACCATGAGCGGCGGCTTCTCCATGCTCGAAAGCCATCTGGCGCCGGGCGCCAGCAGTGGCGACAAACACGTCAATGACAGCTCGGAGCAGGGCGGTTTCGTCCTTGAAGGCGAGCTGTCGATCTGGCTCAACGATGCAATCGAGCCGGTGGTGCTGTACGCCAACGACAGCTTCCAGCTGCCGCCCTTTGCCCAGTTCCGTTACGCCAACCAGAGCGAGCAGCCCACCCGCGTGCTCTGGGTATTCACCTAGGTTCTGTACGAAAAGTGCCTGCGCTCGGTGATGCGTCGTTAAAAACCGGTTCGGACTGCTCATTTACCATTCGTAAACTCCGCTTCCTCACCGATTTTTGCCTAGCCTCGCCTTCGCTCGACGACTCCTCGTACAGAACCTGAACACTTCTGTTACAGACCCGTAGGACAATAACAATGACAACCTCCACCACCTTCCCCGATCTGCTCAGCGAAGTCCGCGCCTTCCGCGCGGCCAACCCTGAGGTGCGTTATGTCGACCTGATCTGTCTGGACATCCCCGGGCATTTCTACGGCAAGCGCTACCCGCTGGACATGCTGGAGAAGGTTGCCGCCGGCAGCCCGCTCAAGCTGCCGCAGAACTGCGTGCTGCTCGGCGTTCAGGGCGGCCTGTACCCGATCGGTGACTACTGCTTCCACGACGGTGACCCGGATGCACCGCGTCGTCTGGTGCCCGGCACCCTCAAGCCGGTGCGCTGGGAAGGCCAGCCGCTGGGGCAGATGCTGATCACCTCCGACGGCACCGAGGCGCCCATTGAGTTCGAGCCGCGGGAAGTGCTGGCTCAGGTGCTCAATCGCCTGGAAAAGCGCGGCATCCGCCCGGTGGTGGCCTTCGAGCTGGAGTTCTACCTGTTCGACCGCAAGCTCGACGCCGGCCTGCCGCAGTTCCCGCGTGATCCGCTGACCGATGACGAAGACGACCAGCCGAACATGCACATCGAGCGCCTGTCGCGCTTCTCCGGCGTGCTGCATGAGATCGTCGAGGCGGCCCGCGAGCAGGGCGTGGATGCCAACGTCATCACCGCCGAACTCGGCCCCGGCCAGTTCGAGATCAACTTTGCCCACAACCGCGACCCGCTGCAGGCGGCCGACTGGTCGGCACTGTTCTGCCGCAGCACCCGCGGTGTGGCCATGCAGCACGGCTACCGCGCCAGCTTCATGAGCAAGCCGTATCTGGATGCGCCGGGCAGCGGCATGCACGTGCATGTCAGCCTCTACGACAGGGACGGCAACAACATCCTCGACGCTGACCAGCAGCGTCCGCTGCGCCATGCCGTGGCCGGCTGCCTGGAGCTGCTGCCGCGCTGCATGCCGATCTTCGCCGCCAACCACAATGCCTTCCGCCGCTACGGCGCCATGGTCAATGCCGCGAGCAAGGCCAGCTGGGGCTTCGAGGACCGCGATGCGTGCATCCGCATTCCCGAGTCCGATGGCAAGAACCTGCGTATCGAGCACCGTCTGGCCGGTGCCGACGCCAACCCCTATCTGGTGCTGGCGGCGATTCTCTCGGGCATGGAACACGGCCTCGACGCACAGCGCGAGCCGATCGCTTCGCTCAACGAAGACCGCTCCAGCGGCATCGACTTCCCCAAGGACATGCTGACTGCCGTGGCCGCGATGGAGTCCCATCCGGTGGTCAAGGACAAGCTCGGCAGCGAGTTCGTCTACGTCTACTGTGAGAACAAGCGCCAGGATCATCTGGCCTTCATGCACGACATCAGCGCCCGCGAATACCGCTGGTTCCTCTGAGACACGAACGGCAACGGCCTGCGGGCGGGTGCCGGACGCAAGGAGTGGTCATGTATATCGGTGAACTGGCCCGGCGCAGCGGCGCCACCCCCAAGGCCATCCGTCTGTATGAACAGCTGGGCCTGCTCGGGCAGATTGCCCGCGAGGGCAGCTACCGGGTGTACGACGCGGCACAACTGCAGCAGGTGCAACTGATCCGTCAGGCCCAGCGTCTGGGTTTCAGCCTGGCCGAACTGGCGCAGGCGCTGGGTAGCGACCCGGCGCAGCCGGACTGGCGCACGCTGCTCGACCGTATCGAAGCCAAGCGCCATCAGGTGCTGGCGGAGATCGCCCGTCTGCGCCAGCTGGAACATGACCTGGGCGTGGTCGGCGAGGAAATCGCCGGCTGCCTGCACGGCCAGCCGGCCTGCGAAATCGACGGCGCTTGACTCTGCCCCTAGGGGCAGACCTTAGCCTGTACCGCCACCTGCCAGGAGACGGTCATGGGCAAACGCATCTTGCTGATTCAGGGTCACCCGGCGCCGGACAGTTACTGTCAGGCGCTGGCCAGCCGTTATGCCAGTGCCGCACGGGCGGAAGGGCATGAGCTGCGCGAGCTGACACTAGCGCAACTCGTTTTTGACCCGTTGCTGCATCAGGGCTACCGCGGCGAACAGCCACTGGAGGCGGATCTGCTCGCTGCCCAGGCGGACATTCTCTGGGCCGAGCATCTGGTGTTAGTCTACCCGATCTGGTGGGGCAGTGTGCCGGCGCTGCTCAAGGGCTTTCTCGACCGCGTGCTGCTGCCGGGCTTTGCCTTCCGTTATCACAAGGGCAAGGCCTTTCCCGAGGGGCTGCTCAAGGGCCGCAGCGCCGACCTGCTGGTGAGCATGGATACCCCGCCATGGTACTTCCGCTGGTTCTACCGCCAGCCGGGCATCTGGCAAATGAAGACCACCACTCTGGAGTTCTGCGGCGTCAGGCCGGTACGGGTACTGCGCTGCGGGCCGCTGATCGGCTCGACACCTGTCCGGCGTGAACGCTGGTTGGCGCAGGCCGAAGCGCTTGCCCGGCGTTTATAAGACGCAGCTCAGGCTGCCTTGGCATCGGCCCGGGCCAGGCGCCAGTCACGCCACAGCACCCAGACCATCAGGCCCACGGCGAACAGCCGAAGCCACAGGGCCAGTGTGGTATCCCAGTGCAACAGGCCCCACTGACCGAGGATGAAGCCCCAGTCGTGATCCCCTCCGCCGACCAGAGGCAGTTCCTGGCGCCGGGCATCGGCCATGTAGCGCGCCACGTTCAGCAGGTTTTCCGCCAGCCACAGCAGGCACAGGTGATAACCCCCGAACTTGCCCTGCCGGCGCAACTGCCAGGCTGCCGCCGCCGGCATCAGCAGCTGCATCAGCGTGCCGCCATACACCATCAGTCCCGGAGCCAGCAGACCGAACAGCGGGTGCCCGGCTTCATGAAACGCCAGATTGGCCGAGTCCAGAATCGGCACCCAGCCCCAGTGGGCATGACACAGCAGAAAGAGGGCGGCTACGGCGGTGAGGGCGAGTGTGCGCATGAGGAGTCGGAGAAGGGGGGGGGGCTTTCTGAAGATTAAGCTAACGGGCGGTCAAAAGCGTAGCTTTTGGAAACCCTGCCAGCGAAGTGAGCGGCAATTGAACGCACAGTAAGAGGTGCTCCTACGGTGCCTGAATGTGCTTAATCCAGAATGGTGCGGTGTAGCCAAGAATCACACCTACGATGACGGCTAGAGCATAGCCTTCTGGACCAGCATGAATATAAAGAGCAACTAAAAGACAGCCTATGACAGAGCAACATACCTGCCACGTAATGGGGTATTTAAAGGCCTTAGGCTCAATGTAAGGAGCTGCAATAGAACCAAGAGTGGCACCGAATGCTGCAAACCCAGCAACGCTTTGTAGCGTGAAGCCATGACTCAGCCCACCGAAAATGGCGAAGACAACTGCACAGGCTGCGGCCACTAAAAGGGCAATAGCGAAAGCAGGGCGAGTACTCCGAGCCATTGAAACCTCTAACTTTTGAGCTAAGGCCGCGGCCCGTCAGGGCCGTCGCGCCTGCAGCGAATTGTTGGGCACCTTACTTGCCTGATTTGCACTCTCCAGACGCATAAAATCGAAGATCATTCTCTGGCCCTTCCTCCAAGAAGCGAACCACCTTGCTAATTGGCAAGGTCATGGCTCCTGTTGTCGACGCCAACACGAACTGCGTTCCAAACGAATAAGGGATTAGATTTCTAAGGCTCGGCTTCTGCGTTTTCATGTACTCCTCGTAAGGAAGCCACACGTAAGGCGTTTTTGCGCAACGCTTTATGACTTCACCAACATAGGCACCAGACCAAATTATTGTTTCGGCAGCCTCCTCTGAGTCGGCATGAACCCCATGCTTTCGCAGAACTGAAAGCCATGCGCTAACTATATCTAGACTGTCAAGTGAGTAGTTGAGCCGATTTCGATCTAGCTTTTCAGGGAACAAAACATCAGTTTCTCCGCGAAGGCTTCCAGAAAAGAATTCGGCCACCTCCGCTATTTGAGAATCGAGTTCATTGGAAGATGACATTGCGACTCCAGGAGACAGAAACATCAACACGGAGAAAATTGCCTTCATTAAATTCACGCACAACCTCCTTAAGGTGCCCAACGATTAAGCTAAGCTCAGGGGCCGGCTTTAGCCTGTCCCAGTGAGCGAAGCGAACGATTTGAGCGCATTGTTAGGTGCGATCGCGATTTAATACTTGACTGATAATTCAATATTGTTACTTTCAAAATTGAACTCCACTGTGCAACTTGACCAGGGATTTTCGGCTGTGCAGTAGTTGTTATGGATAAAAAATTTTCTTAGCTCAACAAAAAGATCGAGTAATTCCGAGTCTGCGCTGGCAGTTGCAGGGATGAACCAGTCTTTTACTCCGGAGTTGTCGATATAGTCATAAGATATTTTAGCGTGATCATTATTTACGGATAATTCTGCTGTGCAGACTGTTTGGGTTGAATTGCTGGGTGTAATTTCTTTTAAGATAACTGCAATTCTATTGTAGATATCGTTTTCGGATGTATTGCTCATCTGTAAGACACCTAACGTGGAAGTGAGGGGCAGCCGGAGCGCGTAGCGCGGAGGGAGCCAACAAGCGCAGCTTGTTGGCTGTCCCGCTCGACTGCAGGGTTAGGTGACTCGTTCAACCTGGCAGGTTTTTTTCTTCCCATAGTTCAATTGCATCCAGTATGGCTTCTTCGTATTTGGATTGACTATTTCGGCTCTTGTACTCGGAAGTACTGGCCCTAGCGATTGGTGCCGAATAATTTATGGCTTCGGCTAGTTCATTAAGGTAAGACCTGCCGCTTTCTTTGAATCTTCGCGTTTCTTCTTCTGAAAGAAGCAGAGTGAAGTCATAGCCAACAAAGCTATGCTCACAGCTAACGTTGAGAATGAGTTGTTCATTCTCTGTAAGCAGACACCAAAACTTTGGCTCACAATCGATAACGTGCATAGTCACCTAACGTTTGGTTAAGGGGCGGGCTTTAGCCCGTCCCAGTGAGCGAAGCGAACGATTTAAACCAGTTGTTAGGCGACTTAGAATTTAAATTCGCCTTCAAAAACCTGATGATTATCGAGCGCGACGCTACACTTCCTTGCAGTCTCTACTGGGTATACCTTGCCTAGCATAGGTGCTAAATATTTATAAAATACTTGGTCGCAATTGGTGTCTTTTTTGAAGGGCAATGAGTTGCCGGCTGTGTCTGTTTGTATATTGCAGCCCGATACAAGCTCTGCGGGTAAAGAGTTAACTTTTATTAAATTTTTAGTAGATGCGTCTTTAATTTCTACGACGCTATCGCAGGATCCATTAACTACTCCATCCTGTGTTTTCTTTTCAAAAGCTACTCTTGTGTAGTCAGTACCTATAAATACTGGTTGCTCGTTCACTGTTACTAAATATTTTGAGGGTTTGAACATTATTTTTTTGATGCAGAAACTTGTGTTGACTGCTTTATTGTTGATGGTGGCTTGACCTGACTTGCAACCAGGAATTGCGCCTGTAAATTCCGATTTTTGTGTGCTCATGCATCCTGAGATAGATACGAAGCAGATGATTGCGATAAGCTTTTTCATAACCTTCCTTGATTGTGGATTTAACAGAGTGTTGCCTAACGTTTGGTTAAGGGGCGGGCTGTAGCCCGTCCCGAGTGAGCGGAGCGAACGACCTTGAACCACTAGTTAGGTGATTATTGCGAGTGATAAGTCTCCAGCACCTCGCCAGTTGTAGCGCATACCTCGCTTTCAGGCGTACCGCCAAGCATCTCTGGTAGGAGAGTTCCATGAACATGCCAAATATTATTGGTTTTTTCTGCCGCAAATGGCTCGAAGCCTGCCAGGTATTCGGGTTCGTATATTTTTAGCATCGCGCTTTTGGCAATTTTAATGGCGTGTATAGATGATGTTACAGCCATGGCTTGGCTGGCCTGAGTTTCAGGACATGTGCTGTCTGCATTTGCAGCTCCGACTATGAAGGGAATAAGGAGCAGCGCTGATTTAGACATAATTACCTAACGATTAAGCTAACGGGCGAGCAAAAGCGTAGCTTTTGCGAGTCCAGCGAACGAAGTGAGCGATAGTTGAGCGCATTGTTATGTAGCAACACACTATTGCCATGATGCCCAAAGACTAGCGGCTTGATCATGAGTGGATACTCCTCGATAGAGGGCGTCGAAGAGCGGTTCTGATTGTTCCGGGCTTAGTATTGAGCCTGAAACTACGGGAGCTGCCGGCCCCAAGAGCTTGAATGTTCCAGTGGCGAATGGCTGGAAGGGTTGAATATATGTAATTGGTTCACTCATTCCCTCTGCCCACGCCTCAACAACAAGTACATCAATCTTGCCTGTGCTTGTGCTTATTTGGCCTTCTCGTGCCAAGGCCCAGGCTGAAGCCGTAGGCTGTTGCTCCGATACAAATGCTTTTCCAGCGTCTATTGCTTGTTCTTGAGTTTCAGCTTCGAAGCGAGTGAGTTTTCGACCTGCTTCAGTCTCAACTATGGCTAATGGCACTAGAAGATCACCTTCGGGAAGGTCAGAGACACTCCAGGCTGCGTGAGCAAGAACGAACCCGGCGAGTAAACTTGCTGTTTCAGGTATGGCCACGATCTATCCTTGATACATAACAATTGGTTAAGGGGCCGGCTTTAGCCGGTCCCGAGTGAGCGAAGCGAACGACTTGAACCAGTTGTTAGAGGGCGCTCACTCCAAGGGCTCTGAGCACTGGGTCGACTCACCTGGGTATAAAACGAGTACGGGTTCTTTTTGAAACTCGTCGCTACCCGTGTAGTAGGTTTGAAGTGTCGCATATCCACTCTTGCTAACGCACCAGTTCCAAAAGAAAACCTCTACGCCATGCAGCATAAGAGGCATTTCAATTCGCCACTCATTGATTTTTGCAAACTCAGCTTCTCCGACAGAATTTGTGCGCCGAATGACACGGAATCTTTCTGAGCCGTATGGATAAGAGCTGATTATTAGCTCTACTTTGGCATCATCAATTGGTTCGCCGGCGCGGTCTGTTACTTTTGCGGTAGTGCTCGGCTGAAGTGTTTTGTATGTTGGGAAAGGAACGCATCCAGATATTAGTGTCAGGATTAATGTGCCAAGTAGGAGCCTCATGAGTAGCCCTCTAACGATTAAGCTAACGGGCGAACAAAAGCGTAGCTTTTGGACGTCCAGCGAACGAAGTGAGCGATAGTTGAGCGCATTGTTAGGCGCGATACCACTCACTGCTTTTGTATTTTTCAGGTATTTCTTGCTCAAACGGGTCGTCATATCCGAGCTTTTCTAGCTCATCGAACCATTGGTCACGTTTTGATTCAGGTAGCCTTGAACCGCACCAAGGGCAAAAATGGATCGTGATTGAAGACGTACCGCCGTCATGAATAATTATTCCGTACTCATTGAATTTATCAGAGTACTTGATTAGGTGGTCTGGGCATTCAAATGCATCAGCATGAAGATCACACCTGTGATTTGCCTGGCCTCTCATTTGCTCGCAGCAGTGATTCATGTAGTGCCTAACGATTAAGCTAACGGGCGGCCAAAAGCGTAGCTTTTGGACGTCCAGCGAACGGAGTGAGCGGCAGTTGAGCGCATTGTTAGGGGATTCACCCTAGTAGCCCTGCTATTAGGAAGCCCAGTATCGCGGGGGTAATGAATATATTAAATAATGTTATGCAAAGGCAGTAGAGGTGGAAGTTTTCTTTGCTCTCGACTGGGAGATGGAAAATTGCAAGCTGGAAAATAATGAGATAGGTGGAGATTATTAAAAATATTGCGCCACCTGCTAGGCTTGCTGACCAAGAGTTTGATAGTGCTGCCAGTGCAAAGATAATTAGTATTGGGGAAAGGGTGTACGGAAGATACCCTTTCTTGAATTTGTAGGCTGCTGGAGATTCCATTTTTCCCCTAACGATTAAGCTAACGGGCGGCCAAAAGCGCAGCTTTTGGACGTCCAGCGAACGGAGTGAGCGGCAGTTGAGCGCATTGTTATGTTGCAGCCTTGCAGGCATTTTCAACCTCAGTATTGAAGTTGACCGCGCTTGCAATGTGCTGCCGAACATCTGCACCCATTATTGGGTCAGGATCAAGCCACGATAGCTTGGCTAGCTTGATGAGCTGGTCAGCGCTAGGTGTTCGGTGTAGCCACCAATGGAACGCCCCACATCTTTCATGCTCTGAACCGGCTTCGTTGCCAGGTTTATAGCCGCTGAGCTGGATTTTAAATAGCTCATCAGGATACATGCCAAAGGTTTCCCATTCGGCAGGGAAGTTGAGTATGTGTAGTAACTCGCTTTTGGTCATCGGCTGATACATAACGATTAAGCTAAGGGGCCGGCTTTAGCCGGTCCCAGCGAACGGAGTGAGCGCTTTGAGCGCATTGTTAGAAGGCAGCTTCATAGTAGATAACCGCTCTTTATCCATGAAGCAACCACGACCTTGACCGTTTCAACAACTGTGTCCCAGTTATTTGGATTGAGGCCGTGTGATTCAATACCGTTAAGTGCGGCGACTGCTAAGCGCTGAGCACGTTCTTCGGGCACATGAAAGTGTCGCTGAATTAGCGCGGTAGTTTTGTGCTCGATTTCTGGCGTGTAGTACGCAGCCATGGTGCCTTCTAACTATAAGTAGACACCAAATGGTGTGTTTAAACGCACCATTTGGTGGATAACGTTCCTTGTCGTCACTGGCTTTCCCTGTCTAGTCTGAGCTGTGCAGCGCATCGTGCGCATTAAGGGAGCGGTATACACCATGGACGGCAAGCCTAAGCTGCTGGATCAACTGCGTGAGCAGATCCGGGTTCGACACTATTCGATTCGCACAGAACATGTCTACGCCAAGTGGGTGCGGGACTTTATCCGCTTTCACGGTTTGCGCCACCCTGCCGAATTAGGGGCGGTGGAAGTTGAGCAGTTTCTTTCGTATCTGGCCGTGCAGCAGAATGTCTCGGCTTCCACTCAGAATCAGGCGCTGTCTGCGCTGCTGTTTTTGTACAAGCATGTGCTGCATATCGATTTGCCCTGGCTGGACGATATCGTTCGTGCCAAGCGACCGGCCCGGTTGCCTGTTGTGTTATCCAGAGAGGAGACACAGCAGGTTCTGGAGCATTTTGAGGGGCAGATGGCATTGGTCACGGGGCTGTTGTACGGGGCCGGCTTAAGGCTGATGGAAGCCTTGCGGTTGCGGGTCAAGGATGTGGATTTCGCGTTGCGTGAAATTCTGGTGCGCGATGGCAAGGGGATGAAGGATCGGGTCACGGTGCTGCCTCAGTCTCTGGTGCTTCCCCTCCAGCAGCATTTGCTGTGGGTGAGGGCTCAGCATGAGCTGGACCTTCAGTCTGGTTTCGGCTCTGTCTATCTGCCGTTTGCCTTGGCGCGCAAATACCCTGGCGCGGCGCGTGAGTGGGGTTGGCAGTATGTGTTTCCTGCCTCGGGCATTAGCCGTGATACGCGTTCGGATGAGCGCCGTCGTCACCATCTGGATGAGAAGCGTGTGCAGCGGGCGTTTAAAGCGGCGCTGCGCAAAACGGCGATTACCAAACCCGCCACGCCCCACACCTTGCGCCATTGCTTTGCCACCCATCTGCTGGAGGCGGGGCAGGATATCCGTACGGTGCAGGAGTTGCTGGGCCATGCGGATGTGAAAACCACGATGATCTACACCCATGTGCTCAACCGTGGCGGGTTGGCGGTGCTCAGTCCGCTGGACCGGCACTGAGCGTACTCAGCTCTCCTGCGCGCGGTAGGCGCCGGGGGTCAGGCCGGTCCATTTCTTGAAGGCGCGGTGGAAGGCCGATGGCTCGGAGAAACCGAGCTGTTCGGCGATGCTCTGTATGGCCAGTTCGTCGCGGCCGAGGTGGTAGATGGCAAGGTCGCAGCGCAGGTGGTCCTTGAGTTCCTGAAAGCTGGAACCTTCCTCGCGTAGGTGGCGGCGCAGGGTCTGCGGGCTGATATGCAGCTGGGCGGCCACGGCGTCGAGGTCGGGCCAGTTGGCGCAGTCGCGGCCGAGCAGGCGGCGGATCTGGCTGGTCAGGCTGTCGCCGCCATCCGGGCGGGCCAGCAGGTCGGCGGGTGAGTGTTCAAGAAACTGTTTGAGGGTGCGCTCGTCCTGCAGCAGCGGCATGCTCAGGTAGCGGGCGTGGAACAGCAGGCTGGTCCGCCCGGCGTTGAAGCGCCGCGCACAGGGGAAGATCAGGTCGTACTCGGCGATGTGCGCCGGTTCCCCGTAGGTGAAGGTGGCTTCCTCCAGCCTGATGCGCTGGCCGATCAGCCAGCTGCCGAGGCGGTGCCAGATGACCAGCAGGCATTCGACCAGGAAGTGGTCCGGGTCCCACAAGCTGGAGTCGTCCACCGACAGACGGGCCCAGTCGCCTTCGCGCTCCAGGCGGATGGTCGGCGCATCGGGGAACAGGCCGTAAAACAGCGCGCCCCGGCTCAGGGCTTTTTCCAGTGTGCGGCAGTGAATGATGGCGTGCCCCATCATGGCGAAGGTGCCGCGTTTGCTCTTGAGGCGGCCGAAGCCGAGGTATTCGTCGTCCAGCGCTTCCCACAGCAGCTGCACCAGCCGGGCGAACTGCTGTGGATCGATGCGCGCACGCGGCTCTTCCAGCACGGCGGGCTGCACGCCGGCCTGACGCAGCAGCGGCAGGCAGTCCAGCCCCTGATGCTGGGCACCGCGCAGGGCGGCACGGACGAAGTGGCTGGCAATGGTGCGTTCGCGCATGGGGCTACCGGCTCGGACGGGGAGGTGGGCGATGGTAGTCAGCCCGCAAGGCTGCCGACAAGCGCCGAGCGATTGCGTCAATCGCCCTGAGCGCATGGGTCATTGAGGGGCGGGGAGGGCGGCGCCTACTCTGCGGCACGACCTCAGGGCCTTGGCCCTGACCACCTCACCTGCACGGAGATGCAGCATGCAGCGCAATCATTTCGAAACCGAACACAACATGTTCCGCGAGTCCTTCCGCGCCTTCCTGCACAAGGAAGTGGTGCCGCATCAGGAAGCCTGGGAAGAGGCCGGCATGGTCAGCCGCGAGGTCTGGCTCAAGGCCGGCGAGCAGGGCTTCCTGCTGCCCTGGGCCGAGGAGGAGTACGGCGGTCTGGGCCTGAAGGATTTCCGCTACGAGCAGATCATGTGCGAGGAACTGGCGCGCATCAACGAAGCCGGTTTCATGATTCCGCTCCACTCGGCCCTGTGCGGGCCCTACATTGCCGAGTACGGCAATGCCGAGCAGAAGGCGCGGCTGATGCCGGGCATCATTCGTGGCGAGATCATCCTCGCGGTGGCCATGACCGAGCCGGGCGCGGGTTCCGATCTGGCCGGCATGCGCACTACCGCGGTGGACAAGGGTGACCACTGGGAGCTGAACGGCTCCAAGGTGTTCATTTCCAACGGCTACCTGGCCGATGTGGTGATCGTCGCGGCCAAGACCGATCCGACCAACAAGCATGCCATGGGCCTGTTCCTGGTCGAGCGCGGCATGGAAGGGTTTGAGCGCGGCAAGAAGCTGAAGAAGCTGGGCATGCACAGCCAGGACACCGCCGAGCTGTTCTTCAACAACGTGAAGGTGCCCAAGGCCAACCTGCTGGGTGACGCCAAGGGCGGCTTCTTCTACCTGATGAACATGCTCGCCCAGGAACGCCTGACCAATGCCTGCGGCGCGGTCGCCGGAGCCGAGGCGGCCCTGCAGACCACCATCGACTACGTGAAGGAGCGCGAGGCCTTCGGGCGTCCGGTGTCGCACTTCCAGAACACCCGCTTCAAGCTGGCCGAAATGCGCACCCAGGTGGACGTGGCTCAGGTGTTCACCGACCGCTGCGTGATGGATCACAACCAGAAGAAGCTCACCCCCGAGGTGGCCGCCGAGGCCAAGCTGTTCACCACCGAGCTGCTGTGCAAGGTGGTCGACGAAGGCGTGCAGCTGCACGGCGGCTGGGGCTACATGTGGGAATACCCGATCTGCAAGATGTACGCGAACGCGCGCATCCAGCGCATCTTCGCCGGCACCTCGGAGATCATGAAGGAGATCATCAGTCGCGGGATGAAGCTCTGAATCTCTCACGTCTTGGCGCGTCGTTGGGCGCGCCTTGCCCTGTAAACAAAGGAGCCGAGTGATGAACCGAGCCATCGATGTCTGGGCTCAGCCCGCCAATGGCCTGTTGCGTGAGCGCGTGCCGGAAGTGGCTCGTCTGTTTGAAAAATCCGGCAGCGGGCACTTGCTCGACCAGCGTCTGAGCCCGGAGCAGACCGTCGCGCTGATGGATGAAGCGGGCGTGGAAAAACTTATGCTGGCTGCCTGGTGCCGGCCCGAGGGTTGGGCCATCAGCAATGAAGAAGTGGCCGTCTATACCCGGGCCTTTCCGGACCGTTTTGTCGGCGTGGCCACGGTCGATCTGAGCAAGCCGGTTGTCGCCGTGCGCGAGCTGGAGCGGGCCGTGCAGGAACTGGGCTGCAAGGCCCTGCGCATTGTGCCCTGGTTGTGGAAACTGCCGCCCAATCACCGCCTGTATTACCCGCTGTACGTCAAATGCATCGAACTGGATATCCCGTTCTGTACTCAGGTCGGCCACACCGGCCCGCTGATGCCGTCCGAGACGGGGCGCCCGGTGCCGTATCTGGATGAAGTGGCGCTGGACTTCCCCGAGCTGCGCATCGTCGCCGGGCATATCGGCCATCCCTGGACGGACGAAATGATCGGCG
Organism: Pseudomonas sp. HAR-UPW-AIA-41; assembly: GCF_002304225.1. Lineage (GTDB taxonomy): Bacteria > Pseudomonadota > Gammaproteobacteria > Pseudomonadales > Pseudomonadaceae > Aquipseudomonas. The sequence goes on from NZ_NSLB01000001.1 coordinate 377,207, forward strand.
TGGCCTGGAAGCACGACAACGTCTACATCGACACCTCAGCCTACCTGCCGCGCTATTACCCGCAGCCACTGCTGCAGTTCATGCAGAGCTACGGGGCGGACAAGGTCATGTTCGGCAGCAACTTCCCGCAGCTGTCGCACAGTCGCTGCATGACGCAGGTGCAGGAACTCGGGCTGAAGCCTGAGGTGCTGGACAAGTTTCTGAGTGGCAATGCCCGGAGGGTCTTCAAGCTGTAAGCTCAGGTTCCAACGATTTCTGCCAGTTGCCCCACAACAGTCGCCCATAACAACAAGAGTGCCGCGATGACCGATCAACTGCCTTTGCAACGTTTCAACCACTGGCTTGAACAGCAGCCCGATACCGTCTGGCTGCGTCAGCCGGTGGCAGGTGTGTGGCACGACTTCACCTGGCGCCAGGTCGACGACCAGGCCCGCCGCCTGGCCAGCGCGCTGCTGGCTCTGGGCTGCGTGCCGGGTGACCGGGTGGCGCTGCTGGCGAAGAACTGCGCCGAGTGGTTCATCAGCGATCTGGCCATCCAGCTCGCCGGTCTGATCAGCGTGCCGCTCTACCCGCTGCAGGCGCCGGAGCAGATCGCCTATGTGCTGGAGCATGCCGACTGCAAGGTGATTCTGGTCGGCAAGCTGGACGAGCCGGACAAGCTGGCGACCGGGATCGCGCCGCACATCACGCGCATCGCCATGCCTTATCCGACCATGCCCACGGCGCATGACTGGCACAGCCTGTTGGCCCGTCACGCGCCGCTGGCCGGCACCCGCGAGCAGCAGGCCGATGAGCTGCTGTCGATTCTCTATACCTCCGGCACCACCGGCGCGCCCAAGGGCGTGATGCTCTCTGCCGGCGCCATGGCACGTTCGGCGGCCTGGGCCACCGGCGAGCTGGGCATCGGACCGGGCGACCAGTTCTTCTCCTACCTGCCGCTGTCGCATGCTGCCGAGCGTTTTCTGGTGCAGTTCAACAGCCTCTACAGCGGTGCGCCGGTGGCCTTCGTCGAGTCGCTGGAAACCTTCGCCAGCGACCTGCGGCATGTCCGCCCGACCGTGTTCTTCTCGGTACCGCGTCTGTGGACGCGCTTCCAGCAGGGCGTGCTGGAGAAGCTGCCGCAGAGCAGGCTGGACCGCCTGCTGGGCATCCCGCTGCTGGGCTGGCTGGTGGCGCGCAAGATTCGTCAGGGTCTTGGGCTGAACCGCGCGCGTATTCTGGTGTCCGGCGCGGCGGCTATCTCCACCGGGCTGCTTGAGTGGTACCGGCGCATCGGCCTGACCATCTGCGAGGGTTACGGCATGACCGAGCACTTCGCCTATGGCTGCTTCAACCGGCCGGGGCAGGTGCGCCTGGGCAGCGTGGGTCGGCCGATGCCGAACCTTGAGGTACGCATTGCCGAGGACGGCGAAATTCTGCTGCGCAGCCAGACCCTGATGCAGGGCTATTACCGCGACCCGGAGAAGACCGCCGAGACGCTGCGCGATGGCTGGCTGCACACCGGCGACAAGGGCGCGGTAGATGGCGACGGCTACCTGCGCATCACCGGGCGGGTCAAGGACATCTTCAAGACCAGCAAGGGCAAGTACGTGGCGCCGGCGCCCATAGAGGGTGAAATCGCCAAGTGTCAGTGGGTCGAGCAGGTCTGCCTGATGGGCAGCAACCTCGACCAGCCGCTGGCGCTGATCGAACTGTCGCCGGCGGCACGTCAGCAGCCCCGGGAACAGGTGGCGGCCGATCTGCAGTCGCATCTGGCCGTGCTCAACAGTCATCTGGAGCCCCACGAGCGGGTCAGCCACTTCGTGCTGGTGCGCGAGCCCTGGACGGTAGACAACGGCTGCATGACGCCGACCATGAAGATTCGCCGCAATGTGCTGGAGGCGCGCCACGCCGATCTCATTGAACGGCTGCCGGCGCACCAGCCGCTGTTGTGGGAATGATGCTTGTGGGAATGAGAAGGGTGCCAGCGCGGGCCTGCTCCGCGCCGCACGTTGAACTGTATTGAGGAGCTGTTATGTCCGGTCCGTTGTCTTCGCTGAAAGTGCTGGATTTCTCCACCCTGCTGCCGGGGCCATTCGCCTCGCTGCTCCTGGCCGACATGGGTGCCGAGGTGCTGCGCGTCGAGTCGCCTTCGCGCATGGACCTGGTACGGGTGTTGCCGCCCCACGATCAGGGCGTGGCGGCCAGCCATGCCTACCTCAACCGCAACAAGCGCGGCATTGCTCTGGACCTGAAGAAGCCCGAAGCGGTAGAGCTGGTCAAGCAACTGGTGCAGGACTACGACATCGTGCTGGAACAGTTCCGCCCCGGCGTGATGGACAAGCTCGGCGTCGGTTACGAGGCGCTGCGGGCGGTCAACCCGAAACTGATCTACGTGTCGATCACCGGCTACGGTCAGACCGGCCCCTACAAGGACCGCGCCGGGCACGATATCAACTACCTGGCCCTGGCGGGGCTGGCCAGCTACACCGGCCGGCGCGATACCGGGCCGCTGCCGCTGGGCATGCAGGCCGCCGATATCGCCGGCGGATCGCTGCACGGGGTGATCGGTTTGCTGGCGGCCGTGGTGCAGCGTCAGGTGACAGGGCAGGGGCAGCAGGTGGATATCAGCATGACCGACTGCGCGTTCAGCCTGAACGCCATGTCCGGCGCCGGTTATCTCGCCTGCGGCGTGGAGCCGGACATGGAGAATCAGGCGCTCAATGGCGGCAGCTTCTACGACTACTACCGCACCCGCGACGGTCGCTGGTTCTCGGTGGGCAGCCTGGAGCCGCAGTTCATGCAGCAGTTCTGCGCTGCCATCGGTCGTCCGGAACTGGCCGCCCGCGGGCTGTCGATGAAGCCCGAGGACCAGCAGGCGCTCAAGCGTGAGATTCAGATGGAGTTCGAGCGGCGCGATTTTGCCGAGTGGCGTGAGGTCTTCGCCGCGCTGGATGCCTGTGTCGAGCCGATGCTGAGTCTGGCCGAAGCGGTGGAGCATCCACAGCTCAGGGCCCGCGAGCTGGTCGCCGAAGTGCCGCGCGAAGGCGCTGCGCCGCAGCGGCAGATCGCCTGCCCGATCAAGTTCTCCGGCGGTCTCGATGCGCCCCGGCATATCGGCGAGAAGGTGGGCGCGCACACCGATCAGGTACTGGCCGAGCTGGGCTGTTCGGCCGAGCGTATTGCCGAACTGCGTGCCGCCAAGGTTGTGGCCTGAGGCCGGATTATTCCTTGCGCTGCTCGCCGGTGAAGCTCAGGGTGACCTTGCAGCGCCGGCAGAAGTAGCGCCTGCCTTGTGCCACCAGCCGGTGACGCTGGCTGGAGAAGGGAAACTCGCCGCCTTCGCTGCACGCGCAGCGGTAGATGTAGCGGGTTTGCGCGCGGCGCTGCACCTCGTAGTTGTGGCAGCGATTCGGCGGCAGTTCGTAGACGCCGCGCATGATCAGCTGCCACTCCTCACCGTGAGGCGCGATGCGCGGGCCGAACATCTGGTGGGCAATCAGGTGGGCCACTTCATGAGCGACGGTCTGGCGCAGGAAGTCTTCCCGGTTGGCCTGGTACAGCTGCGGGTTGAAGCGCAGTTTGTTTTCTGTCAGGTGCGCCACGCCGGCCTTCTGCCCGCGCAGCCGGAAGCTGATTTCCGGGCGCGGGAAACGGCGCTGGAAGAAGGCTTCGGCCTGCTGGTAGCAGGTTTCCACCCGTTGTCTGAGGTGATCTGGCATGCGGGCATTATGCCCAAGGCCCCGGGCACCCGTCCTGCTGAAACGACGAAACCGCCCTCAGGCGGTTTCGTTGGCGTAACAGCTGACGCGGTCAGCTGGTGTAGACGGGGCCTACGCCAAAGCCCCAGAGGATTACCGACGTGGCAATCATCGCCACCAGCACCACCAGACCAACGGCCAGCACCGAGCTGGAGAACATGAACCCTTCATCGCTGGGTATGTTCATGAAGGTGGGGATGCCGATGTAAAGCAGGTACACCGTGTAACAGATGGCGGCGGTACCGACGATCATCGCCAGCCACAGGCTCGGATACAGGGCGGAGATCCCGGCGATGAACAGCGGGGTGGCGCAGTAGGCAGCGAACACCACGCTTTGCGTCATGCTCGGGTTGGCGTCGTAGGTGCGTGCCATCCAGTGCACGAAGGCGCCCATCACGGCTACTCCGCCCAGCATGGCGATGTAGGTAAGGATGGTCATCTGTAGCGCACTGGCTTCGGTGAGCATCACGGGCGCTCCGTCGCCAATGGTCCAGCCCACTCTGGTGGTGCCGAAATAGGCGCAGATCACAGGTATGGCAGCGAGAATCAGGACGTGGGTGAGATACATGTGGCTGATGCTTTCTTCCTCGCCACGGATCTCCTGCCACTCTTCATCGGGATGGGTGAAAAGCCCCCAGACATGGTGGATCATGCTGTACACCTCCTCATTATTTTATCGGTCGCTTGACCTAAGCGCCGGGGGCGCGTGGACCAGCGCCGCCCGGTGCTCAGTCGCTAAGGCGCGACCTTATGTCGCAGTATAGGAAAGCCCTGCAGACCGCGTGAGGTGTGGCTTTAGAGTAATTTCGCCTCTGCACGTCAGCTGTAATAGCGTTGCAGTATTTCCATGGCCAGGTTGATCGACTGCAGGCGCTGGGTGCTGCCGCCGCGATCCGGGTGGTGCTGGCTGACCAGCTGGCGGTAGCGCTGCTTGATCAGCGCCAGGGTCAGGCGCTGCTGGCTCTGGTCCAGCTCGAACAGCTCCAGCGCGGCCTGTTTCTCCTCGCCGCCGTGCATGCGTGTCCAGAAGCTGGCGAGCAGTTTCTCCACGTCGCGCTCGCTGGTGTCGCGCAGGTGGTTCATGTCCAGGTAATAGCTGCGCAGCGGATCGTGTTCGGTCAGTGCCTCCGTGCCGGCCTGGTAGGGCAGCAGGCGGATGCACAGCGGAGCGATTTCCAGATGAGCGCTGCGCGCTGCCCAGAGCTGATCGCGCAACTGGTACAGCGCGTTGAACAGCAGGAAATGGGTGCGGAACAGCACCAGCGGCTCATGCAGCTGCAGGTGCGGGATATGGGTGCTGTGCCGGGCCTTGAGGGTCTGGATCAGCTGGTATTCGCTGATGCCGTCGGCATGCTCGTCGAGTAGCTGCCGGACCTGTTCGATCAGGCTCAGATCGCCGGTAAATTCAGTAGACATGCACGCAGCCTAGCGGGAAGGGCTGGGGCGCGTCGCGCTTTATGCGTAAAATACGCGCCTTTTCGCATTCCCCCAGGTTTTCACGCGCCATGCCCAGCACCCTTTCGGTCAACCAGAACAAGCTGCAGAAACGCCTGCGTCGTCTCGTCGGCGAAGCCGTTACCGACTTCAACATGATCGAGGATGGCGACAAGGTCATGGTCTGCCTGTCCGGCGGCAAGGACAGTTACACCCTGCTGGATATCCTGCTGTACCTGCAGAAGGTGGCGCCGATCAAGTTCGAGATCGTGGCGGTGAACATGGACCAGAAGCAGCCGGGCTTCCCCGAGCATGTGCTGCCGGCTTATCTGGAGTCCATCGGTGTGCAGTACCACATCATCGAGAAGGACACCTACTCGGTGGTCAAGGAGAAGATCCCCGAGGGCAAGACCACCTGCTCGCTGTGCTCGCGCCTGCGCCGCGGCACCCTGTACACCTACGCCGACGAGATCGGCGCGACCAAGATGGCGCTGGGGCATCACCGCGACGACATCCTGGAAACCTTCTTCCTCAACATGTTCTACGGCGGCACGCTGAAGGCCATGCCGCCCAAGCTGTTGTCCGACGACGGGCGCAACGTGGTGATCCGTCCGCTGGCCTACTGCAACGAGGCGGATATCGAGGCCTACAGCAAGCTCAAGGAATTCCCGATCATCCCGTGCAACCTGTGCGGCTCGCAGGAAAACCTGCAGCGTCAGGTGGTCAAGGAAATGCTCAACGAGTGGGAGCGCAAGTCGCCCGGTCGTACCGAGATCATGTTCCGCGCCCTGCAGAACGTGGTGCCGTCGCAGCTTGCCGACCGCAACCTGTTCGATTTCCAGAGCCTGAAAATCGACGACAGCGCCACGCCGCGTTTCGTCGATGTGATGAATCTGTAAACGCTACAGAATCATGAAGAAGGGCTGCTGCGGCAGCCCTTTTTTGTGGCTGGCATTCAGTGCGCGCCGCCACCGGTGCCGGCCATGCCGGCGGGCAGTGGTTTGGTCAGCAGCACGGCGAGCATGCTGATGCCGAGGACGATACCGATGGCATGGAAGGCGTCGTTGTAGGCCATGATGGCGGCCTGCTGGTGCACCTGCTCGCTGAGTTTGCCCAGCGCCGCGCCCTCACTGCCCAGACGTGCGCCCAGTTCGGCCAGACGCTCGGCCACCTGCGGGTTGGCCGGGGTCACAGCTTCGCGCAGGTAGTCGTAATAGACCTTGGCCCGTTCATCCAGCAGGGTGGCGAGCAGGGCAATACCGATGGCACCGCCCAGATTGCGCAGGATGTTGAACAGGCTGGAGGCCGAGCCGGCGTCCTGCGGCAGGATGTAGGCGGTGGCGATCAGTGAGATGGTCACCATCACCAGCGGCTGGCCCATGGCGCGCAGCAGCTGGATCTGGTTGAACTGCGGGCCGGCGAAATCCAGATTGAGTGCGCCGGAGAGAAAGCTGGCAGCGCCGAACAGGCCGAAGCCCAGGGCGCACAGGCGCTTGGGCGTGATGAACTGCATCAGCTTGGGCACCAGCGGAATCAGGAACAGCTGCGGCACGCCCATCCACATGATCACCTCGCCGATCTGCAGGGCGTTGTAGCCCTGGATCTGCGCCAGGTACAGCGGCAGCACATAGATCGAGCCGTACAGGCCCATGCCCAGGCCGATGCTGCCGATGCTGGCAAAGCCGAAGTTGCGGTTGCGCAGGATGTGCAGGTTGATCAGCGGGTTGGGTTTGGACAGCTGAATGATCACGAAGCTGATCAGGCTGACCAGCGCGATCGAGCCGAGGGCGACGATCAGTGGCGATTCCAGCCAGTCCTTGCGGTGGCCTTCCTCGAGAAACACCTGCAGGCAGCCCAGACCCAGACCGAGGGTGACGATGCCGGCGTAATCGGTACTTTTCAGCAGTTCCCAGTGCGGCGCCTTCTTCTCCAGTCCGTACATCAGCCCGGCGATCATCAGAAGGCCCGGCGGCACGTTGATGTAGAAGATGTATTCCCAGCCAAAGTTTTCCGTCAGCCAGCCGCCCAGTGTCGGACCGATGGAGGGGGCGAAGGTGGCGGTGATGGCGAACAGCGCCATGCCCTTGGCGCGGTGGTGTTCCGGCAGCTTGATCAGGGTCATGGTGAAGGCCAGCGGGATCAGCGCGCCCCCGGTAAAGCCCTGCATCGCGCGGAACACGATCATGCTCTCCAGGCTCCAGGCCAGCGAGCAGAGCAGGGAAGAGGCGAGAAACCCCAGCGATACCCACAGCGCCAGGCGGCGGGCCGAGAGCACCTGCACCAGCCAGGCGGTCAGCGGAATCATGATGATCTCGGCGACTAGGTAGGACGTGGAAATCCACGAGCCTTCCTCCAGTGTGGCCGACAGCGCGCCCTGGATGTCCTTCAGCGACGAGTTGGTGATCTGGATGTCCAGCACGGCCATGAACGCGCCGAGCATGGCCGAAAGCACGGCGATCCAGTCGCGCCGGCTTGGCTCGCCCGTGGCGCGGATCAGCTGGTCACCGGCCATGCTTATTCAGCCGAGTCGAGGTCGACGTCGACTTCCACCGACATGCCTGGGCGGATCTTGCCGGCCAGCGGGTTGTCCGCGGCAAAGGTCAGCTTGACCGGGATGCGCTGGACCACCTTGGTGAAGTTGCCGGTGGCGTTGTCCGGCGGCAGCAGGCTGAACTGCGCGCCGGAGGCGGCGAACAGACTGTCGACGCGGCCTTCGATCGGCTGGTCGGGGAAACTGTCGAAGACCAGTTCGGCCTTCTGTCCCGGCTGCATGCGGCCGATCTGTGTTTCCTTGAAGTTGGCCTGAACCCAGATGGCATTGTCAGGCACGAGGGCCAGCAGGTGAGAGCCTACCTGCACATACTGGCCGCTGCGGGCGGCGCGGTTGCCGACCAGGCCGGCGACCGGGGCATGGATGTCGGTGCGCGACAGGTTGACCTCGGCCTGCTGCAGGTCGGTGCGGGCACTGGCGAGCATGGCTTCCAGACGCTGGATGTCGGTGGTCAGGCTGTCGATCTGGATGCGCTGGGCCTGCAGGTCGGCCTGGGCCTTGCTCATCTGCGAGCGGGCGACGTTGGCATCGGCGGAAAGGGTGGTGACGCGTTCTTCGGAGATGAAGCCGGGCTTGCGCAGGGCCTGGGCGCGGGACAGGTCGATCTGGGTGCGCCCCAGGGTGGCCTGGCTGGCTGCTACGTCGGCCTGCTTGGCGGCAATCAGACTGGCCTGCTGCTCCAGACGGGTCCTGGCCTGGGCCAGTTCGGCTTCACGGGTGGCCACGGCCGCCCGGGCCCGCTCCACGGCCAGGGTGAAGTCGCGCTTGTCCAGACGCACCAGCAACTGGCCTTTTTCCACATGCTGGTTGTCCTGCACCAGCACCTCGTCGATGCGTGCCGACAGCTGGCTGGAGAGGCGGGTGATCTCGCCCTGCACGTAGGCGTTGTCGGTTTCCACATGGTGACGGCCGACCAGCAGCCAGTGACCGAACAGGGCGGCGCCGATCAGCGCGACGACGATCAGGAACAGGGACAGACGACGTTGCAATTGCGCGGGCATGGGGAAATCCGGACAGCATGGACAGGTTCGGCAATCTAGCAGTGTTCGATCAGACTCAACAGCTAGTATGCTTCGGACACTTTGTTGCGATTAAGGAACAGTCATGGGGCTGGATGATGCCTTGATCTTCACGCGCGTCGTGGAGTGCCACAGCTTTACCCTGGCGGCGGCCGGTCTGGGCATGCAGAAGTCCACGGTCAGCCGGCGCATTGCCCAGCTGGAGGAGCGCCTCGGCGTGCGGCTGCTCAACCGCACCACGCGCAAGCTGCGCCTGACCGAGGTGGGGCAGGCCTACTACGAGCGCTGCCGGCAGATCATGCTCGACTTTGCCGAGGCCGAGCAGGCGGTGATGCAGTTGCAGCAGGCGCCGGCCGGGCTGTTGCGGATTACCGCGCCGATCGAGTTCGGCCAGCTGTTTCTGGGTGGCCTGCTGGGCGCTTTTATGCGCGATTATCCGCAGATCACCGCCGAGGTGGAGCTGACCTCGCGCCTGGTCGATCCGCTGGAGGAGGGGGTCGATATCGCCATTCGCGTGGGCGTGCCACAGGACTCCACGCTGATTGCCCGTAAATTGTTCGAGAGCCGGCGCGGCCTCTTTGCCAGCCCGGACTACCTGGCGCGGCAGGGCATGCCGCTGGTAATCAGTGATCTGGCCAGCCACCGCGCCGTGGTGCAGAGCCACGACACCGGCCGCTACTGGCCGCTTCTGGAGGCGCAGGTCAGCTGCCAGCAAGCCCTGGTGTGCAACAACATCACCTTCCTGCGCGAGGCTTTGCTGGCCGGGGCGGGCATCGGCTGCCTGCCGGTGATGATCTGCGGCGAGGCACTGGCCAGTGGGCGTCTGGTCGAGGTGCTGGAGCAGGCCCGTTTGCCGGTGGGAGAGATCTATGCGGTGTACCCCTCGCGGCGTTTTCAGGCGACCAAGGTCAAGACCTTTCTCGACTTCCTCATGGCCAGCCTGCCGTCATACGGCGGGCGGTTGCTGGAGCCGGCAGGGCCCGGCCTGTTAACATCGCACCTTTGATTCCTGCTGCGGCTCGCAGCCCGTCATTAGAGAGCCTCCATGACCACCGTCCGTACCCGCATTGCGCCGTCGCCTACCGGTGACCCGCACGTAGGCACTGCCTATATCGCCCTGTTCAACCTGTGCTTCGCCCGTCAGCATGGCGGCCAGTTCATCCTGCGTATCGAAGATACCGATCAGGTGCGTTCCACCCGCGAGTCCGAACAGCAGATCTTCGATGCCCTGCGCTGGCTGGGTATCGAGTGGGACGAGGGTCCGGATGTCGGTGGCCCGCACGGCCCTTACCGGCAGAGCGAGCGCGGCGCTATCTACAAGAAATACTCGGATGAGCTGGTCAGCAAGGGCCATGCCTTCCCGTGCTTCTGCAGCGCCGAGCGTCTGGACGAGGTGCGCGCCCAGCAGATGGCCAACAAGGAAACGCCGCGTTACGACGGCCATTGCATGCACCTGGATCCGGCCGAAGCGCAGCGCCGCATTGCGGCCGGCGAGTCCCATGTGGTGCGCATGAAGGTGCCGAGCGAAGGCATCTGCAGCGTGCCGGACATGCTGCGCGGCAACGTGGAGATTCCGTGGGACCGCATGGACATGCAGGTGCTGATGAAGGCCGACGGTCTGCCCACCTACTTCCTGGCCAATGTGGTCGACGATCACCTGATGGGCATCACCCACGTGCTGCGCGGCGAGGAGTGGCTGCCGTCGGCGCCCAAGCTGATCAAGCTGTACGAATACTTCGGCTGGGAGCAGCCGGCACTGTGCTACATGCCGCTGCTGCGCAACCCGGACAAGAGCAAACTGTCCAAGCGCAAGAACCCGACCAGCATCACCTTCTACGAGCGCATGGGCTACCTGCCGGAGGCCATGCTCAACTACCTGGGGCGCATGGGCTGGTCGATGCCGGACGAGCGCGAGAAGTTCTCGCTGGCCGAGATGATCGAGCACTTCGACCTCAACCGCATTTCCCTCGGCGGGCCGATCTTCGATCTGGAGAAGCTCTCCTGGCTCAATGGCCAGTGGCTGCGCGAACTGCCGGTCGAGCGCTTTGCCGCCGAGGTACAGAAGTGGGCGTTCAACCCGCAGTACCTGATGCAGATTGCCCCGCATGTGCAGGGCCGCGTGGAAACCTTCAGCCAGATCGCTCCGCTGGCCGGGTTCTTCTTCAGTGGCGGCGTGGCCCCGGATGCCAAGCTGTTCGAGCACAAGAAGCTGTCGCCCGATCAGGTGCGTCTGGTTCTGCAACTGATCCTGTGGAAGCTCGAAGCCCTGCGTCAGTGGAACAAGGACAACATCACCGCGATCATCCAGAAGGTGGCCGAGCATCAGCAGCTCAAGCTGCGTGACTTGATGCCACTGATCTTCCCGGCCATCAGTGGTCAGGCTAGCTCCGTCTCGGTACTCGACGCCATGGAAATCCTCGGTCCGGATCTGTCGCGTTTCCGTCTGCGTCAGGCCGTCGAGCTGCTCGGTGGTGTGTCGAAGAAGGAAACCAAGGAGTGGGAGAAACTCCTGGGCGAGATCGCCTGATCGCGCAAGGGGCGCCGGCTTGCCCGGCGCCCGCCGATAAGTGGTTGTTCTGTTTGAAGAAAAAATCAGCCTATCGGCGAAAATAGTGTTGACAGCCTGGCGGGTCGCCCCTAATATGCGCCCCGTCCAAGCGACGGGGCTATAGCTCAGCTGGGAGAGCGCTTGCATGGCATGCAAGAGGTCGACGGTTCGATCCCGTCTAGCTCCACCAAATTTCCAGCAAGCTGCGTAAGCGGTTTGCACGAAGGTTTCGTCCCCTTCGTCTAGTGGCCTAGGACACCGCCCTTTCACGGCGGTAACAGGGGTTCGAGTCCCCTAGGGGACGCCACTTTAGATTTGCAGAGTCCACCCAGCCGGAACTGCAAATCGCGATCTGAAAAGTTCGCACCCTGTTTCAGGGGTTACTTGTTTCACGGGGCTATAGCTCAGCTGGGAGAGCGCTTGCATGGCATGCAAGAGGTCGACGGTTCGATCCCGTCTAGCTCCACCAAATTTCCAGCAAGCTGCGCAAGCGGTTTGCACGAAGGTTTCGTCCCCTTCGTCTAGTGGCCTAGGACACCGCCCTTTCACGGCGGTAACAGGGGTTCGAGTCCCCTAGGGGACGCCAATTTTCATTTCCCGGTTTTCGGGTTCAAGGGCCATCCCACGGGATGGCCCTTTTGTTTTGTCTCGATTTTCTCTTCCGTCGCTGTTACCGGCGTGTGGCTGCCGGCGCCTGCTCGAATGGGGCATGATGAGGCCTGATGTCAGGAGAGACTGATCATGTCCGCCGTTCTGCATACCTTTGCGACCCGCAGCGCCTGTCTGCAGGCTCTGGCTGATGAGCTGGTGACCCGCCTGCAGCGCGCCGTTGCCGGGCAGGGGCATGCCAGCCTGTTATTGCCCGGTGGCAGCTCTCCCGCCCCCTTGTTGCCGTTGCTGGCTGCGGCCGAACTGGACTGGTCGCAGGTAATGGCCAGCCCCAGCGATGAGCGCTGGGTTCAAGCCGGGGACGAACAGAGCAATCTGCGCCTTCTGCGCGCGGGTGTTCCGGGCGCGCAGTGGCTTGATCCGCGCCAGGGTTCGACGCCAGAGCAGGCGGCGCAGCGCTGGGGAGAGCAACTGCAGTCGTGGCTGCCCATGACCGCCGTGTTGCTGGGGATGGGTGAAGATGGCCATTTTGCTTCGCTGTTCCCGGGCATGCCAGGGCTGGAGGCGGCGCTGAATGTGGCCGCCGAACCGGCAGCGCTGCCGGCGCAGGCGCCGAGCGAATCGCGACTGCGCCTGACACCGAATCTGGCCCTGTTGCGGCGCAGTGACTGGCTGGGCCTGCTGGTGTTCGGCGGCGCCAAACGTGCGCTGCTGGAGCAGGCACAGCAGGGGCAGGGCGACTGGCCGGTGCGTAAACTGCTGGAGTCGGGTATGGTGCAGGTCTACTGGGCCGAGTAAGGCCGCAGCGCGTTATGCTCGCTGCGCGGCTGACGTCCCCGTCCCAGAGCCGTTACACTCAGCGCATTCGCCGCTGAAGGACGTGCCTCATGCTGCATCCCGTGCTGGAACAGGTCACTGCCGCCATTGAGCAGCGCTCGGCGCCACGCCGCCGTGCCTACCTCGAGCGGTTGCAGCTGGCCAATCAGCGAGAGCCGCGGCAGCACCTGGGCTGTTCCAACCTGGCCCACACGTTGGCGGCGCAGCCCGAGGCGGCCCGGCTGATCGTGCGTCAGGGCGGTTCGCCGCACATCGCCATCGTTTCCAGTTACAACGACCTGCTCTCGGCCCATGCGCCGCTGCGTGACTATCCCGAACAGCTCAAACAGGCGCTGGCCCAGCATGGTGCCAGCGGGCAGTTTGCTGCCGGGGTGCCGGCTATGTGCGATGGCATTACCCAGGGCGAGCCGGGGATGCAGCTGTCGCTGTTCTCCCGCGACCTGATTGCCCAGGCCACGGCCATCGGTCTGACCCATGGTGTGTTCGATGGCGGTCTGTATCTGGGTGTGTGCGACAAGATCGTGCCGGGTCTTCTGATCGGCGCCCTGCATTTCGGCCATCTGCCCGCCGTGTTCGTGCCGGCCGGGCCCATGAGCTCGGGGCTGCCGAACAAGGCCAAGGCCGAAGTGCGCCAGCGTTTCGTGCGTGGCGAGGCCAGCCGGGAGGAACTGCTGGCGGCTGAGCTGGCGGCCTATCACGGTGAGGGCACCTGCACCTTCTACGGCACCGCCAATACCAACCAGTTGCTGATGGAGTTCATGGGCCTGCATGTGCCGGGATCGGCCTTCGTTCCGCCGCATGGCGAGTTGCGTCCGGCCATCACCGCGGAAGCGGCGCGTCTGGTGGCGCGCAACAGTCGGCATGGCGAGCGCCCCTTGCCGCTGGGCGTGCAGATCGATGCGCGGGTGCTGGTCAATGCGGTGGTCGGTCTGCTCGCCAGTGGCGGCTCGACCAACCATACCCTGCATCTGCCGGCGATTGCCAGGGCGGCGGGTTACGAGCTGAGCTGGGACGATATTGCCGCGCTGTCGCGGGTGGTGCCGCTGCTGGCGCGGGTCTACCCCAATGGTGCGGCGGACGTGAACCAGTTTCAGGCAGCCGGCGGCCCGGCCTGGCTAATCCGCCAGCTGCTTGAGGGCGGCCTGCTGCATGGCGAGGTGGCCACCGTGGCCGGTGACAGCCTGGATGACTATGCCCGCGAGGCATGGCTGGATCAGAGCGGTCTGAGCTGGCGTGAGGTGCCGGCTGAAACCTTCGCGCCGGACATCCTGAAGCCCCTGTCGACGCCCTTTGCTGACGAGGGCGGACTGGTCCTGCTACAGGGCAATCTTGGCCGTGCCATGCTCAAGACCTCGGCGATTCCACAGTCTGCCTGGCAGGTACGGGCGCAGGCAAGGGTCTTCGACAGCGAGGCGGCGGTGCAGCGTGCCTATGCCGCCGGCGAATTCAGCGGTGACCTGGTGCTGGTCGTGCGCTTCCAAGGACCACGAGCCAACGGTATGCCCGAGCTGCACAAGCTGATGCCCTTGCTGGCCAATCTGCAGCAGCAGGGACAACGGGTGGCACTGGTGACCGATGGCCGGCTGTCCGGTGCCTCCGGTCAGGTGCCGGCGGCCTTGCACCTGACGCCTGAAGCCGCGTGCGGCGGTCTGCTGGCCCGGGTGCGTGATGGCGACTGGTTAACTCTGGATGTGGCGGCAGGCACCTTGCATCTGGAGGTGAGTGAGGCGGAGCTGGCCCAGCGGGTGCCGGCCACTGCCAGTGAAGCGCAGGCGGTCGGTTATGGCCTGGAGCTGTTTGCCAGCCAACGCCGTTGGGTCGGACCCGCCGATCGCGGGGCCAGCTGGTTCGATGCAGGAGAGTGATGATGTTGACGATGGATCAGGTGTTGCAGCGTGCCCGCCCGGTGTTGCCGGTGCTGGTGATCGAGGATGTCGGTCTGGCTGTTGATCTGGCCCTGGCGCTCAAGGCCGGTGGCATCGAGGTGCTGGAGGTGACCCTGCGCACGCCGGGCGCGCTGGATGCGCTGCAGGCGATCCGTCAGGCGGTGCCGGACCTGCTGGTCGGTGCCGGCACGGTCATTCATGCCGAGCAGTTCAGTGAGGCCCGCGATGCCGGCGCCCAGTTCGCCGTCAGCCCCGGTTGCACCGAGCGTCTGGCCGCCGCCGCCGATGACTCCGGACTGCCGTACCTGCCGGCGGTGATGACGCCGTCCGAAGTTTTGCTGGCGCTGGAATATGGCTACCGCTCGCTCAAGCTGTTCCCGGCCAATGGCGCCACCAGCGTGAAGATGCTGAAAAGCTTCAAGGGGCCTTTCACCGGCATCCGCTTCTGTCCCACCGGCGGCATCACCCCGGACAACCTGCTGAGTTTCCTGCGCCTGCCCAATGTGGCTTGTGTCGGCGGTACCTGGATTGCCCCGGAGAATCTGGTCAAGGCGCGTGCCTGGGATCAGATCACCCAGCTGGCCGCCGAAGCCCGCGACATTGCCTCGACGCTGGAGCGCCGGGTGTGAGCTGGGGGCTGCCTGATCCCTTTGTCATCGATATCGTCGTGCAACCCGAAGATATCGATGGCCTCGGCCATGCCAACAATGCGGTCTATGTCAGCTGGCTGGAGCGCTGTGCCTGGCGCCATTCGCAGAGTCTTGGGCTGGACCTGGCCGAGTACCGCCGGCTGGACCGCGCCATGGCGGTTGTGCGCCATGAGGTGGACTACCTGGCCAGTGCCTACGAGGGGGATCAGCTGCAGCTGGCGACCTGGATCGTCGAGTCGGATCAGCGCCTGAAGATGACCCGGCATTTCCAGCTCAGGCGCCCGGCCGATGACCTGACCTTGCTGCGGGCGCAGACCACCTTTGTCTGCATCGAGCTTTCCACCGGCAAGCCAAAACGCATGCCGGCGGAATTCGTCGAGGGTTATGGCCGGGCACTTCTGACGCCGGTCGGTGCCTGAGATTCAGAACCCTTCCAGAACGATCTTGCCTCGGGCCTTGCCACTCTCCAGCAAGGCGTGGGCGCGTCGCAGGTTGCTGGCATTGATCTGCCCGTAGTGTTCGCCCAGCGTGGTGCGCAGCGTCCCCTGGTCAATCAGGCGGGCTACCTCGTCCAGCAGCTCGTGTTGCGCCTGCATGTCAGGCGTTTCGTAGAGCGAGCGGGTGTACATGAACTCCCAGTGCAGGGAGAGGCTCTTGCGCTTGAGTTTGAGGACGTCCAGCGATGCCGGATCATCGATCAGGGCGAGCTGTCCTTGCGGCGCCAGGCATTCGACCAGTTGATCATAGTGGGTGTCGGTGTGAGTCAGGCTGGCCACATGGTCGACCTGGGACAGGCCCAGTGCCTGCAGCTGTGGCAACAGGGGCTGGCTGTGATCGATGACGTGGTGAGCGCCCAACTGCCGCACCCAGTTCATCGTTTCTTCACGGGAAGCGGTGCCGATCACGGTAAGCCCGGTGAGTCGTCTGGCCAGCTGCGTAAGTATCGAGCCGACACCGCCAGCGGCGCCGATGATCAGCAGGGTTTGCCCGTTGCTGGAACTGTCCCGACGGATTTTCAGGCGCTCGAATAGCAACTCCCAGGCGGTGATGGCGGTCAGTGGCAGCGCCGCACTCTGAGCAAAGTCCAGGCTGGCAGGTTTGTGGCCGACCAGGCGCTCGTCGACCAGATGCAGCTCGCTGTTGCCGCCGGGGCGTTGCAGAGCGCCGGCGTAATACACCGTATCACCCGCTTTGAACAAGCTGACTTCGGCGCCAACCGCGCGTACCACCCCGGCCACGTCCCAGCCGAGTACCTTTGCCTGGCCAGCCTCAGGCGCGACGTTACGACGGATTTTGGTGTCTACCGGATTCACCGAGATGGCCCGCACTTCCACCAGTAGGTCCCTTGGTCCTGGTATGGGAGTGGACAGCTCAACGTCTTGCAGGCTCTGCTCATTGCTGATGGGCAGCGAGTCGAAATAGGCGACAGCTTTCATGGGGGTTCCTGTTTACGAGAGGGTGTGAGGCGCGGCCGTGTCCGCCAGCGCCGGGTAATCGGTGTATCCGTGAGCATCGCCGCCAAACAGCGTCGAGCTCTCGAAGTCTGCCAACGGGAGGTTGTTGGCCAGTCGCCGCGGCAAGTCGGGATTGGCGATAAAGGGGCGGCCGAAGGCGATCAGGTCGACCAGTCCCTGCTCCAGCAATGCGTTGCCGCGCTCGGCGGTATAGCGTCCGGCAACCATGATGGTGCCCGTGTAAGCTGCCCGCAGGGCCTGGCGGAACGAGTCGGGAATCTGTGGTGCATCGTCCCAGTCGGCTTCGGAGAGGTGCAGGTAGGCAATCTTCTGTTGCTGCAGATAGGCCGCCGCTTCGAGGATAGTCGGGATGATGTCCGGGCAGTCCATATTACGGGCGGTGATGAACGGCGCCAGGCGAATACCAACACGATGTGCGCCGAGTTCGTTGGCCACGGCGGCAACAACTTCGCGGAGAAAGCGCAGCCGGCCGTGACGGTCGCCGCCGTACTCATCGCTGCGCTGGTTGGAGGTGGTGCGCAGAAACTGGTCGATCAGATAACCGTTGGCGCCGTGAATTTCCACCCCGTCGAAACCTGCCAGGTCAGCACGCCGGGCGGCCTGGCGGAAGTCCTCGATGATGTTCTTGATATCGCTTTGGCTTAGGGCGCGGGGCGTCGGACAATCGACCATGCGGCCGACACCATCGTCGCCAACTACCCAGACCTGGGCGTCCGGGGCCAGCGCCGACGGCGCTACTGGCAGACCATCGGGGTGAAAGCTGGCATGCGACATGCGCCCCACATGCCATAGCTGCAGGAAGATGCGTCCGCCTGCGGCATGCACCGCTTCTGTCACCTGACGCCAGCCGTCGACCTGCGCCTGACTGTGAATGCCAGGGGTGAAGCTGTAACCCTTGCCCTGCGGACTGATCTGGGTGGCCTCGCTGATGATCAGACCGGCAGAGGCGCGCTGGGCGTAGTAGCTGGCCATCAATGCAGTGGGAATATCGCCGGGCTGGCCACTGCGGGCGCGTGTCATCGGCGCCATGACAATACGATTGGGTAGGCTCAGCGTGCCCAGGGACCCTGGGGAAAACAGTTTTGCGGTGGTCATCACCTTCTCCTAAGCGTCGGTCATTGTGCAGGCTAGCCTCAGCGGGCCGGTGTTTGGGGCGTTTTTCTGGCGTTGAGTTCCAGCAGCAGACCACCGGGTAGTTGTACGAAGCATTGCCACAGGGATTCCCCCGGAACCTCAGTCAGGTGGTAAGGCAGTCCGCTGAGTTCCACCCGCTGCAATACCATCTCGGCTGGGCTGTCTGTATGCAGTGCCAGATGGCTCAGATGATCGTGACTGAAGGCGTCGCGTTCGATGATGTGCACCAGAGCCTGACTGCCTTGGTAGAGCCAGCGACCAGGGAAAGGAAAGGGTGGGCGAGCTCCAGGTTGCAGATCCAGTAAAGCGGAAAAGGCCTCCTGCAGATGGGCGCCATTGGCGCTATTGAAGGCCAGATGATCAAAGTGCCAGTGCATGGTTCGCTCTCCGTTTTCAAGAGAACTTATGATCATCTACTAATAATTCGCTATAAAGTGCCTGTATTCAGAATGACCTGTTAAGAAAATTTAAGAATGACCACGCTTCTGGATTTGGAAATCTTTGTTCGCACGGCAGACAGCGGTAGCTTTTCGGCGGCTGCCCGCAGTTTGGGGCTCACGCCTGCGGCGGCGAGTCTTTCCATCAAACGCCTGGAAAAAAGCCTGGGTATTGCCTTGCTGGTGCGTTCAACGCGCAGTCTCCGACTGACCGAGGAAGGTCGTCACTACCTCGATAGCGTGCGTCTGGCCCTCGGCGCCCTGAGCGAGGCCAAGCAGGCACTGGGTCAGCAGTCATCTGGGCTCAGTGGCACGCTTCAGCTCACGGCACCCTCGGACTTTGGCCGCAATGTTCTGTTGCCGTGGCTGGATGAGTTCCGTCTGGAGCATCCTCATCTTCGTCTGAACTTGCGCCTCAATGACCGCAACACCGATCTGATTCGTGAACCGGTGGATCTTGCCCTGCGCTATGGCGTGCCCAACGACTCCTCTCTGGTGGCGTTACCCGTGGTGCCGGAACACCGTCGTGTGGCTTGTGCCAGTCCTGAGTACCTGGCTCGTCATGGCTGTCCGGCCAGCCCGCTGGAGTTGGAGCAACACAAGGCAGTGCTCTATCGGCTCGGTGACCGCCGCTATGACGAATGGCGCTTCAGCCAGGGTGATATGACGCAGGAAGTAGGGGTCCGTGGTGAGCTGGAGTGTGATGATGGGGAGGTGGCGCGTCGCTGGGCGTTGGCCGGGCATGGCATCGTCTATAAGGCGCAGCTGGATGTGCAGGCCGATTTGCGTAGCGGTCGGCTGGTTGCTCTGTTTCCCGACTGGCAGGGTGAGCGAGTTCCACTGAACCTGCTATGCCCGCAACGGGCGCAGGTGACTGAGCGAGTCCGGCTGTTGCAGCAGTTCCTCCGGCACCACTGCAACGAGTGGCTGAGCGTCTGAGCGGCGTTTGGCGACCGACGTGGCTTGGATTTGCCGGGGTGGGCCTCTAGAATCGCCGCCCCGTTTGCCTGCCGAGACTGCTGCCGTGCAAATCGCCTTGGCCCCGATGGAGGGGCTGGTCGACGAAATCCTGCGTGATGTGCTGACGCGTGCCGGTGGCATCGACTGGTGCGTGACCGAGTTCATCCGCATCTGTGACCGCCTACTGCCGGCCTCGGCCTTCTACAAGCTGGCGCCGGAGCTGGCGCATGGCTCACAGACCCGGGCCGGCACGCCAATGCGTGTGCAGCTGCTGGGCTCCGATCCGGTCTGTCTGGCTGAGAATGCGGCCTACGCCTGCGAGCTGGGGGCGCCGGTGATCGACCTGAACTTCGGCTGCCCGGCCAAAACGGTGAACAAGTCGCGCGGCGGGGCCGTGCTGCTCAATGAGCCTGAGCTGCTACATCGCATTCTCTGCGAGGTGCGCCGCGCAGTACCGGCGGCCATACCGGTAACAGCGAAGATGCGACTGGGCTATGACGCTCCGGATGGCGCTCTGGATTGCGCGCGTGCTCTGGTCGACGGCGGGGCAGCGCAGCTGGTGGTGCATGCGCGGACCAAGCGCGACGGCTACAAGCCGCCGGCCCATTGGGAGTGGGTGGCCCGTGTGGCCGAGACGGTCCGGGTACCGGTGCTGGCCAACGGCGAGGTCTGGAGCCTGGCCGATTACCAGCGCTGCCGCGAGGTGAGTGGCGTTGCCGACATCATGCTGGGTCGCGGCCTGGTCTCACGCCCCGACCTGGCCCGGCAGATTGCCGCCTGGCGCGATGGCGCCGATACCACGCCGATGACCTGGGCCGAACTCTGGCCCCTGCTGCAGGACTTCTGGCGGCAGGCGCGCGGCAAACTGGCACCGCGCTACGCCCCGGGCCGGCTCAAGCAGTGGCTGGCCATGCTGACGCGCAGCTACCCGGAGGCGGCGCAGCTGTTTGCCGAGCTGCGCCGGGAAAACGACTGCGAGCGCCTGGATGCACGCCTGCAGCAGTCGGTTATTGTTTGATATCTGTAAAACCAAAGATCGGGAAAAACTGATTTATTCAACGCAAATCCGCGTGCGACCCTGCATTCAGTCAGGTTTTTCCGGATCGCCCATGGCGCTTTTAACCCTTTCCACACTGTTCGGTGCTCTGTCTTTCATGGCAGGCAAGCACTGTCGCTGCAGTATGGATGGCTTGCGCTGTTTGCCGCTGGCGTTCTGGGCACTGTGGCACTGCCGTCATGCCCGTCCACCGGATATCAGTCCGTCATAGCACTGACCCATTTCAGATCGAGCCCTTTGGCTCAGCGGTTGTTGCAGGTCGTCAGTACCGGACAACCGAACCGTTTTGCCGCACCGCTGTGGTGCCGCCTCCCATAACCGCTTTGAATAACAGGGAATCCCCATGAACGCTGCGATCAAGCCCGTGACGCCTGCGCCCGAGCGCTGCAAGTCCTATTACACCGCCACGCTGAATTACGAGACCGATTACCCGACGGTACAGGGCACGGTGAAGGTCGATGTGGCCATTATCGGTGGCGGCTTCACTGGCGTGGCCACGGCGGTGGAACTGGCCGAGCGTGGTCTCAAGGTGGCGGTGATCGAAGCCAACAAGATCGGCTGGGGCGCGACCGGCCGCAATGGCGGGCAGGTCACCGGCAGCCTGTCCGGCGAAGGGGCCATGCACAAACAGATGAGTAAGACCCTCGGCAGCGAGGTCGAGGATTTCATCTGGCACCTGCGCTGGCGCGGCCACGAGATCATCAAGAACCGCGTGGCCAAGTACGGCATCCAGTGCGACCTCAAGCACGGCCACCTGCATGCGGCGATGAAGCCGGTGCACATGGCCGAGCTGGAAGCGTCCTACGAGGAGGCCGTGCGCCGTGGCATGGGCAGTGAGGTAACCCTGCTCGATGCTCAGGGCGTGCGTCAGCACCTGGAAAGCGACCTGTACTACGGTGCGATCAAGAACACCCGCAACATGCACCTGCACCCGCTGAACCTGTGCATCGGCGAGGCCAAGGCCGCCGAGAGTCTGGGTGCGCTGATCTTCGAACATTCCGAGGTGCTGGATATCGTGCACGGCGCCAACCCGGCGGTGGTCACTGCTCAGGGGCGGGTCGAGGCCAAGCAGGTGATGCTGGCCGGCGATGTTTACCACAAGCTCGAGCGCAAGAAGCTCAAGGGTCTGATCTTCCCGGCCATGGGCGGCATCGTGACGACCAAGCCGCTGGGCGACCTGGCCAAGCAGATCAACCCGCAGGATCTGGCGGTGTATGACTGCCGCTTCGTGCTCGACTACTACCGCCTGACCGCCGACGGCCGTCTGCTGTTCGGCGGTGGTGCCAACTACTCCGGGCGTGATTCGCGGGATATCGCCGGCGAACTGCGTCCCTGCATCGAGCGTACCTTCCCGGCGCTCAAGGGCGTGGACATCGAGTTCCAGTGGAGCTGCGCCATGGGCATCGTGATGAACCGCATCCCGCAGCTGGGCAAGCTGTCGGACAACGTCTGGTACTGCCAGGGCTACTCAGGTCACGGCGTGGCCACCACCCACATCATGGGCGAGATCATGGCCAATGCCATGACCGGCACGCTGGAGAAGTTCGACACCTTCGCCTCGTGCAAGCACATCAAGGTGCCGATGGGCGACATCTTCGGCAACCCGATGCTGGCTGCCGGCATGTGGTACTACCAGATGATGGAAAAACTGCGCTGATTGCCGCCCCACAGGCCTGTCTGGCCTGAGCTAAACAAAACCGATGCCAGGACCTGACATCGGTTTTTTAATGCCCGTGCCTTCGGTCCCGGGTCGATGCTCGGCGTGCGTTTGTCCTGCATCAACGCTTCGCACGGCCATGGCGCTATGCTCTCAAAGAGTTTGCAAACGGGAAGGACAAGGCTATGGGCAACGCCGCGATCAAACTGCGTGGGGTGAATCTGGGCAGCTGGCTGGTACTGGAGAAATGGATGGTGCCCAGCCTTTTCGAGGGGCTGGCGGCCACCGACGAGACGACCTGGTGCGCCGAGCTGGGCGAGGCTGCCGGGGAACGCCTGCGGGCCCACTGGCAGCGCTGGATTACCCGCGAGGATTTTGCCTGGCTGGCCGAGCGTGGCATCAACGCCGTGCGCATTCCCGTGGGGCACTGGATTTTCGGCCCGGATTATCCCTATCACCCCAGCTACGGCGAGGCCCGTCATCCCTTTGTCGAAGGCGGCATTGCCGTGCTCGACAATGCCATGGCCTGGGCGCAGGAGTTTGGTCTGCAGGTGGTGCTCGATCTGCACGCCGCGCCGGGCTGCCAGAACGGTTTTGACAACGGCGGCATCAAGGATGTCTGCGAGTGGCATACAAGGCCTGAATACCTGGAGCACTCGCTGGCGGTGCTGGAACGACTGGCCGAGCGCTATGGCCGGCATCCGGCGCTGCATGCCATCGAAGCCCTCAACGAGCCGCGCTGGGACGTGCCGACCGACTACCTGAAGGCCTATTACCTGCAAGCCTATGAGCGCATCCGCCGGCATGCGCCGGCCGAGCAGGTGGCGGTGGTGTTCCACGATGGTTTCCGCGATTTTCGCGAATACCTGGGCTTCATGCAGGCGCCGGAGTTCAGCAATGTGCTGTTCGATATCCACCGCTACCAGTGCTTCGAGCGTGGCGACATCGACATGGATATCTACGGGCACATGCGCAAGGCGGCCGGTGAGTGGAAGGCCGAGGCCGATGCCATCATCACCGAGCTGGGCCTGCCGACCTTCTGTGGCGAGTGGAGCCTGGGGCTGGACCTGAAAGTGGTGTCGCTGTGGGCGCAAGGGCCGTTCAATCATGCGCTGGAGCGCATGGACGATTTCCAGCAGAACGTGGCCTACCGTGGTTACGCCGCCGCCCAGTTGGCGACCTTCGAGAAGTATCAGGGCTGGTTCTTCTGGAACTACAAGACCGAGACCACCCCCGCCTGGTGTTTCCGCGAGTGTGTCGAGCGCGGCTGGTTGCCATCGAGCTTCGTGTCATGAGCGCCTGTGCCATCAGTTCTGGCGCAGCGTGCAGGTCGGCTGTGAGCAGTTCAGGAAGCGCGGTTCAGCCAGGCGGTTGAGCACCAGCTTGCGGCTGAAGTGACGCTCCAGCCCCGGGTGGAAACTGATCGACAGCAGGGTGCTGTTGGGCAGCTCCTGGTGCAGCACATCCAGCAGGCAGTCCTCGCCATTGGCGTCCGAGGCATCGGTAGCCTGCTCCATGAACACCCAGGCCGGGCGTTGCAGGATGACGCGGGCAATGCCCAGGCGCTGCTGGGCGCGCATCGGCAGCACGCGGTCCCAGCTGTCGCTTTCATCCAGCCGCGCAGTCAGCCAGGCGACGCCGGCGCATTCCAGCGCGTGCCGCAGTTCGCTGTCGCTGAAGTGGTTGATCGCATAGGGGTAACTGAGGGCCGCGCGCAATGGACCTTCCGGGAGAAACGGGCGTTGCGGCAGGAACACCAGCGGTGTTTCGGCGGGCAGGCAGATCTCGCCGCTGCCCCAGGGCCACAGACCAGCCACGGCCTTGAACAGGCCGATGGTCACGGCGGGGTCGCCGGCAATCAGGATGCGCTCGCCGCGCCGCACGCGCAGATCGAGATGCTCCAGCAGCACTTCGCCATCGGGGTTGGCCAGGCACAGGTTATTCAGGCTGAGGTGGCCCGAGTCGCCCGGGCGCAGCTCGATGCGATGCTCCATGGGTTCGCGCGCCTGCTGCTCCAGATCGAGCATGTCCTGATACAGACTGACCACGCGGTCGGCCGAGGCGCGGCAGCGGGCCAGCTCGCCCAGGTTGTCCACCGGCCAGGACAGGGCCGAGGTCAGGCGCTGGAAGGCCATGGCTGCCTGCATGAGGATGCCGAGGCTCATGAGCCCGGCGATGTACTGCGGGGCGGCGACCAGAATCGGGAACACCGGCAGCAGCGCGCCATAGCCGGCGGAGAACGAGACGATGCCCAGGTAGCCGAGGGTCTGGCGGTTCCAGCCGCGGCCGACATCGGCGAACAGGCGCTCGGCATGTTGGCGCTCCACAGGCTCGCCGTGCATCAGGGCAATCGATTCGGAGTGCTCGCGGGTGCGCGCCAGGCCAAAGCGCAGGTTGGCCTCCACGGTCTGCAGGTGGTTGGTGGCCTTGACCAGCGGGCGGCCGAGCAGCAGGCCGAGCAGGGTTCCGCCGCCAGCGTAGAGGAAGGCGAGGATCACCAGATAACCGGGCACAGCGATGTCGGTGCCGGGAATCGGCAGGCTGCCGGACAGGCCGTAGAGAATGTCGATGAAGCTGCCGAGAATCAGCAGCGAGTAGATCAGCGAGTGGGCCAGACCGATGGCTGAATCGGTAACGATGCGGATGTCCTCGGCGATGCGCCCGTCCGGGTTGTCGTGCTCGCCTTCCTTGAACAGCAGCTGGTAGTGATGGCCGCGACTGAGCCACTGGTCGAGCAGGCGTTCGGTCATCCAGCGGCGCCAGTCCAGCTGCAGCCAGCGTTTGACATGCAGGTGCAGCGCGGTGACCAGCATGGTCAGCAGGAAGATCACGGCGAAGGTGGCAATCTGCACCAGCAGCGCCTGCAGCGAGCGGTCTTCCAGGGCATCGAACAGTTCGCGCTGCCAGTAGCTGGTCCAGATCACCAGACCGACCTGGCCGAGTGTCAGGCCCAGCAGCAGGGCCACGGCAGTGCGGATGGTCCATTTGCGCTCGCTGCGCCAGTAGGGCGCGGCCAGACGCAGGAAGCGCCAGCGCTGACGGGGCGGACGGCTGCTGGGCTGCATGGCTAGTGCCGCCGCGCCAGTTGCAGGGCGACCTGGGCGGCGCCGTGCAGGCCGAGCAACTCATCGCGCACCACATGCAGGCCGATTCCGCTCAGCAGTGCCTGCATCGGCGGCTTGTCGGCAAAGGCCTGCAGCACGGCGGGCTGTTGCAGGTACGGCAGCATCTTTGGTGCGATACCCCCGGAAATATAGACACCACCCTCGGCCAGGCTGGTCAGCGCCAGGTTGCCGGCGGCGCTGCCGAGCAGGCGGGCGAACAGCTCAAGGCTCTGTCGTGCGGCGTCATCGCCCTGTTCGGCCAGCCGGCTGATCTGCCGGGCGTCGGGCAATTGCGGATGGTCGGCGGCTTGTGCGGTGAAGAAGGCATACAGGCGGCTCAGGCCACGACCGCAGAGGAGTAGTTCCAGACTCACGCGCCGGTAGTGACGACGCAGAAACTGCAGCAGCTCGATCTGCTGCTCATCGGCCGGGGCAAAATCGGCATGCCCGCCCTGGCTGGCCAGCGCCAGCGGGTGCTGGGCCGTGCCGCCCAGCAGAGCCATGCCCAGACCGGTGCCGGCACCGAGCAGGGCGCGGGTGCCGAGGCGGCTGGTGCCCGCCTGCAAGGTGGTGAGCGCTGAGTCAGGCAGCAGAGGCAGGCCATGGGCCTGGGCGGCAAAGTCATTGATCAGTTGCAGGTGCGGGATGTGCAGCTGGCGGCTGAGCTCACCGGCATCCACCTGCCAGGGCAGGTTGGTCAGTTGCACCTGCTGCTGGTGGACCGGGCCGGCAAGGGCCAGGCAGGCGCTGTTGGGCTGCTCGCCCGGCTCAAGGAACTGCGCCAGCAACTCCTGCAGGCTGGCGAACGCCTGACTGGGCAATACGGCCTGGCGCACGGGCTGCCACTGGCTGCCCTGAGCTTCGGCCAGTAACAGCCGTGCCTGGGTGCCTCCGATGTCTGCCGCCAGAATGATCATCCGTGCCTCGCTCATTCGCCTATTGCGCAAGACTAACCCGAAGCGTCCGGCTTTGCCTTGATCTGTGCCGGTGGGCCTGGCTCTAGCTAGCGAGCCTGTGAACAGGCTCTAATGCGTGTCCTTAGCTCTTGTCCGGGATGTCGTCCTTTGTCCAAATCCCTGCCTGCCGCCAGTCGTCTGCACCTGCCGCGTGGTCCCTGGCACACCGTGCTGGAGTGCCTGTGCGCGCGTTTTCCGGCGTTGCCGAGGATGTCTGGCGTTCGCGCATGCAGCGCGGACTGGTGCAGGACTTGGCCGGCCAGCCGCTGAACGAGTGCAGCCCTTACCGCGAGGGTCTGGGGGTGCAGTATTTCCGCGAGGTGGCGGACGAGCCGCAGATTCCCTTCGAGCTGGAGATTCTCTATCAGGACGAGCACCTGCTGGTGGTCGACAAGCCGCACTTTCTCGCCTGTGCCCCGGTGGGACAGTGGGTCGAGCAGACGGCGCTGACCCGCCTGCAACGGCTGCTGGACAATCCGCAGCTGGTGCCGCTGCACCGCCTGGATCGCCTGACGGCCGGGTTGTTGATGTTCTCCTGTCAGCCGTCCAGCCGCGATGCCTACCAGGCGCTGTTTCGTGAGCGGCGCATCGACAAGACCTACGAGGCGCTGGCGCCGGCGCTGGAGCAGCTGCAGTTTCCCTACCTGGCCGAGCATTGTCTGGAGCGGGGCGAACCCTTCTTTCTGACCCGCATCGCCGAGGGGCCGGCCAACAGTCAGACGCGTATCGAGGTGCTGGAGCGGCGTGCTGACTGCTGGCTCTATGCGTTGTACCCGCACAGCGGACGCAAGCATCAGCTGCGCGTGCAGATGGCGGCGCTTGGTGCGCCGCTGCTCAATGACCCCTGGTACCCGGTGGTTCAGGCCGAGGAGGCCGATGACTTCAGCCGGCCGCTGCAACTGCTGGCGCGCCGCCTGAGCTTTACCGATCCGCTGAGCGGCGAACTGCGCGAGTTCGTCAGTCGCCGTCAGCTGAGCTGATCAGGCACCGAGCCGTCACAGGCCGGCAGCAACAGCTGGCAGAAGTCCTGCAGGGGGACTGGTTTGCTGAACAGATAGCCCTGGCACACGTGACAGCCCTGGGCTTCCAGCAGCGCCAGCTGCTGCGGGGTTTCCACCCCTTCGGCCACCAGGGTCAGGCCCAGACTTTGCGCCATGGCGACAATGGCGCGGATGATCTCGGCATCGTTCTGATCGATGCAGGCATCGCGGACGAACGACTGGTCGATCTTCAGCACGTCCACCGGCAGGCGCTTGAGGTAGGTCAGCGAGCTGTAACCGGTGCCGAAGTCGTCCATGGCGAAGCTGACGCCGAGTTTCTTCAGGCGGTTCATCTTGGCGATGGTGTCGTCGAGGTTCTGGATCACGATGCCTTCGGTGATTTCCAGCTTGAGCATGCGGGCCGGCAGGCGCGAGTTTTCCAGGCAATCCATCACCTGCTCGACGAAGTCGACCTGACGGAACTGCCGCGGGCTGATGTTGACGCTGATGCTGAACTCTTCACGTTGCACCAGCCCCTGCTCCAGCAACTGTTGAGTCTGCAGGCAGGCCTGACGCAGTACCCAGTTGCCGACTTCGAGAATCAGCCCGCTCTCTTCGAGAATCTGGATGAACAGCGCCGGTGACTGCTGGCCCAGCGTGGGGTGTTGCCAGCGCAGCAATACCTCGGCGCCGACCATGCGCTGCGACTGGCTGTCGACCTGGGGCTGGAAGTGCAGGAGGAATTCGTTGCGTGGCAGGGCCAGGCGCAGGTCGCTTTCCAGACGCAGGCGTTCGCTGGCCACGGTCTGCATGGTTTTCTGGAACACCTGCACGGTGTTGCGCCCGGAGTCCTTGGCCCGGTACAGGGCAATGTCGGCCCGCTTGAGCAGGTCGGCCGGGTTGTCGCCGTGGTCGGGCAGCATGGCGATGCCGATGCTCGGGGTGATCTGCAGACGATGACCTTCAATGAGCATCGGCTCGGCCAGCAGGGTGCGCAGCTTGTCGGCAACGCTGCGTGCCTCGCGGGTGGCCTCGGTGCGCTTGCCTTCCAGACCGCTGAGCAGCACGACGAACTCGTCGCCACCCAGGCGCGCCACGGTGTCCTCCATGCGCACGCAGGATTCCAGGCGGGCGGTGACCATCTTCAGCACCGAGTCGCCAACCGGGTGGCCGAGTGAGTCGTTGATGTGCTTGAAGTGGTCGAGGTCCAGATAGAGCAGGGCGCCGCGCAGGTTGTGACGCTTGAGCAGCGCGATCTGTTGGGTCAGACGGTCGAGCAGCAGCGTGCGGTTGGGCAGGTTGGTCAGTGGATCGTGGTAGGCCAGATGCTGGATCTGTGCCTGAGCCTGTTTGAAGGCGGTGACGTCACGGGAGATCAGCAACAAGCAGTCGCTGCCGGCAATGCTGATCGGCTCGGCGGAGACTTCCACGGTCATGGCCCGGCCATCGCGGCTCAGCGCCTGTAGCTCGAGATTGTGTACATGGCCGTCGCGTTGCAGGTGGTCGATCAGCAGTTGGCGCTGGCTGGCATCGGCCCAGGTATTGAGTTCCAGGGACGTCCGTCCGAGTACTTCCTCGGGCTGATAGCCGGTGAGACGGCAGAAGCCGGCGTTGACCTCAAGGAAGCGGCCGGTGCTGCGCTCGCTGATGCTGATGGCATCGGGCGAGGCGTGGAACGCCTTGGCAAATTTCTCCTCGCTGTACTTGAGCAGGCGTTCGGCATTTTCGCGGTCGGTTACGTCGCGGAAGGTCGAGACGATGCACAGCTGACGGTCGACGCGGATAAAGCGGCTGGACACCTGGCAGGTCAGGAGATCGCCGCCCTTGGTGTTGTACTGCGCCAGTTCATTATCCAAGCCTTGTTGAGCTTTCAGTTTTTGGAACAGGCGTTGGCGCTCACTGGCCAGTGCCCAGAAGGGCACGCTGCCGGCGTCGCGGCCTAGCAGATCGTCGAGGCTCCAGCCAAAGATCTGGGTGAAGCTTGGATTGATGTCGATGAAATGGCCGTCGCGAATGCGCGATACGCAGATCGGGTCCGGGCTTGAGTTGAACAGGGTGACGAACTTTTCCTCAGATGCAGCAATTTGCCGCTCGCGCTGTGTCCGCTCGGTGATATCGGCGACCACACCGGTGATGCGGCGCGGTTGACCCTGTTCGTCCAGGTAAAGAGTGGCCGTACTCTCAAGATGAAGATGACCGCCTTGAGGAAGCCTGACCCTATAGTGCAGCTGGCGAGCTTGGCCAGGCTGGCGCTTCATCTCTTCAAATTGTTCGCGAAGGTGCTGCTGGTCATTGCGCTCAAGGTGGACGAAGAACTGCCTGTAGTCGGCATGGAACGGTTCATCAGACAAACCGTGCAGTCTGCTGCAGCGCGCTGAGGCGAAGAACTGCAGCGTCTTCAGATCCCAGTCCCAGGTGCCCAGTTGTGCCGAATCCAGGGCCAGTTTGAGACGTTGTTCACTGCTACGCAGTGCCTGCTCCTGGCGGCGTTGCAGAGTGATGTCGCGCAGTGTCAGGGCCAGGCAGGTGCGTCCTTCAATCTCGCATTCGGCACCATACAAGAGGTTGGTGCTGGTTGCGCCGTTACGGTGGCACAGCTCGGCCTCAAGGTGTTCGAGTCGTCCTTGGGCGTCGAGTGCATCAATCATCCGCTGGCGGTCTTGGGGATCACCCCAAATACCCAGTTCCAAGGATGTCTTGCCAATCGCTTCGGCGGTACTCCAGCCAAATTGCTTCTCGAATGAGGGGTTGACGGCGATAAAGCGTCCCGTCGTACGGTCTGTGATGACAACCGTGTCCGGCGTGGTAAGGAAGGTTTTAGCGAACTTTTCCTCACTGCTATGCAGAGCTTGTTCTGTCGCAATGCGTTCGCTTTCATCAAGAAAGCTGCACAGCAGGCAGGGTTCGCCATCGATCACGATGCTGCGCGCCGAGAGCGTGCCACAGAGTTGCTGGCCATCGCGTCGGCGAAAGAGGGCGAAGAGCGTGACGGGCTTTTCGAGATGGCGGCTGCGGCGCCGCAGTTCATCGCGTTGCTGGGTATCGACCCATAGCTCCAACTCCATGGCTGTGTGTCCCAGGCAGTCCTGCCGTGACCAGCCAAAGAGTTCACAGAACTGGTCATTGACATCGATGATGCAGCCATCGCAATAGCGCAGCAGTGCCATGGGGCCGGGGTTGAGCTGGAACAGGGCGCTGTAGCGTGCCTGAGTAGCGGCTTGCTCAGCCTCGCGCTGTTGCAGGTGGCTGATATCGCGCAATACGCCAAGCAGGCTGGGCTTGCCGTCGGCCTGGGTCAGCAGTTGGCCACTCAGTTCCAGCCAGCGTAAGGTGCCGTCCGCCAGTTTAATGCGATGCTTCAGGGCTAGCTCACGGCCGGGTTGCTGATCGAGCGAGGCCAGGGTGGCAATCAGTTCTGCGCGGTCTTCCTCAATAATCAGTTCGATATAGTCGCTGAGTTGACGCAAGGGCTGCTGCGGGTTTCGGCCAAGCAGGCGCAGGCAGCCGGGCGAGAGATTGAGCAGGTCAGCTTGCGGGTCCCAGAACCAGGTACCCAGTTGCGCGGCATCCAGCGCCGCACTGAGTTGACTCAGATGGGCGTGCAGATCGGCAGGCGCGGCGGGTGAGGCTTCAGCCATAGGCAGCAGTTCCACTACATGTCGGCACGTACTGGTCCGTGCTCGGACAAGGGTGCTGATCGTTATTGTCCGGTCACACTAGCCCCGTTGCCGGCTTACCTGCAAGCAACATTGCCGGCTCAGTGGCGCTGCTCTTCCAGCAAAGCAATAAAGGCGCGCGCGGCGTTGGACAGAGTGCGTTCGGTATGCACGATATAGCCTAGTCGACGCATCAGCTGGACGCCGGGGAGTGGCAGGGCGGCGACCTGACTGTCGAGCATGGTGCGCGGCAGCACGCTCCAGGCAATGCCGATGGACACCATCATCTTGATGGTTTCCAGGTAGTTGGTGCTCATGCCGATGTTCGGCTTGAGCCCTTCGGCCTCGAACAGGCGGCGCACGATGTGGTGGGTAAAGGTGTTGTCGCCGGGAAATACCGCCGGATGCCGCGCCACGTCGGCCAGGCTGACGGCGCCGTTGCGCGCCAGCGGGTGTTCGGGGGCGGCGACGAAGTCCAGTACATCGTCCCAGATTGCCGTGGCGGCCACCGGTGGCCGGGTTTCCGGGGCCAGGGTGATCACCGCCAGTTCGGCGCGACCGTGCAGCACTTCCTCATAGGCCACTTCCGAGTCGAGGAACTGGATGTCCAGCGCAACCTGCGGGTGGGCGCGGGTAAAGGCACGCAGCAGAGGGGGCAGGCGGTGCAGGCCGATGTGGTGGCTGGTTGCCAGGGTCAGGCGACCGCTGATCTCGCCGTTGAGGTTGGTCAGGGCGCGGCGGGTATCGTCCAGTACATTGAGGATCTGGTAGGCGCGCGGCAGCAGGGCCCGGCCGGCCTCGGTCAGGCTGACTTCGCGGCCGATGCGGTCGAACAGGCGCACATTGAGCTGCTGCTCCAGACCGGCGATGCGCTTGCTCACGGCGGGCTGGGTCAGGTGCAGTCGCTCGCCGGCTTCGGAGAAGCTGCCGGCCTCGGCGATGGCGATGAAGGCATTGAGGTTGGCCAGATCCATGTTGGATTCCTTTTGGTTATCCAGGTGATGAAAATTATGAATTTGAGTTATTCAATGCAAGCCCCTAGCATCGCCTCATGCACAAAAGGGCGTTCGACCCTTGCTTGCAAATGACCTGATTCGCGCGGGCAGCCCGCGCAAACCGATAGAGGAACAGCAGATGGCCGGCAAAACGCTGTACGACAAGCTCTGGGACATGCACGAGGTGAAGCGCCGCGACGACGGTTCGTCGCTGATCTACATCGACCGGCAGATCCTCCACGAAGTGACCTCGCCGCAGGCCTTCGAAGGGCTGCGTCTGGCCGGGCGCAAGCCGTGGCGCATCGACGCCAACATCGCCACCCCGGACCACAACGTGCCGACCACCAAGGCCGAGCGCCAGGGTGGCCTGGAAGCCATCGTCGATGAAGTGTCTCGCATTCAGGTGCAGACCCTCGACGAGAACTGCGATGACTTCGGCATCCTCGAATTCAAGATGAACGACAGCCGCCAGGGCATCGTTCACGTGGTCGGCCCGGAGCAGGGCGCCACCCTGCCGGGCATGACCGTGGTCTGCGGCGACTCGCACACCTCCACCCATGGTGCCTTCGGCGCGCTGGCCCACGGCATCGGCACGTCCGAGGTGGAGCACGTGCTCGCCACCCAGTGCCTGGTGGCCAAGAAAATGAAGAACATGCAGGTGCGTGTCGAAGGTCAGTTGTCCTTCGGCGTTACCGCCAAGGACATCGTGCTGGCCGTGATCGGCAAGATCGGCACCGCGGGTGGTAACGGCCACGCGCTGGAATTTGCCGGCAGCGCTATCCGTGACCTGTCGATGGAAGGCCGCATGACCATCTGCAACATGGCCATCGAGGCCGGTGCGCGCGTCGGTCTGGTGGCTGTCGATGAAAAGACCATCGCCTATGTCGAGGGCCGTCCGTTTGCGCCCAAGGGCGCTGACTGGGCCAAGGCCGTCGAGCAGTGGAAGGGCCTGGTGTCTGACGCGGATGCGCAGTTCGATACCGTGGTCGAGCTGAAGGCCGAAGAGATCAAGCCGCAGGTGTCCTGGGGCACCTCGCCGGAGATGGTTCTGGCTGTGGATGAGAAAGTGCCGGACCCGGCAGCCGAGGCCGACCCGGTCAAGCGCGACTCCATCGTCCGTGCGCTCAAGTACATGGGCCTGACCGCCAACCAGCCGATCACCGAGATCAAGCTGGACCGCGTGTTCATCGGCTCCTGCACCAACTCGCGGATCGAAGACCTGCGCGCCGCCGCCGAGGTGGCCAAGGGGCGCAAGGTCGCCGCTACCGTCAAGCAGGCGCTGGTGGTGCCGGGTTCCGGTCTGGTCAAGGCGCAGGCCGAGGCCGAGGGGCTGGACAAGATCTTCATCGAAGCCGGTTTCGAATGGCGTGAGCCGGGCTGCTCCATGTGCCTGGCGATGAACCCCGACAAGCTGGGCAGCGGCGAGCATTGCGCCTCGACCTCCAACCGCAACTTCGAAGGCCGTCAGGGCGCCGGTGGCCGTACCCACCTGGTCAGCCCGGCCATGGCCGCGGCAGCTGCCGTGACCGGTCACTTCATCGACGTGCGCGAACTGATCCAGGCCTGAGGAGACAGATGATGAAAGCCTTTACCCAACACACTGGCCTGGTGGCTCCGCTGGATCGTGCCAACGTCGACACCGACCAGATCATTCCCAAGCAGTTCCTCAAATCCATCAAGCGCACCGGCTTCGGCCCGAACCTGTTCGACGAGTGGCGCTATCTGGATGTGGGGCAGCCGAATCAGGACTGCTCGAACCGTCCGCTGAACAAGGACTTCGTGCTGAACTTCCCGCGCTATCAGGGCGCCAGCGTGCTGCTGGCCCGCGAGAACTTCGGCTGCGGTTCGAGCCGCGAGCACGCGCCATGGGCGCTGGACGAATACGGTTTCCGCACCGTGATCGCGCCGAGCTTTGCTGACATCTTCTTCAACAACAGCTTCAAGAACGGCCTGCTGCCGATCATCCTCAAGGATGAAGAGGTCGATGCGCTGTTCCAGCAGGCCGAGGCCATCGAGGGCTATCAGCTGACCGTGGACCTGGCGGCGCAGACCGTGACCCGTCCGGATGGCGTGCAGTACAGCTTCGAGATCGATGCCTTCCGCAAGCACTGCCTGCTCAATGGTCTGGACGACATTGGCCTGACCCTGCAGGACAGTGATGCCATCAAGGCCTTCGAAGCCAAACACCAGCAGAGCAGCCCCTGGCTGTTCGGCGCGATCAAGTAATAAGGATTGAGCATGAGCAAGCAGATTCTGGTTCTCCCGGGCGACGGTATCGGCCCGGAAATCATGGCCGAGGCGGTCAAGGTACTGAACCTGGCCAATGAGAAGTACAACCTCGGTTTCGAGCTGTCCTTCGATGATCTGGGTGGCGCCGCCATCGATCGTTACGGCGTACCGCTGGCCGACGAGACCCTGGAGCGGGCCCGTGCCTCCGATGCCGTGCTGCTCGGCGCTGTGGGGGGGCCGAAGTGGGACAGCATCGATCCGGCCATCCGCCCGGAGCGCGGCCTGCTGAAGATCCGCTCGCAGCTGGGCCTGTTCGGCAACCTGCGTCCGGCCATTCTCTATCCGCAGCTGGCCGAGGCTTCCAGCCTCAAGCCGGAAGTGGTGGCCGGCCTGGATATCCTCATCGTCCGTGAGCTGACCGGCGGCATCTACTTCGGCCAGCCGCGCGAAAGCAAGGTGCTGGAAAACGGCGAGCGCATGGCTTACGACACTCTGCCGTACAGCGAGAGCGAGATCCGCCGTATCGCCAAGGTCGGCTTCGACATGGCCATGGTGCGCAACAAGAAGCTCTGCTCAGTGGACAAGGCCAACGTGCTGGCCTCCAGCCAGCTGTGGCGCGCCGTGGTCGAGGAAGTGGCCAAGGACTATCCGGAGGTCGAGCTGTCGCACATGTATGTCGACAACGCCGCCATGCAGCTGGTCCGTGCGCCCAAGCAGTTCGACGTGATGGTCACCGACAACATGTTCGGCGACATCCTCTCCGATGAAGCCTCCATGCTCACCGGCTCCATCGGCATGCTGCCGTCGGCATCCCTGGACGCCAACAACAAGGGCATGTACGAACCGTGCCATGGTTCGGCACCGGACATCGCCGGCAAGGGCATCGCCAACCCGCTGGCGACCATCCTCTCGGTGTCCATGATGCTGCGTTACAGCTTCAACCAGTCCGCTGCCGCTGATGCCATCGAGCTGGCGGTGAGCAAGGTGCTGGATCAGGGCCTGCGCACCGGCGACATCTGGTCGGAAGGCAAGACCAAAGTTGGCACCGCCGGCATGGGTGATGCGGTAGTCGAAGCGCTGCGTAGTCTGTAATCTTTCCAGCCCCGTCGTGACTGTAGCGGCGGGCTGTTAACAAGGGTGTAGTCGTTATGAAACGTGTAGGTCTGATCGGTTGGCGCGGTATGGTCGGTTCCGTGCTCATGCAGCGCATGCTGGAAGAGCGTGACTTTGACCTGATCGAGCCGGTGTTCTTCACCACCTCCAATGTCGGCGGCCAAGGGCCTGCCGTGGGCAAGGACATTGCCCCGCTGAAGGATGCCTACAGCATCGACGAGCTGAAAAGCCTGGACGTGATCCTGACCTGTCAGGGTGGCGACTACACCAGCGAAGTCTTCCCCAAGCTGCGCGAAGCCGGCTGGAATGGCTACTGGATCGACGCTGCCTCGACCCTGCGCATGGCCGATGACGCCGTGATCGTGCTGGACCCGGTGAACCGCAAGGTCATCGATCAGCAGCTTGATGCCGGCACCAAGAACTACATCGGCGGTAACTGCACCGTCAGCCTGATGCTGATGGCGCTGGGCGGTCTGTACGAGGCCGGGCTGGTCGAGTGGATGAGCGCCATGACCTATCAGGCGGCTTCCGGTGCGGGCGCGCAGAACATGCGTGAGCTGATCAAGCAGATGGGTGCCATTCACGGTGCCGTGGCTGACGATCTGGCCAACCCGGCCAGCGCCATCCTCGACATTGACCGCAAGGTTGCCGAAACCATGCGTGGCGAAGCCTTCCCGGTGGACAACTTCGGTGTGCCACTGGCCGGCAGTCTGATCCCCTACATCGACAAGGAACTGCCCAACGGTCAGAGCCGTGAAGAGTGGAAAGGTCAGGCCGAGACCAACAAGATCCTCGGCCGCAACAAGAGCCCGATTCCGGTGGACGGCCTGTGCGTGCGTATCGGGGCCATGCGCTGCCACAGCCAGGCGCTGACCATCAAGCTGAACAAGGATGTGCCGATGGCCGACATCGAGCAGCTGATCAGCCAGCACAATCCTTGGGTCAAGCTGGTGCCGAATCAGCGTGAAGCCAGCATCCGCGAGCTGGGCCCGACTGCCGTGACCGGTACGCTCAGTGTGCCGGTGGGCCGTCTGCGCAAGCTGAACATGGGTTCGCAGTACCTGGGCGCCTTCACCGTGGGCGACCAGCTGCTCTGGGGTGCTGCCGAGCCGCTGCGGCGCATGCTGCGCATCCTGCTGGAGCGCTGATCGGCAGTTGCTGACTGTTGGACAAAAGGGCCGGCTTGTTCCGGCCCTTTTGCTTTTCTGCAGGCGCTCGTTAGAGTGCCGCGCAGTGTTTCTCTCTATGGGGTCTGTTCATGTCTCAATCCTTTGCCATTGCCCTGATTGGTGCGACCGGCCTGGTCGGTGAAACCCTTATCGAACTGCTGGAGGAACGCGAATTTCCGGTGAGTACGCTGCATCTGCTGGCCAGTGCCGAGTCGGCCGGGCAGAGCTTTGCCTTCCGGGGCAAGAATCTGCGGGTGCGCGATGTCGCTGAGTTCGATTTTGCTCAGGTGCAGATCGCCTTTTTTGCGGCAGGCGAAGCGGTGACCCGCAGTTTTGCGCCGCGCGCCCGGGCGGCGGGCTGTGCGCTGATTGATCTGTCCGGCGCGCTCTTGCCTGATGAGGCGCCGCGCATCGTGCCTGAAGTCAATGCCGGGGCGGTCGCTGCGCTCAAGCCGCCCTACGTGCTGGCCAGCCCGTTGAGTCCTGTGGTCATGTTGGCCTGCGTGCTGGCGCCGCTGGCCCGTGAGCATACTCTGCGTCGCTTGACAGTGACGGCGGCGCTGGCGATTTCCCAGCGAGGCCGCGAAGGCGTGACCGAGCTGGCCAGGCAGACCGCCGAGTTGCTCAATGCCCGGCCGCTGGAACCGCGTCTTTTTGATCGGCAGGTGGCGTTCAATCTGCTGGCTCAGGTCGGTCAGGTCGATGGTGAAGGTCAGGCGCTGCTGGAACGGCGTCTGGCGGCCGAGTTGCGTCAGGTGCTGGCGCTGCCTGAACTCAAGGTCAGTGCCACTTTCGTGCAGGCTCCGGTGTTTTTTGGCGATAGCCTGAGTGTCAGTCTGCTGTCTGCAGAGGCGTTAGCGCCGGAGCAGGCAAGGGCGGCGCTGGCCTGCGAGAGTGCGCTGGAAGTGGTCGAGGAGGGTGACTATCCGACGCCTGTGGGCGATGCCGTAGGGCAGGATGCCATTTATGTCGGTCGACTGCGTCAAGGTCTGGACGATGCAACCGAACTTAATTTGTGGATTACTTCCGATAACGTACGCAAAGGCGCGGCGCTAAACGCTGTGCAAATAGCCGAGTTGTTGATAAAACACTATCTGTAAAAGATACTTACCGGAAAATTTGAAGAATTTTTCTAGCTTGACAATACTGGCTTGACTGAACGCTGGCGGGGCTTCGTGCAAACGGAAGCGGGTAGCGTTCAATCTGACCCCTCTCGCGCGTCGAGAAAAAAAGATAAAACAAGGGAAAACGCTATGGTTCGGGTTCGCAAACTGGTGCTGGCAATCGCGGCGGCGTCTTCGCTGTCAACCGGAATGGCACATGCGCTAGGGCTGGGGGAAATCAACCTCAAGTCGGCACTGAACCAGCCGCTGAACGCTGAGATCGCACTGATGGAAGTGCGCGATCTGGCTTCCGGTGAGGTGGTTTCCACCCTGGCATCGCCTGAGGAGTTCAGCAAGGCCGGTGTTGATCGCCAGTACTTCCTGACCGACCTCAAGTTTACTCCGGTGATCAAGCCCAACGGTCAGAGCGTGATTCGCGTGACCTCGAGCAAGCCGGTACGCGAGCCCTATCTGAATTTCCTGGTCGAGGTGGCCTGGCCAACCGGCCGTACCCTGCGCGAATACACCGTGCTGCTTGATCCGCCGATGTATTCGCCTCAGGCCGCCGCAGCGCCGCAAATGCCTGTTGCTGCTCCGGTAACCCGCCCACAGGTTCCGGTGGCCGCGGCACCTGTCAGCAAACCTACTTACACCGCTCCGGCACCGCGTCCGGCGGCTGCTCCGGCAGCTTCTTCGCGCATCGAAGGCAATCAGTACAAGACCACCGGCAACGACACGCTGTGGGAAATTGCCGCTCGTGTGCGTCCCAATAGTCGTGTCTCGGTTCATCAGACCATGCTGGCCATTCAGGATCTCAATCCGGATGCCTTCCTGGCCGGTAACATCAATCGCCTGAAAAACAATCAGGTACTGCGCCTGCCCGACGAGCAGCAGATCAAGGCCCGCAGTCAGGCCGAAGCGGTAGCTCAGGTTGCCGAGCAGAATGCGGCGTGGCGTGAAGGTCGGGCCGTGGCTGCTGCGCCGGCCGGTGCCCGTCAGCTGGATGCCACCAAGCGTGCGAGCGCTGGTGCCGCTCCGGCCAAGGTCGAGCAGCAGGACAGCCTGAAGCTGGTGTCGGCCGACAGTGGCAAGGCTGCTGGCGGTAGCGAGAAGGGCGCCGCTGAAGCCAAGGCGCTCCATGACAAGCTGGCGGTGACCAAGGAGAGCCTTGATTCGACCCGCAGCGAAAATGCCGAGCTGAAAGATCGCATGAGCGATCTGCAGAGCCAGTTGGACAAGTTGCAGAAACTGGTGGCGCTGAAAGATGCGCAGATGGCCAAGTTGCAGGCCGATCTGGCTGCCAAGGATAAGGCCGCTGCGGCTCCTGCGGCCGCAGCAAAGCCGGCAGCTCCTGCTGCTGTCGAGCCGACTAAGGCCGATGCGAGCAAACCGGCGGCCGTTGTACCGCCAGCCAGCAAACCTGCAGAAGCCAAGCCGGTTGAAACTAAGCCGGTTGAAGTCAAACCTGCCGAGACCAAGCCGGCTCAGGCTGACTTCAACTATGCGGAAGAGCCGGCCAAGCCTGCTGCTCCTGCTGCTCCTGCTGCTCCTGCTGTTAAGCCTGCAGCTGAACCTGCTGCCAAACCGGCTGAAGCAGTCAAACCAGCAGAGCCGGCCAAGCCTGCAGTACAGCCGGTCAAACCGGCGGCGGTGCCTGCCCCGGCTCCGGCCGAGCCGGCCAGCTTCATTGATGAGCTGATGGCCAATCCGTTGCTGCTTGGCGCTGCCGGTGGCGGTGCGCTGCTGTTGCTGTTGGTTGGTCTGATGGTGCTGTCGCGCCGTAACGCCATGAAGGAAGCCGAGCTGCAGAGTACGCTGGCCGGACAGTCCGAACAGAATCTGGAAGCTGATCTTGATATGCCGGAGAGCAGCTTCGAGGGACTGTCTGAAGAAGTCGAGAGTGCACAGGCTCCCGTCGAAGAGGAGCGAGTGACTCCGCAGACCGGCGATCCTCTGGCTGAAGCTGATATCTACATCGCCTATGGCAAGTTCAGTCAGGCTGCTGATCTTTTGCACAATGCCATCAATCAGGAGCCGCAGCGCAGTGACCTGCGACTGAAGCTGATGGAAGTGCTGGCCGAGATGGGTGATCGCGAAGGCTATCAGCGTCAGGCTGGTGAGCTGGCGGAAATGGGTGGTGCACAGTCTCAGGTTGAGCAGCTCAATGCCAAATACCCGGCAATGGTGGCCGCTGCCGCTGTGGCTGCCGCATCGGTCTCCGCGCTGGACGATCTGGGTGATTTCAGCCTGGATGATCTGACGCTGGATGACCCGGTCAGTGAGCCGGCCAAGGCGCAGGCAAGTGATCTCGATGACGCATTTGATCTGAGTCTGGATGATCTGGAAGCTGATCTGGCGGCTGACCTGCCGAATACGTCCGATGCTGGCAGTGCCCCGGAGCTTTCGCTGGATGATGACTTTAGCTTCGATCTGCCAGCAGAGCCGACGTCGGCGCCTGCACCGGCTGCGCTGGCCGAAGATGATCTGGGCTTTGATCTGGAACTGGCTGATGAGCCGTTGCTCAGTGCGGATTCCGGTCAGCCGTCGGATGACCTGGCTGACTTCAGTCTGGAGCTTGAGGCTGATCTGCCGGCCGCTGCGGATGACGAAGAGTTCACGCTGAGCCTGGAAGACGATGCTCCGGCTGCGCTGTCCGACGATCTGGCTGATTTCAGTCTGGATGAGCCATTGGCTGCGCCTGCTGCAGCGTCGGCCGCTGAAGAGCTGGATCTGCCGATGGACTTCGATCTGTCCCTGGCTGATGAGCCGGTTGCCGCTCCGGTTGTAGAGGCTGATGACTTTGCTGCTCAGTTGGAGCAGGTCAGTGCCGAGCTGGATCAGATGGCTGAGACGCTGAGTGAGCCGGCACCGGTCGAGCCAGCTGCAGCACCTGTGACTGCTCCGCTGGCGGATGCTCTGGAAGGCGAAGAGGACTTCGATTTCCTTTCCGGTACCGATGAGACTGCCACCAAGCTTGATCTGGCGCGCGCTTATATCGATATGGGCGACAGCGAGGGTGCACGTGACATTCTTGATGAAGTTCTGGCTGAAGGTAACGAGGCTCAGCAGGGCGAGGCCCGTGAGTTGATCGCAAAACTGGTTTGATAAATGGTTGATGTACTAACCACAGCGGCGGCCGATTCGGCCGCCGCTGGCGTTTTCAGGATTGCTCTGGGCGTTGAATACCGGGGTTCGCGTTATCGTGGTTTTCAGCGTCAGCGTGCCGGGATTCCGTCCATCCAGGAAACGCTGGAGAAAGCCCTGACCAAGGTCGCGGGTGGCGTTCCGATTACCATCAGTTGTGCCGGGCGGACCGATGCGCTGGTGCATGCCTCGGGTCAGGTGGTGCACTTCGATACTCCGGTCGAGCGCAGCATGCATTCCTGGATGATGGGGGCCAACCTCAATCTGCCAGCGGATATCAGCGTGACCTGGGCCAAGGCTATGCCGCGGGAGTTCGATGCGCGTTTCAGTGCAATGGCCAGGCGTTACCGGTATGTGATCTACAACGATCAGATTCGTCCGGCGCACATGGCCGAGGAAGTCACCTGGAATCACCGCCCTCTGGATGTTTCGCGCATGCGCGAGGCGGCGCGTCATCTGGTGGGAACTCATGACTTCACTTCATTCCGTGCGGTGCAGTGTCAGGCCAAGTCCCCCGTCAAGACGTTGCATCACCTGGAGGTGATCGAGCATGGTCGTCTGATCGTGCTGGATGTGCGTGCCAATGCCTTTCTGCACCATATGGTGCGCAACTTTGCCGGCGTGCTGATGACCATTGGTGCCGGAGAGCGTCCGGTGGAGTGGGCGGCCGAGGTGCTGGCTGCACGCGACCGGCGGGCTGGCGGTGTCACGGCGCATCCGTATGGTCTGTATCTGGTTCAGGTGGAGTATCCCGAGCAGTTCGATTTGCCGAAACGTTACATCGGGCCACATTTTCTCAGCGTTCTGCCGGATGTGGTGAGCTGACGGCGCTTTGCTTCGTTTGCTAACATCCCGGCACTTTCTCATTAGGTATCTGCACAGTGTCTGCCGTTCGCAGCAAGATTTGTGGCATTACCCGCGTCGAGGATGCTCTGGCTGCCGTTGCTGCCGGGGCGGATGCCATCGGCCTGGTGTTCTACGCCAAGAGCCCGCGTGCCGTCTCTGTCAGTCAGGCACAGGCCATTGTGCGGGCGTTGCCGCCCTTCGTGACCACGGTTGGTCTTTTCGTCAATTCCAGTCGTTGTGAAGTTGCTGAAACCCTGGACGCCGTGCCGCTCGATCTTTTGCAGTTTCATGGCGATGAGGATTGTGCGGCCTGCGAAGGCCATGGTCGTCCGTACATGAAGGCGTTGCGGGTCAAGGCGGGTGATGATGTTGCTGCTCAGGTCCGCGCCTTCCCCTCGGCTCAGGCTGTATTGCTGGATGCCTATGTGCCAGGCATTCCTGGTGGAACTGGCGAGGCTTTCGACTGGGATCTGGTTCCGTCACATCTGCCCAAGCCGGTTGTGCTGGCAGGCGGACTGACACCCCAGAACGTGGCGGAGGCCATTGCTCGCGTGCGGCCTTACGCCGTGGATGTCAGTGGCGGCGTGGAGTTGGCCAAGGGAATCAAGGATGCAGCCAAGGTTCAGGCGTTTATTCAGGCGGTGCGCAATGCGTGACAGGTTGCTCATGGTATGTGACGTCGCCGGTCTGGCTGCCGTCCACAGGCCAGTCATGATTGATCGTCATGCTCTGTGCCAGGGTGGGTTCATCAATGGCCAGTAAGCAACCGAATACGCTGGAGCTGCCGCGCGATCCGAATGCTGGCAGTTCTGCAGAAGGACTGGAGAACACGCGCATGAGCAACTGGTTGAGAGACAAGCTGATCCCTTCGATTATGCGGTCGGAATCGAAGAAGAGTTCGGTGCCCGAAGGGCTGTGGCACAAGTGCCCTTCCTGTGATGCGGTGCTGTATCGCCCTGAGCTGGAAAAGACTCTGGATGTCTGCCCCAAGTGCCATCACCACATGCGTATCGGCGCGCGGCAGCGTCTGGATATCTTCCTCGATGCCGAGGGGCGCGAGGAGCTGGGTGCCGATCTGGAGCCGGTCGATCGCCTCAAGTTCCGGGACTCGAAGAAGTACAAGGATCGCCTGCTCGCGGCGCAGAAGCAGACGGGTGAGAACGACGCGCTGATTGCCATGCGCGGCAAGCTGGCCGGCATGCCGGTTGTGGCCTGTGCGTTCGAATTCGATTTCATGGGCGGCTCCATGGGCGCCATTGTTGGCGAGCGCTTCGTGCGTGCCGCCAATGCAGCTCTGGAGCAGCGCTGCCCGATGCTGTGTTTTGCCGCCTCCGGTGGTGCGCGCATGCAGGAAGCCCTGATTTCCCTGATGCAGATGGCCAAGACCAGTGCTGCCCTGGCTCGCCTGCGTGAAGAGGGTATTCCGTTTATCTCCGTGCTGACCGACCCGGTATATGGCGGGGTTTCGGCCAGTCTGGCCATGCTGGGCGATGTGATTGTTGCCGAGCCGCGTGCGCTGATCGGTTTTGCCGGCCCTCGGGTGATTGAGCAGACGGTGCGCGAGAAACTGCCCGAAGGCTTCCAGCGCAGCGAATTCCTGCTGGAGCATGGCGCCATCGACATGATTATCCCGCGCAATGAGCTGCGTCCGCGTCTGGCGCGCCTGCTGGCACAGATGCAGCACAAGCCTTCTCCCGTACTGGAAAGCGCATGATTCAACGCGACCTCGCCGGCTGGCTGAGTTATCTGGAGCAACTGCACCCCACTGCCATCGATATGGGGCTGGAGCGCAGCCGGCAGGTCGCTACCCAACTCGGGCTCGGTCGTCCCGCGCCGCTGGTGATTACTGTGACCGGCACCAATGGCAAGGGCTCGACCTGTGCCTTTCTGGCCAGTCTGCTGACGGCCAGTGGTCTGAAGGTTGGGGTGTACAGCTCTCCGCACCTGCTGAGCTACAACGAGCGGGTACAGATTCAGGGGGTGGAGGCCAGTGATACGGCGCTATGTGATGCCTTTGCCGCTGTCGAGGCGGCGCGAGCCGGCGTCAGCCTGACCTATTTCGAAATGGGCACGCTGGCGGCCTTCTGGCTGTTCGAGCAGGCGGCGCTGGATGCGGTCGTGCTCGAAGTCGGTCTCGGTGGCCGTCTGGATACGGTCAATCTGATCGATGCTGATCTCGCGGTAATCACCAGCATTGGTCTGGATCATGCCGACTGGCTGGGTGATACCCGCGAATCAGTGGCCTTCGAGAAAGCCGGCATCTGTCGTGCCGCAAAGCCGGTGCTCTGCGGCGATCGTGATCCGCCCCTGCCTCTGCTGGAGCAGGTTGCGCTGCTCGATTGTCCTTTCCTCCTGCGTGGTCGTGACTATGACCTGGAGATCGGTGCAACGGGTTGGCAGTGGCGAGGGCTGACTTCAGAGGGGCTGCCGCTGCAGTTGGACGATCTGCCGCTGCTCGATCTACCGATGGAGAATGCGGCGCTGGCTGTGCAGGCCTTTGCACTGCTGGATTTGCCCTGGAAGGCGGATTTGATCGCGGCGGCATTGCGTACCACCCGTGTAACCGGGCGCCTGGATCGCCGTGATCTCACCTGGGGCGGCAAGCGCCTGCAGCTCATGCTGGACGTCGGGCATAACCCGCATGCCGCCAGTTATCTGGCCGAGCGTCTGGGGCAAGGTGAGCAACCCGTCGAGCGCCTGGCGGTCTTCGGCTTGCTGGCGGACAAGGATTTGCCGGGTGTTCTGGCCCCTCTGCAGGCGCTGGTGAATCGCTGGTACGTGGCTACCCTCGATTCGCCGCGTGCGCGCCCTGCTGTGGAGCTGGAAAGTGCCTTGCTTGCCGGTGGTGCCAGCGTGGAGAATGCCGGCACGGTGGCGGCTGCACTCACACAGGCCGCCGATGATGCTGTGGATGGTGCGCAGATTCTGTTGTTTGGATCGTTCTTCTGCGTGGCCGAGGCGCTGCAGTGGCTGCATCAGCACAATGGGCATGGGGTCGAGTAGATGGCTGAGCTGGACAAGGGCTTGAAACAGCGCATGGTTGGCGCGCTGGTGTTGGTCGCGCTGGCGGTGATCTTCCTGCCGATGCTGTTTTCCCGTCCGGATGAACAGCGGCAGATTGTGGTCGATGCCCCGGCCATGCCTGCAATGCCTGCCATGCCTGAACATCCAGTGGTGCCGGCAGAGGTGCCTGAGCCTGAGCCCATTCCCGAGCCGCCGCAATTGCCCCAGACTCAAACAGAGCCTGCGGTCGCTGAGTCGGCACCGGCACCGGCTGCGGTTGTGCCTCCGCCTGCGCCTTCCGAGCCTGCCAAGCCGACCAGTCATCTGGACGCCAACAGTCTGCCGGTCAGTTGGTCGGTGCAACTGGCCAGCCTTTCCAGTCGCGAGCGTG
This sequence comes from Pseudomonas sp. HAR-UPW-AIA-41, assembly GCF_002304225.1. GTDB lineage: Bacteria > Pseudomonadota > Gammaproteobacteria > Pseudomonadales > Pseudomonadaceae > Aquipseudomonas. Next base: position 421,890 of record NZ_NSLB01000001.1, read on the forward strand.
CGGTCGAGCTGCAGCAGCGCTTGCGGTCGCAGGGCTACAACGCCTATGTGCGCAGTGTCGATGGCATGAACCGGGTCTTCGTCGGCCCGGTGATCGAGCGGGCCGAGGCCAATCGCCTGCGCGACCAGCTCAATCGTCAGCAGAAGCTGAACGGCTTTATCGTGCGTTTTCAGCCTGAGCAAGGCTGAGGTCAAGACTTACCGGCAAAACAGGGCTCTGCTAGAATGCAGGGCCTTTTTCGATTGTGGGATGCAGCGTGGCTTTCACCTGGGTTGATTGGGCCATTGTCGCCATCATCGGTGTTTCTGCCTTGATCAGTATCAAGCGTGGATTCGTCAAGGAAGCCCTGTCACTGGTGGTCTGGATCGTTGCAGGCGTTGTCGCCTGGCTGTTCGGCGGGGCCGTGGCGCAGCATCTTACCAACTTCATCGACATTCCCTCGGCACGTGTGATTGCCGCCTGTGCTTTGCTTTTCGTGGCGACGCTGCTGGTCGGTGGTCTGGTCAGCTTTCTGATCGGTGAGCTGATCCGGGTGACCGGGCTGAGCGGGACCGATCGTTTTCTCGGCATGTTTTTCGGCGCGGCGCGTGGCGCCCTGCTGGTGGTGGTACTGGTGGGGCTGCTGAGTCTGGCGCCGGTACAACAGGATATCTGGTGGCAGCAGTCGACCTTGCTGCCACATTTTCTGATGGTGGCCGATTGGTCCAAGAACCTGATTCTGGGCCTGGCCGGTCAATGGTTAGCTGGTGGTTTGCCCGCTCAGGGCCTGCCTTCTCTGTAATGCGTTTAGCTTGAATCAATAGGGGTTCCGTCACATGTGTGGCATCGTCGGTATCGTGGGCAAATCCAACGTCAATCAGGCGCTGTATGACGCCCTTACTGTGCTTCAGCACCGCGGCCAGGACGCTGCCGGCATTGTGACCAGCCATGACGGCCGGTTGTTTCTGCGCAAGGACAACGGTCTGGTGCGCGATGTGTTCCAGCAGCGCCACATGCAGCGTCTGGTCGGGCATGCCGGCATCGGCCATGTGCGTTACCCGACAGCCGGCAGTTCGAGTTCGGCCGAAGCCCAGCCGTTCTACGTCAACTCGCCGTACGGCATTACCCTGGCGCATAACGGCAACCTGACCAACGTCGAGCAGCTGTCGCGCGAGATCTACGAATCCGACCTGCGCCACGTCAACACTAACTCCGACTCGGAAGTGCTGCTCAACGTGTTCGCCCATGAGTTGGCAGTGCGTAACAAGCTGCAGCCGACGCCCGAAGACGTGTTCGCGGCCGTCAGCGGCGTGCACAAGCGCTGCCTGGGCGGCTATGCCGTCGTTGCGATGATCACCGGCTACGGCGTGGTCGGCTTCCGCGATCCCTTTGGTATTCGCCCGATCGTCTTCGGTCAGCGTCACACCGATGAGGGCGTTGAGTACATGATCGCGTCGGAAAGCGTGGCACTGGATGTGCTCGGCTTTACCGTGATCCGTGATCTGGCTCCGGGTGAAGCGGTGTACATCACCGAAGATGGCAAGCTGCATACCCGCCAGTGTGCCGAGAACCCGCAGTACGCTCCCTGCATCTTCGAACACGTCTACCTGGCTCGCCCGGACTCGATCATGGACGGCGTCTCGGTGTACAAGGCGCGCCTTCGCATGGGCGAGAAGCTGGCCGAGAAGATTCTCCGTGAGCGTCCGGATCACGGTATCGATGTGATCATTCCGATTCCTGACACCAGCCGCACCTCGGCGCTGGAGCTGGCCAATCACCTGGGCGTGAAGTTCCGCGAGGGCTTCGTCAAGAACCGCTATATCGGCCGCACCTTCATCATGCCGGGCCAGGCGGCGCGCAAGAAATCGGTACGCCAGAAGCTCAACGCTATCGAGCTGGAATTCCGCGGCAAGAACGTGATGCTGGTGGATGATTCCATCGTGCGCGGCACCACCTGCAAGCAGATCATCCAGATGGCCCGCGAAGCCGGGGCAAAGAATGTCTACTTCTGCTCGGCGGCACCGGCCGTGCGCTACCCGAACGTCTACGGCATCGATATGCCGAGCGCCCATGAGCTGATCGCCCACAACCGCAGCACCGAGGAAGTGGCCGAACTGATTGGCGCCGACTGGCTGGTGTATCAGGATCTGCCGGACCTCATCGAAGCCGTTGGTGGTGGCAAGGTGAAGATCGCCAACTTCGATTGCGCAGTGTTCGACGGCAAATACGTGACCGGCGATGTCGACGAGGCCTATCTGAACAAGATCGAGCAGGCGCGCAACGACGCTTCGAAGAACAAGGTCAACGTGGTCAGCGCGATCATCGATCTGTACAACAACTGAGGGCAGGGCGGCGCGGGCCGCCCGCAGAGGCACGAGCATGAGTAACGAGTGGCAGGCAGGTCGGCTGGACAGCGACCTCAGCGAAGCAGGTTTCGATACGCTGGCGGTGCGTGCCGGCCAGCGTCGCTCGCCGGAAGGCGAGCATGGCGAAGCCCTGTTCATGACCTCCAGCTACGTGTTCCGCAGTGCTGCCGATGCTGCTGTGCGCTTCTCCGGCGAGGTCGCCGGTAACGTTTATTCGCGTTACACCAACCCGACTGTGCGCACTTTCGAGGAGCGTATGGCGGCGCTGGAGGGTGCCGAGCAGGCGGTAGCGACTGCGTCCGGCATGGCCGCGATCATGGCCTGTGTGATGAGCCTGTGCTCGGCCGGTGATCATATTCTGGTCTCGCGCAGCGTCTTTGGTGCCACCGTCACCCTGTTCGAGAAGTACTTCAAGCGCTTTGGCATTCAGGTCGATTACGTCACCCTGGCGGATCTGGGGCAGTGGCAGGCGGCGTGCAAGGCCAACACCAAGCTGTTTTTTGTCGAGTCGCCGTCCAACCCGCTGGCCGAACTGGTGGACATCGCGGCGCTGGCCGAAGTGGCCCATGCCAATGGTGCGCAGCTGGTGGTCGACAACTGCTTCTGCACCCCGGTACTGCAGCAGCCGCTGAAGCTCGGGGCCGATATCGTGATCCATTCGGCGACCAAGTTCATCGACGGTCAGGGTCGTTGCCTCGGTGGCGTGGTGGCCGGCCGTGCCGAACAAATGAAAGAGGTGGTCGGTTTCCTGCGCACAGCAGGGCCGACCCTCAGCCCGTTCAATGCCTGGGTGTTCCTCAAGGGGCTGGAAACCCTGCGTCTGCGCATGCAGGCCCACTGCGCCACGGCGCAGCAGCTGGCCGAGTGGCTGGAGCAGCAGCCGCAGGTGGAAAAGGTCTACTACGCAGGCTTGCCCAGCCACCCTCAGCATGAGTTGGCCAAACGCCAGCAGAAGGGCTTTGGCGCGGTGGTCAGCTTCGAGGTCAAGGGTGGCAAGGAAGGCGCCTGGCGTTTCATCGACGCCACCCGGCTGTTTTCCATTACCGCCAACCTGGGCGATGCCAAGAGCACCATCACCCATCCGGGCACGACCACCCATGGTCGTCTGAGTCCGGAGGACCGGGCCAAGGCCGGCATCCGTGACAGTCTGGTCCGCATTGCCGTGGGCCTTGAAGAGCTTGAGGATCTCAAGGCCGATCTGACATTAGGTCTGGCAGCGCTGTAAAACGCCCCGTCAGTTTCCTAAAGCCCCCGCTGGTCGGGGGCTTTTTATTGCGCCACTCAGAGGCTGGGCACATACGCATTGGCGAGGAGCTTCTATAGTGGAGGGGCATATCGCTGCCAGAGAAGCGTGCCATGCCTTCACGACGAATTCCGCTCTACGTGCACATTTCCTATTTGTTCGTTGGCCTGCTGCTGGCGTTTGCATTGGTCAGCAACAGCTACCAGTTCATCCAGACCAGTGAACTGATGGTCAATGGTGCGAAGAAGCACTTCGAACTGGTTCGTCAGCGTTCGATTGCCGAACTGGATGCCCTTTACCGGCCAACGGTTGGCACTGTGTCTTTAATGGCACATCAGCGTTTGATTCGAGCGAAAAACCTGCAGGAACGGCTAGATAGTCTGCAGTTTCTGGTCACCGCTCTGGATAGTCAGCCCTCGGTGACGGCCTTGTATATGGGCTATGACAGCGGCGATTTTTTCATGATTCGTCCCTGGCGAAATGAACCTGCTCTGGTGACGCTGTTCAAACCACCAGCTGGCACCCAGTGGCTGGTGCAGAGTATCCAGATGGTCGATGGCAAAGCGGTTGGCGAGCATCTGTTTATTGGGGTGGACTTTCAGGTCATTGAGCGCCGACTGAAGTCCGACTACCAGTTTGACCCTCGCACTAGACCGTGGTTTCTCAGCGCCAAACAACGTGGTGACCTCTATGTCACCGATCCCTACCGTTTCTTTAGTACCGGGCAAGTCGGCGTCACTTTTGCCTACCCGGCAGAGAATGGTCTGGCGGTGGCAGGTGCTGATGTAACGCTGCAGTCCCTCAATACTCTGCTGCAGGAAATTAAAGTCACACCTGGCAGTAGCATTGCACTACTCAATCCTATGGGAGAAGTGCTCGGCTGGCACAAGGGGGCGCCAGAATTGATCAAGGCGGCAGATGGCAGCATGCATCTGCCGCGTCTTGGCGAGTTACCGGCGCCGATGCTGCATAGGCTGGTCAGTGAGCTTAACCAAACGGGTAAGGATGATCTGACGTTTTCCATGGAGGGAGCTGACTGGCAAGGCATACGCGTGGTGTTACCTACTGTTGGTGGGCAGGCGCTTAGTTTGTTGATGGCGTCGCCCCATTCGGAATTGCTGGCCGAGGCCTATGAGCTGCGATGGCGCGGCATGCTGATAGCCGTCGTCCTCCTGGTTCTGGGCGTCATGCTGGCATTGGCTATGGCGCGTCTGGCGTCGAAGCCTTTGCATGCGTTAACTGCTGAGGCAGAGAAAATTGAGCGTTTCGACTTTGATGATCCGGTCAAGGTTGAGTCTCAGATTGCCGAGGTGGTCGACCTTTCTCGTGCCATGGGCAATATGAAAAGCACCATCCATCGATTCCTTGAAATGTCGATTGCGCTTTCAAGTGAAACGAACTTCCAGAGCCTTTTGGCTCATCTCTTGCGGGAAATGCAGGAAATTACCAATGCCGAGGGTAGCCTAATCTACCTGGCCGATGCTGACTCCAGCCACATCGAACTGGCTCGTATGCGTTGGGGCGGTAGTCTGCTCGAAGGTGATACAGATAATGCGATTGATCTGGCCATGGCGCATGGTCATCCGGTGGTGCGAGCCATGCGTGCAGGTAAGCCCTGTTCGCTGTCTGCGGAAGAGTTGCAGACCTATTTGCCCATGCTCAGCGATATCAACAAACCGCTTTCGCTGTGGGTGTTACCGCTCAAAAGTCGGGCCGGGGACCTACTGGGTGTGCTTGCACTCCTGGTTGACGAGCAGCGGCACAAGCTGACGCCAGAACTGAGGGCATTCGTCGAGGCGTTGTCGACCACTTCGGCGGTGGCCCTCAACACCCAGCGCTTGATTGATGAGCAGAAGGTACTGCTCGAATCATTTATTCAGCTGATTGCCGGTGCGATCGACGCCAAGAGCCCCTATACCGGTGGTCATTGCCAGCGCGTGCCGGAGCTGACCAAAATGCTGGCGCGGGCAGCCTGTGCCGAACAAGACGGGCCATTCGCCAGTTTTGCCTTGAGCGAGGAGCAGTGGGAGGAGCTGCATATTGCGGCCTGGTTGCACGACTGTGGCAAGGTCACCACGCCTGAGTATGTGGTGGACAAGGCGACCAAGCTGGAAACGCTGTACGACCGTATCCATGAAGTGCGCATGCGTTTCGAGGTGCTCAAGCGTGATGCCGAAGTAGCCTGCTGGCAGGCCATTGCGGAAGGTGCCGAGGCCACGGCAGCGCAGCAGGCGCTGGCCGAACAGCTGCAGCAACTGGATGATGACTTTGCTTTTGTCGCCCAGTGCAACGAGGGAGGCGAGTTCATGGCGCCGGAGCTGCTGGAGCGCCTCCGGCGGATCGCCCAGCGTACCTGGCGACGCACGCTGTCTGATCGTATCGGCATTTCCCATGAGGAAAAGGAACGCAAGAACCGCACGGCTGAGCCGAGCTTGCCGGTGCTGGAGCCCTTGCTGGCGGACAAGCCCGAACACCTGTTTCCGCGCGGCCCACGCGAGCAGATGGCGGCTGACAATCCCTGGGGATTCAAGGTCAATGTGCCTGAGCATCTGTACAACCGTGGCGAACTCTACAACCTCAGTGTCGGTCGCGGGACGTTGGCCGAGGAGGAGCGTTACAAGATCAACGAGCACATCATCCAGACCATCATCATGCTGGAGAAGCTGCCATTTCCGCGTCACCTGCGCCGTGTTCCGGAAATCGCCGGGGGCCATCACGAGAAGATGGACGGCAGCGGTTATCCCAAGCGCCTGACCCGCGAAGAGATGAGTGTGCCGGCGCGGATGATGGCGATTGCCGATATCTTCGAGGCGCTCACGGCGGTGGATCGGCCATACAAGAAGGGCAAGACCCTGTCCGAAGCGATCAAAATCATGGGCTTCATGCGCAAGGACCAGCACATCGATGCCGATCTCTTTGCATTATTCCTGCGCTCGGGCGTTTATCGTGACTACGCCGAACGGTACATGCCCAAGACCTTGATCGACGAAGTCGATATCTCCGCCTATCTCTGAGGTTTTCCCGTCAAAGGTTGGCGGGATAGTGCGAGGCTGGTCACATTCGCTCAGGGTTAGGCAACCTACTCTGCGGGCGCAGCGTCGAGTACGTTGCCAACAACAATAAGAATAATGCCCGCATGAGGCCTGCTGTATGGACTGCCGAGTCACCCCGCTGCCGGTGTCACTGGGCGTGCTACGTCCGGGTTTATTGCAACTGCTCAGCCACAGCGAGCGTTATGCCCTGACCCTCTTGCTGGCGCCTGCCGGCTCAGGCAAGAGCACGCTGTTGGCTCAATGGCTGCAGCGTGAATCCAGCACCCGACATGTATTGCTCAATCTACAGGCTCGCGATAACGAGCCGGTGCGCTTTTTCCGCCGCCTATTAGCTGCCATCCGTCAGCAGGTCAGTGATTTCGATCCCTCCTGGTTCGACCCCATCGGTGCCGAGTTTTCGCGTTCGCCGGTGGTTGCCGGTGAGTTGCTGGCCGAGGCGCTGGAGCGTGTCGGCGGCAATCTGCAGCTGGTGTTTGATGATTTCCATCATCTGACCGACAGCGTGATTGTCGATGCCCTGGCGGCATTGCTCGACAGCCTGCCTGACAACGTGCGGTTGCTGATCGCCTCGCGCAAGCATCCGGGGTTTTCCCTGACCCGCTTGAAGTTGCAGGACCGTCTGCTGTGTATCGACCAGCATGACCTGCGCCTGTCGGCCGAGCAGGTGCAACAGCTCAATCGTCACCTCGGTGGGCCGCCGCTGAGTGATGACTACTTGCGCAGCCTGCAGGGCATGACCGAGGGCTGGGTGGCCGGAGTCAAGGTCGCACTGCTGGCCTTTGCCCGCTATGGCATCACTGCTCTGGAGTGTTTCAGTGGCACCCAGCCGGAAATCGTCGATTACTTCGGTGAGGTGGTGCTCAAGCAATTGGCGCCGGAGTTGCGCGAGTTCTTCCTTGGCTCGGCGCTGTTCGATCAGTTTGATGGGGCGCTGTGTGACCACGTTCTGCAGCGCAGTGGTTCGGCTCTGTTGCTGGAACAGCTGGCTGAGCAGCACCTGTTCATGCTGCCGGTCGAGCAGCGTCCGGGCACCTATCGCTATCACGCTCTGTTGCAGGACTTTCTCGGGGCGCGCTTGCGTATCGAGAGTCCGGAAACCGTGCTTCTGCTGCGTCGCCGTGCTGCCGAGTATTACCAGCGTCAGGGGGATGTCGAGGCGGCCCTGCAGCAGGCTCAGGCAACGGCTGATCAGGCCCTGTTCATCAGCGTACTGGAGCGGGCAGGCAGTGCCTGGGTGGGTAGCGGCCGTTTTGAGCTGATCCGCAAATGGTATGGGCTGCTGTCCGATGAGCAGTTGCAGGAGCACCCGCCGCTGCTGGTGACCCTGATCGGTGCCCTGACCTTGTCGCGGCGCTTTCATCAGGCCGAGTTCTACCTGCAGATGCTCCAGCAACAGGTCGCGCAGGGCAGGGCGCCGCAGCTGGGTACGCATGCCATGCAGTTCATGCGTCTGACCCTGAACCTGTTCCAGTTCGACAGCGAGGCCGATATCCAGCGTGATGCGCCGAGCCTGCTGGATGAGCGGGTATGCCCGGAAACCCGGGTTCGCGCGCTGACTGCGCTGGCCTATCACGACCTGATGGGTGGTCGTCTGAGCTCTTCCCTGCGAAGGGCCAGTGAGGCCAAGGTGTTGCTCGAACAGGGCGGTAATTTCTTCATGGCCAGCTACATCGATCTGGTCATTGCGCTCTGTCACCGCGCTGCGGGACGGGCGAGCGAGGCGCGGCAGGCGGTGTATGCCGATTATCAGCGCACCGAGCGGCATGAGCCGGCCTGGATCAACCGGGCGACAGCCATGGTGGTGGCGCTGTACGAGCAGAATCAGCTGGCCGCGGCGCAGCAGTTGTGCGAGGACCTGCTAACCGAAGTCAGTTCCTCTTCGGCCACCGAGGCGATCGCCACGGTGCATATCATCCTGTCGCGGTTGCTGAACGGGCGCCAGTTGCCCGGACGTGCTCAGCGTCTGCTCGATCAGTTGCTGCGCATTCTGGAGTTGGGTCGCTTTCCCCGCTTCGTCAGTCAGGTGGCACAGGAGAGTCTGCGCCAGGCGCTGCTGGCCGGTAAGCCGGCGGCGCTGGAAAGTGCTGCGCAACGCTTCGGTCTCACCGAGCGTCTGCAGGCGGGTGAGTGGGATACGGTACGGCCTTATGAAGAGTGCTGGGAACGCTATGGTCTGGCGACGGCATATTGGCTTATCGGACGTGGCAATGCCGGGCGTGCTGTGCGGGTGCTCAAGGTGCTGGCCGAGTCGCTGCGCGGCAGCGAGATGCATGTGCGCAGCCTGGTGGTCGAGATCAATCTGTGGTTGCACAGTCCGGAGTTGGCATCTGACAGTCAGCGAGTAAGAGTGCTGCGCCAGTTGGTGGCGCGCTACGGGGTGCATAACCTGACTCGCACCATCCTTGATGAGGCACCGGGCTTCGGGCCCATCCTGGCGCAGTTGCAGCAGGCCGGCCTGCTGCAGATTCCCTCACGTTACTGCGAGCTGTACGCCGAGTTTTTCCAGGCAGGAGCGGTGGCGCGACAGTCGATCAACCCCCGTTCAGTGCTGACCGACAAGGAGTTGGAGGTGTTCCATGGACTGCTGGCGGGCTGGTCGAATGGCGAGATCAGTCAGCGCGCGGGCATTGCGCTGTCCACCACCAAGTGGCACCTGAAAAACATCTATTCCAAGTTGCAGGTTGCCAGTCGTACCGAGGCGATTCTCGCCGCGCGCGAGCATATCTGGCCGGTCTGAGAGTCTGCTTGCGCCCTTCTGAATCCTGAGCCAGGCCAAGCGAAACCGGTCTGGGTAGACGCACGCCCTGGAGACTGCAGGTACTGGCGTAAAGCAGCCAGCAACTGGCCTGAGCATTAGAAATCACCGTGGTTGCCGGATGGCCGCGTCGCAGGAGGCCGCCAGCGCTTCTGAGCGGTCTGTCGCAATTTCTCCTCACTTTCCTCGGCCAATGCCCCCGCCCCCCCTCCGGGGAGGGGGGGCGGGTACGGCGCTTTTCCCTAGTCTGCCGAGCATGGCAAAAGCCGAGTCAGTCCGGCTGTCGCCAGGTGTCGCACCTTGCCGATACCCCACCTGCGTTTCACACAACAATAACGAGGAGAACACCATGGCTGTATGGGTCACGTGGCCAGCTCTAACCAAGCTGGGTACTCTCGGCGTAATGGCCGGTCTGATTACGCTTGCGATCGAGCGTCAGGAACTGTTCGATAACAACCTGTTCGATCTGGAAAACTACGGGCCGTACAACGCGGCGATCAACTGCGACGAACGCAGCAAGACGGCGCGCACCGAAGATGGTACCTGTAACATCCTCGAAAACCCGGCCGAGGGCTCGGTCTACCGTCGTTTCGGGCGCAATACCGATCCTGCCACTCTGGCTGCCGAAACCACCACGCTGCTGAGCCCCAACCCCCGTGAAGTCAGTAACGTGCTGATGGCGCGTGGCGAGTTCAAACCCGCCACCAGCGTCAACTTCATCGCGGCAGCCTGGATTCAGTTCATGACCCATGACTGGTTCGACCATGGCCCGAACGCCGATGGCAACCCGATCGAAGTGCCGCTGCCGGCCGGTGATGTGCTCGGCTCCGGGACCATGAGCGTCAAGCGCACCCAGGCCGACCCGACCCGCACCGGCGCAGATGCCGGCAAGCCGAGCACCTTCCGTAACCACAACACTCACTGGTGGGATGGCTCGCAGATTTACGGCAGCAACAAGGACACCAGCGACAAGATCCGTACCTTCGAGGGCGGTAAGCTGAAGATCAACGCTGACGGCACCCTGCCGGCTGAGCTGTTGTCCGGCAAGCCGGTTACCGGCTTCAACAACAACTGGTGGATCGGTCTGAGCATGCTGCACCAGATCTTCACCAAGGAACACAACGCCATCGCCGACATGCTGGCCCAAAAATACCCGGGCAAGAGCGATCAGTGGCTGTATGACAAGGCCCGCCTGATCAACGCCGCGCTGATGGCCAAAATCCACACCGTGGAGTGGACCCCGGCGATCATTGCCAACCCGGTCACCGAGCGTGCCATGTACTCCAACTGGTGGGGTCTGCTTGGCCAGGGTGGTCCGCGTGATGACTTCCAGGCCGAAGCGCGCAAGCTGCGTGATGACCTGACCAAGTCCGATTCTTTCGTCAAGGCGATTCTCGGCTTCGACCCGAATGCCGCCGATGGCGTTGGCAACAGCGCGATTGACCATGCCCTGACCGGTATCGTGGGTTCGGCTGCCCCGAACAACTACGGTGTACCGTTTACCCTGACCGAAGAGTTCGTGTCCGTTTACCGCATGCACCCGCTGATGCGCGACGACGTTCAGGTCTACGATATCGGCAGCAACGTGCCGAGCAAGACCGTTGCCCTGCCGGCCACCCGCGATGCCGATGCCGAGAGCATGCTGCGCAGTGAAGGCGCCGACCGTCTGTGGTATTCCTTCGGTATCACCAATCCGGGCTCGTTGACCCTCAACAACTTCCCGAACTTCCTGCGTAACCTGTCGATGCCGCTGGTTGGCAATATCGACGTGGCTACCATCGACGTTCTGCGTGACCGTGAGCGTGGCGTGCCGCGTTACAACGAGTTCCGTCGCCAGATTGGTCTGAACCCGATCACCAAGTTCGAGGACCTGACCAGCGACGCGAAAACCCTCGCAAATCTGAAACGCATCTACAGCAACGACATCGAGAAGATCGACACTCTGGTCGGTATGCTGGCTGAGACCGTACGTCCTGAAGGCTTCGCCTTTGGTGAGACCGCGTTCCAGATCTTCATCATGAACGCCTCCCGTCGTCTGATGGCTGACCGCTTCTACACCAAGGACTACACCCCAGAGGTGTATACCCCGGAAGGCTACAACTGGGTTGAGCACACCACCATGGTGGATGTGATCAAGCGTCACAACCCGAGCCTGGCTGCTAGCCTTGCCGGCGCTGAAAACGCGTTCAAGCCCTGGGGTCTGAAGATTCCGTCCGACTATGAAAGCTGGAAAGGCGCTACCAAGCAGGAACACCTGTGGGTCAATGGTGCCCTGCGTACCCAGTACAAGGCGGGTGAAATGCCGGCTCTCAAACCTGTAGATGTCGGTGGTCTGATCAGCTCAATCCTGTGGAAGAAGGTGCAGGAGCGCACTGACGTGGCGCCGGCTGGCTACGAGAAGCCGATCCACCCGTACGGCGTGATGGCCAAGGTGAAGTTCAATGCTGTGGCCGGCAACCCGTACAGCGGTCTGTTCCAGGGTGCCAGCAGCGGCCTGCTGCGCCTGTCGGTAACTGGCGATCCGGCTGACCGTGGCTTTGCTCCGGGTCTGGCGTGGAAGGCCTTTGTCGATGGCAAACCGTCGCAGAACGTATCGGCGCTCTATACCCTCTCGGGTCAGGGCGGCAACTACAACTTCTTCGCCAACGAACTCTCGCAGTACGTGCTGCCGGAAGTGAACGAGACCCTGGGTACCACCACCCTGTTCTCGCTGGTCAGCGCCAAGCCGACCAAGCTGCGTCTGGATGATATGTCGGAAGTGACTCAGACCGGTGCTGTGGTGGCCACGCCTAAAGCGCCGACGCAGATCTACTTCGTGCCGCGTGCCGAAGTGAAGACCCGTTTCAGCACCGCTGCGCATGACTTCCGTAACGACCTGCTGACTCTGCCGGCCGGCACCAAGCTGTATGACGTGTATGCCACCTCGATGGAGATCAAGACCTCGATCTTCCCGTCGATCAGCAAGAGCTACGCCACTCAGCGCCGCAACAGTGCGGTGAAGATAGGCGAGATGGAGCTGACTTCGGCCTTCAATGCTTCGGCCTTCGGTGATGGTGGTGTGTTCTTCAAGCACCAGCGTGACGAAGACAAGTAAGTTCTAGCTGCAACCGCGTCACACAAAACCCCGGCCTCGGCCGGGGTTTTGCTTTTATGGGGCGTTGCGGAGGTTGGCCTGCGTGGCCGGTCGGGCTGATGATGTGTTGTCGGTGTCGAGCGCAGGTGGGCTGGCATGGGTGGTGTGAACGCGCAATCTGCTGCAGCTTTAACTATGGCGCGCAATCAGCGTGGCTTTCCGTTAGCCAAACAAAAGCCCCGCAATTGCGGGGCTTTTGTTTGTTACTGACTCGACTGTTACTGGCGCAGGTCGATGGCGCGTGCGCCCTGACCGTCGAACAGGCGATCCGGCGAGGTTGGCAGCACGGCACGGCTGGCATCGCGGCTCTCGTCGCCGAGGATACGGATGTCGCTGTACTTCTTGCCTGACAGTGCCGCCAGGCCGGCGCTGTCACGAACCAGACTGGGACGCAGGAAGACCATCAGGTTGCGCTTGATGTGCGAGTCCTTGGTCGAGCGGAACAGCCGGCCGATCAGTGGCAGGTCGCCGAGCAGCGGAACCTTGGAGTCGGCTTGCGTGACATCGTCCTGAATCAGGCCGCCGAGCACCACCACCTGACCGTCCTCGGCGAGGATGGTGCTCTTGATCGAGCGCTTGTTGGTCACCAGGTCGACGGCCTGCGAGTTGAGCGAGGTGCTTGGGGCAATCGAGGAAATTTCCTGCTCGATCTCCAGGCGCAGGACGCGGCCTTCATTGATGTGCGGGGTGACCTTGAGTGTCACACCGATATCTTTGCGTTCGATGGTGGTGAACGGGTTGCTCGCGCCATCGGTGGCGGTGGTGTAGGAGCCGGTCTGGAAGGGCACGTTCTGGCCGACCAGAATTTCAGCCTTCTGGTTGTCCAGAGTGAGCAGGCTCGGTGTAGACAGCAGGTTGCTCTTGCTGTTGGCCGACAGTGCCGTGATCAGCGCACCGAAGTTGTCGGTGCCGATGCCGATGATGGCGCCGTCGGGGAGAGTGGTGTTTTCCGGAATCTTGTCGTTGGCGATGGCATTGATGATGGTGCCCACCGACAGGCCGGTGTTACCAAAATTGACGCCGCCCAGGCCGCCGGTACTGCCGCGGGCATCAACGGCCCACTGTACGCCCAAGGCGTCGGTGATATCGCCGGCGACTTCGACGATGGCCGCCTCGACCAGCACCTGAGCACGCGGCACATCGAGCTGGCGCACGATATCTTCAAGCGTCGCGACCATGTCTGGCTCGGCCAGCAGCACCAGTGCGTTGAGGCTCTCGTCGGCGCGAATCATGATGTTCTGTGGCTTGCCGGCCGCTTCGCCACCGCCATCGGCTTGTTTCAGCTGTTCGGAAATATCGCCGAGGGTTTCGGCCAGGGATTTGGCATCGTTGTGGCGCAGACGAATCACGCGGGTGTTGGCCGAGCGCTCGGTCGGTGTGTCGAGCGACTGGGCCAGACCTACCAGCCGGGCGCGAGCCTGCGGTGGGCCGAGCAGGATCAGACGATTGGTGCGGGTGTCGGCGATGACCTGGGTGCCGCTTGTGCCTTTGCTCTGGCCACGGGCCACGGCATTGTTGAGTACTTCGGCGGCATCCACCACCCAGGCGTGGCGCAGGTTGAGCACGCTGTAATCATGCTCGCCTTTCTGGTCGAGCTGGCGCACCAAATCTTCGACACGGCTGATGTTGGCGCTGCGGTCACTGATGATCAGCGCGTTGGCCGAGGTCACTGCGGCCAGATGGCCGTATTGCGGCACCAGTGGCCGGATCAGCGGGATCAGCTCGGTGACTGAGCCGTGCTGTACCTGAATCAGCCGGGTTTCCAGTTTGTCCGGCGCATTGCGGCCGCCATTAGCTTCGGCCTTGGCTTCGGCGTTGGGCACGATGCGGGCCTGATCGCCCTGGGTGATCACGGTAAAACCGTGGGTGGCCATGACCGAGAGAAACAGCTGGTAGACCTCACTGAGTGACAGCGCGGTTTTCGACACCACGCTGACCTGGCCCTTGACCCGCGGATCGACGACAAAGGTCTGTCCGGTGATTTCCGCCACCTGGTCGACGAACTCGCGCAGCTCGGCGTCCTTGAGATTGATGGTCCAGCGTTCTTCCTGCTGGTCGGCGACGGTCTGGATGCCGGTTTCCGCAGCCATCAGCAGAGGAGGGGCGGCCAGAATAGCGGCAGCCAGTGCAAGCGACAGGTGGTTAAGCTTGAACGTCATGTCAGGGGGTTTCCGCGGAGGTGGGCTCGGAAGGTGTCGTGCTCGGCTCGGCACTTCCCATTTGTTCGCGCAGTTTTGCCATGCGCTCACGAAGTTGGATGAACTCGTCGTCCTGCAGCATTTCCAGTTGCTCGGCACTGGCGCTTGGGCTGTCTTGTGTGGCACCGCTTTCGACGTTGCCAAAGTTGCTGATCAGTTTGTTGGCGGTGCTGGCCCGGCGGGGGAAACTCAGGGTTTCCAGATGCCCCTGGCGCTCCAGCTCGATACGGTCGGGATACACCGCGTGCAGACGAATACCGTCCTGTACGTTGTCGCCCACCCGAAAACGCTGCGGCTTGCCGTCGTCCTTGCGGATGATGGCGCTGGAGCGCTGGCTGTCGGGATGGACAAAGCTGCCGAGCAGGCTCAGGCGCAGATTGGTGGTGGGGGGGGCTGAGTTTGTTTTGGCTGGCGTGCCGAACAGCGGCAGCAGGCTCACCGGGTCCGCTGCGGGAGCGGGCTGGCTAGCGTTCTGGCTGAGCGGCGGGCTGGAACTGTGCAGCAGCTGCATGGCCTCGCGAGTCTGCCAGGCGAGGCTGAGGCTGAGCAGGATCACCAGGGCAACGCCCAGCAGCATGGGTGCCTGGATGGGCAGGCGGGTGCCGATGAAAGGCAAGCTGATCACTCCGTGATTCTCATTGTTATGGCGCCGGAGGCGAGGGTCGATCATAACAGTCTGCTCGGTCTGTTCCAGCCCCCATAAAGAGGGGTTATCGGTTTGTCGGGCGTTGTCTTGTAATGCTGGCGCGAAGTTGTGACACAAGGACTGTTATCGGCTCAGCGCACTGCCTTGTTTGGGTTCTCTGGTACGCACTATCGGCAGGCCTGAGGCCGTCAGACGGCACCGCCATGGTGCGGTTTTTGGGCGTGTCATGGTCGGCCGCTGCTAGGCAAAAATGTGTTGGAGAGAAAAAAGTTCAAGCAGGGTGTTGACTTAGGATTCGGCTCTGCTTAAAGTGCGCGCCTCGCAACACAGAGCGGGTGATTAGCTCAGCCGGGAGAGCATCTGCCTTACAAGCAGAGGGTCGGCGGTTCGATCCCGTCATCACCCACCAAGTTGTTGTGAGACCGACGCGCAGCGGTAGTTCAGTCGGTTAGAATACCGGCCTGTCACGCCGGGGGTCGCGGGTTCGAGTCCCGTCCGCTGCGCCATATACGAAAGCCCCGAGTCGAAAGACTCGGGGCTTTTTCTTTGTCTGCGATTTACATTCTGTAATTTTTTTGTCACCCGGGATCTTTAGCTTCACTGGCACGGTCTTTGTTAGGATCGTTTTGTCAGTAAAGGAGGAAGCCCAATGGACGATTATCAGGAAGAGTGGCTCGAACTGCATGCCTGTGAGCAGGACGCAGCAGAGCCGGTGGATGACGCCACCGAGATGTAATCAGCCAGCCGCCTGCTGGCGCTGGAGTCGGCGGAACTCTCCGGGAGTCAGTTCGCTCCAGCGCTTGAAGGCACGCTGGAATGCCTCGGCCGAGGCAAATCCCAGCAGGTAGGCAATTTCACCGAACGCCAGTTCGGTGTCACGTATGTAAGTCATCGCCAGGTCGCGTCGGGTCTCGTTGAGGATGACGCGGAACTGCGTGCCTTCTTCGGCCAGTTTGCGCCGCAGTGTCCAGCTGGGCATCTGCAGCTGCTGCGCCAGCTCCTCAAGTTGCGGTTCACGTCCGTGCAGTAGCGGGCCTAGGCGCTGGGTCAGGCGTTCGCGCAGGCTGCGCGTGCGGGTCAACTGTTCCAGCTGTGCCTCGGCCAGTTCCAGCATCTGTTGCCAGGTGCTCGGGCAGTGGGTCGGGATTTCAATATCCAGGCTGGCGTTGTTCAGGCGCAGGGCATTGCCTGACGCCGAGAACTCGGGGGCAACGCCAAAGCAGCTTTCATAGCGTTCGGCATAGCTGGGAGGGGCAAACTCGATGTGCACCCGTTCGGCTGTCAGGGCGCGACCGCACACACCGCTGAGCTGATGCAGCCAGCCGGCCAGTACCGAGTCGACCACGAAGTGATTGAAGTGGTTGTAGGGGCTGATCGAGTAAAAGCGCAGCCAAGCACCCTGCGGGTCCTCGCTGAAACTCGACTGACCGCGGTAGTTGTGAGCGTATAACGGCTCGAAGCGAATCAGGGTCCTGGCCGCCTCGCGGAGTGTGGGGGCCTGGGCGGCAGTGACTCCCGCCAGGCCTGCCTGGCTGATATGCCCCAGCTGTCCCATGAGCAGCCCAAGTGCTGGCTCGCCAGTAAGGCTGATGGCGGCATGTCCCAGGCGCATGAAACGGGGAATGGACAGGCGTTCGCGGGCTTTGCTCAGGCGTTGAGGGCTGAGATGAAACTGGCTCAGCAGCGCTGCCGGATCGGCGTCCAGCTGACGCATGGCGGCCGCCAGGCTCTGCACGAAACCGACGGACAGATCGCCCAGACGCACGCGCAGTTTGCTGCTGTTCAGAGCCACAGGTTGACCAGTTGTGTGCCGGGTTGATCGGGGGCGAGCAAGTGCCGGTCAGGTAAGGCAAGCATGCTGCGTCCGTCACTGCCGAGGTTCCACAGCTGGCCGCGCATGAACACGGTCAGTCCGGCGCGAGCCGGTGTGCTGCTCAGGCGGGCAGGCAGCGAGTGACGTTGCCAGGCTTCGCCCTCACTGATGCTGGTGGGGGCTGTATCGACATCCCCGGGCGTGCCGGCGAAGGTGGTATAGCCCCCCCAGGGTTTCTGCCAGTGCCGGTTGCCGGTGAGAAAGGCCGGAACCGCCAGCAGATCGACCTGGGCCTGAGTCAAGGGAAGGTAACTGTCGGGGTACCAGCTGTCGGCACAGATCAGCACGCCGAGGCGTCCGGCAGGCGTTTTGATGACCTGCAGTGCAGCGCTTGGCGCGGCGGCAGTGAAGCCGGTTTCGTCCGGGATTGGGAAGGCTTTGCGCTGCGGCTGGCCCAGCGGGGCGCCATCCGGGCCGAAGACCAGACTGATGTTGTACAGCGGGCCATCCCCGATGCGCAGAATGCCGTCTACGACTTCAGGCTCCGGCAGCACGATGGAGCCTGCGACCAGGGTTACGCCAAAGGACTCGGCCAGGCCCCCGAACAGGCTCTGGTAGTCATTGGCCATCTGTTCGGCCTTCATGCGAAACAGTGCGTCGCTAAGTCGGTCACTGCCCTGACTGGCAAGGAGGGCCCCGAGCAGGTCGAGTGGATGGTTGAGGGCTAGCCAGAGCATGGCCTCGTCCAGTGTCTCTGAGGCAAAGACCTGCGGTTTTTCTCCGGCGGCGACCAGCCAGGTACCGATGTGCTCGGGCAGGATCACGATACTGCGCGCATTGAGCAGACCTTCATGACGAGCTTTTTCCAGGTAGGCGGAGAGCTTGAGATAAAGATGCTGGCTACTCTGGTAGTCGGTGCTGAACAACTCGGGCTGGATGCCCAGCAGATTGCCGCGAGTGCCCGGGGTGCCGTAGTTGAGGGTAACGCTGCTGCGCAGATCACTGAGGTAGTGGCTTTGCGGTTGCCACTGGGTCCAGCCGGCGTAGACGGCCAAAAGCGCAGCAGGCAGTAGGCTGAGGCGGATGGCGCGGCGCATGCTGGAGTCCGGATGGAGGCTGAGGCTGCAGAGTAAAAGGCGCTGCCGGGTTTGCCAAGCCTTGCTGTTATTTAGAGTCATTAAGTTGTCAGTTTTGATCATTGAGCCCCGGCGGGTGGCTCTTTATCGTCTGCTGCATAAACCGATCGCCTGGTCATGAGCCGGCGGCATACCGTGAACCTGACTGCTGTGGAGTGACCATGACTGTCGCGCAATATCCGAATTTGCTGGCCCCGCTGGATCTGGGTTTCACCACCCTGAAGAACCGGACCCTGATGGGCTCCATGCACACCGGTCTGGAAGAGAAGCCGGGTGGTTTCGAGCGCATGGCCGCTTATTTTGCCGAGCGTGCCCGCGGCGGCGTCGGCCTGATGGTGACCGGTGGCATCGGCCCGAACGAGGAAGGTGGCGTCTATTCCGGTGCGGCCAAGCTGACCACACTGGAAGAAGCTGAAAAGCACAAGATCGTGACCCGCGCGGTACATGAGGCCGATGGCAAGATCTGTATGCAGATCCTGCATGCCGGTCGTTATGCCTACAGCCCCAAGCAGGTTGCTCCGAGCGCCATTCAGGCGCCGATTAACCCGTTCAAGCCCAAGGAGCTGGACGAAGAGGGCATCGAGAAGCAGATCGCTGATTTCGTCAATTGCGCCAAGCTGGCTCAGGTCGCCGAGTACGACGGCGTCGAGATCATGGGTTCGGAAGGTTACTTCATCAACCAGTTCCTGGTAGCTCACACCAACCAGCGGACTGACCGCTGGGGCGGCAGCTACGAGAACCGCATGCGCCTGCCGGTCGAGATCGTGCGCCGCGTGCGTGAAGCCGTTGGCCCCAACTTCATCATCATTTACCGCCTGTCCATGCTCGATCTGGTCGAGGGCGGCAGCACCTGGGATGAAATCGTCCTGCTGGCCAAGGCCATCGAGAAGGCCGGTGCCACCATTATCAACACCGGTATCGGCTGGCACGAGGCGCGCATTCCGACCATTGCCACCAAGGTGCCGCGTGCGGCGTTCACCAAGGTAACGGCCAAACTGCGTGGCGAGGTCAGCATTCCGCTGTGCACCACCAACCGCATCAATACTCCGGATGTGGCCGAGGAAGTGCTGGCCGCCGGTGATGCCGACATGGTCTCGATGGCCCGTCCGTTCCTGGCCGACCCGGAATTCGTCAACAAGGCCGCTGCCGGTCGTGCCGACGAGATCAATACCTGCATCGGCTGCAACCAGGCCTGTCTGGACCATACCTTTGGTGGCAAGCTGACCAGCTGTCTGGTCAATCCGCGCGCCTGCCATGAGACCGAGCTGAACTACATCCCGACCACTCAGGTGAAGAAGATTGCCGTGGTGGGTGCCGGTCCTGCGGGCCTCTCGGCAGCCACAGTGGCGGCTGAACGTGGCCACAGCGTGACGCTGTTCGATGCGGCCTCCGAGATCGGTGGTCAGTTCAATGTGGCCAAGCGTGTACCGGGCAAGGAAGAGTTCTACGAGACGCTGCGCTACTTCAAGAAGAAGCTGGAATCGACCGGTGTCGATCTGCGCCTGAACACCCGCGTATCGGCTGATGATCTGGTCAAGGGCGGCTTCGACGAGATCATTCTGGCCACCGGTATCGTGCCCCGCACCCCGGGCATTCCGGGTATCGAGCACGCGAAGGTGATCAGCTATCTGGATGCCATCCTGCAGCGCAAACCGGTTGGGCAGAAAGTGGCTGTGATCGGTGCTGGGGGTATCGGTTTCGATGTTTCCGAGTTCATCACTCATCAGGGCGAGGCCACCAGTCTCAACCGTGATGCGTTCTGGCACGAGTGGGGTATCGACACCACGCTGGAAGCGCGCGGCGGTGTTGCGGGTATTCAGCCTGAGCCCCATGCTCCTGCGCGTCAGGTATTCCTCCTGCAGCGCAAGAAATCCAAGGTGGGTGACGGTCTGGGCAAGACCACCGGCTGGATTCACCGTGCCGGTCTGAAGAGCAAGCAGGTGCAGATGCTCAATTCGGTGGAGTACCTCAAGGTCGATGACGCCGGTCTGCACATCCGCATTGCCGAAGGCGAGCCGCAGGTTTTGCCGGTGGATACCGTGATCGTCTGTGCCGGTCAGGACCCGCTGCGTGAACTGCAGGCTGGCCTTGAAGCTGCGGGGCAGAAGGTGCACCTGATCGGCGGGGCCGATGTGGCTGCCGAGCTGGACGCCAAGCGCGCCATCAACCAGGGTTCTCGACTGGCTGCGGCGCTCTAAGCCGGGCTGACAGGCGCCCGCCATCCTTCCAGGGATGGCGGGCGTTTTTATTGGTGCATGCGTTTGGTCACAGTTTTGCGGTGCTGCGCTTTCTTCGTGGCGGTGGCCGGCGGGCGAGTGCCAACCCAGTCACATTGCCCGTCTGAGCTTTTCCCCTAGACTGATGGGGAAATCGCTTGCGCCAGCCAGGGTTCTGGCTGAGCGCCTGCGTGTGCCTGAGGTGAGAGGAATTGTCATGAGCCTGCAGAACAAACCACAGATGGTGGAAGCCGTGCTGTTCTTCAATGAACGCGGCATCTGCAAGGAGATGCATTATCCGGAATTCGAGGCGTTGCTGGATAACGTGGTGCGGATGCATGACTTTGCCGATCAGCAGGTGCGTTGCGCCTATGTACTGATCAATCCGCGTCTGCTGGTTCGCTCGGTGGTGCTTTTCTTGCTCGATTTCGACGAGCGTGGCGAGGCCGACAAAGGCTGGAATATTCCGCTGCGGCACCTGGCCGAGCGTGCCGGGCGTGGTCCGGATCTGGGCGCAGGCCCGATCCGCCTGGCCTGCCGTAGCCAGTGTCCGGTTTCCTGGCACCAGATGCACCTGTGGGATCCCAATCTGTCCTCCTCGGGCAACGATTTGGCGCTGATTCGCGATGCGGTCAAACGCAACAATCTGGGGATTCTGGTCGAAGAGGAGATGCCGCAGCCGGTGGAGCTGGACCGCCTGCAGATGGTTTCCGAAGACCGCTGGTATGCCCCGGCCTCGGCCAGTCAGGAAGAGATCGAGAAGCGTGCGGCCGAGCTGGAAGAGCAGCACCGACAGAAGACGGCGCACCTGATCCAGCAGGAACGCCTGCGCATCGCCACCCTGAGCCAGCAGCACGAGGAGGAGCTCGCCAAGTTCCGTCTGGTCGCGGAGCAGCAGCTGGCAACACTTAAGCAGCAGGCGCAGGCTCTGCAGCAGCAGTTGAAGCAGCAGGAAGAACTCAATGCCAGCCTCAAGGCGCAGCTGGCGGCGCAGGCCGATGCGTTTGCTGCCTCGCGTGAGGAGATCAGTCAGCAGCAGCGTGAGTTGGAAAAACTCGGCAAAAACCAGGTCGACTTGCTGCGTGCCCAGTTCGACAGCGAGCTGAAGGCCAAGATTGCCGCTGCCGTGGTGGAACACCAGGAGCAGGTGGCCTTGCGTGATGTCGAGTTGGCCTATCGCAAGGAGCAGGAGACTCAGTTGCGGGAGGAAATTGCGCGCCTGCACGAGCAGGTGGAGCAGGCCCGCGGCCAGGGTGACGGGCAGGTTCTCGAGCAGTTGAGCAAGCTGGGTGTGGTGTTTGTGGTTTACCACCCGGGGGCAGGTCACCTGACCATCGCCCTGCAGGACATTGCGCGCTATCAGGAAAACCCCATGGCTTACGTGGCGGCCAAGTGTTTCGTGTCCGAGCCACAGTATTGTCAGTGGCTGGCGCACTATCAGATGCCCAGCTGTGAGGCGCTGCTGCCCAACGGCGAGCGTTGCGGAATGCCGATTGACCGGGTCGACACGCCAAGCCGCTTCATCAGTGGCGACTCCAATTGCTGTGCCCGGCACAAGGCCAGCAGCAAGCTGCGTACTGTCAGCTGAGTGACCTCGGCCTGGCATCAATGGGCGCCGCGTGCGCCCTTGCAGTCCCTGAATCTGTCCTGGCTTGAGGCTGCTGGCATCGAGGCCGCGATCCTGCGCCTGGATCTGCTGGATCCACTGCTCAGTGGCAACAAGTGGTTCAAGCTCAAGGGCCACCTGCGGGTTGCCGAGGCGGGTGGATCGCCTGGGCTGATCAGTGTCGGCGGTGCTCACTCCAATCATCTGCATGCTCTGGCGGCTGCCGGGCAACGCTTTGGTTTCTCCACGGTCGGCCTGCTGCGCGGTGAGCCGCAAGATACGGCTACGGTGGCTGATTTGCAGGCCATGGGTATGCAGGTGCACTGGCTTGGCTACGGCGAGTACCGGCAGCGCTATCAGGCTGCATTCTGGCAGCCCTGGCTGGAGCGCTATCCGGGCTATCACCCGGTGCCCGAAGGTGGCGGAGGCCTGCCTGGAACCGAAGGCTGTGCCGCGATTGCCGAAATGATCGAGGCGCAGTTGGAGGGGCTCGGTTGGGACGATTACCAGCAGTTGTGGTTGGCGGTAGGCAGCGGCACCACGCTGGTCGGTTTGCAACTGGCCTTGCCGGCAGGGCCTGAACTGATTGGCGCACTGGCTGTGCCGGCGCGCTATGGCGTGGGGGAGCAGATCGAGGCGCAGTTGCAGCAGGCGCAGTGCGAGCGCCGGCAGTTCCGATTGCTGGAGGCTTGTGGCGCCGGCTTTGGCCGATTCGATCAGGCGCTGCTGGACTTCATGCAGGATTGCGAGGCGCAGAGCGGTATGTACTTCGAGCCGGTTTACAGCGCCAAGTTGCTGCTGGCGTTGCAGCAGCAGGCGGCTGGCGGTTACCTTGCTGCCGGTAGCCGTGTGGTTCTGCTGCACGGTGGTGGTCTGCAGGGGCGGCGATCCCTGTTGGCCAGATGAATGTTCGAGTGTGCGGAGTTAGCGCAGCCATGAGCCATCCCCTGAGTCCTGAACAGTTGCGCAGTCTGACGCCGCTCAATGTGCTGTCGGAGTTGCAGTGGCGTGAGCTGCGTCCGCAACTGGTGCCTCGGTTGCTGTTGGCCGGGCAGCGGCTGTTCGCGCTGGGCGAGCAGACGGCACTGACCTATTACCTGCTCAGTGGCGAGTTGCTTCTGCGGGACGCACAGGGTGTCGAGCAGGTGCTGCAGGCCGGTTCGGCAGAAAGCTGCCACCCGCTGTCGCCTACCTTGCCGCGCCTGCACGAGGCGGTCGCGCTGAGCGATGTCAGCGTGCTGGCGCTGGACAGTGCCACCTTCAACCGCCTGCTGACTTGGCGCCTGTCCTATCAGGATCTGCTGCTGGAACTGCAGGATACCGGCGAGGATGTGGAGTGGCTGGAAGCGCTGCTGGCCAATCCGCTGTTCAACAAGGTGCCGCCGGGCAATGTGCGCAGCATGTTCCAGCGCATGCAGTCGCTCAGCGTACAGGCTGATCAGCGCATCATCAGTCAGGGTGAGCTGGGGGACTGCTGCTACTTCCTCAAGAGCGGTCGCGCCGAAGTCATGCGTGATGAAGGCTCGGCGCAGCAGGTGCTGGCCGAACTGGAGGTGGGGGCCTGTTTCGGTGAGGAGGCGCTGCTGGCCGACCGGCCGCGCAATGCCAGCGTGACCATGCTGGAGGATGGCGTGGTACTGCGGCTGGATCGCGACGACTTCCTGGCTCTGCTCAAGGCCCCGGTGGTGCATGAGGTATCCCTCGGTGAGGGGGCACGTCTGCTGGCCGAGGGTGCGCAGTGGCTGGATGTGCGTCAGCAGGAGGAATATGAGCGGGCACATGCCCTGCAGGCGCTGAACATGCCGCTGCACCTGTTGCGGCTCAAGGCGCGTCTGCTCGATCCGCAGCGTACCTACCTGTGTTACTGCGACAGCGGCAAGC
Organism: Pseudomonas sp. HAR-UPW-AIA-41; assembly: GCF_002304225.1. Classification (GTDB taxonomy): domain Bacteria; phylum Pseudomonadota; class Gammaproteobacteria; order Pseudomonadales; family Pseudomonadaceae; genus Aquipseudomonas. The sequence goes on from NZ_NSLB01000001.1 coordinate 445,915, forward strand.
GCAGTGCTAGTGCGGTGTTCCTGCTCAGTGAGCTGGGCTTCAGCGCCTACGCCCTGCGCGATGGCGTGGACGCCCTGCCGGCCGTGCAGCGCGATGGTCTGCTGTGCGAGACCGGCTCAGGTTATCTGGCCCGTTCCGGCGGGCGTACCGAGCGCAGCAGCTGACGCCCAGTCATCGGCGCAGATGAAACTGCGCCGTACTTCCTGCCAATGGCCGTCGTGCGTTGACTCCAGCAAGGCAATCAATTGCGCGCGTGGGGGCTGCTGCGGCAGGGTATCCCACCAGGCCGGCAGGTCGCTGATGGGGTGGCAGGACTGATTGCTGCGATCGGCGGGGGCCAGCCATTGCAGTCGCTCCAGTAGTACCCAGCGGCAGTCGGCATTTTGCTGCACATAATCGTCCAGTTGCGCCCGGTGCAGCCAGTCGCCGCTCAGTCCTTGTGGGTTGGCGCCGACGGGGTCTGCAACGGGTATCTGCCAGGGCCGGAACAGGTAGCCACCCAGCCAGGCAGCGGCATTCACCGTGTCGGTCGCCAGGCTGCGCAGCAGTTGGCGCGCGGCATGGGATTGCGCCAGCTGCAGCTGATGCTGGCGCAGGTGATTCAGCTTGCGGTCCAGGCGGTCCTCCCGGCCTGGGCCGATCCAGCGTTGCCATTGTTCGGTGAGGGGTGGGCAGCCGAGGTATAACTTTACCGCCAGTTCCAGATGATGCACGCCGTCGCGGTCCTCCAGCAGCAGATCCAGCTCGCCCAGGGTCAGTTGGCCCTGACGCACCGGCAGATTGGCCGCCAGCAGGCGCACACCGGGTGCCTGCTGCAGGGCGAATTGCCAGAGGCGTTCGTAGTAATGACCCAGGCGTTGGTTGTGACTGCTTTGCAGCCAGTGCTGCAGGGGTTCCGGCTGTTGATCGAGGTGCGTCAGCCAGGCGGCCAGGCGCTCGGGGTTGTCGGCCCAGTGGCTGCCCGCCAGCGGATGGCGCTGAGCGATGCCCGCGTCCAGCAGCAGGGGCGGCGAGGTCAGGGTCCAGGCCAGGTCGCGTAACGCCGGCTGGTGCAGGCGGTGGGGCAGATCGGCCAGTTCGCTAAAGGGATGCATGGCGCCAGCATAGCGCAGCGCGGTTTGCCCGGGCTTGCGGCAATAGCCCATAATCGGCGGCATCGTTGCCGCGTCTCTGGCGGCTGTGCCAGCCCTCAGTGGTGCGTTTGCGCCCCGCGGGTCTGTCGTTCAGGGAGTGCCATGGATCAGTTTCGCAATATCGGCATCATCGGTCGTCTGGGCAGTTCCCAGGTGCTCGATACCATTCGCCGCCTGAAGAAATTTCTTCTCGATCGTCAGCTGCATGTGATCCTCGAGGATGCCATCGCCGAGATGCTGCCCGGCCATGGCCTGCAGACCAGCACGCGACGCCATCTGGGCGAGATCTGTGATCTGGTCATCGTCGTCGGTGGTGATGGCAGTCTCTTGGGCGCCGCCCGCGCGCTGGCCGGCTCCGGCGTGCCGGTCCTGGGCATCAACCGCGGTAGCTTGGGCTTTCTCACCGATATCCGCCCGGACGAGCTGGAGCTTAAGGTCGCCGAGGTGCTCAAGGGTGACTACCTGACCGAAAGTCGCTTTCTTCTGCAGGCCGAAGTGCGTCGGCATGGTGAAGCCATGGGGCAGGGCGATGCGCTGAATGACATCGTGCTGCACCCGGGCAAGTCGACCAAGATGATCGAGTTCGAGCTGTATATCGACGGTCATTTCGTCTGCACACAGAAGGCCGATGGCCTGATCATCGCCACGCCAACCGGCTCCACGGCGTACTCGCTGTCGGCGGGCGGGCCGATCATGCATCCCAAGCTGGATGCCATCGTGATTGTGCCGATGTGCCCGCACACCCTGTCCAGCCGGCCGATCGTGGTCGACAGCAGCAGTGAGCTGAAGGTGGTGGTCTCGCCCGATCTGCAGATCTACCCGCTGGTTTCCTGCGACGGGCAGAACCACTTCACCTGTACCCCAGGCGACACCATCACGGTGGGCAAGAAACCGCAGAAGTTGACGCTGATTCATCCGCTGGATCACAACTACTATGAGGTCTGTCGAACCAAACTGGGCTGGGGGAGTCGCCTCGGCGGGAGCGACTGATGCTCGACTCCTCGCGTGGCTATGACCTGATCGGCGATGTGCATGGTTGTGCGCTGACCCTGGCGCGCCTGCTGGAGCAGCTGGGTTACCGTCAGCAGGCGGGCGTGTGGCGTCATCCGCAGCGCATGGCGCTGTTCGTCGGCGACATCATTGACCGTGGCCCGCGCATCCGCGAGGCGCTGGAGATTGTCCGGCGCATGGTCGAGGGCGGCAGCGCGCTGTGCCTGATGGGTAATCACGAATTCAATGCCCTGGCCTGGACCACCCCGGCCACGGCGGGTTCGGCGCAGCAGTATGTGCGTGAGCACACGCCGCGGCATGAACGGATGATCCGCGAGACCCTGGCGCAGTTCGAGCAGCATCCGCAGGAGTGGCGCGACAGCCTCGACTGGTTCTATCAGTTGCCGCTGCTGCTGGATGCCGGCCGTTTCCGTCTGGTGCATGCCTGCTGGGACCCGGAACTGGTGCAGGCCCTGCGCACGCGTCATGCCGATGCGCGCATCGACCGGCAATTCGTGCAGCAGGCCGGCGAGCGCGGCAGCGTGGCGCACCGGATCAGCGAGCGACTGCTGCGCGGGCTGGATCTGCGTCTGCCCCACGGCCTCACGCTGACAGGGCATGACGGTATTACCCGTGCGTTTTTCCGCACCCGTTTCTGGGAAGCCGATGATGAGCCGCAGACCTATGGCGATGTGGTGTTTCAGCCCGATGCCTTGCCCGAGGGGATTGCCGGTCATCCGTTGTCCAGCGAACAGAAATCCCGGCTGATGCTCTACGGGCGCGATGAGCCGCTGCTGTTTGTCGGTCACTACTGGCGGGCCGGCACGCCGGCGCCGATCCGTCCGAATCTGGCCTGCCTCGACTACAGCGCGGTCAAGTACGGAAAGCTGGTGGCCTATCGCCTGGACGATGAAACGCAGCTCGACCCGGGCAAGTTCGTCTGGGTCGATGTCGAGCGGCCGGAGCGCCGGCCATGAGTGCGGTACTGGCCATGCGTTTGCCGGTCGAGCAGGATCTGGCGGCATTCGTGCAGTTGCTGCAGCGCCTGCAACTGCCTCACCGGGTCACCGAAGAGGCGGGTGAGCAGTTGCTCTGGGTACCGGATGAGGCGGTGGCCGAACAGGTGCGCGGGTTGTTCGAGCGCTACCCGCAGGGCGCCGAGCTGCCGGCCGCGCCGGTTGCCGCCGGGCGACCGGGGTTCTGGCGCACGCTGCGCGCGGCGCCGCTGACGCTGGTGCTGCTGGCGGTGACCTTGCTGGTGGCCTTGCTCAGCTGGGGTGGCGAGAACCTGGCAGTGGTGCGCTGGCTGAGCTTCATGGATTTCCGGGTAGAGGGGCAGCACCTGTTGTTCGTGCCCCTGAGTGACAGTCTGGCTGCCGGCCAGTGGTGGCGCCTGTGGTCGCCGGCGCTGCTGCATTTCGGCGTGCTGCATCTGGCGATGAACAGCCTGTGGATCTGGGAGCTGGGGCGCCGCATCGAGTGGCGCCAGGGCGGTCTGGTGCTGCTGATGCTGGTGCTCAGTTACAGCCTGATCAGCAATATCGGCCAGTACGTCTGGAGCGGGCCGGGCCTGTTCGGCGGACTGTCCGGCGTGCTCTATGGCCTGCTCGGGCATTGCTGGATCTACCAGAAGCTCGCACCCAATCCACTCTATCGCCTGCCGCCGGGTGTGGTCGGCATGATGCTGATCTGGCTGCTGGTGTGCATGACCGGTATCTTCGAGCTGGTACAGCTGGCGGCCATTGCCAATGCGGCGCATGTCGCGGGCCTTCTGGCGGGTTGTGGTACCGGTCTGCTGGGCGGTGCGCTGGCGCGTTCGCGCCAGTAGAATGCCCGGCATATTCAATTGCTGTTGCGGAGTGAGTCCATGTCGAATTTTGCTGAAGTGGCCAGCACCATCAGTGTCGAAGTCTATGAGAGCTTCAAGTTGGCGGTGGAAATCGGCAAGTGGCCGGATGGGCGCAAGCTGAGTCAGGAGCAGAAGGAGCTTTGTCTGCAGGCGATGATTGCCTATGAGCTCAAGCATGTCCCGGAAGATCAGCGTACCGGTTACATGGGCCCGCAGGAGTGTCAGTCCAAGGCTCATGAAGTGCCGAACATCCTGTTCAGCAGCAAAGCGGATACCCTGCACTGATGGCATTGCTGGGCCAGGGCGCGCTGCGCAAGATGGCGGCGCAGCTGGCGGCGCCGGTCAGTTATCAGTTCTGTCTGGATGATCAGCGGGTCGAGGTCAATCCGCTGATCGGCCAGTCGCTGCGTATCGAATATCTCGGGGCGATCCACTGCACCCACTGCGGGCGCAAGACGAAAAAGAGCTTTTCTCAGGGGTACTGCTATCCCTGCTTTACCAAGCTGGCGCAGTGCGACAGCTGCATCGTCAGTCCGGAAAAATGCCACTACGAGGCGGGAACCTGCCGCGAGCCGAGCTGGGGCGAGCAGTTCTGTATGACCGATCATGTGGTCTACCTGGCCAATTCCTCCGGGGTGAAGGTCGGCATTACCCGCGCGACCCAGGTGCCGACGCGCTGGATCGATCAGGGCGCCAGTCAGGCGCTGCCGATTCTGCGGGTAGCCACCCGGCAGCAGTCCGGACTGGTCGAAGACCTGCTGCGCAGTCAGGTGGCTGATCGCACCAACTGGCGCGCGCTGCTCAAGGGTGACGCCGAGGCGGTTGATCTGCCGGCGGTGCGTGAGCAGCTGTTTGACCATTGCTCCGAAGGGGTGTCGGCGCTGCAGCAGCGTTTTGGCCTGCAGGCCATTCAGCCGCTGGCGGACGCCGAGCTGGTAGAAATTCGCTATCCGGTCACGGCTTATCCGGCCAAGATCGTCAGTCTGGATCTGGAAAAAACGCCACTGGTCGAGGGTACGCTGCTGGGCATCAAGGGCCAGTATCTGCTGCTCGATACCGGCGTGATCAATCTTCGTAAATTCACGGCCTACCAGGTCGCCATTTCTCAGTAAGGGCCACAAGCCATGCGCAACGATCAACCGAAAGTCATTTTCCTCAAGGACTATCAGGCCCCCGACTACCTGATCGACGAGACTCACCTGACCTTCGAGCTGTTCGAGGACCAGGCCCTGGTTCACGCGCAGCTGATCCTGCGCCGCAATCCGGCGCGTGGCACTGATCTGCCGCCGCTGGTGCTCGATGGCCAGCAGCTCGAACTGCTCTCGCTGAAACTCGATGATCGCGAGCTGGCGGCTGGCGACTACCAGCTGGATGACAGTCACCTGACCCTGCAGCCGACGCAGGCCAGCTTCGTCATCGACAGCACGGTGCGTATCCATCCGGAGGCCAATACCGCGCTGGAAGGCCTGTACAAGTCCGGCAAGATGTTCTGCACCCAGTGCGAGGCCGAGGGTTTCCGCAAGATCACCTATTACCTCGACCGCCCGGACGTGATGAGCAAGTTCACCACCACGCTCAGCGCCGATAAGCAGCGCTACCCGGTGCTGCTGTCGAACGGCAACCCGATTGCCAGTGGTGAAGAAGAAGGCGGCCGGCACTGGGCAACCTGGCAGGACCCGTTCATGAAGCCGGCCTATCTGTTTGCCCTAGTAGCTGGTGACCTCTGGTGCCTGGAAGACAGCTTCACCACCATGAGCCAGCGCGAGGTGGCGCTGCGCATCTACGTGGAGCCGGAAAATATCGGCAAGCTGCAGCACGCCATGGACAGCCTGAAGAAGTCCATGAAGTGGGACGAGGAGGTCTACGGCCGTGAATACGATCTGGATATCTTCATGATCGTGGCGGTCAACGACTTCAACATGGGCGCCATGGAGAACAAGGGCCTTAATATCTTCAACTCCAGCTGCGTGCTGGCGCACCCGGAAACCGCCACCGATGCCGCCCACCAGCGGGTCGAAGCGGTGGTGGCCCACGAATACTTCCACAACTGGTCGGGTAACCGGGTGACCTGCCGTGACTGGTTCCAGCTGTCGCTCAAGGAAGGCTTTACCGTGTTCCGCGATGCCGAGTTCTCGGCTGACATGAATTCGCGCACGGTCAAGCGCATCGAGGATGTGGCCTTCCTGCGTACCAACCAGTTCGCCGAGGATGCCGGTCCCATGGCTCACGCGGTGCGCCCGGAGTCCTTTATCGAGATTTCCAACTTCTACACCCTGACCGTTTACGAGAAAGGTTCGGAAGTGGTGCGCATGCTGCGAACCCTGCTGGGGGCCAAGGGCTTCCGTCAGGGCAGCGACCTGTACTTCGACCGTCATGACGGCCAGGCCGTGACCTGTGATGATTTCATCAAGGCCATGGAAGATGCCAACGGCGTCGATCTGACCCAGTTCAAGCGCTGGTACAGTCAGGCCGGTACGCCGCGCTTGGAGGTCAGCGAGAGCTATGACCCGGCGGCCAATACCTATCGCCTGGCGTTCCGCCAGAGCTGCCCGGCCACGCCGGGGCAGGGCAAGAAGGAGCCTTTTGTCATTCCGGTGGAGCTGGCGCTGCTCAATGACCAGGGTCGTGAGCTGCCGCTGCAGCTGGTAGGGGAGGACGCGCCAGTGGGTATTGTGCGCGTCCTGCAGATCACCGAGAGCGAGCAGGCCTTCACCTTCCTCAATCTGGCCGACAAGCCGCTGCCATCCCTGCTGCGGGGCTTCTCGGCGCCGGTCAAGCTGCACTTTCCCTATAGCCGCGATCAGCTGATGTTCCTCATGCAGCACGATTCGGACGGTTTCAACCGCTGGGAGGCTGGTCAGCAGCTGGCGGTGCAGGTGTTGCAGGATCTGGTTGGCCAGCATCAACGTGGCGAGCCGCTGGTGCTGGATGTGCGCCTGGTTGAGGCGCTGCGCAGCGTGCTGGACAATGAGGCGCTGGACCCGGCCATGGTTGCCGAAATGCTGGCGCTGCCCAGCGAGGCCTACCTCACCGAGATCAGCGAGGTGGCGGATGTCGAGGCCATTCATGCGGCGCGTGAGTTTGCCCGTCTGCAGCTAGCCATGGCGCTCAAGCCCCAATTGCTGCAGCGCTACCAGCAGGCCCGCGCGGCTTCGCGCGCCGAGCCCTATGCGGCCACGGCCGGGCAGATTGCCCGCCGGGGCCTGCAGAATATTGCCCTGTCCTACCTGATGATCCTGGGCGATGCCGAGGTGCTGGCGGCGTGCGAAGAGCAGTTTGCTGCCGCCGACAATATGACCGAGCGCCTGCATGCCATGGCGGTGCTGGTCAATTCATCCCATGAAGCCGAGAAGTCGCGCGCATTGGCGCAGTTCGCCGAGCAGTTCAAGGATGATCCGCTGGTGATGGATCAGTGGTTCAGTGTGCAGGCTGGTTGCAGCCTGCCGGGTGGTCTTGAGCGAGTGCAGGCGCTGATGGCGCATCCGGCTTTCAGCCTGAAGAACCCGAACAAGGTGCGCTCGCTGATCGGCGCCTTCGCCAATCAGAATGCGGTGAACTTCCACCGGGCTGATGGCGCCGGTTACCGCTTCCTGGCCGACCAGGTGATCATCCTCAATGCCCTCAATCCGCAGATCGCCTCGCGCCTGCTGACGCCGCTCACCCGCTGGCGCAAGTATGCCCCGGCACGGCAGGCGCAGATGCGCGAACAGCTGCAGCGCATCATGGCCGAGCCGGCGCTATCGCCGGATGTTTATGAGGTTGTGAGCAAGAGTCTGGCTTAAGGCTTGTTACCGAATATTTTCTGTAACGCTCCGTGTAACTTTTTTACACGTTTTGGTTGGGTTGGATGGTGCTCAATGCTTGGGCCGTGCCGGCGAGGTTGTGGCGATCTGTAGCAATTGGCGCCAAAGGGGGTGGCCAATTGCGCCGTTAGCGGGGGTGTTGTTCGGAATTATCCGAGTGAATCGTTGGTCATTTTTTGAATATGAGTAAATCGAGCGTGTGGGGCTTTGTGCTCTGTTTTTTGGCTTGATCTTTGCGTTCAAAAAACGGTTTTGTGCTGATGCTGCGGTTTGCGGGCGTCGCGTTGGCTAGAAGGGTCGTGGTTAGCGACTTATAAGTGCCCTGTCTGCGGGGCTATAACGATCTGTCCTGGAGTAAATGTCGATGGAAATCAAATGCCGTAAGCCAATGCTCGGCTTGGCGCCGATCAAGGCCGGTTTTGCCCTTGCGGGCGTGTTGCCGCTGCTGGTCGCAGCACATGCCAATGCAGTTGAATTCAGCTTCGCCGAGGGCGAAGTCAATGGATCCATCGATACCACCGTGTCCTACGGCCAGTTGTGGCGCGTGCAGGGGCAGGACAAGACCAATAACGATATCAACGGTAACGACGGCAACCGCAACTTCGATACCGGCTTGGTTTCCGAAGTGTACAAGGTGACTTCCGATCTGGAAGTGACCTATCAGAATTACGGCGCCTTTGTGCGCGGCACCGCTTTCTATGACACCCAGATCATGGATAAGCGCAACGATTACTACGATGCCAATACCCCGGTTCAGCCGTCGCAGAACTACCCGAACGACGACAGCTTTACCTATGAGACCCGCCACAAGGCCGGTCGTAATGCTGAAATCCTCGATGCCTATGTCTACGGCAACTGGGATGTGGCCGATATGCCGGTTGGCGCCCGTCTGGGTCGTCAGGTATTCAACTGGGGTGAGGGTATTTTCTACCGTGGCGGTGTGAACACCACCAACCCGGTGGATGCTGCCAAGTTCCGCCTGCCGGGTTCGGAGCTGAAGGAAGTGCTGGTGCCGGTGGAGGCGCTGAGCTTCAACCTGGGTCTGACCGACAACCTGTCGATGGAAACATTCTACCAGTTCAACTGGAAAGAAACGGCCATTGATCCGGTAGGTACCTACTTCTCTGAAACTGATCTGTTTGCTGATGGTGGTAATACTGCTTACAACCAGAGCGGTTCGCTTGCGGGCCTGCTCTCGCCTGGAGCCGCGTTCTTTAGTGGAGTTCCGAATCCGGGTGTGAACAATACTTCGCTGTATAACATGCTTGCGTATGGTGGGTTCTCAGGGATTACTGGCGCGGTTGCTCCAGGGACTGGGGGGCTTCAGGGTAGTCAGTTTGCCAATGGCAATGCCTTCAATGTCGCTGATATTGGCACCGATATAAATGCCAAGAACGATGGGCAGTTCGGCGTCTCCTTCAAGTATGTGATGGAGGAATTGAATTCGACCGAGTTTGGAGCCTACTTCGTCAATTACCACTCGAAGGAGCCCTACATCAATGCTGACATCAATACTGCATATGATGGTATTACCGGTCTCGAATATAACGCTCTTGTAACTAATGGCAACGTTGTCGCGGCGGCGGGTGGTGGTGGCTTGGCTGCTCAGCAGCGTGTTGCTGCCGGCTTGCTGGCTGTCGATGTTGCCAATCAGGTGGGTGCTCGCCGTGAGTATGTGGAAGATATCCGTACGTATGGCCTGAGCTTCAATACCACCCTGGATGAAACCTCGGTCTTTGGTGAGTTGGCTTACCGCCCGAATCTGCCGATTGGTATCGCAACGACTAACGATCTGCTGGGTCAGTTGCTGGGGCAGGCAACTCAGGTCGCGCTGGGGCAGAATGTCAGCGTAGGCGGTCAGTCTGTTGGTCTGAATGGCAATCGCACACTCTCCAACTATGAGCGTGTCGAAGCCTTCAATACCTCCATTGGGGCGATTCAGAACTTCGGAACGGCGCTGAGCTTTGACTCGCTGTTTGGCGTAGCTGAGCTGGCTTCCGAGCACGTGCGTGGCAGTGATCTGCAGTACATGGGGCTGAATGCCAGTACTGGCCGTGTTGAGAATTTGTACTACGCCGGTCGTGCGAACGGCTCCTATGCTTCGGGTTACGATCGCGATGACCAGATCAACAAGAATGCCTACGGCTATACCCTGTTGCTGCAAGGTACCTGGAACGACGTCTACGCTGGGGTAAACTTTTCGCCTTTTGTGGTCTACAAGGATGACTTCGAGGGTAACTCGCACCAGACTGGCAACTTCATCGAAGGTCGCAAGGCTTATACTCTGGGTCTGCGCGCCAGTTACATGAATGCGCTGGAAGCCGAGCTGCAGTACACCGAGTTTTACGGTGCCGGTCAGAACAACAACACGCGCGACCGCGACAACGTCGGTCTGAACGTCAAATACTCCTTCTAATAACTATTAAAAATGCACCGGGTACGTCTGTGCCCGGCTGCTGATTCACCACGGAGAACCACAATGCTGAAAAAGCACACGCTGATTGGCGCGGCTGTTGCCTTTGCGCTTTCTGCTGGTAGCGCCCTGGCGGCTGTTTCCTCGGAAGAGGCTGCCAAACTGGGTAAATCCCTGACTCCCTTCGGCGCCGAAAAAGCGGCCAACGCGGCTGGCACCATTCCTGAGTGGACCGGTGGCATCACCAAGGCTCCGGCTGGTTACAGCAAGCCGGGTCAGCACCATGTTGATCCGTTTGCCGGTGACAAGCCGCTGTTCACCATTACCAAGGCCAATCTGGATCAGTACAAGGCCAACCTGACCCCAGGTCAGATCGCCCTGTTCAATGCCTATCCGAACAGCTTCCAGATGCCTGTTTACCAGAGCCGTCGCTCTGGTTCCGCGCCGCAGTGGGTGTACGACAACACCATCAAGAATGCCACCAGCGCCAAGCTGATGGATGGCGGTAACGGATTCTCTGATGCCTACGGCGGTATTCCATTCCCGATTCCGCAGAATGGTGTTGAGGCTCTGTGGAACCACATCGCCCGCTACCGTGGTTCCTACATCGTGCGCCGTGCTTCGGAAGTGGCCGTGCAGCGTAACGGTGCTTACACCCTGGTGACCTCGCAGCAGGAAGCCATGTTCAAGTACTACGATCCGAAAGGCTCGTACGCTGACCTGAACAACATCATGTTCTACTACCTGTCCTTCACCAAGAGCCCGGCGCGTCTGGCTGGTGGTGCCGTACTGGTACATGAGACTCTGGATCAGGTGAAAGACCCGCGTCAGGCCTGGGGCTATAACGCTGGTCAGCGTCGCGTGCGTCGTGCGCCGAACCTGGCCTATGACACCCCGATTGCTGCTGCTGACGGTCTGCGTACTGCCGACGACACCGATATGTACAATGGTGCGCCGGATCGCTACAACTGGAAGCTGGTCGGCAAGAAAGAAGTCTATATCCCGTACAACAACTACAAGGTCACCAGCCCTGACGTTAAGTACGAGGATCTGCTGAAAGTTGGCCACCTGAACCCGCAGTTTACTCGCAACGAGCTGCACCGCGTGTGGGTTGTTGAAGGCACTCTGAAGTCCGGTGCCCGTCACATCTACTCCAAGCGTACCCTGTTCCTCGACGAGGACAGCTGGCAGGCTGCGGTTGTCGATCAGTACGACGGTCGTGGTGAGCTGTGGCGTGTGTCTGTGGCTTATCTGAAGAACTACTACGAGCTGCCGACCACCTGGTCTGCGCTGGATGTGTTCCACGATCTGCAAGCGCGTCGTTACCACGTGCAGAACCTGGATAACGAAGAGCCTGCAACCATCGATTTCAGCCAGGCGATTCCGGATGACGGTTACTTCAAGCCGTCTGCCCTGCGTCGTCGCGGTACCCGCTGATTCGTCTGTGTTGAACAAAAAGGCCGCTACTTGTAGCGGCCTTTTTGTTATGGTCGTCAAGTCATGGCTTACAAAACATAACGACACGCCGATTGTCAGGGCTTTTCAAAGCTGGATAGCATAGGTGTTCTGTTGGGGAGCCCTGTATCCCTGCTACACCACCTATAACAATAAGGGGGAAAGGTGTATGTGTGAGCCCGTCATGCGGCGCACTACGTTTGATGCGCGTGCGCGCCAGGGAATGTCGGCCTTGAGTCTGCGTTCGCCACTGGCCAAAGCGCTTTCGCTGTTTGGCGCATTGTCACTGCTGACTGCTGCCGCTCTGCCGGTTCAGGCCGAAACTGCGCCTGCCAGCGTCTATTCGGTTATCTCGCCAAAAGCTCAGCACAGCCTGCTGATGGATGTTGCGCTGGCCGGCAATCGTCTGGTGGCGGTGGGTGACCGCGGCCATGTCCTTTTCTCCGATGACAACGGCGTCAGCTGGACTCAGGCCAAGGTGCCTTCGCGTCAGATGCTGACGGCGGTGTTTTTTGTCAGCCCGCAGAAGGGCTGGGCGGTCGGTCACGATGCGCAGATTCTGCACACCACCGATGCCGGTGCCACCTGGACTTTGCAGTTCGAAGATCTCGAACGTGAAGCGCCACTGCTGGATATCTGGTTCCAGAACGAGCAGCACGGTTTGGCCGTGGGTGCCTACGGTGCGCTCCTAGAAACCACCGACGGTGGCCAGAACTGGGAAGATGTCAGCGACCGTCTGGATAACGAGGATGGCTATCACCTCAACAGCATCGCCGCCATCACCGACTCCGGTCTGTTCGTGGTGGGCGAGCAGGGCAGCATGTTCCGCTCTGCTGACTGGGGCACAACCTGGGAAACCGTCAAAGGACCCTACGAGGGCTCGTTGTTTGGCGTGAGCGGTAACGGTGCCTCGGCCGGCGTGCTGGTCTATGGCCTGCGCGGTCACCTGTTCCGTTCCACCGATTTCGGTGGCAACTGGCAGCAGGTCGAGCTGAGTGCGGCCAATGGTCCGCTGGAGTTCGGTCTGTCAGGTGCCAGCCTGTTGTCCGATGGTTCGCTGGTCATCGTCGGTCACGGCGGCAGCGTGCTCAAGAGCACTGACGCCGGGCGTACCTTCAGCGTGCTCAATCGCAGCGATCGTCTGTCTCTTTCTTCGGTTAGCGCCGCAGCTGACGGCAATTTGATCCTGGTCGGGCAGGGCGGTGCGCATGTCGCTTCGCCGACGGGCGCCAGCCTGGACCAACAATAACAAGCCGGGGCTTTTTACAAGGATAAGACTGCGATGAGTAACCATCACCAGGACAAGGCGACCTTTCTCGAACGCCTTATTTTCAACAACCGGCCTGTGGTCATTCTGCTGTGTACCCTGGTCACTCTCTTCCTCGGCTGGCAGGCGACACAGATTCGTCCGTCGACCAGCTTTGAGAAGATGATTCCGCTGAGCCATCCGTTCATCCAGAACATGATGGAGCACCGCAACGACCTGTCGAACCTCGGCAACACCGTGCGGATCTCGGTGGAAGCGGTCAATGGCGATATCTTCACCAAGGAGTACATGGAAACCCTGCGTCAGGTCAGCGACGAGGTGTTCTATATCCCCGGTGTTGATCGTGCCGGTCTGAAGTCGCTGTGGAGCCCGAGCGTACGCTGGACCGAAGTGACCGAGGAAGGCTTTGCCGGTGGCGAAGTGATTCCGCAAACCTACGACGGTTCGGCTGCCAGCCTGGAAGAGCTTCGCAACAACGTGCTCAAGTCCGGCCAGATCGGACGCATGGTGGCGAACAACTTCAAGTCCAGTACCGTGGACATCCCGCTGTTGGAGTCGTACCCCGACCCTGAGGATCAGGGCAAGCTGATCAAACTGGACTACCGTGAGTTCTCCCACCAACTGGAAGAAAAGGTACGTGACAAGTTCCAGGCGCAGAACCCCAATGTGAAGATTCACATCGTGGGTTTCGCCAAGAAGGTCGGCGACCTGATCGATGGTCTGATCATGGTGGTGGCGTTCTTCGGTATCGCGCTGGCGATTACCCTGGTGCTCCTGTACTGGTTCAGCTGGTGTATCCGTTCGACCATCTCGGTGGTATCCACCACCCTGATTGCCGTGGTCTGGCAGTTGGGTCTGATGCACACCGTGGGCTTCGGTCTCGACCCGTACTCCATGCTGGTACCGTTCCTGATCTTTGCCATCGGTATTTCTCACGGCGTGCAGAAGATCAACGGTATTGCCCTGCAGTCCAGTGGCGCGGATAACGCCCTGACCGCAGCGCGCCGCACCTTCCGCCAGCTGTTCCTGCCGGGCATGATCGCCATTCTGGTGGACGCTGTCGGCTTCATCACTCTGCTGGTGATCGATATCGGCGTGATCCGTGAGCTGGCCATCGGCGCTTCGATCGGTGTGGGCGTGATCGTCTTCACCAACCTGATTCTGCTTCCGGTGGCGATTTCCTATATCGGCATCAGCAAGAAGGCAGTCGAGCGCAGCAAGGCCGATGCCGTGCGCGAACATCCGTTCTGGCGTCTGCTGTCGAACTTCGCCCACCCGGTTGTGGCACCGGTTTCGGTGGTGATTGCTCTGTCCGCCGGTGTGGCTGGCTTCTGGTACCAGAAGGCCCATCTGCAGATCGGTGACCTCGATCAGGGTGCACCGGAGCTGCGTCCGGATTCTCGCTACAACCAGGACAACGACTTCATCATCAAGAACTACTCGACCAGCTCCGACGTGCTGGTGGTGATGGTCAAGACCGGTCCGGAAGGGTGCTCGACTTACGACACCCTGGCGCCCATCGACGAGCTGATGTGGACCATGCAGAACACCCAGGGTGTGCAGTCGGCGATTTCCCTCGTGACCGTCTCCAAGCAGGTCATCAAGGGCATGAACGAGGGCAACCTGAAGTGGGAAACCTTGTCGCGCAACCAGGACGTGCTGAACAACTCGATCAGCCGCGCCGAGGGCCTGTACAACACCGATTGCTCGCTGGCGCCGGTGCTGATCTTCCTTGAAGATCACAAGGCCGAGACCCTCAAGCGTGCCGTTGCAGCCGTCGAGGCTTTCGCAGCCGAGCATGACAGCGAAGACCGCAAGTTCCTGCTGGCTGCGGGTAACGCCGGTATCGAAGCGGCAACCAACGTGGTAATCGCCAAGGCCGAACTGCAGATCCTGATTCTGGTGTACATCTGCGTTGCCGTAATGTGCCTGATCACGTTCCGCTCCTTCGGCGCCATGCTCTGCATCATCCTGCCGCTGATCCTGACTTCCATCCTGGGTAACGCGCTGATGGCCTGGCTCGGTATCGGTGTCAAGGTGGCAACCCTGCCGGTGATTGCGCTGGGTGTGGGTATCGGTGTCGACTACGGCATCTACATCTACAGCCGTATGGAGAGCTTCCTGCGTGCCGGTCTGCCGCTGCAGGAGGCCTACTACGAGACGCTGCGCTCGACCGGTAAGGCGGTGCTGTTTACCGGCCTGTGCCTGGCGATCGGCGTGGTGACCTGGGTCTTCTCGGCGATCAAGTTCCAGGCCGACATGGGCCTGATGCTGACCTTCATGCTGCTGTGGAACATGTTCGGTGCCCTGTGGCTGCTTCCGGCACTGGCTCGCTTCCTGATCAAGCCGGAGAAACTGGCCGGCAAGCAAGGTGGTTCGCTGTTCGCTCACTAAGCGACCGGTAATGAAAAACCGCGGCCATGAGCCGCGGTTTTTTATGTCTTCTGAAAAGCCGGATGATTAATCCGGTGAGGCTGGCACTTAGCGGGGGTAGAGCGGCGGCAAGCTGTTTTCCGGGGTTGCCGTCTCGGCGCTGAGTGCCGGCAGGCCTTTGACCGCTTTCCACAGAGCTTCGCCCTGCCAGTTCTGCCCGCTTTCGCTGTAGAGTGCACCATTGAGACCGTCGAGCGCTTCGGAGAGCGGGGCAAAGCGTGCGGCCATGTCAGCGAGCGTTTCCGGTTGCTGGCGGGCCCAGGCGTCCAGTGCCTGCCGGGTGGCCTGTGAGTCGTTGGCCAGACAGGCGCGCTTGAGATCGTCGAGCAGGGTACGCGGGCTTGGTCCGGTACTGGCTGTCGCGGCAACAGCCGGCTGTTTGCGCGCGCGCCACCAGAGCCCAAAGCCCAGCGCTGTGGTCAGGGCGAAGAGACCGGTGGACAGCTGCCATGGCCACAGGCGCTGGCTGCCTTGCGTCCCCTCGGCAACTGCACCGCCGGGCATGGCTTCGGCCTGCAATTGCGGATTGATCGCCACCTGCAGGCGGCGCTCAGGCAAGCGGGCGTATTCAAGGCTGTCGGTACGGGTGTTCCACCACGGCACTTCGATGGCCGGCAGCACGATCTCACCGCTGCGGGTGGGTACCAGCGCCACACTTTCCTCGCGGCTGCCGAGCAGTCCGCGTTCATCCGCCTGATTACGCGTCTGTGGTTGCTCGGGGTAACGGCGCAGTCCGCTCACCTCGGCCTGCTCCAGCGGCGGCAGCTGAGAGCCGGACAGACCATCGGCCTTGAGCAGCACGTTACGCGTCAGCGATATGCCCTCCATGGCTTTCTGTGGCTCCGGGCTCCAGGCCTCGCTGAGGCTGACGGCGGCGGCCGGCAGCCAGGGCGCATCGGCAGGGAACTCGGCGGGGCGTGGTTTGACCCGCAGCGGAATCTCCGGCGATTTGACCCGTGCTGCTTTGCCCGGACGCGAACCGAAGGGCATGAAATCCTGATTCTGACGCGTATCGACCATGGTGGCGCTGAACAGTTGGGCGGGGATCAGCAGATCACCGCTTTTTTGCGGGTAGATGGCGTAGCGCAGTTCGATCACGCCATGGCGGACGCCGTTGATGACCTGCTCGAAGGTCTTCGGTTCACCCAGCGGTTCGACCCGGGCATCGCTCATCTGCAAAGGGGTCAGGCTGCTGTCGTCGTACAGCGACACCGAGTGATAGATACGCAGGGTAAGGATCGTCTGGGCCTGCACATAGACTTCCTCCTGAGACAGACTGGCATCGATGAAGACAGGCGCCACGGACGTGCTGCCGGTCGCGTTGCTGGTATCGACCTGCAGTTGCAGCGCCGGGCTGTGGCTGTCGCCGATCTGCAGGGCGGGAATTTCCAGCTGACCGGTACGCCGCGGCAGCAGGCTGATGAGCCAGCGCGTGCTTTGCTGTGTGCCGCCAGCGCCGGTGCTCAGACTGCTGACCTGGCGTGAACCGAGAATCTCGAAGTCCTTCTGCAAAGGGCTCAGGTCCGGCGTGCTCTGAAGCATAGCGCCCTGACTCTGCAGGGTCAGCTCGACACTTTCGCCTTCGCTGACCTGAGTGCGGTCCAGGCTGGCGCTGATACCGGCGGCCAGGCAGTTAAGGCTGAACAGAGCCGGCACGGCGGCGCGGAGAATGGGATTCATGGCCGGTTTTCCTGGCGTTGCTGTTGTTCGATCCAGAACTTGCGCTTGAGCAGTTCGGCAGGGTCGTCGGGAATCTGCCGAAGCCACTGCTCCAATGCCTGTTGCTGCTCGCTGCTGAGACCTTCGCTGGCGATGCTGGCCGGCTGCTCAGGCTTCTCTGCTGTTGCCGTGTCACGCTGAGCAGCATCGCCCTGGCCTGTATTGGCGGGCTCTTGGGGTTTTGCCGTCGATGGAGGCTGGGCTTGATCCGGACGCTGTTGGGTGGAAGGTGCAGGATTCTCCGCGGGCTTCTGGGCTGTACCGGATTCGCCCCGCTGTTTATCAGTGTCTTGCGCAGGGGAGGGCGGCGACTGTTGTGCACCCTGACCGTGCTGATCGCCGGAGCTTGGCTCCTGCTGGCTTTGTTGCTGTTGCTGTTGCTGTTGCTGTTGCTGGCGCAGCAGTTGCTCGACCAGCGCCCGGTTGTGGCGGGCGGCCTCGAGATCGGGTTGTTTCTCCAGGGCGATGTCATAGGCATCCAGCGCGGCGGCCAGCTCGCCACCCTTGGCCAGGGCGTTGCCACGGTTGTAATGGGCGCTGGCCGTGTCGAACTGGGCAAAGCGCTCGGCAGCGGCGGCGTAGTCGCCGGCCGCGTAATGCGCCATGCCTTGCCATTGTGGATCGTTAAAGCGCTTGGCCGCTTCGCCAGCTTTGCCTTGCTCAAGCAGTTGGGCGCCTTGCTGATCGGCCCGCTGCCACAGGTCGGCCCATTCCAGAGCGCGTGCCTGAGGCTGCCACAGCGGGCAGAGCAGCACCAGAAACAGCCAGCCGCGACGGCCGGCGCAGGCTGCCAGCAACAGCAGGGGCAGCAGCAGCCAGTAGCCCTGATCGGACCACAGGGCGAGGATCGCCGGGTCCCCTTCTTCGCGTAGACTGTCCGGACTGCCGAGCAACTGCAGGCGCTGTAGGTCGGTGTCATCCAGGCTCAGGCTGGCATAGCGCCCGCCCTGATCGGTGGCCATGCGGGCAAGCGAGCTGTTCTGCAGGCGCGGAATGACGATGGCGCCGGCGGCATCCTTGAGAAAGCCACCGCCCTCCAGAGCAATGGGCGCGCCGGCGGCAGTGCCGACACCAAGGATATCCAGGCGTACCGGCTCACCGCGCAAGGCCGCGCTTATCCCGTCCTGTTCTTCGCCGCTCAGCTGGCTGGTCAGCAGGAGGATGCGGCCGCTGGCGGCGCCGGCCTGCTGTAACAGTTCAACCGCGTGGGCAATGCCCAGGTCGGCACGCTGGCCGCTCTCGGGCATGATCGAAGGCTGCAGGGCCTGCAACAGGTTGCGGCTGGTCATCAGGTCGTCGGACAGCGGCACCACGGTGTGGGCGCTACCGGCATACACCACCAAAGCGGTCTGTGCCTCCTCTCGGGCCTTGAGCAGGTCCTGCAGTTTGCGCCGGCTCTGTTCCAGACGGTTGGGCGGCAGGTCGGCGGCGAGCATTGCCGGCGTCAGGTCGAGTACCACGACCAGCGGGTCGGCGCGCTTGATGCGGCTGTGTTCGACGCGCTGCCAGCTGGGGCCGAGCAGGACCAGTACGGCCAGCAGCCAGGCGACACCCAGCAGCCAGGCGCCGCGATAGCGTTGGCCTCGGCCAGTGCTGAGCAGGGCTTGCTGCATCAGCGCCGGCAGCAGCAGTTGCCAGCGACCGCTGCGCTTCTCGCGATGCCACAGTTGCCACAGCAGCCAGCCGAGCAGGGGCAGAGCCAGTAGCCAGAACGGTCGCAGCCAGTGC
This sequence comes from Pseudomonas sp. HAR-UPW-AIA-41, assembly GCF_002304225.1. Lineage (GTDB taxonomy): Bacteria > Pseudomonadota > Gammaproteobacteria > Pseudomonadales > Pseudomonadaceae > Aquipseudomonas. Next base: position 464,705 of record NZ_NSLB01000001.1, read on the forward strand.
GGCCATAGCTCTTCGATCATGCCGACCTCCGGCGCAGGCGCTGCCAGGCATCCGGCCACAGCTCCAGGGCTACCAGAAGCATGCTGGCCAGCAGAGCCAGACCCAGTGGCCAGGCATGCAGGCCGTAAGTGGGGCGGGCCGAAGTGGCTTTCTGGCTGACCGGCTCGAGCTGGTCGAGGGTCTGGCCGATCTGTTGCAGTTCATCGGCGCTGCGTGCCCGGAAGTACTGACCACCGCTGAGACTGGCGATTTCGCGCAGGGCCGGCTCGTCCAGATCCAGACCTGGACTCAGGCCCAGCATGGCGGCCACACCGGACTGCGCCGGCTCGGCACCGATACCGATGGTGTAGATACGAACCCTGGCTTCGGTGGCGAGTTTGGCTGCAGTGGCCGGGTTTATCTCTCCGGCGGTGTTGGCGCCGTCGGTAATCAGCACCAGCACGCGGCTTTGTGCCGGACGCTGACGCAGGCGTTTCACCGCCAGACCGATGGCGTCGCCGAGGGCGGTATTCTTGCCGGCGATGCCGATCTGCGCTTCCTCCAGCCAGGTCCGCACGGTGTGACGGTCGAAGGTCAGCGGCGACTGCAGGTAGGCCTGGCTGCCGAACAGGATCAGACCGACCCGGTCGCCCCGGCGGCCTTCGATAAAGTCGGCAAACAGCGCCTTGACCAGCTCCAGGCGACTGATGTCCTCGCCCTGCCAGTGCATGTCGGGGTAATCCATGGAACCGGAGACATCTACGGCCAGCAGCAGGTCGCGGCCGCTGGTAGGCAGTGGTTGCGCTTCACCTATCCATTGCGGACGTGCCGCGGCCAGTAACAGCAGCAGCCAGATCAGGGCGAACGGTGCCTGTCCCTGCCAGGCAGGCAGGCGGGCTTTGGCGCGGCGGCCGGCAAGGCCTTCGAGTTCGCCGAGAAAACTCACCCGCAGCGCAGATTCGCCGCTGTCGGCGGCGGGCAGCAGGCGGCGCATCACCCAGGGCAGCGGCGCCAGAAGGAAGACCCACGGCCAGGCAAATTCAAACATGCTTGCGAATCCAGGTGCTGACCGCCTGCTGCAGGCCGGCGACAGCCTTCTCGTCGAGGCGGACATCGGCGCGGTAAGCCCCTTCGACCAGCACCATCCAGCGGGTCAGGCCGGCAGCCGGGCAACGCGAGTCGAGATAGGCCAGCCAGGCACGGCCACTCAGGGTCAGGCTGGGATCGTGGGGGTGGCGGCTCTGGCACAGGCGCTTGAGCAACTGGTTGAGCTGCTGCAGCCAGGGGCCGGCGGGCTCGCCGGTCTGCGGTGTGGGCAGGCGCTCCAGCTCCAGTAGGGCGGCTAAACGCAAGGGGTCGATGAGTTTCTCCTCGCCCGGTTGCTTGCGCCGTGGGCGGCGTTGCCACAGGCGCCAGAGGCCCCAGAGCAGAGCCGCGAGCAGAATGGGCAGCAGCCACCAGCCGGGGGCTGGCGGCCAGGCGCTGATGGCCGGAGGGGCGATGAGGGGCTCAAGCTGATCCAGCGGGTTCATCGCCTGGCTCCCAGTGGATGCAACTGATCGCGCAGTTGCTCGACCAGTTCGAAGCGGGTCGACAGTGGCAGCAGGGGCACGCCGAGTTTCTGTGCCAGCCGCTGCCAGCGCGAGCGGCGGGCGTCGGCCAGTTCGCGGTAGCTGTTGCGCAGGTGTTCGTCCTGGGTGTCCAGCTCCAGCTCGGCCTCGCCCTCGGCAAAACGCAACAGGCCGGCGCTGGGCAGGGTATGGTCGAGTGGGTCGTTGAGCGGCAGCAGGATCAGGTCGGTATGCCGGGCAAGCAGCGCCAGCTGCTGTTCGGCGGTGTCGTTGAGGGTGCGCTCGTCGCAGAGAATCACCACCAGGCTGCCGGGGCGCAGCACTTCGCGGGCACGCCGCAGGGCCAGGCTGAAGGTTTCCCGTGGGGCGCGGCCGTCGCTGCAGCCCAATTGCTGATTGCTGCGTACCAGCACGTTGAGCAGTTGCAGCAGGCTCTGTTTGCTGCGCCTCGGTTTGATCTCATGGTGTTCCTGGTCACTGAACACCAGGCCGCCAATGCGGTCGTTGTGGTTCAGCGCGGCCCAGCCGAACAGAGCCGCGGCCTGGGCGGCAAGCACTGACTTCAGGCACAGAGCCGAGCCGAAGAACAGCCGGCTGCTCTGTTCGATCACCAGGAAGACCGGACGTTCGCGCTCCTCATGGAATAGCTTGGTGTGCGGCTCCTGGGTACGGGCAGTTACCCGCCAGTCGATGGTGCGTACGTCGTCGCCGGCTTGATAGGCACGCACCTGATCGAAGTCGACGCCACGGCCGCGCAGCTTGGAGTGGTGCAGGCCGATCAGCGGGCTGCGCCGGGCCGGGGTGGAAAACAGCTGTACTTCGCCGATCCGATGGCGCATCTCGATGAGTTCGCCGAGTGAGACGCGGATGCCGGGTTGCGAGGGCAGCTGCATGGGCGGGATCTGTCCGTGGCCGTCAGGCCACGGCCACCACGTCGAGAATGCGCTGGATCACGCGGTCCTGATCAATACCGGCGGCTTCGGCCTCGAAGGTCAGGATCAGGCGGTGGCGCAGCACATCGAACAGCACGGCCTGCACGTCTTCGGGGCTGACGAAGTCGCGTCCGGCCAGCCAGGCATGGGCACGTGCGCAACGATCGAGGGCGATGGTGCCGCGTGGACTGGCACCGTAGGTCAGCCAGCCGGCCAGCTCGGCATCGAACTTGGCCGGAGTACGGGTGGCCATCACCAGCTGCACCAGGTACTCCTCCACGGCGTCGGCCATATACAGACCGAGGATTTCGCGGCGCGCGGCAAAGATGGCGTCCTGGGTCACCGGTTGGGGCGGCGGGGCTTCGCCATTGAGGGCATCGCCACGGGCCTGCTGGAGAATCTTGCGTTCCACGGCCGCATCCGGAAAGCCGATCTTCACGTGCATGAGAAAACGGTCGAGTTGGGCTTCGGGCAGCGGGTAGGTGCCTTCCTGTTCGATCGGGTTCTGCGTGGCCATCACCAGAAACAGCGGCGGCAGGTCGTAGGTGCTGCGGCCGATCGATACCTGGCGTTCGGCCATCGCTTCGAGCAGCGCCGACTGCACCTTGGCCGGGGCGCGGTTGATCTCGTCGGCCAGCACCAGGTTGTGGAAGATCGGCCCCTGCTGAAAGGTGAAACTGCCGGTTTCCGGGCGATAGATCTCGGTGCCGGTGATGTCGGCCGGCAGCAGGTCGGGCGTGAACTGGATGCGGTGAAACTCGGCCTCGAGGCCGGAGGCCAGTTCCTTGATGGCCTTGGTCTTGGCCAGGCCTGGGGCGCCTTCGACCAGCAGGTGTCCGTCGGCTAGCAGGGCAATCAGCAGGCGCTCAACCAGTTTTTCCTGGCCGAGGATCTGGGTTGCAAGAAAATGTCGCAGCGTGACAAGCGCTTCACGGTGATCCATCGCTATGCTCTTTTCAATTGTGACCACTGGGTCAGAACCGCCGGCGGCGGGCGGCAGCCACTTTAAATCATTCGGCTGCGCTTCGACCAACTCGCTGCCTGCAAGTTGCATCACGGTTCTGCATTTATGTGGCTCGCCTATGCTTCCTCACAGCAACGTTTTTCAGAGCAACGCTTCCTCCCAACAACAAAACCTGCGGAGCATCACCATGGCGTTTTTCACTGCTGCCAGCAAAACCGACTTTCAGCACCAACTGCAAGCGGCGCTGGCCCAGCACGTCAGCGAACAGGACTTGCCACAAGTAGCCCTGTTCGCCGAGCAGTTCTTCGGCATCGTGCCCTTGGACGAGCTATGCCAGCGGCGCCTGTCCGATCTGGTTGGCTGCACGCTGTCGGCCTGGCGTTTGCTTGAACGCTTCAAATCCGATGCGCCGCAGGCGCGGGTGTACAACCCCGACTACGAGAAACATGGCTGGCAGTCGACTCATACCGCGGTGGAGGTGCTGCACGCCGATCAGCCGTTCCTGGTCGACTCGGTGCGCATGGAGCTGAACCGCCGCGGGTACAGCATCCATACCCTGCAAAACAGTGTGTTCAGTGTGCGTCGCAACAAGCAGGGCGAACTGCTGGAGCTGCTGCCCAAGGGTAGTACCGGCAAGGATGTGCAGCATGAAGCGCTGATGTATCTGGAGATCAACCGCTGCGCCAATGTCGGCGCGCTGAAGACTCTGGAGAAGGCGTTGCAGGAAGTGCTGGCCGAGGTGCGTCTGGCAGTTGCCGATTTCCCGGCGATGAAGGCGCGCGCCGAGGCCTTGCTGGCGGGCATGGGCAAAAGCAAACGCAAGGGCGATGCCGGCGAGCTGGAAGAGGTCAAGGTGTTCCTCAGCTGGCTGATCGACAACCACTTCACCTTCCTCGGCTTCGAGGAGTTCAGCGTGGAGGAGCAGGGCGGTGTGTCGCGCATCGTCTACGACGAAGGCTCGCTGCTGGGCCTGAGCAAGATGCTGCGTCAGGGGCTGCCGGCCAGTGAGCGGGAGATTGACAGCGAAGCCGCCAGCTACCTGCGCGAGCCGATCCTGCTGTCCTTCGCCAAGGCCTCCGAGCCGAGCCGGGTGCATCGGCCGGCCTACCCGGATTTCGTTTCGCTGCGCGAGCTGGACAGCAAGGGCAAGGTGATTCGCGAATACCGCTTTATGGGCCTGTACACCTCGTCGGTGTATGCCGAGAGCGTGCATCACATTCCCTACATCCGCCACAAGGTGGCCGAGGTGGCGCGCCGCTCAGGCTTCGATGCTCAGGGGCATCTGGGCAAGGAGCTGGGCCAGGTCCTCGAAGTGCTGCCGCGTGATGATCTGTTCCAGACGCCGGTCGATGAGCTGTTCAACACTGCGATCAGCATCGTGCAGATTCAGGAGCGCAACAAACTGCGCATCTTCCTGCGTCGCGATCCCTACGGACGTTTCTGCTACTGCCTGGCCTATGTGCCGCGCGATGTGTATTCCACCGAGATCCGCGTGAAGATCCAGCAGATTCTCATGGAGCGTTTGCAGGCCAGCGACTGCGAGTTCTGGACCTACTTCTCCGAGTCGGTGCTGGCACGGGTGCAGTTCATTCTGCGTGTCGATCCGCGCAACCGTGTGCAGGTGGATATTGCCCGCCTGGAGCAGGAAGTGATCCAGGCCTGCCGCTCGTGGAAGGACGACTATACCAGCCTGATGCTGGAGAGCCTGGGCGAGGGGCACGGCACCCAGGTGTTGGCCGATTTCCCAAAAGGCTTCCCGGCCGGCTACACCGAGCGATTTGCACCGCACTCGGCAGTGATCGATATGCAGCATCTGCTCAGCCTGTCCGAACAGCGGCCGCTGGTGATGAGCTTCTACCAGCCGCTGGCCCAGGGCGAGTCGCAGCTGCACTGCAAGCTCTACCACGCCGATACGCCGCTGCCGCTGTCGGATGTGCTGCCGATTCTGGAAAACCTCGGCTTGCGGGTACTGGGCGAGTTCCCCTACCGCCTGCGCCGCCAGGATGGCCGCGAGTTCTGGATTCACGATTTCGCCTTCACCTATGCCGGCGCCCAGATGCCGGATATTCAGGTGCTCAACGAGACCCTGCAGGATGCCTTTGTGCACATCGTCAACGGCGATGCCGAGAACGATGCCTTCAACCGTCTGGTGCTGGCCGCCGGTCTGCCGTGGCGTGATGTGGCGATGCTGCGGGCCTATGCCCGTTACCTCAAGCAGATCCGTCTGGGCTTCGATCACGGCTACATCGCCAGCACGCTGATCAACCATGCCGACATCGCCTGCGAGCTGGTGCGGCTGTTCAAGACCCGTTTCTACCTGGCCCGCAAGCTGACCGCCGACGATCTGGAAGCTAAACAGCAGAAGCTGGAGCAGGCCATTCTCGCCGCGCTGGACAATGTCGCGGTGCTCAACGAGGACCGTATCCTCAGGCGCTATCTGGATCTGATCAAGGCCACCCTGCGCACCAACTTCTATCAGCCCGATGCCAGTGGCCAGGCCAAGTCGTACTTCAGCTTCAAGCTCAACCCTCGCGCGATTCCCGACATTCCGCGACCAGTGCCCAAGTTCGAAATCTTCGTCTACTGCCCGCGCGTCGAGGGCGTACACCTGCGCTTTGGCGACGTGGCCCGTGGCGGTCTGCGCTGGTCCGACCGCGAGGAAGACTACCGCACCGAGGTGCTGGGCCTGGTCAAGGCGCAGCAGGTGAAGAACGCGGTGATTGTGCCGATGGGCGCCAAGGGTGGCTTCATCCCGCGCAAGATGCCGGTGGGTGGCAACCGTGATGAGGTACTGGCAGAGGGCATCGCCTGCTACCGCATTTTCATCAGTGGCCTGCTGGATATCACCGACAACCTCAAGGATGGTCAGGTCGTGCCGCCGAGCAACGTGGTACGCCACGACGCCGACGACCCTTATCTGGTGGTGGCAGCTGACAAGGGCACGGCGACCTTCTCCGATATCGCCAACGGTATTGCCCTGGATTATGGCTTCTGGCTGGGCGACGCGTTCGCCTCCGGCGGTTCGGCCGGCTACGACCACAAGGGCATGGGGATTACCGCCAAAGGCGGCTGGGTCTCGGTGCAGCGGCATTTCCGCGAGCAGGGCATCGACATCCAGAAGGATTTGACCACGGTGATCGGCATCGGCGACATGGCTGGTGACGTGTTCGGCAATGGCCTGCTGCTGTCGGACAAGCTGCAGATGGTCGCTGCCTTCAACCACATGCACATCTTCATCGACCCCAACCCGGATGCGGCGAAGAGCTTTGCCGAGCGTCAGCGAATGTTCGCCCTGCCGCGGTCCTCCTGGGCCGACTATGACACCGCGCTGATCTCCGAGGGTGGCGGCATCTTCCTGCGCAGCGCCAAGAGTATTGTCATCACGCCGCAGATGAAGGCGCGCTTCGGCATCGAGGCCGACAAGCTGGCCCCCAACGACCTGATCAACGCGCTGCTCAAGGCGCCCGTGGACCTGATCTGGAATGGCGGCATCGGCACCTATGTGAAGTCGAGCAGAGAGACCCACGCCGATGTCGGCGACAAGGCCAACGACGGCCTGCGGGTCAACGGCTGCGAACTGCGCGCCAGGGTCTTCGGCGAAGGTGGCAATCTGGGCATGACCCAACTGGGCCGGGTCGAGTTCGGTCTCAATGGCGGCGCCGGCAACACCGACTTCATCGACAACGCCGGTGGGGTGGACTGCTCCGACCACGAGGTAAACATCAAGATTCTCCTCGGTGGCGTGGTGCAGGCCGGCGACATGACTGAGAAGCAGCGCAACAAGCTGCTGGCAGAGATGACCGATGAAGTGGCTGCGCTGGTACTGGGCAACAACTACAAACAGACTCAGGCGCTGTCTCTCGCTCAGCGGCGCGCCGGTGAACGCATTGGCGAGTACCGCCGGCTGATGGCGGCACTGGAATCTGCCGGCAAGCTCGACCGGTCGCTGGAGTTTCTGCCTTCCGAGGAGGAGGTCAGCGAGCGTCTGGCCAACGGCCAGAGCCTGACGCGTCCGGAGCTGTCGGTGCTGATTTCCTACAGCAAGATCGATCTCAAGGAAGCCCTGCTGAAATCGCGTGTGCCGGATGATGATTATCTGATCCGCGACATGGAAACGGCTTTCCCGCCCAAGCTGGTGGCCAAGTTTGGCGCGCAGATGCGTCAGCACCGCCTCAAGCGCGAGATCGTCAGTACGCAGATCGCCAACGATCTGGTCAACCACATGGGCATCACCTTCGTGCAGCGGCTCAAGGAGTCTACCGGCATGAGTGCGGCCAATGTCGCAGCGGCCTATGTGATCGTCCGCGACGTGTTCCGTCTGCCGCACTGGTGGCAGCAGATCGAGGCACTGGATTACCAGGTGCCGGCCGAGCTGCAGCTGGCGCTGATGGACGAGCTGATGCGACTGGGGCGTCGTGCTACCCGCTGGTTCCTGCGCAATCGCCGCAACGAGCTGGACGCAGCGCGAGATGTGGCGCACTTTGCGCCGCGGGTGGCAACCCTGACCGGCAAGCTGGATGAATTGCTCGAAGGGCCTGCTCGCGAACAGTGGCTGGCGCGTTATCAGGGCTATGTGGAGGCGGGCGTGTCGGAGCAACTGGCGCGTCTGGTGGCCGGCACCAGCCACCTGTACACCCTGCTGCCGATCATCGAGGCGGCAGATGTCACCGGGCAGGATGTGGAGCAGGTCGCCGAAGTGTTCTTCGCGGTCGGCAGCGCGCTGGACCTGTCCTGGTATCTGCAGCAGATCACCGCGCTGCCGGTGGAGAGCAACTGGCAGGCACTGGCGCGTGAGGCCTTCCGTGATGATCTGGACTGGCAGCAGCGCGCCATTACCGTGGCGGTGTTGCAGCAGCCGGGCAAGGCGGCCAGCAGCGAGCAGCGTCTGGCGGCCTGGAAGGAGCAACATAAGGTGCTGGTAGAGCGCTGGCGTGGGATGCAGGCCGAGCTGCGTGCGGCCACCGGTGCTGACTACGCCATGTATGCCGTGGCCAGTCGTGAGCTGATGGACCTGGCTCTGAGCGGTCAGGGCGGTAGCTGATCGGTTACTGCAACGAAAAAGGCCCCGGCATTTTCGGGGCCTTTCTTTTTAAGAGCTTGTTCAGTATGCGGCTTGCAGCTGGCGCAGGTAGGCCACCGCATCCGGGGCGCCAGCCAGGCGCAGACCTTCGCCAAGGGCGGCTGAGTCCGGGTTACGCTTGGGCAGCAGGAGAAACTCGGGCGCGCCGGGTGTGCGCAGCAGGGACAGGCGCGCATAGGGCAGGCCGGTAAGCAGCAGATCCATGAAGTGCGGATCGCTCCAGCTCTGTGGCGGCATGGCCAGCATGAAGTAGCGGTTATCCAGTTCGGCAAGTCCGGCTGGGTTGAGGCGGTAGTGGGTCAGCTCGGCCGGCAGTTGCAGTTCCAGACCGCGTCGCCGCGCGTAGATGATGGCGCAGGCCAGGGCAACCTGCTGCTGTTCACCGCACCAGTAGAGGCGCGGGCCACGCCAGTCGGCGCTTTTCAGTTGCAGGGCTTCGCCGACCAGATGACGCGGCAGTGCCAGATTCAGCGTCTTGACGAAATCCTTGTAGCTGATGATGCGCAGCTGCTTGCCGGCGGGGCTGTTGGCAATGTCCTCCAGCGACTGCCAGTCCTCGTTGGGCTGGCCGCAGAGGCCGTCGAGCTGACGCAGGTCGAAACTGTCGAGGCTGCTGTGTTCTTCGCGGACCAGGCCCAAAAGCACCGCACGGGCTTCTGCCTTATCCTCCTGCACCGGGCCGGAGAGGGCGCCATGGGTCATGTCGACCAGACGTTCAAGCGGGGCACTGTGTTGCCACCACAGCGAGTCGCGCGGGGCGGGTAGTGACTGGAAGGGGAGATGGAGTTCCTGCGCGCGCTGGCCCAACAGCCGACCACGCCCACTCAGGCCCAGGCGCTGGGCGAGGGCAGACAGGCGTGATGACAATGTCGGGGGTGACAGGCTCATGCCAGATTGAAACTCCATCTTCAAGTGCTGCCAGTTTGGCAGAGCTGCGCGCGTTGTGCATCCTTCTTGTGGCATGTGCCACGCCGTAGCGCAAGTGCTGCAGCGGCTATGTCACACTAGGCGGCATTACAGGGGAAGATGATGCCCAGTCTGATTTTCGATCTGGCGTTGCCGGCCGAGCGTTTTCTCGCGGTCTACCGCGGTCAGGCGAACCGTGTACAGGTGCTCAGCCGCGATGGCCGCAAGGTCAGTCTGCCGGCCCGCCACCTGCAGCCTTTTCTTACCCATGAAGGCATCTATGGCTGTTTTCGTCTGGATTTCAGTGCCTCCGGCGAGTTGCAGGAACTGGTGCGCTTGTCCACTACGGGTGCTCCGCGACCAGGTGGACTACAGGTCTGAGTGCCGCAGCAGCTATAATCGCTGCCCCTTTGCCTCGCTGAAGCCGCACTCATGTACACCCTGGCCCGCCATCTGCTGTTCAAACTTGCCCCGGAAACCTCCCACGAGCTGTCCATCGACCTGATTGGCGCAGGTGGCCGCCTGGGCCTGAACAAGCTTCTGCTGCCGGCGCCGCGTCGTCTGCCGGTCAAGGTCATGGGGCTTGAATTCGATAATCCGGTAGGGCTGGCGGCTGGTCTGGACAAGAACGGCGATGCCATTGATGGCTTCGCCCAACTGGGTTTCGGCTTCATCGAGATCGGCACCGTGACCCCGCGTGCACAGCCGGGCAACCCCAAACCGCGCATTTTCCGCCTGCCCGAGGCCACGGCGATCATCAATCGCATGGGCTTCAACAACCATGGCGTCGACCATCTGCTGGAGCGGGTCAAGAGCGCCCGTTACCGTGGCGTGCTGGGCATCAATATCGGCAAGAATTTCGATACCCCGGTCGAGCGCGCAGTCGACGACTACCTGATCTGCCTGGACAAGGTTTATGCCCACGCCAGCTACATCACGGTCAATGTCAGCTCGCCGAACACCCCGGGCCTGCGCAGCCTGCAGTTTGGTGATTCGCTCAAACAGCTGCTCGGCACCCTGGCCAGTCGCCGTGCCGAACTGGCCCGCGAGCATGGCCGTCACGTGCCGCTGGCGATCAAGATCGCCCCGGACATGAGCGACGAAGAAACCGTGGAAGTGGCCCGCGCGTTACTGGAAACCGGTATGGATGCGGTGATTGCCACCAACACCACGCTCAGCCGCGAAGGCGTCGAGGGGCTGCCGCATGGCGCCGAGGCCGGTGGTCTGTCCGGTGCGCCGCTGCGTGAGAAGAGCACCCACACGGTCCGAGTGCTGGCGGCTGAACTGGCCGGGCGTCTGCCGATCATCGCGGCCGGCGGTATCACCGAGGGTGCCCATGCGGCAGAGAAGATTGCTGCCGGTGCGAGCCTGGTGCAGATCTACTCCGGCTTCATCTATCGCGGGCCTGAGCTGATCCGTGAGGCGGTGGATGCTATTGCTGCCATGCCGGGCCGTAGCTGAGGCAATAAAAAGGGCCCCTGAGAAGGGGCCCTCTGGGCTTGCGCCCGCCGTCCGGATGGGACGCGCTTGGTGAATTCGGGTGATCCAGCCTTTAACCGACGGCGTGGAGTTCGTTTAACCGGTGAATGCCGGCAGTGCCGGTGAAACCGTCCCAGTTGTCGCTACGCCCTTCACGCCAGCCATTGAGCCAGGCCTGTCGGGTGGACGGGTGAGTAAAAGGACACAAGTCGCGGGATTTGCCATGGACGCCGTGCTGATAGCCGCGCATGAAAGCTCGATCCATCGGGTCACGCTTAAGTCTCTTCATAGGGTGTTGCCCTCAGTTATTGACTGTTTTCTCCTATGGCCTCCGGAGAGGACCCGGCAGAATGGTTCTGCCTTCGACCTTCGCTGCCGGCGTGGCGAAGGTCGCCCGGCAACATTGCGCTGACGGGTTAAGCTGAGTTCTAAACAATGCGTCCTACCCTGTGAATGACTGATTTGTCATAAAGGGTTAATGCTTATGGAATATAGCCATAAGCATTTTTGCCGCTGTCCGCTGCGCAGATACCCGAAGCCGCAGCCGGACTGGCCGAGGCGGCAGCAGATGAGTTTCCGAGCAGTGGCTGCCTGAGTGGCCGCTGATGATCAAAGTTCCGACGAAGGGTATTTCCCTTTCGTCCTGGCGACAGCGGGCTGCAGCCCGGTCTGTCCACTGAAAAGGCGTAGTCATGTCCGAGAGTGTTGAGCTGATCCTGACCTGTCCCAAGGGCCTGGAAGCCCTGTTGGCGCAAGAGGCCGGCGGCCTGGGCCTGGAGGAAGTGCGCGAGCAGCCGGCGGCCCTGCGTGGGCGTGGCAGCCTGGAAGTGGCCTATCGCCTGTGCCTGTGGTCGCGCCTGGCCAACCGTGTGCTGCTGGTGCTGGCGCGCACTCCGGTGAGCGATGCCGAGAGTCTGTATGCCGCCGTCCATGCGCTGGACTGGAGCGAGCACCTGGCGGCCAACGGCAGCCTGGCGGTGGAGTTCAGCGGTCGCGGAGCCGGTATCGACAACAGTCACTTTGGCGCACTCAAGGTCAAGGACGCGATCGTCGACCAGTTGCGCGCGCGCTTCGGTCAGCGCCCGGACATCGACAAGGTCAATCCGCAGGTGCGCGTTCACGCTCACCTGGAACGGGGTGAGCTGGTGCTGTCGCTGGATCTGTCCGGGCACAGCCTGCATCAGCGTGGCTACCGCCTGCAGCAGGGCGCGGCACCGCTCAAGGAAAACCTTGCCGCTGCCATTCTGATTCGTGCCGGCTGGCCGGAGCGTGCTGCCCGCGGTGAGGCGCTGAGCGACCCGATGTGCGGTGTCGGCACCTTCCTGGTCGAGGCCGGCATGATGGCCACCGATCTGGCGCCGAACCTCAAGCGCGAGCAGTGGGGTTTTTCCCACTGGCTGGGGCATGTGCCGGCACTGTGGAAGAAACTCCATGATGAAGCGCGCGAGCGCGCCGCGGTTGGTCTGGCGAAAACGCCACTGTGGATTCGTGGCTATGAGGCCGATCCGCGCCTGATTCAGCCCGCGCGCAACAACATCGAGCGCGCAGGCCTTGCCGACTGGGTGAAAATCTATCAGGGCGAGCTGGCCACCTTCGCGCCGCGCCCGGATCAGGGGCAGACGGGGCTGGTGGTGTGCAACCCGCCCTACGGTGAGCGCCTGGGGGATGAAGCCAGCCTGTTGTACCTCTACCAGCATCTGGGCGAGCGCCTGCGTCAACAGTGCGCCGGCTGGGATGCAGCGGTATTCACCGGGGCGCCCGAGCTGGGCAAGCGTATGGGCATCCGCAGTCACAAGCAGTACGCCTTCTGGAACGGCGCGCTGCCGTGCAAGCTGCTGCTGTTCAGAGTCACGGCCGATCAGTTTGTCACCGGCGAGCGTGGTGAGCGGCGTGCCGCCGAAGCGGCCGGCGAGGCGCCTGCGCCGAGTCAGGCCAGTGAGCCGGCGCGCCTCTCCGAGGGCGGTCAGATGTTTGCCAATCGACTGCAGAAGAACCTCAAGCAACTCGGCAAGTGGGCGAAGAAGGCCGGCGTCGAGTGCTACCGTCTGTATGATGCGGATATGCCTGAGTACGCCGTGGCGGTCGATCTGTACCGCGACTGGGTGCATGTGCAGGAATACGCCGCGCCGCGTTCGATCGACCCGCAGAAGGCCCAGACCCGTCTGCTCGATGCCCTGGCGGCCATTCCGGTAGCGCTGGCTATCAGCTCCGACAAGGTGGTGATCAAGCGCCGCGAGCGTCAGAGCGGCACACGGCAGTACGAGCGTCAGGATCAGCAGGGTCGTTTCATGGAAGTCAGCGAGGGCGGTGTCAAGCTGCTGGTCAATCTCACCGACTATCTGGATACCGGCCTGTTCCTCGATCATCGTCCGCTACGTCTGCGCATCCAGCGCGAGGCCGCCGGCAAGCGCTTCCTCAACCTGTTCTGCTACACCGCCACGGCCACCGTGCATGCCGCTCGCGGTGGCGCGCGTAGCACCACCAGCGTCGATCTGTCGAAAACCTACCTCGACTGGGCGCGCCGAAACCTGGCGCTCAACGGTTTCTCCGACAAGCAGCGTCTGGAACAGGGCAATGTGATGCAGTGGCTGGCCGAGGATCGCGGCGAGTACGACCTGATCTTCATCGACCCGCCGACCTTCTCCAACTCCAAGCGCATGGACGGGGTGTTCGATGTACAGCGCGATCAGGTCGAGCTGATCGATCTGGCCATGGCGCGTCTGGCACCGGGCGGAGTGCTGTACTTCTCCAACAACTTCCGCAAGTTCGTCCTCGATGAGGGACTGCAGGCGCGCTACCGGGTCGAGGAAATCAGCGAGCAGACGCTGGATCCGGATTTTGTGCGCAATCCGAAGATTCATCGCGCCTGGATGATCCAGGCCAAGGTTTAACAGCAGACGAGGGCTAGACTGGACTCCATCGGCCGTGGGCGGTCGCTTGCAGCGGGATGTGGTAATGCCCTGGATTCGTCAGTTATTTAGCCGTGAGTCGGTTCCGCCTGAGGTGCCCTTGCGCGTGTTGTTACTGGCGGTGGCGCTTGGCGGGTTACTGTTGACGCTCCTCCTGGCCAGCATCGTCTGGTGGCAACAGACACATCAGATGCAGGAGCGCTTCGAGCATCTGGCGCAGGAACGGCGCACGCTGATTGAAGAACAACTACTGCTGCAGCGGCGCAATCTGGAAAGCCTGGCCAGCTTCATGCAACTGAAGCCGAATGTCAGCCGCCAGCAGTTTTCTTCCTTCGTTCAGCCCTTTGTTCAGGATGCTCTGGCGTACTCATGGATACCACGCGTCAGCGGTAGTCAGCGAGAGGCTCTTGAGCGCGAGGTGGCTGCTAGCGACTGGGCAGGCTTCCGCATTCTTGACCTGCAAGGCGATGGTCGTCTGCAACCAGCTGCTCCGCGCGAGTTCTATTACCCCTTGCTCTACAGCCAGTCGGCGCGACTGCCGAGCTTGCCTATTGGGCTTGACCTGTTGTCACAGCAGACTCGGCGTACAGCTCTGCTGGCTGCGGTCAATCAGGCTCAGGCTGTGGCTTCTGGTTTGTTACGTCCGGTTGGTGCCAGCCAGCAAGACACGGCGGCTGTAATCCTTTTCATGCCGGTGTTTCGCGAGGCGCGCCTGCCACCTGCGGCATTGCGGGCGCGCGAAGCTCTTGGCGTGGTTTCGGTGGTTATCAGTCTGTCGCAGGTGCTCGAAAGTCACAGTGAGCGTGGAGCGAAGCAACTTAGTCTCGAATTGACGTTAGAGCAGTCGGGGGAGCGGTTTTATCAATCGCGTCAGGCGGCTGATGGCCGACTGAAATGGGAGACTCAGTTGCGCCTCGGGTTGAGCGAGTACCGTTTGCTGATTCGTCCAACGGCTGCCTTTACCGCGACTAACCGCTCGCTGGCTTTCCTCTGGGTGGCATTAGCTGGTGCGCTGTTCAGTGTTCTGCTGGTGATGTTGCTCAGCCTGCTTCTGGGGCAGCGTCAGCGGGCATTGCGTTTGGTTGCAGAGCGTACCCAGGAGCTGCGCTGGAGTGAGGCTGAGCTGCGTCAGGCATCGGCGCGTCTTGGGCATGCTCTGGATGGTAGTGGCGATGGTATCTGGGACTGGACTCTGCACTCCGATGAACTGTTCTGCTCAGTAGCCTGGGCCAATATTCTTGGCATATCCGACAGTGAGCTACCGCGCACTCGCCAAGATTGGTTGTCGCGTGTGCACCCGCTGGATCGTGACGACATGCTCCGGGAGCTCAATGCCCATCTGCAGGGCGGTAGTGCCTTCTACAGGCATGAGCACCGCCTGCAGTCGGGGGCGGGCGAGTGGTTGTGGGTGCTCGATCGAGGCCGTGTGGTTGAACGGGATGAGCAAGGTCGGGCTCTGCGCATTATCGGCACCATGACCGATATCAGTGTGCGTAAAAACGGGGAGTTGCAGCTGGCGCGAACCCTGGGTCAGCTACACGCGATTCTTGATTCGGCCACGCAGGTTGCAGTGATCGCCACGGATTTGAGCGGCGTCATCACGACCTTCAATGTGGGGGCTCAGCGCATGCTCGGTTATACCGCCGATGAGGTGGTGGGCCAGCACACGCCTCTGCTGTTTCACGATCGGCAGGAGGTGGCTGAGCGTGAGCAGCGACTCTGTGAGCATCTCGGGCGTCGTGTGCATGGCTTTGAGGCCTTGGTGGCGGGGGCTTTGGGTTTGCAGGACAGTGATGCTCGGGACTGGAGTTATCACTGTAAAAATGGACGCCGCCTTACGGTCAATCTGCTGGTCACGGCTATGCGGGACCCAGATGGTGTGCCGCAGGGCTATCTGGGCGTGGCCATTGATGTCAGTGCCGAGCGCCAGGCCCGCGAGGCCTTGCTGGACCAGCAGGCGTTGCTTAATAAGCTCTCCGCTCAGGTTCCTGGCGTAATCTACCAGTATCTTCTGCGGCCTGATGGCAGCAGCTGTTTCCCTTGGTGTAGCGAAGGCGTACGGCAGATCTATGAGGTGGCGCCTGAGGACGTACGTGACGATGCTAGTGAGGTTTTCGGTCGCATTCTGCCCGAGGAGAAGGAAACGGTAAGTTTGAGTATCAGGCGTTCGGCTCAGCAGCTATCGCCCTGGTGTGAGGAGTTTCGTGTGCAGCTGCCGAGTCGTGGCCTGCGTTGGTTGCGTGGCGAGGCTTTGCCAGAGCGCTTGGCTGATGGCTCGGTTCTATGGCACGGCTACATCACCGACATCAGCGCCGGCAAGGCCATTGAGGAAGAACTTCGGCAGTTGGCGGTGACCGATCCCCTGACTGGTGTGTTCAATCGGCGCCATTTCCAGCTGCGCCTAGAGGAGCACTTACAGCTTGCACAGCGCATTGCCGCACCGCTCGCACTGATCATGCTGGATATCGACTATTTCAAACTGGTCAACGATACCCACGGGCATGATGTCGGTGACGAGGTGCTCAGAGAGCTGTGTCGTCGTTTGGGGCAACGCTTACGGCGCACGGATGTGCTTTGTCGCATCGGTGGTGAAGAGTTCGTCGTGATCTGTCCTGGCAGTCGGGGGGATCAGGCTCGTGATCTGGCCGAGAGTCTGTGGCAGGTGGTGCGTGAAAAACCGTTCCCCATAGTCGGACAGGTGACAGCCAGTTTTGGGGTGGCCAGCTGGCAGGTGGCAGATGATGCCGACAGCTTGCTGCGCCGCGCCGATGAGGGCGTATATGCGGCCAAGCAGGCGGGGCGTGACCGGGTCATTCAGCTCGGTGCCGACTGACCCGGAGGCATGCGGTCAGCGGCGTGCCGGCTGGTTGTACAGCGCCACCAAGGCCTGGTCGAGAATGGCCGAGGCACCCCATGGGCGTTTGTCGTTGAGAATGGCCACCACCGCCCAGGTATCGCCGTTGCGGTCGCGGGCATAGCCGGCGATGGCGCGCACGGTGTTCAGCGTACCGGTCTTGATATGGGCCTGGCCCTGCAGCGCGGTGCGCTTGAGGCGCTTGCGCATGGTGCCGTCCATGCCCACCAGTGGCATCGAGCTGATGAACTCGGCGGCGTAGGGACCGCGATAGGCCGCCTGCAGCATCATGGCCATTTCGCGGGCGCTGATGCGTTCGGCGCGCGACAGACCTGAACCGTTTTCCATCACCAGATGACTGGCCTGGATGCCCTTGCGTGCCAGCCAGTTGCGGATGACCCGCTGAGCGGCCCAGGCGTCGTCCTTGTCGGCTTTGTCGCGGTATTGCGCGCCGATGCTGAGGAACAGCTGGCGGGCCATGGTGTTGTTGCTGTACTTGTTGATGTCGCGAATGATCTCCACGGTATCCGGGGAGAAGGCGCGTACCAGCAGTCGCGCGCCCTTGGGCAGGGTGCCTTCGCGGTCCTTGCCATTGATCGAACCGCCCAGTTCCTTCCAGATGGCGCGCACGGCACCGGCAGCATAGGCCGGGTGGTCGAGCACCGAGAGGTAGGTCTGGGCGCTGCAACCATCGGGAATTTTGCCGCTGACGGTGACCTTCACGCTGCCGTCGGCCTGTGCCACCGGGCTGAAGCGCACGTCCGGCCAGCTCGGGCACTTGGCCGCCCGCTGCAGCTGGACCTTGTTGTCGAGCACGATGGTGGCAATCGGCGGCTCAACCGCGACATTGACCTTGCCACCCTCGGCGCGGGTGATGAAACGCACAGCCTTGAGGTTGACCAGCAGGGCGTCCGGACCGACCAGGAACGGCTTGTTGTCATCGCCTCCGTCGTCGTTGAAGGTTGGCAGCTGTGGCTGGTTGAAACGCGAGCGGTCGAGTACCAGGTCGCCGGTAATCTGGCGCACGCCATTGGCGCGCAGATCGCGCATCAGCAACCAGAGTTTCTCCATGTTCAGCTTCGGGTCGCCGCCACCCTTGAGGTAGAGGTTGCCGTGCAGCACGCCGTCGCGCAGCTGGCCATCGGTGTAGAACTCGGTCTGCCATTGGTGGGTGGGGCCGAGGATGTCGAGGGCGGCGTAGGTGGTGACCAGTTTCATGGTCGACGCCGGGTTCATTGATACATCCGGGTTGACCAGGGTGGTGGTACCCGGGCCGGTCAGCGGCACCATCACCAGCGCCAGTGAGTTGGTGCTGATCTTGTTGGCCGCCAGGGCCTTGGCCACGCTGGGGGGCAGGGCATTGCTGACAGAGGGTGCGGCTTGGGCGGTCAGGGGCAGGAGTAGGGCGGCCAGAGCCAGATGACGAAGTGAGGTAAACATACAGAAGCAACCCGATGACGATAGGCAAGATGAAGAGGTGAAAATGGCCTGGCAGTCGCTGGGCGAGTGCCTGCAGAACGCCGCGCATTATGCCCGAGTTGTCTCGTGCGTGCCCGTGGCTGCCGCGATTGCGCATAGGCGCCGACCCTGTGGGCTGCTAAAGTGGCGCCTCATTTCATTGTTGAGGATTCACCCATGGCCACCCGTTCCCGCCGTCTGCGCAAAAAACTCTGTGTCGAGGAGTTCCAGGAGCTCGGTTTCGAACTGGCCTTCACCTTCGCCGACAGCCTGAGCGATGACGACTATGAGGCATTCTTCAATGCCTTCCTCGATCAGGTGGAAGATACTGGTCTGGTCTACTCCGGTTGCGACGAGTTCGGTTTCGTCTGCCTGGCCAAACGCGGCTCGGTCAGCGCCGAGCAGCGCCAGGCGCTGGATGCCTGGCTCAAGGGCCGTAAGGAACTGCAGAGCTACAGCATCGGCGAGCTGGTCGATGCCTGGTACCCTGACGTACCGGTCAATACTCAGGCCTGAGTGTGCGCGATTACGCCTGGCTCTCCAGCTACTGCCTGAACCGCTTTGGCGGTGTGGCGGAGCTGGAGGCGCGTCTGCCGCAGCCGCGCAGTGCTGAAGCGCTGCGCGCGCTGGGCGATGATCGCTACCTGTCGCTGATTGCCCTGCGCGTGTTTCGCGCGGGGCTCAAGCACAGTCTGGTGGATGCCAAATGGCCGGCATTCGAGGAGGTGTTCTTCGCCTTCGATCCGCACAAGGTGGTGCTGATGGGCGCCGAGCACCTGGAGCGGCTGATGCAGGACAGTCGCCTGATCCGCCATCTGGGCAAGCTGAAAAGCGTGCCGTGCAATGCCCAGTTCATTCTCGATGTGGCCCGTGAGCGGGGCAGCTTCGGCCAACTGATTGCCGACTGGCCGAGCAGTGACATCGTCGGGCTGTGGAAATACCTCGCCAAAAACGGCAGCCAGCTCGGTGGCCTGTCGGCACCGCGGCTGTTGCGCATGATGGGCAAGGACACCTTTATTCCTACCGATGACCTGGTTGCCGCACTCAAGGCTCAGGGTATCGTCGACAAGGCCCCCACCAGCCAGAAAGAACTGGCTGCGGTGCAGGCCGCCTTCAATCAATGGCAGGCCGAGAGTGGCCGGCCGCTATGCCAGCTGTCGGTGATGCTGGCGCATACCGTCAACCACTGACCGCCATGCCAACTTCACTGGCTGCGCAGATCGCCGAGGTGGCTGCCCGGCTGGCCAGTGCCCGGCGCATTCTGATCATCACCGGGGCCGGTCTTTCCGCCGAGTCGGGCCTGCCGACCTACCGCGGCCTCGGTGGCCTGTATAACGGTCGCACGGCCGAGGGGCTGCCGATCGAGGTGGCGTTGTCCGGCGACATGCTGCGCGAGCGTCCGGAACTGTGCTGGAAGTACCTGGCCGAACTGGGGCGCGCCTGTCTGGCGGCTGAGCCCAATCCCGGGCACCGGGCACTGGCCGAGTTGCAGCGACGCAAGCCAGGTTGCTGGCTGCTGACGCAGAATATTGATGGCTACCATTTGGCCGCTGGCAGTCCGGCCGAGCGCCTGATTGAAATCCATGGCCAACTGGCGCCGCTGTACTGCCAGTCCTGCGGCCAAATGAGTGCCGAGCTGGCGGAGCATCTGCAGCGACCGCTGCCTCCCCGCTGTTCGCGCTGCGCCGGTATCCTGCGGCCTCCCGTGGTCCTGTTCGGTGAAATGCTTCCTGAGCAGGCCATCGACAGGCTTTACCACGAGCTGCGTGAGGGCTTTGATCTGGTCATGGCCATCGGCACCACGGCCAGCTTTCCGTATATCCGCGAACCGCTGCTGCGCACGCGGCAGAAGGGTGGTTTCACGGTGGAAATCAACCCGCAGGCCACGGAGCTGACCGCCTCGGTTGATCTCAGTTTGCGTTGCGGCGCTGGAGACGTTCTGCTGGAACTACTGAGTCACAGTTTGTCTGATTAAATTTGCAAATCGATTTGATAGCCGGCATAGTCGCGTCCTTTATAAGAAATCGACACGGTTGTGCCCATGCATATTCGCTTCGCACCCATCGTGCCTATCGCACTGACATTGCTACTGACCGCCTGCGCCGGCTACGCCCCGCAGCAGTCGCTGACCCAGACTCAACCGCCGGTTGTGCAGACTTCGGTCGATGAACCGAGCACCGAGCAGATGGCTGAGCTGACGGACGATGAGTCCTACGAGCTGCCGTCCCTGGCCGACAGCATGCTGGCCCACGGCCTGTCCCTGGTGGGTACCCGTTACCGTCCGGGCGGCACCTCGGTGCAGAGCGGTTTTGACTGCAGCGGTTTTGTCGGCTTCCTGTACAAGCAGGAGCTGGGCATTCAGCTGCCGCGTTCGACCCGCGAAATGATTACTCTGGATGCGCCGAAGGTGGCACGCAGCGATCTGGAACCGGGCGACATCATCTTCTTCAACAACCGTGGCCGTGGCCGCGTGAGTCATGCCGGGATTTACCTGGGTGACAACCAGTTCATTCATTCTTCGAGCAGCCGCAGTGGCGGCGTACGCGTCGACAGTCTGGCCGACCGCTACTGGAACTCCAGCTACATGCTGGCCAAGCGTGTGCTCGACGAACATCAGTTGCCGGCCACCAGTGCCGGTCCGCAGCGCCGCTGATTGCCTGCTCAGGCTTGCGCCGCTGTGGCGGCGCGGGCAGAGTAGGGCGGTCGCTTCAACGGACTGCCCGCCATGCGCCTGACGGCACGCATCACTCTCCTCGCTTCGATCCTTCTGCTGGCCGCCTGCGCCGGTCGCTCTCCTGATCCCCAGCCCCTGCCGCCGCCTGTTGTGCAGTCCGGTGCGGCTGAGGACGTGCTGTTTCGTGCGCTGGGACTGGTCGGTACGCCTTATCGCTATGGCGGCAATACGCCGGACAGTGGTTTCGACTGCAGTGGCCTGATCGGTTTTGTCTACCGCGATGCGGCTGGCCTGCAGCTGCCGCGCTCGACCCGTGAGCTGATTCGCCTGCCAGTGCCGCCGGTGCCGCGTCAGGCGCTGTCGGCTGGTGATCTGGTGTTCTTCGCCACCAGTGGCGGCGGCCAGGTCAGTCATGCCGGCATCTATGTCGGCGAAGGTCGCTTCGTGCATGCGCCCAGTTCAGGCGGTACGGTACGGCTGGACAGTCTGTCCAGTCGCTACTGGCAGCAGACGTATCTCGATGCCCGTCGCGTGCTGGTGGCCGGCACGCACTGATGGCTTGCCCTCTTCGGGCGACTGTTCAGTCATACGCTGCGTGATGTGGCCCGCCAAGGCATAATTGCGCCCCTGCGGCGGAATCGCCCCGATCACGGACCCTTTGCGCCATGAGTGCCGAACCTTTTTCCAGCAGCGAACGTGCGGCGGTCTACCGGGCCATTGCCGAGCGCCGCGATATGCGCCATTTCAGCCCAGGCGAGATCCCGGCCGAGCTGCTGCAGCGCCTGCTGAGTGCCGCCCATCAGGCGCCCAGTGTCGGCCTGATGCAGCCCTGGCGGTTTATCCGCATCACCCGCCCCGAGTTGCGCGTAGCCATTGCCGAACAGGTCGAGGCCGAGCGGTTGCTGACGGCCGAGGCGCTGGGTGAGCGCTCTGACGAGTTCATGCGGCTCAAGGTCGAAGGCATCCGTGATTGTGCCGAGTTGCTCGTGGCGGCCCTGATGGACGGGCGAGAGGCACATGTTTTCGGGCGTCGCACCTTGCCGGAAATGGATCTGGCCTCCTTGTCCTGTGCCATCCAGAATCTGTGGCTGGCTGCGCGTGCGGAAAATCTTGGCATGGGCTGGGTCTCGCTGTTCGATCCACAGGCGCTCGGCGAGCTGCTGGGCCTGCCGGCCGGGGCCAAGGCGGTGGCGATTCTGTGCCTGGGTCCCGTGACGGAGTTCTACCCGGCGCCGATGCTTGAACTGGAAGGCTGGGCCAGTGTCCGACCGCTTTCAGAGCTGCTCTACAGCGATCGCTGGGGCGCGGTGGCCGAGGAGTAGTCATGCGTGAACTGATTCTCGGCGGGGCTCGCTCCGGCAAGAGCCGACTGGCCGAACAGCAGGCCCTGGCCAGTGGTCTCGCCGTGACCTATATCGCCACCAGTCAGGCGCTGGACGCTGAAATGACTGCGCGAATTGCCCATCACCAGGCACGGCGACCGGCGGAGTGGGCGCTGTGTGAAGAACCGCTCGAACTGGCGCGGGTGCTGCGCGACAATGCCGCCGCCGATCGCTGCCTGCTGGTGGATTGCCTGACCCTGTGGCTGACCAACCTCCTGATGCTGGATGACCCGCAGCGGTTGCAGCATGAGCGCGATGCGCTGCTGCAGGTGCTCGGTGAGTTGCCCGGGCGGATCATTCTGGTCAGCAACGAAACCGGTCTTGGCGTGGTGCCGCTGGGCGAGCTGACCCGGCGCTATGTCGATGAGGTTGGCTGGCTGCATCAGGCTCTGGCCAGCGCCTGTGACCGGGTGATTTTTACCGTGGCCGGTTTGCCGATGGTTCTCAAAGGAGAGGCGCTGTGAGCAGCCCCTGGTGGCAACAACCCTGTCGTGCCCTCGATGCCCATGCCGCGGCTGCGGCTGGCCGGCGTCAGGCCCAGTTGACCAAGCCGTGCGGCTCGCTGGGCCAGCTTGAGGGTATCAGCCTGCGCCTGGCTGCTCAGCAGGGCCGTGAGCGCCCGAGCCTTGAGCGTATCTGGATTGCCATCTTTGCCGGTGACCATGGCGTGGTTGCCGAGGGCGTCTCGGCCTATCCCCAGGCGGTCACCGCGCAGATGCTCGGCAATTTCGTCGCCGGCGGTGCCGCGATCAGCGTGCTGGCGCGTGAGCTGGGCGCCCATCTGGAAGTGCACAACCTCGGTACCGTCGAGCCGCAACCGGCCATGGCCGGGGTCAGCCAGCACCAGCTGGCACCCGGCACGCGCAATTTAGCCTTGCAGCCGGCGATGACGGCAGAGCAGTGTCTGGCCGCGCTGGCCGTCGGCCGCGAAGTCGCCGAACGGGCCGCCGCCGAAGGCTGCCAACTGCTGATCGGCGGCGAGATGGGCATCGGCAACACCACGGCGGCCAGTGCCCTGGCCTGTGCCTTGCTCGATGCACCGCTGGACGAACTGATCGGCCGTGGCACCGGTCTGGACAGCCAGGGCCTGGCGCGCAAGACCCGGGTCATCGAGCAGGCCCTGAGCCTGCATGCCGGCGAACGCACGCCGCTGGAATGGCTGCAACGGCTTGGTGGCCTGGAAATCGCCGCGCTTAGTGGTGCCTACATCGCCTGCGCCCAGGCCGGTATCAGCGTGCTGGTCGATGGTTTTATCTGCAGCGTGGCGGCCCTGCTGGCCGTGCGCCTGAATCCCGGCGTGGCCGACTGGCTGCTGTTCAGCCACTGCGGCGCAGAACCCGGACACCGTCACGTGCTGCAGGCCCTGGATGGCCAGCCGCTGCTGCACCTGGGCCTGCGCCTGGGCGAGGGCAGCGGCGCGGCACTGGCACTTCCCCTGTTGCGCCTGGCCTGTGCTCTGCACGGGCAGATGGCGACTTTTTCCGAAGCTTCCGTTGAGGACCGTACTCCATGACTCTGCAACTCGAACTCCTGCGCCACGGTGAAACCACTGCCGGTGGCGGTTTCCATGGCAGCACCGATGCACCGCTGGCCGAGCGTGGCTGGCAGCAGATGCGTGCCGCTGTGGCCGCTCAACCCGCGTGGGACCTGATCATCAGTTCGCCGCTGACCCGCTGTGAGGCCTTTGCCCGTGAGCTGGCCGAGCAGACGGGCGTGCCGCTGCGTATCGAGGCGGATCTGCGTGAACTGCATTTCGGTGACTGGGAAGGGCGCAATTCGGCGGAAATCCTGCTGGAAGACAGCGAGGCCCTCGGCCAGTTCTGGAACGACCCGTACCGTTTCACTCCGCCGAATGCCGAACCGGTTCGCGACTTCGCCAACCGCGTGCTGGCTGCCATCGAACGCCTGCACAGCGAGCTGGATGGCCAGCGCGTGCTGCTGATCACCCACGGTGGCGTCATTCGCCTGCTGCTGGCGCGTGCCCGTGGTCTGCCGGAAAACCAGTTGCTGCAGGTAGAAGTTGGCTTCGGCGCTATGCATCGCCTGCAGGTCGAGGCCGGTCTGGGCCTGACCGAAGCCTGACATGCTGCCCACGCCGCTGCTGATTGCCCTGCAGTTTCTGACCCGTCTGCCGGTTCGCCTGCCGGGCATGCCGGCGCCTGAGCAGGTTGGCCGCTCGCTGCTCTGGTATCCGCTGGTAGGGTTGCTGCTGGGCGCTCTGCTGCTGGCGGCGCAGGCGTTGCTGAGTCAGCAACCGGCGGTACTGCAGGCGGCGCTGTTGCTGACCCTGTGGGTGGCGCTGAGCGGTGGACTGCATCTGGATGGTCTGGCCGATACCGCCGATGCCTGGGTGGGCGGCTACGGCGACCGCGAGCGCACCCTGGCGATCATGAAGGATCCGCGCAGCGGGCCCATTGCCGTGGTCGTGCTGGTGCTGCTGTTGCTGCTCAAGTTCGCTGCGCTGCTGGTGTTGCTGCAGGCCGGGCAGACGCTGGCCCTGCTGCTGGCTCCGTGGCTGGGACGCAGTGCGCTGCCACTGTTGCTGCGCAGCACCGTCTACGTGCGGCCGGGCGGGCTTGGGGCACAGCTGGCCGAGCATCTGCCACGGCGTGAGTTGCCCTGGGTGCTTGGCCTGCATCTGGCTCTGCTGGCCCTGACCGGCCTGAGCGGGCTGTGGGCGCTGCTGGCGGCGACGCTGGTCTTTGTCCTCTGGCGGCGCGCCTTGCTGGCGCGCCTGCAGGGCACCACGGGCGATACTGCCGGAGCACTGGTCGAGCTGACCGAAGTCGCTGTTCTGCTGGTATTGGCCCTGCTCATAGCGCATTGAAGCAGCGCAACAGCATCGATTCTGGCCTAGGGTTAAAGGGTGTTATGGAGAACCCCGGATGCCACGTTTGTTGCTGCTGTTTCTGCTTCTCGGTCTGGCCTGTGGCGCCAGGGCCGCGGAGTCGCTGACCTGGCTGCTGTTGCCCATTCCCGGTGCCATCAACCTCAAGCAGGGTGTGCCTGATGATGGTATGGCGCTGGAGTTGCTGCGTGCGCTGGAGCCGGGGCTTAAAGCGCGTGGTGTCGATGTGCGCTACGAAGTCGGCAACGTGCCACGTATGCAGCAGTATCTGGAGCAGGGGCGCCAATTGTGTACGGCGGTTAATTTGCGCAGCGTCGAGCGTGATCGTCTGGCGTTGTTTGTTCCGTTGCTGGTTGTGCCGCCGATGCAGTTGGTGGTGCGTGCCGAGGACCGCGCACGCTTGCCGCTGGAGAACGGCCAGGTTGCCTGGCAGGCACTGCTCGAGAGTGGTCTGCATGGGGCCGTGCACAGTCAGCGGGTCTATCCGGAAATCGTTCGTACGAGCATGCAGCAGGCCCTGAGCGATGGTCGCCTGCAAGCGGTGACACTGTCCGGCAATATCGACAAGCACCTGCTGATGCTCAGCCATGGCCGCTTCGATTTCACCCTGGAGTTTCCGCTGGTGGTCAGCCAGGTCATGCGCACTGGTCAACTGAAGGCACCGCTCGCCGTGCTTCCGCTGCAGCAGATGGAGCAGCTGGAGGTGGCCGGTACCTACTGTACGCGCGGTCCGTGGGGTGAGGAGATGGCCCGGCAGATTGATGCCAGTCTGCGTGAGCTGTTGCAGGCACAATCGCTGGAGCCGCTGTACCTGCATTGGCTGCCGGCGGAAAGCTATCAGGTCTATCAGGAACCGATTCAGCGTTTTCTGCGAGAGCGCGCCCAGCAGCCGGCGCAGCTGGACTAGCGTGTGGAGTGGGGGCATTGCTGCCCCCGAAACACCACTGCAAGGACCAACAGGCCCGGTTGGCCTTCAGTCGAAGGCGAAGTGCGCCTGATCCAGCTGCATGGTCGACTTGACCGGCTTGAGCATTGCCGCGGCATGGCCCTTGGCCCGTGGCAGCAGGCGCTGGAAGTAGAAGTCGCTGGTGGCGATCTTGGCCTGGTAGAACTCCGCCGACTCCTGACCGCCTTCGCGCAGCTTGCGCCGGGCCACCGCCTCCTGCTGCGCCCAGGCCCAGGCCAGGGTGGCGTAGCCGGAGTACATCAGGAAGTCGTGGCAGGCGGTGCTGACCATGTCGCGCTGACGGCTGGCAGCGAATGCGATCCGCAGGGTCAGATAGTTCCACTGGCCGACGATCTTGAGCAGGGTGAGTGCGCGCAGGCGCATGGCCGGCTCGGTCTTCAGCAGCTCCAGGGCGAAGCGGGCGATCGGCTTGGTGAACTCGAACACCGCCTTGCCCTTGCTCATCATCAGTACCTTGCGCCCGAGCAGGTCCAGCGCTTGGATGCCGGTGGTGCCCTCGTACAGGGTAGAGATGCGCGCATCCCGCACGATCTGCTCCATGCCGTGCTCCTGGATATAACCGTGGCCGCCAAACACCTGCACGCCCAGGTTGGCCGCTTCCAGTCCCAGTTCGGTCAGGCAGCCCTTGAGGATCGGGGTCAGGAAGCCCAGCCGGTCGTCCCACTCGGCATACTGGGTGCTGTCATTCTTGAGCAGACCCTCGATCATCTTGTCGGCATGCTGGCTGGCCAGGTAGATCAGCGCCCGGCCGCCTTCGGCGATGGCCTTCTGGGTGAGCAGCATGCGGCGCACATCGCCGTGGTGGATCAGTGTATCGGCAACCTGGGTCGGTTCCTTGGTGCCGGACAGCGCGCGCATGGAGCGGCGCTCCAGGGCATAGGCCAGGGCGCCCTGATAGGACAGTTCGGCATGGGCCAGGCCCTGCAGGGCGGTGCCGATTCGGGCCGTGTTCATGAAGGTGAACATGCACTCCAGACCCTTGTTGGGCGGGCCGATGAGAAAAGCGGTAGCGCCGTCGAAGTTCATCACGCAGGTGGCATTGCCGTGAATGCCCATCTTGTGTTCCAGCGAGCCGCAGCTGACCTGATTGCGTTCGCCCAGGGAGCCGTCGGGGTTGACCAGAAACTTGGGCACGATGAACAGGCTGATGCCACGGGTGCCTTTGGGGGCGTCGGGCAGGCGTGCGAGGACGATATGGATGATGTTCTCGGTGAGGTCATGTTCACCCGAGGAAATGAAGATCTTGGTGCCGGTCAGCGCGTAGCTGCCGTCGCTGTTGGCCTCGGCGCGTGTCTTGACCTGACCTAGGTCGGTGCCGCACTGGGGTTCGGTCAGGCACATGGTGCCGGTCCAGCGGCCTTCTGTCAGCGGGGTCAGGTAAGTCTGTTTTTGTGCTTCACTGCCATGTTGCATGAGAGTGTTCATGGCGCCCAGTGAAAGGCCCGGGTACATGGTGAATGACCAGTTGGCGGTGGCCATCATCTCCGACTTGAGCAGGCCCAGGCTCATCGGCAGACCCTGGCCACCGTACTCAACCGGGTGGGACAGGCCCTGCCAGCCACCAGCTACATAAGCGTCGTAGGCCTCTTTGAAGCCCTTGGGTGTGCGTACCTCGCCCTTATCCCAGGTGCAGCCCTGTTCATCGCCTTGCTGGTTCAGTGGGCTGAGTACTTCCTCGCTGAATTTGGCGCACTCGCTAAGGATGGCGTCGACCATATCCGGGGTGGCGTCGGCACCATTGACCAGTTGCTGGTAGTGGGCCGGGAAGTCGAGTACTTCATTCAGCAGAAAGCGGGTGTCACGCAGGGGGGCTTTGTACGCGGGCATGCAGGTAACCTCATAAAAACGGCAGAAGCGCCAAATGACGCGGCGATTTATACGGGGCTCCTCTGGTGCCGGCCTTGGCAGCGGCAACAGCCTGTTCTGTCAGTTGGGACAATCATCGAACGCGGGCGATTGCCTGAGCGGGTTACTCGGGTTAGCGTGACGCACAGTCTGTTCAAGGATACTGACCATGAGAAAAACACTGCTGCTGGTAATGCTTTCTTCGTTCTCGCTGCCGGTGTTTGCCGCCGATTGCCCCGCACTGCTGCAGGGTGAGCTGCCCAAGCTGCGCTCCAAGGAGGTGATCAACCTCTGCGAACAATACGCCGGCAAGCCGCTGCTGGTGATCAATACCGCCAGCCACTGCGGTTTTACCAAACAGTTCAAGGGGCTCGAAGCCCTGCACCAGAAGTACAAGGCGCAGGGGCTGGAAGTGCTCGGCGTGCCATCCGACGACTTCAAGCAGGAAGCCGATAGCGCCGAGGAAACCGCGACCATCTGCTATGGCAACTACGGAGTGACCTTCAGCATGACCGCCACACAGGTGGTGAGCGGTGACAACGCCATTCCGCTGTTCCGCGAGCTGACGGCGCAGAGCAGCGCCCCGCGCTGGAACTTCTACAAGTACGTGGTCGATCGTCAGGGCAAGGTGGTCGAGAGTTTTTCCAGTCTGACCGAGCCGGATGACCAAGACCTGGCGGCCGCCATCGACAAGGCCATCGCGTCCAAGCCTTGAGCCCTCTGTGCGACAGGCAACGCCGCCCTTTGGCGGCGGACTTTGCCAGCCCGGAAACTTTCGAGGCGGCGCTGCTGGACCAGCAGCGCCGGGGTTACCGACGGCTGCGTTTCGTCGAGCCGCTGGAGGTGGCTTACCAGGACCATGCGGCGGCGGTGATGCGCCGGCGCCTGCCGCTGATCATCAGCGCCGGTGTGTTGATGCAGTGTGCCTATGCGCTGCTCGATCTTTGGCTGATGCCGGCGGCGTTGGCCGGTGAGATGCTTGCCTTGCGCGGCGTGGCGCTGCTGGTCACGCTGCTCTGTTACCTCTACTGCCGGCGGCCCGAGGCGCCGGCGTCGCGCGCGCTGGCTTGCTACGGGCTGGCCTATGCCGTCAATGGTCTGTGCGTGTCGCTGTTGATCCTGCCGGGGGCGCAGCATGGCGTGGATATGCCTTATGAAGGCCTGTTTCTGCTTTTGCTGTTTGGCTATGGCGTGCTCGGCCTGTCGCTGCGCGTGGCCAGTGCTGCCAGTTGGCTGTTCAGCACCGTGCTGGTGGTGTTGGGCTACTGCTTAGGGAAACCTTTCGGTGAGCTGCTCAACCAACTGCTGTTTCTCGGCTGCGCCAACCTGATCGGGGGTGTCGGCAGCTATATCCAGGAGCATGGTCAGCGAGGCGCCTGGCTCAATGCTCGTCTGCTGGAGCAGGCACGGCAGCGGGCCGAAGCGCAGACACTGAGTCGCGGGCGTTTGCTGGCTGCCGTCAGCCATGACCTGCGCCAGCCGCTGCATGCCATGGCGCTGTATGCCGAACAGCTTGGCGAGGGGCGGGTAGCCGAAGCTTCGCGGGTTCAGGACATCGGTCAGCGCCTGGCTCAGTCTGTGGGACAGCTGGGCGGCATGTTGCAGGCTCTGCTCGACTACAGCCGGCTCAGCGTGCCTGGTGGACTCAGTGTGCGTCGTAGCCACTTCGAGCTGTTGCCCCTGCTGCAGCGCCTGCTGGATGAGGCGGGCGGGCAGGCCCGGAGTCAGAATTGTCAGTTGGAACTGCAGGCGTCGCCCTGCTGGGTCTACAGCGATGCCCTGCTGGTCGAGCGCATCGTACGTAATTTGCTGAGCAATGCCCTGCAGCATGCGGGGGCTCAGCATATCCGTCTGCATTGCCGGCAGCAGGGCGGGCAGTGCTGGCTGAGTATTAGCGATGATGGCCGGGGCCTCAGCGAGGATGAGCAGCAGCGGGTGTTCGAGGAATTCCAGCAACTGCACAACCCGGGGCGTCAGCGCGAGCAGGGGCTCGGGCTGGGATTGGCCATTGTGCGTCAACTGAGTCTGCTGCTGGAGCTGCCTTTGAGTCTGCAGGCCAGTCCTGGGCAGGGTTGCACCTTCACGCTGCAGCTATCGCTCGGGGAGGCCCAGAGCCCGATGGTAGCCGAGGTGCCTGTGGTCGAGATGGGACGGGTGCTGCTGATCGAGGACGATGCGGCCAGCCGTCAGGCGCTTGGCGAATTGCTCCAGGGCTGGGGCTGGCAGGTCAGCGTGGCCGATGGGCCGCAGCAGGCACAGGAACAGATGGGGCTCATGTGCCCGGAAGTGCTGCTCAGCGACTATCGACTGGCGGCGGAGATCGACGGGCTGCGCTTGCTGGAACAACTGCGTGAGCAGGCCGGCAGCATGTTGCCGGCGATTCTGCTGACGGCTGACCTGGGTCCTGAGCTGGCCGAGCGTTGCGCCCGCCAGCATGTGCGCCTGCTTGGCAAGCCTCTGTTGCCGCTCCGCCTGCGTCAGGCGCTCACAGCCAGCCGCGCTGTCGCGCGACCGTGACGCAGGCAGTTCTGGTGTGCACCTGGAGCGTCTGAAACAGGCTGCGCAGGTGCGTCTTGACGGTTTCCTCGGAGAGTTTCAGGCGGCGCCCGATGGCCTTGTTGGGCAGGCCTTCGGCGAGCAGAAGGAGGATTTCCCGCTGCCTGACCGTCAGTTCGGGGGCGGGCTCGTTCTCCGGTAGAGGCAGGTTTTCACCCAGCAGCAGACGGCCGACGGCTTCGCGCAACTGCGCCCCGCTGGCACTCTTCGAGATGAAGCCGAGGGCACCGGCCTGCCTTGCCGCGTGGGCATCCTGAGCCGACTCGCTGGCACTGAGAATGGCCACCGGTGTACTCCGCCCCTCACGCTGCCAGCGCTGCAGCACGCTTAACCCGGACTCGTCGGGCAGTTTCAGGTCCAGCAGTACCAGATCGTAGTCGTGGCTGGCCAGGCATTGTTCGGCGGCTTCCACCGAGGGGGCGCTGTCTACCCGCAGGTCTTTGGCCAGTGGCGCCAGGGCCAGGCTCAGGCCATCAAGGAAAATCAGATGATCATCGACCAGCAGCAGTGACACACCGTCAGGCACGGTTGTCGGGACCAGGTTCATGCATGGCAACCTTGTAGGTATTTTTGTTCGAATGGTTGTGCCGGCAGTGTACTGCCCGCGCGCGCTCCTGGCATCACCGGAACGGGGGAATGCTTTTAGGCGAGAGCGGTCTCAGGCAGCAGTGGCATGCAGGGCCAGGCGGTTGGCGTGCAGGTAGAAGCTGCGCAGGCGGCCGCGCGGTGCCAGGCACTGGCGCCACAACCTGGCCAGGCTGGGCAGGTCGGCGTTCGCCGGCGGCACACCGGCTTGGGCGATCACGCTCATCCAGGCAATGGCGCAGGCGTAACGCAGGTTGACGCACAGCTCCAGTTCGGGGTCGGTGAGGAAGGCGTGCTGACTGGCAAGCCCGCGTACCCGGCTGGCCAGTTCGGCATCACGGGCGAGAAAGTCATCCCACAGGAGGCGGTGCTGTTCGCGACTGCAGCCCCAGGGGCCCAGTTGCTGGCCATCGGCGAGACTGCCAGCGTGGCTGCCACGGCATTGTGCGGCGACCAGCAGCAGGGTTTCGCTGGCGGGGTTCAAGGCATCAAGTTGATGCAGGGTTGGGCGGATCACATGCTGGCATAGCTCACTGGCACTGATTCCCATAACGACCTCGAAACAAGGTGACCGGCGGGGTCAGGGCGTGTGGCAGCTTCTTGTAATTAGGCTGGGACCCCGCCGGAAGCCCTAGAGGGGCTTGAGTTGAAGTCTAGTTTGAGAATTGTGCTGTAAAGGGCTGTTTTTAAATTGTTTTTGGATTTTGGTTATTGGTGATATAGCCACGGGTGATTAAAAAACAGACAGTTTGAGCGCCCGTGGTGGGCGCTCTTCGCAACTCAGCTTTCCTGAGCGCTGCTGCCGTCAGCTTCTTCGTCGAGTTCTTCCAGGGCTGTCGCGGCGCCTTCGTGGTCCTGCTCGGCCGCCTTGCGGTACCACTGGCGGGCCTGTTTGAGGTCGCTGGCCAGACCCTTGCCGACCCTGTAGAAGTTGCCCAGTTCGAACTGGGCATCGGCATCGCCCTGAGCGGCCGACTTGCGGTACCAGTACAGTGCCTGGCTGTAGTCCTGCTCGACACCGCTGCCCTCCTCGTAGCACACGGCGAGGTTGTACTGAGCATCGCTGTCGCCCTGTTTGGCGGCCTGCTGATACCAGTAGGCTGCCTGGCCGAGATCGACATCCAGGCCCAGGCCGCGTTCGTAACCCACGGCGAGGTTGTACTGGGCGCAGGCATGCCCCTGTTCGGCGGCTTTGGCATACCACTCGGCAGCCTTGACGGCGTCCTGCTCGAAGCCGTCATTACCTTCGTCGTAGCTCAGCGCGAGGTTGTACTGTGCCGACACGTGGCCGTCTTCGGCCGCTTCGACCATTTCCTGGCCTTCCAGGCTGGAGTAGGCATCCTGCAGGTCGCAGGGGTTGGCCTCGAACTCGGCGGCGGCCAGGTTGAGGCTGGTGCCCAGCAGCAGGGCCAGCAGGGCAGGGAACGCATGACGCATGGTTAACACTCCTTGTTGAACAGTCGCTTGAGTCTGCGCAGCCGGGCCTGAGCGGGCAAGCCCGGCTCGCGCGGTCAGTCGCCGCAGGCCAGCGGGCGTTGCGGGTCGGTGATCCATTCGCTCCAGGATCCGGCATACAGCGGCAGCAGCGAGTAACCGGCCAGGCACAGGGCGAACAGGTTGTGGCAGGCAGTTACGCCAGAGCCGCAGTAGGCCACCAGTTGCTCGGCAGGACGCTGGCCGAGCAGGGCGCTGAAGCGCTCGCGCAGCTGCTCCGGGCTCTTGAAATGGCCATTGCCGTCCAGGTTGTCGGTGAACACTGCGCACTGTGCGCCGGGGATATGCCCGGCCACCGGGTCGATGGGTTCCATCTCGCCGCGAAAGCGCGGCAGGGCGCGGGCATCGAGCAGGGTCAGCTGTGGCGTACCGAGGCGCTTTAGCAGGGCGTCGGCGCTGACCAGCAGGCTGGCATCCGGCGTGCCCTGCAGATCGCCCGGGCTGACCGCTGGCGTGGCGCTGTCCAGAGGCAGGTTGACCGCGCGCCAGGCATTCAGGCCGCCATCGAGCAGGAATACACCTTCACGCTTGCCCAGCCAGGCCAGCAGCCACCAGGCACGTGCGGCAAAGGCGCCAGGGCCGTCGTCGTACAGCACGATCTCGCTGTGCTGGCTAATGCCCAGCGCGCGCAGACGCTCGAGCAGCTGCTGCGGATCGGGCAGCGGGTGGCGTCCGGTGATGCCGCGCTGCACCGGTGCAGACAGGTCGTGCTCCAGATCGATGAAACGGGCGCCGGGAATATGCCCTTCGGCGTAGACGCGTGCGCCGTAGGTGGGGTCTTCCAGGGCGAAGCGGCAGTCGAGCACGATCAGTGCAGGCTGGTTCAGGCGTTCGGCCAGTTGTGCCGGGCTCAGCAATTGCGCGAGGGACATTCCGGGTTTCCTGTGTCCAAAGTCGGATTGCCTGCATCTTAACCGGCGATGCCATCGTTTTGCTTGTCGAGGTCGTCTTCCATGC
Organism: Pseudomonas sp. HAR-UPW-AIA-41; assembly: GCF_002304225.1. Taxonomy (GTDB): domain Bacteria; phylum Pseudomonadota; class Gammaproteobacteria; order Pseudomonadales; family Pseudomonadaceae; genus Aquipseudomonas. The sequence continues at coordinate 498,145 of NZ_NSLB01000001.1, forward strand.
TCAGTCTGCAACCGCTTATCCAACCCGCTACTCTGCTGCGCCGCATCGGCGTGGTACTCGGCTCGGTGCTGGTCACAGCCTTTTACTGCGTGCAGGTGATAGTGCTCGCGGCTTGCAGGCGCCTGGATCGCCGCCGGGTAGACCGGATCACCCGAGCCTGGTCTGGCACTCTGCTGCGTCTGGTACGCATGCGTCTGACCGTGCACGGACAGGTTCCGCAGTTCAACGACGGCCGGCGCTATCTGGTGCTCTGTACCCACTCCAGTCATTACGACATACCGGCCAGTTTTGTCGCCCTGCCGGGCTCGGTTCGCATGCTGGCCAAGCGCGAGCTGTTTCGCATCCCGCTGCTGGGAGCGGCCATGCGCGCAGCCGAGTTTCCCTCGGTAGAGCGGCGCAACCATGCCCAGGCGCGCAAGGACCTGGCCCGCGCCCGCGCCATGATGGAAAGCGGCATCGTGCTCTGGGCCGCGCCTGAAGGTACCCGTTCCCGGGACGGGCGCCTGCAGCCGTTCAAGAAGGGCTGTTTCCACCTGGCTATCGATACCTCCGCGATCATCATCCCGGTGGCCATTCGTGGCATCCATGAGGTGCTGCCGGCGCGCACCTGGCGCTTCAACCTCGGTCTTCCGGTGGAACTGTGTGTCGGTGAGCCGATCGACGCGGCGCGCTACAGCCCCGAGCAGCTGGAACAGCTGATGGCCGATACCCGGGCGCGCATCCAGGGGCTGCTCGATGGCGCGCCGGCTGTTAACCTGCAGCGGCATCCCGTGGCAGAGCTGGCCGAGGCCTGAATGAGTGATAAACCCGAGGTGGTGATTACCTACTGCACCCAGTGTCAGTGGCTGCTGCGTGCGGCCTGGCTGGCCCAGGAGCTGCTGAGTACCTTCAGCGACGAACTCGGCCGGGTGGCACTGGAGCCGGCCACCGGCGGGGCGTTCCGCATCACCTGCGATGGTGTGCAGCTCTGGGAGCGCAAGGCCGATGGCGGATTCCCCGAGGCCAAGGTACTCAAGCAGCGCCTGCGCGACCTGATCGATCCGGCGCGTGATCTCGGCCACAACGATCGTTAAGGCATCGCAGATTCTCCGCCAGAGGTACTGCTGAAACAGCCGGGCGCCGCCTGGTGTGTTGCGGGCCTTTGCCCGCACGCGGTCATGTGTTGGTCGCACGGTTGTCATCGACGGGTCATCTGCGCCGTCCAGGCTGGGCAAAACAGCCGGAGAGCGCGCATGAGCAGCGAACAACGCATCGAGATGCCCGTCAGGACCACCCCGCGCAAGCAACGGGTCCGTACCCTGTGGATTTCCGACGTGCACCTGGGCACGCGCGATTGCCAGGCCGAGCGTCTGGCGACCTTTCTCAAGCAGTACCACGCCGACCGCATCTACCTGGTCGGCGACATCATCGATGGCTGGAAGCTGCGGGGCGGCATCTACTGGCCGCAGGCGCACACCAACGTGATCCGCCGCCTGCTGACCCTGAGCAAGCGCGGCTGTCAGGTGATCTACGTCACCGGTAACCACGACGAGTTCCTGCGCCGCTACTCGAAGCTGATCCTCGGCAATATTCAGCTGGTCGACGAGGCTGTGCATGAAACCGCCGATGGTCGCCGGCTTCTGGTGATTCACGGCGACCAGTTCGACGTGATCACCCGTTATCACCGCTGGCTGGCCTTTCTGGGTGACTCGGCCTACGAGTTCACCCTGACCCTCAACCGCTGGCTCAATCACTGGCGCGAGCGTTATGGCTACGGCTACTGGTCGCTGTCGGCCTACCTCAAGCACAAGGTTAAGACAGCGGTGAATTTCATCAGCGATTTCGAGGAGGCGATCGCCCACGAATGCAGCCGGCGTGGCCTAGATGGTGTGGTCTGCGGGCATATCCACCATGCCGAGATCCGCCGGGTCGGTGCGGTGGAGTACCTCAACTGCGGCGACTGGGTGGAGTCCTGCAGCGCGCTGATCGAACACTGGGACGGGCAGATCGAGCTGTACCGGCTGGCCGAGGCTCAGGCCCGGCAGGCTGTGCCGCTGGTGGAGGTGCTGCCATGAGGCTGCTGATCGTCAGCGATGCCTGGCTGCCCCAGGTCAACGGTGTGGTCACCTGCATCCAGGCACTGGTGCGCGAGCTGCATGCGCTGGGCCATCAGGTGAAGGTGCTTGGCCCCCAGGATTTCCGGCATGTGCCGTGCCCGAGCTATGGCGAGATCGCCCTGGCCTGGGATCTGTGGCGGGTGGCGCCGATGCTGCGCGACTTCCGGCCGGACGCTGTACACATTGCCACCGAGGGGCCACTGGGCTGGGCCGCGCGGCACTACCTCAAGCGCCGCGGTCTGGCTTTTTCCACGGCCATCCACACGCGCTTTCCGGAATACGTGACCACCCGCTGGCCTTGGCTGCCTCTGGACTGGGGCTATGCCTACCTGCGCCGCTTCCATGCCGCCAGCCAGGCGGTGATGGTGAGCACGCCCAGTCTGCGCGGCGAACTGGCCAGCCAGGGCATTGCTCGCCTGGCACTGTGGCACAAGGGCGTGGACAGCCAGCTGTTCAACGCCAGCTCGCCGCAGACGGCAGAAAAACCGGTGTTTCTCTATGTGGGGCGTCTGGCGGCGGAGAAGAACCTGCCGGCCTTTCTCGACCTGCAATTGCCGGGTGAAAAGTGGGTGGTTGGCGATGGCCCGCAGCGGCAGAGCCTGCAACAGGCCTACCCGCAGGTGCGCTTTCTTGGCTACCAGCGTGGCGCCGAACTGGCGCGCTGCTATGCAGCGGCCAGCGTGCTGGTCTTCCCGTCGCGCACCGACACCCTCGGTCTGGTGATGCTCGAAGCGCTGGCCTGCGGCACGCCGGTGGCAGCCTTCCCGGTGCGTGGTCCGCTGGATGTGCTGGAGCAGGGCGTTACCGGCTGGATGAGCGAAGACTTGCAGGAGGCTTGCCTGCAGGCCCTGCAACTGGAGCGCGCCCCGTGCGCTGCGGCGGCCCGGGCTTTTTCCTGGCGTCACTCGGCGCAGGTGTTTCTGCGCCAGCAGCCGCTGCTGGATGGCGAGCTGGTCGATGACACGAATTGGCAGGCAGTGGATGCCTGAGGTATTTGCCGGTTCGCCTTGAACCGGCAGGCGATTTTAGAAAATCACCTTGTCGCGCAGCTTCTCGGCGGCCTGCTGCAGCGCCTTGATCACCCGTTCCTTGTCCACGCCCTGGATGTTGTTGGTGTCCAGGTACATGGAGAATCCGGGCAGCTCATGTTCGAGGAAGCTTGAGGTGGCGCCGAGGTCGCGGCGGAAGTCGACCACCTGGTAGACCTGCACCGGACGGCTCATGCCCTTGACCGTCAGCTGGCCCTTGTCGCGGCACATGATCACGTCCTTGATCAGCGAGTAGGTCTCGTGGGAGACCAGAATCTCGCCGGCTTCGGCGTTGCTCTCCAGCCGGCTGGCGAGGTTCACGTCGCGGCCGATGATGGTGTAGTCCATGCGCGTGTCGGCGCCGAAGTTGCCCACGGTGCAGTAGCCGGTGTTGATGCCCATGCGGATTTCCAGCGGCTTGTCGATGCCCTGGGCGCGCCACTGCTGGCGCAATACCTTCATGTGCTTGCGCATGGCGATGGCCATGGATACCGCAGCCACGGCGTCCTTCTTGGCGCCCTGAGTGGTCGGATCACCGAAGAACACCATCACCGCATCGCCGATGAACTTGTCGATGGTGCCGCCATGCTTGAGGGCGATCTTCGACATCTCGTTGAGGTAGTTGTTGAGCATGTCGGTAAGGGCTTCGGCTTCCAGCTCCTCGGACAGCTCGGTAAAGCCCTTGATGTCGGAGAAAAACACGGTGAGCTTCTTGCGCTGGGTTTCCAGACGCACGCTCTTCTTGCCGCTGAAGATCGATTCCCACACCTGTGGCGACAGGTACTTGGCCAGATTGCGGGCCAGGCGTGCGGCCTTTTCCTGTTCGCGCTTGATCTCACCGCGGGCGATGCTCAGACGCAGCCCCTGCAGGTGCACGAAGTAGGCGGTGATGCAGATATACAGGGTGGTGAACATAATGCTGACGAAGGCCACCAGCGCGGGGGTGGCCGGGTGCAACTTGATGTCGCTGACAGCAGCGCAGAGCAGGGTGCCGCTCAACATGACGAGGCCTGCCAGGCCCATGTAGCGCAGGCCACCGATGATCAGGGCGCTGAAGGTCAGGGTCAGCACGATCATCAGGCTGGGCACCACGCTGAAGTCGAGCAGGCTGATAGCGGCCCCGGCGTGCAGGGCATCGATGAACAGCAGGGTCAGGTGGGTCTGCTGTGGGTATTCGTGTTTGAAGCGTTGGCTGATCTGGTGGGCCAGGTGTGGATAGAGCAGTGCGTAAGGCACCATCCACAGAATGTCGTAGCTGAAATACTGCGAATAGGTGCCGGCGGCGATACAGGCCGCGGTGGCGATATACGCCAGCACGCGGGAATAGTATTCGCGCAGCGGCGGCGTGGGCAGAACAATGCTGGCCGGCTTGGCAATAGGCTTCATGAGGTACGGCGTTCCCTGGATGCTGGGACATCTCTTTGGATGTCTTTCTTGTTGTCCCGCTTCTGCGGGAGCTTTTAGGGCGACAAACGTACTAAAGCTGGGCGGGAATTGCGACCCCTGGCAGATTGCCGGCACGCCGCAGGGATTGGCCGGCCGTGGCATGGCCGGCACTTGAGGATCAGAAGCGGATACGCCCGGTGAAGGCATCCTTGAGCATGACCCAGTCGCCCATGAAGGAGTACAGCGGGTATTTGAAGGTGGCGGGCTTGTTCTTCTCGAAGACGAAGTGGCCGACCCAGGCAAACCCATAGCCGGCGATTGGCAGCGTCCACAGCAGGGCCCATTGCTGGGTGCCGATGGTGTAGGCGAGGATGCCCAGCACCAGCAGGCTGCCGACATAGTGCAGGCGACGGCAGGTGTCGTTGCTGTGCTCCTGCAGGTAATAGGGGTAGAACTCGGCAAAGCTGTTGAAGGTTTTCACGCTTTCAGTGCTCACGGCGCACCTCCATTCTTGTTATCGGTGTTGGGTAGTTATGGCTGTTGCTGAGAAGGCAGTGTAAGCCGCTGCCACCTGTCAGCCACTGACATTCGCTGCCAGTTTAGTATCCTTGCGAACACCCTGACGGCAACTGACTTTTCGAGCCAGACCTTTTCCGGCAGGATTCAGCCTTGCCTGCGGACATTACAACGACAATATGCCGACTCCCTTGAGAACCACCTCTTCCAGCTGGGCGCTGGCTATCGTGCATGCCCTGGAGGCCGAAGGCATCGACTGCCAGGCGCTGTTTTCCGAGCTGGGTCTGAACCATGCCGCCCTGCATGATCCCGATGCGCGCTTTCCCCAGGATGGCATGACGCGGCTATGGCAGCGGGCGGTTGAGTTGTCCGGTAATCCGGCGATCGGCCTGAACATGGTCAAGGTGGTGCGACCGGCCTCGTTCAATGTGGTTGGCTATGCCCTGATGTCCAGTCGCACGCTCAAGGATGGTTTCGCCCGGCTGGTGCGCTACCAGCGCATCATCGCCGAAGGCGCCGACCTGAGTTTTCGGGTGATGCCGGATCGTTATGTGCTGACCCTGGCCATCCACGGTGACAGCCTGCCGCCCACCCATCAGGCCGCCGAAGCCTCGCTGGCCTACACCCTGACGTTCGTGCGCTGGATTACCGGGCGGCCGATCCGGCCATTGTGCGTGCAGTTGCAGCGCGCCGCCCCGGCCGATCAGCAGCCCTATCAGGCGGTATTCGATGCGCCACTGCGCTTCAATGCCGAAGGTTATGCCCTAGAGTTCGCCCGCGCCGATCTGGAGGCGCCGTTACCTTCGGCCAACGAGGCGCTGGCGCAACTGCATGATCGTTTCGCCGGCGATTACCTGGCGCGCTTTGCCGGCAGTCGGGTGACGCATCAGGTACGGCAGATTCTCTGTCGCCTGTTGCCGCAAGGCGAACCCAAGCGCGAAGTGGTGGCGCAGGAGCTGCTTCTGTCCGAACGCACCCTGCAGCGCCGACTGCAGGAGGAGGGGGCAAGTTTCCAGCAGTTGCTCGACGATACCCGGCGTGAACTGGTTGGGCAGTACATGGCACAACCCAGCCTGACCCTGCTGGAAATCGCCTACCTGCTGGGCTTTGCCGATCCGAGCAATTTCTTCCGTGCCTTTCGCCGCTGGTTTGGCTGTACGCCGGGTGAGTACCGCGCCCGTCACCAGCCCTAGCCGGTCAGTGACGCCAGAACAGCGGTGACAGCAGCACCAGCACGGTGAGAATTTCCAGGCGCCCGAGCAGCATGCCCAAGGTCAGCAGCCATTTGGCGGTGTCCGGCAGACTGGCGTAGTTGCCCGCCGGGCCGATGATCGGCCCCATGCCCGGGCCGACCCCGGAAACGGTGGCGGCGGCGCCGGTCAACGCAGTGATCCAGTCCAGCCCGCAGAAGGCCAGGGCCAGCGCCAGGGTGGCGATGGTGATGGTGAAGAAGAACGAGAAGGCCAGAATCGAGCGGACGATGTCTTCGTCCAAGCGATGGCGGTTGTAGTTCTGCTTGACCACCGCCCGCGGGTGAATCAGCTGCTTGAGGTTGACCTTGAGCAGGATGTAGGCGACCTGAAAACGGAAGATCTTCAGGCCCCCGGCGGTGGAGCCGGAGCAGCCGCCGACGAAGCCCAGATAGAAGAACAGCATGCTGGCGAACGGCCCCCACAGGCTGTAATCGCCCACGGCAAAACCGGTGGTGGTCATCACCGAGGTGATATTCACCGCCACATGGCGCAGGGCTTCCAGCCACGGCAACTCGGTGGTCAGGGTTTTCCACAGGGTCAGCACCAGCCAACTGCTGAGCAGAACAAAGAAGAAGCCACGGACCTGTTCGTCGCGAAACACGGCCAGGTAGTTGCCACGCAGGGTCGAGACGTAAAGGACAAAGGGCAGGCTGCCGAGGATCATCACCAGCACGGCGACCCAGTGCACCGCCGGCTGCTGCCAGTTGCCAAGGGAGGCATCGGAGGTGGAGAAACCGCCGGTGGCGATGGCCGACATGCAGTGGTTGATGGCATCGAACCAGCTCATCCCGGCCAGCCAGAAAGCCAGCACGCCGATGGCACTCAGGCCGACGTAGGCGAGCACCATGTACTTGGCGACCATGTGCGAGCGGGGCATGACCTTGTCCGAGCGGTCCGAGGATTCGGTCTGGAACAGGCGCATGCCACCAATGCGCAGCATCGGCAGAATGGCCACGGCCATGGCGATGAAGCCGATGCCGCCCAGCCAGTGCAGCAGAGAGCGCCAGATCAGCAGGCCGGGTGACATGTTGTCCAACCCGGTCAGCACGGTGGCGCCGGTGGCGGTGATGCCTGACATGCTCTCGAAGAAGGCGTCGGTGATCCCGCTGTCGCCGGCAAAGAGAAAGGGCAGCGCGGCGAAGCTACCGACGACAATCCAGCTGGAGACGGTCAGCAGGTACATGTCGCGGGGACGCAGTGGGCTGTGCCGGGCATAGCCCCGGCTCATCAGACTCAGACCGGCGGCGAAGGTGATCAGGCTGGACCAGAGGAAACCGCTGATCAGATGAGGCTGTTCAAAGATCAGTAGGGTGATAACCGGCACCAGCATGCTGACTGCCAGGGTCAGCAGGAAGATGCCGTTGATGAAGCCGATGGTGCGCAGGTTCGGCAGCCCCACCGGTCAGTGCTTCCAGAACGTGCGGGTGAAGGGCACCAGCACAGTGAGGATTTCCAGACGGCCAAGCAGCATGCCGATGGTCAGCAGCCACTTGGCGCTGTCCGGCAGGGTGGAGAAGTTGCCGACCGGGCCGATGATCGGGCCCAGGCCGGGTCCGACGTTGCACACCGCAGTGGCGGCGCCGGTCAGCGCGGTAACCCAGTCCAGGCCGGTGAGGGTCAGGCCGAGGGCGATGACGCCAATGGTGATGGTAAAGAAGAAGGAAAAGGTGATCAGCGAGCGGACAATGTCCTCATCCAGATTGTGGCCGTTGTACTGCTGTTTGATCACGGCGCGGGGGTGGATCAGTTGCTGCAGGTTGGCCTTGAGCAGTACGTAGGCGACCTGGAAACGGAAGATCTTCAGGCCCCCGGCGGTGGAGCCGGAGCAGCCGCCGACAAAGGTCAGGTAGAAGAACAGCAGCACCGCGAAACTGCCCCACAGGGTGTAATCGCCCAGTGCCACGCCGGTGGTGGTGACCACCGAGGTGACATTGACCGCGACGATACGGAAGGCATCCAGCCAGGCATAGTCTGAGTTGGCCCACAGCCAGGTACCAACCACCAGCCAGGTGAGCAGCAGAAAACCGAGGAAACCTCGCACCTGATGATCTTTCAGCAGCGCCTTGCGCCTGCCACGCATGGTGGCCACATAGAGGGTGAAGGGCAGGCTGCCGAGGATCATGAACAGTACGGCCACCCAGTGCACTGCAGGCTGCTGCCAGTTGGCCATGGAATTGTCCGAGGTCGAGAAGCCGCCGGTGGAAATCATCGACATCGAATGGTTTATGGCGTCAAAGGGCTTCATGCCAGCAGCCCAGAAGGCAAAAAAACCCAGCAGGGTCAGCAATGCATAGATGCCCAGAATGTATTGCGCGGCGACGTGCGAGCGGGGCATGACTTTCTCGCCCCAGTCCGAGGATTCGCTCTGGAACAGGCGCATGCCGCCCACTCGCAGCAGCGGCAGGATGGCCACGGCCATGCCGATAAAGCCGATACCGCCCAGCCAGTGCAGCATGGAGCGCCAGATCAGCAGGCCGGGAGACGCATGATCCAGGCCTACCAGCACGGTGGAACCGGTGGTGGTGATACCGGACATGGTCTCGAAGAATGAGTCGGTGTAGCTGATGTGCTGAATGATCACCATCGGCAGGGCGGCAAAAGTACATACCACCACCCAGCTCAGGGTGGTCAGCAGGTACATGTCACGCGGGCGCATGTGGGCATTTTGGGGTTTGCCCGGCGCCACCAGCACCAGACCGGCCACAAAGGTGATCAGGCTCGACCAGAGAAATGCATCCAGATCGTCCTGGCGCTGGTACAGCAGCAGGGTCAGCATGGGAATGACCATGCTCACGGCCAGGGTGATAAGGAACAGGCCGATGATGAAGCCGATCATGCGCAGGGTGGAAAGAGCCATCAAGCAAGTCTCGGGAACTGAGGGGCGCCATTCTACGGATGACGCAGTGGCTGTAAACCGGCCTGGGTCATCTTCACAGCGCATTGCCACCGCATACAATAGGCCGTCTCTTCCTTATCCGCCGTCGCGTTCTATCCATCATGTCTTCCAACAACCCCTGTCTGAGCTGTGGCGCCTGCTGCGCTCACTTTCGTGTGTCCTTCTACTGGGGCGAATGCCAGTCCGGCGGTGGCCTTGTGCCGGATGAACTGGTGGTGCAGATCAGTCCGCAGCGGGTGGCGATGCTCGGCACCGAGACCCGCCCGGTGCGCTGCACGGCGCTGCAGGGCACGGTCGGGGAGAGTGTGTCCTGTAGCAACTATGCCTGTCGCAGCAGTACCTGCCGCGAGTTCACCGCCTCCTGGGAGGATGGCCAGGCCAACCCGCACTGCGACAAGGCGCGTGCGGCCTATGGTTTGCCGCCGCTGGGCCCGGAGCACTGGCCGGATCGGTTAGACTGCCAGCACCTTATTGTGGAGTGAGCATCATGGATGCCCTTGTTGCCCTGACTCAGCGTGTTTCCGTATCCCGTCTGGTGGAACCTGCGCCTTCGGCCGAGCAGCGCGAGCTGCTGTTCAAGGCCGCGCTGCGCGCCCCGGATCATGCCCAGTTGCGCCCCTGGCGCTTTCTCAGCATCGAGGGAGATGCCCGCCAGCGTCTGGGTGAACTCTTTGTCCGGGCTCTGCAGGAAAGCGCGGAGGTTGCTCCGGCGGCGCTGGACAAGGCACTGGCGGCGCCGTTGCGTGCGCCGCTGCTGCTGGTGGTGATCGCCAGCCCCAAGGATCACCCCAAGGTGCCGACCAGCGAGCAGGTACTGTCGGCCGGTTGCGCCGCTCATGCCCTGCTGCAGGCTGCCCACGCTCAGGGACTGGGTGCTATCTGGCGCACCGGCGAGCTGGCCTATCACCCGACGGTGGCCCGCGGGCTGGGGTTGGCGGAGAGCGAGCAGGTAATTGCCTTCATCTATCTCGGCACCCCGGAGGGCGCCCTGCGTCAGCCGGCGGCGCTGGCACCGGCCGATTTCGTCCAGTCCTGGCAGGGCTGATCAGCGCGGCAGGGTCAGGCGGGCGACAAAACCGCCATCTACGTGATTGAGCAGCGCCAGTTGGCCGCCGTGGCGCTCGGCGCTGCGGCGCACGATGGCCAGCCCCAGACCGTGGCCGCTGCCGCTCTGCTGCGGAGCGCGGAAGAAGGGTTCGCCGAGGCGAGCCAGGTGCTCGTCGGCAACGCCGGGGCCATGGTCGCGGATTTCCACCTGCCAGGTGTCGGCCTGTGCCGTTACCCGGATTTCGACTGGCTGCCCGACCGGGTTGAAGCGCAGGGCATTGCGCAGCAGGTTGTCCAGAGCCCGTTCCAGCATGTCGGGCCAGACAGAGAGGACGGCGCTGTCCGGGCAGTCCAGTCTGATCTGCTGCTCGGGGTGCAGCAGCCGCGCATCCTCGATCAGTTTTTCCAGCAGTGGTCGCAGCGGCACGGGCTGACGCGCGCCGGGTTCGCTGTCGAGGCGGGCGAGGGTGAGAATTTCCTGAATCAGGGCTTCCAGGCGATCACATTCCTGACCCAGGCGCGGCCACAGCTGTTCGCGCTCCTCGGCGGGCGCGCGCTCGGCCAAGGCCAGGGCGATTTTCAGGCGCGCCAGGGGCGAGCGCAGCTCATGGGAAACATCACGCAGCAGCTGGCGCTGACTGCCGATCAGCCCCTGCAGGCGTTCTCCCATGTGGTTGAAGTCCTTGGCCAGCAGACCCAGTTCATCGGGACGACGGGCCAGCTCGTCGAGGCTGTGCTGCTGGTAGGCGGTGCGGCCGAGGTCATGCACTGCACTGCGCAGGCGTTCCAGCGGACGGGTGATGGACAGCGTCAGGCGCAGGCTGAGAATGGTCAGCACCAGCAGCGCGATGGTCAGCGCGCCAAGGGGCAGCAGCACGCTGTCGCGCTGCCAGCCGTGCAGCTCCGGGTGGGGAATGCGGTAGATGAACAGGTAGGTGGTGCCGTTGCTGCCCTCGACGCTTTCGGTCAGGCGTCGCCACGGCAGACGGTTTTCCCGGACACGTGCTTCAAGAGCGGCGGCACGGGGTGGAAAGGTACCGCGTACCAGCGGCTCGCCATCATCGTCGAGCACCTGGACATTCAGACGATAGCGGCGCTTGGGGTTCTCCAGCAGGCGCTGTGCTGCCTGAACCCCCTGCGTCTCATAGCGCTCAACCCACTGCTCGGCCAGACCGCGCAGGGCCGGGTGTGTGGCGAGGATCAGCGCATCCTGATTGAACACCCGGCCCAGCAGCAGGGACAGGCCGGCGACCAGCACGATGGCCAGCCAGAAACTGGCGAAGATGCGCCAGAACAGGGTGCGCATGGGCATTCCTCAAACAGGACCGCCAGCACTGGGCTGGCGGTCGATCGCAGATTTATTCGGCCTTGTCTTTCTCGGCCTTCCAGGCTTCGAACTCGGCGCGTTCGGCGCGGCGTTCTTCCATCTTCTTGGTCAGCTCGTCAAAGCTCTTCTGCTGCTCGGGCTTGAGCAGGGCGCGGATGCTGTCGTGCTGCTGCTTCCTGCCGGCTTCCAGCTCCTCCTGCATGGCCTTGCGCTCGGCTTCCGGCAGTTTGTCGAGATAGCGTTGGGTGATGTCACGCTGGGACTTCATCTGCTCGCGCATCAGCTTGCCGATGGACTCGCGCTGTTCGCGGCTGAGGTCGAGTTCCTTGAACATCATACCGTGCGGTTCGCCGCGCATGCCGCCCTGGTGGCGGCCTTCGTCGGGCATGGCCAGGGCAACGGTGGGCAGGGTGGCGGCGAACAGCAGGGCGGTGAGGGTCTTGCGCATGATGGATCTCCTGGTCTGGATTCCGGTCGTTGTCCGGATGTGCCCAGTCTAGGGCGGGCAAGGTCAAGCGCCGTCAGGTCAGGGTAAAGGCTGGGTAAAGACGGCCTGCTACAGCTGGTACAGGTAGCCACGACCGCGCAGGGCCTGGATACGTGGCCGGCCATCGGCGTGCGGGCCGAGCTTCTTGCGCAGGTTGCTGACGTGCATGTCCAGACTGCGGTCATACAGGCTGAGTTTGCGGCCCAGTGCCAGTTGCGCCAGTGCCTGCTTGTCCACCGGCTCGCCCGGGGTTTGCAGCAGCGCCTCGAGAATGCGGCCCTCGGACAGGGTCAGGCTGACCTCATGCTCACCAATACTGGCGGTGCCGCGTGCGACGCTGTAACTGAGATCGCCGAGGTCCTGCAGCTGGGGTTTGACTGTGGCCTGACTGCGGCGCAGTACCGCCCGCAGGCGGGCCGTCAGTTCGCGGGGGTCGCAGGGTTTGGCCAGGTAATCGTCGGCGCCCAGCTCCAGGCCGAGGATGCGGTCCAGCGGCTCGCCGCGGGCGGAAAGCATCAGCACCGGCAGTTCCGGGTGATCCTGGCGCAGTTGCTTGAGTAGCTCCAGACCGCTGCCATCGGGCAGCATGACATCAAGGATCACCGCGTCCGGGCTCTGGGCCTGCAGCTGCTGGCGGGCCTGCTGGCCGTCGTGGCTGGCGCTGACGACAAAGCCTTCCTGGCTCAGCCAGCGGCTGAGCAGGTCGCAGAGTTCCAGATCATCATCGATCAGCAGCAGATGGCTCATGCTGGGTCGTCAGTTCAGCCAGTGCTTGCGCGATTTGCCGAGGCCGGCACTGAGTCTGCCGATGATCAGGGCGATCAGTGTCAGAGCTCCTCCCAAGGCAAACCAGGTCTGCTGTTCGCTCAGCCAGCGAGGCCCCTGTCCGGCCAAAGCGGCTTTGAGCTGCAGCTTGAGGCGCTGGTTTTCCTGGCGCAGGCGGCTGACCTGAGCGCTTTCCTGCAGCTGGTTCTGCTCCTGCAGTTGTGCCTGCAGCTGGTCGCGCTCGGCTTGCATGAGCTTGAGCTGTTGCTGGAGTTCGACGTTCGGCGTCGTACTGGGCTGAGGTGTGCCGCTGCTGGTTTGCAGCAGTGGCAGGGAGACAGATTCCTCTGCCTGCACGGCAAGACAGGGCAGCAACAGGGCAAACAGCGGGGCCAGCAGGCGCATCGGAACTCCTGTAGGGCGGCGCTGCCACCCGCGCGGGTTTACGGAAGAACGAGCTTGAATGGCTTGACGATGACGCTGGCGTAGACGCCGGCGCTGCGGTACGGGTCGGCATCGGCCCAGGTTTGTGCGGCCTGCAGCGAGTCGAATTCCGCGACCACCAGGCTGCCGCTGAACCCTGCTGAGCCCGGGTCGTTGCTGTCTACCGCCGGGTGTGGGCCGGCGAGAATCAGCCGGCCTTCGGCCTTGAGTTGCAGCAGACGATCGAGGTGGGCAGGGCGGGCGGCCATGCGCGCGTCGAGGGTGCCGGGATGATCGGTGGCGATGATGGCGTAGAGCATGTTCAGTCCTTGGTTTCGGGGGCGGGCTCGTCGTGGAGGTGACGCGAGAGATAAACGCCCTGGGCCACCAGGAACAGCACGGTCAGGCCGAGGCTCCCGAAGACTTTGAAGTCGACCCAGATCTCATGGAAGGTGAAGGCAACGAACAGGTTGGCGAAGCCGCAGAACAGGAAAAAGCCGATCCAGGCCAGGTTCAGGCGTTTCCAGACTTCAGCCGGCAGAGTCATGGCATGGCCGAGCATGCGCTGGATCAGCGGTTTGTCGCCGATGAAGTGGCTGGCGATGAAGGCCAGGGCAAACAGCCAGTTCACCACCGGCGCTTTCCACTTGAGGAAGGTTTCACTGTGGAACGCCAGGGTCATGCCGCCGAACAGCAGGCAGGCGCCGAGCGTCAGCCACTGGCCCTTTTCCAGCTTGCGCTGGTGGATCAGCAGGGCGCCATAAACCACCACGGAGGCCAGAATCAGCACGGCGGTCGCACTGAAAATACCGCCCAGGGTAATGCTGTGGCCGGCCAGTTCAATGGCGCGTGGTTCGAGCTTGTAGACGATGAAGAACAGGATCAGCGGAATAAAGTCGATGAATTGTTTCACGTAGCGCAGCCAGAAATGGGTTGTGCCGGCATAATAACAGGAAGAATCTGGCGCAGAAGTCCCTGCTTTCCAGCCCGTGAACCCCGTTCAGCGAGACCCCATGGAGATTGATCTGCATTGCCACAGCACCGCCTCGGACGGCGCCCTGAGCCCGGCGACGGTGGTGGCGCGCGCCCACGAACGTGGTGTGCGGGTGCTGGCGCTGACCGATCACGACACCGTCGAGGGTCTGCCCGAAGCGCAGCAGCGCGCCGCCGAGCTGGGGCTGCAGCTGGTCAATGGCATCGAACTGTCCTGTACCTGGGGTGGCGCCACCATTCACGTGCTGGGTTATGGCTTTGCTCTGGATGCCCCGGCCATTGAGACGGCGGTGCAGAGCCTGCACACCGGGCGCTGGGCCCGTGCCGAGGAAATCGACCGGCGTCTGGCGCGGGTCGGCTTTACCGGTTGTCTGCAGGGCGCCCGCGCCGTGCAGCAGGAGCTGGGTGACAGTGGCAACGCGCCGGCCCGCCCGCATTTCGCCGAATATCTGGTGCGCGCCGGTTTCGTTGCCGACCGCGCCGAGGCGTTCCGCAAATGGTTGGGTGCCGGCAAGCTGGGAGATGTGAAGCAGCACTGGCCGAGTCTGGCCGAAGTGCTGGCAACGCTGCGCGCGGCCGATGCCTGGATCAGCCTGGCCCATCCGGCCCAGTACGATTTCACCCGCAGCAAGCGCCGGCGGCTGGTCGGCGAGTTCGTCAGCGGTGGCGGGCATGCCATCGAGGTGGTCAATGGCCTGCAGCCGGCCGAGCAGGTCGGCACCCTGGCCATTCTGGCCCGCGAATTCGGCATGCTGGTCAGCGCCGGCAGTGATTTCCACGCACCGGGCGACTGGTCGGAGCTGGGTATGTACCGGCCCGTCCCGGATGATCTGCCGCCACTCTGGGCGCGCTTCGATCATGTCCGCGCTGCATCTTGAACAGGGAGCGTCTATGAGTCAGTTCTTCCAGGTCCACCCGGAAAATCCCCAGGCGCGCCTGATCAAACAGGCGGTGGAGATCATTCGCCAGGGTGGCGTGGTGGTGTTTCCCACCGATTCGTCCTACGCCGTGGCCTGTCATATCGGCGACAAGACAGCGGTGGAGCGCATTCGCCGCCTGCGCCGGCTGGACGACAAGCACAATTTCACCCTGATCTGCAGCGACCTGTCGCAGCTGGGCCTGTTCGCCAAGGTCGATACGGCCGCCTTCCGCCTGCTCAAGGCGCATACGCCGGGCCCCTATACCTTCATTCTCAATGCCACCCGCGAAGTGCCGCGCATGCTCCTGCACGAGAAGCGCCGCACCATCGGCCTGCGTGTGCCGGCGCATCCCATTCCTCTGGCCCTGGCCCACGAGCTGGGTGAGCCGCTGATGAGCGTCAGTCTGATCCTGCCGGGGGAGACGCTGCCGATGTCTGATCCTTACGAGATGCGCCAGATCCTCGAGCATCAGGTGGATCTGATCATCGATGGCGGTTTCGGCGGGCTGGAGGCCTCGACAGTGGTCAGCCTGCTCGACGATTCGCCCGAGGTGCTGCGTGTCGGGGCCGGCGATCCGACGCCGTTCGAGAACGACTGATGAGTGAAGCTCCCGAGACCGTCGCGCCCCAGCAGGGGGAGTTGCCGCTGGCGCTGGTCTACGGCCAGGCGGTCACCGAACTGCCGCTGGATCTGTATATCCCGCCGGATGCTCTGGAGGTGTTCCTCGAGGCCTTCGAGGGGCCGCTGGACTTGCTGCTGTACCTGATCCGCAAGCAGAACATCGACATCCTCGACATCCCGGTGGCCGAAATCACCAAGCAGTACATGGGCTATGTCGAGCTGATGAAATCGGTGCGCCTTGAGCTGGCCGCCGAGTATCTGGTGATGGCGGCCATGCTGGCCGAGATCAAGTCGCGCATGCTCCTGCCACGCTCGGCTGAGGCCGAGGAGGAAGAGGAGGATCCGCGCGCCGAGTTGATCCGGCGTCTGCAGGAATACGAACGCTTCAAGGCCGCCGCCGAGGACCTCGACGGCCTGCCTAGGGTTGGCCGCGAGCTGCAGGTGCCGCGCCTGGATGCGCCCGAGGCGCGGGCGCGCAAGCTGCTGCCGCAGGTCAGCCTGGAAGAGGTATTGCTGTCGATGGCCGAGGTGCTCAGGCGTGCCGATATGTTCGAGAGCCATCAGGTCACCCGCGAAGCCCTGTCCACCCGCGAGCGCATGAGCGAAGTGCTGGAGCGTCTCAGGGGCGGTGCTTTTCTGCCCTTTATCAGCCTGTTCAGCGCCGAAGAGGGGCGGCTGGGCGTGGTGGTGACCTTCATGGCGGTACTCGAACTGGTCAAGGAATCGCTGGTCGAGCTGGTACAAAATGAGCCTTTTGCCCCGATCCATGTGCGGGCCCGTGCGGAATAGCCTGTGATGAACCTGTCTGAGCCCAAAGAACTAGCCCTGGTCCTCGAAGCCTTTCTGCTTGCCTCGGGCAAGCCGCAGTCGCTGGAGCGGCTGATGGAGCTGTTCGAGGAGGGCGAACGCCCAGAGCCTGGCGTCTTCAAGAAAGCCCTGACGGTGCTGGCCAAGAGCTGTGAGGGACGCGCCCTGGAGCTGAAAGAGGTGGCCTCCGGTTATCGCCTGCAGGTGCGCGAACGATATGCCCCCTGGGTCGGCCGGTTGTGGGAAGAGCGCCCCCAGCGCTATTCGCGTGCGCTGCTGGAAACCCTGGCGCTGGTGGCTTACCGGCAGCCGATCACCCGGGGCGAAATCGAGGATATCCGCGGCGTGGCGGTCAACAGCCAGATCGTCAAGACGCTGCTGGAGCGCGAGTGGATTCGCGTGGTCGGTCATCGCGATGTGCCTGGGCGCCCAGCGATGTTCGCCACCACCAAGGCCTTTCTCGATCACTTCAACCTGAAGAGCCTCGACGAGTTGCCACCTTTGGCGGCACTGCGCGAACTGCAGCCTGATCCGGCGCTGCCTCTGGATGACGAGGACGGCGTGCCGGCCGGTCTGCAGGCGCGGGCCGATCTGGCATTGGCCGATGACGATGCCGGCACTGAGCAGGCCGAGCCGCGGGAAGAAACCAGTTTCCGCAGCCTGCTGGCCGAGCTCGACAGCATGGAACAGGGGCTGAAAACCGATTTCAGCGATCTGCCTGCATCGGCCGAGAGCGACGACGAGGGCGAAACATTGGCTGAGGATGCCGGCGAGCTGCCTTTGCTGCATTGATTTTGCCGGCTGACCGCATCCGCTGAGTGGCGGTGCGCGGCGCACGCTAAAGGCGTATGATGCACGCCCTTTTTGGCCGATAGTGCCATTCGCCCACATCACTACACCGGGAGGTGCCCAGATGGACGAGCAACAACACAGCCCCGCAGGGGAAAAACTGCAGAAAGTCCTGGCCCGCATGGGTCTGGCTTCGCGTCGCGATATCGAAACCTGGATCAGCAGCGGTCGCGTACAGGTCAATGGCGTAGTGGCCACCCTGGGCCAGCGCGTGGATCTGCATGACGCCATCAGCGTCGATGGGCGCGTGCTGCGTCGCGAGGAAGAGCAGGAAGAAGTTCGCCGGGTCCTGATCTACAACAAGCCCGATGGCGAAGTCTGCACCCGCAACGATCCGGAAGGCCGTCCGACTGTCTTCGACCGTCTGCCCCGGCCGCGCAATGGCCGCTGGATCAACGTCGGCCGCCTCGACATCAACACCACCGGTCTGCTGCTGTTCACCACCGACGGTGAGCTGGCCAATCGCCTGATGCACCCTTCCTACGAGATGGACCGCGAGTACGCGGTGCGTGTGCGTGGTGAAGTGACCGACGAGATGATCGAGCAGCTCAAGGCCGGCGTGATGCTGGAAGACGGCCCGGCCAAGTTCACCGACATCAAGCAGGCTCCGGGTGGCGAAGGCTACAACCACTGGTATCACTGCGTGGTGATGGAAGGCCGCAACCGTGAAGTGCGCCGCCTGTGGGAGTCTCAGGGCGTGGTGGTCAGCCGTCTCAAGCGCGTGCGTTTCGGACCGGTGTTCATGACCTCAGACCTGACCATGGGCCGCTGGCGCGAAATGAGCCAGCGCGAGATCGACATCCTCTCCGCTGAAGTGGGGCTGACGCCGGTCGAGCTGCCGGGTGTCAAAAGCAAGTTCCGCGACAAGATGGAGCGTTTGCAGCGCAAGTCGCCCAAGCCGGTTGGCGTGCGCAAGCCGCGTCCGGCCGAGGGCGAGCGTGGGCCGCGTGGTCAGGCGGTGATTGCCGAGCGCCCTGATGCGGCGAAGAAGCGTCCGCAGCGTGGCCGTGATGAGCCGAGCCTGGGCGAGCGTCCGGCACGCAAGCCGGCAGCGCCAGCCCAGCGTCGCCCGCAACCGGCGGGTGAAGGGCAGCGTCCGGGTTTCGGGCGTAAGCCGCGGTAATCACCGGTAAACGAAAAAGGGACCCAAGGGTCCCTTTTTTCATGTCCGCTTCGAGCAGGCAGTCAGTCGATCAGCCGGCCAGGGCCAGGCGGTTGCGGCCTTCGCGTTTGGCTACATAGAGAGCGTTGTCGGCGCGGCGCAGCAGGCTGTCGGAGGACTCGCCCGCCAGCAGGGTGGCGCAGCCCAGGCTGATCGAGACATCCAGGGCGCGGCCCTGCACCAGATACTGCAGCTCCATGACCGCCATGCGCAGGCGCTCGCCCACCATGGCTGCGGCTTCGCGATGCGTGTTGGACAACAGCACGAGGAACTCCTCGCCACCGAAACGGAACACCATGTCGACGTTGCGCAGGGTGTTCTTCAGGGTGCTGGCGACGGCGCGCAGCACTTCGTCGCCGGTGTGGTGACCATGTTCATCGTTGATCTTCTTGAAGAAGTCGATGTCCAGCATCAGTACCGACAGCGGTTGCAGGTGGCGGCGGGCCATTTCCACTTCGCGCTCCAGTGCCTTCTCCATGGCGACCCGGTTGCCGGTGCCGGTCAGACCGTCACGCAGCGCGTTCTGCACCGCGGCGCGGTACATCAGGGCATTGCGCAGGGGGAACAGCAGGCTGGCCAGCAGCGACTCGAGCTGAGCCAGTTCGTCATCGGAAAAGCGCTGGTTGCGGCGGAACAGCAGTTCGCCCATGTATTCGCCTTCGTGGCTCAGGCGGTAGCCGGCCGAGTGACTGCCGCGGCCGCCGAGTTCCAGACGCAGGTCGCTGCTGGCCTGCTGGTAGCTCAGAGCATCCAGCGGCACCAAGCGCTGCACCTGACGGTAGAAGAGTTCAAGGATGCGTTCGATATCGAGCGTGGTCTGCAGCTGCAGGGCAAGCTCGCGGCGCAGTTCGATCAGGGTGACCGGCTTCAGCGACGGCTGACGTTGGCCAGGAAAGCCCAAGCGCTGCAGCTTGGCTGCATCGAAATTGATGGTGTTGGACTGACTGGGCGTGCTCATGATCAACCTCTGGCGCTTGAAGGCGGCGACACCATGCCTACAGCGATTTCCGTGCCAGTTGTCGATTTATCTTGAAAAGTGCTTTTAAATCATTGAGTTGCAGATATTTGATGCGGGTTATTCAGACTGGGGAGACGGTTTTCTGGCGAGTCACGCGGCAAGGCCTTGCCGCTGTGATAAGGCGGGCGCCGGAAAACGGCGCGCGCCGGGGTAGCGCGCGCTGGGCTTACTGAGCGTCAAATGCCTGGCTGTTGACGCCCTTGCTGTCGGGGCCCATGAGGTACAGATAGATCGGCATGATGGCTTCGGGCAGCGGGTTGTTGGTCGGGTTTTCGCCCGGATAGGCCTGAGCGCGCATGCCGGTGCGGGTGGCGCCGGGGTTGACGCTGTTGGCGCGTACCTGAGTGCCGTCGACTTCGTCGGCCAGAACCTGCATGAGGCCTTCGGTGGCGAACTTGGAGGTGGCATAGGCGCCCCAGTAGGCACGGCCCTGACGGCCGACGCTGCTGGAGGTGAAGATCACCGAGGCGTCTTCGGAGAGCTTGAGCAGCGGCAACAGTGTGCTGGTCAGCATGAACATGGCGTTGACGTTGACCTGCATGACGCGCATGAAGTTGTCGCCGGAAAGCTGCTCCAGCGGGGTGCGCGGGCCGAGGATGGCGGCGTTGTGCAGCAGTCCGTCGAGGCGGCCGAACTCGGCCTCGATGGTGGCGGCCAGCTCGTCGTACTGGTGCGGCAGGGCGGTCTCCAGATTGAAGGGGATCACCACAGGCTGCGGATGGCCGGCCGCTTCGATCTGGTCGTACACCTCATTGAGGTTGTCTTCATTCTTGCCCAGCAGCAGCACGGTGGCGCCGTGCGCGGCATAGGCCTTGGCGGCGGCCTCGCCGATCCCGCGACCGGCGCCAGTCACCAGAATCACGCGGTCTTTGAGCAGGTCGGGGCGGGCGCTGTATTCGAACATGCGGTCGGTCTCTAAACGGAAAGAAAGTGAAATGGTTCAGCAGCTGCACAATGCGCGGTCGAGTACGGTGCGCAGTTCGCTGGGGTGGTTGACGATCACATCGGCGCCCCAGTGGCCGGGGTTGTCATCGGGGTGGATGTAGCCCCAGGTGACGCCAGCGGTACGGCAGCCGGCGGCGCGGCCGGCGGCGATGTCGCGCTCGTCATCGCCGACGAACAGGACTTCGGCCGGTTGCAGGCCGAGTTGCTGGCAGGCCAGCAGCAGCATGTCGGGGGCAGGCTTGCTCTGGGCTACATGGTCCGGGCAGAGCAGGACGGCGCTGCGCTGATCCAGTTGCAGACGCTGCATGATCGGCGCGGCAAAGCGCAGTGGCTTGTTGGTGGCCACGCCCCAGCGCAGCTTGGCATGCTCGATGTCGTCGAGCAGTTCGCTGATGCCGGGATAGGGCTGGGTCAGTACGGCGCAGTGCGCCTGGTAACGCTCGAGGAATTCCAGGCGCAGGGCTTCGAATTCGGCAGAGCCTTGCTCGGCATCGAATGCCGCGGCGACCATGGCGCGGGCGCCGCCGGAGACGACATCACGCACGGCCTGTGCCTCCACGTCAGGCAGCTCGCGGGCTGCGCGCATGGCCTGAACCACGGCGACGAAGTCCGGCGCGCTGTCGAGCAGCGTGCCGTCCATGTCGAAAAGCACCGCTCGCAGACGCATCAGGCCTCCTTGAGCGTCTGGATCATGTAGTTGACATCCACATCTGCTTCCAGTTTGTAGTACTTGGTCAGCGGGTTGTAGGTCAGGCCGATGATGTCTTTGACCTCAAAACCGGTCTGCCGGCACCAGGCGCCGAGCTCGGAGGGGCGGATGAACTTCTTGAAATCGTGGGTGCCGCGCGGCAGCAGGCGCAGCACGTATTCGGCGCCGACAATGGCGAACAGGTAGGCCTTGGGATTGCGGTTGATGGTGGAGAAGAACACCTGACCGCCCGGTTTGACCATTTTGTAGCAGGCGCGGATCACCGACGCCGGATCCGGTACGTGTTCGAGCATTTCCAGGCAGGTGACCACATCAAACTGCCCGGGCATTTCCTCGGCCAGAGCTTCGGCGGTGATCTGCCGGTATTCGACCTCGACGCCCGACTCCAGCTGGTGCAGCTGAGCCACGGCCAGCGGGGCTTCGCCCATGTCGATACCCATCACCGTGGCGCCACGCTGGGCCATGGATTCGCTGAGGATGCCGCCACCGCAGCCGACATCCAGCACCTTCTTGCCGGCCAGGCCGACGCGCTCGTCGATCCAGTTGACGCGCAGCGGATTGATTTCGTGCAGCGGCTTGAACTCGCTTTCGCGGTCCCACCAGCGGTGGGCGAGGGCCTCGAATTTGGCGATTTCGGCGTGATCGACGTTGCTCATGGGCGTTCCAGTGGCATGGGCCAGGTCGCAGCAGGCTGCTGGTGGCCGGGCAAAATGGGATAGCTGCGTATATTGCCAGTTTCCGGGCGCTGGCGGCAGCTTTGCCGCGCAGGCCAGTTTGTCGCAGCGTGCTTCAGCGCTGGGCGATACGTTCGCCCCAGGCGCGGGCGCGCTCGTTCAGTTCGTGTTCGTCGAGACGGGTCAGTTGGCCGTCCTCGACCAGTGCCTTGCCGTCCACCCAGACATGTCTGACCTCGTGCCGCGAGCAGGCGTAGAGCAGTTGCGAGACCGGGTCATAGACCGGTTGCTGGGCGAGGCCGGACAGGTCGAAGGCCACCAGATCGGCCTGTTTGCCGATTTCCAGCGAGCCGATCTGCTGTTCCAGGCCCAGGGCGCGGGCGCCATTGAGGGTGGCCATGCGCAGGGCGCTGTGGGCATCCAGGGCACTGGGGTTGCCGGCGATGGCCTTGGCCAGCAGAGCGGCGGTGCGGGTTTCGCCCAGCAGGTCGAGGTCGTTGTTGCTGGCTGCGCCATCGGTGCCGATGGCCACGTTGACGCCGGCCTGCCAGAGCTTGTCTACCGGGCAGAAGCCACTGGCCAGCTTGAGGTTGGACTCGGGGCAGTGGATCACGCTGCTGTTGCTGGCGACAAGCAGCTCGATGTCCTGTTCGTTTATCTGGGTCATGTGCACGGCCTGGAAGCGAGGCCCGAGCAGACCCAGGCGCTGCAGGCGTGCCAGCGGGCGTTCGCCCTGCTGCTGGAGTGCCTGTTCGACCTCACCGGCGGTTTCGTGCACGTGCATGTGAATGGGGGCGTCGACTTCCTCGGCCAGCATGCGGATGGTTTCCAGCTTGTCATCGCTGACGCTGTAAGGGGCGTGCGGGCCGAAGGCGATGCGGATGCGCGGGTGATGCTTGAGGTCGTCGAGCAGTTGCAGGCCCTGGCGGATGGCCTCACCTGCGTCATGGGCGCCGGGAATCGGGAAGTCGAGGATCGGTATGCTGATCTGGGCGCGAACGCCAGTCTCATGCACGGCGCGGGTCGCTTCGGCCGGGTAGAAATACATGTCGGCATGGCAGGTGATGCCGCCCTTGAGCTGTTCGGCGATGGCGATCAGGGTGCCGTCACGGACAAAGTCCTCATTGACCCACTGCGCCTCGGCTGGCCAGATGCGCTCGTGCAGCCACTCCTGCAGAGGCAGGTCGTCGGCATAGCCGCGCAGCAGAGTCATGGCGGCGTGACCGTGGGCATTGATCAGGCCGGGGCAGAGCAGCATATCCGGCAACTCGCGTACCGTCCTTGCGCCGATGCGCAGCGCCTGGTCGCGTGGTGCGAGCAGGGCAATGCGGCCATCGCGAATGCCCAATGCATGCTCGCGCAGTACCACGCCGGCCGGCTCCACCGGCACTATCCAGGTGGGCAGCAGGAGCAGGTCGAAGGGGGCTTTCGATGTCGGCATGGTCGGCGGTCCGTGGTGCTGGAGAGGCGCCAGTATAACCAGGCTCCTGGGGTATAATCGGCCGCTTTGCATGAAGAACGGAAGGTGAACTGTGCGCATGCGCGAGCGACTGCTGGTCGCGGAAAAGGTCAAGGCCATTGAATGGCAGGGTGATGCCCTGTTACTGCTCGATCAGCGTCTGTTGCCGCAGCAGCAGGTCTGGCTGCGTTACACCGAGGCGGCTGCGGTGGCTGAAGCGATCACCCTGATGGTGGTGCGCGGCGCCCCGGCCATCGGGATTGCCGCCGCCTACGGCGTGGCGCTGGCGGTACGTCAGCGGCTGGCCGAGGGCGGGGACTGGCGGGCCGCGGTCGAGAGCGACATGCGCCTGCTGGCCGAATCCCGCCCCACGGCGGTCAACCTGTTCTGGGCACTCAACCGCATGCGCGACTGTTTACAGCAGATTCAGGGCGATGCCGATGCGATGGCGCTGATGACGGCCGAAGCTGAGGCTATTCATGCCAGCGACCGTGAGGCCAATCTGGTCATGGCTCAGCTGGGTGCCGAGCTGATTCGCAGGCACGGCGACAAGCCGCAGCGCCTGCTCACCCACTGCAATGCCGGTGCGCTGGCAACCGGTGGTTTTGGCACGGCGCTGGGTGTGATTCGCGCGGCGCATGCCGAAGGTCTGGTCGAGCAGGTGTTTGCCGACGAAACGCGCCCCTGGCTGCAGGGTTCTCGACTGACCGCTTGGGAACTGGCGGCCGATGGCGTGCCGGTGACGCTCAATGTGGATGCCGCGGCCGCGCACCTGATGAAAACGCAGGACATCAGCTGGGTGATAGTCGGTGCCGACCGTATCGCCGCCAATGGCGATGTGGCCAACAAGATCGGCACCTACCAGCTGGCGGTCAATGCCATGCACCATGGCGTGCGCTTCATGGTGGTGGCGCCCAGCTCGACTATCGACATGGCGCTGGAACACGGCGACGACATCCCCATCGAAGAGCGTGCCGGCAGCGAGTTGCTGGAGCTTGCTGGCCGGCGTGTCGCCGCCGAGGTAACCGCCTGTAATCCGGTGTTCGATGTGACCCCGGCGGACCTGGTGGATGTGATCGTCACCGAGAAAGGCGTGGTAGAGCGTCCGGATGCCGAAAAAATGGCCCAGTTGATGTGCCGTAAGCGGCTGCACTGAACGGCACTTGCCGTCCGGGAGCGGGGTAGGTCCACGGCAATCGCCTGTGGTAAGCTCCGCAGGTTATCAAGGGGCCGGATGAGCCCTCCAATGCGTAGGCTCCCGTCAGGGAGCGACATAAAAAGGAACCAGGCTTCTCATGGGCGAACTGGCCAAAGAAATTCTCCCGGTCAATATCGAAGACGAGCTGAAACAGTCCTACCTCGACTACGCGATGAGCGTGATCGTCGGGCGTGCCTTGCCGGACGCACGGGATGGTTTGAAGCCCGTGCATCGGCGCGTGCTGTTCGCCATGAGCGAACTGGGCAATGACTGGAACAAGCCCTACAAGAAATCGGCCCGTGTGGTCGGTGACGTGATCGGTAAATACCACCCGCACGGCGACGTGGCTGTCTACGACACCATCGTGCGTATGGCTCAGCCGTTCTCCCTGCGTTACATGCTGGTTGATGGTCAGGGTAACTTCGGCTCGGTGGACGGCGATAACGCAGCCGCCATGCGTTACACCGAAGTGCGTATGGCCAAGCTGGCCCATGAACTGCTGGCCGACCTGGACAAGGAAACCGTCGACTGGGTGCCCAACTACGACGGCACCGAGCAGATTCCGGCGGTCATGCCGACCAAGATCCCCAACCTGCTGGTCAATGGCTCCAGCGGTATTGCCGTGGGTATGGCGACCAACATTCCGCCGCACAACCTTGGCGAAGTAATCGACGGCTGTCTGGCTCTGATGAGCAATCCGGAGCTGACCGTCGATGAGCTGATGCACTACATCCCGGGCCCGGACTTCCCGACCGCGGGCATCATCAACGGCCGTGCCGGCATCATCGAGGCTTACCGTACCGGCCGTGGCCGCATCTACATGCGTGCCCGTGCCGAGGTCGAGGAGATCGAAGGCAAGAGCAGCGGCCGCCAGCAGATCGTTATTACCGAGCTGCCGTACCAGCTGAACAAGGCGCGTCTGATCGAGAAGATCGCCGAGCTGGTCAAGGAGAAGAAGCTCGAAGGTATTACCGAGCTGCGCGACGAGTCCGACAAGGACGGTATGCGCGTGGTCATCGAGCTGCGCCGTGGCGAGGTGCCTGAGGTCATTCTCAACAACCTCTACGCCCAGACCCAGCTGCAGAGCGTGTTCGGCATCAACGTGGTGGCGCTGGTCGATGGTCAGCCCAAGACCATGAACCTCAAGGACATGCTTGAGGTCTTCATTCGTCACCGCCGCGAAGTGGTCACCCGTCGTACCGTGTTCGAGCTGCGCAAGGCGCGTGAGCGCGGGCACATCCTCGAAGGCCAGGCGGTGGCGCTGTCCAATATCGATCCGGTAATCGAGCTGATCAAGAGTTCGCCGAGCCCGGCCGATGCCAAGGAGCGTCTGATTGCCACTGCCTGGGAATCCAGTGCCGTGGAGGCCATGGTTGAGCGCGCTGGTGCCGATTCCTGCCGCCCGCAGGATCTGGACGAGCAGTACGGTCTGCGCGATGGCAAGTATTACCTGTCACCGGAGCAGGCTCAGGCCATTCTGGAGCTGCGTCTGCACCGTCTGACCGGCCTGGAACACGAGAAACTGCTGGCCGAGTATCAGGAAATCCTCACCCTGATTGGCGAGCTGATCCGCATCCTGAACAATCCCGAGCGCCTGATGGAAGTCATCCGCGAGGAGCTGGAGAAGGTCAAGGCCGAGTTCGGCGACGCCCGTCGTACCGAGATCATGGCTTCGCAGATGGACCTGACCATCGCCGACCTGATCACCGAGGAAGAGCGCGTCGTTACCATCTCCCATGGCGGCTATGCCAAGTCTCAGCCGCTGGCTGCCTATCAGGCACAGCGTCGTGGTGGTAAGGGCAAGTCGGCCACCGGGGTCAAGGACGAGGACTACATTGAGCACCTGCTGGTTGCCAACAGCCACGCCACCCTGTTGCTGTTCTCCAGTAAGGGCAAGGTCTATTGGCTGCGCACCTTCGAGATTCCGGAAGCCTCCCGCGCCGCGCGTGGTCGCCCGCTGGTGAATCTGCTGCCGCTGGATGAGGGCGAGCGCATCACCGCCATGCTGCAGATCGACCTGGAGGCCCTGCGTCAGCAGGCTGCCGAAGAAGGCGAGGATCTGGACGAAAACGAAGGCGTGGTGATCGAGGGTGAGGTAATCGAGGCCGAAGGCAGCGATGACGCCGATGTCGACAGCGCGGATGACGAGCAGGACGAGCCGACCGGCGCCTACATCTTCATGGCCACCGCCTTTGGTACCGTGAAGAAGACGCCGCTGGTGCAGTTCAGCAAGCCGCGCTCCAGTGGTCTGATCGCGCTGAAGCTGGAAGAGGGCGACACCCTGATTGCCGCGGCCATCACCGATGGCGCCAAGGAAGTCATGCTGTTCTCCGATGCCGGCAAGGTGATCCGCTTCAAGGAAAAACACGTACGCACCATGAGCCGTATCGCGCGCGGTGTGCGTGGCATGCGTCTGGCTGATGGCCAGCGCCTGATTTCCATGCTGATTCCGGAGGCCGGTGCGCAGATTCTGTCCGCTTCCGAGCGCGGCTATGGCAAGCGCACGCCGCTTGAGGACTACCCGCGTCGCGGTCGTGGTGGTCAGGGCGTGATTGCCATGGTCATCAACGAGCGTAACGGCAAACTGGTCGGTGCGGTGCAGGTGCAGGATGGCGAAGAAATCATGCTGATTTCCGACCAGGGCACCCTGGTCCGTACCCGTGTCGACGAGGTTTCGTCCTCTTCCCGTAACACTCAGGGTGTGACCCTGATCAAGCTGGCCAAGGATGAAACCCTGGTCGGTCTGGAACGGGTGCAGGAGCCCTCGGGCGGCGATGACGACGAGGATGCGCCGGAGGTCGAGTTCGCCGAGGCGGTGACCGATGCTGATGAAGTCGCTGAGGCTGCCGATGCGCAGGCCGGTGACGAGCCAGCCGATAACCAGTAAGTGCAATCGCCGCTCCGTCATCCGGAGCGGTGCAGGCTGAACCCAGGCGGGCAGATCGTGTAAGCGATGCTGTCCGCCATGCATTTAAGTGAGAGCAAACGTGAGCAAGCGAGCCTTTAACTTCTGCGCCGGCCCGGCCGCGCTTCCCACCGCCGTACTGGAACGTGCCCAGGCCGAGATGCTCGACTGGCAGGGCAAGGGCCTCTCCGTGATGGAGATGAGCCACCGCAGCGACGAGTACGTGGCCATCGCCGAGAAGGCTGAGCAGGATCTGCGCGACCTGCTGGCCATTCCATCGGACTACAAGGTGCTGTTCCTGCAGGGCGGCGCCAGCCAGCAGTTTGCCGAGATTCCGCTGAACCTGCTGCCGGAAGACGGTGTGGCCGACTACATCGACACCGGCATCTGGTCGAAGAAGGCTATCGAGGAAGCCCAGCGTTTCGGTAGCGTCAATGTGGCCGCCAGCGCCAAGGGCTACGACTACTTCGCCATCCCGGGGCAGAACGAGTGGCAGCTGTCGAAGAATGCGGCCTACCTGCATTACGCCAGCAACGAGACCATCGGTGGTCTGCAGTTCGACTGGGTGCCGGATGCCGGCGATACCCCGCTGGTGGTGGACATGTCTTCGGATATCCTCTCGCGCCCGATCGATGTGTCGCAGTACGGCCTGATCTACGCCGGTGCGCAGAAGAACATCGGTCCGTCCGGCCTGGTCGTCGCCATCGTTCGTGAAGACCTGCTCGGTCGTGCCCGCTCCAGCTGCCCGACCATGCTCAATTACAAGGTCGCTGCCGACAACGGCTCGATGTACAACACCCCGGCGACCTATTCCTGGTACCTGTCGGGTCTGGTGTTCGAGTGGCTCAAGGAGCAGGGTGGTGTCGAGGCGATCGCCAAGGTCAATCGTGCCAAGAAGGACCTGCTCTACAAGGCCATCGATGCCAGCGACTTCTACACCAACCCGATCGCGCACAATGCCCGCTCGTGGATGAACGTGCCGTTCCGTCTGGCCGACGACAAGCTCGACAAGCCCTTCCTGGCGGGTGCCGAAGCGCGCGGCCTGCTCAACCTCAAGGGGCATCGCTCGGTGGGCGGTATGCGCGCTTCCATCTATAACGCCGTAGGCCTGGATGCCGTCGAGGCGCTGGTTGCCTACATGGCCGAGTTCGAGAAGGAGCACGCCTGATGAGCGAAGCTGATCAGCTCAAGGCCCTGCGGGTGCGCATCGACAGTCTCGATGAGAAGATTCTCGAGCTGATCAGTGATCGTGCGCGCTGTGCTCAGGATGTGGCGCGGGTGAAGATGGCCTCGCTGCCGGCCGGGGAAACTCCGGTGTTCTACCGTCCCGAGCGCGAGGCTTGGGTGCTAAAGCACATCATGGAGCTGAACAAGGGGCCGCTGGACAACGAGGAAGTGGCGCGTCTGTTCCGCGAAATCATGTCCTCCTGCCTGGCGCTGGAACAGCCGCTGAAGATTGCCTACCTCGGCCCAGAGGGAACTTTCTCTCAGGCGGCCGCGCTCAAGCACTTCGGGCATGCGGTCATCAGTCAGCCGATGGCGGCCATCGACGAGGTATTCCGCGAAGTGGCTGCCGGGGCGGTGAACTTCGGCGTGGTGCCGGTGGAGAACTCCACCGAGGGCGCGGTCAATCACACCCTCGACAGCTTCCTCGAGCACGACATGGTCATCTGTGGCGAGGTGGAGCTGCGTATCCACCATCACCTGCTGGTGGGTGAGACCACCAAGACCGACCGTATCACCCGCATCTACTCCCATGCTCAGTCCCTGGCCCAGTGCCGCAAGTGGCTGGATGCGCATTACCCCAACGTCGAGCGTGTGGCGGTGTCGAGCAACGCCGACGCGGCCAAGCGGGTCAAGGGCGAATGGAACAGTGCGGCCATTGCCGGTGATATGGCGGCGCAGCTGTATGGCCTGAGCAAGCTGGCCGAGAAGATCGAGGATCGTCCGGATAACTCCACGCGCTTCCTCATCATCGGTAATCAGGAAGTGCCGCCGACCGGTGACGACAAGACCTCGATCATCGTTTCCATGCGCAACAAGCCTGGGGCGCTGCATGAGCTGCTGGTGCCGTTCCATACCAACGGTATCGACCTCACCCGCATCGAGACCCGGCCGTCGCGCAGCGGCAAGTGGACCTATGTGTTCTTCATCGACTTCGTCGGTCACCACCAGGATCCGCTGATCAAGGACGTGCTGGAGAAGATCGGCAACGAAGCGGTGGCGCTCAAGGTGCTGGGTTCGTACCCGAAAGCCGTACTCTGAGTCTGTAAGTCTGCCTGCGCCCGACCGCCTGACCGCGGCCGGGCGTTTGCTTTTTCTGGAGTGAGCATGAGTCTGGAGACGTTGCCGGCCCCCGAGCAGCACAGCTGGCTGGAAGATGTGCAGGCGCTGCTCAGCGCCACGCTGCTGATTGCCCTGGCGATCAATCTGTACAAGGGCGCCGGGCTGTTGACCGGCGGTACGGCCGGTCTGGGTTTTCTGCTCAGCTACCTGACGCCGCTGTCCTTTGGTGTGGGTTATTTTCTGATCAATCTGCCGTTCTATGTGCTGGCCTGGCGGCGCATGGGCTGGCGCTTTACCTTGCGTACCCTGTGTGCGGTCAGTCTGGTCGCGCTGTTTGCCGATCTGGGCAGTCGCTGGGTGCGTTTCGAGGCGCTGCAGCCGCTGTATGCGGCGGTGCTGGGCGGCATTCTGATGGGTATCGGCATGCTCATCCTGTTTCGTCATCGTGCCAGTCTGGGTGGGGTCAACCTGCTCGTGCTGTACCTCCAGGACCGCCATGGCTGGCGGGCCGGCAAGGTGCAGATGGCCATTGACTGCCTGATTCTACTGGCTGCCCTGACGGCGCTGGGCTGGCAGGCGATTGGCATTTCCGTGCTGGGTGCTGTGGTGCTCAATCTGGTGCTGGCCTTCAACCACAAGGCCGGCCGTTACACGGCGATCAGTTGAAAAAACGCCTTCCGGGGTCGCTGGCGGCCGCGCCTTGGCTTAAGATGGCCGGCTTCATTGCCAGCCCTCCGCGAACAGGGATCAATCATGAGCTGTGATTTTCTCGCCTTGGCCCAGCCGGGCGTACAAAAGCTGTCGCCCTATGTGCCCGGTAAGCCGGTGGACGAACTGGCGCGCGAGCTCAATCTCGATCCGGCCGGTATCGTCAAACTGGCCAGTAACGAGAACCCGCTGGGTCCCAGCAGTCAGGTGCTGTCGGCCATTCAGGCGGCGCTGCCGGAGCTGACCCGTTACCCCGACGGTAATGGCTTTGAACTCAAGCAGGCGCTGGCGGCGCGTTATGCGGTAACGGCCGCGCAGGTAACCCTGGGCAACGGCTCCAACGATATTCTCGATCTGGTGGCGCGGGCTTATCTGGCGCCGGGTCTGAATGCCGTGTTCAGTCAGTTCGCCTTTGCCGTCTATCCGATTGCGACTCAGGCTGTGGGTGCTGAAGGTCGTGCCGTTCCTGCCAAGGCCTATGGTCATGATCTGCCGGCCATGCTGGAGGCCATCGATGCCAATACCCGCGTGGTTTTCCTCGCGAACCCGAACAACCCGACCGGCACTTGGTTCGACAGTCAGGCGCTGGAAGCCTTCCTGAGTGCTGTGCCGGAGCAGGTGCTGGTGGTGCTGGACGAGGCGTACATCGAGTACGTCGAGGCTGGCGACAACCTGCCGGACGGCGTGCAGTTCCTTTCGCGCTTCCCCAATCTGCTGGTCTCGCGCACCTTTTCCAAGGCCTATGGTCTGGCGGCATTGCGCGTGGGCTATGCATTGTCCTCGGCGCAGATTGCCGATGTGCTCAACCGTGTGCGTCAGCCTTTCAACGTCAACAGCCTGGCCCTGACAGCGGCGGTAGCGGCCCTGGCTGATACTGCGTACCTGGAGGCCGGGCGCGCGCTCAACAGTGCCGGCATGCGCCAGCTGGAGCAGGGACTGGCTGTACTGGGGCTGAGCTGGATTGCCAGTAAAGGCAACTTCATTGCGGTGGACTTCGCGCGCGACGCGGCACCGATCAACCAGGCGCTGCTGCAGGCCGGAGTGATCGTGCGGCCGGTGGCGGGCTACGGCATGCCGACCTTCCTGCGCGTGTCGATCGGAACCGAAGCGGAAAATGCCCGCTTCCTCGCCGTGCTTGGGCAGGTGCTTGCCCGTGACTGAGCCGATGGCTGCGGTGAACAAGCCGCTGGAGCGGCTGGTGGTGATCGGTCTTGGCCTGATTGGCGGCTCGTTTGCCAAGGGCATGCGCGAGGCGGGTCTGTTTCGCGAAGTGGTTGGCGTCGATCTGGATGCCGAGTCCTGCCGTCTGGCTGTCGAGCTGGGTGTGGTCGACCGCTGTGAGTCCGATCTGGCAGCGGCCTGCGTCGGCGCCAGTGTCATTCAGCTGGCCGTGCCGATTCTCGCCATGGAGAAGCTAGTGGTCAGTCTGGGTCGCTTGCCGCTGGGCGAGGCGGTACTGACAGATGTGGGCAGTGCCAAGGGCAATATTCTGCGTGCCGCCCGCCGTGAGCTGCAGCAGCAGTTGCCGCGCTTCGTACCCGGCCATCCGATTGCTGGCTCCGAGCAGAGTGGCGTCGAGGCTGCAAGGGCAACCTGTTCCGTCGCCATAAGGTGATCCTCACGCCGCACGAAGCCTGTGAGCCTGCTGCCGTGGAGCTTGTCGATCAGCTCTGGCGGGTGCTGGGTGCCGATGTCGAGCATATGCAGGTGGAGCACCATGACGAGGTCCTTGCGGCCACCAGTCACCTGCCGCACCTGCTGGCTTTCGGGCTGGTCGACTCGCTGGCCAAACGCAGTGAGAATCTGGAAATTTTCCGTTATGCCGCCGGCGGCTTCCGTGATTTCACGCGGATTGCCGGCAGCGACCCGTTGATGTGGCATGACATCTTCCTCGCAAATCGCGAGGCGGTGCTGCATATCCTCGATGACTTCCGTGACGACCTCGATGCGCTGCGCAACGCGGTCGACACACAAGATGGGCATCATCTGCTCGGCGTGTTTACCCGCGCCCGCGTGGCCCGTGAACACTTCAGCAAAATCCTGGCCCGCCGGGCCTATGTGGACGCTATGCACAATACCGACCTGATTTATCTGGCCATGCCGGGTGGCAAAGTTTCCGGCCGTATCCGCGTACCGGGCGACAAGTCCATTTCCCACCGCTCGATCATGCTCGGCTCGCTGGCTGAGGGCACCACCGAGGTGGAAGGCTTCCTGGAGGGTGAAGACGCCCTGGCCACCCTGCAGGCTTTCCGCGATATGGGTGTGGTGATCGAGGGGCCGCATCACGGTCGCGTGACCATCCATGGCGTCGGCCTGCATGGCTTGCAGCCTCCACCCGGCCCGCTCTATCTGGGTAACTCCGGTACGTCCATGCGCCTGCTCTCGGGCCTGCTGGCGGCGCAGCCGTTCGACACCACCTTGACTGGCGATGCATCGCTGTCCAAACGTCCGATGAACCGCGTGGCCAAGCCGCTGCGCGAGATGGGCGCGGTGATCGAGACCGGTCCGGAAGGGCGACCGCCGCTGCAGATCAAGGGTGGTCAGCGCCTGACCGGCATGGATTACGAAATGCCGATGGCCAGCGCGCAGGTCAAGTCCTGTCTATTGCTGGCGGGCCTCTATGCCGCGGGGCAGACATCCGTGACCGAGCCGGCGCCGACCCGTGATCACACCGAGCGCATGCTGCAGGGCTTTGGCTATCCCGTGACGGTCGATGGCAATGTCGCTACCGTCGAGTCTGGCCACAAGCTGAGCGCCTGCCACATCGAAGTGCCGGCGGATATTTCTTCGGCAGCCTTCTTCCTGGTGGCGGCGAGCATTGCCGAAGGCTCCGAGCTGGTGCTGGAGCATGTTGGCATCAACCCGACCCGTACCGGCGTGATCGACATCCTCAAGCTGATGGGGGCCGACATTGCTCTGGAAAATCAGCGCGAAGTCGGCGGCGAGCCGGTGGCGGACCTGCGCGTGCGCTCGGCCAAGCTGAAGGGCATCGATATTCCCGAAGATCTGGTACCGCTGGCCATCGATGAGTTCCCGGTGCTGTTCGTGGCGGCGGCCTGTGCCGAAGGACGTACCGTGCTGCGTGGCGCTGAAGAGCTGCGCGTCAAGGAGTCCGACCGTATCCAGGTGATGGCCGATGGTCTGCAGGCTCTGGGCGTGAAAGCCGAGCCGACGCCGGATGGCATCATTATTGACGGTGGCCCGATAGGTGGCGGTGAAGTGATCAGTCATGGCGATCACCGCATCGCTATGTCCTTCAGTGTGGCCTCCCTGCGTGCCAGTGCGCCGATCCGCATCCATGATTGCGCCAACGTCGCCACGTCGTTCCCCAACTTCCTCGGTCTGGCCGCGCAAGTCGGCATTCGCGTGGCCGAGGAGGGCAAGTGATGAGTCTGGCTACGGTCATCACCCTCGACGGGCCGAGCGGCTCGGGCAAGGGCACCATCGCCGGTCTGCTGGCCGCCAAGCTGGGCTGGAAGCTGCTGGACTCCGGTGCTCTGTACCGGCTGCTGGCCTTTGCTGCCGGCAACCACGGCATCGATCTGACCAATGAGGAAGCGCTGAAGACCCTGGCCGCCCACTTGGACGTGCAGTTCGTCGACAAGCGCATCATTCTCGAGGGTGAGGAGGTTACTGACGCCATCCGCAACGAACAGGTTGGTGCAGGCGCTTCCATGGTCGCCTCGTTGCCGGCCGTGCGCGAGGCGCTGCTGCAGCGGCAGCGTGCCTTCCGTGAGGCGCCGGGCCTGGTGGCCGACGGTCGTGACATGGGTACGGTGGTGTTTCCCGATGCGCCGCTGAAGATCTTTCTGACCGCCAGTGCCGAAGAACGTGCCCGTCGCCGCTATCATCAGTTGAAAGGCAAGGGTGAAGATGTTAGCCTGCCGAGTCTGCTAGACGAGATTCGTGCGCGCGATGAGCGAGACATGCAACGTGCAGTTGCCCCGCTCAAGCCCGCCCTCGATGCCATCCAGCTGGATTCGACCGAAATGTCGATCGATCAGGTGCTGGAAAGAATCCTCGATGAGGTTGCGCGCCGCGACCTCGTTGTGTGACCAAGAAGCCGCCAGGGGACCAGTCATAGTCCTGTCGGCCTCTTTTATATGAACGTACCCATATTGTCTGGAATATGGTTTGGGCAGATTTCCTGCCCTTGATCAACAGGAATCAACATGAGCGAAAGCTTTGCAGAACTTTTTGAAGAAAGCCTGAAATCCCTCGACATGCAGCCGGGTGCCATCATCACCGGCATCGTGGTCGACATCGACGGTGACTGGGTCACCGTGCATGCTGGCCTGAAATCCGAGGGCGTCATCCCGGTCGAGCAGTTCTACAACGAACAAGGCGAGCTGACCATCAAGGTTGGTGACGAGGTCCACGTTGCTCTGGACGCGGTTGAAGATGGCTTCGGTGAAACCAAGCTGTCCCGCGAGAAAGCCAAGCGCGCTGAATCCTGGATTGTTCTGGAAGCAGCTTTCACTGCTGAAGAAGTGGTCAAGGGCGTTATCAACGGTAAGGTCAAGGGTGGTTTCACCGTTGACGTTAACGGCATTCGCGCGTTCCTGCCGGGCTCCCTGGTTGACGTGCGTCCGGTGCGTGATACCACTCACCTGGAAGGCAAAGAGCTCGAGTTCAAGGTCATCAAGCTGGACCAGAAGCGCAACAACGTTGTCGTTTCCCGCCGCAGCGTGCTGGAAGCCGAGAACAGCGCCGAGCGCGAAGCTCTGCTGGAATCCCTGCAGGAAGGCCAGCAGGTCAAAGGTATCGTCAAGAACCTCACCGACTACGGTGCGTTCGTTGACCTGGGCGGCGTCGATGGTCTGCTGCACATCACCGACATGGCCTGGAAGCGTATCAAGCATCCGTCGGAAATCGTCAACGTTGGCGACGAGATCGATGTCAAGGTTCTGAAGTTCGACCGCGAGCGCAACCGCGTTTCCCTGGGTCTGAAGCAACTGGGCGAAGATCCATGGGTTGCTATCAAGGCTCGTTACCCGGAAAACACCCGCGTCACCGCGCGCGTTACCAACCTGACCGACTACGGCTGCTTCGCTGAGCTGGAAGAGGGTGTGGAAGGTCTGGTGCACGTTTCCGAAATGGATTGGACCAACAAGAACATCCACCCGTCCAAAGTCGTTCAGGTTGGCGACGAAGTGGAAGTCATGGTTCTGGATATCGACGAAGAGCGTCGTCGTATCTCCCTGGGTATCAAGCAGTGCAAATCCAACCCGTGGGAAGATTTCTCCAGCCGCTTCAACAAGGGCGACAAGATCTCCGGCACCATCAAGTCGATCACTGACTTCGGTATCTTCATCGGTCTGGAAGGCGGTATCGACGGTCTGGTTCACCTGTCCGACATCTCCTGGAACGAAGTGGGCGAAGACGCCGTACGTCGCTTCAAGAAGGGCGATGACCTGGAAACTGTCATCCTCTCCGTTGATCCGGAGCGTGAGCGCATTTCCCTCGGCATCAAGCAGATGGAAGATGATCCGTTCTCCAACTACGTCAGCATCAATGACAAGGGCGCGATCATTCGCGGCATCGTCAAGGAAGTTGACGCCAAGGGCGCCATCATCACCCTGGCCGACGATGTTGAAGCTGTTCTGAAAGCTTCCGAAATCAGCCGTGACCGCGTTGAAGACGCCCGTAACGTGCTGAAGGAAGGCGACGAAGTCGAAGCCAAGATCATCAGCGTCGACCGTAAGTCGCGCGTTATCTCCCTGTCCGTGAAGTCGAAAGACGTGGACGATGAGAAAGACGCCATGAAAGAACTGCGCAAGCAGGAAGTTGAAAGCACTGGTCCGACCACCATTGGTGACCTGATCCGTGCTCAGATGGAGAATCAGGGCTAATCACCCCGATCCTGCACCAGAAAAAGGGCGACTTCGGTCGCCCTTTTTTGTGGGCGAAAAAAGCAGTCACGGGATGGGCTGTTCAAAGCGATTGGGTCATGCTAAAAACACTTGAAGCTGATCTAGCCGCTTGAATAAAAAGGGAAAACCATGACCAAGTCGGAGTTGATCGAGAGGATCGTAACCCACCAGGGGCAGCTTTCCTCCAAGGATGTTGAGCTCGCCATCAAGACCATGCTCGAGCAGATGTCGCAGGCGCTATCGACCGGCGATCGCATCGAGATCCGTGGTTTCGGCAGCTTCTCCCTGCATTTCCGCGCGCCACGCGTAGGGCGTAACCCCAAGACGGGCCAGTCCGTAACCCTCGATGGTAAGTTCGTGCCGCATTTCAAACCGGGTAAGGAGCTGCGGGATCGGGTCAACGACTGAGCTAGTTCAGTGAGTCTTGGTTGGCCTTTCTATCGCACTCTGTTGAGTATTGCTTGGTAGGCTCTTAGTAGTAAATGAGCAGAGTGGTTTGACAAGTCGCGTGAGGCAGCTAGTTTTGGATTGCGGCTCTGGATTTATGCCGCAATCCAAAATGAAAAGGAGCTTCTATCATGCGTAAAACCGCCATTAATTCCCTCGTATTCGCTGTTATCTCCTGTTCTTCCTTGTTTGCAGCTGCAAGTGAAACTGCTGCTCCAGTACCTGCTGCCGTGGTGCAGACTCAGTCAGCTTCTGAGTCCGCGCAGACATCACTCATCAATATCAACACTGCTGATGCCGTGACTCTTGATCGCGAGCTCAATGGTATTGGGGCAGTCAAAGCCAAGGCCATTGTTGAGTATCGCGATGCTAATGGCCCCTTTGCGTCGGTTGATGAGTTGCTGGAAGTGAAGGGTATTGGAGCAGCAACACTCGAAAAGAACCGCGATAAGCTCGGCGTGAACTGAGTAGCCATGAAGTAACCCTCGCAGGCCGATCATTGATCGGCCTGTTTTGCTTATGGAGATCGGTTGATGAATGTGTTGCCGGATTACTCTGAAGGCTACAAGGTCTACCCTGAGGTTCAGGAGCTCTTGCTGATGCTGGCACAATGCTGGGATGCGCTGAAACCCTATCTGTTGCCGCCGGTTTCCGAGGCTGATTACGACCGTCAGGCGCTGCTGCTGGTTGAGCTCTACATCCTGATCGGCAAGCAGCAGGCTCACCCTATGGCGTCGCTTGTGGCGCATCTGGAGAGGCTGCAGCGTGAATATGATCAGCAGGTGCGTTTGCTGCCCTGATGCGACGATTGATTTTGCTAGGAGAAATAAAAAAGCCCCAAGTATTCACTTGGGGCTTTTGCATTTGGCTCCGCGACCTGGACTCGAACCAGGGACCCAATGATTAACAGTCATTTGCTCTACCGACTGAGCTATCGCGGAACAACGGTGCGTATCCTACTGATTCGGAAGGGGAAGTCAACACTTTGCAACTGACTTCCCCTGACTTTTTCAGAGCACCTTGGCGATGGCCTGGGTCACGTTTTCAAGGTTGTGACTGTTCAGTGCGGCCACGCAAATGCGACCGGTACCGACGGCATAAATGGCGTATTCGTCTTTCAGGCGTTCGACCTGAGCAGCGTTGAGGCCCGAGTAGGAGAACATGCCGCGCTGGCGGGTCACGAAGCTGAAGTCGTGCTGAGGGGCAGCCGCGCTCAGTTGCTCGACGAAAGCCTGGCGCATGCCGCGGATGCGCTCGCGCATCTCGCCCAGCTCCTGCTCCCACATGGTGCGAAGCTCTGGGCTGTTCAGCACATTGCCGACTACCGTGGCGCCATGGGTCGGCGGGTTGGAGTAGTTGGTGCGGATCACGCGCTTAACCTGGGACAGCACGCGGCCTGCTTCTTCCCTTGAGTTGGTGACGATCGACAGGGCGCCGACACGTTCGCCGTACAGGGAGAAAGACTTGGAGAAAGAGCTGGAAACGAAGAAATTCAGTCCGGACTCGGCGAACAGGCGCACGGCACTGGCGTCTTCCTCAATGCCATCGCCAAAACCCTGGTAGGCGATATCCAGGAAAGGCACATGCTCGCGCTCGCGCAGTACCTCCAGTACGGCCTTCCAGTCCCCCTGGTTGAGGTCGACACCGGTCGGGTTATGGCAGCAGGCATGCAGGACGATGATCGAGCGTGCCGGCAGGTTTTTGAGGTCTTCCAGCAGGCCGGCACGGTTCACACCGTGGCTGGCGGCATCGTAGTAGCGATAGTTCTGCACCGGGAAACCGGCGGACTCGAACAGGGCACGATGGTTTTCCCAGCTCGGATCGCTGATGGCCACGGTGGCGTTGGGCAGCAGGCGCTTGAGGAAGTCTGCGCCGTTCTTGAGGGCGCCGGTTCCGCCGATGGACTGAGTAGTAACCACGCGGCCTTCGGCCAGCAGCGGCGAGTCGGCCCCAAACAGTAGCTTCTGCACAGCGCTGTCGTAGCTGGCGATACCTTCGATCGGCAGATAGCCGCGCGGAGCATGGGCGGCAATGCGGGCCTTTTCGGCCTCGGCAACGGCGCGCAGCAGGGGAATGCGGCCTTCGTCGGTGAAGTAGACGCCTACGCCCAGGTTGATCTTGTTGGCGCGAGTATCGGCGTTGAAGGCTTCATTCAGACCCAGGATGGGATCGCGCGGGGCCATTTCGACGGCGGAAAACAGACTCATGATGCGGCAGCTCGAACTGAGAAGAGGTGGGGGCAACACCCTCTGACGTAACCAGGTTGGGGGTTGCGCAAACGGGCCGTATTATAGCGGCCATGCCTGCTGCGGGCGACAACGACCGCAGGCTTTTACACAGGCTTTGACGCACAATTTTAGTGCGCGTCACATGCCATTGCCGAGGTGCTGCATGTCTGCGTTTGAACTGGTCACCCGTTATACCCCTGCCGGCGATCAGCCAGAGGCCATTCGTCAGCTGGTCGAGGGGCTGCAGGCTGGACTGTCGCACCAGACGCTGCTGGGGGTTACCGGTTCAGGCAAGACCTTCAGCATTGCCAATTTGATTGCCCAGGTACAGCGCCCGACGCTGGTTCTGGCGCCGAACAAGACCCTGGCGGCGCAGCTGTATGGCGAGTTCAAGAGTTTCTTCCCGAACAATGCGGTGGAGTATTTCGTTTCCTATTACGACTACTACCAGCCGGAAGCCTATGTGCCGTCATCGGACACCTTCATCGAGAAGGATGCCTCGATCAATGATCACATCGAGCAGATGCGCCTGTCGGCCACTAAGGCGTTGCTGGAACGTCCTGACGCGATCATCGTCTGCACCGTTTCGTCGATCTACGGTCTGGGTGATCCGGCGTCTTACCTGAAAATGGTTCTGCATGTGGATCGTGGCGACAAGCTGGATCAGCGCGAGTTGCTGCGTCGTCTGACCGGCCTGCAGTACACGCGTAACGATATGGATTTTGCCCGCGCTACCTTCCGTGTGCGTGGCGATGTGATCGATGTCTTCCCCGCCGAATCCGACCTCGAGGCCATCCGCATTGAGCTGTTCGATGATGAGGTGGAGAGTCTCTCGGCCTTCGATCCGCTGACCGGCGAGGTGATTCGAAAGCTGCCACGCTTCACCTTCTACCCCAAAAGCCACTATGTGACCCCGCGTGAGGTGCTGCTGGAGGCGGTGGAGAAGATC
The DNA here is from genome assembly GCF_002304225.1 of Pseudomonas sp. HAR-UPW-AIA-41. Taxonomy (GTDB): domain Bacteria; phylum Pseudomonadota; class Gammaproteobacteria; order Pseudomonadales; family Pseudomonadaceae; genus Aquipseudomonas. Next base: position 538,120 of record NZ_NSLB01000001.1, read on the forward strand.
AAGGTCGAGCTCAAGGAGCGTCTGGAGTATCTGCGTGGCGAGAACAAGCTGGTTGCAGCCGAGCGTCTGGAGCAGCGCACGCGCTTCGATCTGGAGATGATTCTGGAGCTGGGCTACTGCAACGGCATCGAGAACTACTCGCGCTATCTGTCCGGGCGCGGTGTGGGCGAGGCGCCGCCCACCTTGTATGACTACCTGCCAGCCAACTCACTGCTGGTGATCGATGAGTCCCATGTCTCGGTGCCGCAGGTCGGGGCCATGTTCAAGGGCGACCGTTCGCGCAAGGAAACTCTGGTCGAGTACGGCTTCCGTCTGCCCTCGGCGCTGGACAACCGGCCGCTGCGTTTCGAAGAATGGGAGGCCATCAGCCCGCAGACCATTTTTGTTTCCGCAACGCCGGGCCCTTACGAGGCCGATCATGCCGGTCGCGTGGTCGAGCAGGTAGTGCGCCCGACGGGGCTGGTTGACCCGGAAATCGAAGTGCGTCCGGCGACCACTCAGGTCGATGACCTGCTCTCGGAAATCCGCAAGCGCGTGGCCGTCGAGGAGCGGGTGCTGGTCACCACCCTGACCAAGCGCATGGCCGAGGACCTTACCGATTATCTGGCTGACCACGATGTGAAGGTGCGCTACCTGCATTCGGACATCGACACGGTGGAGCGGGTGGAGATCATCCGCGACCTGCGTACCGGCGCCTTCGATGTGCTGGTGGGTATCAACCTGCTGCGTGAAGGGCTGGATATGCCCGAGGTGTCGCTGGTGGCGATCCTCGATGCCGACAAGGAAGGCTTCCTGCGCAGCGAGCGCTCGCTGATTCAGACCATCGGCCGTGCGGCTCGCAACCTCAATGGCCGGGCGATTCTCTATGCCGACCGCATGACCGGTTCGATGGAGCGTGCCATTGGCGAGACCGAGCGGCGCCGGGCCAAGCAGGTTGCTTTCAACGAAGCCCATGGCATCGTGCCCAAGGGCGTGAAGAAGGATATCCGCGACATACTCGAGGGGGCTGTGGTGCCCGGCGCGCGCGGCGGCAAGCGAAAGGGACTGGCCAAGGTGGCCGAGGAGAGTGGGCGTTACGAGAACGAGCTGCGTTCACCCAGCGAGATCACCAAGCGTATTCGCGTACTGGAAGAAAAGATGTACAGCCTGGCGCGCGACCTCGAATTCGAGGCCGCGGCCCAGCTGCGCGACGAGATCCAGAAACTGCGTGACCGTCTGCTGCAGGTCTGATCAGACCGGGCTGGAGCGCCCGGTCATTTCCCGCGCCATTTCGGTGGCATAGCTGTCGGTCATGCCGGCGATGAAGTCGATCACCCGCAGGAAACTGTGGTACAGCGGCTGTTGCGGGTCTGGTGCGTTGTTGCCGAGTAGGTCGAGAATGCGCCGGTTCTTGAAGGAAGGGGCATTGCCGCCGTGCTGCTCCAGCGCCGCGCCGCAGAAAGCATTGAGAAGAATTTCCAGGGTGGTGTAGGCACCGATCTCGTGCAGCGTCTTGCGCTTGTCCTGAAAGATCTTTTCCCGGGCGATGGCCTTGGCCTGCAGCACGCAACGTTTGGCCGGGCCGTGCATGTGCTCGACCAGATCGCCCTGCAGTGAGCCGCTCAGCAGGGCGTGCTGCTGCTCGACAAAGGCATGTGCCGCCGCGTTGGTCAGGTGTTCGATGGCCTTGCCGCGCAGGATGGCCAGCTTGCGCCGGCGCGAGTCACGTGGCCCCAGTAACCGGTAGGTTTCCGGCAGGTCGTCACCCACCAGATCAAGCAGCAGGGCTTCGACCTCGGCGTACTCGAGCAGGTCCATTTCCAGGCCGTCTTCCAGGTCGATCAGGCCATAGCAGATGTCATCGGCGGCTTCCATCAGGTACACCAGCGGGTGTCTGGCCCAGCGCTGGTGCTCCAGTTGCGGCAATCCCAGCTTGTTGGCGATCTGTTCCAGCAGTGGCAATTCGCTCTGGTAACAACCGAACTTGTGCTTCTTGTAGCCCAGTGCATCCGCGTGACGGGCAGTCCAGGGGTATTTCAGGTAGGCGCCGAGGGTGGCGTAGGTCAGGCGCGTGCCGCCGTCGAACTGGTGGTATTCCAGCTGGGTGAGCACACGAAAGCCCTGGGCGTTGCCCTCGAAATTGAGGAAGTCACCGCGCTGCGCTTCGTTCATGTCATCCAGCCAGCCACGGCCGGCGGCCTGCTGGAACCAGTAGCGGATGGCGTCCTCGCCTGAATGGCCGAAGGGCGGGTTACCAATGTCGTGGGCCAGACAGGCCGACTGCACGATTACGCCAAGATCGCTCGGTTCGCACCAGTCCGGCAGTTCCTCGCGCAGCATTTCACCGACACGCATGCCCAGTGAGCGGCCGACGCAGCCGACTTCCAGCGAGTGGGTGAGGCGCGTGTGAATGTGGTCGTTGCTGGAGACCGGATGCACTTGTGTCTTGCGTCCCAAGCGGCGAAAGGCGCCGGAGAAGATGATGCGGTCATGGTCTTTATGAAAGGGGCTGCGGCCCAGCTCTTCCGAGCTGTGCAGAACTTTACCCAAGCGTTCGCGGGTGAGCAGGTTGTGCCAATCCAAAGCCATTCCTCGGGTGATCGCTGAATGCCTTAGCTTCGGGCTTGTTGTCGCGGCGTGCAAGGTCACTAATGCTTGGGTTGTGACCTCTTGTGGTGCGCTGCACTTTTATGGGCATGGACCTTGCTGAGTGATGGTGCGCAAGGTGTGGGGTGCATCCCCTGCCAGGCGCAAGTGTAATGTGCGTTCAGAGCAATAAAGCCCTTAAAACCAAGGCTTTCGATCGAATCAGTGGTGTGCGCAGGCAGCCCGGCCAACGGAGCTGGCGTCGATGAAGTCAATGAAAGGGTAAGGTTAGTGCATTGAAATGGTGCGCTATTCGAGTTGCGTGAACTTATATGGTGCCAACCCTTAGCGACGGAGCCTTGTTCGTCAATGGAAAACCTCAATAGTGCCGTGGAAACGCTGATACACGGCTCCAATACCCTGTTTATTCTGCTGGGTGCCATCATGGTTCTGGCCATGCACGCCGGTTTTGCCTTCCTTGAAGTGGGCACGGTGCGGCAGAAGAATCAGGTCAATGCCCTGTCGAAGATCCTCGCCGATTTCGCCATGTCGACCCTGGCTTATTTCTTTATTGGCTACTGGATCGCCTATGGTGTGACCTTTCTCGAGCCCGCCAGCGCGCTGACGGCCGACAGTGGCTACGCCCTGGTCAAATTCTTCTTCCTGCTGACCTTCGCGGCGGCGATTCCGGCAATCATCTCCGGTGGTATCGCCGAGCGGGCCAAGTTTGGTCCGCAGTTGTGCGCCACGCTGCTGATCGTGGCCTTCATCTATCCGTTCTTCGAAGGTCTGATCTGGAATGGCAACTTCGGTGTGCAGGACTGGCTGAAAGCCAGCTTTGGCGCCCCGTTCCATGACTTTGCCGGTTCGGTGGTGGTGCACGCAGTCGGTGGCTGGCTGGCTTTTGCCGCCGTGCTGCTGCTGGGGCGCCGCGACGGGCGCTATCGTGATGGTCGTCTGGTGGCCTTTGCGCCCTCGAACATTCCGTTCCTGGCTCTGGGCTCCTGGATTCTCATCGTCGGCTGGTTCGGCTTCAACGTCATGAGCGCGCAGACCGTGGCAGGCATCAGCGGTCTGGTGGCGGTCAACTCGCTCATGGCGATGGTCGGCGGTACGGTGACCGCGCTGCTGGTTGGCCGCAATGACCCGGGCTTCCTGCACAACGGTCCGCTGGCGGGGCTGGTGGCCGTGTGTGCCGGTTCCGATCTGATGCATCCGGTCGGTGCGCTGATCACCGGTGCCATTGCCGGCGCGCTGTTTGTCTGGGCGTTCACTGCGACGCAGAAGAGCTGGAAAATCGATGATGTGCTGGGCGTATGGCCTTTGCATGGTCTGTGCGGCGTTTGGGGCGGCATCGCCTGCGGCATCTTTGGTCAGGAGGCGCTCGCCGGCCTTGGTGGTGTCAGCCTGCTCAGCCAGCTGGCCGGAACTGCCATGGGCGTGGTGATCGCGCTGGTTGGTGGTTTTGCCGTGTATGGCTTGCTGCGGGCGACGCTGGGCATTCGCCTGAGCCAGGAGGAGGAGTACTACGGTGCCGACCTCTCGGTACACAAAATCGGTGCGGTCAGCGCGCACGATTAATCCGATGCCGACAAAAAAGCCCGCCAACTGGCGGGCTTTTTTATGCGTACCGGATCAGATGACCCGGGAAAAGCGCTGGCGGCTCTGCTCGCTGAGGTAGCGGTCGAACAGCATGCAGACCGAGCGGGCCAGCAGGCGGCCGGCTGGTTTGATGTCGATACCGGTGTCGCTGAGACTTATCAGACCGTCGCGGGCCATTTGCTGCAGGTCGGGCCAGACATCGGCGAAGTAGTCACGGAAGACGATGCCGAACTCCTGCTCGATGGGCGCAAACTGCAGTTCGAACTCGCAGATCAGGCGCTGGATGACCTCGCGCCGCACGCGGTCATCGGCATTGCAATGCAGGCCGCGCTTCACTGGCAGCTCGGGGGCGTCCAGCGTGTCCTGATAAACCGCCAGGTCGCTGCTGTTCTGGCTGTAGAGGTCGCCGATCTGGCTGATCGCCGACACACCGAGGCCAATCAGGTCGCAGTGGCCGTGGGTGGTATAGCCCTGGAAGTTGCGCTGCAGGCGGCCGTCTTCCTGGGCGATGGCCAGCTCGTCGTCGGGCAGGGCGAAGTGGTCCATGCCGATGTAGCGGTAACCGGCAGCGGTCAGCTGTTCGATGCTGTTGTGCAGCATGGCCAGCTTCTGTGCCGGGCTCGGCAGGTCTTCGGCATTGATCCGCCGTTGCGGCATGAAACGTTCCGGCAGGTGCGCATAGTTGAACACCGACAAGCGATCGGGCTGCAGGCGGATGATTTCCTCTACCGTGCGGGCGAAACTTTCCGGGGTCTGCTTGGGCAGGCCATAGATCAGGTCGAGGTTGATCGAGCGGAACTGCAGGGTATGCGCGGCATCAATGATGGCGCGGGTTTCCTCCAGCGTCTGCAGGCGATTGACCGCGCGCTGCACTTCCGGGTCGAGGTCCTGCACGCCGAGGCTGATGCGATTGAAGCCCAGCTCGCGCAGCAGACCCATGGTCGACCAGTCGGCTTCGCGCGGATCGATCTCGATGCCGTAGTCACCACTGTCGTCATCCAGCAGATGGAAGTGCTGACGGATAACACTCATCAGCTGGCGCAGTTCATCATGGCTGAGGAAGGTCGGAGTACCACCACCAAAGTGCAGTTGTTCAACCACCTGGCGGTCATCCAGGTGACGGCTGATCAGGGCGATTTCCCGCTCGAGGCGTTCGACGTAGGGCAGGGCGCGACCGCGATCCTTGGTGATGACCTTGTTGCAGGCGCAGTAGTAGCAGATGTTGGCGCAGAACGGCACGTGCACATACAGCGACAACGGGCGCCGGGCTTTGCGGCTGTCCTTGAGGGCGTGCAGCATGTCGAAGCTGCCAACGCCATCGTGGAACTGCACGGCAGTGGGGTAGGAGGTGTAGCGCGGACCCGCCTGATCGTAGCGGCGAATCAGGTCGGCGTCCCAGCGGATCGCGTCGAGCATGGCGGCGTTCCCAGAATCTGGTGAATATGGGGCGAGTCTAGGGAATCGGCGCCACGGGGGCCTTGACCTGTATCAAGCGCTCCGGCGCTGTGCTGGTGACTGGGCGGGAATAGTGGGAGGCTGAGCGCCTCAGTGGCCCATCAGCCAGTGTTGGTGAGGGCCGGGCAGGGTCCACAGGCCAAAGGCAATGACCAGCAGACCACCAGTCAGACGTACACCGCGGCGGCGCAGAAAGTGCCCCAGGCGTTCTGCAGCCAGGCCACTGAGCAGGAGTGCAGGCCAGGTACCGAGACCGAAAGCCAGCATCAGCAGGCCGGCCTGCCCGGGAGAGCCCTGGCTGGCGGCCCACAGCAGAGTGCTATAGACCAGACCGCAGGGCAGCCAGCCCCACAAAGCGCCCAGCAGCAGGGCGCGGGGCAGAGTGGTGACCGGCAAAAGCTTCTGTGCCACGGGCTGAATGTGGCGCCAAAGGCCACGGCCAAGGGCTTCGATGCGGGTCAGTCCGCTCCACCAGCCGGCGAGATACAGGCCCATGGCGATCAGCAGCAGGGCAGCGGCGATGCGCAGCCCGCTGGCCAGCGGACTGTTGCTCAGGGCCCAGCCGGCACTGCCAAGCAGCAGGCCGGCACTGGCATAGCTGAGGATGCGGCCGAGGTTGTAGGCCAGCAGCAGTTGCAGACGACGACTGCGCTGTTCGGGTGGAATGGCTAGGGTCAGGGCGCCCATCAGACCTCCGCACATGCCAAAACAATGCCCGCCGCCGAGAAGGCCGAGCATTAGGGCCGAGGCGAGCAGGGGCAGCAACTCAAGCATGCGGTGGGTTCTTGTCCTGTTTGTCGGCTGCCTGCTCGACGCCGGCCTTGTGCTTTGGGTCTTCGTCGTCGAACAGAATGCTGTGGGCCGGGCCGTCGAGGTCATCGTACTGGCCACTGTCGACGGCCCAGAAGAACAGCCAGATGGCCAGGGCGACCACGATTATGGCGATGGGGATCATCACATACAGAGCGGGCATAGCATCTCCGGGAAACTCATCAGCGGCTCAGGCGCAGGGCGTTGATCACCACCACGAGCGAGCTCAGCGACATGCCCAGTGCGGCCCAGCCGGGGGTAACCCAGCCCAAGGCAGCGAAGGGCAGGATCAGGCCATTGTACAGGCAGGCCCAGCCGAGGTTCTCGATAATGATGCGGCGGGTACGGCGGGCCATGGCGAAGGCTTGCACCAGGCTGTCCAGCCGATTGGATAACAGCACAGCGTCGGCACTGGTCTTGGCCAGATCGGTGGCCGAGCCCATGGCAATGCTGATATCCGCCGCAGCCAGAACCGGTACGTCATTGACCCCGTCGCCCAGCATCAGCACACGCCGCCCCTCGGCGTGCAACTGGCGCAGTACGTTCAGCTTGTCGTCGGGTGTCAGGCCGCCGCGGGCATCGTCGATGCGCAGTTGTCTGGCCAGCGTCTGCACCATGGGTGAGCTGTCGCCGGAGAGCAGCAGCACGCGCCAGCCGCGCTGGCGGGCCGCGTCCAGCAGTGCCGGTGCATCGCTGCGCAGGCGGTCGTCGAGCACCAGCCAGGCCAGTGGCCCCTGTTGGTCGCCCAGTAGCAGCCACTGGCCCTGATCGCCGGGGATGGCCGGGGCGTTCTGACCGCTCAGTTGCGCAACGAAAGCGGCCTGGCCGATGCGTAGCTGGCGGCCATCGACCACGCCCTCGAGGCCCAGTCCAGGGTGGCTGATCAGCCCGGTGGCCGGTTGCACGCGACCGAACGCGCGGGCAATCGGGTGCTCGGAGCCGCTTTCGAGGGCAGCGGCCAGGGTCAGGCAAGTATCGCTGTCGAGGTCACGCAGGGGCAGTACGCGGCTGAGGGTAAGGCGACCTTCGGTAAGGGTGCCGGTCTTGTCGAGGATCAGTGTGTCTATCTGATTGAGACCTTCCAGCACATGGCCGCGGGTCAGCAGCAGGCCCAGCTTGTGCAGGCTGCCGGTGGCGGTTGTCAGCGCCGTGGGGGTGGCCAGCGACAGGGCGCAGGGGCAGGTGGCAACCAGCAGGGCGAGGACGATCCAGAAGGCCCGCTGCGGGTCTATCTGCCACCAGACCAGGCCGACTACTGTCGCGACGCCAAGCACGATGAGCAGGAACCACTGGGCGACCTTGTCGGCCAGTTCGGCAAGACGCGGCTTGTCGGCCTGAGCCCGTTCCAGCAGGCGGACGATGGCGGAGAGCCGGGTAGCCGCGCCCAGTGCCTGAACTTCGATGGTCAGCGGTCCTTCGACATTCAGTGTGCCGGCTGTGACGCTGTCACCCACCGTGCGCGGCAGCGGCAGATACTCACCGGTGAGCAGCGATTCGTCGATGCTGGACTGGCCGGCGAGGATGCGGCCGTCGGCCGGCAGGCTGTGCCCCGGCGGGATCACCACCTGATCGCCGACGCTCAGCTCGCTGACCAGCACGCGCTGGCTGACTCCGGCGGCATCCAGGCGCAGACAGGAAGCGGGGAGCAGGTTGACCAGCTGTGAAGTGGCTGCTGCCGTGCGCTCGCGGGCTCGGCGCTCCAGGTAGCGACCGGCCAGAAGGAACAGGGCGAACATGCCGACGGCGTCGTAGTACAGCTCACCGACCCCCGTCACGGTGGACCAGATACCGGCCAGATAGGCGCCGCCAATGGCCAGGGATACCGAGATGTCCATCGTCAAGTGGCGGGTACGCAGGTCGCGCAGGGCACCCTTGAAGAAGTCGGTGCAGCAGTAGAAGACAATCGGTGTGGTCAGAAACAGGCTGGTCCAGCGCAGGATGCGGTCCATGTCGGCCGACAGGTCGAGATTGAACTCCGGCCAGGTGGCCATGGCGGCCATCATCACCTGCATCCACAAAAGCCCGGCCACGCCCAGTTGACGGAGAGCCCGGCGGTTTTCCCGCTGTAACAGTTCAGCGGCCTGATCGGCCTGATAGGGGTGAGCGACGTAACCAATCTTGCGCAGCTCGCCCAGCAGTTGGCTGAGCGGCAGCTGGCTGTCGGCCCAGCGTACTTGCAGGCGCTGGTTGGACAGGTTGAGCTGGGCCTCGGCGATCGCCGGCAGACCGCGCAGGTGGCGCTCGATCAGCCAGCCGCAGGCAGCGCAGCTGATGCCCTCGATCAGCAGACAGGTTTCAGCCAGCTCCCCTGCATGCTGCACATAGCCAGCCTGCACATCGGGACGATCGTAGAGTGCCAGTTCATCCTGCAGCTGGCGGGGCAGGGCATCTGGGTTGCTGGCATTTTCGGTGCGGTGACGGTAGTAGCCGTCGAGCCCGCCGGCAACGATGGCCTCGGCTACCGCCTGGCAGCCCGGACAGCAGAAGGCCCGCGGCTCATCGAGCACACGGGCCTGAAACCGGCTGCCGGCCGGAACCGGCAGGCCGCAATGAAAGCACGCGGTGGGGCTGTTCATCGCTCAATCAATCAGTAGCCAAGCTGCACAGGCTGGCTGCCCGTCAGCGTCTTCTCTTCATACAGGCGCCATTGCTCACCGCCTTCACTGCCAAGCACTTCGATGAAGCGGCGACCCTGAGGGAAGTCCTGTAGCAGGCCGCGGTACAGATCGCCCTCAGCCGGTTGCAGAACGACCCGGCGATCACGCTCGGGCTGGGTTGGCGAGATCAGGTTGAGCTCCAGCTGTTGCGGCTTGCTGATGCCCTGCAGGCGCAGCTCGGCGATGCCGGTTTCTTCATGCAGGGTGAGGCTGCCGCGCATGCCCAGGCGCTTGGCCAGGTCTTCGCGCTTGAGCGACTGGTTGATGCCTTTGCCGACGTCGTAGTAGTTGTCGACCACCAGACTGTCGCCCTCGTTGACGGCGATGTACACCAGACTGAGCCCGAGTACCACTGAGCTGGCCAGAATGGCAATGATGAACCAGGCCCAGAACTGCTTGTACCACTGGCTTGTAACGGGGGCTTCAGACTGCATGGCAAACCTTATCAACGTACGCTCGGGCCGATGAAGCGGCTGTCCGAGTCACTCTGGATGGACGGGTCATCCACCGCTTTGACGGTGAAGACAATTTCATTGGTGCTCGAGGGCAGCTTCTCCGGATCGATGGACAGCTCCACGGGCAGCGAGAAGACTTCACCTTCGGCAGCAGTGATTTCACGCTTGCCTTCATAGTGCAGGCCTTCCAGGCCGCTCACTTCGATCACGAAGGTCTGCTCGCGCTGGGCCTTGTTCATGATCTTGACGTTGTACACGTTCTCGATACGGCCTTCTTCGTTCTCGCGGTACAGCACGCGGTCCTTGAGGACATCGAGCTCGACCAGGGAGCGGTTGAGCACCGCATAGCCGAATAGCGTCATCATGACCAGCAAGGCTGCGGCGTAGCCTATCAGGCGCGGGCGCAGCAGGTGCGTCTTCTGGCCAGATAGATTGTGTTCAGTTGTGTAGCTGATCAGGCCGCGCGGGTAGCCCATCTTGTCCATGATGCTGTCACACGCGTCGATACAGGCCGCGCAGGTGATGCACTCGAATTGCAGGCCGTCGCGGATGTCGATGCCAGTGGGGCAGACGTGCACGCACATCTTGCAGTCGATGCAGTCGCCAAGGCCCTGAGCTTTATAGTCCGCATCCTTTTTGCGGGCGCCGCGGCCTTCACCACGGCGAGCGTCGTAGGAGACGATCAGGGTGTCCTTGTCGAACATGACGCTTTGGAAACGGCCGTACGGACACATGTAAATACACACGTTCTCGCGCAGCCAGCCGGCATTGCCGTAGGTGGCAAGGGTAAAGAACGCGACCCAGAAGTACGCATAGCCGTCAGCTTCACCACTCAGCAGCGAGGGAATCAGTTCACGTACGGGGGTAAAGTAGCCGACAAAGGTCAGGCCGGTGACCAGGCCGATGAGAATCCACAGGCTGTGCTTGGCGCTCTTGCGCAGCAGCTTCTGCAGGCTCATGGGCTGCTTGTCGAGTTTCATGCGCTGGTTGCGGTCACCCTCGGTGACTTTCTCGCACCACATGAAGATCCAGGTCCAGACGCTCTGCGGGCAGGTATAACCGCACCACACGCGTCCAGCGAAGACGGTAATGAAGAACAGGCCAAAGGCGCAGATGATCAGCAGCCAGGACAGCAGCATGAAGTCCTGTGGCCAGATGGTCATGCCGAAGATATAGAACTTGCGCTCGGGAAGGTCCCAGAGAACAGCCTGGCGATCGCCCCAGTTGATCCAGGCGGTGCCGAAATAGAGCAGGAAGAGAAAGGCTCCGCCGACCATGCGCAGGTTGCGGAAGAGGCCGGTGAAGGCTTTGGTGTAGATCTTTTCCCGGCTGGCGTAGAGATCAACGGTGTTCTTGCCGTTGTTCGCCTTGGGAGTGACGTCTTTGACTGGAATCTGTTCGGTCATCACGGCGTACCACTGCTTTATTTAAGTATCCAGTCAGGTTTCCCTGACTGGAATAAGCTTATAACTAAATCATATGGTACGCCTGATGGCGGTCTGCCTGTGTGCGACAGGGCGTCGCGGCAGAGGTGGGGAGTGCTTACTCCCCGGACTTCTTCTGCGACAGGCTGTACACGTAAGCAGCCAGCAGGTGCACCTTGTCATTGCCAAGGAACTCGGCCTGAGCCGGCATACGACCATTACGGCCATAGCGCAGCGTCTGCTGAACCTGGGCGAAACTGGAGCCATAGAGCCAGGTCTTGTCGGTCAGGTTCGGCGCGCCCATGGCGTGCTGACCTTTGCCTTCAGGACCGTGACAGGCTACACAATTGGTGGCAAACAGCTGTTGACCTGCAGCAACGTCAACCCCTTCCGGGTTCTTCAGACCGGACAGGCTGCGCACGTAGGCGGCAACGTTCTTGATGCCGTCTTCCCCGATTACTGCTGCCCAAGCCGGCATTGCTGCCTGACGGCCGCCCATGATGGTGGTCTTGATGGTTTCAGGTTCACCACCATACAGCCAGTCATTGTCGGTGAGGTTGGGGAAGCCGTGGTTGCCCTTGGCGTCGGAACCGTGGCAGACCGAGCAGTTGGAAGCGAATAGGCGGCTACCCATTTTCAGGGCCTGCTCATCCTTGGCTACTTCCTCGATCGGCATGGCGGCATATTTGGCGAAGATCGGACCGTACTGCTCGTCCGCCTTGGCCATTTCCTTTTCCCACTGGTGCACGCCGGTCCAGCCCTTTTCACCACTCTTGAAGCTGGTGGCGTCCTGGTAGCCCGGCAGCAGGCCTTTCCAGTTACCCATGCCCGGGTACAGCAGCAGGTAGCCAACGCCAAACACCAGGGTGCTGACGAAGAGCATGAACCACCACTTGGGCAGCGGATTGTCGAACTCCTGAATGCCGTCAAAGGCGTGGTCCAGGGTTTCTTCAGTAGTGTCCTTGCGCTGGCCCTTGCGGGTGGCAAAGATCAACCAGGTCAGCCCCACGAGGGTGCCGCCGGTCAGGATGGTGATGTACCAACTCCAGAAAGTGGTCATTCGCTCTTACTCCTAGAAGCTTTTTCGTCACGCGCAGCGGCATCGGGCTCATCGGCGAAGGGGAGGTTGGCGGCTTCGTCAAATTCGCTCTTGCGACGGCTGCTGAAGGCCCAGAGGATCAGGCCGACAAAGGCGATGAGTACGACTGCGGTGCCAAGACCGCGAAGAGTCCCGATATCCATCATGCGTTACCGTGTGTTCTTGAGGCTGGTGCCCAGCACTTGCAGGTAGGCCACCAGGGCATCCATTTCGGTCTTGCCCTTGACGGCATCCTTGGCGCCAGCGATGTCTTCGTCGGTGTAAGGCACGCCCAGGGTGCGCATGGCTTCAAGCTTCTTGGCGGTATTCTTGCCGTCCAGCTTGTTTTCCACCAGCCACGGGTAGGCCGGCATCTTCGATTCCGGTACTACGTTGCGCGGGTTGTACAGGTGGGCACGGTGCCAGTCGTCGGAGTAGCGGCCGCCTACGCGGGCCAGATCCGGACCGGTACGCTTGGAGCCCCACAGGAACGGATGGTCATAGACACTTTCACCGGCAACGGAGTAGTGGCCATAACGCTCGGTTTCAGCGCGGAACGGACGGACCATCTGTGAGTGGCAGCTGACGCAGCCTTCGCGGATGTACAGGTCGCGACCTTCCAGTTGCAGGGCGGTGTACGGCTTGAGGCCAGCTACCGGCTCAGTGGTTTCTTTCTGGAAGAACAGCGGCACGATCTGCACCAGGCCGCCGATGGAGACGGCCAGAACCATGCACAGGGCCATCAGGCCGATATTCTTCTCGAGGAGTTCGTGTTTGCTGCTCATCAGTGGGCTGCCTCTACAGTGAACTTGGCTGCAGCTTCATATTCAGCCGGGTTGGCGGCACGCACGGTACGCCAGGTGTTGTAGGCCATCAGCAGCATGCCGGTAACGAAGAAGGCGCCGCCGATCATGCGTACCAGATAGCCGTAGTGGCTGGCTTCCAGGGCTTCAACGAAGGAGTAGGTGAGGGTGCCGTCTTCGTTGACTGCGCGCCACATCAGACCCTGGGTGATGCCGTTGACCCACATGGAGGCGATGTACAGCACGGTGCCGACAGTGGCCAGCCAGAAGTGAGCGTTGATCAGGCCGATGCTGTGCATCTGCTGACGGCCGAACACTTTCGGGATCAAATGGTAGATGGAACCGATGGAAATCATGGCTACCCAGCCGAGGGCGCCAGCGTGCACGTGGCCGATGGTCCAGTCGGTGTAGTGAGACAAGGCGTTGACGGTCTTGATGGCCATCATCGGGCCTTCGAAGGTGGACATGCCGTAGAAGGCCAGGGACACCACCAGGAAGCGCAGGATGGGGTCGGTGCGCAGCTTATGCCAGGCGCCGGACAGGGTCATCATGCCGTTGATCATGCCGCCCCAGCTCGGAGCCAGCAGAATCAGGGACATCACCATGCCCAGGGACTGAGCCCAGTCCGGCAGCGCGGTGTAGTGCAGGTGGTGCGGACCGGCCCAGATGTACAGGGTGATCAGTGCCCAGAAGTGCACGATCGACAGGCGGTAGGAGTAGATCGGGCGGGCAGCCTGCTTCGGTACGAAGTAGTACATCATGCCGAGGAAGCCGGCAGTCAGGAAGAAGCCCACGGCGTTGTGGCCGTACCACCACTGGATCATCGCGTCAGTCGCACCCGAATAGATCGAGTAGGACTTCAGGGCGCCAACCGGCAGCTCCAGGTTGTTGACGATGTGTAGCAGGGCGACGGTGAGAATGAATCCACCGAAGAACCAGTTACCGACATAGATATGCTTGGTGGTGCGCTTGACGATGGTGCCAAAGAACACTAGGGCATAGCTCACCCACACTACTGCAATCAGGATGTCGATCGGCCATTCCAGCTCGGCGTATTCCTTCGAGGTGGTATAACCCAGCGGCAGCGTAATCACGGCAAGCACGATGATTGCCTGCCAGCCCCAGAAGGTGAAGGCCGCCAGCGAGTCAGAAATCAGTCGTGCCTGGGACGTGCGCTGTACCACGTAATAGGACGTGGCAAACAGGGCGCAACCGCCGAAGGCGAAGATCACTGCGTTGGTATGCAGAGGACGCAGACGGCCGAAGCTTGTCCACGGGAGGTTCAGGTTGAGTTCCGGCCACACCAGTTGTGCGGCGATCAGAACACCGAGAGCCATGCCAATGACCCCCCAGATCACCGTCATGACGGCGAACTGGCGGACCACCTTATAGTTATAAGCAGTCTGACTGATTGCTGTGCTCATGCTAGGGGTTCCACGGTTAGAAGGAAGGCGCGCGACGCAAGGTCGCACCCGCTCAAAAAAGCGGCGGCAAGTATGGAGAAAGGCCTTTTTCAATGCAACGACACACACTGAAACATTACGCCTAGTAGGGACTTGCAGCCGTTATTGATGACACGCCACTGACACTGAATGCTGTTCAGCGGAGTGCATCCAATCTGCGCGTAAAAAAAGGCTCGCCTTGGAGTTGTGCGGGTGGCGATGCAAAACAGCTTAGCGTGCTCTGAGCAAAGACCAAGTCGTTTTGTCGGGTAAAGAGGTGCGACATCGGGTCGCAGTAGGCGGGCGGGCTAACCGTGCAGGTGCGCTGAAGTTGGTCAGCCTGTTTGGCGCTGAGTCTGGAAAGGTTAGCGGCGCATCCCTGCGCCGCTGTTCTTGCAGTTACTTGCTGGAGACTTCAGCCGGTTGTTGCGACAGGCTGTAGACGTAGGCTGCGAGCAGGTGAACCTTGTCGTTGCCCAGGTACTGCTCTTGCGCCGGCATCTGGCCGTTGCGGCCATAGCGCAGGGTCTGCTGAATCTGAGTAAGGCTCGAACCATAGATCCAGGCCGAGGGCTTGGTCAGATCGGGTGCGCCCATCATCGGCATACCTTTGCCTTCAGCACCATGGCAAGCGGTGCAGTTGGTCGCGAACTGCTGCTTACCGGCAGCCAAGTCTGCCTGGGTGCCTTCCGGCTGTTTCAGGCCAGCGAGGTCCTGACGCACATAGGCAGCCACATTTTTTACGCCTTCCTCACCGAGGATTGCGCCCCAAGCCGGCATGGCAGCCATGCGACCGTGCAGGATGGTGGTCTTGATGCTGGCAGTGTCGCCGCCCCAGCGCCAGCTGTTGTCAGCCAGGTTGGGGAAGCCCGGTGCACCTTTGGCATCAGAGCCGTGGCAGATCGAGCAGTAAGTGGCGAACAGACGGTTGCCCATCTTCAGTGCCTGCGGATCTTTGGCAACATCTTCCAGTGGCATGGCTGCATATTTGGCGAAGATGGGGCCGTATTGCTCGTCAGCACGGCTGACTTCGCGCTCCCACTGCTTGACCTGGGTCCAGCCGCCTTCATAACCCGGCAGCAGGCCTTTCCAGTTACCCAGCGCTGGGTAGAGGGCGAAATAGATCACGCCAAACACGATGGTGCCGACGAACAGCAGGAACCACCACTGCGGCAGCGGATTGTCATATTCCTCAATGCCGTCGAAGGCATGGCCCATGGTCTTGTCGGTGACGCCCTTCGTCTCACCCTTGCGGGTGCTGAAGATCAGCCACGTCAGCGCCACCAGGGTGCCGATGGTGAGGAGAGTGATGTACCCACTCCAGAACGAGGTCATGGTTGTTTACTCCTGATTTTTCGAGTTGCGGTCGTCGGCGAAGGGCAGCAGGGCGGCTTCATCGAAGCCGCTCTTGCGCTTGCCACTGAAGGCCCAGAGCACCAGACCGACAAAGGCCATCAGTACCAGTGCTGTGCCGAGACCCCGCAGAGTTCCGATATCCATGGTTGCTTACCGCTTGTTCTTCAGGCTGGTGCCGAGAACTTGCAGGTAGGCCACCAGGGCGTCCATTTCGGTTTTGCCCTTGACCGCGTCGCTGGCACCGGCAATGTCCGCATCGCTATACGGCACGCCTAGGGTGCGCATTGCTTGCATCTTCTTGGCGGTGTCCTTGCCGTCGAGCTGGTTTTCCACCAGCCATGGGTAGGCCGGCATCTTCGACTCCGGCACTACGTTGCGCGGGTTGTACAGGTGAGCACGATGCCAGTCATCGGAGTAGCGACTACCGACGCGTGCCAGGTCCGGACCGGTACGCTTGGAGCCCCACAGGAACGGGTGGTCGTAGACGCTTTCGCCGGCAACGGAGTAGTGGCCATAACGCTCGGTTTCAGCGCGGAACGGACGCACCATCTGCGAGTGGCAGCTGACGCAGCCTTCCTTGATGTAGATGTCGCGGCCTTCCAGTTGCAGGGCGGTGTAGGGCTTGAGGCCTTCCACCGGCTGAGTGGTTTCTTTCTGGAAGAACAGCGGCACGATCTGCACCAGACCACCGATGGAGACGGCCAGGATCATGCACAGGGCCATCAGGCCGACGTTTTTCTCGAGAATTTCGTGTTTGCTGTTATTGCTCATCTCGCTGCTCCTCAGGCTGGCTGGCCGGCGGCTTGTACTTGTTCCGCCGTCGCGGAGCTCACGGTGCGCCAGGTGTTGTAGGCCATCACCAGCATGCCGGCGAGGAAGATCGCGCCGCCGATCATGCGTACCAGATAGCCATAGTGGCCGGCCTCAAGGGCTTCAACGAAGGAGTAGGTGAGGGTGCCGTCTTCGTTGACTGCACGCCACATCAGACCCTGGGTGATGCCGTTGACCCACATCGAGGCGATGTACAGCACGGTGCCGATGGTGGCGAGCCAGAAATGGGTGTTGATCAGGCCGGTGCTGTGCATCTCTTCACGACCGAAGACTTTCGGGATCAGGTGATACAGCGAGCCGATCGACACCATGGCTACCCAGCCGAGGGCGCCGGCGTGTACGTGGCCGATGGTCCAGTCGGTGTAGTGGGACAGGGCGTTGACGGTCTTGATGGCCATCATCGGGCCTTCGAAGGTGGACATGCCGTAGAAGGCCAGGGACACCACCAGGAAGCGCAGGATGGGGTCGCTACGCAGTTTGTGCCAGGCACCCGACAGGGTCATCATGCCGTTGATCATGCCACCCCAGCTCGGAGCCAGCAGAATCAGGGACATCACCATGCCCAGGGACTGAGCCCAGTCCGGCAGAGCGGTGTAGTGCAGGTGGTGCGGACCGGCCCAGATGTACACGGCGATCAGTGCCCAGAAGTGCACGATCGACAGACGATAGGAGTAGACCGGGCGGCCTGCCTGCTTCGGTACGAAGTAGTACATCATGCCGAGGAAGCCGGCAGTCAGGAAGAAGCCCACGGCGTTGTGGCCGTACCACCACTGGATCATTGCGTCAGTCGCACCGGCGTAGGCCGAGTAGGACTTCAGGGCGGTGACTGGCAGTTCGGCGTTGTTGACCAGGTGCAGGATTGCCACGGTCAGGATGAAGCCACCGAAGAACCAGTTGCCTACGTAGATGTGGCTGGTCTGGCGCTTGGCAACAGTGCCGAAGAACACGATGGCATAGGCCACCCAGACGACAGTGATCAGAATGTCGATCGGCCATTCCAGCTCGGCATACTCCTTGGAGGTCGTAATGCCCAGCGGCAGGGTGATGGCCGCCAGCAGGATCACCAGTTGCCAACCCCAGAAGGTGAAGGTTGCCAGTGGGCCACCGAACAGGCGGGCCTGACAGGTGCGCTGTACGGTGTAGTAGGAAGTGGCAAACAGTGCGCAACCGCCGAAGGCGAAGATCACCGCGTTGGTGTGCAGCGGACGCAAGCGCCCGAAGCTGGTCCAGGGAAGACCGAGGTTGAGTTCCGGCCAGACAAGCTGGGCCGCGATGAGGACGCCAACGGCCATCCCGACGATGCCCCAAATGACCGTCATAATGGCGAATTGGCGGACCACCTTGTAGTTGTAGGCAGTCTGCTGTGTGGTTGCTGTGCTCATGTTATGGGCTTCCATACACGGTTATGGATACTGGCTGCGCTTTTGCGCAGAACAAGCATCCGCAAAGCACGACTTGCGGTTATTGACTGAGATCAATTGTCACAGTCTCGGTGAGGTTTTATGGAACTGCTTTGGAATCATGCTGTCGGGGCGGCTTCGGCCACCTTGATCTTGGCGCACGGAGCGGGTGCCGGGATGGACTCGGTGGTGCTTGAAAAACTGGCTCAAGCGCTTGCTGCCCGTGGCTTTGCGGTAGTGCGCTTCGAGTTTCCCTACATGGCTGCCCGGCGACTGGATGGCAAGCGTCGCCCGCCTGATCCGCAGCCCCGTTTACTGGCCAGTTGGCGTGAGGTTTATGCCAGCGTGCGACAGCAGGTCGCAGGATCTGTGTTGCTGGGGGGTAAGTCCATGGGTGGGCGCATGGCCAGTCTGCTGGTCGACGAGCTAGGAGCCGATGCGCTGGTCTGTTTTGGCTATCCCTTCCATCCCGCCGGCAAGCCGGACAAGCTGCGCGTGGAGCACTTGCACGGTATTCATGCCCCAGCCCTGATTATTCAGGGAGAGCGTGATGCGTTGGGTAATAGAGCGGAGGTCGAAGGTTACGATTTGCCGTCGCGTATCGCCATGCACTGGCTAGCAGCGGCAGACCATGACTTGAAACCACTCAAGAGCAGTGGTTTCAGTCATGAGCAGCATCTGCAGGCTGCTGCCTACGCGGTGGCAGCCTGGGTGGAACGCATTATCGATTGAAGCGCTCTACCAGAGAGAATTGCCCTTTGGCTGTTTCGCTCAAGCCCTGGCTCAGTTCGGCGGTGCGATGAGCAGAGCCTGTGGTTTCTTCGGCGAGTTGGGCAATGGTTTCTACTTTGTGGTTGATGTTTTCGGCTACTGCGCTCTGCTCATCGGCAGCTGCCGCGATCTGGTTGGCCATATCGGCGATATGTGCCACCGCATCGCTAATGCCGACCAATGCGTCGTCTGCCTGCTGTACCTTGAGCACACCCTCGTCAGCCTGACGACGGCCGTTGTCCATGGTGGCTACGGCCTCCTCGGCGGTGCGTTGCAGTTTGGCGATCAGTTGGTGAATCTGCCCGGTCGACTCGGCTGTGCGGCTGGCCAGGGAGCGTACTTCATCGGCAACCACGGCAAAGCCACGGCCCATCTCACCGGCGCGGGCCGCTTCGATCGCGGCATTGAGTGCGAGCAGATTGGTCTGGTCGGCAATGCCCTTGATCACATCGACTACGCCACCAATCTCACTGCTGTCCTGGGCCAGACGAGTCACTGTCTCGCCTGTCTCACTGACCGCATTGGACAGGCGCTGAATAGCGTCTCGGGCCTCGTCAGTGATATGTCTTCCTGACAGGGTCAGTTGATTGGCCTGCTGGGTGGCATCAGCCGTGCGTTGTACGTTGCGGGCTACTTCTTGGGTGGTGGCAGCCATCTGCTGAACTGCCGCTGCCACCTGTTCGGTTTCCAGGTGTTGTAGTTGAAGCCCGTCGGCACTGCTGCGGGCCAGTCGGTCGGCGTCATTTGCCTGGGTGGTGAGCTGTTCGGCGGTATCTTGCAGGCGTGTCAGGCAGGTTTTCAGGCGGGCCTCCTGACTGCGCATGGCCAGCTCCAGACGTGCTTCGTCACCTTCACTGTCGGTGTACATCTGGGCAATCAGTGGGTCGGAGGTGGCCTGTTCAGCGATTTTCAGCAGGCGCCTGGTGCTTCGCCCTTGCCAGGCCAGGCCCAACAGACCGAGCGGAATGGAGAGCAGGGCAGCAAGGATGAATCCCCAGTGCCCGTCCAGCCAGGCACCGATGGCCCAACCCACCTGGCTCAGGAGAATGAATGGCAGCCAGTTTCTTACCATCGGTAGCCAGCGGTTACTCGCAGGGATAGCGCTTTTACCACTGTTGATGCGCTGATAAAGGGCTTCGGCGCGCCGTATCTGCTCGCTGCTGGGTTTGACCCTGACCGACTCGTAGCCGGTCACTTGGCTGCCTTCAAATATCGGCGTGACATAAGCGTTGACCCAGTAGTGGTCACCGCTTTTGCAGCGGTTCTTGACGATGCCCATCCAGGGTTTGCCTTGCTTAAGAGTGGTCCACATATGGGCAAACACGGCTGGTGGTACATCGGGATGACGTACCAGATTGTGCGGGGCTCGCATCAGCTCTTCACGGCTATAGCCACTGATCTCGATAAAGGCTTCGTTGCAATAGGTGATCAGACCTTTTTGATCTGTCGTTGAGATCAGGCGCTGTTGCGCTGGGAAAGTGCGTTCGCGCTGGGTCACGGGCTGGTTATTACGCATGGCGGGATCAACTTTCTAATGTGAGTCACTGCTCTTTGGCAGGATTTCTTATTTATCGCCTGGCTGCGTCGTAAGTTTAGTCAGCCGGAACTCGTAAAACGCTGGGCCAGGTGACTGGCCAATGCGTATAGGTATAGACGCTGTTCCTGTATCGCAGAAGGTTGTGTGCTGCTGCTCAGGTATCATGCGCGCCATTGCATAAGAGGCTGCTGGCAGCCGGAGTGGGAAATGAACAGTCTGTTGCTGCATTGTCGTCCGGGATTCGAGGGTGAGGTCTGTGCCGAGATCAGTGATCTGGCGGCGCGTCATGAAGTGGCGGGCTATGCCCGCAGCAAGCCGAACCAGGCCTATGCCGAGTTCGTCTGCACCGAGCCGGGCGGTGCCGAGCGACTGATGCGCAAGCTGCGGTTCAGCCGTTTGATCTTCATCCGCCAGTGGGCGCGCGGCAGTTTCCTGGCTCTGCCGGAGACCGATCGCATCAGCGTCTTGCAGGAGGCTCTGGCCGATTACCCGCAGGCCGGCAGTCTGTGGCTGGAGGTGTTCGATACCAACGAAGGCAAGGAGCTGTCGGGGTTCTGCAAGAAGTTTGAGGCGCCGCTGCGCAAGGCCCTGAACAAGACCGGCAAGCTGGTGGAAGACCGTCTCAAACCGCGACTGCTGCTGACCTTCAAGAGCGGTCGTGAAGTCTTTCTCGGTCTGGCCGAAGCCGATAACTCGGCGTTCTGGCCGATGGGCATTCCGCGCCTGAAGTTCCCCCGCGAGGCCCCCAGCCGCTCGACGCTGAAACTGGAGGAGGCCTGGCACCACTTCATCCCGCGGATGAGTGGGATGCACGCCTGGCGCCGGCGATGACCGCCGTGGATCTGGGGGCGGCCCCCGGCGGCTGGACCTGGCAGCTGGTCAACCGGCATATTCGGGTGACGGCGGTGGACAACGGACCCATGGCCGAGAGCCTCATGGACTCGGGGCTGGTGGAACATCAGCGGGCTGACGGCTTCACTTTCAAGCCGCGCAAGCCGGTGAACTGGATGGTCTGCGATATCGTCGAGAAGCCCGCACGGACAGCGGCGATGATCGAGACCTGGCTGGGCGAGGGCTGGTGCCAGGAGGCGGTGGTCAACCTCAAACTGCCCATGAAGCAGCGTTTCGCCGAGGTGCAGCGCCTGCTGGAGCGTATCGAGGATGGACTGAAGGCGCGTGGCCTCAAGGTCAGCATCGGCTGCAAGCAGCTGTACCACGACCGCGAGGAAGTGACCTGCCACCTGCGCCGTTTATAACGACGCAGGCAGCCATGCTTAGCGCGTTGCCAGCGGGGCGTTGAGCGGCAGCAGGGCGGGTAGCTCGACTTCGCCCTGCAGGGCTACCGCGCGCGGGCTCCATGAGCTGTTGAACAGGTACTGACCGCTGAAACCGCTGAACTGCAGGCCCAGCACGTCTCCGGGCTCTAGTGCCGCGCTGACACTGGTCAGCTGCAGCTCGCTGCGTTGCCCCAGCGGCGTGACCTGCTCATTGAGCGTCTCGATCCGGCCATCGGCCCGCTTCACCGCCATGGCGGCAAACACCTGTTCTCGTTCATGGCTGCCCTGCAGGGTCAGGCGGGTGCTGCCCAGCAGGGCGCTGGGTTGCTCGATGGTGCGCAGCGGTACGAACTGGCTGGGGCTGAGCAGGCCGCTGGTCAGCGGTCGTACTTCGGTCAGCGGCAGTGCCACGCGCTCACCGGCGGATGGCAGCGCGTTCAGCGCCAGACCCTGGTCCAGATTCAGGCTCACGCACAGCTCCGGCACGCTGGCTGCCACGCCCGGGCG
Organism: Pseudomonas sp. HAR-UPW-AIA-41; assembly: GCF_002304225.1. Taxonomy (GTDB): domain Bacteria; phylum Pseudomonadota; class Gammaproteobacteria; order Pseudomonadales; family Pseudomonadaceae; genus Aquipseudomonas. Next base: position 560,090 of record NZ_NSLB01000001.1, read on the forward strand.
GCCACGCAGTTTCTCCTCGTACCAGGCAACGATGGCCTGGTAGTAGTTGATGGCCCGTTCCCCGCAGTGCAGCACCGGCTCGTTGTTGAAGGGCGGCAGGCCACTCCAGGTCTGTGTCGGCGGCGGCAGGATATGCCCGGCCTGCATGCCGAGCAGGCGCACGTCGCGCTGGCCCTGCTGCAGGCAGTCACGAATCTTGAGGCTCTGGTCGAGGGGGAACAGGGTGTCGCGCATGCCCTGAATCAGCAGGGCGTCGGCCTGCGGGCGCTGCCCACGGTCACAGTAACTGGTCAGGCTGTGTGCCTTGAGCTCGGCTTGCACCTCGGGACGCATGGTGCCGTCGGCGGTGCGCAGGTAGGGCGCCTGGACGAACTTGCCGAGGTCGTAGCCGGTGGCCAGACCGAGGCCGAGCAGCACGCCGCCCCAGCCGATCTTCAGGTCGCCCTGCGGGGCCAGGGCATCGGCCAGGTCGTACCAGGTGGCAATGGGCACCAGCGCGTCGATGCGTGAGTCCTCGGCAGAGGCGAGCAACTGCACGGCGCCGCCATAGCTTTCGCCGAGCATGCCGACGCGTGGATCGCCGGGGGCGTCCATCTGCAGACGTGGCAGGTGGCTGGCTGACCAGTCGATGACCGCCAGGGCGTCCTGCACCTCGTAGCGCGGGTCCATCATTTCGATGTCGCCCTCGCTGCCGCCCCAGCCGCGCTGGTCGTAGCTGACCACCCAGTAGCCGGCTCGCCAGGCGGTCAGCGCCGCGCGGCCGGACATCATCTGGGTGCCGTAGAAACCATTCGGCCCGGTGACCCGCCAGCCGCCCCAGCCATGGGTGTGTACCACCAGCGGCGCCTGTTCGCCGGCCTTGAGAGCAGGCTGGAACACGGTGGCGGAGAGGCGCGTGCCATCACGACCGGTGATCACCGTTTCGAAATGGGTGGCCGGCAGGTCGCGCTCGGCGCTCTGGCTGTAGTCGGGCAGTTGCTCGCGGGCGGCGCAGCCGGCCAGCAGCAGGCTGGCGGCGCAAAGGGTGATCAGGCGCATGGTGTTTTCTTGTTCGGGTCGCGGTGGGCGCAGCTTGCCCGAGGCTCCCGGCACAAGCCGCCCATCCAAGGTTGTGTGGTCAGAGGTGACCCTGTGCGCGCGATCGGCGAGAATGCTTGCCTGTCTTCGGAGGTTGCTGATGTCCCTGCAAGCTGACTCGATTCTCGATGCCACCGGCCTCAATTGCCCTGAGCCGGTGATGATGCTGCACAACAAGGTGCGTGACCTGGCCCCCGGCGGCCTGCTCAAGGTTATCGCCACCGATCCCTCGACTCGCCGCGATATTCCCAAGTTCTGCATGTTTCTCGGCCACGAACTGATCGAGCAGAGTGAGTCGAAGGGCACCTACCTGTACTGGATCCGCAAAAAGGCCGAGTAAGCCATGCCTTACTATTTCGCCTATGGCTCAAACATGAACCCGGCGCGCATGCGCAGCCGTGGCCTGCTGTTTGACGAAGCGCTGGCAGGGCAGCTGTCTGGTTTTGCTCTGTGCTTCAACAAACGCGCCCATGACCGTCCGGGGCGTTCATACGCCAATATCCGCTACCAGCGTGATGGTGTGGTCGAAGGGGTTCTCTACCGGCTGAGCCATGCCGATGAAATCCGCAAGATGGACCCTTTCGAGGGCACCCCCGTCTTTTACAGCCGCGAACGTATGCCCGTGCTGACTGCGCGGGGCGTGATCGCGGCTTGGGTCTATGTGGCCAATCCGGCCATGCGCGAAGAGGGGCTTTGGCCCACCAGAGCCTACCTCGAGCATCTGCTGGCCGGGCGTGAGTTTCTCAGTGAGGCATACTGGCAGGCATTAGCCGCGGTTCCGGCGCATCACGACTGAGCGCCGGCTGCGCGGATATGCCGTCTGGCACTACGGGCCAGGCGAATGCCCAGCAGCAGGGCCGCGCAGCTCAGACCGACCACCAGCCCCTGCCACAACCCCCGCGGGCCGCTCGGCTCGCCCAGCCAGTCGGTCAGGCCCAGGCTGTAACCCACCGGCAGGCCAATGCCCCAGTACGCCAGCAGGGTAATCAGCATGGTTACGCGGGTGTCTTGATAGCCGCGCAGGGCGCCGGCGGCAGTGACCTGGATGGCATCGGAAAACTGGAAGAACGCCGAGTAGATCAGAAGCGAGCCGGCCACCCCGATCACGGCCAGGTCCGGGGTGTAGATTTCGGCGATATCCGTGCGCAGCCAGAGCATGCCGCTGGCCGACAGGCAGGCATACGCCAGGGCGGTGGCCATGGCCACGCCGGCGGCAAAACGTGCTTCGCGCGGTTCGCGGCGCCCCAGCGCCTGACCCACCCGCACGGTGGCGGCCATGCCCAGCGAGTAGGGGATCATGAACACCATGGAACTGAAGTTCAGCGCAATCTGATGGCCCGCCACCACGGTGGCGCCGAGCCCGCCAATCAGCAGGGCAATCACCGAGAAGATGCTGGCTTCGGCAAAGATCGACACCCCGATCGGCAGGCCGACGCTGAGCAGACGACGGATCACCGAGCCCTGCGGCCAGTCGAAACGCCGCAGCAGTCCGCTGGCCTGGTAATAGGGCGCCCAGGCTACCCAGATCAGCATGCCCAGCAGCATGGCAACCATCACCAGCGCGGTGGCCCAGCCACAACCCACGCCGCCCATGGCCGGCAGGCCGAGCTTGCCGTAGATGAAGATGTAGTTCAGCGGGATGTTCAGCAGCAGTCCCAGCAGCCCCAGCACCATGGTCGGGCGGGTATGGCCAAGGCCGTCGCTGAAACAACGCAGCACGTGGTACAGCGCCACCGCGGGGAAACCGCAGGCCACTGCGCGCAGGTAGCCCATGGCGGGCTCGATCAGCGAATCATCGACCTGCATCCAGTGCAGCACCGGTTCGGCATTCCACAGGGCGACAGCGCACAGCAGGCCTACAGCCAGAGCCAGCCACAGGGCCTGGCGCACCAGCGGGCCGATCTCGCTGTGGTTGCCTGCACCAAAGCGTTGCGCCACCTTGGGTGTGGTGGCCAGCAGCACGCCGGTCATCAGCAGGAAAACCGGCACCCACAGCGAGTTGCCCAGCGCGACCGCGGCCAGATCGCGCGGGCTGACGCGGCCAGCCATCACGGTATCGACAAAGCCCATGGCGGTATGCGCCAGCTGGGCAATGATGATCGGGACGGCGAGGGCCAGCAGGGCGCGCAGCTCGGTGCGGATGCGCTGCAGGCGGGGGGCAAAGGAGGACACGCGGCTTCAACCTGACAAGGAAAAGCGGCCTAGTCTACGCCCTGACGCACCGGTCAGAAAAGCCGCGGCGGGTCGCGATGACGTAGAATGCGCGGCATTGATGGGAGAGGGCGCCATGCTGCTAGTTGCCGACGAAAACATTCCACTGCTCGACGAGTTCTTTGCCGACTTCGGTGAAATCCGCCGCTACCCGGGGCGCAGTATCAGTGCCGAGCAGGTGCGAGATGCCGACGCGCTGCTGGTGCGCTCGGTGACCCGGGTGGACGAGGCCCTGCTGGCCGGCAGCCGGGTGCGCTTTGTCGGCACCTGTACCATCGGCACCGACCATCTGGATCTGGCCTATTTCGCCAGTGCTGGTATCCATTGGGCCAGTGCGCCGGGCTGCAACGCGCGCGGTGTGGTGGATTACGTGCTCGGCAGCCTGCTGGCGCTGGCCCAGCAGACCGGCCGGCGCCTGGATCAGCTGGTCTACGGGGTGGTGGGCGCCGGCCAGGTGGGCAGTCGCCTGGTTCGCGTGCTGCAGGGGCTGGGCTGGCAGGTGCGGGTGTGCGATCCGCCACGCCAGGCGGCCGAAGGCGGCGATTTCGTCGAGCTGGCGCAGATTCTCGGCGAATGCGATGTGATCAGCCTGCACACGCCGCTGACCCGCGAGGGTGCCCATCCGACCCATCACCTGATCGGCGCCGCGCAATTGCAGGCGCTCAAGCCTGGCGCCTGGCTGATCAATGCCAGCCGCGGGGCGGTGGTGGATAACGCAGCCCTGCGGGCGCATCTGGAGGCGGATGCCGAGCTGGAAGTGGTGCTGGATGTGTGGGAGGGCGAGCCGCAGGTGGATGTCGAGCTGGCAGCCCTTTGCCAGCTGGCCACCCCGCATATCGCCGGCTACAGCCTGGACGGCAAGCTGCGTGGCACGGCGATGATCTATGAGGCGTTCTGCGCTTTTCTCGGACAGGTGCCGCAGCGCCATCTCAGCGACTTGCTGCCTGCGCCCTGGCTGAGTGAGTTGCAGGTAACGCCCGAGGCATCGCCGGAGTGGCTGCTGGCTCAGGTGTGCCGCGCCGTCTACGACCCGCGCTTGGATGACGCCAACTTCCTGCGTTCGTTACAGGGCGATGCCGCCACGCGGCGTGCTGCGTTCGATCAGCTGCGCAAGCACTATCCCTACCGACGCGAGATCGACGGGCTGAGGGTCAGGCTGCAGGGGGACAATCCGGCCCAGAGCGCACTACTGCGCGCCTTGGGGGTGCAACTGGTGTAATCAGCCGCGCTTGGCAGTGGCGAGGCTGCAGTTGTCCAGCTCGCGGCAAGCCAGCTGGACCATGGCTTCGGTGATGGGGACTTCGCGGCCCTGAGCATCGATGATGCTGCCGCCCAGTGCCTGATTGGCGGCTGGGGCAGTGAAACGAGGGGCCTGCTGGACGTTGTTCTGTGCTTGCATGGTGACTTCCTCATCAGGGTGTGCTGGCAGTCTAGGTCGTGGTCATGACTGCTCTGTGACAGTGTCGGCAACTGGCCGGAAGGTTCAGGCTAGCCGGCTTTTTCTCCGGCGCACGGTTATTCATCGGCGCCGAATGGTTAGGTGTGAGGTGTATGCATGACGGCATTCAGGCTGGGCTTGATCATCAATCCGCTGGCCGGGCTGGGCGGCCCGGCAGCCCTCAAGGGCAGCGATGGCATGGCCGCCGAAGCTCTGGCTCGCGGCAGCGAACCGCGTGCCAGCGAGCGCACCCGGCTGGCGTTGCAGTGCCTGCTGCCACTGCGTGAGCGCCTGCAGTTCCTCTCCTTTCCCGGCGCCATGGGCGCCGACCTGCTGCACGAACTTGGTTTCGCCCATCAGGTACTGGGAAGCCTCAGTGACGCGGCGACCAGCGCGGAAGACACAAAAGAGGCGGTGCAACAGCTGCAGGCTGCCGGTTGTGGGCTGATCCTTTTTGCCGGCGGTGACGGCACCGCGCGCGATGTGTGCAGTGTGGTGCAGGAAGGCCAGCCGGTACTGGGTATTCCGGCGGGTGTGAAGATCCACTCCGGGGTCTATGCCATCAGCCCGCGCGCTGCCGGTGAGCTGGCCGCGCGCCTGGTGGAAGGCGGTCTGGTGCGCCTGGCCTGCGGTGAGGTGCGCGATCTTGACGAGGCGGCGCTGCGCGAGGGGCGGGTGGCCGCGCGCTGGTACGGCGAGCTGACGGTGCCGGAAGAGGGCCACTTCATGCAGCAGACCAAGCAGGCCGGCATGGAGTCCGAGGAACTGGTGCTGCTGGAGCTGGCCGACTGGCTGCAGGACAGCATGGAGGACGGTGTGCGCTACGTGTTTGGCCCCGGCTCGACCCTGCACGGTCTGGCGCATAACCTGGGGCTGGAGACCACGCTGCTGGGCGTGGATGTGATCGAGAACGGCCGGGTGCTGGCCCATGATGTCACCGAGGCGCAGCTGTTCGAGCTGGTCGACGGCTATCCGAGCCGGCTGCTTGTCACCGCCATCGGCGGTCAGGGCCATATCCTCGGGCGCGGCAACCAGCAGATCAGTCCGCGGGTGTTGCGTGCCATCGGCCTGGATCACCTGCGGGTGGTGGCCACCAAGCGCAAGCTGGGCACCCTGCAGGGGCGGCCGCTGCTGGTCGATAGCGGCGATCCGCAACTGGATGACAGTTTCCCCGCGGCGGTGCGGGTATGGGCCGGGTACAAGGAAGAGCTGCTCTATCCACTCGGCTGGCAGCATGAGGACGCGACATAGGGCAAGCTGCCCATCTGCATTGAGGGAGGTGTTGTCTTGAGTCTGCTATCACCGCGTCATCGCACTGCCCTGGGTCTGGCGGCCAGTTTTATAGCGCCTTACCGTCTGCGCGTGGCAGGTGCCCTGCTGGCGCTGCTGTTTACCGCCGCTATTACCCTGTCGATGGGGCAGGGCATCCGCTTATTGGTCGACCAGGGGCTGGCGACGCAGTCGGTGACGGCCCTCAAGCAGTCGCTGCTGCTGTTTCTCCTGTTGGTGCTGGCGCTGGGTGTCGGCACCTTTGCCCGTTTCTATCAGGTGTCCTGGCTGGGCGAACGGGTGGTGGCGGATATCCGCAGGCGGGTGTTCGATCATCTGCTGACCCTGCATCCGGGCTTCTTCGAAGCCAACCGGGCCTCGGAAATCCAGTCGCGACTGACCGCCGACACCACGCTGCTGCAGACGGTGATCGGCTCCTCGCTGTCGCTGGCGCTGCGCAACGCCATCATGCTGCTCGGTGGCATCGTCCTGCTGTTTGTGACCAACGCCAAGCTGACTGCCATCGTGGTGCTGGCCTTGCCGCTGGTGCTGGTGCCGATCCTGTTGTTCGGCCGGCGGGTGCGCGCGTTGGCGCGGCAGAGCCAGGACCGGGTGGCTGATGTCGGCAGCTATGTGGCCGAGACTCTGGGCCAGATCAAGACGGTGCAGGCCTACAACCACGAGGCCGAGGACCGTCAGCGCTTCGCCGCCACGGTGGAGGCGAGCTTTGCCACCGCGCGCCGCCGCATCACCCAGCGTGCCTGGCTGATCAGTGTGGTGATCATCCTGGTGCTCGGCGCCGTGGGGCTGATGCTCTGGGTCGGCGGTCTGGATGTGATCGAGGGGCGGATCAGTGGCGGCGATCTGGCGGCATTCGTGTTTTACAGCCTGATCGTCGGCGGTGCTCTGGGTACCCTGAGCGAAGTGATCGGCGATCTGCAAAGCGCCGCCGGTGCCGCTGAGCGTATCGCCGAGCTGCTGGCCAGCCGTAGCCTGATTGCCCCTCCGGCGCAGCCGCGCAGCTTGCCTGTCGCTGTGCAGGGCACCTTGCAGCTGGAACGGGTGCGTTTCACCTACGCCGGACGTGAGCATCCGGCGCTGGATGGCGTGGATCTCGAGGTGCTGCCCGGTGAGACTCTAGCGCTGGTCGGTCCTTCCGGGGCGGGCAAGTCGACCCTGTTCGATCTGCTGCTGCGCTTTCATGACGTTGATGAGGGGCTGATCCGCCTCGACGGCATGCCTATCACCGAGCTGGAACCGGCCGCGCTGCGCCGCTGCTTTGCGTTGGTGTCGCAGCAACCAGCACTGTTCCACGGCACGGTGGCGGAGAACCTGCGCTACGGCCGGCTGGATGCCAGCGATGCCGAGGTCGAGGCTGCTGCCCGTGCGGCCCATGCCCATGAGTTCATTGTTGCGTTGCCGCAGGGTTACGACACGCCGCTGGGCGAGGCGGGGCAGGGGCTTTCCGGCGGTCAACGCCAGCGTCTGGCGATTGCGCGCGCCTTGCTCGCCGATGCGCCCATTCTGCTGCTGGATGAGGCCACCAGTGCGCTGGATGCCGAGAGTGAGCATCTGATCCAGCAGGCGCTGCCGCAACTGATGGCCGGGCGCACCACGCTGGTCATCGCCCACCGTCTGGCCACGGTCAAGGATGCCGACCGCATCGCCGTGCTGGAGCACGGGCGTATTCGCGCCATTGGCCGGCATGCGCAGCTGATCGAGAGCGATCCGCTGTATGCGCGGCTGGCCGAACTGCAGTTCGAAGTTGACAGGGAGTAGTCCATGCGTGTGCTGGTACTGGGGGGATATGGCAACTTCGGCCAGGTGATAGTGCGGGCGATTGCCGCCATTGCCGGCGTCGAGGTCTGGGTGGGCGGGCGCGATCAGGGCAAGGCCAGAGCACTGGCGGAAGCTGTCGGAGGACAGGGAGTCGCCTTGGATATCGGTCAGCCAACGCTGGCGCAGCGTTTGCGGGAACTCTGCGCCGATCTGGTGATTTCGACGGTTGGCCCTTTCCAGGGGCAGGATTATCGGGTGGCTGAGGCCTGTATGAATGCCGGCGCGCATTACATCGACCTGGCCGATGCGCGCGATTTTGTCTGCGGTATCAGTTACCTGGATCAGGCTGCGCGTGAGGCCGGCGTTCTGCTCTGCAGCGGGGCGAGTTCGGTGCCCGCGCTGAGTGCTGCAGTGGTCGACAGCCTGCAGCTGCGCTTTGCCCGGCTCGACGGTATCGAGCATGGCATCAGCTCATCGGAGAAGACCCCGGGTCTGTCGACGTTGCAGGCGGTTCTCAGTTATTGCGGCAAAGCGTTCCAGCAGTGGCGGGCGGGGCGCTGGCAAACCGTCTATGGCTGGCAGGAGCCGCGCCGGCATGCTTTTCGCGCGCCCATGGGGCCTCGCTGGATGGTCAACTGCGACGTGCCCGATTTGGAGCTGTTCCCGCAGCGCTACCCCGGGGTGCAGGCGGTGCGCTTCAGTGCCGGTGTGGGGCTGCGTCTGACCCAGTTCGGTACCTGGATGCTGTCCTGGCTGGTGCGCAGTCGCCTGTTGCCAACCGCCTTGCCGCTGGCCCCGCTGCTGCGGGGTATCGCCCAGCGCTTGGAACCCCTGGGCGATGGTTATTCGGGCATGTTTGTCGAGCTGACTGGCACAGGGACGGATGGGCAGCCACTTAGGTTGTGCTGGGAACTCTTGGCATTAGGTAACGATGGCCCGAACATCCCGTGCATGGCCGCCGTGGCGCTGGTACGCAAGATGGCAATGGGGCAGCTTGAACACTGCGGCGCTCGGCCATGCCTGGGGCTGCTCAGCGTCGAGGAATACCTGGCGGAGCTGGCAGGGTTCGCCATCAGCGTTGAGCTGCGTTAAGCATAAAGAAACCGGCCATTGAGGCCGGTTTTCATAACGCGGAAAACTTAGCGGTATTCGCACAGGTAGGCGGTGTCTTCGGCGACCTTCAGCTGGAACTTGCTGTTGGCCGGGACGGTGAACTTGCTGCCGGCGGCGAAGGTTTCGAAGGCGTCGCTGCCCGGCAGCTTGACGGTCAGGGCGCCGGCAACCACGTGCATGACTTCCAGCTGGCTGGTGCCGAACTCGTACTCGCCCGGGGCCATCACGCCGATGGTGGCCGGACCTTCGCTCATGCCGAAGGCGATGGATTTGACGGTGCCGTCGAAGTACTCGTTGACCTTGAACATGGGGATTCCTCGGAAGGGGGTCAAAAAAGGGCGGCCAGTATGCCCAAGCCGGCTGCCCCAGTCACTAGGCGAGTGGCCGCTCCGTCAGGCGGGTCAGCGGCAGCAGGCGGGCGGTGTTGCGGGCGTCTTCCAGGGCGCGGTGCTGGGTGCCCTGAAAGTGCAGGCCGGCCAGCTGCAGGGCGGTATTCAGGCCGACCTGTCGCTTCAGTTGGCGGCTTTCGGCAAAGCACTGTTTGAGATTGTGATGGGGGACCTGTAGGAAGCTGCTGTCGAGCTGATGCGCTCGGCATTCCTGCAGAATCTGCCGGCGGTCGTAGTCGCCCCAGCTGAGCCAGCCAGTCAGTTTCGGCAGGTGTGGGGCAAGCCATTGCTCGAAGCCGCTCCAGACCTGGGCGAAGCGCTCTGCGCTATCAATCTGGGCTTGCTGGATATGGGTCAGTTCTCGGCAGAAGCTGGTGAGGAGCGGGCGCCGCTGGGGGCAGACGAAGCGCTGGAAATGATCCAGCTCGCGGCCATTGCTGTCGACCAGGGAGGCACCGATCTCGATGATTTCCATTTCTTCCAGGGGCCAGCCACCTTCTTCGGTGGTGGCTTCCAAGTCGATCACAAGCCAATGCGACATAAGGTCCTCCGTGACAGTGGCAGCAGTATGGAGTGGCTTTGCATGGCGAGCAAACCGCGAGTTCGGGGCGCTTGTGTGGAGCAGTGCGGCTTGCGCGGAAATGCCAACAGCACCTAGGCTCGCAGCATGGTGAACCGAGGAGTTAGCAATGGCTAAGGTGGCATTTATCGGGTTGGGCGTGATGGGTTACCCGATGGCGGGGCATCTGGCCCGCGAGGGGCACGAGGTGACGGTGTACAACCGCACCCCCGCGCGGGCGCTGCAGTGGCAGGAGCAGTACGGCGGTGAGATCGCCGTCACGCCGCGGGAGGCCGCGCAGGGTGCTGAGCTGGTGATGGTGTGTGTCGGTAATGACGATGATCTGCGTCAGGTCGTGCTGGGCGCCGAGGGGGCTCTGGCCGGTATGGCGGCCGGCAGCATTCTGGTGGATCACACCACGGCCTCGGCCAATGTCGCCCGCGAGCTGGCGGTGCAGGCGGCCGAGCGTGAGGTGGGCTTTCTCGATGCGCCGGTTTCCGGTGGTCAGGCCGGGGCGGAAAACGGCCTGCTGACGATCATGGTGGGTGGCGAGGCGGCATTCTTTCAGCGTGCGGAGCCGGTGATCGACAGCTATGCGCGGATGAGTCGCCTGATGGGCCCGGTGGGCAGCGGTCAGTTGACCAAGATGGTCAATCAGATCTGCATCGGCGGATTGCTCCAGGGGCTCTCCGAGGCGCTGCATTTTGCCCAGTGCGCCGGCCTCGATGCCGAGGCAGCGATGGAGGTGATCAGCAAGGGCGCGGCGCAGTCCTGGCAGCTGGAGCATCGGCACCAGACCATGCTGGCGGGCAAGTTCGACTTCGGCTTTGCCGTCGACTGGATGCGCAAGGACTTCGCCATTGTCCTCGACGAGGCACGCGGCAACGGCGCGCAGTTGCCGGTGACCGCGCTGGTCGATCAGTTCTACGCCGATGTGCAGGCCATGGGTGGTGGTCGCTGGGATACCTCCAGCCTGATTGCCAGGCTCAAACCCAGGGCCTGAATCAGCTGCGGAAGATGAAGTACACCGCGCCGAGCAGGCACAGCCCGGCCCACAGGTAGTCGAGTTTCAGCGGCTGCTGCATGTACAGCACGCTGAAGGGGACGAAGACCGCCAGGGTGATGACTTCCTGCATGATCTTCAGCTGGCCAACCGACAGTTCGGTGTAACCGATACGGTTGGCCGGCACCATGATCAGGTATTCGAACAGGGCAATACCCCAGCAGATCAGGGCGGCGATGTACCAGGGTTTGTTGCCGAGGGTCTTGAGGTGGCCGTACCAGGCAAAGGTCATGAACAGATTGGACAGGCAGAGCAGGGCAGCGGTTTGCATCCAGGCCGGCATGGCGGGTTCTCGCAGGGCAAAGCGGCAAGCCTAATCAGCTGGCCGTCATGCGCCAAGGGGTAGATGAGCTGTAGGGCTGCTGCCTGTGCGGTTTGGCGTTACTATCGCCGCCCTTCAATGATGTGGGAGGTTTTCATGGAGTGTCGTGCTGGCTGTGGAGCGTGCTGTATTGCTCCCTCCATCAGTTCACCCATTCCCGGAATGCCCAATGGCAAGGCGGCGGGAGAGCGCTGCGTGCAGCTGGATGAGCGGGACTTTTGCCGTCTGTTCGGTTTGCCGGAGCGGCCCTCGGTGTGTCTTGGATTCAAGGCCGACGAGATGGTCTGTGGTGGTTCCCGCGAGGAGGCGCTGCGCCTGATCGGCTGGCTGGAGCAGGCAACGACGGTTTAGTGCGGCCGGCTGGAGTGGTGCGGTCGGATCATGGTTTTGCTGAGGAGAGAGTTGATGGGAATGTTGCGGGGTGTCACTGCTGCTTGTGCGCTGCTGGTGCTGGCTGCCGGTGCGCAGGCGGAAGAGTGGAAGCTGGCCAAGGATGAAGACGGTATTCAGGTTTATCTCAGCAGCGTGCCGGGATCGAAGTACAAGGCCTATCGTGGCGTTGCTCTGATCAGGGCGGACATGGCCAGCCTGCGCAAGCTGCAGGAAGATGTGGCAGGCTCCTGTGCCTGGATTCATGAGTGCCGCGAGCAGAAGTCGCTGAAGGCCGAGGGCGACAAGCACTGGACCTATACGCGCTTCAATACGCCCTGGCCGGTGACGCCGCGGGATTCGGTCATGGAGGTCACCACCGAGGAAGGCGCTGATGGCAGCATCACCCGCCATCTCAAGGGGGTGCCGACCTACGTGCCGGAGGAGAAGGGCTTTGTGCGGGTGAGCAAGGTCGAGGGCATCTGGAAGTTCACGCCAAAGGCCGATGGCCAGGTTGAGGCGCTGTATCAGGTGCATACCGAGCCGGGTGGCAGTATTCCTTCCTGGCTGGCCAACAGCTTTGTGGTTGATGCGCCTTACCTGACGCTGGAGAAGCTGCGCGCTCTGGCGGAAAAACGCTGAGCAACAGGCAATAAAAAACGGGAGCCGAGGCTCCCGTTTTTTATGTCGAGGAGGAAGGCGCTTAGTTGCGCTCTTCCAGCTTGACGTAGTTGCGCTGCTCGTAGCCGGTGTACAGCTGGCGCGGACGGCCGATCTTGTAAGGGCTGGAGAGCATTTCCTTCCAGTGCGAGATCCAGCCGACGGTACGCGCCAGGGCGAAGATCACGGTGAACATGCTGGTTGGAATGCCGATCGCCTTGAGGATGATGCCCGAGTAGAAGTCGACGTTCGGGTACAGGTTGCGTTCCTTGAAGTACGGATCGGTGAGGGCGATCTCTTCCAGGCGCATGGCCAGTTCCAGCTGCGGGTCGTTCTTGATGCCCAGTTCGGCCAGAACTTCGTCGCAGGTCTTCTTCATCACGGTGGCGCGCGGGTCGCGGTTCTTGTACACGCGGTGACCGAAGCCCATCAGCTTGAACGGATCGTTCTTGTCCTTGGCCTTGGCGATGAACTTGTCGATGTTCTCGACGCTGCCGATCTCGTCCAGCATGGTCAGCACGGCTTCGTTGGCGCCGCCGTGAGCCGGGCCCCAGAGGGCGGCGATACCGGAAGCGATACAGGCGAACGGGTTGGCACCCGAGGAGCCGGCCAGACGTACGGTGGAGGTCGACGCGTTCTGCTCATGGTCGGCGTGCAGGACGAAGATGCGGTCCATGGCCTTGGACAGTACCGGGCTGATCGGTTTGATCTCGCACGGCGTGTTGAACATCATGTGCAGGAAGTTTTCCGCGTAGTTCAGGTCGTTGCGCGGATACATCATCGGCTGGCCAGTGGAGTACTTGTAGGCCATGGCGGCGATGGTCGGAATCTTGGCAATCAGGCGCATCGCGGAGATTTCGCGGTGCTGCGGATTATTGATGTCAAGGGAGTCGTGGTAGAAGGCAGAGAGGGCGCCGACGACGCCGCACATGATCGCCATCGGGTGGGCGTCACGGCGGAAACCGTTGAAGAAGCTCTTGAGCTGCTCGTGAACCATGGTGTGGTTCTTGATGGTGCTGACGAACTTCTCTTTCTGCGCAGCGTTCGGCAGTTCGCCGTTGAGCAGCAGGTAGCAGGTTTCCAGGTAGTCGGAGCTTTCGGCCAGTTGCTCGATCGGGTAGCCGCGGTGCAGCAGGATGCCCTTGTCACCGTCGATGTAGGTGATCTTCGACTCGCAGGAGGCGGTGGACATGAAGCCCGGGTCAAAAGTGAAGTGACCGGTAGCGGTCAGGCCACGCACATCGATCACGTCCGGCCCCACGGTGCCACTCAGAACGGGCAGTTCGACGGGGGCAGCGCCCTCGATGATCAACTGCGCTTTTTTGTCAGCCATGTGGCCTCCTAATTAATGCTTGAAATCATCTGACTGCCCCCCACGCAGGGCTGGCGACACTATAGAGCCATAAAAATTAATGTCAATTTGCGAAAACGCAGGCGGCATAAGGGTTTGCGTGCAAAAAATTGAACAGAAAAGGCGGCTAATACGCCATTTTTTTAGCCCGCGCAATCCGCTTTTAGGGAGGGGTTGTCGCGTTGTTATTAGCTGGCTAACTGTCTATACTCGACCACCGACCGTAGGCGGGATTCTGCCCCTGTCTATGGTTGGCAGCACTCCCTTGGTGAAGGGGTACCTGACCAGTGCACTTCCCGACAACTTGCCCTGCGGTATTGGGGCCTCAGTGTGAAAAAAGCCGTGAATAGCCAACGACCTGTAAACCTAGATCTTAGGACTATCAAACTCCCGATCACTGCTTATACCTCCATTCTGCACCGCGTATCCGGTGTCATCCTGTTCGTCGGCCTGGCCGTGCTGCTTTACGCACTGGACAAGTCCCTGGCGTCCGAGGAAGGCTTCGCGCAGGTAAAAGAATGTCTGACCAGTCCGCTGGCTAAGTTCGTGACCTGGGGCCTTCTGTCCGCCCTGCTGTATCACCTGGTGGCCGGCGTACGCCACCTGATCATGGACATGGGCATCGGTGAGTCGCTGGAAGGCGGCAAGCTGGGCTCCAAGCTGGTCATCGTCATCTCGGCGGTGCTGATCGTGCTGGTGGGGGTGTGGGTATGGTAACCAACGTCACGAATTTCTCGCGTTCGGGTCTCTATGACTGGATGGCTCAACGCGTTTCTGCGGTCGTTCTCGCGGCTTATTTCCTCTTCCTGCTTGGCTACCTGGTGGCCAATCCGGGTGTGACCTATGCCGACTGGCATGGTCTGTTCTCCCAGAACTGGATGCGCATTTTCAGTCTGCTGGCCATGCTCTCCATCGCGGTGCACGCATGGGTTGGCATGTGGACCATCACCACTGACTACCTGACCCACATGGCGCTGGGCAAGTGGGCCACTGGTGTGCGTTTCCTCGTTCAGGCGTTCTGTGGCATGGCGATGTTCGTGCTGTTCGTCTGGGGCGTACAGATTCTCTGGGGTATCTGATTCATGGCTAGCATTCCTACTCTCAATTTCGACGCCATCATCATCGGTGGCGGTGGCGCCGGCATGCGTGCAGCGCTGCAGCTGTCTCAGTCCGGTCACAAGACTGCCGTGGTAACCAAGGTCTTCCCGACCCGTTCCCACACTGTATCCGCTCAGGGTGGCATCACCTGTGCCATCGCCTCGGCCGACCCGAATGACGATTGGCGCTGGCACATGTACGACACCGTCAAGGGTTCCGACTACATCGGTGACCAGGACGCGATCGAATACATGTGCTCCGTTGGCCCGGAAGCCGTGTTCGAACTGGAACACATGGGTCTGCCGTTCTCGCGTACCGAGCAGGGGCGTATCTATCAGCGTCCGTTCGGTGGCCAGTCCAAGGACTTCGGCAAGGGTGGTCAGGCTGCCCGTACCTGTGCTGCTGCTGACCGTACCGGTCACGCACTGCTGCACACCCTGTATCAGGCCAACCTGAAGAACGGCACTGTTTTCCTGAACGAGTGGTATGCGGTTGATCTGGTGAAGAACCAGGACGGCGCCGTGGTGGGCGTGATCGCCATCTGCATCGAAAATGGCGAAACCGTCTACATCCGCTCCAAGGCCACCGTACTGGCCACTGGTGGTGCCGGTCGTATCTACGCCTCCACCACCAATGCCCTGATCAACACCGGTGACGGCGTGGGCATGGCTCTGCGTGCCGGCGTACCGGTGCAGGACATTGAAATGTGGCAGTTCCACCCGACCGGTATTGCCGGTGCCGGCGTGCTGGTGACCGAAGGTTGCCGCGGCGAGGGTGGCTACCTGATCAACAAGCATGGCGAGCGCTTCATGGAGCGTTATGCTCCGAACGCCAAAGACCTGGCCGGCCGCGACGTGGTCGCCCGCTCCATGGTTAAGGAAGTGATCGCCGGCAACGGCTGTGGCCCGGATGGCGACCACGTGCTGCTGAAGCTGGATCACCTGGGTGAAGACGTACTGCACAGCCGCCTGCCGGGCATCTGTGAACTGTCCAAGACCTTTGCTCATGTCGACCCGGTTGTAGCTCCGGTTCCGGTTATCCCGACCTGCCACTACATGATGGGTGGTATCGCTACCAACATTCATGGCCAGGCCATTACCCAGGATGCCAACGGCAACGACAAGATCATCGACGGTCTGTTCGCCGTGGGCGAAGTTGCCTGCGTATCGGTACACGGTGCCAACCGTCTGGGCGGCAACTCGCTGCTCGACCTGGTGGTATTCGGCCGTGCCGCCGGTCTGCACCTGGAAAAAGCCCTCAAGGAAGGTATCGAGCACCGTGGTGCCAGTGAAACCGACCTGGAGCTGTCGCTCAAGCGCCTGTCCGGCGTCAACGAGCGTAAGAGTGGCGAAGACGTTGCTCCGCTGCGCAAAGAGCTGCAGCAGTGCATGCAGAACTACTTCGGTGTATTCCGTACCGGCGAATACATGCAGAAGGGCATCAAACAGCTGGCCGACCTGCGTGAGCGCATCGCGACCGTCAAGATCGCGGACAAGAGCCAGGCGTTCAACACTGCGCGTATCGAAGCGCTGGAACTGCAAAACCTTCTCGAAGTGGCTGAAGCGACTGCGATCGCTGCCGAGACTCGTACCGAGTCCCGTGGCGCGCATGCCCGTGAAGACTTCGAAGAGCGTGATGACGACAACTGGCTGTGCCACACCCTGTACTTCCCGGGTGAGAAGCGCGTGGCCAAGCGTTCTGTCAACTTCACGCCGAAGACCGTTCCGGCGTTTGAACCCAAAGTACGTACTTATTAAGGGTGACCGATATGTCGTTAGGTAAGACATTGCAAGTCAGCGTTTACCGCTACAACCCGGAGCAGGATGCTGCTCCCTTCATGCAGGACTTCAACGTCGAGATCGACGGCAAGGACCTCATGGTGCTGGATGTGCTGGCGCTGATCAAAGAGCAGGACGAAGGTTTCTCCTACCGTCGCTCCTGCCGTGAAGGCGTTTGCGGTTCCGATGGCATGAATATCAGCGGCAAGAACGGCCTGGCCTGCATCACTCCGATTTCTTCGGTGGTAAAAGGCAACAAGCTGGTGATTCGCCCGCTGCCAGGTCTGCCGGTCATTCGTGATCTGGTCGTCGACATGAGCATCTTCTACAAGCAGTACGAGAAGGTGCAGCCGTTCCTGCAGAATGACACTCCGGCTCCGGCCATCGAGCGTCTGCAGTCTCCGGAACAGCGCGAAAAGCTGGACGGTCTGTACGAGTGCATCCTGTGCGCCTGCTGCTCGACCAGCTGCCCGTCGTTCTGGTGGAACCCGGACAAGTTCCTCGGTCCCGCTGCGCTGCTGCAGGCCTACCGCTTCCTGGCCGATAGCCGTGACACCAAGACTGCCGAGCGTCTGGCCTCGCTGGACGATCCGTTCAGCGTGTTCCGCTGCCGCGGCATCATGAACTGCGTGAACGTCTGCCCGAAGGGTCTCAACCCGACCAAGGCGATCGGCCACGTACGCAGCATGCTGCTGCAGAGCGGTACCTGATACATTGCCTGACCTGTAATACCTGCGGCATCGGTGAAGCCCGATGCCGCAGTCTTAACTCCCCGGACCTCAGCTCACAAAGCCAAGGTTCTTACTGAAAGAAGACGACCAGCAGGGGCGACCGGGCTGGTACCCGGACTATCTGCGGGACCCGTAGTGGCTTACCAAGTCGCTGCACTGGACTTTTTAAGCCGCGTGGTTTCACGCCGGTAGCGTCCCCTTATCGAGGGTGACCTAGCATGCAAGAAAGCGTAATGCAGCGCATGTGGAACAGCGCCCACCTATCCGGTGGAAATGCTGCCTATGTGGAAGAGCTTTATGAGCTCTACCTGCACGATCCAAATGCTGTGCCAGAAGAGTGGCGCACGTATTTCCAGAAACTGCCGGCCGACGGCAACCCCGCCACCGACGTTTCGCATTCTACGGTCCGTGACCATTTCATCCTGCTGGCTAAAAATCAGCGTCGCCTGCAACCGGTTTCCGCCGGCTCGGTCAGTTCCGAGCACGAGAAGAAGCAGGTCGAAGTCCTGCGTCTCATCCAGGCCTACCGCATGCGTGGTCATCAGGCTGCCAGTCTTGATCCGCTGGGCCTGTGGAAGCGTACGCCGCCGGCCGATCTGTCGATCAACCATTACGGTCTGACCGACGCCGACCTCGACACCACTTTCCGTACCGGAGAGCTGTTCATCGGCAAGGACGAGGCAACCCTGCGCGAGATCCATGATGCGCTGCGCAGCACCTACTGCGGCACCATCGGCTCCGAATTCACCCACATCGTCGACTCCGAACAGCGCAAGTGGTTTGCCCAGCGTCTGGAGAGTGTGCGTGGTCGCCCGGCGTTCTCAGCGGAGGTCAAAGGCCACCTGCTGGAGCGTCTGACGGCCGCCGAGGGTCTGGAAAAGTACCTGGGCACCAAATACCCGGGCACCAAGCGCTTTGGCCTGGAAGGTGGTGAAAGCCTGATCCCGCTGCTCGACGAAATCATCCAGCGCTGCGGTTCCTACGGCACCAAGGAAATCGTCATCGGCATGGCCCACCGTGGCCGCCTCAACGTTCTGGTCAATACCCTGGGCAAGAACCCCCGTGACCTGTTCGACGAGTTCGAAGGCAAGCAGGCTCAGGGGCTTTCCTCCGGTGACGTGAAATACCACCAGGGTTTCTCTTCCAACGTCATGACTGCCGGTGGCGAAGTGCACCTGGCGCTGGCGTTCAACCCTTCGCACCTGGAGATCGTATCTCCGGTGGTCGAGGGTTCCGTGCGTGCCCGTCAGGATCGCCGCAAGGATGCCGACGGTGATCTGGTCGTGCCGATCTCCATTCACGGTGATGCGGCTTTCGCCGGTCAGGGCGTGGTCATGGAAACCTTCCAGATGTCGCAGACCCGTGGCTACAAGACGGGCGGCACCATCCACCTGGTGATCAACAACCAGGTTGGTTTCACCACCAGTCGTGCCGAAGATGCACGCTCCACCGAGTATTGCACCGACGTCGCCAAGATGATCCAGGCGCCGATCCTGCACGTGAACGGCGACGACCCGGAAGCGGTGCTGTTCGTCACCCAGCTGGCGGTCGACTACCGCATGCAGTTCAAGCGCGATGTGGTCATTGATTTGGTCTGCTACCGCCGTCGCGGTCACAACGAGGCAGACGAGCCGAGCGGCACCCAGCCGCTGATGTATCAGTTGATCAACAAGCAGCGCACCACACGTGAGCTCTATGCCGATGCTCTGATTCAGAGCTCGGTGATGGATGCCGGACGCGTACAGGCCAAGGTCGACGAGTACCGCATGGCGCTGGATAACGGTCAGCACGTGGTCAAGAGTCTGGTCAAACAGCCCAACGAGGAACTCTTCGTTGACTGGCGTCCCTACCTGGGACACACCTGGACCGCCCGCCACGACACCCGCTTCAACCTGAAAACCCTGCAGGAGCTGTCCAACCGCCTGCTGGAGATTCCGGAAGGCTTTGTCGTTCAGCGTCAGGTTGCCAAGATTCTCGAAGATCGTCAGAAGATGGGCGCCGGTGCGCTGCCGATCAACTGGGGCTTCGCCGAGACCATGGCTTACGCCACGCTGCTGTCGGAAGGACATCCGGTACGCATCACCGGCCAGGACGTTGGTCGCGGCACCTTCTCGCACCGTCATGCGGTGCTGCATAACCAGAAGGACGCCGAGCGTTATATCGCCCTGCAGAACCTCTACGACGGTCAGCCGAAATTCGAGCTGTACGACTCCTACCTGTCCGAGGAGGCCGTACTGGCCTTTGAATACGGCTACGCCACCACCACGCCCAACGCGCTGGTGATCTGGGAAGCGCAGTTCGGTGACTTTGCCAACGGCGCCCAGGTGGTGTTTGACCAGTTCATTTCCAGCGGCGAGCACAAGTGGGGTCGTCTGTGCGGTCTGACTATGCTGCTGCCGCACGGTTATGAAGGTCAGGGCCCTGAGCACAGCTCCGCGCGTCTGGAGCGTTACTTGCAATTGTGTGCCGAACACAACATGCAGGTCTGCGTGCCGACTACCCCGGCGCAGGTCTATCACATGCTGCGTCGCCAGGTGATTCGCCCGCTGCGTAAGCCGTTGGTCGCATTGACCCCGAAGTCGCTGCTGCGGCATAAGTTGGCTATCTCGACACTGGAAGATCTGGCCGAAGGTTCGTTCCAGACCGTACTGGGCGAGGTCGAAGCACTGGATGCGAAGAAAGTAACGCGCCTGATCCTGTGTAGCGGCAAGGTCTACTACGACCTGCTGGAGAAACGTCGCGCAGAACAACGTGATGATATTGCTATTGTGCGCATCGAACAGTTGTATCCGTTCCCTGAGGAAGATCTGACCGAGGCCATGGCTCCGTTCAAGAACCTCAAGCACATCGTCTGGTGTCAGGAAGAACCGATGAACCAGGGTGCCTGGTATTGCAGTCAGCATCACATGCGCCGGGTGGCCAGCGCGCACAAGAAGGAGCTGTTCCTGCAGTACGCCGGTCGTGACGCTTCGGCGGCACCGGCTTGTGGGTATGCCTCGATGCACGCCGAGCAGCAGGAGAAGCTGCTCAACGACGCTTTCACTGTGTAACGCCTTCGCGCGCTAGAAACCGAATAAACAGGACAACGAAAAATGGCTATCGAAATCAAAGCCCCTACCTTCCCGGAATCGGTTGCCGACGGCACCGTGGCTACCTGGCACAAGCAGCCGGGCGAGGCGGTCAAGCGTGATGAGCTGATCGTCGATATCGAAACCGACAAGGTCGTCATGGAAGTACTGGCCGAAGCCGACGGCGTGCTGGTGGAAATCATCAAGAACGCGGGCGAAACCGTGCTTTCCGGCGAACTGCTGGGCAAGCTCGACAGCTCCGCCACGGCCTCTGCTCCGGTTGCGGCCGCTCCGGCTCCTGCCGCAGCAGCGCAGGCTGCTGCCCCGGCAGCCGCCGCTCAGGATGCCATCCTCTCGCCAGCGGCGCGCAAGATCGCCGAAGAGAGCGGTCTGAACCCGAACAGCATTGCCGGCACCGGCAAGGGCGGTCGCGTGACCAAGGAAGATGCCGTGGCTGCCGCTGCCGCCAAGGCTGCTGCACCGGCTCCGGCTGCCAAGCCGGCGGCTCCGGCTGTCGAGGCGCCTGTGTTTGCGGCCGGTGACCGTGCCGAGAAGCGCGTGCCGATGACCCGCCTGCGCGCCAAGATCGCCGAGCGCTTGGTTGAAGCTCAGTCCTCCATGGCCATGCTGACCACTTTCAACGAAGTGGACATGCACGAAGTCATGGCGCTGCGCAGCAAGTACAAGGATCTTTTCGAGAAGACCCACAACGGCGTTCGCCTTGGCTTCATGTCCTTCTTCGTCAAGGCTGCGGTCGAAGCGCTCAAGCGTTTCCCGGCGGTCAATGCCTCGATCGACGGCAACGACATCGTCTACCACGGCTATCAGGACATCGGTGTGGCCGTGTCCAGTGATCGTGGCCTGGTGGTACCGGTCCTGCGCAACGCCGAGCTTATGAGCCTGGCCGAAGTTGAAAGCGGCATCGCCACCTTCGGCAAGAAGGCCAGAGAGGGCAAGTTGTCGATTGAGGAAATGACCGGCGGCACCTTCACCATCACCAACGGCGGCACCTTCGGTTCGATGATGTCGACGCCGATCGTCAATCCGCCGCAGGCCGCGATTCTGGGCATGCACAACATTATCCAGCGTCCGGTGGCCATCAATGGTCAGGTCGTGATCCGTCCGATGATGTACCTGGCGCTGTCCTACGATCACCGTCTGATCGATGGCAAGGAAGCAGTCAGCTTCCTGGTGACCATCAAGAACCTGCTGGAAGACCCGGCACGCCTGCTGCTGGACATCTGATCCGTCTGTCAGCCGCTTGAGACGGCCCCCACAAGGGGCCGTTCGCAAACATCCGAGAAGGAAAAGTTATGAGCCAGAAATTCGACGTAGTGGTGATTGGTGCAGGCCCTGGTGGTTATGTGGCCGCCATCAAAGCCGCCCAGCTGGGTCTGAAAACCGCCTGCATCGAGAAGTACCAGGACAAGGACGGCAAGCTCGCCCTGGGTGGTACCTGTCTGAACGTTGGCTGCATCCCGTCCAAGGCGCTGCTGGATAGCTCCTGGAAGTACCACGAGGCCGAAGAAGGCTTCAAGGTTCATGGCATCGAGGTCAAAGGCCTGGCCATGGACGTTCCGGCGATGATCGCGCGCAAGGCCGGCATCGTGAAGAACCTCACCGGCGGCATCGCCGCGCTGTTCAAGGCCAATGGCGTGACCCAGCTGGAAGGCCACGGCAAGCTGCTGGCCAACAAGCAGGTGGAAGTGACCGGCATCGACGGCACCGTGCAGGTAGTCGAAGCTGCCCACGTGATCATCGCTTCCGGCTCCAAGCCGATCGACATCCCGCCGGCTCCGGTCGATCAGGATGTGATCGTTGACTCCACCGGCGCTCTGGAATTCCAGGCCGTGCCGAAGAAGCTGGGCGTGATCGGTGCCGGTGTGATCGGCCTGGAGCTCGGTTCGGTGTGGGCCCGTCTGGGTGCCGAGGTGACCGTGATCGAGGCGCAGGACAAGTTCCTGCCGACTGCCGACGAGCAGATTGCCAAGGAAGCTCTGAAGACGCTGACCAAGCAGGGTCTGAACATCCGTCTGGGCGCTCGCGTGACCGGTTCGGAAGTGAAGAAGAAGCAGGTGACTGTGAGCTTCACCGACGCCACCGGCGAACAGAAGCTGACCTTCGACAAGCTGATCGTGGCTGTCGGCCGCCGCCCGGTAACTCAGGATCTGCTGGCTGCCGACAGCGGCGTGAACCTCGACGAGCGCGGCTTCATCTATGTCGATGATCACTGCGCCACCAGCGTGCCGGGTGTTTACGCGATTGGCGACGTGGTGCGCGGCCCGATGCTGGCCCACAAGGCTTCGGAAGAGGGCATCATGGTGGCCGAGCGTATCGCCGGTCACAAGGCTCAGATGAACTACGACCTGATCCCGGGCGTGATCTACACCCACCCGGAAATCGCCTGGGTCGGCAAGAACGAGCAGCAGCTCAAGGCCGAGGGCGTCGAAATCAACGTCGGTACTTTCCCGTTTGCGGCCAGTGGTCGTGCCATGGCGGCCAACGACACCGGTGGCCTGGTCAAGGTGATTGCCGATGCCAAGACCGACCGCGTGCTGGGCGTGCATGTGATCGGCCCAAGCGCGGCCGAGCTGGTGCAGCAGGGCGCAATCGCCATGGAGTTTGGCAGCAGTGCCGAAGACCTGGGGCTGATGGTGTTCTCCCATCCGACCCTGTCCGAAGCCTTGCACGAAGCCGCACTGGCAGTGAATGGCCACGCCATTCACATTGCCAACCGCAAGAAGCGTTAAGGCGTAGGCGGCCAGTGTGCCGCCACGCTGATTGGTTGATTCAAGCCTGCGGCTTGCCGCGGGCGCAGAACCAGGTTGGATTGCCCGCAGCAAGCTCTGCTCGCTGTCGGAAAGTCCATCCGACCACGCATGTGGTCACAGGTGATGCGGCGCCACGAGCGCAGCATCGTATGCGCAATACCAAAACAATGACGGTAGAAAAGCATGAATCTCCACGAGTATCAGGGTAAGCAGCTGTTCGCTGAATACGGGTTGCCGGTATCCAAAGGCTTCGCCGTAGACACCCCGGAAGAGGCCGCAGCGGCCTGCGACAAAATTGGTGGCAGCGAGTGGGTAGTCAAAGCCCAGGTGCACGCCGGTGGTCGCGGCAAAGCGGGCGGGGTCAAGCTGGTTCGCAACAAGGAAGATGCCAAGGCCTTTGCCGCTCAGTGGCTGGGCAAGCGTCTGGTCACTTATCAGACTGACGCCAATGGTCAGCCGGTCAGCAAGATTCTGGTGGAATCCTGCACTGATATTGCCAAGGAACTGTACCTTGGCGCCGTGGTGGATCGCTCCAGCCGCCGCATCGTGTTCATGGCCTCCACCGAAGGTGGCGTGGACATCGAGAAAGTCGCTCACGACACTCCCGAAAAGATTCTGAAAGCCACTGTCGATCCGCTGGTAGGCGCACAGCCTTACCAGGGCCGCGAGCTGGCCTTCCAGCTGGGCCTGCAGGGTGACCAGATCAAGCAGTTCACCAACATCTTCGTTGGCCTGGCCAAGCTGTTCCAGGACTACGATCTGGCACTGCTGGAAGTGAACCCGCTGGTCATCAAGAAAGACGGCAACCTGCACTGCCTGGATGCCAAGGTGAACATCGACAGCAACGCCATGTACCGCCAGCCGAAGCTGCGCGCCATGCATGACCCGTCGCAGGATGATCCACGCGAAGCCCACGCGGCCAAGTTCGAACTGAACTACGTTGCCCTGGAAGGCAACATCGGCTGCATGGTCAACGGTGCCGGTCTGGCCATGGGCACCATGGATATCGTCAACCTGCACGGCGGCAAGCCGGCCAACTTCCTCGACGTCGGTGGCGGCGCGACCAAAGAGCGCGTGACCGAAGCGTTCAAGATCATCCTGTCCGACAGCAATGTCGCGGCCGTACTGGTCAACATCTTCGGCGGCATCGTGCGCTGCGACATGATCGCCGAAGGCATCATCGGCGCCGTGAAGGAAGTCGGCGTGAAGATTCCGGTGGTGGTTCGTCTGGAAGGCAACAACGCTGAACTGGGCGCCAAGGTCCTGGCCGAAAGCGGCCTGAACATCATCGCGGCAACCAGCCTGACCGATGCGGCTGTGCAAGTTGTCAAAGCTGCGGAGGGCAAGTAATGAGCGTCCTGATCAATAAAGACACCAAGGTCATCTGCCAGGGCTTCACCGGCTCGCAGGGTACTTTCCACTCCGAACAGGCCATCGCCTATGGCACCCAGATGGTCGGCGGTGTGACTCCGGGCAAGGGCGGCACCACTCACCTGGGCCTGCCGGTGTTCAACACCGTCAAGGAAGCCGTGGAAGCCACCGGCGCCGATGCGTCCGTGATCTACGTTCCGGCCCCGTTCTGCAAGGACTCGATCCTGGAAGCGGCCTTCGGCGGCATCAAGCTGATCGTCTGCATCACCGAAGGCATTCCGACCATG
This sequence comes from Pseudomonas sp. HAR-UPW-AIA-41, assembly GCF_002304225.1. Classification (GTDB taxonomy): domain Bacteria; phylum Pseudomonadota; class Gammaproteobacteria; order Pseudomonadales; family Pseudomonadaceae; genus Aquipseudomonas. Next base: position 584,794 of record NZ_NSLB01000001.1, read on the forward strand.
GATATGCTGGAAGCCAAGGTCAAATGCGACGAGCTGGGCGTACGCCTGATCGGCCCGAACTGCCCGGGCGTGATCACTCCCGGCGAGTGCAAGATCGGCATCATGCCGGGTCACATCCACCTGCCGGGCAAGGTCGGCATCGTGTCGCGTTCCGGCACCCTGACCTATGAAGCCGTGAAGCAGACCACCGACGCCGGCTTCGGTCAGTCCACCTGTGTGGGCATCGGCGGTGACCCGATTCCGGGCTCCAACTTCATCGACATCCTGAAGCTGTTCCAGGAAGACCCGAAGACCGAGGCGATCGTGATGATCGGCGAGATCGGCGGCAGCGCTGAAGAAGAAGCCGCGGCCTACATCAAGGCCAACGTGACCAAGCCGGTCGTGTCCTACATCGCCGGCGTCACTGCGCCGCCCGGCAAGCGCATGGGCCACGCCGGTGCCATCATCTCCGGTGGCAAGGGCACCGCGGACGAGAAGTTCGCTGCCCTGCAGGACGCGGGGGTGAAGACCGTGCGTTCCCTGGCCGATATCGGCAAGGCACTGGCCGAGCTGACCGGCTGGCCGATGAAGAACGCCTGATCCGCTAGCGCGTTCGTCTAAAAAAGCCCGCCTTTGGCGGGCTTTTTTTTGTCTGCCCGTTGAGCGCCTAGACTCAAGGAGCAGCCCCGTCTGCCGATTTTCCGTAGAGCGGAGAGGAGACGTTTGATGCGCAGTTTCAAAGACTGGCCGGTGGCCTACAAGCTGATGGTGGCACCTCTGGCTCTGGTGCTGTTGATGATGGTTCTGGGTGGGCTGTCGAGTTGGTCGATGGAGCAGGTCGCTGGCCGGGTATCGCTGGTCAGCCGGCAGCTGGGCCCGGCATTGGAGCATACGGCCAAGGTGGTGGAGCTGATGGGGGAGCTGAAACTCACGGTTCAGCACTATCTGCGTGCGGGGCGGCCCGAGCACGAACAGCGCTTCGACAGCCTCGATCAGCAGCTGGGCACCGCCCTTGAACAGGCTACCAAACATCTGCGCGGGGAGCGCGAACGGCAGAATCTGGCGCAGTTGAGCAAGGATTATCAGGAATACCGAAGCCAGTTCCGTGAGCAACTGATGAGCCTGAAGCGCCGTCAGGGTGAGCAGCAGGCGGTGCTGGATGCCGAAGGCCCGAAGGTCGAGGCTGAACTGTCCGCTGCCCTGGTGGCTGCCCAGCAGAGCTTCAATCTGGATGCGGTGTTCTATGCCAGCGCGGCTATGCGCAGTCTGTTGCTGGGCAGCCAGTCGCTGTACCAGTTCCTCCAGGAGCAGCAGCCGGCGCAGTCGAAAAAGGCACTCAGCGAACTGGGCGACGCGCAAAGCAAAATCAGTGTGCTGCGTGACCGCACCAGTTCGGAAAAGACCAAGCAGGCGATGATCAATGCACTGTCCGGCCTGGATGCCTACCGTGCCGCCAGTGAGCAGATGATTGCGCTGGTCAACCAGCGGCGCCAGACCGTAGAGGCCATGGAGGTGCTCGATCAGCGCATCGCCGAGCATATCCGCCAGCTGCAGCAGGGCGTGATGCAGGACATGGCCGGTGCCAGCCAGCAGGCCAGTGCGACGGTGGAGTCCACCAATAGCCTGTTGTGGCTGGCCGTTCTGGTCGCGTTAGCGCTGGGCGGAGGTCTGTCGTTATTGGTGGGCCGTTCGTTCAATCGCGGACTGGATGGGCTGCGGCTGACGCTGCGTGATGTGGCGGAGGGCGACGGTGACCTGACCCGGCGTCTGCCGGTCAGCACGGCCGATGACCTCGGCCAGTTGGCCCACTCCTTCAACACCTTCGCCGACAAGATTCGCAGCACCGTGGTGGCGGTAGCCGAGTCGGTGAATACCCTGGACGATGCGGTGATGAGTCTGCGTGGCTCAGTTCAGGTTGTGCACGCCGATGTGGATGAACAGCAGCGGGAGACGGCTGAGGTTTCCACCCAGGTGCGCGAGCTGGCCAAGCATAGCCAGGCGTTTCAACAGCAGGCGGGGGAGGCGGCGCAGCATTCGGCTGCAGCCCGGAAGGCGGCCGGCGAGGGCCAGGCCCGGGTGGACGACAACCAGACAGCCATGCAGGCGCTCGAGCAGCAGTTCGGACAATTATCACAGGTGATCGAGACCCTGCAGAGCGACAGTGGCCAGATCGGCTCGGTGATTGGAGTGATACGTGCGATTGCTGAGCAGACCAACCTGCTGGCGCTCAACGCCGCGATCGAAGCGGCGAGAGCCGGCGAGCAGGGGCGTGGTTTCGCGGTGGTCGCCGACGAGGTGCGTTCGTTGGCCGGACGCACGCAGCAGTCAACCTTGGAGATCGAGGCCATTATCCAGACCCTGCAACGCAATGCCCAGGCGTCACTGGAGCTGATGGTCGGCAGCCGTCATGCGCTGGAACATGCCGGACAGTGTGCCGTCGAGACCGGGGCAACCCTCAGTCAGGTGCAGGGACTGATCGATGGCATCGACCAGTCGGTGCAGCAGATTGCCCGGCAGGCCGAGGGGCAGGCCAGTCTGGCCGCTTCGGCGGGGGCTGGTATCGAGCGCACCCAATCGATCGGCGACCGTAACCACGCAAGCCTTGGACAGGTCCTTGAAGCCAGTGCGAGCCTCGATGAACTGGAGAAGCGCCTGGGTTCACTGATCCGTCAGTTCCAGGTCTGAGTCGGCGATCGGTACGGCCAGTGCTGGCTGCTCGCCCCGTGGAGAGATGAACAGTCGCAGCCGCTCCGGTAGGGAGGTCGGCGGGTTGTACCAGCGCGCGGCATAGTCTCTGCCCCCTAGCCATTGCACGGCGAGGTCGAAGCCCTGGTCATCCTCGGGGCGGCCTCCGCGATGCAGTGGCTGCCAACGGCCGCCCTGTTGTATCTCGATAGTGAGCAGAGGCTGGTCGAAGGCCATGTCGGCCGGTGCCTGGTCGCGCCAGCGGATTTCCCAGTAGGGCTCCTCCGGCGCGGAAGGGGTTATCCGCTGCGCCGGCCTTAACAGCCGGCGTGGCGATGGTGCGTCTCCTTGTGGCCAGAAGCGTCGGCTGGCCAGGCTGAAGTCCCGGCTGTGCGGCAGTTCGGCGAAGCTTCCACGCGCGAGCATACCCCCGAGCAGCTCGGCGCTGTGGGCCGCGAGGAAGGGAGCGGTCTGCGGGCCGTAGAGGGTGTGTCCGCCTTCGTAGTGCTGCAGGCCATATTCGGCGGAGGTGGTCACGTAGCCGGTGTAGCCGTTGGCCACGCTGCTGACTACCACCATGCCATTCTGTATGCCGGCATCTTTCAGCGTGGCGCGCATGCGTGTTTCGATCTGGCGGCCACTCATGGTGGTGACCTCAAAGGGCAGCATGGCCCAGTAGCTGTCACCGATCTGCAGGGTTTGCAGCAGCAGGCGGTGGGGGAACTGCTCGGTGGGCAGGATCAGCGGCTGCAGCCAGGCGCCGCCGAGCCAGTGTTTGGCGCCCTGGCAGGTGTCCGTAAAGAAGGTGCGTGGCTGGCCGGGATGAATGAAGGGCAGGTACCAGATCAGCGGCGAGCGGTGCTCATGGGCGCCGGCGGCCAGTGCTGCTCCCGCAGCTGGCTTGCACAGGCGGGCCGTGCCGATCTCGGGGCGGGCCAGCACGTCCACCTCGCGCAGAGCGCTGCGCAGTGGCAGGTCATCGCGCAACTGCTTATCCAGATCGTTGAACAGTGCGAATGCCTGTTGGCCAATGGCAGTGCCCACGCGGCGGGCCTCGGCATAGCCGATCTGTCCGGGGCGCTCGTTGGGCGCCACGTCACCGTGAGTGGCTTCGAAGGCCCCAAGCACTGGCTTGTCTGTCAGGCCATAGTGCTGCTGCACGCGCCATGCGGCTTCATTGGCGATATAGGCCCAGACATCGGCATGGTAGAAACCGGTGTCCGAGCCGATGCCGGTGCCGTGGATGGAAAAACTGGCAAAGGCCCCGGCGGGACGGAAGGTACCGCTCGCCTCCTGAAGGTCGATGCGTACCAGCGTCAGGTCTGGGTTGATGGCCTGAAAGAGGGTGGTTGTCTTGTCGGTGACCTCAGGATTGGCCAGGTAGGGTTCCAGCGAGCGGTTGCGAGTCAGTCCCCAGACTTCACGCTGACCGACCGCAATGCGTGCCGGGCGCAGCCCGTCGCGTGCCCTGAGGACGGCCTGTTCGAGGCGGCCGGCGAGGAACTCGAACCAGTGCGGGTCGAAGCCGCCGGCATTGCTCGCGTGCAGGTTGTAGAAGTCGCTGCCGAAGTACTGGCCGGGTGCGGCGTGGGTGTGGTTGGCGGCCAGCACCAGGTTCTGCGGGGCGATCTCGCTGACCCGTGCCAGGCGTGAGGCGAGCGCGGCCTGGAGGATTTCCGAGCCGGCCAGCAGGTCGCTCTGGATCAGTACCAGTGGTTGGCCGCCCTTGGGCCTCAGATAGAACACCCGGGCCTTCAGGCGCGTGCGGAATCCGTCGCCATTCTCGGCCCAGGTGGAGAAGCCGGCCTTGGGCAGACCCGGTGGCGGAGTGATGTCCACTTCCTGCACGGCCCCCAGCAAGACTGCTTGCTGTGCCGGCATCGGCTTGGCAGCGACGGTGGCAAAACGATAATCCAGGCGGGCAGTGCTGCACGCGCCGAGCACTAGGCAGAGCAGGGGCAGGCAGAACGAGAGTGGGAAGAGACGGGGCATGGCCGATCCTTTTTTTGGCCACACCCTACTGCAAAAGTGGAACGTTGGTACAAGTCATTCCGGGCCAGTTTTGCCTGAGATCATGGAGCTGCTGTGGCTATAATCGGCGCTCTGTCCGGAGATGTCCGATGTCGTTGCTCGAACCCTACCTGATTCATCTGGCCGCGCTGGCGTGGTTCATGCTCTGCTGGATCGGCTACAGCCACTATGCGGCCTGGAAAGCCCGTTCCACGCCCTGTCTCGCGTCGGTGCTGCATTTGTACAGGCAGGACTGGATGCGCCGTCTGCTGCTGCGTGACAACCGCATTGCCGATGCCAGCGTGATTGGCAATCTGGAGCGCAATGCCTCGTTCTTCGCATCCAGCACCCTGATTATCCTGGCCGGTATTCTCACCGTGCTCGGCTCCACCGAAAGGGCGGTGTCGGTGCTGGCCGAGTTGCCGTTCGTGCAGGCGCCCAGCCGCGAGCTGTCCGAGGTCAAGCTGCTGACCTTGGCGGTGGTTTTCGTCTATGCCTTCTTCACCTTCAGCTGGTGCATGCGTCAGTACAACTTTGCCGCGGTACTGGTCGGGGCGGCGCCCATGGTGGCCGAGCGTACGGCGAGCGAGCAGGAACGCAAGGTGTTCACCGATCGCACGGCGCGGGTGATTTCCCTGGCGGCCCACCAGTTCAACCAGGGCTTGCGGGCCTATTACTTCGGCCTGTCGATGCTGGCCTGGTTCATCCATCCCTGTCTGTTCATGCTGGCAACCACTGGGGTCGTGCTGGTGCTCTACCGGCGTGAATTCCACTCCGATGTCCTGGAGGTCATGCTGTACACCAATGCCGGTCAGGAACCCCCGCAAAAGCTTTTTTGAGCGGCGCAAATCGCTATCATGCCCGCCCTTTTCGCACTCGCAGAGGTCATAGTCGATGAGCGATAACAGCATGCTGGATCGTGCCCAGCGTTTTCTCGGTGCCTTGCGCCATTGTCAGGTGCTCGGCATGCAGGTGCACAACGTGGACAGCAGCGGGCTGACGCTGCGTCTGCCCTACAGCACACAGATCATCGGCAACCCGGAAACCGGGGTGATCCACGGTGGCGCCATCACCACGCTGATGGACACCACCTGCGGTATCTCAACCGTCTGCGTGCTGCCGGAGTTCGAGATCTGTCCGACCCTCGATCTGCGCATCGACTACATGCGCCCGGCCGAGCCGCACAAGGACGTATTCGGTTTCGCCGAGTGCTACCGCGTCACCGAGAACGTCATCTTCACCCGCGGCTATGCCTATCAGGATGACCCCGGCCAGCCGATTGCTCATGTGGTCGGCGCCTTCATGCGCATGGGCAAGGGCGCCCAGGGCGAGAGCGGACTGAAGCAGAACATCGACGGAGCCGGCGCATGAGCGAATTGAACATCAATGAGCTGGTCCGTGAGGCGCACGCGAGCAACAACTACGATGCGCTGATCGAGTTGATTCCCTACGCCAGGCTGATCGGCATCGAGTGCCTGCGTCTGGGCGACGACATGGTGTTCCGTCTGCCGGCCAGCAAGGACAATATCGGCAACCCGATTCTGCCGGCCATCCATGGCGGGGTGATCGCCGGCTTCATGGAGCATTCGGCGCTGCTGCACCTGCTGATGTTCATGGAGATTCCGCATATGCCGAAAATCATCGACTTCTCGATAGATTATCTGCGCGCCGGGCATTACCGTGACACCTTCGTGCAATGCCAGGTGTGGCGACAGGGCCGGAGGGTGGCCAACGTCGCGATTACGGCCTGGCAGACCAACCAGACCGAGCCGATTGCCACCGCGCGGGCCCATTTCAAGGTGGACTGAGTGGCCGGCCGGGCGGCAGATTTCGCTTTCAAGGACCTGTGAATGGATGCGTTGCTGATTCTTGGCGGTGTGCTGATGATCCTCAGTGGCCTGGTGCTGCTGGTGACCCTGGCCTTTGGCACCAGCCTGCTGTGGGGGCTGGGCAGCCTGTTCCCACCGCTCACACTGGTCTATGTGATTCGCTACTGGAAGCGCGCACGCAAGGCGCTGGTGCTCGCCGGCATGGGCTGCATCCCCCTGGTGGTCGGGCTGGTTCAGCTGGCGCAGCACGATGCCGAGCGGCTGCAGGCCATTGTCAGCCTCGACTGGTTGAAATCCCCGCCGGCAGTTGTGCCCGAACTGAATATCCGTCTGTATGGCGAACTGCGTGGCCAGCCTTTTGCGCCCACCGAGGGTGAGCTGATCGATGGTGTGCTGAGTCTTCGCGAACGTGGCGATTTTTTCGCCAAGCGTGAAGTCAATATCCGCCTGGCTCAGCCCGTCACTGGCGAGCTGCGGGTAGATGTGTTGCCCCGGGATGCCGGTAGCTTGCCGGAAGTCGAGGTGGTCTGGCTGGATGCTGACCGTGATCTGCCTGAAGCGCGCCGGCTTAACCGCGGCTATACGCTGCACCTGGACCTCAAGCCACAGGCACCGAACAGACTGGTGGGCGATTTTCACCTGGTCATGCCCAGTGCTCTGCGCACCGCCCTCAGCGGTCAGATCGAGGTCTTTACCGATCGCTTGCGCTACCACGAGGGACAGGTCGACCGCCGGCATGACTCGCGCGATACCCTGGCCTGGGTGATCCGCGATTACCTGCAGCGCCGGGAGCAGCGCGCCGATGTCAGCCTGTCCAGCCTGCCGCCGTTCACCCTGCCGGCGCCTACCCTCAGCCTGGAGGTGACGGCCAGAGTCGGCGAGCAGGCGCTGACCCTGCCGGTGCAGTTGCGCAAGCACGAGGGGCGCGGCTGGCAGGTGATCGGCGATAACTATCCGCCACTGGCCGAAGGCACTGTCGCCGAACCTGAGCCCAGTGCGCCGCTGGATCCGGCCGCCAGTCTCGATCCCAACGACCGCCGTATTACCTTCAGTCTGCAGCGTCTGCTGCGCGAGCCACAGCGTTATGAACAGCTGACGATGCGTGTGCAGACCCACGCCGGCAGTGTGGCCGAAGGCCGCTTTACCGGCCTCAGCCCGACCGGACGGCTGACCCTGCAACGTCAGGTCAGTGGTGCTGGTGGCGCCAGCTACCGGGTCAAGCCGGAGGATGTGCAGCAGATCGAGCTGCTCGAGCCCTGACTACGGCTTGCCGGCCCGCCCTTGAAATTGCCTGCGCTGACCCCATCTGCATGACATCCGCCGCCATCTCGCGGCCTGTCCTGCATGTGGAGTTAGATGACCATGAGTGTGGAAACTCAAAAAGAAACCCTGGGCTTCCAGACCGAGGTGAAGCAGCTGCTGCACCTGATGATCCATTCCTTGTACTCGAACAAGGAGATCTTCCTGCGCGAGCTGATTTCCAACGCCTCGGATGCCGCTGACAAGCTGCGCTTCGAGGCGCTGGCCAAGCCGGAACTGCTCGAAGGCGGTGATCCCCTGAAGATCCGTCTGTCGTTCGACAAGGACGCCAAGACCCTGACCCTGGAAGACAATGGCATCGGCATGAACCGTGCCGAAGTGATTGCTCACCTGGGCACCATTGCCAAGTCCGGCACTGCCGACTTCCTCAAGAACCTCTCCGGCGACCAGAAGAAGGACTCCAATCTGATTGGTCAGTTTGGTGTCGGTTTCTACTCGGCCTTCATCGTTGCCGAGCAGGTCGAGGTCTTTACCCGCCGCGCCGGTGAGGCCGCCAGTGCTGGCGTGCACTGGTCGAGCAGGGGCGAGGGCGACTTCGAGGTTGCCAGCATCGACAAGCCCGAGCGCGGCACCCGTATCGTGCTGCACCTCAAGGCCGGCGAGGAGGAGTTCGCCGATGGCTGGCGCCTGCGCAACATCGTCAAGAAGTACTCCGATCACATCGGCCTGCCGATCGAGCTGCCGAAGGAATTCCATGGCGAGGAGAAGGACAAGCCGGCCGAGCCTGAGTGGGAAACTGTCAACCGCGCCAGTGCGCTGTGGACCCGTCCGCGTACCGAGGTCAAGGACGAGGAGTACCAGGAGTTCTACAAGCATGTCGGCCATGATTTCGAGAACCCGCTGTCCTGGAGCCACAACAAGGTCGAGGGCAAGCTGGAATACACCTCGCTGCTGTACGTGCCCGGCCGTGCACCCTTCGACCTGTACCAGCGTGAAGCACCCAGGGGCCTGAAACTCTATGTGCAGCGCGTGTTCATCATGGATCAGGCGGATCAGTTCCTGCCGCTGTACCTACGCTTCATCAAGGGTGTGGTGGACTCCAATGACCTGTCGCTGAACGTTTCCCGTGAAATCCTGCAGTCCGGGCCGGTGATCGACTCGATGAAGTCGGCGCTGACCAAGCGCGTGCTGGACATGCTGGAGAAGCTCGCCAAGGACAAGCCCGAGGACTACAAGAAGTTCTGGAAGGCCTTCGGTCAGGTGCTCAAGGAAGGTCCGGCAGAAGACTTCGCCAACAAGGAGAAGATCGCAGGTCTCTTGCGTTTTGCCTCCACGGCGGGCGAAGGCGAGGAGCAGTTGGTGTCGCTTGCGGACTACCTGGGCCGCGTCAAGGAAGGTCAGGACAAGATCTACTACCTGACCGGCGAAAGCTTCGCGCAGATCAAGAACAGCCCGCACCTGGAAGTGTTCCGCAAGAAGGGCATCGAAGTCCTGCTGCTTACCGATCGCATCGACGAGTGGCTGATGAGCTATCTCACCGAGTTCGAAGGCAAGCAACTGGTCGATGTGGCCCGTGGCGATCTGGATCTGGGCAAGCTGGACTCGGAAGAGGACAAGAAGGCTCAGGAAGAAGTTGCCAAGGCCAAGGAGGGGCTGATCGAGCGCCTCAAGGGCGCACTGGGCGAGCAGGTGGCCGAGGTTCGCGTATCCCATCGTCTGACCGACTCGCCGGCCATCCTGGCCATCGGTGAGCAGGACCTGGGCCTGCAGATGCGCCAGATTCTGGAGGCCAGCGGGCAGAAGGTGCCGGAGTCCAAGCCGATCTTCGAAATCAATCCGGGGCACCCGCTGATCGAGAAGCTCGACGGTGAGCCTGACGAAGACCGCTTCGTCGACCTGTCGCACATCCTCTTCGATCAGGCCGCTCTGGCCGCCGGCGACAGCCTGAAGGACCCGGCAAGCTATGTGCGCCGCCTGAACAAGCTGCTGGTGGAACTGTCCGCCTGATAGTGACGCAAGCCGTGAACAAAAGCCCGCCAAGTGCGGGCTTTTGTGCCTCTATGGAAGTGACATGGCTGACAGGTTGATTGACGCCGACGCCAAGGGCGTATTAAGTCACGTGACGCCCTTTTAGCATGCAGGTATCCATGAGCTTACTCGATCAATGGTTTGTCGATTCCGCAAGCGAAGGCATGCAGGTTTTCGGTCAGCACGAGCCGGTGTTGGTGTTGCTGTCTGTCGTGGTCGCCGTTCTGACTTCGGCTATGGCCCTGCAACTGGCCGGTGTGGCTCGGGTGAGTCAGAACCGCTTTCATCGCCAACTGGCAATAGCCACCGGGGCCGTGGCGCTTGGCGGTGGGGTCTGGTCTATGCACTTCATCGGCATGCTGGCCTTCCAGCTATGCGCCACGGTGCGTTATGACCCGCTAATCACTTTGGCTTCGGTGTTGCCCAGTCTGTTTGCGTCCTGGGTAGCATTGAGCTTGCTGTCCCAACATCGCCTCAATATCCACCAGTTGGTCGGAGGTGGTGTGCTGGTCGGTGCCGGTATCGGTGCCATGCACTACAGCGGCATGGCGGCGATGCAGATGGCACCATTGCTGCGTTATGACCCCTGGATGTTTGCTCTATCGATTCTGGTCGCCGTGGTGCTGGCGGTGCTTTCGCTGTGGGTGCGTTTTGGCTTGCGCCAGCACTTCAGTAAAGGCCAAGCACTGTCGCTGGCAGCCCTGGTCATGGGGCTGGCGATCAGTGGTATGCACTACACCGGCATGGCTGCTGCTCGCTTTGTCGGCATGGAGGAGTTCAGCCAGGCGCGAAGTGTCGAGGGCAGCTTCTATCTTGCCCTCGCGGTGGCGATGGCCACCCTGGCACTCAGTATGCTGGTGGCGGCAGTTAATGGCCTGTTGCGCTACCGAGACCTGTATCGTCAGATGCAGGGCAGCCAGAGCCGGATGGCGGCGGTGTTGGATACGGCTGTCGACGGCATCATCACCATTGACGAGCGTGGTCAGATACTCGCCGTCAATCCCTCAGTCGAGCGGCTGTTCGGTTGGGGGAGTGAGGAGCTGCTCGGGCAGAATATCCGCATGCTGATGCCGGAGCCTCACCGCAGCCAGCATGATGGTTACCTGAGTCATTTCAAGGAGACGGGTGACGCGCGGATCATCGGGGTGGGCCGCGAGGTTGAGGGACTGCATAAAGACGGTCGGCATTTGCCCATGCGCCTGGCTATCGGCCGTGCCGAGTTGCCGGGACAGGTGCTCTACATAGGCTTTATCACCGATATCAGTCAGCGTCGCGAAATGGAGCAGGCATTGCGCGTTAGCGAGCAGCAGTACCGGTCACTGATCGGCAATATTCCAGGCGTGGCTTTTCGTTGCTTGCTGGATGATGACTGGAGCATGTTGTTTATCAGTGATGCCGTTGCCGTATTGACCGGCTGGCCTGCTCAGGATTTTGTGGCACGCAGCAAGTCGTTTGCTGAGTTGTATCACCCAGATGATCTGCAGCCAGTGGCTGAGCAGGTGCGTTGTGCCATCAACGAGCGCCGCAGCTACACGGTCGAGTACCGCATTATCGATCGATTCGGTCAGGAGCACTGGATCTGGGAAAGTGGCAGTGCTGTCTGTGACGAATTGGGCAATCCACGCTGGATTGATGGTGTCCTGCTGGATCAGACTGAAAGCAAGCAGCGCAATGCTGAATATGAGGGCAAGGTCACGGCTATCAGCAAGGCCATGGCTTTGGTCGAGTATGACCTCGAGGGCCACTTGCTCACCGCCAATGAGAATTTCCTGGAGCTCTTTGGCTATCAGCTCGATGAGGTTGTAGGTCATCATCACTCGCTGTTCTGCGATCCTGCAGATGTTGCTGGTCAGGAGTACAGCGCTTTCTGGGACGGCCTGCGCAGTGGCAGTTTCCGGCAGGGGGAGTACCGGCGATTGGCCAAGGATGGTCGCGAGGTGTGGATTCAGGCTACCTATAACCCGATCCTCAATCTCGATGGCAAACCCTTCAAAGTGGTCAAATTGGCTACTGACCTGACCCCTCGTCGCCTTATGGAGCTTGAGTTGCGTATGGCGCGTGACCGGGCCGAGCAGGCAGCGGCTGCGCGCAGCAGCTTTCTGGCCAATATGAGCCATGAGATCCGTACACCCATGAACGCTATTATCGGATTCACGGAGCTCTTGCTGGACACTGCTCTGGAGGACGGCCAGCGGCGCCATCTGCGTACGGTTCAGCAAGCCTCGCGATCACTGCTTGGGCTGCTGAATGACATTCTCGATACCGCCAAGCTTGATCGTGGCGCGATAGAACTGGAAACCCTCGATTTTTCGCTCCGCGAGCTGTGTGAGCAGGTTTGTGATACTCAGCGGCTGACTGCCGAGCGAAAGGGTATCTCACTGCATTTCGAGTACCCCGAAAACCTGGATGAACATTTCAAAGGCGACCCACTAAGGCTCCAGCAGGTGTTGAGTAACCTGCTGGGCAATGCCGTGAAGTTTACGGAACAGGGTGAAGTGAGACTGCAGATATCCGGCACGCCGGGAGCTCTGCGTTTCACGGTGCATGACACAGGTATCGGGATCGCGCCTGACCGATTGGAACGGATCTTCGATCCGTTTGCCCAGGCTGATGCGTCAATGAGTCGTCGTTTTGGCGGTACCGGCTTGGGAACCACTATTTCACGGCAACTGGTGGAGCTGATGGGAGGGCGGATTCTGGTTGAGAGTCAGCTCGGTATTGGTAGCCGCTTTATCGTGGAGTTGCCATTGCCTGCCGGAGAGGGTGCCGTGCGGCAGCGAGAGCGGCGCCAGGTTCCCCGATTGCCACCTTTGCGGATTCTGGCGGCAGACGATGTAGCGCAAAACCTTGAGTTACTGGTGCTGAATCTGGAACGCTTTGGCCATCGGCTGGTCACTGTTACCGATGGCAGCGAGGCTGTTGAGGTATTTACCCGCGAAACGTTCGATCTGGTTCTGATGGATGTACAGATGCCTGGTATGGATGGCCTGGAGGCCAGTCGGCGTATACGTGAGTGGGAAAAGACACAGCAGAGACCGCCGATACCTATCATTGCCCTTACTGCCAGCGTGCTCGATCGTGATCGTCAGGAAGCACTGGATGCCGGTATGAACGGGTTTGCAAGTAAACCTTTGGAAATGCCAGCCCTGCTAGCTGAGATGGCGGGGGTGCTTGGCGGCGCACGAGGATCGGTCGCAGCGGCGTCGCAGACGGGGCGTGCTAACGGTCTATTCGACTGGACGGCGGGTTCGCGTTTGTGGGGTGGCCCTCTGCAGATGGCTGCAGCAATCGCACGGTTTCTGGCTACACAGTCGGCTTCAGAAACGTTGCGCACTGCTTTGCTTGAGCAAGACCTGGAGGCACTGGTAGCAGAGGCACACAGACTGCGCGGTGTTGCTGCCAATATGGGGTTGGTGCAGTTGAGCCATACTGCATTTGCTCTTGAGCAGGCTGCACATGCCGGAACGCTTGAGCGTTGTGACGAGTTGATCGGCCAGTGGACTGAGGCTTTTGAGGCGGTTCGAGTAGCGTTGCCACTTCAGCCAGAGGTCCAGCTAAAGGTTGTGACCCAGGTAGATCCACAACAACTGCGAGCGGCATTAGATGCACTCATCGCTGAGCTGGAGCGGGGGGCAATTGATGAAGCGGCGTTGTATCAATTGGAGCAGGGGATACAACTGGCAGGGGCGCCAATGCGAGAGGTGCGCCAGGCAGTCGACGATTTTGACTTTGAGCAGGCGCTTGAGTATTTGCAGGGCCTACGCCAGCAGTTAGAGCAGGAGAGTGGTGAGTGACACAAACTCAAGCCAAGGATGCTCGTCAGCAGTTGTTGGTGGTGGATGATGAGCCCGCCAATTTGCAGGTGCTGCGACATATCTTGCAGGATGACTATCAGTTGCTTTTCGCTAAAGACGGAGCCAAAGCGCTAGAGCTTGCTGCGCGCGAAAAGCCAGACCTGATTCTGCTGGATGTCATGATGCCGGGTATGACTGGTTACGAGGTGTGCGAGCAGCTCAAAAGCACTCCGGCGACAGCTGCTATTCCTGTGATTTTTGTGACGGCGCTGGCGGATGTCGATGATGAGGCCCATGGATTTGCAGTAGGCGCAGTCGACTACATCACCAAGCCTGTCAGTCCTGCAATTGTTCGTGCCCGGGTGCGTACTCACTTGTCGCTGGTGCGGGTGGAAGAATTGCGTGAGACCCGTTTGCAGATCGTTCAGCGTCTTGGAATGGCAGCTGAGTTCAAGGATAACGAGACGGGCCTGCACGTGATCCGCATGAGCCACTTCTCTCAGGTGCTGGCGCGGGCCGCCGGATTCAGTGAGCGTGATGCCGAGGAGCTGCTCAACGCCGCACCCATGCACGATGTTGGCAAAATCGGCATTCCCGACGTGGTGCTGCGTAAGCCCGGCAAACTCGATGACGCCGAGTGGGCGGTGATGCGCACCCATCCGCAGATCGGTGCGGACATCATCGGCCAGCACCCCGGCGGCTTGCTGCGCATGGCCCACGACATTGCCCTGACCCATCACGAAAAATGGGATGGCAGCGGTTACCCGCGTGGCCTCAAGGGCGAGGAGATCCCCATCGAGGGGCGCATCGTGGCAATTGCCGATGTGTTCGACGCACTGACCAGCGAGCGCCCGTACAAGGCGGCCTGGCCGGTGGAGAAGGCGGTGCAGCTGCTGCGCGACGAGTGCGGGCGGCATTTCGATCCGCAACTGGTCGAGTTGTTCATCGCCGAGCTGCCCACCATTCTGGAAATTCGTCAGCGCTGGGCCGAGCAGCAGTCCGGAGTCTTAACCGAGGCTGCTGATTAGCTGGGTGCCATGCAGCAGGTTGTCGGCCAGCGGGCAGCGTTGCTCTATCTCTTTCAGTAATGCCCGTTTGCCGGCCTGATCGAGGTCGGCATCAATGCTCACCTGAATGCGCAGAGCCTGAAAGCCCGGACGCACCTGTGGGTTGCGGCCGAGCAAGCCATCCGGGTCGTAGTCGCCTTCGATGGCGAACTGCATGCCGCGCAGTTCGAAGCGCTGCTGGTGGGCAATGAAGCGGCCTATGGTGCCGAAGCAGCCAGCCAGGGCGGCGAGGATTAGCTCCAGTGGCGTCGGGCCAAGCCCGCTGCCGCCGGCTCCCTTGGGCTGGTCCATGATGATCTCTCGCTCACCACTGGTAATGCGGATGCACATATCGCTTCCCATGCCGCCTTGCGCATGTAAGGTCTTAAGTGCCATGTCAGATGTCCGTCTTGCAGGTTTTGATGCCTAGCAGGGTGTATGCAGGACACCAGTTGAGCAGTCCAGTGGCCAGAGGCACTACACCGATCAGCCCCCACCAGCCTATGAGGCCAGAGGCCCCCAGACCGAGAAGAGCGATACCGGCGGAAATCCTTAGCAGCTTATCGGTTTTGCCTACGTTGCATTGCATGGTGATCGCTCCGCGATGGTGTTGAGTGAATGCAGCTTAGGGGTGGCTCAAAGGAGGCGGTTTGATATGAGTCAATGCTTTTCAATATACAGGTGGGGGTATATTGAAATGCCTTGTCATCTATCTGTCATGCCTTGGTCATAGGCTCGTCGTCGTTCATTCCAAGGAGAGCATCATGCAAGCATTCAAAGTCTTCACCCTGATGGCCATCAGTCTGGTCAGTACACCTCTTTTGGCTGAAGTGCAGGTTCAGGGCGAGGTTGAGTATGGGATTTTCCAGAGTCAGGTTAAGGACTTCGAACCGGGGCAGCGGGTGCTAACCAACCAGCAGCAGAAGATCGAGGCGACCCAAGTGATCCCGGCCAAGCTCGGCACGAAGTTCGGCCTGCGCTATCAGTTGGCTGGCAAGCGCAAGGGCGATCAGCCGCTGACCCTGCTTTATCTCACCCCTGGCGTTGTAACACCGGATGGCCAGCGCCATGACAAGTTCGTGGTTCAGCAGGAGATGGCCGAGGCAGCCGTTGCTGATGTGATGGCGTACGAGTTCAGCGAGCACTACGAGGTAGTACCGGGTGAGTGGCGCTTTCTGGTTTTCCAGGGGGATCGGAAGCTGGTTGAGCAGAGTTTCTTGGTTCGCTAACCGGATGGCTATTCGGTCATTTCTGCTTGTTTAAGCACTTTCGTGCTAATTCTTGCTTGACTCATTAGTCATTGATTGGCAAAACTCTGTTACACAGCAGGTACTATAGTGCTAATTTCTACCTGCTCTGCGTAACCTGCGGGCCCTAGGGTCCGCAGCCGAGAAAAAACAAAAAAGCGTCTGCTAGGGCGCACCAATCTTGGCTTAGGAGTAGAAAATGACAAAGCAGGTGCGATTGCCCGCCCTGTTCTGCAGACCGTTGCAGGCAGGAGCTTTGCTGGGAGTGTTGCCACTGCTGATCGCCAGCCATGTGCAGGCGGTTGAGCTCAGTTTGATGGACGGACAGGTCGAGGGTTCGCTCGACACCACCTTGTCCTATGGCACGCTGTGGCGTGTGCAGGGGCGTGACGACACCGGCGACATCAACGCCGATGATGGTAACCGTAACTTCGAGACTGGTCTGGTTTCGGAGGTCTATAAGGTTACATCGGACTTGGCGCTCAACTACCAGAACTATGGCGCTTTTGTGCGTGGTACTGCGTATTACGACACGCAGATCATGGACAAGCGTAACGACTATTACAGTCTTTCTGACTCGCTGGGGCGACCCAGTCAGGCCTATCCAAACGACAATCATTTCACTGATGAGACACGTGACGTAGCGGGTAGCAACGTCGAGTTGCTTGACGCTTACGTTTTTGGGAATTGGGACATCGGTGATATGCCGTTGTCAGCCAAGGTCGGACGTCAGGTGATCAACTGGGGGGAGGGTGTTTTCTATCGCGGTGGGGTCAACACCATAAACCCGGTAGATGCAGCAAAGTTCCACTTGCCTGGTTCTGAACTTAAGGAAGTGCTGATGCCGTTGGAGGCATTCAGTTTCAACCTCGGCTTGACCGAAAATCTTTCTATGGAAGCTTTCTACCAGTGGACATGGGAGGAGACGCGTCTGGATCCGGTCGGTACCTTCTTCTCGGGGACGGATCTTTTTGCCGACGGCGGCAACACTGCTTACACCACAACCACCGATCCTCAGCTGCAGGCGATACTTGGAGCTCATCAGCTTGCTGTGCAAGCCGGGGCTGTTGGTAACGGCCCCAACGGGCCAAACGCGTACGTTGATCCTGCAGGTGGCGTATTCAAAGTTGCCAATATCGGCAAGGATCTTTCCGCTAGCGATGATGGGCAGTTCGGCCTTTCTCTCCGTTACTTGGCCGAAGGACTCAACTCGACTGAGTTTGGGCTTTATTTTGTCAACTACCACTCCAAAGAGCCCCAGGTGGCGGTTGACCTGACGCAGTATCAGGGCGTGGATGTAATGGGGCTAGTCATGGGGGGATTTGGTCTTGCCGGCCCGGGTATTGCCACGATCGACATGGCCAGCAATGCTCAGGCGAGGCGTCGATATGTCGAAGATATCCGCATGTATGGGTTCAGCTTCAACACCACGGTGGGTGATGCTTCCTTCTCCGGCGAAGTTGCTTATCGGCCCAATGCGCCGGTGGCGATTGCTGCCACCGATGACATTTTGGCCGATCTACTGACCCCAGGTGTACTAGGTGTCAGTCAGGTGGCTAACAGCGCTGTTCCAGCCAATCTTGCCTGCTCGCCAGTAGCTGGCAAGCAACTCTGTCGTGGCAGCATCTTCGACAACTATGAGCGCGCGGAGATGTTCAATGTCTCGCTGTCCTCCATCTACAACTTCGGTCCACGGCTGAGCTTCGACTCACTCTACGGTGTAGTCGAGGTGGCATCGCAGCATATTCGCGGCAGCAGCCTGAAATACACATCCTGGGATGGGCAGGAAAGAGTCTTCACCAGTGCCGCCGATAAAGCCTACGTCAATGATGCAGGCGATGACTGGCAGGTCGATCGTGACAGCTACGGCTACACCCTGCTGCTGTCGGGCAGCTGGAACGACGTATTTGCAGGCGTGCAGCTGTCGCCATTCTTCGTCTTCCAGCATGACTTCCAGGGTAATTCAGACCGGGTCGGCAACTTCATCGAGAACAACAAAGCCTTCACCGTGGGGATGGATGCGCTGTACCTGAACAGTTTCCAGGTCGGCCTGCAGTACACCCAGTACGACGATGGCAACAGCGGCTCCTATGACCGCGACAACATCTCGCTGACCGGCAAGTATTCGTTCTGATCAACCGGCCCGGTCTGGCGCCGGGCTGAGTTTTGCTCTGGAGTTTTCGCTATGCGTCCATCTCTTTCGTTGCTTGCGGTTGCCTTGTGGCTGACCGTTCCTGTTGCCGCACAGGCGGCCGTATCTGCCAGTCAGGCCGATGCGCTCAAAACCACGCTGACCCCGCTGGGTGGTGAGCGTGCCGGCAATGCTGCCGGCACTATCCCGGCCTGGACGGGCGGCCTGACCAAGGCTCCGGCCGGTTATCAGGGCCCAGGCAAGCGGCATGTCGATCCCTATGCTGGCGACAAGCCGTTGTTCAGTATCACCAAGGCCAATCTGGAGCAGTATCGCGCCAACCTTACCGATGGCCAGATTGCCCTGCTCAAGTCTTACCCGGACAGTTTCAGCATGCCGGTCTACCCGACCCGGCGCAGTGCTGCGGCGCCACAGTGGGTGTATGACAACACCTACAAGAATGCCACCACGGCCAAGCTGCTCGATGGCGGTAACGGGATCAGCGATGCCTACGGCGGCACGCCTTTCCCGATTCCGCAAAGTGGCGTAGAGGCGGTGTGGAACCACATCACCCGCTATCGCGGTAGCTACCTGGTGCGTCGCTCTTCCGAGGCCGGGGTACAGAAGAACGGCGCCTACGCCCTGGTTACCTCGAAGAACGAGGCCAAGTTCCGTTTCTATGACCCTCAGGGCAGCTATGCCACGCTGAACAACCAGCTCTTCTACTACCTGACCTTCACCACGGCGCCGGCGCGTTTGGCGGGTGAGGGCGCGCTGGTTCACGAGATGCTTGACCAAGTGAAAGAGCCGCGTCAGGCCTGGGGCTACAGCCCGGGTCAGCGTCGCGTGCGACGTGCGCCAACGCTGGCCTATGACACGCCGATCGAGGCCACCGATGGCCTGCGTACGGCCGATGACACCGACATGTACAACGGTGCCCCGGATCGTTATGACTGGACCCTGGTCGGCAAAAAGGAACTCTTCATTCCCTACAACAACTACCAGCTGACCAGTGCCGAGGTGAAGTACAAGGACCTGCTTACCCCAGGCCACATCAATCCCAAGTACACCCGTTACGAGCTGCACCGGGTGTGGGTGGTCGAGGGCAAGCTCAAGCCCGGTGCGCGACATATCTATTCCAAGCGTCGTCTGTATCTGGACGAGGACAGCTGGAGTGCGGCGGTGGTTGACCAGTACGACGGTCGTGGCGAGCTGTGGCGGGTGTCGATGGCCTACCTGAAGACCTTCTACGAAGTGCCGACGGTCTGGACTGGCCTGGATACCTTCCACGACCTGCAGGCGCGTCGTTATGGCGTACAGTGGCTGGATAACGAAGAGAACAGTACGGTCGACTTCAGTCAGCCCGCGCCCGATGACAGCAACTTCAGCCCCTCGGCCCTGCGCCGCAAGGCAGGTCGCTGAGTTAGTCGCTTGGTAAATGAAAACGGCGCCCGCAGGCGCCGTTTTTTATTGCCTGGCAGTTCAGGCCGTCCAGCGCTTGAGAATCAGGGTGGCGTTGGTGCCCCCGAAACCAAAGCTGTTGCTCATCACGGTATTGAGCTGCACGTTTTCACGAGTCTGCTGCACCACCGGCAGATCGGCCACTTCCGGGTCCAGTTCCTCGATATTGGCGGAGCCGGCGATGAAATTGCCTTCCATCATCAGCAGGCAGTAGATGGCTTCCTGTACGCCGGCTGCGCCGAGCGAGTGGCCGGAAAGGCTCTTGGTCGAGCTGAGTGGCGGCGCCTTGTCACCAAACACTTCGCGTACTGCCCGGCCTTCGGCGGCGTCACCGACCGGCGTGGAGGTGCCATGGGTGTTGAGGTAGTCGATCGGGGTGTCGACGGTGGCCAGCGCCTGCTGCATGCAGCGCACAGCGCCTTCGCCGCTCGGGGCAACCATGTCGTAGCCGTCGCTGGTGGCACCATAGCCGACGATTTCGGCGTAGATCTTGGCGCCACGGGCGAGGGCGTGTTCCAGTTCCTCGACCACCACCATGCCACCACCGCCGGCGATGACAAAACCGTCACGCTTGGCGTCGTAGGCGCGCGAGGCCTTTTCCGGGGTCTCGTTGTACTGGGTGGAGAGGGCACCCATGGCATCGAACAGGCAGCTCTGGCTCCAGTGCTCTTCCTCGCCGCCGCCGGCAAAGACGATGTCCTGCTTGCCCATCTGGATCTGTTCCCAGGCGTGGCCAATGCAGTGCGCGCTGGTGGCGCAGGCCGAGGAGATCGAGTAGTTCACGCCCTTGATCTGGAAGGGGGTGGCCAGACAGGCCGATACCGTGCTGCCCATGGTGCGCGGCACGCGGTATGGGCCGATGCGCTTGACGCCCTTCTCGCGCAGGGTGTCGATGGCTTCCATCTGGTTGAGTGTCGAAGCACCACCGGAGCCAGCCACCAGGCCGGTGCGCGGGTTGGAAATCTGTGCTTCGGTCAGGCCGGCATCACTGATTGCCTGCTGCATCGACAGGTAGGCATAGGCAGCCGCGTCGCCCATGAAGCGCAGGACCTTGCGGTCGATCAGCTCTTCCAGGTTGAGTTGCACCGAGCCGGAAACCTGACTGCGCAACCCCATCTCGGCATAGGCCGGGTTGAAGCGGATGCCGCTCTTGCTGGCACGCAGGTTGGCGCTAACGGTGTCCTTATCGGTGCCTAGGCAGGAAACAATACCCAGGCCAGTGATGACGGCGCGACGCATGGTGGAGTCCTTCAATCAGAAACTGTCGGTGGAGGTGAACAGGCCGACTCGCAGGCCTTCGGCACTGTAGATCTCGCGGCCATCGACGCTGACGGTGCCATCGGCGATGCCGAGGATCAGCGAGCGGTTGATGGTGCGCTTGATGTGAATGGTGTAGGTGAGCTTCTTGGCGGTCGGCAGGACCTGGCCGAAGAACTTCACTTCGCCCGAACCCAGGGCGCGGCCACGGCCGGGGTTGCCTTGCCAACCGAGATAGAAACCGACCAGTTGCCACATGGCATCCAGACCCAGGCAGCCGGGCATGACCGGATCACCCTCGAAGTGGCAGGCAAAGAACCACAGGTCCGGATTGATATCGAGCTCGGCGATGATCTCGCCCTTGCCGTACTTGCCGCCCGTGTCACTGATATGGGTAATGCGGTCCATCATCAGCATGTTGGGTGCCGGCAGTTGTGCGTTGCCCGGGCCGAACAGTTCGCCGCGACCACAGGCCAGCAGTTCTTCCCGGGTGTAGGCGTTCTTCTTGCTCATGCATGCTCCTCAAAGGTCCCTGTCTCAGGGCTGGGCCAATCATCCTGCGGCCGCACAGCGGGTCTGTGTGCCGTCAGCCTAGTCGTAGACTGTTGCGTTGTGGTTAAAGTCACACTACTGCGCACACGTGTTCACACTTTACCTACAAGCTGACGCACTGTGCGGTTTGCGCCTACTCGCCAAAGGTCGGGGGTGCCTGCCAGGCATTGGCCTCATTGGTGTTGACCCGCTGACGCAGCCAGCGCTCCAGCAGGTGTTGCAGGTCCAGACGCTTGAAGGGTTTTGCCAGATAGTCGTCCATACCCGCACGCAAGCAGAGTTCCCGATCACCTTGCAGGGCATTGGCGGTCAGTGCAATGACTGGAATCAAGCGACCCTGTGGGAGTTGGCGAATACGTCTGGTGGCCTCGTAACCGTCCATATGTGGCAATCGGCAATCCATGAGGATCAGATCAAAATGCATATCGCTGACCGCTTGCACAGCAATGGCGCCATCACCTGCCAGGTGTACGCGATAGCCGAGGCTGCGCAGCATGGCCTCGATCACGGTTTGGTTGACCGGGTTATCTTCGACCAGAAGCACCAGCTCGCCAGCGCCTTGGGACTGCTGTTGGGCATTACGCCTGTCGACTCGGGTGTGGCGTGGTACGAAGGGAAGGGGGATCTCCAGGGTGAAAATAGAGCCCTCATCGCTGCTTTCTGCTCGTAGAGTCCCTCCCATTCGTTCTGCAAGGGTTCGGGCAATCGGCAGTCCCAGGCCCGTTCCGCCGTAGCGCCGGGAAATCGAGTTGTCTGCCTGCTGGAAGGCGTCGAACATATGTTCCAGACGTTCGGCGGGAATACCGATGCCACTGTCGTGAACGGCGCAGGTAAACCATAGCACCTGAGCATCCAGAGCCTGCCAGTTGGCCACGACGCGGATACCACCCTGCTCGGTGAACTTCAGGGCATTGCCGATCAGATTCACCAGAATCTGCCGGATGCGTGTCGGATCACCCTGGGTTTCCATGCTTTCCAGCCCGGGCTGGATCTCCAGACTCAGGCTGAGGTGGCGCTGCTGGGCACTGTGCAGGAAGACCTGCACCGAGCTTTGCAGCAGGTCGCCCAGGTCAAAGGCAATGCGCTCCAGCTCCAGCGCATCACGTTCGATGCGCGAGAAGTCGAGGATGTCGTTGATCACCTTGAGCAGGTGTTCGGTGGACTCGGTAGCCAGCGCCGTGTACTCGGCCTGCTCACTGGTCATCTCGGTGGTTTCCAGCAGCTGCAGCATGCCCAGTACGCCGTTCATCGGCGTGCGCAGCTCATGGCTCATCATGGCGAGGAATTCGGACTTGGCGCGGTTGGCCTGCTCGGCTTCCTCGCGCGCCAGGGTCAGTTGTTCGATGGCTTGGTTCTGTTCGCGGCTGGCTGTCTCCAGCGCGCTGGCCAAGGCGTTGATATGGCGTGCCAGGGTGCCCAGCTCCCCATCATCGTTCACTGGCAGCTCCTGGCCATAGTCGCCACTCTGCAGCGAGTGCACGGCTGCACCCATGGCGGCAATCGGCCGCGACAGGCTCATGGCCAGCCGACGGGCGAGGAGAAAGGTCAGCAGCAGAGCAAGCAGGCCAATGGCGCCGGCTTTCGCCAGGATTTCCTGTTGGCGGCTGTTGAAGTCGTCACTGGAAATACCGACCACTACCCGCCCGAGCGTGGAGGCCTGATTGCCCATGACGGCGGCTTGGAAAACCTGCAGTTGATCGTTGCTGGCAGGCTGGGCCTGTTCAACATAAACCAGCAGGCTGTTCTCTGTATCGCGCACCTCAAGAAAACGTACCTTGGAAGTTTCCAGGGTGGCCTGTAACAGCTCGCGTAGCTGCTCCAGGTTATTGTTTTGCAGGGCATATTCGCTTGCCGGTGCCAGCTGGTTGGCAATCAGTTGGCCGGTCTGGTTGATCTCAGTGCGCAGGTCATGCAGGCGCGTGTAGGTGAAAAAGGCGGTGAGAATTAGCGTCAGCAACAGCGCAGGGCCAAGACTGATCAACTGGGTGCGGACGTGGATGTCGCCCTGATTGAGCAGCTTCACGGCGTGACAGCTCCCAGGCAGGCGTGGCAATGCGGCAGGCAGCGGGCAGGCTGAAGCATGGCAAATCCGATCCATCGGGCAGGTTTTTGCATGTTAACCGACCTGACTGTATTTGCCAGCTGGCTAGGTAGTGTGTGGAAGTGGCTGTGCTGGGATGGCAACGTATAATGCCCTGCATGGATTGACTGCTGGTCAGGCATGCTGACCGAAGATGGAACCCTTATGACAGAACAATTTTCGCGTGGCGTAGAGCCGATTGGCGTGCTGGGTGGCGGTAGCTTCGGTACCGCTCTGGCCAACCTGATGGCCGAGAATGGCTTACCTGTTCTGCAATGGATGCGCGATCCGGAACAGGTGGCCGCCATTGAGCAGACCCGCGAGAACCCTCGCTACCTCAAGGGCATCAAGGTGCATGCCGGGGTTACGCCCACGGCCGACCTGGCGCGCGTGCTGGACAGTTGCGAATTGCTGCTGGTGGCGATTCCCTCCAGCGCCCTGCGCAAGGTCCTGCAGCCAGTGGCGGCGCAACTGGCCGGCAAGTTTCTGGTCAGTACCACCAAGGGTATCGAGGCCGACAGCTTCCTGCTGATGAGTCAGATCATCGAGTCGATTGCCCCCGAAGCGCGCATCGGGGTGATTTCCGGGCCGAACCTGGCACGTGAGATTGCCGAGCATGCGCTCACGGCCACCGTGGTGGCCAGCGAGGATGAAGAACTCTGCCGGCGCGTGCAGAAAGCTCTGCATGGCCCGCGTTTTCGTGTCTATGCCAGTCGCGACCGTTTCGGCGCTGAGCTTGGCGGGGCACTAAAGAATGTCTACGCGATCATGGCCGGCATGGCTGCGGCGCTGGGTATGGGCGAGAACACCAAGAGCATGCTGATTACCCGGGCGCTGGCAGAAATGACCCGCTTTGCCGTCAAGCTCGGGGCCAACCCAATGACCTTTCTCGGCCTGTCGGGCGTTGGCGATCTGATCGTCACCTGTTCGTCCCCCAAGAGTCGCAACTATCAGGTGGGCTTTGCTCTCGGCCAGGGGCTGAGTCTGGATGAGGCGGTGTCGCGCTTGGGTGAGGTGGCCGAAGGTGTCAATACCCTGCGTGTGCTCAAGGCACGCGCAGAGTCGCTGCAGGTCTATATGCCGCTGGTCAGCGGCCTTCATGCCATCCTGTTCGAAGGCCGTACCTTGCAGCAGGTCATTGGCCTGCTGATGAGCGGTGAGCCGAAGACGGATGTGGATTTCATCACGGCAGACGATTTCTAAGAACCTGTTCTGGACTGACAGTTTCTAACCTGTGGAGGTGTGTATGAGCGAGCCGGAAAAGCAACTCGAACGTGAATCGATGGGGCTGCGAATTGTCTGGATGCTGGTGTATGTCGTGGTCTGGCAACTGGCGGAAATTCTGCTCGGCGCAGTGGTGCTGTTGCAGCTGGGTTACCGCATTTTCTACGGCGCGCCGAGTGCTGCGCTGCTCGGCTTTGGTGACAGCCTGAGCCAGTACCTGGCCCAGATCGGCCGTTTCGGTACCTTCAACAGTGACGAAAAACCCTGGCCGTTTGCCGACTGGCCGGTGCCTGCCGCCCCGCAGGGGGAAGCTCCCCATGTGATCGAGCCGGCACCGCACCCGGTACGTGACGAAGAGCCCAAGCTGTGAAACTCTGGCTGCTGCGTCACGGTGAGGCAGAACCCCATGCCGCCAGTGATGCGCAGCGTCGGTTGACCGAGCGCGGCATCCGTGAGGTTCGCCAGAGCGCTGAGCAACTGTGTGGCGCCGGCGTGCAGCGGGTTCTGGTCAGCCCTTACCGGCGGGCTCAGGAAACCGCGCAGCTGGTGATGCAGGTGACGGGGCTAGATTGCCCGTTGGTGACGGTCGACTGGCTGACCCCGGACAGCGATCCGCAGTGGGTGATCAATCAGTTTGATGACAGCGCCGAGGTCCTGCTGCTGGTAGCTCACCAGCCGCTGCTGGGTGAGCTGGCCGGCTTGCTGCTGCATGGCCATCGCGGCGACCCGCAGTCGTTTCGTACCGCTGGCCTGCTGGCGCTGCAGGGGCCGGCTGCCATGGCCGGGTTGATGGAGCGCGGTCGCGACTAAACGTTGACCATTCAAACGTCGTTCATTGTTGCGGCAGTGGATCAATGCGTTGCCATTTGTAAGCGCCGGCAACCTTTCGGTGCTTTCCATCTTTCCTGTATGTGCAGGAAAACTTCTTTCTTATCAAATGCCTAACCTGTAAGTCCGGCGGACGTCTGGCCATTGCGCGGTATTTGATTGGCCGATTTGTGCTGGCCTGGGCACTTGCCAGTCACTCTCTGTCCGTGGAATAGTCAAACCAAGCAAGTGCTTGGTAGTTCCCGATAAAAACGACAAAGGGAGAGTGCCCCGTGGTTACTGCTGTCCGTTTACCGCTGGATTGGTTTTACGAGCGCGAAGCGCAACATCCGAACAAGCGTTACCTTGTCCAGCCCATGAGCGGCGGGCAGCTGCAGGAGCTGACCTGGGGCGAGGTCGGCGAGCAGGCACGGCGCGCGGCCAACTGGCTGCGCGCGCTGGAGCTGCCGCAGGGCAGTCGCGTGGCAATCATCTCGAAGAACTGTGCGCACTGGATCATTGCCGACCTGGCGATCTGGATGGCCGGGTATGTGTCGGTGCCGCTGTACCCCAATCTCACCGCCGAATCGGTGCGCCAGGTGTTGGAGCATGCCGAGGTGCAGGTGGCTTTCATCGGCAAGCTTGATGAATGGCCAGCCATGGCCCCAGGTGTGGGCGAGCATATCCGGACTGTAGCGTTGCCGCTTCATCCGCACGGGCGCTTCAACGCCATGTGGGATGAACTCCAGGAAGGTTCGCCGATTCAGGACAGCCCGCGGCCCGGGGCTGATCAACTGGCCACCATCATCTACACCTCCGGCACCACCGGCATGCCCAAGGGCGTGATGCACAACTTCAGCAACTTCGGCTTTGCCGCCAGTCATGCCATCGAGCTGTTTGGTGTGGGACCGGAGGATCGTCTGCTGTCCTATCTGCCGCTGTGCCATGTGGCCGAGCGGATGTTTGTCGAGATGGCTTCAATTTACGCCGGTCAGACCATTTTCTTTGCCGAAAGCCTGGATACCTTCCTGCACGATCTCAAACGTGCCCGGCCTACCGTATTCTTCGCCGTTCCGCGTATCTGGACCAAGTTTCAGATGGGGGTGCTGGCCAAGATGCCGGCCAAGCGTCTTGATTTTCTACTGGGCCTGCCGCTGTTGGGCAAGTTGCTAGGGCGAAAGGTGTTAGCCGGGTTGGGCCTGGATGCGGTGAAGTTCGCCTTGTCCGGGGCTGCGCCAGTGCCTAAGGAGTTGCTCAACTGGTATCGCCGCCTGGGTCTTGAACTGCAGGAGGTGTACGGCATGACCGAGAACTGTGGGTATTCGCATGTCTGCCGTCCTGGTCAATACCGTGAAGGCTGGATCGGGCAGAATTGCCCGGGGGTCGAGGTGCGCATCAGCGAGCAGGGTGAGGTATTGGTTCGCAGTGGTTCGACAATGCAGGGCTACTACAAGGAGCCAGAGAAAACCGCCGATACGCTGACTGTCGATGGCTTCCTGCGCACGGGCGACAAGGGGGAGCAGGATGCCGAGGGTAACCTTCGCCTGACTGGGCGGATCAAGGAAATCTTCAAAACCACCAAAGGCAAGTACGTGGCACCGGCGCCCATCGAGAACAAGCTGGCCGTGCACGACCGCATCGAGCAAGTCTGTGTGGTTGGCGATGGCCTGCCGCAGCCGCTGGCACTGTGCGTGCTGTCCGAGGTTGGCCGTAGCGAGGCCGGCAGCCATGCCCGTGAGGTACTGGAAACGAGCCTCAAACGTTTGCTGAGCGAGGTCAATGCCGAGCTGGACCAGCATGAGCAGCTGCAGCGCATTGTTCTGGTCAAGGATATTTGGGCGGTGGAGAACGGTTTCCTGACACCGACACTGAAGATCAAGCGCAATGTGATTGAGGGCGCCTACGGCGAGCGATTCCAGCAGTGGGCTGAAAATCGTGATCCGTTGCACTGGCACGACGAGGAGCACGCATGAGCATCTGGCAGCGGACTCCCGACTTGGCAGCGCTCAACGCCACGCTCAAGGGGAATATCGGCGAGTTGCTGGATATCCGTTTCGACGACTTCGGGGATGACTGGCTGAGTGCCAGCATGGTAGTTGACAAGCGGACACACCAGCCCTACGGCATTCTCCATGGTGGGGCCTCGGTGGTACTTGCCGAGACTCTCGGCTCCACTGCCAGTTACCTGTGCATCGACAGCAGCCGCTATTACTGCGTCGGGCTGGAGGTCAACGCCAACCATCTGCGCAGTCTGCGTGATGGCCGGGTCAGCGCCGTTGCACGCCCGGTGCATCTTGGGCGTACCACCCATGTATGGGACCTGCGCCTGTGTGGTGAAGATGGCAAGGCCAGCTGCATAAGCCGGCTGACCATGGCCATCGTGCCGCTCGGCGAGCGGGCGCCAGACTGACCATGCGTGCGGCGGCAGTCCGGCCATTCGTCCGGCTGCTGCCGATTGCCGCTGCCCGGGTCCTGCCGGACAATGCCTGCTTTCAGTCCATGAAGCCTGTCGCATGAGCTCACCGATTTTCTTCGCCCACGCCAACGGCTTTCCCAGCGCCACCTACGGCAAGCTGCTTGATGCGTTGAGTCCGGACTACAGCGTGCTGCATCTGGAGCAGCACGCCCACGATCCGCGCTTTCCGGTGGATGACAACTGGGACAATCTGGTCGAGGAACTGCTGACCCACCTGCGCGAACTGCAGCAGCCCGTGTGGGGTGTCGGACACTCGCTGGGTGGCGTGTTGCACTACCACGCGGCATTGCGTCACCCCGAACTCTATCGCGGCGTGGTGATGCTCGACTCGCCCGTGCTCACCCGTCTCGATCAGTGGGTGATTCGTCTGGCCAAGGGATTTGGCCTGATCGATCGCATCACCCCGGCAGGCCGTACCCTCGGACGTCGCGAGCAGTTTGCCGATGCGGCCGAGGCGCGTGCCTACTTTGCCGGCAAGACCCTGTTCAAGCGCTTTGATCCCGCTTGTCTGGACGCCTATGTGCAGCATGCACTGGTGGCTGATGGCGAGCAGGGGCTGCGTCTGAAGTTCGATCCGAACACCGAAATCAGCATCTACCGCAGTGTGCCGCACCGCAGTCCGGGGCGGCCGCAGCAGGTCGAACTGCCGCTGGCGGTGGTGCGCGGTCAGCATAGCCAGGTGGTGTTGCCGCACCATGCCCGCTCGGTACGCAAGATGGCGCGCGGCGAGTCCCATGCCTTGCCCGGCGGCCACATGTTCCCGCTGGAACGCCCGGAACAGACTGCAGAGCTGCTCAAGGGCCTGCTGCAGCGATGGCAAAATGAGGAGCAGCAGCCATGACAATGCAGATCGAGGAAGTCCGTTTCAACCTGCCACATATCGAGCTGGCCGCCCACCTCTATGGGCCGGCCGATGGCCTGCCGGTGATTGCCTTGCATGGCTGGCTGGATAACGCCGCCAGTTTCAGTCATCTGGCGCCCCTCTTGCCGGGCCTGCGTATTGTGGCACTGGATCAGGCCGGACATGGTCACTCCTCGCATCGTGCGCCGGGCTGCGGTTATCAGCTGTGGGATTACGCGCTGGATGTGCTGCAGGTGGCTGATCAGTTGGGCTGGCAGCAATTTGCCTTGCTCGGTCATTCTCTGGGCGCCATTGTCTCGCTGCTGCTGGCCGGTGCCGTGCCCGAGCGCATCAGCCGTCTGGCGCTGATCGACGGGTTGATTCCCTACACCGGCGAGGCCGCCCAGGCACCGCAGAAACTCGGTGAAGCCCTGCGCGCGCAGCTGGCTCTTTCCGGCAAGCAGAAGCCGGTGTATGCCGAGGTCGAACAGGCGGTCCGGGCGCGTATGAAGGGCGTGGGTTCTGTATCCCATGAGGCGGCCTCCCTGCTGGCACAGCGGGGGCTGATGCCGGTTGCCGGTGGTTACACCTGGCGCACCGACAGTCGCCTGACCCTGCCATCGCCACTGCGCCTGACCCGTGCCCATGCCATGGCGTTCCTCGATGCCGTGCAGTGTCCGCTGAGCCTGGTGCTGGCGGAGCAGGGCATGCTGCTGGTGGAGCCGCGGTTTACCGAGGTGCTGGAAGGCCGGCCGTTCAGCGTGCATCGTCTGCCCGGTGGGCATCATCTGCATCTGGACAGCGTCGCGGGTGCCCAGGCCGTCGCAGACTGTTTCAATCCGTTCTTCGCCGGGCCTTGACGGCACGCCGGCGAGTGCCGACCCTCTCTGGTATTCGCTGGCATGCGCCAGCCCCGGAGACTGCCTGATGATCGAGCTCTACACCGCCGCCACCCCCAATGGCCAGAAAATTTCCATCGCTCTGGAAGAGCTTGGCCTGCCGTACCGAGTGCATGCCTTGTCCTTCGACAGGAAGGAGCAGAAGGCTCCCGAGTACCTGAAGATCAACCCCAACGGGCGCATTCCGGCGATCGTTGATACCGAGAATGAAGATTTTGCCGTGTTCGAATCCGGCGCCATCCTGCTCTACCTGGCGGAGAAGACCGGCCGGCTGATGCCGGCCGATGTCAAGGGCCGCTCCACGGTGATCCAGTGGTTGATGTTCCAGATGGGCGGGGTCGGGCCGATGCAGGGCCAGGCCAACGTGTTCTTCCGCTATTTCCCGGAAAAACTGCAGGGCGCCATCGACCGCTACCAGAATGAAACCCGCCGTCTGTACGAGGTGCTCGACACTCGTTTGGGCGAGGTCGAATACCTGGCCGGCGACTACAGCATTGCCGATATCGCCACCTACCCCTGGGTGCGTATTCACGACTGGTCGGGGGTGTCCGTGGAAGGCCTTCCCCATCTGCAGCGCTGGATGGCGTCGCTGGCGGCACGGCCGGCGGTTCAGCGCGGGCTGCAAGTGCCGCAGCGCGAGCCGGATGCGGCAGCGGTGATCAAATCCGCACAATCCATGCTGGCGCGCTAAGTGAGTCCTTGATGCCGTATTTGTTGCTGATCCTGCTGCTGTTGTCCCCTTTGCTGCGCGCCGAGCAGGGCATCTTCCCGGTGCCGGCGCCGGCCCATGCCCGCCTGATCGCACAGGATGATATGGCCGAGGCCGAACGCTTCTATCCGATGTCGGCTCTGCGCCGCATCAGCAATCAGGCCCGCGCCGAGCTGCGCCTGGAGGTTGACGGGCAGTTGGCCCGGCAGACGTACCAGTTGGCCAGCGGGCATCTTGCCCAGCCGGCCTTTGCCCAGGTGCGCAAGACACTGCAGACAGACGCTGATCTGTTGTTCTGGTGCGAGGGGCGCGACTGCGGCGCCAGCACCCTGTGGGCCAACGCGGTATTTGACCGCGCCGACCTGTCGGCGCCGGACGATCAGCAGCTGTTCGGCCTTTGGCGTGTGAAGGCACAGCCCGAGACCGTCCTTGCCGTGTATGCGGTGAACCGCGCCAATCGTCGCTCGTACCTGCATGTCGAACAGTTGCACAGTGAAAGCTCTCTGGCCGAGTTGCTGCCGACAGCCGCCACCTGGCTGCGTCAGTTGCGCGAGGATGGCGAGCTGCAATTGCCGGCGTCGGCCATGGCACCGGTCGAGCCCTGGCTGGCCTTGCTGGTGCGTACCCTGCGTCTGGACAGCACCCTGCGTGTGGCCCTGCAGGGCGAGCAGGGCGAAGCCTGGCAGGCCGCTCTGGTGGGCGCAGGCATCCGGGCTCAGCGTCTGAGTGTTGCGGCCGCGACCGAGGCCGGTGCGGGTCTGCGTTTGCAGCGACAGTAAGTAGCGCACCCTTTCACCGGCATGAGCCTGTTACCCTAACGGGGCGTTCCTTTCCCGGTTTGTAGAGATTGTCTGCACATGTTCAATACCGATCGTCTGCTGATGCAGATCCTGCTTCTGGCCCTGCTGGCCGCCTGCCTACTGGTACTGGCGCCATTCTGGTCAGCGCTGTTCTGGGCGGCGGTACTGGCCTTTGCCAGCTGGCCGCTGATGCGTTTGCTGACCAGCGCGCTGAACGGGCGGATCAACCTGGCGGCGGCGTTGTTGACGGCCGGCTGGATGCTTTTGGTGGCCGGCCCGCTGGTGTGGCTGGGCTTTAACCTGGCTGACCATGTGCAAAAGCTGGTGGCCCTGCTGCAGGGGTTTCAGGTAGACGGCTTGCCCGATGCGCCAGAGTGGCTGGACGACCTGCCGCTGATTGGTCCGCGTTTGGCCAGTCTGTGGAATACCGTGGATGTGCAGGGTGCAGCCATGCTGGCCAATGCGCGTCCGTACCTGGGGCAGATCGGCAACTGGCTGCTGGCGCGCAGTGCCCAGCTCGGTGGCGGCATGCTGGAACTGACCCTGAGCCTGGTTCTGGTGTTCTTTTTCTACCGCGATGGCCCGCTGATGGCGGACAAGGTGCGTCGCGGTCTGGAAAGGCTGATCGGCGTGCGCGCCGAGCATTACCAGAACCTGGTGGCCGGCACCGTGCAGCGGGTGGTCAATGGCGTGATCGGTACGGCCGCGGCGCAAGCCCTGCTGGCGCTGGTCGGCTTTCTCATTGTCGGCGTGCCGGGCGCGGTGGTGCTGGCCCTGCTGGTCTTCGCCCTCAGTCTGATTCCCATGGGGCCGCCGCTGGTGTGGGCGCCGGTCACTGCCTGGCTGGTTTACCGCGGTGACTACGGTCTGGCGGTGTTCCTCGGCATCTGGGGTACTTTCATCATCAGCGGCGTGGACAACGTACTCAAACCCTACCTGATCAGCCGC
This sequence comes from Pseudomonas sp. HAR-UPW-AIA-41, assembly GCF_002304225.1. Classification (GTDB taxonomy): domain Bacteria; phylum Pseudomonadota; class Gammaproteobacteria; order Pseudomonadales; family Pseudomonadaceae; genus Aquipseudomonas. The sequence goes on from NZ_NSLB01000001.1 coordinate 616,857, forward strand.
GGCGGCAACCTTCCGCTGGTAGTGGTGCTGCTCGGCGTGTTTGGCGGCATTCTCGCCTTCGGCTTCATGGGCCTGTTCCTCGGCCCGACGCTGCTGGCGGTGGCCTACAGCCTGATCGGCGACTGGATTGAACAGCCCACGCGCGAGCAAAGCGCGCTACCGCCTGCGGAGTGACGCGCGGATAGCACGAACCAATGGGAGCGGCTGTGACCGCTCCCATCTCCTTCAGGCGCAGAGGTCCAGGCTGCTGCCGACGCTGCTGGCATAGTCACCGGTATGCTCGGTGTACTGCTTGAGCAGCATGGCGATCAGTTGGTTGCTGTCCAGATTGCCAGCGTTCCCGCCGGCATCCGCCTCACCACTCTGCGCCTGTGCGAATCCGCCGCGGCTGCCTTCGGGTGGTGGCGGCGGAGGTGTCAGCGCGGACAGCTCCTCAGTGTCGATGCCGCCACTGCCGTCGGCGTCCAGCTGGCTGAACAGCTCACTCAATGCATCAGAGGACGTAGCGGCACCAGCCTGGCTGGCAAGAACCGACAGCTCGTCACTGTCGATGCTGCCGTCGCCGTTACTGTCCAGCGCGCCGAAAAGCTCCTCGCTGGATGGTGGTTGGCCTGGCGGTGGTGGGGGCGGTGGCAGCAGGGCGGCGGTTTCGTCGCTGCTGAGATTGCCGTCGGCATTGGCATCCAGCTGGCTGAACAGCTCATCGATATCGATGGTCAGGCTGTTGTCGCTTTTCTTGGCGGCGGTCAATGCGGTGTTCAGCTCGTCCTTGCTGACACTGCCGTCGGTGTTGCTGTCGAGGGTCTTGAACAGCTTTTCCTGCATCTGCGCAGGGTCCGGCGGTTTCGGCCGGCTGCTCAGGCTGGAACTGTAGTTGTAGGACGAATAGCCACTGACTCCACTGATCATGGCAGTCACTCCTTTAACGGTTGGCAGGTGGTGCGGCCTGCATCGCGCAGACCGCTTTCCGGAGTGGGTTCTCCGGTTCTGCCAGCGTCGGCAGGGCCTGTGTCGTCTGTGTTTGGGCTTGGTATCAGGCGTTATACAGAGGGACGGGGCAGGCGCAGCACGGCGGTCAGACCGCCACCGGGCGTGCCTTCCAGGCGTAGCTCGGCACCCAGCCGCTGGCTCGCCTCGCGGGCGATGCTCAGGCCGAGGCCGATGCCGCCGGAGTTTCGGTTGCGTGATCCTTCCAGGCGGAAGAACGGCTCGAATACCGCCTCTCGCTGCTCGGCGGGGATGCCAGGGCCGTGATCGACCACCCGCAGCGTCACTTCATGGGGGCCTTCAACCAGTTCGATTCGGGCATGACCTGCATAACGCAGGGCATTACCGAGCAGGTTGTTGAGGCAGGCGCGTAACGCCAGCGGCCGAGTCGGCAGCGGCTCACACTGGCCGAAGATTTCCACGGGCTGGCCCTGTTCGCGAGCGTTCTCGGCCAGCGACTCGACCAGCGCCAGCAGATCCAGGCGCTGCACTGGCTCGTGGCTGCTCTGTTCGCTGAGGTACGAAAGAGTGGCATCAAGCATGCCAGCCATTTCGTTAAGGTCGGCGGCCAGCTTGCTGCGCAGGGCTCCGTCGTCAATTTGCTCCAGACGCAGCTTTATCCGCGAGAGTGGCGTGCGTAGGTCGTGGGAGAGGGCGGTCAGAATACGTGCACGTTGGCTGACCTGCTCGCGGATACGCTGCTGCATGCGGTTGAAGCTGAGCGCGGCCTGACGGACTTCCCGCGGGCCCTGCTCGCTCAGTGGCGGGCTGTCGAGGTCCTGGCTGAGGCGCTCGGCGGCGCTTGAGAGTTGATGGATCGGCCGGGTCAGCAGGCGCGAGCCCAGCCAGGCAGCGATGATCAAGGCCAGCAGTTGCAGTACCAGTGGCACCAGTGGGCCGCCGAAGCGTGAGGGTGGTGGGGCGGGTGGTCCCTCAGGCGGGGGCGGAGGGTGGTCCGCTAGCCAGCTGGCGCCAGGTGGCGGTGGTGGGCCGGGCGGTTGTGGCGGTGCGGCAAAACTGTGAAACCAGATGAACGCCAGCAGGTGGGCCAGGGCGATGGCCAGCACGAACATGCCGAACAGGCGCAGCTGCAGGCTGTCGGTGCGGCGCATCAGCCGGCCTCGCGGCTATCGAACAGGTAGCCTTCGCCGCGTACGGTCTTGATCAGCCGTGGTGCACGTGGGTCGTCACCGAGCTTCTGGCGCAGGCGCGAGACCAACAGGTCAATGCTGCGGTCAAATACCTCGATGCTGCGCCCGCGCGCGGCATCCAGCAGTTGCTCGCGGCTGAGTACCCGGCGCGGACGTTCGAGAAAGGCCCAGAGCAGCCGGAACTCGGAGTTGGACAGCGGCACCACCAGCCCTTCGGCCGACTCCAGCTGGCGCAGTACGGTGTTCAGTTGCCACTGCGCCACGCCGATTCGCTCGGCCGCTTCGCTGCGGCTGGGTGCCTCTCGTCCTTCATTGACCCTGCGCAGAATGCTCTGGATGCGTGCCACCAGCTCGCGCGGCTCGAAGGGTTTGGCCATGTAGTCGTCGGCACCCAGCTCCAGGCCGATGATGCGGTCGGTGGGCTCGCAGCGGGCGGTAAGCATGAGAATCGGGATACGCGAAGTCCGGCGCAGTTCGCGGCATAGGCTGAGGCCATCCTCGCCGGGCAGCATCAGGTCGAGCACCAGCAGATCAAAGGATTCCTCGGCCAGTCGTTCGCGCATGGCGCGGCCATCGCTCACCCCGGCACCTTCCAGGTTGAAGCGTGCCAGGTAGTCGCAGAGCAGTTCGCGGATGGGCTCATCGTCATCGACGATCAGTACGCGAGTGCGTAGGCGGGGGAGTTCCGGAGTGAACTCTGCGGGAGTGCTGTGCATGGTACGCCTTGCCGGGAAAGTACAGAGCGGGGCCGCGCCGGGCGGTGGGGCATGCTACCCCGCAGCCAGGCTGACGGCCACTGTGGCGCCAGACTGTGGCCCGTGTGTATCGGCGCCTTGTCGGTTTTGTATCGATCTCGATACGCGGGAAATGTGCGGATTTTACGGATTCTTTACGGCTGTCCAGTCCTTCGCCATCGAACCTTTACGGACTCTGCTCCGAGAATTTCTCCAGGCGCTATTCGAGCGCGATATGGAGCACAGACACATGAGCATTCTCGACGGATTGTCCCTGGCGCTGGCCACGGGGCTGTTCATCTATTTGACGGTGGCGCTGCTGCGCGCCGGTCGCGGCTAGGAGGCAACATGCAAGTCCAAGATTATTGGCTGATTCTGGCCTTCTTCGTGCTGGTGCTCGCGCCGGCGCCTTTCCTGGGGCGGTTCTTCTTCAGCGTCATGGAAGGCAAGCCTAACCTGCTGAGTCCGGTGCTTTTGCCGGTTGAACACCTGTGCTATCGCATATCCGGGGTTGACCCCGAGCGCGATCAGGACTGGAAGACCTATAGCCTGGCGCTGCTGGCCTTCAGTGCAGTCAGCCTGGTGGTGCTGTTCACCATCCTCATGCTGCAGCACCTGTTGCCGCTCAATCCGCAACAGTTGCCGGGCCTGGAATGGACACTGGCATTCAACACCGCTGTGAGCTTCGTCACCAACACCAACTGGCAGGCCTATAGCGGCGAGGCGGCGCTGAGCTACTTCAGCCAGATGATCGGTCTGGGCGTGCAGAACTTCGTCAGCCCGGCCGTCGGCCTGGCCATCCTGGTGGCCTTCGCCCGTGGTATCGCGCGCAAGTCGAGCAACGGCATCGGCAACTTCTGGGTCGATGTGACCCGCGCCACCCTCTACGTGCTGCTGCCATTCTGCGTGCTGCTGGCCATCTTCCTGGTCTGGCAGGGCGTGCCGCAGACCCTCATGGACTACGTGCAGGCCAAGACCCTGCTGGGCGCCGACCAGAGCATCCCGCTGGGCCCGGCCGCCAGCCAGATCGCCATCAAGCAACTGGGCACCAACGGTGGCGGCTTCTTCGGCGTCAACTCGGCGCACCCGTTCGAGAACCCGACCGCCTGGAGCAACCTGTTCGAGGTGGCATCGATCATCCTCATCCCGGCCGCCCTGGTGTTCACTTTCGGCCACTACGTCAAGGATCTGCGCCAAAGTCGCGCCATTCTGGCAAGCATGCTGATTCTGTTCGTTGCAGGCCTTGGCATGACGCTGTGGGCCGAGTCTCAGCCCAACCCGGCCCTGGCGGCGCTGCCGATTGAGCAAATCGGTTCGCTGGAAGGCAAGGAAGCACGCTTTGGTACAGCAGCGTCTGTATTGTGGGCGGTAACCACCACGGCCGCCTCCAATGGTTCGGTCAATGCCATGCACGACAGCTTCAGCGCCCTTGGTGGGCTAGTGCCGATGTTCAACATGATGCTTAGTGAGGTGATTTTCGGCGGCGTCGGCGCCGGGCTCTACGGCATGCTGCTGTTCGTCCTGATCGCCGTGTTCCTGGCGGGCCTGATGATCGGCCGTACCCCAGAGTACCTGGGCAAGAAACTGGAGGCCCGCGAGGTGCGCCTGCTGGTGCTCACCCTGTTGGTGATGCCGGTTGGCGTGCTGGTGTTCTGTGCCCTGGCGGTGAGTCTGGACGGCCCCGCGGCCTCCATCACCAACCCCGGTGCCCATGGCTTCAGCCAGGCGCTGTACGCCTACACCTCGGGCACCGCCAATAACGGCTCTGCCTTTGCCGGCTTCGGCGCCAACACGCCGTTTCACAACCTGATGATTGGTCTGGCCATGTTGCTGGGGCGCTTCGGCTACATCCTGCCGATTCTGGCCATCGCCGGCAGCCTGGCGGCCAAGAAGCGTGCCCCGGTCGGACAGAACAGCTTCCCGACCCATGGCCCACTGTTTGTCACTCTACTGACCCTGACCATCTTGTTGGTCGGCGGCCTGACCTTCTTGCCGGCGCTGGCCCTGGGGCCGATCGCCGAGCACCTGGCGTTCTAACGGAGAACCAAGATGAATGCCCCTGTAAAGGCGCAACAAGGCGCCAAGATGCATAAAAACCAGGCCCAGACCAGCCTTGCCATGCTGTGGAAGCCGGCGCTGAAGCAGGCCTTCGTCAAGCTGGACCCGCGCCAGCTGGTGCGTTCACCGGTGATGCTGGTGGTCGAGCTGACGGCCATCCTCACCACTGTGCTGTGTTTCATTCCCCATCCGGCGGTTTCCCTTGGATTGGGTATTCAGATTGCGCTGTGGCTGTGGTTCACCGTGCTCTTCGCCAACTTCGCCGAGGCTCTCGCAGAGGGCCGTGGCAAGGCGCGGGCTGACAGCCTCAAGGCTGGTAGTCAGGGCCTGACGGCGCGTCGCCGGGTCGCTGAAAATCAGTACCAGGCAGTGGCCGCCAGTCAGCTGCGCAAGGGCGATATTGTTCGTGTCGAGGCTGGCGAGCTGATTCCGGGCGACGGCGAGGTGATCGAGGGTATTGCCGCGGTCAACGAGGCGGCCATTACCGGTGAGTCAGCGCCGGTGATTCGCGAGTCTGGCGGGGACCGTTCTGCGGTTACCGGTAACACCAGGGTGGTGTCCGACTGGCTGCTGGTGAAGATCACCGCCAACCCGGGCGAGTCGACGCTGGACCGGATGATCGCCCTGGTCGAGGGCGCCAAGCGGCAGAAGACACCGAACGAGGTGGCGCTGGACATCCTGCTGATCGGTCTGACCTTGATCTTCCTGCTGGTGGTGGCCACCCTGCAGCCGTTCGCCCGTTTCGCCAGCGGTGATCTGCCGCTGGTGTACCTGGCAGCCCTGCTGGTGACACTGATCCCGACCACCATTGGCGGTCTGTTGTCGGCGATCGGTATTGCAGGGATGGATCGCCTGGTCCGCTTGAACGTGATTGCCAAATCCGGCCGTGCAGTAGAGGCGGCGGGTGACGTGCATACGCTGCTGCTGGACAAGACCGGCACCATTACCTTCGGTAATCGCCGCTGCAGTTTCATGGTCATGGCCCCAGGCGTGGATGCGCACACACTCGCTCAAGCCAGTCTGCTGGCCTCGTCGGCGGATGACACGGCGGAAGGCAAATCGATTGTCGAATACCTGCGCAGCAGTTCAGCACTGCAACTGCCTCCGCCGGGCGAGATCAAGGCTATTCCCTTCAGTGCCGAGACACGTCTGTCCGGTGCCGACTGGCAAGGATGTAGCTACCGCAAGGGCGCTGTGGATGCCGTTCTCAACTATCTAAATCTGGGGCGAGATGATCTGCCTGCGGCACTGGCTCGTGAAGTGGAGAAAATCGCCCAGAGCGGAGGCACTCCGTTGCTCGTCGCGGGCGAGGGGCGCTTGCTGGGCGCGATTCACCTCAAAGACGTGGTCAAGCCCGGTATCCGTGAACGCTTTGCCGAGCTGCGTACGCTGGGGATCCGCACGGTGATGGTCACCGGCGACAACCCGCTGACCGCCGCCGCCATCGCCGCCGAGGCCGGGGTGGATGACCTGATTGCCGAAGCCACCCCGGAGAAGAAGCTGCAGCGAATTCGCAGCGAGCAGGCTGAAGGCAAGCTGGTGGCCATGTGCGGCGACGGCGCCAATGATGCCCCGGCACTGGCCCAGGCCGATGTGGGTCTGGCCATGAATGACGGCACCCAGGCCGCCCGTGAGGCCGCGAACTTGGTTGACCTGGATTCGGACCCGACCAAGCTGCTGGACGTGGTACAGGTGGGCAAGGAGCTGCTGGTGACACGCGGTGCGTTGACCACCTTCTCGGTGGCCAACGATGTGGCCAAGTACTTCGCCATCCTCCCGGCGCTGTTTGCCGGTATTTATCCGCAGCTCGGCGCGCTCGACATCATGCAGCTGCACAGCCCGCAGAGCGCCATTCTCTCGGCCATCGTGTTCAACGCGCTGATCATCATTGCGCTGATCCCCCTGGCCCTTCGCGGGGTGCGCGTCAAGGCACTGGATGCGGCCAGCCTGTTGCGGCGCAACCTGCTGATCTACGGTCTGGGCGGCATCATCGCGCCCTTCATCGGGATCAAGCTGATCGATCTGCTGCTGGTAGCCCTGGGGCTGGTGTGAGTCTGACCCCCTCTCCTTGGGGGAGGGGCTTCAACGAATTCGGAGAACTATCATGCTCAAGCAACTTCGTCCGGCCATCAGCGTGCTGGCCTTCATGACCCTGATAACAGGCGTGGCTTATCCTCTGGTCGTCACCTGCATCGCCCAGTTGGCCTTCCCCGCGCAAGCCAATGGCAGCCTGGTGCGTGATGCCAAGGGCCAGGTGGTCGGCAGCGCTTTGCTGGCACAGAACTTCGAGGGTGAACAGTGGTTCCAGCCGCGCCCCTCGGCTGCCGCCTTCGCCACTGTCGCCAGTGGAGCCAGCAACCTGGCTCCCAGCAACCCGGCGCTGGCCGAGCGTATCGGCAAGACGGCTGCCAGCTTGGGTGAACAGGGGAAACTGCCGGTGCCCATGCAACTGGTCACGACCTCCGGCAGTGGGTTGGACCCTCATCTGGCGCCCGAGGCCGCGCTTTGGCAGGTATCGCGCATCGCTCAGGCGCGCCAAGTGCCCAGCGCAGAACTGGAACGCCTGATTGAGCAGCATACCGAGCGGCCGCTGGTAGGGCCGGCAGTAGTGAACGTGCTGGCGCTCAATCTGGCCCTGCAGGACAATTCTCCCTCCATACGCCATGAGCTTGTTCAATGAGTGATGCTGTGCGAGCCGATGCCCTGCTGGCTGACTTGCCCCGTGAAGGCCGCGGTCGCCTGAAAGTCTTTCTGGGGGCGGCACCAGGCGTGGGTAAAACGTTCGCCATGCTGCAGGCCGCACACGGGCAGTTGCGGCAGGGTGTCGATTTGCGCGCCGGGGTGGTGGAAACCCATGGCCGGGCCGAGACGGAAGCATTGTTGGTCGGCTTGCCGCAGCAGGCGCTTAAACGGCTGGAGTACCGCGGCGTGCCGATGGTCGAGATGGATCTCGATGCGCTCCTGCAGAGCCCGCCGGCGCTGGTTCTGGTCGATGAACTGGCCCACAGCAATGTGCCCGGCAGCCGGCACGCCAAGCGCTGGCAGGATGTGCAGGAGCTGCTGGAAGCCGGCATCGACGTTTACACCACGGTCAACGTGCAGCACCTGGAAAGCCTCAATGACCGGGTGCAGGACATCACCGGCGTGCAGGTACGCGAGACGGTGCCCGACTGGGTGCTGCAGGAGGCCTTCGAGATCCAGCTGGTTGACTTGCCGCCGCGCGAGCTGCTGGAGCGACTGCGTGATGGCAAGGTCTACGTGCCCGAGCAGGCACGCGCAGCCATCGATGCCTTTTTCAGTCAGACCAATCTGACCGCCCTGCGTGAGTTGGCTATGCAGACGGCTGCCGCACGGGTGGATGCTGACCTTAATCGCCGCTACCGCCTGCAGGGTCAGACTGCGCCTACTGTGCTGGGCCGGCTGCTGCTGGGCATTGACGGAGATGTGCATGCTGAGCGCCTGGTGCGCCATGCCAGTCGGGTGGCCGAGCGCCGCCATCTGCCATGGTCGGTGGTGCACGTGGATACCCGCAGCCCTCAGGATGAGGATGCTCGGGCCCGTCTGCAGTCCGCCCAGCAACTGGCAGAACGTCTGGGTGGTGAGGTGGTTACTCTGCGCGGTGACTCGGTGGCGCAGACGTTGCTGGAACATGCTCATGAGCGGCGCGCCAGTCTGATTCTGGTTGGACGCAGCCGGGAGCGGCTGCGTCGTCGCTGGTTTGGTCGCGGCCTCGGTGAGCGGCTTCTGGCCGCAGGGCAGGGGCTTGAAATCAGTGTGCTGGATACCGAGGCTGAGCCTTCGCCCACACGGCGCCTGGCGCAGCAGCCGGCGAGCTGGGGCAATTACGGGCTGGCTCTGGCGGCTACCGCCGTTGCGGCTCTGCTGGCGCTGGGCCTGTCGCGCGTGCTGGAACTGCCGAATATCTCCATGGTGTTCCTCGCCGCTGTGCTGCTGGTGGCGGTGCGCAGTAGCCTGGGGCCTGCGCTGGTCTGCTCCGGGCTGTCGTTCCTCGCTTACAACTTCCTGTTCATTCCGCCGACCTGGTCGCTGACCATCGAACGGCAGGAGGACGTGCTGACCCTGCTGTTTTTCCTGCTGATGGCCGGGCTGACTGGCAATCTTGCCAGCCGACAGCGTCGTCAACTGGAGGCGCTGCGCCAGGCTCAGACCGAGACTACCGCCTTGCTGGATCTGTCGCGCAAGCTCACGGCAGCCACCGATCGCCGCGCGGTGCTGGCCGCCGCGGAACAACAGTTCTGCGCCTGGAGTGAGCTGGAGGTGGCGCTGCTGTCGCGCGATAGTGATGGCGTATGGAAGGTCGAAGCTGGCGTCCAGCGCCTGCTCGCCGATCAGGAACGTGCTGCCGCCGACTGGGCCTGGCAGCATGAGCAACCCGCTGGGCTGGGTACCGATACGCTGCCGAATGGACGTTGGTGGTGGTTACCGCTGGCCGGAGAGGAAGGGCCTCTACTGCTACTTGGCATCCAGCCGCGTGATGGTCAGCCGCTGCCGGGCGAACGGCGCAGGCTGATTGCGGCCCTCGGTCAGCCGCTGGCCCAGGCGCTTGAACGCGCACAGCTGGCCGAGGAGCTTGAGGCTGCGCGCCTGCATGGCCAGACCGAGGAGTTACGCAGCGCGCTGCTGGCCTCGGTATCCCATGATCTGCGTACTCCGCTGACCGCCATGCGCGGCTCAATCGACAGCCTGTTGGCCCTGGGCGAGCAGATTCCTCTGACTGACCGCCAGGAGTTGCTGGAAGTCACTCGTGACGAGGCCGAGCGGTTGGACCGCTATATCCAGAATCTTTTGGACATGACCCGCCTGGGGCACGGCGGTCTGAAGCTCGCTCGTGACTGGGTGGCACCGGCTGATATCGTCTCCAGTGCCTTGCAGCGGTTGCGCGCTGTGCTGGCACCGCTGCAGGTCGAGACCGTTTTGCCGCGTGAGTTACCTTTGCTCTACGTCCATGCGGCGTTGATTGAGCAAGCATTGGTCAACGTGTTGGACAATGCGGCACGCTTCTCACCGGCTGCAGGGCGCATTCGGGTAAGCGTGTCGGCAGAGCGCGACGAGCTACGTATCGCTGTCAGTGATCAGGGACCGGGGATTCCGTCCAATGAGCGCGAGAAGATCTTCGACATGTTCTACACCGCGGCTCGTGGCGACAGGGGCGGGCAGGGAACCGGCCTCGGACTGGCCATCTGTCGGGGCATGCTGGGCGCACACGGTGGGCGGGTGACGGTGAGTGATGGGCTGGAGGGACAGGGCACTACGCTGGTGCTGCACCTGCCCCTGACCGCGCAGCCCCCTTTGGCCAATGAGGATGACCAGTGAGTGCCGCTCCCAGCGTTCTGGTGATTGACGACGAAGCGCAAATTCGCAAGTTTCTGCGCATCAGCCTGTGCGCGCAGGGCTACCGTGTGCTGGAAGCAGGTAGTGGTCGTGAGGGACTGGAACAAGCGGCACTGGGGCGGCCTGATCTGGTGGTATTGGATCTCGGGTTACCGGATCTGGATGGCCAGCAGGTGTTGCGGGAGCTGCGTGAGTGGAGCCAGGTTCCGGTGCTGGTGTTGTCGGTACGTGCTGGTGAGGGTGAGAAGGTGCAAGCGCTGGATGCCGGCGCCAATGATTATGTGATCAAGCCTTTTGGCATTCAGGAGTTCCTTGCCCGTGTCCGGGTATTGCTGCGACAGAGCCAGACAGATCAGCAGCCGGCTGTGCAGGTCCGGACGGGCGATTTGCTGGTGGACTTCGCCTATCGGAGGGTGCTGTTGGCAGAGCAGGAAGTCCCCCTGACTCGCAAGGAATATGCCGTGTTGGCGCTGCTGGCCCGGCATCTGGGGCGGGTGGTCACGCAGCAACAGTTACTCAAGGATGTCTGGGGCCCCAGTCATGCGGATGACAGCCACTACCTGAGAATCGTCATCGGCCATCTGCGGCAGAAACTGGCTGATGACCCGGCAGCGCCCAGATTTATCGCCACTGAGCCCGGTGTGGGATATCGATTACGCGATGGATTGTGAACACCCATTCGTATTTACCCCCATTTCTAGACGCCTCGTTACGCCCTGAATAGACTGTGCGGATTTTCTGTTCTGTCGACCTTAGGAGTTTTATGAAGCGCAAGGACGTTGCAGTAATTGCAGTGCTGACAAGCCTGGTATGCCCTCTCTCCGGATTTGCATCCGATTACCAGGCAGTCAGTAAACAGGCTGAGCAGCAGGCGCGTTGGGGATTGCTGGGGGATGCTGTTGATAGCTATCGTCAGGTTCTCGCCAATCCTGATCTGAGTGATCACCATGATCAGGCCCGTCTGCGTCTGGCACGTCTTTACATGGACAGTTTTGACTACGCGGCAGCGCGCGCCGCGTTGCAGCCTCTGCTGAGTCGGTCGTCAGACAGTGCCGAAGCGAAACAGGCGCGCAAGCTTGAGCGCAAATTGGCCAGCAAAACCAAGACCCATAGTGTTGGTGGAAAGCTGCAGCTGGGTTTGGTTCATGACACGGATACTGCCAATGCGTCAGCCAGCAGTCCGGTGGCCGATCCGGTCTTTCTTGATGACGACGAGGAGGGTGGCGAGGCGGAAGACGATGCTTTCGAGGACGACGCCGACTTCGCTGACCTGGAATTCGAAGACGATATGCTGGACGACATCCTGGAGGATGTTGATCTCGACGAGGATGACCTGGAAGACAGTGGTCTGGTATCGGAGGACGATGATGAAGACGTCGACCCCGGTACTGGGTCTGCTCCCTCCAAACGCAGTGTCCACGACAATCGCCGCTTGTCTACTGCGGCGATGCGCTATGCCTACGGTTTCAATAGCAGGGGTGATCGCTGGCTCTTGTCTGGGAATTTCAGTCAGGCTCGCCAGGATGATCAGACTCAGCTCAATCGTCAGACGTGGGCCGTGTCGACGGGGCCTGAGTTTTTGCTACCGGAATGGCGATTGAAGCTAAATCCCTCTGTCACTTACCTGCAGCTCTACAAAGACCATCACTACGACCTCTCCAGCAGCATCTGGTCGATGGGTGTCAGCCATAAACCCAATCGAGTTCTGGAAGTCGGGGCGCGCTACAACTACGAAAATCGCTCGCTCTACAGCGATGACTCACCCGACGTCGAAGTAGATACGCTGAAGTTGTCGGCGAAGCTCAAGCCAACCTCTCACGACACGCTTGATCTAAGTTTCTCGCCCAAGGTGGAGGACAATGATCAACGCAAGAAGGACAAGGATCAGCACGGCTGGAAGCTGGCTTATGCCCGCAAGTTGCCATGGGACAGCTTTGCGACTGTCGCCTTCAGCAGACGTCATACCGACTACGACAACGATCCTAAGGGTAAGCAGGAAGACGAGGACAAGTATGCAGTCAGCCTCGGCCATAAACTGACCAAGCAGCTTCAGGTTGCAGTCAGTTATGAGCACAAGGACAAGGACTCCAACCAGCCCGGCAAGGACAAGAACAACGAGAGCACGGCGCTGACAGTCACATATCGTTTCTGAGGTGTGCTCTGTCAGCCGTTGTCACGCTCGTACTTGTCCAGCGTGTCACGGGCGATCTGCCGGCCGAGGAGGATCAGCTCTTCGGCCTTGTAGAACTCGAAGAAGCGGCAGACCCGCTTGGGGATGTTGATCAGCACGTCTGGCGGGTAGCCGGCGATCTTGTATTGCGCCAGCGAGGTCTGCATCGTCTCGAAGCTCTGGTTGATCAGCTCCAGCAACGAGGCTGGGCCGATGTTGTCGCTCACCTGGCTGCCGCTGGCCGAGCGTAGCGGCTGGCTGGGCGCAGCGGCCGGCGCATTGAGCAGGGTCGCCGTGCTGTCGTCTTCTTCCTCCTCGCCGCCGCTGCGCTTGAGAAATGCGAGGCGACTGCCGAGGCTCTCCATCATCGCATCCATGCGCCCCTTGAGTGCTGGCGGACGCTCGATCACCGGCAGGCTGTAGTGCTTCTGGTTCGCCGAGTTGAGGTTGACCGCCACGATCAGGTCGCAGTGGCTGGACACCACCGGCACGATCGGCAGGGGGTTGAGCAGGCCGCCATCGACCAGCATGCGGTTGCCCTGGATCACCGGGGTGAACAGGCTGGGGATCGCGGCCGAAGCACGCATGGCCTGGTGCAGGCAGCCTTCCTGGAACCAGATTTCCTGCTGGTTGGTCAGGTCGGTGGCCACGGCGGTATAGGGAATCGGCAGGTCTTCGATGTCGATGTCGCCAACGATTTCGCGCATCTTGCCGAACACCTTTTCGCCACGAATGGCGCCCAGACGGAAGCTGACGTCGAGCAGGCGCAGTACGTCCAGATAGTCCAGGCTGGAAATCCATTCGCGGTACTCCGGCAGCTTGCCGGCAGCGTAGATGCCGCCAATCACCGCGCCCATGGAGCAGCCGGCCACGCAGCCAATTTCGTAGCCACGCGCTTCCAGTTCCTCGATCACGCCGATATGGGCATAACCGCGTGCGCCGCCTGAACCCAGTACCAAGGCAATTCGTTTACTCACCGTGCAGTCCCCCGCAGAAACAGGTTGCGACGATACCGCCCGGTCGGCAGGCGGCCAAGTGCTGGCTAGAATGGGATGCAAAATTCAAACGGGAGGTTGGTATGTACAAGATGTTGTTGGTGGTGACGCTGCTGGCTATGGCCGGATGCGCGGGCAAGACCGTCAATCGCGATGCCTGCGCCCATTCGCTGGACCGCGCCTGGAAGGAACTGGACCTGGCCAAGGCCGAAGGCTTTGCCGGTACGGTGAGCTACTCCAAGGCGCTGTCACTGCTCACCGCCGCCAAGACTCAGCAGCAGTTCGAGGGCTATGACGGCTGCCTGGAGAATGCCGAAAAGGCGCGCTTCTATATCCGTGAATCGCGCGCCGGGCGTTAACCCGCGATTGAGCGGTGGGCGTGCTGCTCCGGCCAGGTTGTAAGCACGCATTGCAGCGCCTTGGCCGCCTGCCGGCTAGCGGTTAGTCTGGCCAGTCTTGCAGCCAGCCGGCTGTCACCGCGTTGGGAGTCGATGATGCGCAACAAGCTGGATGCCTGTCTGCAGGCGGTCAATCAGGTGGTGCTGGGCAAGGCGCCCCAGGTGCAGTTGGCCATGGCCTGTCTGCTGGCGCGCGGGCACCTGCTGCTGGAGGACCTGCCGGGGATGGGCAAGACCACCCTGAGTCACACCCTGGCCAAGGTACTGGGCCTGTCTTTCCAGCGCATTCAGTTCACGTCGGATCTGCTACCCGGCGACATCCTCGGCACCTCGGTGTTCGACAAGGAGTCCGGGCAGTTCACCTTTCATCCGGGGCCGATCTTTGCCGAGCTGGTGCTGGCCGACGAGATCAACCGCGCCACGCCGAAAAGTCAGAGTGCGCTGCTGGAGGCCATGGAGGAGGGGCAGGTGACCATCGAGGGCGCCACCCGGCCGTTACCCGAGCCTTTTTTCGTCATTGCCACGCAGAATCCGGTGACCCAGAGCGGCACATTTGCCTTGCCGGAGTCTCAGCTGGACCGGTTTCTCATGCGCCTGTCGCTGGGCTATCCGGCCCACGCCGCGGAAAAGGCCCTGCTTCAGGGCCAGGGCCGGCGAGCCATGCTGGGTCGCCAGGAGCCGCTGCTCAGCCACCGCGAACTGGCCGAGCTGCAACAACTGGTGGAGCAGGTACATGCCAGTGATGCCCTGATCGATTACGTGCTGCGTCTGGTCGAGGCGACCCGCACTCAGCCGCAGTTTGCCTGGGGGCTTTCGCCACGCGCCGCACTGGGGCTGCTGAGTGCGGCGCGGGCCTGGGCGCTGCTGGCCAACCGCGAATACGTGATTCCCGAAGATGTTCAGGCGGTCCTGCCGGCGGTAGCCGGTCACCGTCTGCGCGAGCGCGCCGATCCCAGTGGTCATGGCGGCAGCGCCCTGGTGCAGTGGCTGCTGCGCGAAGTGCCGGCGCTGTAGATGTTCAGGGACGCTTACCGCCAGCGCTGGCGGCACTGGCTGAACCGGCGCATTCCGCCGGCGCGGGCGGTGCAGCTCAATCAGCGGCGCATCTTCATCCTGCCCACGCCGCGTGGTCTGGCGTTCAGCGTGGTGCTGCTGCTGATGCTGCTGGCCGGCATCAATTATCAGAACAGCCTGGCCTATGGCCTGACCTTTCTGCTGCTGTCGGTGTTTCACACCGCCATGCTGCATACCTATCGCAATCTGTCCGGCCTCATGATCAAGGCCGTTGGTGTTGCACCGGTGTTCGTCGGTGAGCAGGCGCGTTTCCAGTTGCGCCTGGAGAGTCGCGGCAAGGTCCATGAAGCGATTGCCTGTGGCTGGCCACCAGCGCCGCTGGAGGTGGCCGATGTGCCGGCCGATGGCCAGGCCCTGCTGGAAATTCCCCTGGCCGCGAGCCGTCGGGGCTGGTTGCGGGCCGAGCGTATGCGGGTGGAAAGCCGTTTCCCGCTGGGCCTGCTGGTAGCCTGGAGCTGGGTCGATCTGGATCAGGCGGTGCTGGTCTATCCCCAGCCGCTGCCGGGTGACCTGCCACTGGCGGCGCAGGCGGGGCTGGAAGACGAGGATGAAGGCCAGCGCATCGTCGGTCGGGGCGCCGATGATTTTCAGGGGTTGCGCACTTTTCAGCCGGGTGACTCGCGCCGGCGCCTGGACTGGAAGGCTTACTCGCGCGGCCAGGGCCTGCTGGTCAAGGATTTCGCCCAACTTGCCGGGCGTGACCTGTGGCTGGACTTCAGCAGCCTAGGCGGCGATGTGGAGGCGCGCCTGAGCCTGCTCTGCCACTGGGTGCTGACGCTGGATCAGCGCCAGCAGGCCTTTGGTCTGAATCTGCCGGGTTTGCGCCTGGAGCCGGCAACCGGTACGGCCCATCGCGAGGCGTGCCTGAAGGCGCTGGCGCTGTTCGGGAGTGCTTCGGCATGACGCCGGCGATCCCGCGCATCAGTTTGATCTGGCTGCTGGTGGCTCAGGCGCTGGTGATCCTGCCGCATCTGGCCCATCTTCCCATCTGGTTCACCGGGCTCTGGACTTTCTGCGCGGCCTGGCGGTTGCAGATTTTCCGCATGCGCGCCCGCTACCCCAACGGCCTGGCTAAGGCGGCGCTGTTGCTGGCGACCGCGGCGGGGGTGTTCTGGTCGCGGGGCAGCCTGATCGGCCTGGAGGCCGGCACGGCACTGCTGATGGCCACCTTCGTGCTCAAGCTGGTGGAGATGCGCACCCAGCGCGACGCTCTGGTGCTGATCTACCTGGGCTTCTTTGCGGTGGTCACCGCCTACCTGATGAACAGCGAGATGCTCAGCGCGCTTTACAGCGTGCTGCCGGTGACGGCATTGCTGGCGGCCATGGTCGGTTTGCAGCAGAGCCGTCT
Organism: Pseudomonas sp. HAR-UPW-AIA-41; assembly: GCF_002304225.1. Lineage (GTDB taxonomy): Bacteria > Pseudomonadota > Gammaproteobacteria > Pseudomonadales > Pseudomonadaceae > Aquipseudomonas. Next base: position 633,124 of record NZ_NSLB01000001.1, read on the forward strand.
GGCCATGCAGCCCTGGCCGACCCTGCGTTATGCCGGCAAGCTGTTGCTGCAGTCCTTGCCGCTGATGTTGCTGCTGTTTGTCTTCTTCCCGCGGCTGGGGGCCTTGTGGTCACTGCCGCAGCCGGGCAATCAGGCGCGCATGGGGCTGGCCGAGAGCATGAGTCCGGGTGATATTGCCAACCTGGGCCGCTCGCCGGAGCCGGTGTTTCGCGCCAGTTTCGAGGGGGCGACGCCGCCCCGCAGTGAACTGTACTGGCGTGCTCTGACTCTGGAGCATTTCGATGGCCGGCGCTGGTCGCAAACGCCTGAGCTGCCAGTGCTGGCAACCGACAGCTGGCAGCCGCTAGGCCAGAGTCTGAGTTACAGCATTCTCATGCAGCCCAGCCAGCAGCGCTGGCTGTTTGCGCTCGACACAGCGCGCACCGATCTGCCCGGTGCGCGCCAGCTCAGTGACTACCGTCTGATCAGTGCCAGTCCGGTGGAGCAGCCCTTGCTGTATCGCGTCAAGTCCTGGCCGCAGGTGGTGCGTGATGGCGAACTGTGGCCCTCGCAGCAGCGCCGTGCACTGCAGCTTCCGGCCGGCAACCCGCGTGCCCGCGAACTGGCGGCCGAGCTCAAGGCCCGCTATGCACGACCGGAACAACTGGTGGCGGCGCTGCTGACGCGCTTCAACCAAGGCGAGTATTTCTACACCCTCAAGCCGCCGACGCTGTCCGGCGATACCGTCGATGCCTTCCTCTTCGACAGTCGCCGCGGCTTCTGCGCTCACTATGCTGGGGCGGCCACCTTCGTCCTGCGTGCGGCGGGGATTCCGGCGCGGGTGGTGGCGGGTTACCAGGGCGGTGAGTTCAACCGCCAGGGTGGCTATGTACAGGTACACCAGTTCGATGCCCATGCCTGGGTCGAGTACTGGCTGCCGGAGCGCGGTTGGCAGCGCGTTGACCCGACCTTTGCCGTCGCCCCTGAACGTATCGAGGAGGGACTGGAGTCTGCATTGGCCGAGGAGGGTAGTTTCCTTGAGGATTCCCCGCTGTCTCCCTTGCGCTACCGCGATGTGGCCCTCATCAATCAGCTGCGCCTGGCCTGGGACAATCTCAACTATGGCTGGCAGCGCTGGGTGCTGGGTTATCAGAGCGAGCAGCAGCTGGGGCTGCTGCAGCGCTGGTTCGGTGACTGGGATATCCAGCGCTTGGTGATCGTGCTGGGCGGTGGCGGTGTGTTGCTCGGCCTGCTGATGGCGCTGTTGCTGCTCAAGCCCTGGCAGCAGCGTCTGGATGCTCAGCAGCGCGTCTACCGGCGCTTCGAACGGCTGCTGGCCCGGCACGGCGTGGCGCGTCAGCCCGGTGAAGGCGCCCGTGACTATGCCCGGCGTGCCGCGCAGGCTCTGCCGCAGCAGGCGCGGCAGATCGAAGGATTTGCCGAGTGTTTCGAGGCGCAGCGCTATGCCGGGGGCAAGTCGGATAAGGGGCGGTTGGCCCAGCAGTTGCGCGCTTTGCGCCGCGCCTTGCCCTGGCGCCTGAGCCGGCTGGACGAGGGGGACACACCGCGATGAGCGAGTCTAGTCGGCTACTCATTCAGCTGCTGCAGCTAGCCAGCTGGTGATGCTAACGATCATTTTTCCCGGTATTCACGGCCTGGATAATTGACCATAGGCTCAGCTCGGTGCCACCGTAACGCCGTATCCAGTCAGATACCCATCAGCATGCCCAACCAGCAGAGGGGAGCAGGTCCGTGAATTTTTCCCAATTGATCGCCCAGGCCGAGCAGTCGCCGGAGCATATCCTTGTGCCGCAGAACTGGGGGCAGGGGCGTGCGGCCTTTGGCGGGCTGGTGGCCGCACTGGTGTTTGCCGCCATGCGCAGCAAGGTACCGGCCGGGCGGCCAGTGCGCTCGCTGGCGGTGACCTTTGTCGGCCCGTTGCAGCCGGGTGTGCCGGCCCAGGTCGAGGCCGAGGTACTGCGCGAGGGCAAGGCGGTCAGCCAGATGCTCGGCCGTGCTACTCAGGATGGTCAGGTCGTGGCCCTGGTGCAGGGCAGCTTCGGTGCGCCGCGCGAGTCGGTGCTGGCGGTTGAGGCCTTGCCCGCGCCGGTCATGAGTCCGCCCGAGCATTCGCAGGAAATGCCCTACATCAAAGGGGTGACGCCGGAGTTCACCCAGCACCTGGCGCTGCGCTGGGCCGAAGGCGGCATGCCATTCAGCAACAATCCGTCGCGCACCATGGGTGGCTGGGTTCGGCTACGCGAGGAGTTGCCGCAGGAGCATCTGGACGAAGCGCATCTGCTGGGCCTGGTCGATGCCTGGCCGCCAGCCCTGCTGCCGCATCTGCGTCAGCCGGCGCCGGGCAGTTCGCTGACCTGGACCATCGAGTTCATGCAGCCGCTGGTGCCGCTCAGTGGTGAGGACTGGTGCCAGTACCGCGCTGAGATCGAGCATGCCCGGGATGGTTACGGGCATATCGCCGCGGGATTCTGGAGCCCGCAGGGTGAGCTGCTGGCAATCAGCCGGCAGACGGTGACGGTATTTGCCTGAAGCCCGGCCTGCGCGCTGTTCGTGCGCAGGACGAGAGCATTACAGCTTGAGCAACTGCACGGCCCGGGTCAGTTCGGTGGACAGGCGTGCCAGGGCATCGCTGGTTTCCGCCGAGTCGTGGGTCATCTGCACGCTCTTGACCGTGACATCGCGGATATCCAGCACGGCGCGGTTCATTTCCGCGGCGACCTGAGTCTGCTGGGCGGCGGCAGTGGCGATCTGTGTGTTGCTGTCGCGCATCTGTGACACCGCGTCGGCAATGCTGCTCAGCGCTGCGCCGGCTTCATCGGCCTGGCGCACGCAGTCATCGGCTTTCAGCGAGCTGTCCTGCATGAATTCCACGGCATCGCGGGTACCGCTCTGCAGCTGCTGAATCATCTGGGTGATTTCGTCGGTGGAGTCCTGCACGCGGCGGGCGAGGTTGCGTACCTCGTCGGCGACCACGGCGAAACCTCGGCCCATTTCACCGGCACGGGCGGCTTCGATGGCGGCGTTGAGCGCGAGCAGGTTGGTCTGCTCGGCGATGCCGTGGATCACACTGACCACGCTGCTGATCTTCTGGCTGTCTTCGGCCAGGCGCTGGATCATCTGCGCGGTTTCCTGCACGCCGCTGGACAGACCGGAGATCGACTGTCCTACCAGTTGCACGGCCTGCTGGCCTGCGCTGGCCAGTTCATGTGCCTGTTGCGACTGGTCTCGGGTGGACGCGGCATGCTGGGCAATCTCGTGCACGTTGGAGGTCATTTCACCAATCGAATGCGCCGCCTCGTCGGTGGTCTGCTGCTGGCCGTGCATGCCGTTACGCATGTCCTTCATGCGAGCGGCGAGCAGACCGGCCTGTTCGTCCAGTCGTGCCGCCGCCTCTGCCACTGTGTTACCCACACGTTGATAACCGGTCTGCATGGCGTTGAAGGCACCGGCCATCTGGCCGACTTCATCGCGAGAGTCGAGTTTGACTCGGATGCTCACATCACCCGTTTTTTCCACATGCAGCATGGCGTCTTTGAGGCGGTGCAGGTGACTGAGGATAAAGTGGATGAGCATCTGAGAGCTGGCCAATAGCATCAGCATCAGAACGAAAACGCAGAGTGCATAGGCAAGAAAGTGTTGGCCAAGCAAGTTCAGCAGTGAGGGCGTGTAGGCCAGCAAGGCATAGCGTTCATTGCCTCGCTCGAATAACTGGGCACCGATCAGTGGTTCACTGGCGAGCAGGCTGTCATGGCTTAGCGCCTGCCAACCACTTCCCTGTTGCAGTTTGGTCGGCAGTTCTCTGGGCCAGTTCTGGTCAAGGCGTTTGAGGTGATTGATATTGGGAAGCGGATTGCCCTCCGGCCATTGCGCGAGCAAACGGGCCTGCTCCTGAACGTGGGCTTGCTGCTGAGCTGCCAGATTCAGCTGTTCCAGATGCAGTGCAAACAGCACCAGCAACAGCGTTGTGGCGAACGATACGGCGTTTACGGCCCAGAACTTGTACTTCAGCGAGAGATTACGCAGCCAAGCATTCATGGTGTGCCCTTGTATGGCGGCAGATGACGAGGCAAAGCCAGTTGATTATTGACCATGCAGCACTGTTGTGCCGGCTGGCAAAAGGCCATCCGCGCAGGGGTCGCATTCTGTAGCGGCGTGTCCGACAAAACCTTGAGCCAGATCAGCCGTGAGAATCAATCCTGGTTATTTTCTGACCATATGGGCAAGTTGAAGAAGCGCCGGGCGGTGTCGGTGGTCTGCGCAGCCAGTTCGGCCTCGCACTGGCCACGGTGACGGGCCACTTCGCTGAGCACATAGGGCAGGTAGGCCGGCTCGTTGTGCCCGCTTTTCGGCTTTGGACGCAGAGTGCGGGGCAGCAGATAGGGCGCATCGCTTTCCAGCATCAGGCGATTGCCCGGGATATTGCCGACCAGGCTGTGCAGGTGGGTGCCACGGCGCTCGTCACAGATCCAGCCGGTGATGCCGATGTGCAGATCCAGATCAAGGTAGGCGAACAGTGCCTGGCGCTCGCCGGTGAAACAATGCACCACGGCGGCCGGCAACTGGTCGCGGTAGTGGCGCAGGATGGCCAACAGGCGGGTATCGGCTTCACGTTCGTGGAGAAACACCGGTAATTGAAGCTCTACGGCCAGTTGCAGTTGCGCTTCCAGGGCCTGTTCCTGCTGCGGGCGCGGCGAGAAGCCACGGTTGAAGTCCAGGCCGCACTCGCCGACGGCACGGCAGCGCGGCTGGAGCAGCAGGTCGCGCAGCTGGCGTTCGCTGTCGGCATTCCATTCCCTGGCATCGTGTGGGTGGACGCCGGCGGTGCTGAACAGCTGCTGACCGGACTTGTCCAGCTCCTCGCACAGGCGCAGGGCCGCCTCGCTTTCGCTCAGGGAGGTCCCGGTCAGAAGCAATTGCACCACGCCTGCCTCGCGGGCGCGGCGCAGGACGGCCGGAGCTTCGCGGGCCAGGCTGGGGTGGGTCAGGTTGACGCCGATATCGATCAGTTGCATGGTGGCCTTGAGCTGTTTTGGGCGGTTTCAGGTGACGGCAGAAGACGCTCAGTCACCGCTTATGGCGGCGATTTTACCGGGGTTTGCAGCGGTTCGGCTTGGCAGTCGTCAGGGCCTGTGCGAACCTCCGCGCCCCGCGATGGTCTTAGCTGGCGCTTGGCGCCGTGTGCCGGGGCCGGTTTGCTGCAACCCGCGCGGTATTCATGTGCTGTGGCGTTCAACTGATAGGCGCCGCTCAACCGATGTGTCACCAACGGATTCGTCTATGACTGCATCACTCACCCCGGCCGAAGCGGTCCGGCCTATGCCCAGCCTGTCCGGTCAGGCGCCGCGTTGCTGAGAGTCCTGCTGTGCCTGTTGCTGGGGCTGCTGTGCATGCCGGCCAGCGCGCGCGTGGCCGATCCACTGCAGACCTGGAACAGTCCGGCTTCCCGTGATCTGGCGCAGATCCGCCGCAGCGGCGAGCTGCGCGTGCTGGTCAACGAGAGCCGCGCCAGCTCCGGTGAGGTGCGTGGTCAGGCGGTGGGCGCGGAGTATCACCGGCTCAAGGCGTTCGAGCGCTTCCTCAACCAGCGGCAGCAGGGCAGTGTGCGACTGAAGCTGCTGCCGCGGCCCAAAACCGAGTTGCTCAAGGCCCTGCAGCGTGGCGACGGGGATCTGGTGGCCAGCAGCGAGCTGCTGCAGAGCGAGACGGCCATTCATGTCAGCTCCAGTCAGGCGCTGCGCGAGGCGGTGCCGCTTGTGGTGGTCACCCGCCAGGGCGTGCGGCGCAACCTGCGTTTTGAACACATGGCCGGACGCAGCCTGGCACTGCCGCGGGGCAGCGCGGCGGTGGAGGCTGTGCGGCGGATCAACCAGCAGCTGACCGAACGCCGGCTGGCGCCGCTGATGATCGAGTGGGTAGATGAGTCGCTGGCGGTGGAGGATGTGCTGGAGATGGTTCAGGCCGGCATCTACAACTACAGCGCGGTGGAGCTGCCGTTGGCCGAGCGCTGGGGCAAGGTGCTGCCGCGTCTGCGTATCGACCGCCATCTGGTGCTGGATAACCAGCGCGATCTCAACTGGTATGTGCGTCCGGATGCCCCGACTCTGCGCGCCAGCCTGGACACCTTTCTGGATGACTACCGCGCGCCGGCGGATCAGGATGCGGTGTTTCAGCGGGTCTACCGGCGCTCGTACAAGGTGCATTACCCGCTCAACCGTGCCGATCGCCAGCGTCTGGAGAAGGTCCGGCCGGTGTTACAGAAATATGCCGCCCAGCAGGACTTTGACTGGCTGGCGCTGGCGGCGATTGCCTACAAGGAGTCCAGCCTCAACCCGGCAGCGCGGGGCGCTAATGGGGCGACCGGTCTGATGCAGATTACGCCGGCGGCGGCACGCAGTGTAGGCGTGGGCAATATTGCGGTGCTGGACAGCAATGTGCAGGCGGCGACGCGCTACATGGCGAAGATCCGCCGCAGCTTTTTCGCCAGCCCGCGGCTGGATCCGAATGAGCGTCTGGCCTTCATTCTGGCGGCTTACAACATGGGGCCGCAGCGGGTGCAGAGTCTGCGGGCCGAAGCCAGGCGCCGGGGGCTGGATGCCGATCGCTGGTTCTTTCAGGTCGAGCGGATTGCTCTGGAGCAGGTCGGCATGGGGCCCGTCAGCTATGTGGCGGCCGTCAATAAATACCGCCTGGCCTTCGATCGGGAGCGTGATGTGCTGGAACCGCGATCTGCACGTAAATAATCGATTATTTCGATTTTTATGGCGGACTTTTTGCGCTTTTTGTATCGATAATGCGCATATAAGGTGTCTCTCACCTGCTACCCATTCGTGAGGACACCACCATGCACAAGCTTCGTCGCGTTCTGTTCAATACCCAGGCCGGCTATGCCATCACCCTGCTGCGAATCACCACCGGTCTGACCTTTGCCGCCCATGGCGCGCAGAAACTGTTTGGCTGGTTTGGTGGCTACGGGCTGGAGGGCACCGGGCAATGGATGGCCTCGATCGGTCTGGAGCCGGGCGTGCTGATGGCATTGCTGGCTGGCAGTGCGGAGTTCTTCGGCGGTTTGTTGCTGGTTATTGGGCTCTTGGTACGCCCGGCCGCTCTGTCACTGGTTGTGGCTATGTTGATCGCGCTGTTCTGGGTGCACCTGGGTAACGGTTTCTTCATGGCCAGCAATGGCTTCGAATACGCCATGACCCTGGCGGTGATCAGTGTGGTCCTGTTGCTGGAGGGAGCCGGGCGGCTGTCGGTGGATGCGCGCCTGCAAGGCTGAGCGCTGAGACTCCGGGGCCGCAAGTGCGGCCCCGGTCGTTTCAATTGCTGTTGTTTTCTTGCCGGCTTTGATGAAGCGCCAGGGCCGCGTCGAGGCGCAGGCGTTCCTGTTCGTTGAAGTTGCTGGAAATTAGCTCGTCGAGGGCCGCTTGCCGGTCTGTCTCGCTGAGTCCGGGGTTGTTCTCGATTTCGGCTTTGGCACTGCTGTATCGCTTGAGGCGTTGCTGCCAGTCGGCGCGTTGCTGGTCCAGCGCTTCCAGACGCGCGGTGGCTTCGCTCCCCACCAGTTGCTGGCGCAGGGCGCGCAACTCCTCGGGGCTTCCGTTGCGCGCTCGCAGGGCCTGGGTCTGCTGGTGCAGCTCGCTTTGCAGCTGCGGTAGTACAGCCTGTTCGAGGATTTCCGGCAGGCTGTCGCGCAGTGCCTGCATGGCCTGGCCCTTTTGTTCGGCGCTGAGGCTGGCGTCGTTCTGAATACTCAGGCGGTTCAGGGTGAACTGGTTGTAGGCCTCTTCCTCGGCGAAGAACGCCTGGTGAGCCTCCTGACTGAACAGGCGGGCGCGCAATGCACTCACGGCCTGTTCGCGCTGACGAATGCCATCCAGATGAGTCAGCTGCGGCAGGTCGCGTTCCAGATCGACCAGCTGGCGTTTGTAATCGAGGTATTGCTGAAGAAGCTGCAGGGCCTGGCCTTCTGCCGGCTCCGTCAGTTGTGCGGTGATATAGCTTTGCAGGCGTTCGATGCTGGCCTTGAGTGGTTCCTCGCCGAAGCTGCTCAGGAAGTAGTCGAACAGGTGGCGTATCTCGCCTTCGATGATCAGGTTGCCACTGGCATCGACCCGCAGGCGTCCATCGATCTCGGTGCCCTGAAAGGACGCCGGGAGGGGCTTGATGCCGCTCGGCAGTGGCCTGGTAGCCTCTGCGGACTCTGCCGCCGGCGTCACGCTGCGGTTTTCGCTTGCAGCAGTGGGAGCTGCAGGCAGGGGAGTATCCGTTGCTGGCTGCGACCACCAGATCACGCCAGTGATGGTGGCCAGCGCCAGGGTCAGCGTCAGTACATAGGTCCTGAGTTCAGTAGGCTTCATCGGGCAGGGCGTCTCGCAGTCTGGAGGGAAGGTGCAGGGCCGGAGCCCTGCACCAGGTCTGGCGGGTGTCAGACTCCGTCGTTCTTCAGACGGTTGGCCACCTGGCGGTAGACCGTCACCGGGCTGGTCTCGAACAGGCTGGTCAGACCGAAGGCCTGGTTCACTTCGTCGAGGTGGTTCATCCGGTAGTTGTCGCGAATCACTTTGCCCAGGTGCGAGCTGCAGCGTCCGACCAGGCCATCGTTGGGCTCGTCGAAGGTCAGCGAAGCGGCGCCGGTCAGCAGATCGCTCGGATCGAGCATGTTGGTCAGCGGGCTGGTGCCACTCCAGGAGTAGTAGCGCACGCCGTTGACCTTGTAGGCGCCTTCGCCACAGGCGGTGGTCGGCAGGCCTTGCGGGTATTTGGCGTTGAACACGGCAGCGCCCTTGCTGTTCAGCGACTCCAGGCTGCCCAGCGCATTCTGCGGCGTCATGCTGCTGCTACCAGAGAGGAAGTTGATCACGGTGCCCAGGGCATTGACGATGCCGACCAGCAGCGGGGTGGCGACGGGGCCGACAGGGCTTTCGGTGATCGATTTGAGGAAGTCGGCAGTATCCGAGCCCTTGTGCGGGGCGCCGACGCTGACCGCGGAAGCCACCAGATCCGGGCGGACGGCCGCGACATAGCGGATGGTCGGGCCACCGTGGCTGTGGCCGATCAGGTTGACCTTGCCGGCACCGCTGATGGCGGCAATTTCCTCGACCTGCTCCAGCAACTCTTCACCACGGGTTTCCGAGGTGTTCAGTTGTGACACTTCACTGATGTAGACCTTGGCGCCACCACTGCGCAGGGCTGAGGGAATGCCATACCAGTAGTCGATGCCCAGCAGGCTGTCGAAACCGAGCATGCCGTGGGTCAGCACGATCGGGTATTTGGTCTGGGTGTAGGAGGCCTGACTGACCTGGGCGGTAGCCGCCAGGCCGAGGCCGATGCAAACAGCGAGCAGAGTCTTGTTCTTGTTCATGGATGCTCTCAAAAGATGGTTAGGCAGAACCGTCCTTGCAGGCTGTCACGCCCCTCCTGAACGTGCACATCAGCTGACAGGGCATGGCAGGAACCATGCCACAGGCGCGTGAAATTAGAGCGAAGGCTCTATTCCGGGCTGTATGTAAATACAGCGAACGAATGTTCACCTTTTCTGATTGGCTCCCGCGTTACAGGTCGCCACGGTTAGAGTTGCCTGTGGTGTCAGTGCGCGGGATCGGCGTGTTCAGCCATGCGCCATTGCTCATGGCATTTGCGTCGTTATCTGAGGCGATTGTGCCAGTTCGCCCATCAAAGGTTGGGCCCGCTGGTGGCACAGGAACGGCACGATGGGCGTGGGCGAGTACGTGGAAGTGAGCATGCAGGCCCCGCCAGCCTTGACAGGCTCCGGGGGCATTTTTAGGATGGCCGCCTGGCGCCGATTTAAGAGCAAATTGCGGGGCGCCGCCCGGTTGGGCACATACCGCTAAAGCGCTGGCCCCGGTGTCGCCTCTCACCGCTGCCCGGCGGTAACTCCGAGGCCGAGATTGATGCCATGAGCTGTCCACGTCCCCTACTGCAATTCTCACCGCTGCCGTCCGGTAGTGTCGTTCGCCACCCCCATGTTCTGCTGATTGGCCAGCACTCGCCGAGCCTGCTCAGGTACCTCGAAGGTTGGCCGAAGAACTGGGCGGCTGACCGTCAGAGCCTGCTCAAGTTTGCGGCGCCCCAGGCTGCCGAACTGCGTGAACTGCCGGATGCAGCCTTCGATCTGGTGGTGCTTGGTGAGTCTTCCGGCGCACTGACTGACGAGCTGCTGCATGAGGTGCTGCGTGTGGCTCGCCAGGGATTGATTCGCCTGCGCTGAAGGGCGGCGGGCTGTCTTCAGGGATAGTCGATCGCGGTGATCACGTAGTACTGCTCACCCGTGGGAGTCTGTACCTTGACTTCGGCATCCAGCGGCTTGCCGACCAGTGCTCTGGCCAGTGGCGAGTCGATGCTGATCAGGCCCTGGCGCAGATCCAGCTCGTCGGGGCCGACGATGCGATAGCGTGCCTCGTTGCCGTCTTCGTCTTCCACTGTCACCCAGGCGCCGAAGTAGACCTTGCCTGCGTCCGCCGGGCGCTCGCTGACCACCTTGAGATTTTCCAGGCGCTTGCTGAGAAAGCGCACGCGGCTGTCGATTTCACGCAGCATCTTCTTGCCGTAGGTGTACTCGGCATTTTCCGAACGATCGCCCTGGGCGGCGGCTTCGCTGACGGCCTGAGTCACCTGTGGCCGGCGCACATGCCACAGCTCGTGAAGCTCTGCACGCAGGCGCGCCTCGCCTTCGGGGGTGATCAGGGGAGTGCCGGCACTGCGCGGCGGACGGTAACGACTCATGGCGACTGTTCGTTCAGCTCTTTTCGTTTCAGCTTTCGCGCAGCACCGACAGCGGGCTGGCGTGAATCAACCGGCGGGTTCCCAGACTGCCGGCAAGGCTCACCAGCAAGGCGCCGGCCAGCGGCAGCAGGAGCAGCCAGGGATGGGGCTGCCAGGCGATATCGAGGGCGAAATGATACAGCAGGTAGCTGACCAGCTCGCAGCCGAGCATGGCCAGCATGCCGCTGCTGGTGCCCAGCAGGGCAAACTCGCGCAGGCGTGCCTGTTGCAGCAGACGCCTGGAACCGCCGAGGGCCCGCAGGATGGCGCCCTGTTTGAGACGTTCGTCGAGGGTCGCCTGCAGGCCGGCAAACAGCACGCAGAGGCCGGCGGCCAGCACGAACAGCAGTACGTACTCCACGGCCAGACTGACTTGGGCCAGGATGCTGCGCAGCTGTTCGAGGATTGCATCGACCTGCAGCAGGGTGACGCTGGGGAACTGCCGCGATAGCGGCAGCAGGGCGCCTTCCTGACTCTTGGGCAGGTGGAAGCTGGTCAGGTAGGTCAGCGGCAGACCATCGAGCACGCCGGGGGCGAAGACCATGTAGAAGTTCGGCTGGAAACTGTCCCAGTCGACCACGCGCAGGCTGCTGACTTCCACCTCGCGGGTTTGCCCGGCGATGCTGAAGGTCAGGCGGTCACCCAGCTGGATTTTCAGGTTATCCGCCAGTTTGCTTTCCATCGACACGCCGGGAAGACCGCTGCGTGTGGTACCCAGCCAGGCGCCGGCGGTCAGTTTGTTGCCAGCTGGCAAATCGCTGGCCCAGGTCAGGCCCAGATCGCGCTGGATCGCCCGCTCTCCCTGGGAATCCTTACTGACCAGTTGCTGCACGGGTTGCTGATTGATGGCAATCAGGCGGCCGGGCACCAGCGGGAACAGCGGCTGGCTCTGCGCGCCCTGCTGTTCGAGGGCACTGACAAAGGCTTCCCGCTGCTCGGGCAGGATGTTCATGGCGAAATGATTGGGTGCATCGCCGGGCAACTGGTTCTGCCAGTTATCCAGTAGCTCCCCACGCAGCAGACCGATAACGCCCATGGCCAGCAGTATCAGGCCGAAGGCCAGGGACTGGCCGGTGGCCGCCAGCGGATGGCGCAGCAGTTGGCCGAGTCCCAGGCGCCAGCTTAGCGAGGCGTTTTCCAATACCCGGCGCAGGCTGCGCAGACCCAGCCACAGCAGGCTGCCGAGCAGCAGGCAGGCGAGCAGGCCGCCGCCGAGCAGGGCCAGGGTCAGGCGCCAGTCGAGGCTCAGTCGCCACATGATCAGGCCAAGGGCTGCGATAGCCAGGGCATAGCTGAACCAGGCGGCGACCGGCAGCGGCTGCAGGTCCCGGCGCAGCACCCGCAGAGGCGATACGCGCCCCAGGTTGAGCAGTGGCGGCAGGGCAAAGCCGGCCAGGGTGATCAGACCGCTGGCAATACCTGCCAGTGCCGGAAGCCAGCCAACGGCTGGTAGTTCTTCCGGTAGCAAGCCGCCCAGCAGATGGAGCAGGCCGAGATGGCCAAGCCAGCCGAGCAGGGCGCCGAGCAGGCTGGCGAACAGGCCCAGGGCCAGTAACTGAATGCAGAACAGCTGGGTGATCTGCCGGCGTTGCAGGCCAAAGCAGCGCAGCAGGGCGCTGGTGTCATAACGGCGTGTGGCAAAGCGACTCGCCGACAGCGCCACCGCGACGCCGGCCAACAGCAGGGCGGCCAGACTGGCCAGATTGAGGTAACGCTCGGCTCGGCTCAGTGCGCCGCCCACCTGGGTGTTGCCACCGCGGGCGTCGAGCAGTTGCTGATGAGCGGCTAGATCTGGTTTGGTCTGCTGCCGGTAGGCTCGCACGGCTTCGGCAGACCCTCGCCAGTAATCCCGGTAGCGCACCCGGCTGCCCGGCTGCACCACCTGCGTGGCAGCCAGATCGCTCAGGTTGATCAGGGCGCGTGGCGTGAGGCTGTAGAAGTCGCCGGCACGATCCGGTTCATAGGTGAGCAGGCGGGTCAGGGTCAGCTCTGTCGCGCCTACCTCGATGCGTGCTCCGGGCTCTATGCCCAGGGCCTGGGTGAGGCGTGCTTCGGCCCAGAGCTCGCCCGGTTGCGGCAAGCCGCCGGCCTGTTCTTCAGCAAAGCGCCTGGCAGTGGATTTCAACTCGCCACGCAGCGGGTAGGGGGCCGCCACGGCCTTGACGCTGGCCAGTTGCAGGCCCTGATCGCTGGCCAGCATGCTGGAAAATTCGACACTCTGTGCATGTTGGAGGCCGAGGGCAAGCCCCTTGTCGATCTGTGCAGTAGCGGCCGGCTGGCTGCCGCTCAATACCAGATCGGCGGCGAGGAACTCGCTGGCGCGCAGCACCATGGCTTCCTGCAGGCGGGCGCTGAAGAAGCCGATACTGCAGCTGGCGCTGACGGCAATCAGCAGTGACCAGAACAGCGTGCGCACTTCGGCGGCGCTGCGTTCACGCCATAACAGGCTCAGGGCCAGACGCAGCAGGGCTGGAGTACGCATCAGGGGTCCACGCTCGCCAGCAGGTGGCCGGCTTCTAGGCGAATCTGCCTATGGCAGCGGTGCGCCAGGCGCTCATCGTGGGTGACCAGGACCAGGGTGGTGCCCTGCTCGCGGTTCAGCTCAAAAAGCAGGTCGCTGATGCGCTCTCCGGTCTGGCTGTCGAGATTGCCGGTAGGCTCGTCGGCAAACAGGATCGCCGGATTGCAGGCAAAGGCACGGGCCAGGGCAACCCGCTGTTGTTCGCCGCCGGAGAGCTGGCGCGGCAGGTGGCGCAGGCGCTGGGCCAGGCCGACTCGTTCCAGGAGCTGCTGGGCATGTGCGCGAGCGTCACGGCGACCTGCCAGCTCCAGTGGCAACATGACGTTCTCCCAGGCACTCAGACTGTCGATCAATTGGAACGACTGGAAAACGAAGCCCACCCGCTCGGCACGCACTGCAGCCCGCTGGTCTTCATCCAGTGAGGTCAGCTCCAGTCCGTCGAGCACAATCCGACCCTGGCTGGGCAGGTCGAGTCCGGCGAGCAAACCGAGCAGGGTGGACTTGCCCGAGCCGGAACTGCCGACGATAGCCAGGCTGTCGCCGGCCTTCAGATCAAGACTGAGCGGGTGCAGTAGGGTCAGTTCACCTTCCGCCACAGTGACCACTTTGCTAAGGTCTTGCGCACTCAGAATGCTTTTGCTCATGGAGTTCTCGATGTTGCTGCGCCTGCGCTGGATCGGCCTCGCTCTGTTGTTACTGGCGGCGCCGCTGCGTGCTGAAGTCTGGCTGGTGGTGGGCGATAGTATCAGCGCCGCTTTTGGCCTGGATACGACCCAGGGCTGGGTGGCCCTGTTGCAAAAGCGCCTCGATCAGCAGGGCAAGCGTATTCAGGTCGTCAACGCGTCGATCAGTGGTGACACCAGTGCAGGCGGTCTGGCCCGCCTGCCAGCGCTGCTTGCAGAGCATCGGCCGGCACTGGTGATGATCGAGCTGGGGGGCAATGATGGCTTGCGCGGCACCCCGCTGGCGCAATTGCAACAGAATCTTGCGAACATGATTGCGGCAAGCAAATCCAGTGGCGCTCGGGTGCTGCTGCTGGGCATGCGCCTGCCCCCCAATTACGGTAAACGCTACACCGAGGGTTTTGCCGGAGTCTATGAGCAACTGGCCGTAACCCATCAGGTGCCGTTACTGCCCTTTTTCCTTGAGGGTGTGGGCGGTGTGCCTGGCCTGATGCAGGCTGACGGTATCCATCCCACGGCTGCTGCTCAGCCGCGCCTTCTGGATAACATCTGGCCCTTGCTCGAGGCGCGACTCTAGGCTTTTCCGCGCCAGGCCTTTCGGCTAAGGTGGCGCACCTTCTCCGGAGCCTTCGATGCCGCGCTTTGTCTGGTCCCTGCATGCCTATCAGCTGATCGAGCCTGACGAACAGCTGGACCTGTTTGCCTGCCGGGAAGTGCGTGTGCATCTGCTTGCGCGTCAGCTTGAGCTTGGCGGCTACGCCGACCGTACGCTCTGTGGTGGCCTGCTACCGGCGCAACCCCAGCTGTTGCCGCTAACGCGGGGCGACCTGCGCGATCGTCGTCTGTGTGTCGAGTGTGAGCGTGTCCTGCGCGCGCAAAAGGCCGGCCAGCGCCTGCCCTGGGGCGACGACTGAGGCCTCCCCGGTCTGGGTGGGCCTGGTGTACAATTCCGCATCTTTTTTCTCAACTATTGCTAATCAAGGACTTTCGGATGTTGTCGTGCGTATCTGCCGTCGCCCGTGGCCTGTCGGTCGCCGGTTTGTGTCTGGCTGGCCAGGCCGTTGCTCTGGAACTGCCCCTGCCGCCCCCTGGCGAGGATGTCGTCGGTGAAGTCCGTGTCATTCAAGCCAAGTACGAAGACACCTTCGCCGATATCGCCACGGCCAATGATCTGGGCTACCTGGAAATGGTCGCTGCCAACCCGGGTGTGGACGCCTGGCTGCCGGGTGCTGGCACCGAAATCATTCTGCCGACCCGCTATATCCTGCCGCCGGGACCGCGTGAGGGCATTGTGATCAACCTCGCCGAGTACCGCATGTACTACTTCCCGAAAGGCAAGAATGTGGTGCATACCTTCCCACTGGGCATTGGCCGTGAGGGCTGGGGTTCGCCGATCGCGACCACAACCATCACTGGGAAAACCCCAAATCCAGGTTGGTCGCCGCCTGCCTCGATTCGTGCCGAGCATGCTGCCGATGGTGATCCGCTACCGGCCTACGTGCCGCCGGGGCCTAATAACCCGCTGGGTCCGTTCAAGTTCACTCTGGGCACACCTGGCTACCTGATCCACGGCTCGAACAAGAAGTTCGGGATCGGCATGCGCGTCAGCCACGGCTGTTTCCGCATGCTCAACAACAATGTGCTGGAACTGGCCAAGATGGCGCCGGTGGGCACCAAGGTGCGCATCATCAACGAGCCGTACAAGTTCGGTGTAAGTGGCGGCAAGATCTATCTGGAAGCCCATGCTCCGCTGACCGATGCGCCTGAGGCTCAGGTCTCGGCGGTGGACAAGAATGCCGCCGTGGTCAATGCCCTGCTCAAGCGTGAGGATCTGGTGCAGCAGGTACAGATGGACTGGGATCGTGTTCGTGAGGTGGTCACCGCCGAAGACGGTCTGCCGGTTCAGATCGCCGCGCCGCATGAGGCGATGGCCAGCACCGAAACGCCGCTGCACTGATCGCGTCGTAAGTGAAAAAGCCCGCCTTGTGCGGGTTTTTTCATGTCTGGCAAAAAGTGTCAGGCATAAAAAAACCGACCCATTGCTGGGTCGGTTTCACAAGATAGCCTGAGAGGCTATTACTTGCGGCTGGCTTTTTCCAGCATGCGCAGAGCGCGCTCGTTAGCCTCGTCAGCGGTCTGCTGGGCTTTCTGAGCAGCGGCCAGAGCTTCGTCGGCCTTGTTGTAGGCTTCGTCAGCACGAGCTTGAGCGCGGGCAGCGGAGTCTTCAACAGCGGTCAGACGGGCTTCGGTTTCGCTGGAAGCACAGCCGGTAGCCAGAGCAGCGGCCAGGGCCAGAGCAGAGAATTTCAGAACGTTGTTCATTGGTTTCCCCTTAAGGTGGACTTTTTCCATAAAAAGCAATTCCCCAAGGCTGGGAAATTTGCCGGCCTACATAGTACCCGTTAGTTGTCGTAAGTAAACCAACAGCAGTAACGACATGCTGTTTTTTTTTGCGTTGTGTGGTGACTTTGTGAGTGTGTTGGGGCTCGGTTGTTCAATAAATAGACAAGGTGAGCAAAGTTTGTGCAAGGCGTAAAGACTTGTAGTCGATGGGGGCGTCCAGGCATGGATGCAGCTGCTTGCGCCTGATACGCTTGGTTTTTCCAAGATGTTGCATACACCTGCAGGGAAGGCATCAATGTCCAAGATAATCAAATGGCTGGTATTGGCGGTAATAGCCTTAGCGCTGCTGATCAAACTGTCGCTCTGGTGGTCGGTACGCAACATCATGGACGAGGCAGCCGATAGTCTGCAGCCGTTTGCTGAAGTTACATACGAAGGCGTTACGTCCTCCTTTGATGGTCGCGTGGGGCTGGAGGGGCTGGAAGTTCGGGTCCCGATGGCTGGTGACAGCATCACCATCGAACATGCTCAGCTCAAGTTCAATGGGCTCGGCGAGTTGCTGCGCTTCAAGGAGCGACTGGAGCAGGGCAAGTTCCCCGAACAGATGGCCATCGATCTCAAGGGGATAGCTCTAGAGGTGCACGGCCCGTTTATGCAGGCTCTCTACGACACGCCCGCCGAACGCAGCGTGTTTACTGCCATGAGCGAGGTCAATTGCGGCAAAATCAAGCACATCGGTACGGTCGAGTTGCTGGATATGGGCTATCGCACCCTGGAAACCGATGCCGAATTTTCCTATCGACTTGATCCAGGAGCGCAGAAGCTGACCTTCAATCTGCGTGCCGATACACGCGATATGCTGGAAACGCGCCTTAGCATGGCGCTGATCAACGTCTCGGATAATCCGGGTGATCTGCGGATGAACCCGCCGCGTATCTCCTCTATGACTGTCGAGATGAATGACAACCAGTACCTGCGCAAGGTTCAGGCTTTCTGCGCGGGCAAGCTGGGGCAGAGCGAGGCGGAGTACCAGAAGACCTCGCTGGACAAGTTTGATGCGGTGCTGCGCAGTCAGCGTGTAGGCCTTGATCAACCAGTGCTGGATGCCTATGCCCGCTACCTCAAGGATCCGCAATCACTTCGCCTGGAAATCAATCCAACCGAAGGCATGGCCTGGGATGGTCTGCAGTTCTTCGAGGCCAAGGATGTGCTGCAGATGGTCAACCCGGTGCTGCTGATCAATCAGGAGTCTGTGCAGCCATTGGGCTTTAGCTGGGTCGAGCCGGGGCAGGTCCGCGAGATGGGGGCGCTGGAGAAGATCGTGGCGGAGGAGTCACAGTCGTCTCGCGAAAACTCGACCCAGTATGACTTCGTGCCGGTGGAGCAGTTGGCACAATACACCGGTAAGCGCTTGCAGTTTCTGACCTATGATGGCACCTATTATCAAGGCATTCTGCACAAGGTGGAGAACAGCAGGGCTTACCTCACGGTCCAGTTTGGGGCGGGCAGTGCGGAGATGTTCTTGCGGCTGGATAAGATCGACAAGGTTCGTGTGAATTTCTGAGTGGAGGTGTGAGGCGCGATGAAGCAGAGCCTGCCCATTGAGCACGATGTGATCAAACATCAGTTTGCGCTGGTGGTGGATGGTCATCGTGCCTATCTGGCCTACATGGACTTGGGCAAGCAGACCCTGGATTTCTATCGCACCTTCGTCCCTAGTGATTTACGTGGACGGGGCATCGCGGCGCACCTGACCGAGCATGCACTCGATTACGCCGAGCGCATGGGCTACAGCGTCATTCCGTCGTGTTCCTATGTCGAGCGCTACATGCAGCGGCGCGAGCGCTAGTCTTCGGGTTGAATCGCAGACACAAAAAAGCCGGGCAATTGCCCGGCTTTTTTGTGTCTGCGGGAAACTCAACGCTGGCGCTTGGGCAGTACGTCCTTGAGCTTGGCGTGCATGCTGCGCACGCTCTTCTCGGTAGCTTCCCAGTCGATGCAGGCGTCGGTGATCGAAACACCATATTGCAGTTGGCACAGATCCTTCGGAATGGGCTGGCTGCCCCAGCCGAGGTGGCTTTCCACCATCAGGCCGACGATCGAGTTGTTGCCTTCGAGAATCTGGTTGGCAACGTTGTCCATCACCAGAGGCTGCAGCGCCGGATCCTTGTTGGAATTGGCGTGGCTGCAGTCGACCATGATGTTGGCCTTGATCTTGGCTTTGCTCAGCTCCTGCTCGCAGAGCGCGATACTGACCGAGTCATAGTTCGGCTTGCCATTGCCGCCGCGCAGAACCACGTGGCCGTAGGGGTTGCCCTTGGTGGTGACGATGGATACGCCGCCCAGCTGATTGATGCCGAGGAAACGGTGCGGACTGGAAACCGATTGCAGTGCGTTGATGGCGACTGTCAGGCTGCCGTCGGTGCCGTTCTTGAAGCCCACGGCCGAAGACAGGCCGGAGGCCATCTCGCGGTGAGTCTGGGACTCGGTTGTGCGAGCGCCGATCGCGGACCAACTGATCAGGTCCTGCAGGTACTGCGGGGAAATCGGATCCAGGGCTTCGGTGGCCGTCGGCAGGCCCATCTCGGCCAGGTCGCGCAGCAGTTGGCGGCCAATGTGCAGGCCATCCTGAATCTTGAAGGAATCATCCAGGTACGGGTCGTTGATCAGACCCTTCCAGCCGACCGTGGTGCGTGGCTTTTCGAAGTACACGCGCATGACCAGAAACAGGGTATCGGACACCTCGGCGGCCAGTACCTTGAGACGCTCGGCATACTCTTTGGCGGCCTTGACATCATGGATCGAGCAGGGGCCGATCACCACGAACAGGCGGTGATCCTTGCCATCAAGGATGTCACGAACGACCTGGCGGCCATGGGCAACGGTCTTGAGCGCTGCATCGCTCAGGGGGATTTCGCGCTTAAGTTGCTCGGGGGTGATCAGGGTTTCATTCGAGGCAACGTTAAGGTCGTCAATCGGTAAATCAGCCATCGGGGTACTCATCAGGTCACGGATGCCGGCCGCCAGCCTCCCCGCGCGGCGGAGCACAGCACGACGGGCGCTGCGGGGAAGGCCGAACCTTAGCGCGTCGGGCGGGCGGAAACAATGGGCAGGGCGGGCTTCAGGCGTGGCCGGATGCCGCAAAGGTGGCACCGTGCAAGGCAATCCAGTCGCGCGCGACCTCTTCTATCGGCAGGCTGTGGCCGACTTCGGCTTCGCGTTGCAGGCGATAGCATTCGATCTGACAGACCTGCTCGACCATGCGCGCGCGGAACAGGTTGTCCTCATCGGTGAAGGCAATGCCTACCAGATAGTCGCCGGCACGCTTGCGGCACCAGGCAACCACACCGCTGTAGTGGGCTTCGCTGCCGAGCAGCGGCACGTGAAGCTCCACCCAGAGACCGCGCTTGAAGTTGCGCTGCGAGTTG
The DNA here is from genome assembly GCF_002304225.1 of Pseudomonas sp. HAR-UPW-AIA-41. Lineage (GTDB taxonomy): Bacteria > Pseudomonadota > Gammaproteobacteria > Pseudomonadales > Pseudomonadaceae > Aquipseudomonas. The sequence continues at coordinate 652,881 of NZ_NSLB01000001.1, forward strand.
CAGGCAACCCCACCGAGGCTGATATTGTTGAGCTGCTGGTGCACCTGTTGCTTTCGGGCAATCAGCTCCACCGGCATTTCTGTAGGGTGACGCAGGTATTGACGCATGGCGGCGTACTCCGAGTGCCGACAAACGCAAGGCGGTGATGTCAGTATAGTGGCAAATCTGCGGCTGTCCGATCTGGATGCCGATCGCCAGTTACTGGATCTGCCGGGCGCCTCGCTGGTGATCTTTACCAGCATGGGTTGTGCCAGTTGCCGCTTTCTGGAGCAGTGGCTGCCTAAACAGACACTGCCCGTTCAGCGATTGATCTGGATCGATGCCGGCGAGAGTCAGGGATTGGTCAGTCGTTACGAGGTTTTCCATCTGCCAGCTCTGTTTCTGGTGCGTGATGGTCATTTTTTTGGCGAGGTGCGCGCAGCTCTGCGTGGCGACTCGCTGGTCAAGGCGCTGGCCGTGCAGTGGCAACAGCCAGCCGAGGAGCTCCCCTGATGGTTGAACAACGCTCGCCGCGGATCGGCATTATTGGTGCCGGGGCGATTGGCGGTTATTACGGCATGCTGCTGGCCCGTGCCGGTCTGGATGTCCATTTTCTCCTGCGCAGCGACTACGCCGTTGTCGCTGAACAGGGCCTGCGACTCGACAGTGTCGTACATGGCCAGCTGCATCTGAGCAACCTGCAGGTCTATGCCGATGCGGCCAGCATGCCGGCGTGCGACTGGCTGCTGGTGGGCGCCAAGACCACCAGTAATGCCGAGCTGGCCCCGCTGCTGGTGCAGATTGCCGCACCCGGTGCCAAGGTGGTGTTGCTGCAGAATGGACTGGCTGTGGAAGAGACGCTGCGTCCGCTGCTCCCGGACTCCCTGCATCTGCTGGGTGGCCTGTGTTTCATCTGCGTGCACCGAGCTGCCGCCGGGCAGATCGTGCATCAGGCCTATGGTGGCATCAATCTGGGCTATCACTCGGGGCCCGGCGATGGTGATGCTGTTCTGGCTGAAGGCGTGGCGCTGCTGCGTCAGGCTGAGATTGATGCCAATCCGGTCGCCAATCTGGCACAGGCGCGTTGGCAGAAGCTGGTGTGGAACGTGCCTTACAACGGGCTTTCCGTGCTGCTCAACAGCGGTACTGCAGCCATGATGCAGCAGTCCGATAGCCGTGCACTGATTGCCAGCTTGATGGAAGAAGTGATCAGCGCAGCCGCCGCCTGTGGCCATGCCTTGCCGGAGGGATTGGCGGACAAGCTGCTTCTGGCAACCGACCGTATGCCGGATTATCTGCCGAGTATGTATCACGACCGGCAACTGGGTCGGGTGATGGAGCTCGACGCGGTTTATGCCGCACCGCTGGCCGTGGCAGCCGCCGCGGGCGTGTGCATGCCGCAGACGCGCATGCTGCTGCAATGCCTGCGTTTCCTCGAAACGCCCTGAAGGAGCCTGAGCATGGCCAAGGGATTGGGCGACAAACTGGTGGTGGCCATTTCTTCAAGCGCCTTGTTCGACTTGAGTGCCAGTCACTGGGTCTATGAAACGCAGGGTATCGAGGCTTACCGGCAGTATCAGATCGACCATGAGGACGAGTGCCTGCAGCCCGGCGAAGCTTTTCCGCTGGTGCAGAAGCTGCTGGCGCTCAACCCGCCGGGTGGTGAGGCGCGTACCGAGGTGATCCTGGTGTCGCGCAACAGCGCCGATACGGGGCTGCGCGCGTTCAATTCCATCCAGCAGCATGGCCTTCCCATCTCCCGCGCGGCATTCGTGGGTGGGCGCAGTCCCTATCCCTACCTGGCGGCGTTTGGCTGCCATCTGTTTCTCTCGACCCATGCCGAAGATGTGCGCAACGCGCTGGCGGCGGGGTTTGCTGCGGCGACCATCCTCTCCGGTGGCAGTCGCCGGGCCGACAGCGGTGAACTGCGCATTGCCTTCGATGGTGATGCCGTACTGTTTTCCGATGAGTCCGAGCGGGTTTACCAGCAGAGCGGGCTGGATGCCTTTCAGCGCAGTGAGCGTCAGGCGGCCCATCAGCCGCTGGCGGGCGGGCCGTTCAAGCCTTTCCTTGCGGCACTGAACCGGTTGCAGCAGGCCTTTCCGGCTGAGGCCTGTCCGATTCGCACGGCATTGGTTACTGCGCGTTCCGCGCCTGCCCATGAGCGGGTGATCCGCACCCTGCGCGATTGGGATATCCGTCTGGATGAGTCGCTGTTTCTCGGTGGCCTGGATAAATCGGGGTTCCTCGAGGCTTTTGCTGCCGACGTGTTTTTCGATGATCAATTGGGCCATTGTGAGAAGGCGCGCGGGGTTGTGCCGACGGGTCATGTTCCCCATGGCATCAGCAATAGCGAGCAGGGCTGACTACCCTGTAGAGGCCACGTTGGTAGTTGAGGAAGTCACATGGTGCAGTCGATTCTGTATGCCACTGATCTGGGTCTGTATTCGCCCTACGTCCTGCAGCACGCACTGAGTCTGGCGAGGTCATTCGGCGCCCAGTTGCATGTGGTGCATGCCGTGGAGCCGCTGAGCCTGTTTGCCGAATCGGTATTGCAGACCTATGTCGAGGAAACGCGTTTGCGCGAGTTGCGCGAGAAGGGCATGCAGGTCGTGCTGGAAAGCATTCGTCAGCGCGTACTGGAAAGTTTTCGCGAGGAAATGCAGGACGCCGGTCAGGACATGCAGCTGATTGCTTCCCTGCAGGTGGTGCAGGGCGATCCGCCGCAGGTCATTCTCGATGAGGCCAATCGGCTGGGTGTCGAGCTGGTGGTGGTCGGGAGCCACAGTCATGGCACCGCCTGGGATGCCCCGCTGGGGCGCACGGCCCTGCGTTTGCTGCAGCTGGCCGAGGTGCCGGTATATCTGGTGCCGATGCTGCAGCACCGTGGGCGGGGAGATTTCTGATAGATCGTCGGACGGACGGCAAGCAGAATAAAAAAAAGCGACTAGCTTTACTGGTTAAACCATTAATATGGTTATAACAAAGGTCGTTGTTGACGGGAGCGGGCCGCCGCTCCGAGGGAGAGTCATGAAACTGCAGCAGCTGCGCTACATCTGGGAAGTCGCGCACCATGATCTGAACGTCTCGGCGACGGCGCAGAGCCTGTATACCTCGCAACCGGGGATCAGCAAGCAGATTCGCCTGCTTGAAGACGAGCTGGGTGTTGAAGTCTTTGCCCGCAGCGGCAAGCACCTGACCCGCATTACCCCGGCGGGCGAGCGCATCATCACCACCGCCGGCGAGATTCTGCGCAAGGTCGAGAGCATCAAGCAGATTGCCCAGGAGTTCTCCAACGAGAAGAAGGGCACCCTCTCGATTGCCACCACCCACACCCAGGCACGCTATGCACTCCCGCCGGTGATCAGCAGCTTCATCAAGCAGTACCCAGAAGTGTCTCTGCACATGCATCAGGGTACGCCGATGCAGATTGCCGAGATGGCTGCCGATGGCACCGTGGACTTCGCCATTGCCACCGAAGCGCTGGAGCTCTTCGGTGATCTGGTGATGATGCCCTGCTATCGCTGGAATCGTTGCGTGATCGTGCCGCAGGGCCATCCGCTGACCAAATTGCCGAAGCTGACCCTGGAGGCGCTGGCTGATCAGCCGCTGGTGACCTATGTATTTGGCTTTACCGGGCGCTCGAAGCTCGATGATGCCTTCAGTCATCGCGGCCTGACCCCGAAGGTGGTGTTTACCGCCGCCGACGCGGACGTGATCAAGACCTATGTCCGACTGGGGCTGGGCGTCGGCATCGTGGCGCACATGGCGGTTGATCCCAAACTCGACAGCGATCTGGTGATGCTCGATGCCAGCGAGCTGTTCGAGTCCAGTGTGACCAAGATCGGTTTCCGTCGCGGTACCTTCCTGCGTGGCTTCATGCATGACTTCATCGAGAAGTTTGCCCCGCACCTGACCCGCGAGCGGGTGGCCAAGGCGCTGCAATGCCATAACAAGGCAGAGCTGGATGAGCTGTTCGATGGCGTCGAGCTGCCGGTTTACTGAGTTTCTTCTGCGCAACAAAAAGCCCGGCCTAGGCCGGGCTTTTTCATGGCCGCTGATCAGCCTTTGCTGATCAGGTTGCCGGCGTGCAGGCCGCACTCCTTGTGTGTGGCTTCCTCCCACCACCAGCGGCCTTCGCGCTCATGCTGGTTAGGCAGTACCGGACGGGTGCAGGGCTCGCAGCCGATGCTGATGAAGCCGCGCTCGTGCAGGGGGTTGTACGGCAGCTCCAACATGCGGATGTAGCCCCAGACTTCCTCGCTGCTCATCTGCGCCAGCGGATTGAACTTGTACAGAGGACGTTCAGGCGTGGAGAAGGCTGCGTCCAGTTCAAGTCCGGCTACCTGGCTGCGGGTACCGGGGCTCTGGTCGCGGCGCTGACCCGTGGCCCAGGCCTTGACGGTCGCCAGCTTGCGCTTGAGTGGGGCAATCTTGCGCACGCCGCAGCACTCGCCGTGGCCATCCTTGTAGAAGCTGAACAGGCCCTTGTCCTTGACCAGTGCTTCGACAGCTGCGGCTTCAGGCGACAGCACTTCAATGGCGATGCCGTAGTGCTCGCGGACCTGCTCGATGAAGCGGTAGGTCTCCGGATGCAGACGACCGGTATCCAGGCTGAACACCTTGACGTTCTTGTTCAGCTTCCAGGCCATGTCGACCAGCACCACGTCTTCGGCGCCGCTGAAGGAGATCCACAGCTCGTCGCCGAAGTGCTCGAAGGCCAGTTTGAGAATGTCTTGTGGTGACTTGTTGGCGTAACTGGCAGCCAGCTCGGCGGCATTGAAGGGTTGGCTCATCAGGCGGTTCCTTATCACTGGCGCCTGTGCGCGGCGCTTTCGTGGCGGCGATGTTAGCAAAGCCGCTTTATATTCCTAAATAACGATAGCTAACGGTGACCTTGTGCTTTGGGTATAAGGCACGCGTTGCACTGCGGCAGGCGAGTCGCTAGAGTGCCGCCTTCTTTCATCACCTTGTTCAAGGAGTCGCCTGTGGAAATCGCCTGTCTCGACCTGGAAGGCGTGCTGGTCCCGGAAATCTGGATCGCATTTGCCGAGAAAACTGGTATCGATGCGCTGAAGGCGACCACTCGCGACATCCCCGATTACGACGTGCTGATGAAGCAGCGCCTGCGCATTCTGGATGAGCATGGTCTGAAGCTGAAGGATATTCAGGATGTGATCGCAACCCTGAAACCCCTGGAAGGCGCCGTTGAATTTGTTGACTGGCTGCGCGAGCGTTTCCAGGTGGTGATCCTGTCCGACACCTTCTACGAGTTCTCCCAGCCGCTGATGCGTCAGCTGGGCTTCCCGACCCTGCTGTGCCACAAGCTGATCACCGACGAGACCGATCGTGTGGTGGATTATCAGCTGCGCCAGAAGGATCCCAAGCGTCAGTCGGTCATTGCTTTCAAGAGCCTCTACTACCGTGTGATCGCTGCCGGCGACTCGTACAACGACACCACCATGCTCAGCGAGGCCCATGCCGGCATCCTGTTCCATGCCCCGGATAACGTGATTCGCGAGTTCCCGCAATTCCCGGCTGTACACACCTATGAGGATCTCAAGAAAGAGTTCCTCAAGGCCTCGGTACGCAACCTCAGCCTGTAAGGCTGAGTCATAAAAAAGGCCCGCGAATGCGGGCCTTTTTTGTTGTGGTCACGCTCAGAGCGTCTGTTCCAGGGTGCGCAGCAGCACATCGACCTTGGTCAGCGACTCCTGGTATTCGGCCTGCCAGTTCGAGTCGGCCACGATTCCACCACCGCCCCAGCAGGATACCTGGCCGTCCTTGAACAGCAGCGTTCGGATAGCGATCGAGCTGTCCATCTCGCCGCGCACATCCAGATAGAGCAGGGAGCCGCAGTAGATCGAACGGCGGGTCGGTTCCAGTTCGTCGATGATCTGCATGGCACGGATTTTCGGTGCGCCGGTAATCGAGCCGCCCGGGAAGCTGCCCAGCAGCAGGTCGATGCTGTCCTTGCCGGGCGCCAGCTGTCCGGTCACGCAACTCACCAGGTGGTGCACGTTGGGGTAGCTTTCCAGAGCAAAGAGTTCTGGTACCCGCACCGAGCCAATGGCGCAGCTGCGCCCCAGGTCATTGCGCAGCAGGTCGACGATCATCAGGTTTTCTGCGCGATCCTTGCGGCTGTTCAGCAGTTCTGCCGCGTTGGCCTGGTCGCTTGGTTCGGTGTTGCCGCGTGGTCGGGTGCCCTTGATCGGTCGCGTTTCCACGTGTCCCTGACTGACTTTGAGAAAGCGCTCCGGCGACAGGCTGACGATGGCGTCATCGGCGGCCAGGCTCAGATAGGCAGAGAAGGGTGTCGGGCAGGCCTGACGCAGCAGGCTAAAGGCTGGCCAGGGGTTGCCCTGGTAGGGGGCCTGAAAGCGTTGCGCGAAGTTGACCTGGTAGCAGTCGCCGCTGTGGATGTAGTCCTGAATACGGCCGATAGCCTCGGCGTAAGCCGCCTGGCTGATGCCCGCCTGAAAAGGCGCCTGCAAAGCAAAGTGGCTTGAGGCGGTTGGCGCATCGCTGCTCAACAGCTGCAGCAGGTTGTCTCGGCGGGCGTCTGTCAGGCTGGGGTGGCAGACCAACTGGCAGCGTTGCTGCTGGTGGTCGGTGATTAGCGCCCAGTCATAAAGACCGAAGCTGGCCTGTGGCAGCGCGAGGTCATCCTGTGCCTGGCTGGGTAGCGCCTCCAGCCGGCGGCCGAAGTCGTAACTCAGATAGCCGATCAGGCCGCCGGCGAATGGCAGCTCACAGCCGTCCGGCACGTCTGCGTGGCCAAGCCGGTTGAGGGCTTCACGCAGGCGCGCGGCAAAGTCGTTGGCCGATTCGTCACTGCCAATTCGCAGCTGGGCCAATGGCCAGGCGCTGATTAGGTCATAGCGTCCGCGCTCGGCATTTGGGCGCCCGGCATCAAGCAGCACGGCTCCCTCTGCGTGACAGAGTCGCTTGAAGTAGTCGGCAGGGTCAGCTCGGTAGGCGAGCGGAATAACGGAACAGGTCGGCATCAGGTCTGGCCAGGGAGGCGCGGATGCCGATTGTAGACTGCCGGCTGCCTTCGTCCTAGAGCCTCTCTGCGGGTTTACTTGAACGGCAGGTGCTGATTAGTATGAACGTATCCCAGAGCGGCGATAGCCCTCACTACAATCATAATGAACCAGGGATATTGGCTGTGGACGATGTTCAGGATCCGGCTGTTGACAGCCTTTTGCGTTCCAAATTGACCCCTCCGCGGGTATCTGCCGATAACGTTCCCCGCCCGGGTTTGCAGCGGGTGCTGGCCGAACATGCCGATGCACGGCTGCTTTTGCTGTGCGCGCCTGCCGGTTTCGGCAAAACCACTGCGCTGGCCACTCTCGCTGAGCAGCGTCTACAGCAAGGCGATAAAACGGCGTGGTTGTTTCTCGCCGCTGAGGATGATGATCCGGCGCGCTTCTTCACGCATTTGATCGACAGTCTCGCACTGGCCCTGCCTGGGTTTGGTGAGCAGGCACTGGGCTATTTGCAGAACGTGATTCAGGTGCCGGTGGCGGCAGTTGTCGATTGTCTGCTGCTCGATTTGGCCAATCTTGATCAGCCGTTATTTCTGGTCCTGGATGATCTTCATCTGGTGCAGAACCGCGATATCCTGGGTGCCTTGACGCGTCTCGTGCAGCTGGCACCGGCGGGCTTCACTTTGGCGATCGGCAGTCGCAATCTGCCGTCGATGAGTCTTGCGACTCTGCGTGCCAAGGGGCAGTTGCTGGAAATCGGTCAGGATGAGTTACGTTTGTCTGCCGTCGAGGCACGGCATTATCTGGAGCGTAATGGTCTGAGCCTCGGCGAAGAGTCTTTCGCTCAGCTGTATGACCACACCGAAGGGTGGATGATCGGCCTCAACCTGGCCAGCCTGTGGTTGCGCAATCGACCGGAAGCGGCGGCCGAGGTGCGTGGTCTCAGTGGTGATCAGAGTGCCGTGGGCAACTATCTGCTTCGTGGGGTGTTCGAGCGATTGCCGGTTGATCTGCAGGAATCACTGTTGGCGCTGGGCGTGCCCAGCCAGCTGTGTGGCGATCTGGCCAGTACCCTGTGTGGTCGCCAGGATGGTCAGGCGCTTCTGGAACAATTGGAACAGCTGCAGCTGTTTCTGGTGCCGCTAGACCGTGAGCGTCAGTGGTATCGCTTTCATCATCTGTTCGCCGAGTTTCTCCGCCAGCGCCTGCGTGAGCGTGATCCGGAGCGACTCAAACAACTGCACTTCAATGCCTGTCTGTGGTTCGCCAACCACCGTATGCAGAACCTGGCGATCGAACATGCGGCTTTGGCCGAAGACCCGGAAATGCTGGCCGCGCTGGTTGACGGTTGTGGCCTTGAACTGATCAACCGCGGCCAGTTGAGTTCCATCTATCGCTGGCGCCTGAAGGTGCCAGACGAGATTGCCGAGCGTTATCCGATTCTGATTCTGGCCGACGTCTGGGATAAAGCTTCGACCTTGGCATTGCCCGAAGCCAATCGCATGCTTGATGAGCTGCTGGCGCGATGGGGTGATGGGAAAGCCGATGCGCTGAATAATGACAGCTATGTAGCAGCGCTTGCAGTAAAGGCCGTTATCTCGCTGCAGAAAGATGATCTTGAGCAGTGCGTGAACCTGGTGCGCCGGATTGAACCTCGGTTAGGGCATCAGTCTGCCTTTCTCGAGGTAGCCATGCTCGTCATCGGTGCGCTGGCTCACACCATGCTTGCGCAACCGGATCAGGCGCGACGCTTGTTAGGCTTGGCGCAGCAGCGCAATCACTTTCTCGAGGGACGCTACCTCGATATGCAGCTGTCCAATGTCGAGGTGATCCTGGCGCTGGAGCAGGGCAGTATCAAACAGGCTCGTGACCTCTGCGCCCAATTGCACGCCAAGGCTATGCCGAGCTTTGCTGGCTCGGCCAGTGCGCTGGCGTTGCCGGGAATCACTGAAGCGCTGATTGACTACCAGCAAGGGTGTTATTCCGGGCTCGATGAACGCCTGCAGCATGCTCTCAAGCATGTCGATGTGATCAACCCCATCGACATCTATGCGCAGGGCATGCTCGGCTTGGCGCGTGTGCAGCGTATGCAGATGCGGCCCAAGGATGCCCTCAATACTCTATTGACCATGCAGAATCTGGCTGCGCGCAATCAGTCCTGGCGTTTTTACGCGTTGGCCCTGGTGGATGAGATTGCTCTGATTCTGCAGGAGCCGGCTACTGATCGTCTCAAACGTGCCGAGCAGCGTCTAAAGAGTGTCGATTGGGACAAGCTCGCAGCGCAGTATCGCCAGCAGGGCTATAACCCCGTTCTCTGGTTGCAGGGACTGATCCGGGTACGACTGCAGCAGGCGCGTGGGCATTTCAGCGAGGCCCTGCACGAGATCACCCAATTGCGTGGCCAGCTCTTGCCCAATTGGCATGGGCTGCAGCGTCTGCGTCTCGATCTGCTGGCTGCATTGAGCTATCAGCGCTTGGGCTATCAGGAGCGTGCCTACAGCCTGCTTGTGCAATGCCTGGTTGGGGCTGAGCGCGAAGGTGTGCGCAGTCTGTTTGTCGAAGAGGGTGAAGCCATTCGCCAGTTGCTACAGCAGTTGGAAGCAGCCGAGCGTCAGCCAGCGCTGCAGGGTTTTATCCGCAGTCTGTTGGCAATCTGGCCGGGAGAGGCCGCTAGCAAGGCTCAAGATGTACTTGAGGAAGGATTGACCGAGCGTGAGCGTGAGGTGGTGTGGCTGGCAGCGCGTGGCCACTCCAATGAGGAGATAGGCCAACAGTTGAACTTGGCCCTCGGCACGGTGAAATGGCACCTGCACAACATCTACGAGAAGCTCAAAGTGCGTAATCGGACGCAAGCGATCCGGCGTGCACGCGAACTGGGACTGCTTGAATAATGACTGCGAAGATCCTCGCGAAAAAACGCCTGCCCCTGCTGCCAACCAAACTTTACCCGCCGGAGCTTGGTGGGCGCCCGATGCTGATCAGAGGAGCATTGATCGATCGCCTGTTCGAGCAGCGAGACAAGCTCTTGCTGATCCTCAGTGCTCCTGCCGGATTCGGCAAAAGCACAGTGCTTTATCAGTTTGGTCAGCGCCTGCAGCAGGCCGGTGCCCGTCTGGCTTGGTTGTCCTGCGATGAGGCCGACAGCGAGCCGCAGCGTCTGTTGCTGTATCTCATTGGAGCCATTGAGCGTGTAGTGCCGGGCTTTGGCGAGCAGGTCAGTAACCTCTTGCACAGCGAAATCACGTTGCCTCTCGAGGCACTGGTCGATGCTTTCCATGCCGATTTGCAGAAGGTCGAAGGCGAGCTGTATGTAGCTCTCGATGACTTTCATCGCATTCGCCATCCCGGCCTCGTCAGCGGTGCGCGTTATCTGGTGGAGCGTCTGCCAAAAAATATCCACCTCATTGCCTGCACCCGTTTCAAGCCGCGCTTTTTGTATGACGAGCCGTGGGCATTCTGGCTTAAGGCTGACGATTTGCGTCTGAGTCTTGCCGAAACCCGCGCCTATCTACTGGATGTGCGCCAGCAGGAGCTGTCCGAAGCTGATGTTGAGTTGCTATATCGGCGCACCGAGGGTTGGATAACTGCGTTGCACCTGGCGGTGCTCGCGCTGCAGCGGCATAGCGATCGTGCGGCGTTTCTGGCGGATCTCAGTGGCACCGAACGAAATATCGCCGATTACCTTGCCGAGGATGTTGTCGACAGCCTGTCTGACGACCTGCAACGCTTTCTTGAGCAAACCTCAATACTTGATGAGTTCAACGCCGAGCTGTGTAACGCCCTGACGGGTGAGCGCGACGGTCAGGACTTTCTGGAACGCTTGCAGAGTGATCAGTTGTTTCTGATCGCCCTGGATGATCATGGCGAGTGGTTCCGCTATCACCATCTGTTTGCTGAGTTTCTTCAGAGTCGCCTGAACAAACGTGGTGATGCAGGGCGCCTGCTGCATGCGGCTGCACGCTGGTGTGAAGGCCATGATCTGGCCGATCGGGCGATTCGTTATGCGCTGCGGGCACGTGATTACAGCTTTGCTGCCGAGTTGCTTGAGCGTCAGGGTGCTCGTTTGGTCGCTGGTAACCGGGTTTACGCGATTCTGGCCATGCTCAAGTCTGTGCCAGCCGAGGTGATTCGCGATCATGTGGTGTTTCAGATTTTCTATGCATGGCAGTTGGCTTTCGAGCAACGCTTTGCCGAAGCCGAGGCGCTGATCGAGGAGCTTAGTGGTCGTTTGCTACAGGGGCGTGGTAAGACCATGCACTATGGCATGACCGAGCTGCTAGCTGTCACTCAGGTCCTTAAGGCGTTGGTCCTGCTCTATCAGGACAAGCTTGAGGCATGCCTGAAAATTGCCCGTCAGTGGTTGGCTATGGTGCCGGAAAACCAGCCGGTTTTCCGTGCCAGCTTGAGCTGTGTGCAGGCAGCAGCATATGCCTTGCTCGGCGAGTTTGGTGAGGCGAGCAAGGCGATTAGCGTGGCTCGCACCTGCTTGCGGTTGGCGGATAGCGAATACCTGAATGTGGTAACCAGTCTGATCGAGGCGCTGATCTGCAAGGAGTGTGGCGAGCTGGAGAAGGGACGTTCGATTTCAGAGGCAGCTCGGGCGCGGGTGGAGCGGGTGTTTGGCCGGCGGAGTCGGGTCGGCGGGCCGCTATCTCTAGCCTATGCAGATCTGCTCTACGAGCAGGATCGCCATGCCGCAATCCTCACGGAGTTGCCACGCGCGACCACATGGCGTGATGTCGCGACGCCAGTCGAGCTGGTCAGTCGTGGTCAGCTGGTTATGGCGCGTGGACGTTTCTTCGCCGGTGAGGCTGAGCAGGCCCTGGAACAGTTGGACGAGTGGATCACCGGCCTGCATGGGCCTGGTTATGAGCGTGTCTATGCCCATGCTATCGCCTGCAAGGTGCAGTTTCTGTTGTGGCTGCGAAAGCCCAATGAGGCTGAGCGCAGCTGCCTGCAGTTGGAGCGTCATCTGGCGATTTTGCCAGAGGGGCGCTATCCCGATGCGCATGTTTCTCTGGCTTTGGCGCAGGCGCATCTGGCGCTCAGTGAGCGTCGTGCTGATAAAGCACAGGTTCAGTTGGAACAATGTTTGGCAAAACAAACGGCAGAACACCAGCGAGATAGGCGCTTGCGTCTCTCGCTGTTACTTTCAGTGGCAAGCTGGCGCAAGGGTAACAGCGACAAGGCATTCGCTCTGTTCCAGTCCGTTCTGGAAGAAGCCTGGGCGCGTGGTTACCGTCGGCTGTTTCTTGATGAAGCACTGTGGTTGCTGCCGTTGTGGGAGGCTTGGAGCCAGGCTGAACCGCTGCAGGCTCAGTGCTGGAGTGGTCTGGCTGAAGGTCTGCGCGAGCAATGCCGGCGCCTGGCTGTTGATCCTGAGGCCTTTGAGGAAAATCAGGACATCAGTCACCGTGAGCGGGAGATTCTCCGGTTTGTCGCGGCAGGGCTGTCCAATCGTGATATTGCCCAGGCGGTTCACCTGTCCGAGGCCACCATCAAATGGCATCTGCATAACCTGTTTGCCAAGCTCGGCGTGCGCAGTCGCACCCAGGCGGTACTCAAAGGCAAGAGCATGGGGTTACTCAGCGAGGCCTGAAGCGGGTGTTTGGAAAAATGCCCGGCAATTCGCCATCCCTTGGATGGGCTGGCAGGTGGGGGGGAGGAAAGTAGTTTGTGTCCCAGGACGAGAGGCAACCCGCCTCACGGAACCAGGCTCGACCGACCAGGGAAAACCGGTCGGGTGTGGTGATCGGCGAAAGTCGGTCCTGCTGATGCTGACAGGCCGTCAGCATGAGTAACCGGGGAAACCCCACCTGCGAACTTTGGAGACATAAAATAATGAAAAGCTTCAAACAACTGGCTCTGGCTGCTGCTGTTCTGTCTACCTCCTTCATGGCTCAGGCTCAGATGAAGTCCATGGAAGACGCCGCTCTCTCCGACGTAACCGGTCAGGCTGGTATCAGCATCTCCGGTAACTTCAATCAGACCATCGGCTCGGTCACCTACACAGACACCGACACTGGCGGCGGCTCCATTCGCATGGAAACCATCGCGCTGACTGGTTTCAACATTTCTGACGCTAACCCGGTCATGATCGACGTAGTGAACAACGGTTCGGTTGATCAGATCCAGATCACCATGCCGACCATCACTGGTGGCATGAGCATCGGCGCGATCAAGGTAGGTGGTGCTTCTGCTGCCAGCATTGGCTCGCTGGCCATCAACGACCTCAATATGGCCGGTACCACCATCAAGATCTGGGGTCACTAATCCCTGATTTAGGCTGTACCCAGAAGGCCTTATCGGCGTAAGCCGATAAGGCCTTTTTCTGAGTGATGTAGGGGCGACGCATGCTGGAGATTCTGCTGGGTAGTCTGATCGGGGTCTTTGGTTTTACCCAGGCTGTCGATACCAAGCCGCAACCGGAAGGCGCGGTGCATATCAGTCAGCCGCTGACCAATACCTCTGCCACAGTCAACCGTGAGCGAGTTCAGTTGGAACCGCTCAGTCAGTTGCAGTTTCGCAATGTGGTTCGTCAGGCCTACGACTACAGCTGTGGCTCCGCCGCGCTGACCACCATGCTGGATTACTACCTGGGGCGAAATCTTGAAGAGCGCCAGGTCATGGAAGGACTGTTGCGCTTTGGCGAGGCAGACAAGATCGTGGAGCGTCGGGGGTTTTCGCTGCTCGATATGAAGCGTTTTGTCGCGGCGTTGGGTTACAAGAGTGGCGGTTTCAAAGCGGAGTTCAATGACCTGGAGGGGCTTGAGCATCCGGCAATCGTGCCTATCCACTATGGCGGCTTCAAACACTTCGTGGTGGTGCGTGATGTGTATGATGGCCATGTGTTCATCGCCGATCCCTCACTGGGCAATATCAGTTTTACCCAGACGAGGTTCGAAGAAGTTTGGGATCAGAACGTCCTGTTCGTGATCTATCCGTCAGGTCAGGGGCCACAGAATGCACTGGCCCTGTCCGAGCGGGATCTGCGGATCATTGATGACCGCACTGTGAGTCTGCTGGCTTTTAGAGAGTTTCCACAGATCACCAAGTTCAGCGAGAACCAGGCCACTGAGCTCGGTTCGGGCGGAAACATTCACTACATTCGCCGAAAATAATCGACCCGGCATAACAATAAAGAACTGGGGATACGCGTAATGGACGTTAGGGGGATGGCCGTCGCCGGCCTGCTGCTGCTGTCAGTGCACTCTGCTTGGGCCGATGAGGGTTCGGTAGACCAGGCGCGCGAGGCGCTGAGCAAGAAAGATGACGACGCCGACAGCGCCAAGGCTCTGGAAGAGGTTTTCCAGGCTGCCGAGCAGAGCTATACCCTGCTGAAAAAAGGCGAGCGCACCCTGACCTACGGTGTGGACTACTCGCTGGTGCGCGACACCATGATCGAGACGGTTAAAGTCGGTAATAATGATTACAGCGTGATCGGTCAGAGCGAGGCCCAGCACACCTTCACCAACTCCTTCACCTTCGACTATGGCGTCTGGGATAACCTGACCTTCAGCGTGCGTCTGCCGCTGGTGGCCAAGTTCGATACCGAGCGCGATATCAATGCCTACAGCCTGGGTGATGTATCCGCCAGTCTTCGTTATCAGCCATGGGCTTCGGTTCGTGGCAAGCCGGTTGTCACCTTCTATACGACGCTGGGGTTGCCTACGGGTGACGGCCCCTATGACGTCAAACCGGGCGAGGATCTTTCTACCGGTAGCGGGATATACAGCCTGGGCTTTGGTAGCAACGTGTCTTACGTGCTGGACCCTGTGGTGCTGTTCGGCTCGCTGGGCTACACCATCAACTTTGCTGATACCGATATCGATCAGGTGCGGGGTGGCCGTCGCCTGACAGCTGTCACTCCGGGCGACACCATTTCCGGCAGCATGGGTTTTGCCTATGCCCTTTCTTACGACGTCTCTTTGTCGGCCTCCTATCAAATGGCCTATACGCTGGCAGACGAGTACGAGTTTGACGGTCAGAAGCTGGAAGGCACCGAGCAGACCAGTTCGATCATGAACTTTTCGCTGGGTCTGCGCACAGCGCCCGATCACATCATCAACGTCAACGCAGGCTTCGGTATGACCGAGGACTCACCGGACGTGCTCCTGGGCGTTTCCATGCCATTGGATATCAAGGGCCTCAAGGCCGAATAACTCGCGCGGGTTCAGCATGAATGATTTCGTACTGCCTCTGGCGCGTTTGTGTGCCGGGTTGGCGCTGCTCATGGCCGGTGTGGCGCAAGCGCAACTGGCCAACAATCTGACGATCGGAAATCCCAAGGCCATGGCGCTGGCAAACGCCGTTACGGCGGACTCCACCGGTGTTGATGCGGTTCACTACAACCCGGCAGCACTGACCAAACTCAAAGGACGGCAGACCACGGTCAAGTTCCTGACGGGCGTCATGGATATCCGAGCCGAATTTGATGCTCCACAGGGTTATAACCATTTTGGATTTAGTGATGATGATGTAAAAAACAGCAGCAGTCGCACTCTGACGCCTGCTATGTACTTGCCGGGCCTGGGGGGGATGACCGAAGTTCCCATGCTGTTTGCGCCGCTGGCAGGGCTGTCGATCAATCCGCCAGGTTCCAAGCTGACTTTTGCCACCAATGTTTATGCGCCGATGGCGCTGGGCTATTCGAGGGACGACGACAGCGATCCTGCTCGATATCAGGGGCGTGAGGTAGCGCTGCAGCGCATCACCTACTTCTCTCCGTCCCTCGGTTATCAGATGAATGACGAGCTGGCTTTGGGCTTGTCCATTGGTTTCTCGCATCAGGCCATGGCGCTCAATCAGGATTTTCGTAACCCCAGCATGCTGACGGGGCTGGTCAGGGCGCTGACGAATGCGACCTGTGTGGGCAATGCTCCTATTCTTGCTCCTTTCATTAATCTTTGTGGCGGTAATTTTGGTCCTTTTACCAATCTGGCCAATCTCGATCTTGATCTGCAGCAGAGTCTTTCCCCCACCTTCAATCTGGGGGTGCAGTGGGAGCCGACTGACTGGTTTGCCTGGGGGGCGACCTATCAGAGTGAGGCGCGGATGAAGCTGACCGGAAAATACCGGGTGGATTACACGTCTGACTGGACCGGATTCTGGAAGGATTTCAATCAGGCCTTTGTCGGGCAGATTGGCAATCTGATTTTCGGCATTCCTCAGGGAACTCAGGATGAGGAAACCGGGAATGCCTCGCTGACCCTGACCTATCCGGACAGCTTCGCCACGGGTATCAAGGTTCGACCCTTTGATCGTTGGCAGATTAACGCAGATGTGCGGTGGGTAGATTACAGCGATTGGGACCAGTTTGAGATCAAGTTTGATCGTGAGCTGGATATGTTGCGTATCGCTCAAATGTTTAGTCCCAAATATGCAACTTCTTCGTCGCTCATTCTGGATCGGGGATATGAGGACACTATCAGTTGGGCGCTAGGCGTTCAGTACGATCTCAATGAGCGGGTTCAGTTGCGTGCCGGCTATGAGTGGCGACCCTCGGCCATTCCTAAAGATAAGGCTGATGTGCTGGCTCCGATTGGCGATGCCCATCTCTATGGACTTGGCGTGGGCTATCGCTGGGACAAGGACACGCAGATTGATCTCGGCTTCAACTACTTCGTGACCAAAACCAGTGTGCCGGCCGATACCAGCTGCAACCTCAATTGCACGGGAATCGACAATGTCGTGTACAACCCTTATGCAGGTTTGGACGTAGAA
The DNA here is from genome assembly GCF_002304225.1 of Pseudomonas sp. HAR-UPW-AIA-41. Taxonomy (GTDB): domain Bacteria; phylum Pseudomonadota; class Gammaproteobacteria; order Pseudomonadales; family Pseudomonadaceae; genus Aquipseudomonas. The sequence continues at coordinate 669,575 of NZ_NSLB01000001.1, forward strand.
ACCTCAGTACATGCTTATGTAATGGCCCTGACCTACCAAACGGTGTTCTGACGTGCGTGGCAGCTCTTTCTTGCTTTTACCCTTGCTACTTACGGCTGCAAATGTGCAGGCGGCTGCAGGGCGTTATCTGACCTGGGTCGATGAGCAGGGGCGGGTGCACAACACCTTCGTCGACGGACGTTATGCCGAGCAGCAGCGCCAGGCGGAGAGGCGTATCAGCCTGAGTGACGAGGCTCGCCAACTGGATGAGCAGAACGCGCGTTGGCCCGGCAGCAAGGCATCGGGCGAGAGCAAGCGTCGTTATTTCACCTGGGTCGATGGCAGCGGCAACCTGCAGAACAGCTTCTATGCCAACAATGCGGTAGGCGGGCAGGGGCGCGACTATCTGCTGCCCAATGGCGAGCGCAGCGGTGAATACATTGATGCCGATGTACTGGAAGGCAAGGGTTTCCGGCGCAGCGAGAATGGTGACTCCTACTACACCTGGGTCGACGAGCAGGGGCGTATGCACAACTCGAAGGTCCCTACTGGCGATCCGGTATCGCGCGCTTCGGCTCAGGGTGGCGCAATCAAGTACACCGAAGGGCGTCAGATCGAATTCAAGCAGGCTGTCGCCAATCTGCCTGGTCTGGATGGTCAGCCAACCGAGGCCATGCGTGCCTTGCTGGGCGGTACTCCGGAAGAGCAGGAGGGGCTGTATGCCGAGCTGGTTGATAAATGCTGTGGGCAGATGCTGGATGATGACTTCAGCGAGCTGAGTGCTGACGAGCCGCGTTACGAGGAGATCAATAACTTCTCTCCTAGTTTCGATTTCCCCATGGGCCGCAGCTACTACGCGGCAGTGAAGTTGCCCAGCTCCTATCGTACCTATGGATTGCGTGTGCGCAGTTTCGCCAATCAGAAGGTGGTCTATCCCTCACTGCTGTTCCTTGATGAGGCCAAGCGCCCGACGCGTTTGGTCAGCGATGCGGTGTATCAACTGCATGGCGAAACCTGGTATCGCTATGCATTCATCGAGGGGACTGTACCTGTTGAGGCCGACAAGGGTGAGCGTTACGTGCTGCTGCTAAGCACCGATGAAGACCGCAGCCTCAAGACGCTGGATAACAAGCCCTTCAAGCGTCCCCTTCAGGATTTGGCGGTGAATGAGGCCGGCATGCAGGTGCATGAGCATGCCGAGCAGGGCTCATTCGAGCTGGCTGTGGTGCGCTGATCACCGCGCAATAAAAAGCCCGGATCAACCGGGCTTTTTTGTTTCTGGCTGAGCGCTTCAGACTTCGCTTGCCAGCACGTGACCGAAGGCCTGCTGGGAGAAACGAACGCGTTCTTCCGGGGTTTCCTGAATGCCTTTCTTCTGCATCTCGGCGATATGGGCTTCGATGGCATTGGTCCGCAGGGCCAGGCCGCAGTCGTTGGCGATCTGGATATTCAGGCCGGGGCGGGCATTGAGTTCGAGGATCAGCGGTCCCTTATCCTGATCCAGCACCATGTCCACGCCGATATAGCCGAGGCCGCAGAGCTCGTAGCAGCCTGCCGCCAGCTTCATGAAGCCATCCCAGTTGGGCAGCTGTACGCCGTCCACGGCATTGGCCGTGTCCGGGTGTTTGCTGATCTTGTTGTTCAGCCAGGTGCCCTTGAGGGTGATGCCGGTAGCCAGGTCCACACCGACGCCGATGGCGCCCTGATGCAGGTTGGCCTTGCCGTTGGACTGGCGGGTGGGCAGGCGCAGCATGGCCATCACGGGATAGCCCATCAGCACGATGATGCGAATGTCCGGCACGCCTTCATAGCTGATGCTCTTGAAGATCGGGTCCGGCTTGACGCGGTACTCGATCAGCGCACGGTCACGGTGACCGCCCAGGGAATAGAGACCGGTGAGGATGCTCGACAGCTGGTACTCGATTTCGTCGTGACTGACGATCTTGCCCGATACGGTCTTGTAGCGGCCCTCGAAGCGATCGGCGATTACCAGAATGCCGTCACCGCCGGCGCCCTGCGCCGGCTTGATGACGAAGTCGTTGTGCTCGCCGATGATCGAGTCGAGTTTCTCGATCTCCTTCTCGGTGGAGATCACGCCATACATTTCAGGCACATGGATGCCGGCTTCGATGGCGCGCTGCTTGGTGATGATCTTGTCATCGACAATGGGATACAGGTGACGCTTGTTGTACTTCAGCACGAAGTCCGCGTTGCGTCGGTTGATGCCCATGATGCCTTTGGCATTCAGGTCCTTCCAGCGTTTCCAGAGACCGATCATGGCTCAATCCTTCAGGAAGGCTTTGAAACGGAACAGTTCGGTCAGGCGGTAGCCGCGGTAGCGACCCATCGCCAGCATAAAACCCACCAGGATCAGCAGTACCGCCGGGAAGGTGAAGACGAAGTAGGTCAGCTCCGGAATGCTCATCAGGGCGTGCGCCAGCGAGGCGGCAATGATGGTGCCCACGGCCACTTTGAAGGCATGGCTGCCGCCACGCTCTTCCCAGGTGATCGACAGCCGCTCGATGGTCATGGTCAGAATCACCATCGGGAACAGTGCCACCGACAGACCGCGCTCCAGGCCCAGTTTGTGACTGAACAGGCTGATGACGGCGATCAGGACCACTACGAAGGTCAGTACCACCGACAGGCGCGGCAGCATCTGTAACTTGAGGTGCTCAAGGTAGGAGCGCAGCGACAGACCGAGGGCAGTGATCAGGGTGAACAGGGCGATACCGAAGCCCAGCTGGGTTTCGCGGAAGGCCAGGGCGATCAGCACCGGGGTGAAGGTGCCGAGAGTCTGCAGGCCGCCGAGGTTGCGCAGGATCAGGATCACCAGCACGCCGATCGGGATCATGATCATGATCTGATAGGTCTGCTGGGTCTGCAGCGGCAGGCCGTACAGCGAGTACTCGAGGAAGCCGGCGCTGGTGTTGGCGTCCGACAGTTTGGCCAGGTGGATGGCGTTCATTTCGCTGTTGTTCAGGCTGAACGTAACCTGGGCTTTCTTGCCACCATCCAGATTGACCAGCGGCTCGTCGCCGGTCCACCAGATCAGGCGGTCATTGGGCAGGCCCTGCTCGCCGGTTTCCGGGTTGAAGTACAGCCAGTTCTCGCCATTGAAGGTGCGCAGCCACAGTTCCGGGCTCTGCTGCTCGCTGGCAAGGCGTACGGTATGCACGCGCTGCAGCGGGACGTGGGCGATGGACAGCAGCAGGTCGGCGACCTTGGCCTTGTTGCTGACCGAGTTGTCGCCGCCGAGCAGAAGTTTGACGTTGTCGTCCTTCTCGTTGTTGACCCGCTTGATGGTCTCGCTGACGAAGGTTTCGATGTCGGCCGAGTGCTGGCGGATGGGTGCCAGCAGGGCTTCGGCGGCAATCTTCTCAGCGCCTTCAACCGGCAGGCTGTCACGGAAGATCGGGCCTTTCTCCTTGGGCTTTTCGCCGCTGTAGCGCTTGGTCAGTACCAAGCGGTAGTACAGGGTCTGCTTGCCACTGGCGCGGCGGGCCGACCAGGTCACCTTGCGGTTGCCATCGGCACGGTTGACGCTCACGCCATAGTTGTTGGAGATGAAGCTCTCGTTAAGGCTCACATAGTCCTGATTCAGCGGCGGAACGAACATCTGCATTTTGACCGGAACACTGGGCGAGGCCTGGAACTCGACCTTGGCGTCGATATTCCACAGATCGTCGGTCTCATCTTCGGTCACCGGAATGCCGAGGATGAAGATCTGGTAGGCCGTAATCAGTACACCCAGGCTCACCAGCAGGGTGATGAGAACTTTCAGATGCAGATTCAGAGAGCGCATGTAGGTTACTCAGCAGCAAGAGCTTCAGACGTGCAGCGCGGCTTGCCGGCTGCGTATTTCACACTGGGGTCAATCAGAGCTCCAAAGCGCTTGAGCGCCTCGGAGCCAATCAGCAACGGGTACTGGAAGGCACTGCGGTCAGTCAGATTGACCTCGATATTGCGCAGGGTCGTACCCATGCACAGTTCGAGCTCGATCACCGGGCGTGCCGTGTAGGTCTTGCCTTCCTCAGGATCGAAGTCACCGGCGCGACGCTTGATCTTGCTGATGCGTGCCAGGGGGCGCTCGATCGGGTGTTCGTGGGCGTCATCAATGGCCAGGTAGAACCGCACCCAGGTCTCGCCATTGCGTTTGAACCGCTCGATGTCACGGGCACTCAGCGAGGCGGTCTTCGCGCCGGTATCAAGCTTGGCTGCAACTTGCAGGTCCATGCCTTGCAGGCGCGCATATTCGTTCAGGCCATACACGGTCTTTTCCACGGCGAGCGCGGTGCCCGAGAGGAAAGTCAGCAGGGTGGCGAGAAGGGCTAGGCGGGTCATAAGGTCCGGATGGCTGCGGGGCGAGCGAATGACTATCGAGTCTAGCAGCTGAGTGGGCGCTGCCGACCGGATGTTATTTGGCGGCATTCTAACACGCGCTTTTTCAGTGGCGACAGGTGCTTAGCGCACGATCTGAAGCCTTGTCCGAGCTTCGGGTGCTGTTCCGCTTGTCGCTGGATTGTCGACAATCGAATAAAAATGTTTGACATGCACGGCTCTGGATTGCTGATAATTGCCTGAATTAAAGCGATGGTGTCGACAATATGTCCGAGCAAGCGCTGCCCATTCTGGATGACACGGAAACCCTCTCCGAGCAGGTGTTCCGGACTATTCAGGCAGCTATTGTCAAAGGCGAGATCGCGCCCGGCAGCAAGATTTCCGAGCCGGAGCTGGCGCGCACCTATGGCATCAGTCGCGGGCCGCTGCGTGAGGCCATTCACCGCCTGGAAGGGCAGAAGCTGCTGGTGCGCATTCCCCACGTCGGGGCCCGGGTGGTGTCCCTGTCGCACGCTGAGCTGATCGAGCTGTATGAGATCCGTGAGTCGCTGGAGGGAATGGCCTGTCGTCTGGCGGCCGAGCGCATGACTCAGACCGAAATTGATGATCTGCGCCGGGTGCTTGATCTGCACGAGCAGGATGCCGCCTTCAAGGCCGGAGTCGGTTACTACCAGCAGGAGGGCGATTTCGACTTCCACTACCGGATCATTCAGGGCAGCGGCAATCAGACCCTCAGCCGCATGCTCTGTGGTGAGCTGTACCAGCTGGTGCGCATGTACCGCCTGCAGTTTTCCGCCACGCCCAACCGGCCACGTCAGGCCTTTGCCGAGCATCACCGCATTCTCGATGCCATCGCCGAGCGCGATGGCGAGCTGGCCGAACTGCTGATGCGCCGGCATATCGCAGCCTCCAAACGCAATATCGAACGCCACTACCAGGCCGCTCAGGCCCGTGGCGCCGCCGTCAAACCGTCGAAGTCCCGAGGTGAGTCATGAGTCAAGCAACTCCCGGCCAGCGTTTCCGCGCGGCGATCGCTGCCGAGCAGCCACTGCAGATCATCGGTGCCATCAATGCCAACCATGCGCTGCTGGCCAAACGTGCCGGCTTCAGGGCCATTTATCTGTCCGGTGGTGGCGTGGCGGCGGGTTCGCTCGGTCTGCCGGATCTGGGCATCAATACACTGGATGATGTGCTCACCGACGTACGCCGTATCACCGATGTGTGCGACCTGCCGCTGCTGGTGGACATCGACACCGGTTTCGGCCCCAGCGCCTTCAACATCGAGCGCACCATCAAAAGCCTGATCAAGGCTGGTGCCGCTGCCGCGCATATCGAGGATCAGGTCGGCGCCAAGCGTTGCGGTCATCGTCCGGGCAAGGAAATCGTCTCCTGCGAGGAGATGGTGGACCGCGTGCGTGCCGCCGCCGATGCCAAGACCGATCCGGATTTCTTCCTGATCGCCCGCACCGACGCCATCCAGGCCGAGGGTGTGGACGCGGCTATCGAACGCTGTCAGGCCTACGTCGAGGCTGGTGCCGACGGCATCTTCGCTGAGGCTGCCTACGACCTGCCGACCTACAAGCGCTTTGTCGATGCGCTGAAGGTACCGGTGCTGGCCAACATCACCGAATTCGGCGCCACGCCGCTGTTCACCCGCGACGAGCTGGCCTCGGTCGGCGTCGCTATGCAGCTTTATCCGCTGTCGGCCTTCCGTGCCGCCAACAAGGCCGCCGAGGCGGTCTACACCTCTATTCGCCAGAACGGCCACCAGAAGGATGTCATCGACCTGATGCAGACCCGCATGGAGCTGTACGACCGCATCGGCTACCACGCCTTCGAGCAGAAGCTCGACGCGCTGTTTGCCCAGAAAAAGAACTGACCAGACCACTTGCCTGAAGAGGACCGATAACCATGGCTGAAGCAAAAGTATTGGGTGGCGCCGGCCTGCGTGGCCAGGTGGCCGGGCAGACCGAACTGTGCACCGTGGGCAAGACCGGTGCCGGTCTGACTTACCGTGGCTACGATGTGCGTGAGCTGGCGGAAAAATGCTGCTTCGAGGAAGTGGCCTACCTGCTGCTGTACGGCGCTCTGCCGAACAAGAGCCAGCTGTCTGCCTACAAGGAAAAGCTGCAGGGCCTGCGTGGATTGCCGGTTGAGCTGAAGGAAGTGCTGGAGCGCATTCCGGCCGATGCCCATCCGATGGACGTGATGCGTACCGGTGCTTCTATGCTCGGCACTCTGGAGCCTGAGCTGTCTTTCGAGCAGCAGCGCGACGTGGCCGACCGTCTGCTCGCCGTGTTCCCGGCGATCATGTGCTACTGGTACCGCTACAGCCATGACGGCGTGCGTATCGACACCATCACCGACGAGGAAGGCATTGCCGGTCATTTCCTCCACCTGCTGCACAGCAAGCGTCCGAGCGAGCTGCATGTGCGCGTGATGAATGTCTCGCTGATCCTCTACGCCGAGCACGAGTTCAACGCTTCGACCTTCACCGCCCGCGTCTGCGCCTCGACCCTGTCGGATCTGTACTCCTGTGTGACCGGCGCCATCGGCTCGCTGCGCGGCCCGCTGCATGGCGGTGCCAACGAGGCGGCCATGGAGCTGATCGAGCGTTTCAGCAGCCCCGAAGAGGCGGTCACCGAGCTGCTGGCGATGCTGGCGCGCAAGGACAAGATCATGGGCTTCGGTCATGCGATCTACAAGGAAAGCGACCCGCGCAATGAAGTGATCAAGCAGTGGTCCAAGCGCCTGGCCGAAGAAGTGGGCGACAGCGTGCTGTTCCCGGTTTCCGTGGCCATCGACGAGACCATGTGGGCGCAGAAGAAACTGTTCCCCAACGCCGACTTTTACCATGCCTCGGCCTACCACTTCATGGGCATCCCGACCAAGCTGTTTACCCCGATCTTCGTCTGCTCGCGCACCAGCGGCTGGACCGCGCACGTGTTCGAACAGCGGGCCAACAACCGCATCATTCGCCCGAGTGCCGACTACATCGGCGTCGAGCAGCGTGCCGTGCCGGCCCTGGATCAGCGCTGAGCAAGATGGGGCGCCCACTGCCGGGCGCCCTGACTGCCGCCTTCCTTATTCGAATGAGTCTTACCGTGATGAACACCGCCTACCGCAAAGCCCTGCCGGGCACCGTGCTGGACTATTACGACACCCGTGCCGCCGTTGATGCCATCGCGCCGGGCGCCTACGCCAAGCTGCCGTACACCTCCCGTGTCCTGGCCGAGCAGCTGGTGCGCCGCTGCGAGCCGGAGCTGCTGACCGACTCGCTCAAGCAGCTGATCGAGCGCAAGCGTGACCTCGACTTCCCATGGTACCCGGCCCGTGTGGTCTGCCACGACATCCTCGGTCAGACCGCGCTGGTCGACCTCGCCGGCCTGCGTGATGCGATTGCCGAGAAGGGCGGTGATCCGTCCAAAGTCAACCCGGTGGTGCCGACCCAGCTGATCGTCGACCACTCGCTGGCTGTCGAGTTCGGCGGCTTCGATCCGGATGCGTTCGAGAAGAACCGTGCCGTCGAGGAGCGTCGCAACGAGGACCGTTTCCACTTTATCGAGTGGACCAAGACCGCGTTCAAGAACGTCGACGTGATCCCGGCCGGCAACGGCATCATGCACCAGATCAACCTGGAGAAAATGAGCCCAGTGATCCAGGCGCGCGGCGGCGTGGCCTTCCCGGATACCTGCGTCGGTACCGACTCGCACACCCCGCACGTCGATGCCCTGGGCGTGATCGCGATTGGCGTGGGCGGCCTGGAAGCGGAAACCGTGATGCTCGGTCTGCCGTCGATGATGCGCCTGCCCGATATCGTCGGCGTCAAGCTGACCGGCAAGCGTCAGCCCGGCATCACCGCCACCGACATCGTGCTGGCCCTGACCGAGTTCCTGCGCAAGGAGCGCGTGGTCGGCGCCTATGTCGAGTTCTTCGGCGAGGGTGCGGACAGCCTGTCGATCGGCGACCGCGCCACCATTTCCAACATGTGCCCGGAATACGGTGCCACCGCGGCGATGTTCTACATCGACCAGCAGACCATCGACTACCTCAAGCTGACCGGTCGTGAGCCTGAGCAGGTGGCGCTGGTCGAGAACTACGCCAAGCTCACCGGCCTGTGGGCCGACGCGCTGGTCACGGCCGAGTACGAGCGCGTGCTCGAATTCGACCTGAGCACCGTGGTGCGCAACATGGCCGGCCCGAGCAACCCGCACAAGCGCCTGCCGACCTCGGCGCTGCACGAGCGCGGCATTGCCGACGAGGCCAAGCTGGCCGCGGCCAAGGCCGAGGAGGCCGAAGGCCTGCTGCCGGATGGTGCGGTGATCATTGCCGCCATCACCAGCTGCACCAACACCTCCAACCCGCGCAACGTGGTGGCCGCAGGTCTGTTGGCGAAGAAGGCCAACGCGCTGGGCCTGGTGCGCAAGCCCTGGGTCAAGACCTCGTTCGCTCCGGGCTCGAAAGTCGCCAAGCTGTATCTGGAAGAAGCGGGCCTGCTGACCGAGCTGGAAAAGCTCGGCTTTGGCATCGTCGCTTACGCTTGCACCACCTGTAACGGCATGTCCGGTGCGCTGGACCCGGTGATCCAGCAGGAAATCATCGACCGCGACCTGTATGCCACCGCCGTGCTCTCCGGCAACCGTAACTTCGACGGCCGTATCCACCCCTACGCCAAGCAGGCCTTCCTGGCTTCGCCGCCGCTGGTGGTCGCCTACGCCATCGCCGGTACCGTGCGCTTCGACATCGAGCAGGACGTGCTGGGCCATGACGCCAGCGGCAAGCCGATCACCCTGAAGGACCTGTGGCCGAGCGACGAGGAGATCGACGCCATTGTTGCGGCCTCGGTGAAGCCTGAGCAGTTCAAGCAGATCTACATCCCGATGTTCGACCTCGGCACCGTGCAGGAAGCCGAAAGCCCGCTGTACGACTGGCGCCCGCAGTCCACCTACATCCGCCGTCCGCCGTACTGGGAAGGCGCGCTGGCCGGCGAGCGCACGCTCAAGGGCATGCTGCCGCTGGCGATCCTGCCGGACAACATCACCACCGACCACCTGTCGCCATCCAACGCCATCCTGCTGGACTCGGCTGCCGGTGAGTACCTGGCGAAAATGGGCCTGCCGGAGGAGGACTTCAACTCCTACGCCACCCACCGCGGTGATCACCTGACTGCCCAGCGCGCCACCTTCGCCAACCCGCAGCTGGTCAACGAAATGGCCGTGGTCGACGGTGTGGTGAAGAAGGGTTCGCTGGCCCGCGTCGAGCCGGAAGGCAAGGTGATGCGCATGTGGGAAGCCATCGAAACCTACATGAACCGCAAGCAGAACCTGATCATCGTCGCCGGCGCCGACTACGGCCAGGGCAGCTCGCGCGACTGGGCTGCCAAGGGCGTGCGCCTTGCCGGCGTGGAAGTGATCGTCGCCGAGGGCTTCGAGCGCATCCACCGCACCAACCTGGTGGGCATGGGCGTGCTGCCGGTCGAGTTCAAGCCGGGCACCACTCGTCTGACTCTGGCACTGGATGGCTCCGAGACCTACGACATCGAAGGCGAAGTCTCGCCGCGCTGCGACCTGACCCTGGTGGTCAATCGCCGCAATGGTGAAGTGGTCAGGGTGCCGGTGACCTGCCGCCTGGACACCGCAGCTGAAGTGCACGTGTACACGGCCGGTGGTGTCCTGCAGCGCTTCGCCCAGGACTTCCTCGAGTCGTCCGCCGGCTAACTCCTTCTCCCTTTGGGAGAGGGCTGGGTGAGGGAGGCGGTCTCCCTCATCCGCCCTTCGGGCCGCTTCTCCCTTGGGGAGAAGGGGACCCCAGCCTCTAGCCCGGATGTAATCCGGGGTGACCTGTTTCCCGGATTGCATCCGGGCTACTTCCATCAAGCCAGGACCTCATCATGGCTCACGTACCCCAGATCAAGATTCCCGCCACCTACATGCGTGGCGGTACCAGCAAGGGCGTGTTCTTCCGTCTGCAGGATTTGCCGGCGAGCTGTCAGGTGCCGGGCGAGGCCCGTGACCGCCTGTTCATGCGAGTGATCGGCAGTCCCGATCCCTATGCGGCGCATATCGACGGCATGGGCGGCGCGACGTCCTCGACCTCCAAGTGCGTGATTTTGTCGAAAAGCAGTCAGCCGGAGCATGACGTCGACTACCTCTACGGTCAGGTTTCGATCGACAAGGCCTTCGTCGACTGGAGCGGCAACTGCGGCAACCTCTCCACCGCCGCCGGCGCCTTTGCCATTCATGCCGGGCTGGTCGATCCGGCGCGCATTCCGGACAACGGCGTGTGCGTGGTGCGTATCTGGCAGGCCAATATCCAGAAAACCATCATCGCTCATGTGCCGGTGAGCAGTGGTCAGGTGCAGGAAACCGGCGACTTCGAGCTGGATGGCGTGACCTTCCCGGCGGCGGAGATCGTGCTGGAGTTCCTTGATCCGTCCGATGATGGCGAGGAGGGGAGTTCGATGTTCCCTACCGGCAACCTGGTCGATGACCTGGAAGTGCCGGGCGTCGGCACCTTCAAGGCGACCATGATCAGCGCCGGCATCCCCACCGTGTTCGTCAATGCCGAGGATATCGGCTACCAGGGCACCGAACTGCGCGAGGCCATCAATGGCGATCCGGCGCAACTGGCGCGCTTCGAGCAGATCCGCGTGGCCGGTGCTCTGCTCATGGGCCTGATCAAAACGCCCGAAGAGGCTCTGACCCGGCAGCACACACCGAAGATCGCCTTCGTCAGTCCGCCCAAGTCCTACCAGGCCTCCAGCGGCAAGCAGATCGAGGCGGGCGAAGTGGACCTGCTGGTGCGCGCGCTGTCCATGGGCAAGCTGCATCACGCCATGATGGGCACCTGCGCGGTGGCTATCGGCACGGCGGCGGCTGTTCCGGGCACATTGGTCAATCTGGCAGCGGGCGGTAGCGAGCGCGAAGCAGTACGCTTCGGTCATCCGTCCGGCACCCTGCGGGTCGGTGCGCAGGCTGAGCTGGTCGATGGGCAGTGGGTGGTGACCAAGGCCATCATGTCGCGTTCGGCACGCATCCTGATGGAAGGCTGGGTGCGGGTGCCGGGTGATGCGTTCTGATGCATGAAAAAGCCCGGCACTGGTCCGGGCTTTTTGTGGGGTAATGCCGGTTTTACTTGAGCCGGCGTTCCACGCCTTTTTCCACCAGGATCTTGGCGGAGATTTCCTCCACCGAGAAATGGGTGGAGTTGATGTGCGGAATGTTCTCGCGGCGGAACAGGTTTTCCACCTCGCGGACTTCGAACTCGCACTGGGCAAAGCTGGAATAGCGGCTGTTGGGTTTGCGTTCGTGACGAATGGCCGTCAGGCGGTCTGGGTCGATGGTCAGGCCGAACAGTTTGTGTTTGTGCTGTTTGAGGGCGGCGGGGAGCTGCAGGCGCTCCATGTCTTCCTCGGTCAACGGGTAGTTGGCGGCGCGGATGCCGTACTGCATGGCCATGTACAGGCAGGTGGGTGTCTTGCCGCAGCGCGAGACGCCGACCAGGATCAGATCGGCCTTGTCGTAGTGGTGGGTGCGGCCGCCGTCGTCGTTGTCGAGGGCGAAGTTCACCGCCTCGATGCGCTCCATATAGTTGGAGTTGGCGCTGATCGAGTGTGACTTGCCTACCGAGTAGGAAGAGCCGGCGGTCAGCTCCTGCTCCAGAGGGGCAAGGAAGGTGGAGAAAATGTCGATCATAAAGCCGTTGGACTCGGCCAGCACCTCGCGAATATCGCGATTGACGATGGTGTCGAAGATGATCGGGCGGGCGCCGTCTGCCTCGGCAGCTGCATTGATTTGCTGTACCATCACCCGGGCTTTTTCCACGGTGTCGATGTACGGTCGTGTCAGCTTGCTGAAGGCAATGGTTTCGAATTGTGCGAGCAGGCTTTGACCGAGGGTTTCGGCAGTGATGCCGGTGCCGTCGGAGATGAAAAAGGCAGTTCGTTTCATAGCGCTGCAGGCCTTAAGGTAGTCTCGGATCTTGGCTAAGATGGCCGCACGATCGGGCCTTGCCGGGCGTCATTGTGACGCATTTGTCTGCAGCTTTGCCAGAATCCTGCGGCCGGGAGTGCCACAGGGTTGTACCAACATTCATGTGGAGAGATCACCTTGGTAGAGTACGTAGTGTCCCTCGATAAGCTCGGCGTCCACGATGTTGAGCGGGTAGGGGGCAAGAACGCTTCCCTGGGCGAAATGATCAGCAACCTTGCCGGTGCCGGTGTTTCGGTTCCTGGCGGTTTTGCCACCACGGCCCAGGCCTACCGTGATTTTCTCGAGCAAAGTGGTCTCAATGACCGTATTCATGACCTGCTTGATGCTCTCGATGTGGATGACGTCAATGCGCTGGCCAAGGCCGGCGCGCAGATCCGCCAGTGGGTGATGGACGCCGAATTCCCGGCCCAGCTGGATGCCGATATCCGCACCGCCTTCGCCGAAATGAGTGGCGGCAACGAGCACATGGCCGTGGCCGTGCGTTCCTCGGCCACCGCCGAAGACCTGCCGGATGCGTCCTTCGCCGGCCAGCAGGAAACCTTCCTCAACATCCGTGGCGTGGACAACGTGATCCGCGCGGCCAAGGAAGTGTTCGCCTCCCTCTTCAACGACCGCGCCATCGCCTACCGCGTGCACCAGGGCTTCGACCACAAACTGGTCGCCCTGTCCGCTGGTGTGCAGCGCATGGTTCGCTCGGAAACCGGCACCGCCGGCGTGATGTTCACTCTCGACACCGAGTCGGGTTTCCGTGACGTGGTGTTTATCACCGGCGCCTATGGTCTCGGTGAAACCGTGGTGCAGGGCGCGGTCAACCCCGATGAGTTCTATGTGCACAAGCCCACGCTGGAGGCCGGTCGCCCGGCGATCCTGCGCCGCAACCTGGGCAGCAAGGCGATCAAGATGGTCTACGGCGATGAAGCCAAGGCCGGCAAGTCGGTGAAAACCGTCGAGGTCGATCGTGCCGATCGCGCCCGCTTTGCCCTGAGCGATGCCGAGGTCAACGAGCTGGCCAAGCAGGCGCTGATCATCGAGAAGCACTACCAGCGCCCGATGGATATCGAGTGGGCAAAAGACGGTGACGACGGCAAGCTGTACATCGTTCAGGCCCGTCCGGAAACTGTGAAGAGTCGCAGCAGCGGCAATGTCATGGAGCGTTACCTGCTCAAGGAAAAGGGCAAGGTACTGGTGGAGGGCCGTGCCATCGGTCAGCGCATCGGCGCCGGTCCGGTCAAGGTCATCCACGATGTCTCCGAGATGGACAAGGTGCAACCCGGCGACGTGCTGGTTTCCGACATGACCGATCCGGACTGGGAACCGGTGATGAAGCGTGCCAGTGCCATCGTCACCAACCGCGGTGGGCGTACCTGTCACGCCGCGATCATCGCCCGTGAGCTGGGCATTCCGGCGGTGGTCGGCTGCGGAAATGCCACTCAGGTGCTGGAAGACGGTATGGGCGTTACCGTGTCCTGCGCCGAAGGCGATACCGGTTTCATCTTCGAGGGTGAGCTGGGCTTCGATATCCGCAAGAACTCGGTCGATGCCATGCCCGAGCTGCCGTTCAAGATCATGATGAACGTCGGCAATCCGGACCGCGCCTTCGACTTTGCCCAGCTGCCCAACGAGGGCGTGGGCCTCGCGCGTCTGGAATTCATCATCAACCGCATGATCGGGGTGCACCCCAAGGCGCTGCTGAACTTTGCCAACCTGCCGGCTGAGATCAAGGACAGCGTCGAGAAACGCATCGCCGGTTACGACGATCCGGTCGGTTTCTACGTTGAGAAACTGGTCGAGGGCATCAGCACTCTGGCTGCGGCGTTCTGGCCGAAGAAGGTCATCGTGCGCCTGTCGGACTTCAAGTCCAACGAGTACGCCAACCTCATCGGCGGCAAGCTCTACGAACCGGAAGAAGAGAACCCGATGCTCGGCTTCCGTGGCGCTTCGCGCTACATCAGCGAGAGCTTCCGCGACTGCTTCGAGCTGGAATGCCGCGCGATGAAGAAAGTCCGCAACGAAATGGGCCTGACCAACGTCGAGATCATGGTGCCTTTCGTCCGTACGCTCGGCGAAGCCAGTCAGGTGGTCGATCTGCTGGCCAGCAATGGCCTCAAACGCGGCGAAAATGGCCTGCGCGTGATCATGATGTGCGAACTGCCATCCAATGCCCTGATGGCGGACGAGTTCCTGGAGTTCTTCGACGGTTTCTCCATCGGTTCCAACGACCTGACTCAGCTGACGCTGGGCCTGGACCGCGATTCCGGTATCGTCGCTCACCTGTTTGATGAGCGTAATCCGGCGGTCAAGAAGCTGCTGTCCAATGCCATTCAGGCTTGCCGCAAGGCTGGCAAGTACATCGGCATCTGCGGTCAGGGCCCTTCGGACCATCCGGATCTGGCCAAGTGGCTGATGGAGGAGGGGATCGAGAGCGTCTCGCTGAACCCGGACTCCGTTCTGGATACCTGGTTCTTCCTGGCCGAGAACCACGCCTGATAACTGTTTTCTGGCAGTCAGAAGGGCGGGTCACTCACCCGCCCTTTTTTGTGCAATAGAGTCATGCAGTAGAACCATGCAAAGTAGCAGTGAGCTTTTTCCCGTCGCCCTGATCAGCGCCGAAATTCGCGGCGAACTGACCGAGGACGTCTACCTTCTCAAGCCCAATAACAGCCCGGACAACACCGTGGAGCTGGCTTTGACGCGGATTGGTATGCGTGAGCGCAGTGGCGATCTCGGTGAGCCGGTGGTGTTGCTGCATGGCAGTTTTTCCAATCGGCGCTTCTGGTGTTCGCCGTTGGGGATCGGTGCCGGTGCCCATCTGGCACGCCAGGGCTTCGATGTGTGGATTCTGGAGCTGCGCGGTCACGGCCTGTCGCCGCGCAACCGTGATTACACGAAGAATCGCGTCAGCCAGTATGTGCGCTATGACCTGCCAGCGGTGGCGGCCTTCGTTCAGGAGCAGAACGGTCTGGTGCCGCACTGGGTCGGCCATTCGCTGGGCGGCATCGTTCTGGCGGCGGCGCTGGGCGGCGGTTATCTGGACGAGGCCAGTGCCGCCTCTGCGGCCCTGTTCGGAAGTCAGATCAGTCGCATCTACTGGCCGCTCAAGGTGCCGCCGGTAGAGTGGGCAGGGCGCCTGCTGCTCAAGGGGTTTGATCAGGTTTCCGGCAGTCGTCTCAAGCGCGGGCCGGAAGACGAGCCGATCGGTCTGGTCAAGGAAAGCCTGCGTTGGCATGGCCTGTTCGGGCGCTTTGGCGACAGCGAACGGGACTGGTGGGCCGGTTTGGCCGATGTGCGGGTGCCGCTGCTGGCGGCCGCGGGCGCAGGCGATACGCAGGACCCGGCCTGGGCCTGTCGCAAGCTGTTCGAGCAGTTCGGCTCCGCCCAGAAGGAGTATCACTGCCTGGGCAAGGCCGATGGCTTCAGTCAGGACTACGGGCATGTCGACATGCTGGTGAGCAAGGGCGCGCAGAAGGAGGTCTGGCCTTTGTTGGCAGCCTGGTTGCTGCGTGCCGGCAAGGCCTGACAGTGCATTCCAGAGCCTGGCTACAGGAGTTAAACTGCGCGCAGTCCGCTCTGCCATGGGCTTTGCCATGGCCCAGAAATGTTCAATGCCGCGCGGTTGCTGCCTTTGACCGCCGAATCATCTCTCTACAACGAGGAGCTTGCCATGCATTACGTTACCCCTGACCTGTGCGATGCCTACCCGGAGCTGGTACAGGTCGTTGAGCCGATGTTCGCCAACTTCGGTGGGCGCGACTCCTTCGGCGGCCAGATCGTCACCGTCAAGTGCCACGAAGACAACTCGCTGGTCAAATCCCAGGCTGACGAGCCGGGGCAGGGCAAGGTGCTGGTGGTCGACGGCGGCGGCTCGCTGCGTCGTGCCCTGCTGGGCGACATGATTGCTGAGAAAGCGGCCAAGAATGGCTGGGAAGGCATGGTGATCTACGGCTGCGTGCGTGATGTCGATGTGCTGGCGCAAACCAATCTGGGTGTGCAGGCGCTGGCCAGCCATCCGATGAAGACCGACAAACGCAACATCGGCGACCTCAACGTGCCGGTGACCTTTGGTGGCGTGACTTTCAAGCCGGGTGAGTACGTGTATGCCGATAACAACGGCATCATCGTTTCCCCGCAGCCACTGCAAATGCCCGAGTAAGCTGTTGACGCAGTCAGGCCCGCGCGTTACCGGGCTTGGCTGATGGAGCACGCATGTACGACGAGCCCAATCCAGCGGCCGGCCTGATTCACGCACAACTGCTTGATGGGCGTGGTGGCGCTCGCCAGGTGGACTCTGCCGAGCTGGCGACACTGCAAGCCGGGGCCGGTGAGTGTCTGTGGCTGCACTGGGATCGCAGTCATCCGCAGGCGCAGGCCTGGTTGCGTGAGCAGAGCCTGTTGAGTGGCTTTACCTGTGATCTGTTGCTGGAAGAGAACACCCGGCCACGTTTACTGACCTTGCCGGATGAGCAATTGCTGCTGTTCCTGCGGGGCGTCAACCTCAACCCCGGGGCTGAGCCCGAGGACATGGTCGCGGTGCGTATTTTTGCCAGCGCCAGTCAGGTCATTTCCCTGCGCCTGCGCCCGCTGCGGGCTACCGATGAAGTACTGGCCGAGCTGGCCCAGGGGATTGGCCCGCGCACCAGTGGCGAGTTGCTACTGCGCCTTACTCAGGCGATGACCGACAAGAGCGATCAGTTGATGATTGAGCTGTCGGAGCAGCTGGATACGCAGGAAGAGTTGATGGAAGAGGATGAACGCCATCATCCGGAACATCAGCAACTGCTTCAGGTTCGCCGTCGTGCTGCTGGCTTGCGCCGCTTCCTGGCGCCCCAGCGTGACCTTTATGCGCAACTGTCGCGCACCGGATTTGGCTGGCTGAGTGGTTTGGCCGAGCAATGGAATGAATTGCATAACCGCCTGACGCGGCAGCTGGAAGAGCTGGAAATGCTGCGCGAGCGGGTCAGTCTGGTGCTGGAGTCGGAACACCGGCGCATGAGCGAGGGCATGAATCGCACCATGTACCTGCTCAGCATCGTTACCTGTTTCTTTCTGCCGCTGAGTTTCATTACTGGTTTGCTGGGCATCAATCTGGGCGGTATGCCGGGCGCGGAACACCCCTATGGCTTTTTCATGGCCTGCGCTCTGATTGCTGTTCTGGCCATTTCTCAATGGTGGTTGTTTCGCCGGCTGCGCTGGCTGTAATCGCTGTGACTTCGCCGAAGATGGCGACGTCTAGCCGACATAGCGCCTGTGGAGGTGAGTATGCAAGATCCCTTTGAAGAGTCGCTGCGCGACTTGCTGAAAGCCTCGCCAGGTAGCCATGACGACGATGCCTGCCTGGGGCGGGTATTGAAGACGGCCAACCGTCAGGTTGGCGTCGGTGATCTGTTTTCCATGATGGGGCGCTGGGTGCCTGCGCTGATGATGGCGCTGAACAATGGTTCAGCGCACTGGGCACCGGTATCGCGTCTCGACCGTTCTCATCGTTCTGCTGACAAGGCTGAGTGACTATGCAATTCGATCCCTGGACTCAAGGTCTGGTGAGTGCCATGACCGCCATCTGGACCAAGGCGGCGGGCTTCATTCCCAATCTGTTTGCGGCGCTGGTGCTGGTGCTGGTGGGCTTTGTGGCCGCCAAGCTGCTCGACACCCTGCTGTCCAAACTGCTGGCCAAGCTCGGGCTCGACCGCCTGATGGGCGGCACCGGCCTGACCAAGCTGCTGGTGCGTGCCGGCATCCATGCGCCGGTCTCCAGTCTGGTCGGTAAGGTGGTGTATTGGTTCGTCGTGCTGATCTTTGTGGTCACCGCCGTAGACTCGCTGGGTCTGGAGCGTCTGTCGGCCACCCTGGATCTGTTTGCCCAGTATCTGCCGAAGATGTTTGGTGCAGCGCTGGTGCTGCTCGGCGGTCTGTTGCTGGCGCAGCTGGCCAATGGTCTGGTGCGTGGTGCGGCCGAAGGTGTGGGGCTGGAGTACGCCAGCGGCCTGGGGCGGATTGCTCAGGGCCTGGTGATCATCATCAGCATCTCGGTGGCCATCGGCCAGCTGGAGATCAAGACCGATCTGCTCAATCTGGTGATCGGCATCGTACTGATCAGCGTTGGTCTGGCTGCCGCCCTGGCGCTGGGTCTGGGCAGTCGCGAGGTGGCCGGGCAGATCATCGCCGGGATCTATGTGCGTGAACTCTATCAGGTTGGCGATGTCCTCAAGGTCGGCGACGTTGAGGGTCAGATCGAGGAAATCGGCACGGTCAAGACTGTGCTGCTGACCGACAGCGGAGAGTTGATTTCGCTGGCTAATCGCGCTTTGCTTGAGCAGCGCGTCAGCAGCCGCTGATTCGCGCGTTCGCCAGCGTCCCGCGCGGCGCCGGACTGGGCTTGTCCGGCGTCCTCGATCAGGCTATCGGCTGACTCCCTTGAACGATCTGCATTTGTCTAAAACGGCTTACGACCCGCGCCAGCTCACGGATGAGGAACTGGTGCAGCGGGCGCATGTCGAGCTGTTTCATATCACCCGTGCCTACGAAGAACTGATGCGCCGCTATCAGCGCACCCTGTTCAACGTCTGCGCCCGCTACCTGGGTAATGAGCGTGACGCCGATGACGTCTGTCAGGAGGTCATGCTCAAGGTGCTCTACGGTCTGAAGAACTTCGAAGGCAAATCCAAGTTCAAAACCTGGCTGTACAGCATTACCTACAACGAGTGCATCACCCAGTACCGCAAGGAAAAGCGCAAGCGTCGTCTTCTTGATGCGCTCAGTTTGGATCCGCTGGAGGAAGCTTCCGAGGAGGAAGCGCCGAAGCCTGAAGAGAAGGGCGGGCTGGACCGCTGGCTGGTGCATGTCAATCCGATCGATCGGGAGATCCTTGTGTTGCGGTTTGTTGCAGAACTGGAGTTTCAGGAGATCGCCGACATTATGCACATGGGCCTGAGCGCCACGAAAATGCGCTACAAGCGGGCTCTCGATCGTCTGCGGGAAAAGTTTGCCGCGCCGGTCAGCGACGAATAGTTGACGCTATTCTTCAAAATTTCGTGAAAAGACTGGTACAATCGCGGCACTGAGTCGTGTGGGTGTTTTTTTGACGGCTCGCGGACCACTAAATTAGATGGGGATTTAACGGATGAAACTGAAGAACACTCTGGGCCTGGTTATCGGCTCTCTGCTGGCTGCCGCTGCTGCAAACGCTGTGGCTCAAGGTCAAGGTGCTGTTGAACTGGAAGCGTTCGGCAAGCGTTACTTTACCGACAGCAGCAGCAACATGGATGAAGGCAATCTGTTCGGTGGCTCCATCGGTTACTACCTGACCGAAGACGTATCTCTGGGCCTGTCGTACGGCGAGTACCACGACATCCGTTCCGAGAATGGCACTGGCAACAAGGACATCAAGGGCAACCTGGCTTCCCTGGACGCCTTCTACCACTTCGGTACTTCCGGCGACGCTCTGCGTCCTTACGTTTCCGCCGGCTTTGCCCACCAGAACATCAGTAACGTTCCGGATCGCACTGGCCGTGACCACAGCACCTTCGCCAACCTCGGCGCTGGCGTTAAGTACTTCCTGACCGAAAACTTCTTCGCCAAGGCTGGCGTTGACGCTGCCTACAACATCGACGCCAACGAAACCGAGTGGCTGGCCGGTGTGGGTGTTGGTCTGAACTTCGGCGGTGCCACCGCTCCGGCTCCGGTAGCCGAGCCGGTAGTTGCCGAGCCGACTCCTGAGCCGACTCCTGAGCCGACCGAGCCGGTTCGTGTTGAGCTGGACGTGAAGTTCGACTTCGACAAAGCTGTTGTTAAAGAAGAAAGCTACAGCGACATCAAGAGCCTGGCTGACTTCATGGGTCAGTACCCGCAGACCACCACCACCGTTGAAGGTCACACCGACTCCGTTGGTACCGACGCTTACAACCAGAAGCTATCCGAGCGCCGTGCCGGTGCTGTGCGTGACGTGCTGGTCAACCAGTACGGTGTAGGTGCTGAGCGCGTCAGCTCCGTAGGTTACGGCGAGTCCCGCCCGGTTGCCGACAACGCCACCGAAGCTGGTCGCGCTGTTAACCGTCGCGTAGAAGCTGAAGTAGAAGCCCAGGTTAAGTAATCCACCTGACGCGTCATGAAAAACCCGGCTTCGGCCGGGTTTTTCTTTGCCTGTAGAAAAGTGATCGCTCGGCTGCTTGTTGATGGTGGGTTGTCATGCATCCACTTGGTGCGTGTCTGAGGCTGCGCGGCGTGCTTGCCGGTTGCGAAGCCCCGGTTATTGCGATGCATAGAGTGCAGAGTGCTGCGCAACGTCGTGTAGTCATCATTCACTGGCCCTGTCGACGTGATCTTCCGGGTGATTCCCAGGCGGTTGAAGGGTCAACAATGAGCGCCGCGCCCCTGAACCAATGAAGGTCTTTTCGCCGCGTGCCTGGTCAGCTATTGACCGGCAGCTGGGGCTGGCCTTCGTCGTTACAGGACAGACAAGACATGATCTTCGGTCGCAGAAAGCGCAAGCCCATCAGCATTCCGGCCAAACCGGTCAAGGAATGGAAGTACACCACCTGCAACTACTGCTCGACCGGCTGCGCCATCGAGCTGGGCCTCGGCGAGGATGGTCGCATCGTTACCAGCCGCGGCCATGCGGGTGCCGACGTAAATCGCGGCAAACTGTGCATCAAGGGGCTGCTGGAGCACGAACTGTTCGAGTCTTCCGGACGCGGTACGGTACCGCTGGCCCGCGACAAGGCCCATCTGCCATTCCAGCCGACCAGTTGGGATGCCGCGCTTGACGCCACCGCGGCGAAGATCAAGGACATCCAGGCCAAATACGGCCGTGACGCCTTCGCTGTGGTCTCCACTGGCCAACTGCTCACCGAGTAGTTCTACACCCTCGGCAAGCTGGTGCGCGGGCAGATCGGCACCAACAACTACGACGGCAATACCACCCTGTGCATGGCCTCGACGGTGTCCGGCTACAAACGCAGCTTCGGCAGCGACGGCCCGCCCGGCTGCTACGACGATTTCGAGCACGCCCACTGCCTGATGGCCTTCGGCTCCAACCTGCCGTAGCCGCATCCGATCATCTACTGGCGCCTGAAGGAGGCGATGGAGAAGCGCAAGTTCCCGCTGATCGTCATCGACCCACGCGTGACCATGCTGGCGCAGTTCGCCGACATCCACCTACCGATTACCCCGGGAACCGACTGCGTGCTGATCAACGCCATGCTTCACGTGATTTTCAAGGAAGGCCTGGAGGACAAGGACTACATCACCGCGCACACCAACGGCATCGACGAGTTGCGCGCGCTGGTGGCCGACTATGACCCCAAGACCGCCCAGCACATCTGCGGTATAGACGAAGGCCGCATCCGAACCGTGGCGCGCCTGTACGCCAAGGCCCCGGCGGCCATGAGCATCTGGACCATGGGCATCAACCAGTCCACCCATGGCTCGGACGGCGTGGTCAACATCAACAACCTCAATCTGGTCACAGGCAATATCGGCAGGCCCGGCGGCACCAGTCTGTCGATCACCGGCCAGTGCAACGCCATGGGCACCCGCGAGTGGTCGTCCTGCTCAGGCCTGCCGGGTTACCGGGCGCTGGATAAGGACAAGGACCACAGGAATGTTGCCGACTTCTGGGGCATAGCCCCGGATTTTTCCCACCGGCCCGGGGCCTGTCGCAGACCGATATTTCCCCGGCCATTGAGACGGGCGAGATCAAGGGCCTGTGGCTCGTGGCGACCAATCCCATGACCGCTATGCCCAACCATTCGCGCATCCGCAAGGCGATGGAAAGCTCGAGTTCCTGGTGGTGCAGGACGTCTACCAGGACGTCGAAACCACCCCGTACACCCATGTGTATTTCCCCGCCGCCGTGTGGGCCGAGAAGCAGGGCTGCCACACCAACACCGAGCGGCGGGTGAACCTGACGCGCAACGTACTGCCGCCATATGCCGACTCCAAGCCGGACCTCTGGATCTTCAACCAAATGGCCAAGCGCTTCATGGACCGCAATGTCATCCACTTCCCGGACGACGCCAAGGCGGCCTTCAACGAGATGCGCGAGCTGTCCAAGGGAGAAGGGCGAACGCTGGACATTTCCGGCATGAGCTACGACCGCATCGAGGCGGCGCGCGGTATCCACTGGCCCTACAGCGAGGCCCAGGCCGCCGCCGACGAGGCCGAGCACGGCGCGCTGGGTGCTTTCGACATGCTTCGCCGCTAGGATTATCCGGGCGAGCGCCGGCTCTATGCCGACGGCCATTTCCAGACCGACGACGGCCGCGCCAAGCTGATTCCGGTCAGCTTCGTCAACAACAACGAATGCCCGGACGCCGAATACCCCTTCTGGCTCAACTCCTGGCGGGTGGTCGAGCATTTTCACACCCGCACCCGCACCCGTACCGGCAAGATCGGCAACTGCAACAAGTTCAGCCCCACCCCCTATATGGAGATGAACCCCGACGCCGCCCGCGAGCTGGGCATCCAGCACTCCAGCTATGTGCGCCTGGTCAGTCGGCGCGGCGACGCGGTGGTGATGGTGCAGCTGACCCACCGGGTCGGCCGCAACATGCTGTTCATCCCGTTCCACTTCCACGACTGCGTCAACCGCCTGACCCTCGGGCTGCTCGATCCCTACTCGCGTTAGCCGGCCTTCAAACAGAATGCCGTGCGCGTGGAGCTGATCGATCAGCAGGAAGCCGCACGCCTGAACCTTGAATAGTGCAACATGTGCGTCGACCGTCTGGAAGTGGGGTTGAAACCCGCCTGCGTCTCGGCCTGCGTGGGCAATGCGCTGGATTTTGGCGTGATCGAGAGCGTGCCGGCCAACCGCGAGCAGGCGAGGGCGGAGATCCCTGGATTCCCGGATCCGGCCATCACCCATCCGAACATCCGCTTTCAGCCGATCAAACAGCTGCCGGATGAACTGACCCGCACCGACTCGATGCCGCTCAAATACCATAAGGACGAGCAGGGCCGTTACCGCCCGGCCATCGACCAGAAGCAGGGCAAGACCTGGCACTGGAACCTGGCGCGCCTGAGTTCTCGGGAAAACCCGCTGGTGCTCTTCACCCTGGCCACCTAGGCGGCGATCGGCGCCTTTGGCCTGGCCTTCGTCGGCGCCCAGGTGGACCTGGCCGGCTTAGTCCAGTTCGCCCAGTCGATTTTCTACCTGCCGCTGATGATGCTGGCCTTCGGCCTGTTCATGTCGACCATGCACCTGGGCAAGCCCAAGCGCTTCTACCGGGGCTTCAACAACCTGCGGCATTCGCCGGTGTCGCGCGAGGGCTTGGGCATCGCCCTGTTCATGGCTTTCCTGGGCCTGCACATCGCCTGCAGCCTGCCGGCCAATGCGCTGGTAGCGCAGCTGGCCAGCGCGGTTGGGCTGGAGCTTGCGCCCTGGCAGGGGCTGGCGGCTAAGGGCGCGACCATGTTTGGCGCTCTGGCGCTGCCGTCAGGCCTGACCGGTCTGTACTACATGAACCGTTGCTATCGCATCAAGGCGCGGCCGTTCTGGAACCACTGGCAGGTGGGTACGGCCTTCTTTGGCAACATGTTCTCGTTGGACGCGCTGGTCTGCGCCCTGCTGCTGACCGGTGCCGACTGGAACGGCGCGCTGCTGGCTGCTGGCAGGGCCCTGGCCGGCCTGGTGCTGCTGGCCTGCTGTCTGATCAGCCGGGCGCTGTTCTACGTGCTAGTGATCCCCACCACCATGCCCGGCGCTTTCTTCTGGAAGAACAAGGGCTTCGAGCAGCACGCCCGCGACATCGGCCTGGCGCACATGCCGCAGGTCGGCGTCGTGCCGCTGTCGCACTGGGACCAGCTGTTATCTCAGGGCCTTGTATGCAACTGGAAGATCTGCCGGGCACGCGCTGCGTGATCGGCCTGCGCTACTTCGCCGAGGACAGACAACTGCTGCATCAGAGCCAGCTGTGCGGCACGGTGGTGTCAGCCGATGCCGAGCAGGGCATCCGCGTTCTGCTGCAGGGTGCGGCCGATGGCGAGGCGGTGCACTTCAGCCTGCCGCCCGCGCTGCAGGCCCGGTTCCGCGTCCCGCCCGGACACTACCGGGGTCAGGACGGGCGGGTGGATATGCGCGATCCGGATTATCTGGTCAGCTGGGACATCGAGCGCGCCTGCGGCAAAGTCGGGGAAGATCAGCACCAGTGGTGGCGGTGGAAGGCTGGTGAGCGTCGCACCGACGTTGCATCTACTCATTAACGGCACTCGCTGCCTAGACTAACCAAGCGGCCAGGTTGGTCTAGTGCATAACCGCTTTCCGGATGTTCTGATACTTCCGGTTTCGCCCTTTCTGGGCGTGTCACGTTCTTGTTGTTTGTCCAGCAAAAAGTAAACAACAAGCAAAAAGGGCTCTCGACATCGGAGTCTGCCCTTCGGTCAGGTATTTTTCTTGCTGCGATGCTGCTGCTTAACGTCTCCCACTTTTGAGTAGAACTCAGCTCTAGAATGCAATCCCGGCAACTAGGCTATTGGATATGAAAAAGCGTTTCACAGATGAGCGCATTATGGGCTACCCGCACGGAGCGAACGCTGTTGTACCGATCAAGAAACTTTGCTGCAGATACAGTTTTTGCGGCCATTTGCTAGTTCTGGTGCCGCCAGTTTGGGGTGTATCGGAACACTTCAGCGATAGTGCTGCAGCAAACTCTCGAATTCACCGCGCTGCTGTAATCGAACCATAGCTCTGAGGACTTTTTGCGCGGGTACTTGTGGGTCGTCTCGTATCAGGCAGGCAACAGGTTCTTCTTGAATGCCCTCCAGAGCGATCAGCGCGGGTTTCGTCGGAGACTGCCGATTGAACCAGTGCAGCGATAGCTCGTTGCTAATGCCATAGTCGAGTCGCTGTGCGCGCAGCATTTCAAGCACCTGATGCTGGCTGCGGCTATCCACCCGTTGCAGCTTTGCGGAGCTTAATTGCTCTTGCAGAGACGGGTAGTGATAGCCCAGCACCGTGCCCAGTTTTGCTCCATCCAGATGCTCAAGACCATTGAAGCCCGCATAGCGCTCGCGACCGATGAGTTGATCTCGTTGGGTCATGAACGGCAGGCTCCATATGAAGTGATGGGGCGCATTCAACCAATTGGGTGATGAGTAGCAAAGTAAGTCGACTTGAGCCTTGTCCAGCGCAATTTCGACACGGGCTCTAGGTAAGGTCACCAGCTTAATGGGGGTTTGGCTTTCGGCTGCGATCAGACGGTAGAGATCAGGGATCAGTCCGCGCTCTGGTGCCCCGTGAGACACATCGGTGAGCGGCATGGTCCAGCTTTCCAGGACTGCGCTTCGCAGCGGCTCGGCACTGGCTGGGCTGGGCTGCAGCAGGCATCCAGCTAGTAAGCCCAGGCAGGCGATTCGGGGGCCGCTGTGAAGTGGCATCAACAAGTGTTCCTGAGTGGCGGGTTTGGGTGCAATTTACAGGCTGCTCCGCTAGGATTAGCCCACCTTGCCACCGGCTGCGATGAAATTTAATGAGTTATCAGGTTCTTGCACGTAAATGGCGTCCGCGCTCGTTCCGCGAAATGGTCGGCCAGACCCATGTGCTCAAGGCCCTGATCAACGCGCTGGACAGCCAGCGCCTGCATCATGCCTACCTGTTTACCGGTACCCGGGGCGTGGGCAAGACCACCATCGCGCGCATTCTGGCCAAGTGCCTGAACTGCGAAACCGGCATCAGTTCCACGCCCTGTGGCACCTGTTCGGTATGCCGGGAAATCGATGAGGGGCGTTTCGTTGACCTGATTGAAGTCGACGCCGCCAGTCGCACCAAGGTCGAGGATACCCGCGAGCTGCTCGATAACGTGCAGTACTCGCCGAGCCGCGGGCGCTTCAAGGTCTATCTGATCGACGAAGTGCACATGCTCTCCACCAGCTCGTTCAACGCTCTGCTCAAAACTCTGGAAGAGCCGCCGCCTCACGTCAAATTTCTGCTCGCGACCACCGACCCGCAGAAGCTGCCGGTCACCGTGCTCTCGCGCTGCCTGCAGTTCTCGCTGAAGAACATGCCGCCGGAGCGGGTGGTCGAGCACCTCAATCACGTGCTGACTGCCGAGAATGTGCCGTTCGAGGAAGATGCTCTCTGGCTGCTCGGCCGTGCAGCCGACGGCTCCATGCGCGACGCAATGAGCCTGACCGACCAGGCCATCGCCTTTGGCGAAGGTAAGGTCATGGCCGCCGATGTGCGTGCCATGCTCGGTACTCTCGACCATGGTCAGGTCTACGGTGTGCTGCAGGCGCTGCTCGAAGGCGATGCCCGGGCCTTGCTCGAAGGTGTTCGTCATCTGGCCGAGCAGGGGCCGGACTGGGCTGGCGTGCTGGCCGAGATGCTCAATGTGCTGCACCGCGTGGCCATTGCCCAGGCACTGCCCGAGGCGGTGGATAACGGCCAGGGTGACCGCGACAAGGTACTGGCACTGGCTCAGGCCCTTCCCGGCGAGGATGTGCAGTTCTACTACCAGATGGGGTTGATCGGCCGGCGTGACCTGCCGCTGGCGCCCGATCCGCGCAGCGGCTTCGAGATGGTGTTGCTGCGCATGCTGGCGTTCCGTCCGGCGGATGCCGATGGTGCGCCCAGCTCGCCGCTCAAGGGACAGCCACTAAAGAACTTGGGAATCAGCCCGGCCACAGCTGATTCCAGACCCAACCCGGTGGCCGGCGTCAGCCTGACTGCGCCGGTTGTTGCGGCAGCCCCGAGCACGCCCACACTGAATCCTGCACCTGCACCTGCACCTGCACCTGCACCTGCACCTGCACCTGCACCTGCACCTGAGTCTGTCGTGGCGCCTGCTCCTGTGGCGCCGGTGGCAAGCGAAGCTGCCGTCAGTACGCCAGCTACTGCCGTCGATCTGCCGTGGGAAGAAGCGCCTGTTGCTGCGGCCGAATCTTCGCCGTCCATTCCGGTTATGCCGGTGGCTGTTCCGGCCGAAGTGCCCCCTGTGCCTGCCGAGGCTACTGTAGCCACCGCTGCTGACGATGACGACGAGCCGCCGGTGGGTGAATACGACTATTACGAAACCGACGCTGAAGCCTATGACTACAGCTTCGCCGACGAGCAGGAGCAGGCCCCGGCCGAACCCGAGCCGCTGCCAGCCGCGCAGCCGGCCAGTGGTCTGGCGGCTGAGTGGCTGGAACTGTTCCCGCGTCTGGGGCTGTCCGGCATGACCGGCAGCATCGGCGCCAACTGTTCGCTGATCGAAGCCGAGGGCGATAACTGGCTGCTGCACCTGGACCCGGGCCAGAGCGCACTGTTCAACGCGACGCAGCAGCGGCGTTTGAACGATGCACTGAACCAGGCCCTCGGGCGCACCCTCAACCTGCGTATCGAGGTGATCAAGCCCGCACAGGAAACCCCGGCCCAGGCGGCCGCGCGCAAACGCGCCGAGCGCCAGCGCCTGGCAGAGGAGTCGATCGCCAACGACCCGGTGGTGCGCCATCTGATTGAACACTTCGGCGCCAGCGTGCGCGCCGACTCCATTGAACCGCTGGAGCGCGTCTGAGCGCCCATTTCGAGAGGAACGCACACATGATGAAAGGTGGCATGGCCGGCCTGATGAAGCAGGCCCAGCAGATGCAGGAACGCATGCAGAAGATGCAGGAGGAGCTCGCCAACGCCGAGACCACTGGCGAGTCCGGTGCCGGCCTGGTCAAGGTGGTTATGACCGGTCGTCACGACGTCAAGCGCGTGAGCCTGGACGACAGCCTGCTGCAGGAAGACAAGGACATCCTTGAAGACCTGATCGCAGCAGCGGTGAACGATGCCGTGCGCAAGATCGAGCAGGCCAGTCAGGAAAAAATGGCCGGTTTCAGCGCGGGGATGCAGTTGCCGCCCGGTTTCAAAATGCCTTTCTGATGCGTGCTGCCCAGCTGCTGCAAATAGCTGTGTTGCAAGCCGGCCCGGGCATCCTCATTTACGGGCAGTAAACTCCGGTGCCCGTGCCGTCTTGCGCCTTGCTCTGCACCGCGTCTGAACAGCACTGGCACCGTGGGCCCTCAGAAAAAGTGGCCTCATTTCCCGGATAGCTTCTGCTTCAACCTTGCCGAGTGGTTTTCCATGAGCTTCAGCCCGCTGATTCGCCAACTGATCGATTCGCTGCGCATCCTTCCCGGTGTCGGGCAGAAGACGGCGCAGCGCATGGCCTTGCAGATGCTGGAACGCGACCGCAGTGGTGGGTTGCGTCTGGCTCAGGCGCTGACGGCGGCGATGGAAGGGGTGGGGCACTGTTCCCAGTGCCGCACTCTCAGCGAGGATCATCTCTGCCCGCAGTGTGCCGATCCACGCCGTGATGATTCGCTGTTGTGTGTGGTCGAGGGGCCGCTGGATGTGTTTGCCGTCGAGCAGACCGGCTACCGCGGGCGCTATTTCGTGCTAAAGGGGCACCTGTCGCCGCTCGATGGTCTCGGCCCGGAAGCCATCGGTATTCCGGAGCTGCTCGCGCGCATTGGGGCAGGCAGCTTCAGCGAGATCATCCTGGCCACCAACCCGACCGTGGAAGGCGAGGCAACTGCCCATTACATCGCGCAGATGCTGGTCGGTAAGGGCCTCAGCCTGACCCGTATCGCCCATGGCGTACCGCTGGGTGGCGAGCTGGAGCTGGTTGACGGCGGTACCCTGGCCCATGCTCTGGCCGGCCGCCGGCCGATGATCGACTAGCCGCCAGATTTCCCAGATCTGTTTACTGAGCGCGCGTAGTGCCGCGTCGCTGGCGCGTGGGCGGCTTTTACGCGGCATGACAGAAGTGCCGTGAGCGATGGCCGGAGTGTCGCCTTGCAAACCAAGCAAGCGCTAGGTATGGTCGCCTAAACCCTTGCCGGAGCCGCCCATGTCTGCCTTTCAGGAATACTTCAATCAGGATCACCAGATGGTGCGCGACTCCGTGCGTCGTTTTGTCGAGCGCGAGATCCTGCCGCACGTTGCCGACTGGGAAGAGGCCGAGGAGTTTCCCCGCGAGCTGTACCGCACGGCAGGGGCCGCCGGCATCCTCGGTATCGGCTACCCGGAGCAGTTTGGTGGCAGCCACGAGGGCGATATCTTTGCCAAGGTGGCGGCCAGTGAAGAGCTGATGCGCTGTGGCTCGGGTGGTCTGGTGGCGGGGCTGGGTTCTCTGGACATCGGTCTGCCGCCGATCCTGAAGTGGGCCAAGCCGGCCGTGCGCGACCGGGTGGTGCCCGAGGTACTGGCCGGCGAGAAGATCATGGCCCTGGCCGTGACTGAACCCAGCGGCGGCTCGGATGTGGCCAACCTCAAGACCCGCGCTGTGAAGGAGGGAGATTTCTACCGCGTCAGCGGCAGCAAGACCTTCATCACCAGCGGTGTGCGCGCCGATTACTACACCGTGGCGGTACGTACCGGTGGCGACGGGTTTGGCGGCGTCAGCCTGCTGCTAATCGAGAAGGGCACACCGGGCTTCACCGTGGGCCGCTCGTTGAAGAAGATGGGCTGGTGGGCGTCGGATACCGCCGAGTTGTTCTTCGACAACTGCCTGGTGCCGGTAGAGAACCTCATCGGCGTGGAGAACATGGGCTTTGCCTGCATCATGGCCAACTTCCAGAGCGAGCGCCTGTCGCTGGCGATCATGGCCAACATGACCTCACAGATGGCGCTGGAGGAGGCGACCCGCTGGGCCAAGGAGCGCGATGCCTTCGGCAAGCCGATCGGCAAGTTTCAGGTGCTCAAGCATCGCCTGGCCGAGATGGCCACCCAACTGGAAGTCTCCCGCGAATTCACCTACCGCCAGGCCGCGAAGATGGCCGCCGGCAAGAGCGTGATCAAGGAAATCTCCATGGCCAAGAACTTCGCCACCGATGTTTCCGACCGAATTACCTACGACGCCACGCAGATCCTCGGCGGCATGGGCTTCATGCGCGAGTCGCTGGTCGAACGCCTGTACCGCGATAACCGCATCCTCTCCATCGGCGGCGGCACCCGCGAAGTGATGAACGAGATCATCAGCAAACAGCTGGGGTTGTAGGCTGGCTGGCCTGCTCTCATAGAAACTGACTGCATAAAAAAAGCCCCCGTCTGGGGGCTTTGAGCCAGTGGAGCAGAGGACTTCGGCTCTCAAGAGTGGTTGCTGTCAGTGACGCGAGTCGAGCTGTGCAACCTGAGCGCGCAGTTGGGTAGGCAGGCGGTTGCGGCGCACTTCGCGGATCTGACCCTGGTCGTCCTGGACCAGATAGGCCGTGCCGGTCTGACCGATGCCCTGTTGAGTCTTCTGGCCGCCGAAGTAGCCGATACCGGCACCCACCAGCGCGCCGATCGGGCCGCCCGCGGCGCCGCCGAGCAGGACGCCCACGCCACTGCCGAATACTTCTCCGGTACGGTTGTCTTCTGTGGTGCCGACGATCTCGGCGGCATTGGCCAGGGGGGCGATCAGGGCCAGGGCAAGCAGGAATTTGTTCATTGTGCAGTTCTCCGTAAGGCGATGTGAGGGGCTGTTCAGCCGACGGAGATAGGTTCTCAAAATGCTGGTTCAGCAAGAATCACCATGATCTGTACTGCTTAATTTCATAAATAGAAATAGATCAGGCATGAAAAAGCCCTCCGAAGAGGGCTCTCACAGGTGCAGCTTGTGCGCTGAGGCATTCAGAGACCGAGCTGGGTCAGCCCCGGATGCTCGTCGGGGCGGCGCCCTTGGGGCCAGTGGAACAGCCTCTCGTCCTCACGGATCGGCAGATCATTGATGCTGGCATGGCGCACCTGCATCAGGCCCTGCTCGTCGAACTCCCAGTTCTCGTTGCCGTAGGAGCGGTACCACTGACCGTTCTCGTCATGCCACTCGTAGGCAAAGCGCACGGCGATGCGGTTGCCCTCATGGGCCCAGAGCTCCTTGATCAGGCGGTACTGCTGTTCACGCTGCCATTTGCGGGTGAGGAAGTCGCGGATCTGCTCGCGGCCGCGCGGGAACTTGCTGCGGTTGCGCCACTGGCTGTCGGCGGTATAGGCCAGCACCACCCGCTCGGGGTCGCGGCTGTTCCAGCCATCCTCGGCCATGCGCACTTTCTGCGCGGCGGTCTCACGGGTAAAGGGCGGGAAGGGCGGACGGGCTTCGGGGTTCATGGGCGGTTCCTTGTGGAGTTGAGGTTAAACGCTGCCGGCGGTTTCGATAACCAGCACCCGCGCCACCCCGATCGGGTGGGCGACATGCTCGGTGCCGCGACTGGCATAGAAGATGTCGCCACAGTCGAGCAGGCACTCACGTTCCTGCCCATCCTGGCGGTAGTGCATGCGCACCTGGCCATCGAGCACGACAAAGACTTCCTCTCCGTCGTTGATATGCCAGCGGTAGGGCTGGTCGGTCCAGTGCAGGCGGGTGGTGATGCCGTTCATGCTGGCGATGTCGAGCGCGCCCCAGGCACGCTCGGCGGTGAAGTCCTTGCTGCGGATAATCTTCATGGACGACATTCCTAGAGGTCGAGGACCAATGGTTGCGTCCCGTCCTTGCCGGCGGCCGGCACGGCGCAGCAGATCAGCGCCTCACCCTCGGCCGGCAGGTTGGCCGGTGGCTGCGGGTAGGTCACCTGACCGCTAACGATGCGTGTGCAGCAGGTGCCGCAGGTGCCGCCCCGGCAGCTGAACTCCGGGGTCAGGCCGCGGCTCTCGGCCAGCTCCAGCAGGCTACCGCTGCCGGGCGTCCAGCGCGCTTCCTTGCCCGAGTGCTCGAACAACACGGGCACAGGGATGCTGGCCGCCGGTGGCCAGTCCTGTGTCGGGCCGGCCTGATCAGGACGCCGCTTGAGGCTGGAGGGACCGAAGGTTTCGGCATGCAGGCGGTTGTCGCTGATGTTCAGCTCGCGCAGACCGTCATACAGGTCCTGGGTAAAAGCGGACGGCCCGCACAGCACGAAGTCATAGTCATCGAAGGGCAGCACGGCCTTGAGCAGTTCGACATCGATGCGCCCGTGCAGGTCGAAGTCCACGCCTTCGCGCGCGTCGGCCTCGGGCTGGCTGATCACCCGCAGCCAGTGCAATGTCTCGCCGTTCTCCTGCTCAAGCTCCTGCAACTCGCGGCTGAAGGCCAACTCCGCCTGCTGGCGGGCACTCTGGATCAGCCAGACTGTGCGGCGCCGGCGCAGCCGGCGATTCTGGTAAGCCACTTCACGCAGCATGCTCAGCAGCGGGGTGATCCCAACCCCGGCCGCCAGCAGCACCAGCGGCCGGCGCTGCTCGGGGTCGAGCACGAACTGGCCCTGTGGCGCCTTGGCCTCCAGCAGGCTGCCGCCCCCGATCTGCTCATGCAGATAGCCGGACGCCAGTCCGTCGCGCTTCACGCTGATGCGCAGGAAGTCATCGGATGGCGCGCTGGACAGGCTGTAGGTGCGGATGAGCGGGTGTGCCTGCCCGGGAATCGTCAGGCGCAGGGGCAGATGCTGACCCGCCGAGAACGTCGGCCAGCCTCCGGCGTCGGCCGGCTGCAGATAGAACGAGCGGATGCTGGCGCTTTCGTCGACCACCCGGGCCACCCGCAGGGGCCGCCACTGATCGCGCAGCGCCTGCGCCTGCAGTCGTGCCTCGGCCTGCTCCCAGCTGCCGGTCATCAGGCTATTCGGTGAGTAGCTCTGGAAATCCCAGCGCAGCGCCAGCGCGCCGCGCCGGCGGACCACCTGCTCGACCTCCACGTGCCAAAGCCGCTCGGCGCCCTGGAAGGCGCGGATTTCCTCACCCTCCAGGGTCAGCTCGGTGCGCCCGCTGAGCTGCAGCAGATCACCCGTGGCGAAGTCGATGAACAGCAGACCGGCCTGTGGGTTGAGCAGCAGGTTGCCGAGGGTGTTGAAGTGCAGGTTGCCGGCAAAGTCCGGGATGCTCAGGCGGTTGCCCTGCACCCGCACGAAGCCGGCCTGGCCGCCGCGGTGGGAAACGTCCACCGCCAGCCGGCCATCCTCCAGGGTGACGTAGCTGGCGACGAAGAAAGTGTCGGCGCCGGCAATCATCTGCTGCGCCGGCTCATCCAGATGATCCAGCCGCTCGGCCACTACAGTCGGTAGCGGCTGGCTGGCGGGCAGCAGGTGCTGACGCAGCTGGATGTACTGCGGGCAATTGCCGAATGCCTGATCCACGGCGATGCCAAGACCCTGGGCGTCACGTCCGACCACCTGGCCGTTCAGGCGATTGCGCCGGCGGGTATGCAGCTCGATGCCGAGCAGGCCGACGGCCGCGCCGTCTTGCAGCGTCTGCGCCGCCGGATCGCCCGCGCCGGGCGTGCTATCCAGCCGCAACAGACGCGGCTCAGGCGAATGGGCAAATCCGGGCGGGCCCTCGAGGATGCTGGCCCAAGGGCGCCCCTGGGCATCGACCGAGCCCAGCAGCACAAACGGCAGCTGCCGGTAGAAATCGCGGTGCTGGTCGGGCATGTGGTCGCGGATCACCCGGCGGCCGAATACTTCCATGCGCTCGGCCACGCCTGCACGTTCCTGCAGCTGCTTTTCCCCGGGGTGCCAGGGCGATGAATCGGGCGGCAGTGGGCTGGTCATGGCGGGGCTCCGCTGAATGAAAAGGCCGGCACGGCTGGTGACCGCGCCGGGGTGACTCAGGCGCTTTGCAGGCCGACGGCGCTGCGCTGCATCGGCACGAAGCCCGGCAGTGTTTCGATGCGGGCCAGCCAGGCACGCACCTGCGGGTAGTCGGCCAGCGACACATTGCCCTCCGGCGCGTGGGCGATATAGGTATAGCTGGCGACATCGGCCAGAGTCGGCAGGTTGCCGGCGAGGAAGGGACGGCCGGTCAGCTCCTGTTCGATCACCTTGAGCAGGGCATGGGAGCGGGCGATGGTCGATTCGGCGTCATAAGGCGCACCGAACACGGTGATCAGGCGAGCGGTAGCCGGGCCCGAGGCGATCTGTCCGGCGGCGACGGACAGCCAGCGCTGTACCTGGGCCGCCATCAGGGCGTCCTTGGGCAGCCACTGGCCGCTGGCGTCGTACTGCTTGGCCAGATAGACCAGGATGGCGTTGGAGTCGCTCAGCACCACGCCGTTGTCATCGATCACCGGCACCTGGCCGAAGGGATTCATGGCCAGGAATTCGGCCGATTTGTGCGCGCCCTTGGCCAGATCGACGAACACCAGTTCGGTCGGCACATTCAGCAGCGAGAGGAACAGCTCGACGCGGTGTGCGTGGCCGGAGAGGGGATGACGGAAGAGTTTGATCGGCTTGGACATGGTGGACTCCGCAGTTAGCAAGGTGAAACAGCGGCACCGGGTGTGCCGTGCTGTGGGAGCCATACTGAGTCACAGAGCCGAATCGCAGAATCGCCAGAACTGGCAATCCATTGTTGCGCGAAATGAAATGAACGCCTGACTCAGGCCAGCGCCGGGTGCTCGCGCAGACGACTCACCGCAAAGTCGACAAAGCTGCGCACCCGCGCGGCGGCGCGCCGGCCTTCACGGTAGACCACGTGTACGGGCAGCTCAGGCAAACCGAACCCCTGCAGCACCTCGACCAGCTCGCCGCGTTGCAGGCGTTCATGCACCTGATAGCTCATGCAGCGGGTCAGCCCGCCATCGGCGCAGGCCGCACGAATCGCCGCCTGATTGGTGGTGCAGCTCAAACGGGGGCGCAGCGGGTAATGCCGCAGCGCGCCGTCTACCTGAAAGCGCCACTCGGTCAGCCGTGCATCGGCGCTGGAATGGATAATCTGATGATCCCCCAGCTCATTGGGGTGTTGCGGGGTGCCATGCCGGCTGAGGTAGGCCGGGCTGGCGCAGACCACGCGACGGATCTGCCCGGCCTTGAGGGCGAACAGCGAGGAGTCGGGCAGGGCGCCGGCGAGGATCGCCACATCCACACCTTCTTCGTGAAGGTTCGGCTGACGGTCCAGATAGCGCACATACAGCTGCACCTCGGGATACTGCTGCAGGTAATCGAGGAGGATGGCCGGCATCAGCTCCTGACCGAACAGCAGGGGCACGCTGACCGTCAGATGCCCGCGCGGCTGGCTGTGCAGGCCGCTGGCCGAGGCTTCGGCCTCTTGGACCTCGGCGAGAATGCGCTGGCAGTCGGTGGCAAAGCGCTCGCCGGCCTCGGTGAGCAGCACGCCGCGGGTGCTGCGTTGCAGCAGCGCCAGATTCAGCCGCGCTTCCAGCGCGTCGATGGCGCGGGTGACGGTAGGCGCGGAAAGCTCCAGCTGGCGTGCGGCGGCGGCCAGGCTCAGGGTCTGGCTGACCGCGAGGAACACCTGCATCTGTTGCTGGCGGTCCATGGCTCAGTGCTGCCTGGGTGGATTGAGCGCCGGGTCCTGGCTCAGGCGCTGCTCGCAGAAGTCGACGAAGGCGCGCACCTTGGCCGCCACCTTGCGCCCGCCCTGATAAACCACATGCACGGGCAGCGGCGGCTGCTCGAAGTCCTGCAGAACGATTTCCAGCTCGCCACTGGCGACCTTGGACGCCACCTGATAACTCAGCACCCGGGTCAGCCCCCAGCCCAGCGCGGCGGCATTGATGGCCGCCTGGTTGGCGGTGACCACCAGCCGAGGTTGCAGGCGCACGCTGAGCGGGCTGCCGTTGTCCTCGAACTGCCAGTCGCTGAGTAGCGGGCTGCTGGCTGAGGCCACCACCTGCAGTTGCTGTAGTTGTTCAGGATGAGTCGGTCGTCCGTGGGCATCGAGAAACGCCGGAGAAGCGCAGATCACCCGGCGCACTTCACCGACGCGCACGGCATTCAGGCCGCTGTCCGGCAGGTTGCCGATGCGCACGGCCACATCGATGCCTTCATCGACCATGCTCACCACCCGGTCTACCAGCAGCGCGCGGATCTGCACGGCCGGATGCTGCTCCAGGAAGTCGACCAGCAACGGGGTGACAAAGAGTTCGCCAAACAACACGGGCGCCGTAAGCGTCAGTTGGCCCCGGGGCATGGCATGGCTGCCGGCGGCGGACTCTTCGGCCTCTTCCAGTTCGGCGAGGATGCGCCGGCAGTCCTCGGCATAGCGCTGGCCAGCCTCGGTGATATACACGCTGCGGGTGGTGCGGTTCAGCAGCAGGGTGCCGATGCGTTCTTCCAGTGCGGCGACGGCGCGGGTGACGCTGGGCGGCGACATGTTCAGGCGGCGGGCCGCCGCAGCAAACCCCTGTTCCTCGGCAACCGCCAGAAACACCTGCATTTCCTGAAAGCGATCCATGTCGGCCTCCTGATGTGAGAGGACAGTCTGCGTGGTTAATTACAGATTCTGCAATAGAGCTTTGTCAACTTGGGCTGTTCTTGTTCTTTCTGTGGGTTTTTACAGTGCGCTCACGTCGGACTCAACGGGTTCGGACGTTAACCCACTGCTCAACTGATCCAGCAAGGAAAACCATGATGAACCTGAAGAACTCCTTTATCGCTAGCTCCCTCGCCATTGCACTGGCCACCGGCGGCGCAGCGCTGCTGACCGCCACCAGCAGCTTCGCCTACGACGAAGCCTCCACCGCCTCGATCAACGTCGATGCCGGTCAGGTGATCCTCAAGGGTTACGACACCGTGTCCTATTTCCAGGGCAAACCGGCCATGGGCGACAAGCGTTTTGCCGTGAAGCATGAAGGTGCCACCTACTACTTCGCCTCGGCCGAGAACATGAAGACCTTCCAGGGCGATGCCGCGCACTACGTGCCGCAGTTCGGCGGTTTCTGTGCCATGGGCGCGGCGCTGGGCAAGAAGCTCGACGTCGACCCGAGCCAGTACAAAGTGGTCGACGGCAAGCTGTACCTGAACGTCAACGCGGACGTGTTCAAGAAGTGGTCCGAGGACGTGCCGGGCAACATTGCCAAGGCCAACGCCAACTGGCCGTCCATCAAGGACAAGGCCCCGAGCAGCCTGTAACCCGCCTGCCCCTGTTGGCGATTCAAGCCGACAGGGGCTTTCCGGAGAGATGACATGACTGTCCAAACCCTATCCGCTCGCTGGCAGGCATTGGGCCGTGATGCCCTGTTGCTGCAGGCCCGTATTACCCCAGGGGCGGTGTTCTGGCAATCCGGCCGGACCAAGGTCGATGGCTGGCAGCTCAAGGAGTCGGCGCTCTACCTGTTTCAGGAGGAGTACCGCCTGCCGCTGATCGATCCGGCGCTGGCCGCCGGGCTTGCCGCCTTTGCCGAGCATCTGTTGCCGATCCTGTTGCTGCTCGGACTGGGCACGCGCCTGGCTGCCGCCGGCCTGCTGGGCATGACGCTGGTGATTCAGCTCTTGGTCTACCCAGATGCCTGGGCGACCCACGGTACCTGGGCGGTGGCCTTGCTGCTGCTGATCGGACAGGGCGGCGGACGTCTGTCGCTTGATCACGGACTGCAACGCCTGCGGCAACGCCACCACGGCGTCAGTCAGAACCCCTGTGCCGGTCATGCCGATCCGGAACAATGCCTGAGGGCACCGCAATGATTGAACTCTACAGTGCCAACACCCCCAACGGTCTGAAAGTACCGATCGCCCTGGAAGAGCTGGGTGTCGAGTACCGCCTGATCAAGGTCAATCTGAGTAAGGGTGAGCAGAAGCGTCCGGCGTTTCTGGCGCTCAATCCCAACGGGCGGATTCCCGTGCTGGTCGACCTCGACGGTCCCGGCGCTCAGCCGCTAAACCTTGCCGAATCCGGCGCCATCCTGCTGTACCTGGCGCAGAAGCACGGTGACTTGCTGCCGGTTGATCCGCGTGAGTACCAGCGCGCCATGGAGTACCTGTTCCTGCAGGTGGCCAGCGTCGGGCCGATGTTCGGTCAGGCCGGCTGGTTCCTGCGCTCGGCACCCGAGCCTGTGCCGCTGGCCATCGAGCGTTACCGCAACGAGTCGCTGCGCCTGACTGCGCTGCTGGATGAGCGTCTGGCCGAGGTGCCCTGCCTCGCCGGCAGCAGCTACTCGATCGCCGACATCATGCACTTCAGCTGGCTGCGCATTGCCGACTATGCCGGCGTCGATCTGGACAAATTTCCCCATGTCCGCGCCTGGGTTGAGCGCATCAGTGCCCGGCCCGCCGTGCAGCGGGCACTGGCCCGGCTGCAGAACTGACCTTCTCTGAGGAGTACCTTATGCAAACGCTCAACACCTGCCTGGCCCTGTCATTGGCCAGTGCCTTGCTTGCGGCCACCCAGTCGGCCAGCGCCGCCGATGCCCCGGTCAATGCCGGCAAGGAAAAATGCTACGGGGTTTCGCTGGCCGGGCAGAACGACTGCGCCGCCGGCCCCGGCACCTCCTGCGCGGGCACCTCGAAGGTCGACTATCAAGGCAATGCCTGGAAGCTGGTCCCGGCCGGCACCTGTGTAGAGATCGAAACCCCGTTCGGCAAAGGTTCGCTCGAGCCCGTGCAGAGGCCCTGAACCATGAGCAGTCTCGCGCTCCGTGGCGGTGCCGGTGTGGCGTTCAAGCCGGTGCATTTCGATGCCCTGCTGGCCAATCCGGGGCGCGTCGACTTTATCGAGGTACATGCGGAGAACTATTTCGGCGACGGCGGCCTGCTGCATGCGCAACTCGCCGAGCTGCGCCGACATCTGCCACTGTCGGTGCATGGCGTGGGGCTTTCGCTGGGCGGCGTTGATCCGCTGGACGCTGAGCATCTGCAACGCCTGCGCCGGCTGTGCGAACGCTACGAACCGCAGCTGGTTTCCGAGCACCTGGCCTGGTCCGGGCATGCCGGTCAGTACCTGGGCGATCTGCTGCCGCTGGCTTACAACGCCGCCACGTTGCAGCGGGTAAGCGCACGGATACAGCAGGTGCAGGAGGCGCTGGGGCGCACGATCCTGATCGAGAATCCGGCCGTCTACCTGCGTCTGGACGAGTCCGACATGAGCGAGGTTGAGTTTCTCCGTCAGCTCTGCCGCGATACCGACTGCGGCCTGCTGCTGGATCTGAATAACCTGCTGGTCAGCTGCCACAACTGCGGTGGCAGCGCGGACGCTTACCTCAAAGCCTTGCCGGCTGAACGGGTAGGGGAGCTGCACCTGGCCGGCCACACCCGCATGCCGATTGGCGACGGCACGCTGCTGATCGACGATCACGCCAGTGCGGTGGCCGACGACACCTGGGCTTTGTATGTGCAGTGGCTGCTGCTGGCCGGCGCGCGCCCCAGCCTGATCGAATGGGACCGCGAGTTGCCCGCCTGGAGCACCCTGGCGGCCGAAGTCGATTGCGCCAGGGCGCTGCAACAAAGCCCCTATATGCCGCCTTGCGCTGATCGGGAGAAACTCGCATGACGCCCTTCGCACTGGAGGAATTCTCCCAGGCCCTGCACAGCCTGGATGCCATTCCGCTGCACCTGGGCGAGTCCGGTGAAGGTGCCTTTGCCCAGCGCTTTGCCGTATACCGCAACAACGTCCGGGCCTCGCGCACGGAAGCCCTGCGGCAGGGTTTTCCGGTGCTGGCGCAGTTGCTCGGAGCGGACTATTTCACCGCGCTGGCCGCAGTGTTCATCCTGCAGCATCCACCGCGCTCGGCCGCCCTGCAGGAGTACGGCGCCGAGCTGGCCGACTATATCGTCCGTTTCCAGCCACTGAGTGCGCTGGGGTATCTAGCGGATATCGCCCGGCTGGAATGGGCTCGCCTGTGTGCCTTCCATGCTGCTGATGCACCCGTACTGAACCTTGCAGACATGGACTTGGGGACCCTCAGCGAGCGCCTGACACAGCCACTGCGCTGGCATCCCTCGGTAACCCTGCTGTGCTCGGAGAGTCCGCTGTACCGCCTGTGGGCCAGTCAGCAGGGGATGGGCATAGCTCCCACAGCCCAGGACTGGCCGGCAGAAAACGTGCTGGTCTGGCGCCAGGGTCTGCAGCTGCGCACCGAGCCGCTGGATGCGGTAAGCGTTCAGCTGCTGCAACTGGCTACGCAGCCCAATCGCCTGCCGGCGGTATTGGCCGAACATCCGGAGTGGATCGGCCATCTACTCAAGTTGCTTCAGTGGCAAGTGTTCGCCGGGGAGTAAAAAGATCTCACGCTTGGCTATGAGGTGATCATTTCATAGGGGGCATCTGCTCTCTGGAGTTCTTTCGGAGAGCGGCCCTGGTGTGAATGCGCACTGCGCTTGACCACCGATTGCGTTCAACTTGACCAGTGCGTGTCACTGTCATGATCGGTAGGTAACGGCCTAAAACGGTCTCTGAATATCTACAAAAACTGTGGCGATTCAGATTGCCGTCCATCTAGCCACGTCTATAAGCCATCAAAAAAATGCGGTGGCACTCACAAAGCTATTCCCTGCGAGCAGTCAGTGAGGGCTGCTCAAGTGAGTTGGATATGTACATACAGCTCCTCATCTCGCGAAGGGCTGTCAGGTGGTCGACCTGGCCGAGATTGGAGGAAACACTGGTGATCAGTGCAACATTCCCGAATCCAGGCGACATCAGCATTCCTCCGCCCAGTTTCAGAAAATAAGTCTGTCCATTTTTCACATCCATGCTGCCTTCGACGTTCAGCGGATACAGATCAAGCGCCCAGCGTGTGGCGATCGTGTGCTTGCCTTCTGAGAGGTAGAAGTAGGTGAAGGAGGTGTTTTTCACCTCGCTGATCTCTTTGCCGTCGATGACTAGTGTTGGACTGCGCCAGAAGGGCATAACCCCGGAACGGTAGAGATAAACCAGAGCTGCGTCTTTTCTCGTAGTTGCCAGCTCTGAGAACTCATCGCCTTTGTGCAGGGTGGTACATGCGCTCAGCAATAGTGAGACGATGGTGAGCATTGCGGCTAGCAAGCGCGGCATGAGTTGTCCTTAACATGTAGTGATGTTGCATCCGGTCATAAATCTACCACCTTGCTCCAGATACACCAAAATCCGCGCAGATACAGGTAATTTGACTGGATCTTGACGCAGGACGGCGGATTTATGGCCGCTGCTGGCCCTATCTTGTGAATCCAAAAAGGGGGGAGATTAATTTTCTATACCCTCAACGGCCGCCTCGGGTTGAAAGGTGCCTCTTTGGGCTAGCGGGCCCGACTGCTTTTGGGCGATTCCTGTCCGTCGCCTATTAGTCAAATCGGCTGCGCACGGAGGTTTGCACCAGGGCAATTGACTGGTCAAATGGGGGCGTTGTGGATCTGGCTCTGCGCCGTAGTTCTCTCGTTGTGACGTGCTGCCTGCTGCGGGACCGCTGGGATAGAACGCTACCTTGCTGGATCGGATCATGGCCGCTTCCCTGTGCAGCACCGTCATCAGTCCACCTTGATTGCACAGGCAGGCGCATTGCGACAACTCGGCTGCTGTTCCTGCCACAGTGTTGTCCTGGCCAATAAGAAGCCCCTGAGCGGACTTTCGCTCAGGGGCTTTGCAGGGGTCGCATGGATCATGCTTTGCGTGACGCCAGCACCCGATCGGCACCGCCCTCAGCCACATCAAGCTGACGCTTGTGCCAGTAGAGGCGTGTGCGTTCGCTGCCGTCCTCAGCTAGTCGCACATCTTCATGGCTCTGGCTGTCGCTGCGTTGCTGGCGTTGACGCAAGCGGTCACTGCCATCTTCGGCCAGACGCTGCAGCTTGCTGACCACCGGGGCTGCTTTGAGTTTCAGGCGGTCACTGCCGTCGGCGGCGAAGGACGAAGTGCTGCCAAGGGTGATGAGGCTGCCGAGCAACAGGGCAGTGGTAATAAAGCGGTTTTGGCGGGTGGTGTTTTGCATGATGAGATCCTCAGGTTGGGTGCCGTTTCCGGCGTTGAGGAAAGTCTCTCAATACAAGTTCATTGCAAGAATAACCTTGATTGTGATTTTACTATTTCACTGGATGAAATTTAAGGCTGTGCACAGTGATCCGGCGGCACAGCACATGAGGTGGCCCAGACTCAGAGAGTCTGGGCCGCTCGCCGTTACTGGTAGGCTCCGGCCGAATAAATCAGCTCGTAGCTGTGGCTGTAGATTTCCAGAATGTTTCCGAAGGGGTCTTCCATGTAGACCATGCGGTAGGGCTTCTCGCCCGGGAAGTATTCGCGCACCGGCATGCGCTGCTTGCCGCCTGCCGCCACCACCTTGGCGGCCAGACCTTCAACATCAGGGTCCTGGACGCAGAAGTGGAAGATGCCGCTCTTCCAGTACTCGAAGTTGTTCTGTGGCCTCTCGGCATTTTTGAATTCGAAGATCTCAACGCCGATGCGATCTCCGGTCGAGAGGTGCGCAATACGGAACGAGCCCCAACCGGCGCCGAAGACGTCGGTGCACATGATGCCGATGGCCGAGTCGTCCTCGGTAATCGTGGTCGGCGGCATGATCAGATACCAGCCCATGACCTCTGTGTAGAACTTCACGGCGGCGTCGAGATCGGTGACCGACAGGCCGAGATGAGAAAAGCTGCGCGGATAGATGAGTGACATAGCCTTTACCTCTCAATCGTTGGTGATGTGGCCAGTCTAGGAAGGCATGTTCATAATGAAAATAGTCATCAGATTATTATATTGATAAGAGATCGTTATGATGAATCCGCAATGGCTGCGCACCTTCGTGGCCCTGATCGAGCAGGGCAGTTTCACACGCTGCGCCGAGCATCTGGATCTGACCCAGGCCGCTGTCAGTCAGCACGTACAGAAGCTCGAGGAGCGACTGGGCCCCTTGCTGATACGCCGACCCCGCCAGCTTGAACTGACCCCCGCCGGGCGCGCGCTGTTGAGTTATTGCGAGGAGGTCAGTGCCGCTGATCAGAGGCTGCACAAGCGCTTGTCCGAGCATGATGAGGAGCACGGCGAGATTGCGTTGATCTGTCCCGGCAGCATCGGACTGGTTCTCTATCCCATGCTCCTGGAGGTGCAGCGGGCAACTCCGGGGCTGAGCATCCGTCAGCGCTTTGCTCCGGATCGCGAGGTGCTCGAAGCGGTGCTGGAAAATCGTTTCGAGCTGGGCCTGACCACACTGAAGCCCGATGATCCGCGCCTGTGCGTAAGCCGCTTCACCGAGGAGCCGCTGGAGTTGATTGCTCCTGCTTCAGAACGGGTCGAGGGCTGGGATGATCTCAAACGCATTGGCTTCATCGATCATCCGGACGGCCGTGCCATGGGGAGTCGTCTGCTCAGTCGTTATTACCCTGAGGCACCTGGTATCGGCAGCCTTCCCTGTCGCGGTTTCACCAACCAGATCGGGTTGATTCTTGAACCTGTGGCGCGAGGGCTGGGTTTTACGGTGCTGCCGCGTTATGCACGCCTTGCGTTTCAACGCCCAGCCAGTATTCAGGTCATTCAGGGGCCGCGATTGGTTGAGGACACGCTATGGCTGATACATCGCGCCGAATGGCCTCTGTCTGCTCGGGCGCAGCTGGTCGCCCAGAAACTGAAAACACAGATTGAAGGTCTGGGCGAATAGATCGTGCTGTTCCGCCGGTGTGTGGCAACTGCGCTCAAAACACGGAAAATCTGTTTCTCTGACCATCGCCCCGGGTCAGGACTGCATACAATTTGTGCCCGACTCTTTCTGCCATGCACATGGCGGCCGAACACAAGGAACCTTTTCATGGCTTCACCGGGTAAACCGCGCAGAAACGCCAGACGGGCTACAGCTCAGGCCAGACCGGGCCGTCCAGGCCCCGCCAGGGCCAATGTCATTCATCCGCTCCTGGCCAACCCGCTGGTCAACGAGCCGTTCGATGATGTTGAAATCGACCTCAGTACCTTCGATTTTCAGGACATCGAAGAAAACGGATTCGATCCGGCGCACTTCGATGACTTGTTTCAGGCAATGAAGGTCGGTGAAGGCATCAGCCTGCTGGCGATGTGCCTGATCTTTCTGCAGTACCCCGTGCTGGAGCTGGTGGTT
Source organism: Pseudomonas sp. HAR-UPW-AIA-41 (assembly GCF_002304225.1). Lineage (GTDB taxonomy): Bacteria > Pseudomonadota > Gammaproteobacteria > Pseudomonadales > Pseudomonadaceae > Aquipseudomonas. The sequence goes on from NZ_NSLB01000001.1 coordinate 713,538, forward strand.
GCCGAGGAAGCCGAGGAGGCTGCCCTCGACTTCATGATGGGCCTGCTGATCGTCTACCGCGGTATCTTCCACGGCGAGGACGAAGACGCCGCCGTACGCTGGGTCAGCAGCGAGGCGTTTCAGTCCGCGTACAACGAAGCGTCGGCCATCCTGCAGCAGAAGTATGCCGGCGGTGCTGCAAACAGTCGGGGCCACTGACGGCGGCGCAGCCTCCGCTGGGGCTTAGCCCTTGAAGCCCTTGGCCACCAGATACACCTCGCGGGAGCGGGGGCGGGAGGCTTCCGGTTTGCGGATCATGACCTTCTCGAATGAGCTGCGCACATCCCTGAGGAACTCGTCCGAACCCTCGCCCTGGAACACCTTGACCGCATAGTTGCCGCCGGGCTTGAGCACCTGGCGCACCATGTCGAGGGTCAGCTCGACCAGGTACATCGAGGCGGCCTGATCGGCGGCGGCCACGCCACTGATGTTGGGGGCGATGTCAGAGATGATCAGGTCGGGCTGCCTGCCGTCGAGCTTGTCGAGCAGTTGCTGAAACACGGCGTCGCTGGTGAAGTCGCCCTGAATGAAGTCGACGTTATCCAGACCATCCATCGGCAGAATGTCGGTGGCCAGCACGCGGCCCTTTTCACCCACCAGCTTGCCGGCCACCTGCGACCAGCCGCCGGGCGCCGAGCCGAGATCCATGACCAGCATGCCGGGGCGGATCAGCTTGTCCTTCTCGTTCAGCTCCATCAGCTTGTAGCTGGCCCTGGAGCGCAAACCATCCTTCTGCGCCCGTTTGACGTAGGGATCGTTAACGTGTTCGTTCAGCCAGCGGCTGCTGCTTTTGGAGCGTTTCATGAGCGGGGCGACCAGGGTCAATCAAAGTGAGAAGCGGCCAGTGAGAGGGCTGTTGACCGCAAAGTGGCGCCGATTATAGGCCGATAAAGCGGCGCAGGTTAAATCCGGCGGGCCGGCGGGCATGCTGCCGGCCCCCGCAGCGCCTTGCGCAGAGCGCGCCGGACGGGCCTGACAGGGTGCGGCGCTGGCGGGTACAATTGCGCCTTACTCCCTCCTTTTGTTGCTTCCTTTGCCGGAGTCACCGGCCAGGATTACCGCCATGATTCGCATCAACGAACTGTCTCTGCCGCTCGATCACTCCGCCGATGAGTTGCGCCAGGCCATCATCAAGCGCCTGGGTATTGCCGATGCAGACCTGCTGAACTTCACCGTCTTCAAGCGCAGCTACGATGCGCGCAAGAAGAACAGCGTGATCCTGTTCATCTACATCATCGATCTGGAAGTACGCGATGAGGCGTCGATTCTGGCGCGCCTTGCCGATGACCAGCACATTCGCCCGGCACCGGACACCCACTACTACCCGGTGGCTCAGGCGCCGGCCGGCCTGACCGAGCGGCCGCTGGTAGTCGGCTTCGGCCCGTGCGGTCTGTTCGCCGCGCTGCTGCTGGCGCAGATGGGCTTCAAGCCGATTGTGCTGGAGCGTGGCAAGGATGTGCGCCGGCGCACCAAGGACACCTGGGCGCTGTGGCGCAAGAAGACCCTGACGCCCGAATCCAACGTGCAGTTCGGCGAGGGCGGGGCGGGGCTGTTCTCCGACGGCAAGCTCTACAGCCAGATCAAGGACCCGAAGTTCTACGGCCGCAAGGTGATGCACGAGTTCGTCCGCGCCGGTGCGCCGGAAGAAATCATGTACGTGAGCAAACCGCACATCGGCACCTTCCGCCTGACCGGTGTGGTCGCCGCCATGCGAGAGGAGATCATCGCCCTGGGTGGCGAGGTACGCTTCGAGAGCAAGGTGACCGATCTGGTCATCAATGATGGGCAGCTGGAGGGCGTGGTACTGGCCAGTGGCGAGACCATTGCCAGCCGCCATGTGGTGCTGGCGCTGGGTCACAGCTCGCGCGATACCTTCCGCATGCTGCACCGTCAGGGCGTGTTCATCGAGGCCAAGCCCTTTGCCATCGGTTTCCGCGTCGAGCACCCGCAATCGCTGATCGATCAGGCCCGCCTGGGCAAATACGCCGGTCACCCGGAGCTGGGCGCCGCCGACTACAAGCTGGTGCACCACGCCAAAAACGGTCGTGCCGTGTACAGCTTCTGCATGTGCCCGGGCGGTACCGTGGTGGCGGCTACCTCCGAGCCGGAGCGCGTGGTCACCAACGGCATGAGTCAGTACTCGCGCAACGAGCGCAATGCCAACTCCGGCATTGTTGTGGGTATTCATCCCGAGCAGGACTTCCCCGGCGGCCCGCTGGCCGGCGTGGAGTTCCAGGAGCGTCTGGAGTCGCGAGCCTATGAACTGGGCGGCCGCGACTACTGCGCGCCGGCGCAGCTGGTTGGCGACTTCATCCGCGGCGTACCGTCGAGTGAGCTGGGAGAGGTTGAGCCTTCCTACAAGCCGGGCATCCGTCTGGGCGATCTGGCCCTGTCGCTGCCGGATTATGCGATCGAGGCCATCCGCGAGGCGCTGCCGGTGTTCGGCAAGCAGATTCGCGGGTTCGACCGGGATGACGCGGTGCTTACCGGCATCGAGACCCGTACCAGCTCCCCGGTACGCATCACCCGTGACAATGAAACGCTGCAGAGCCTGAACCTCAAGGGCCTGTACCCGGCCGGCGAGGGTGCCGGTTATGCCGGTGGCATCCTCTCGGCGGGCGTGGACGGCATCAAGGTGGCCGAGGCGGTAGCCAGGTCGATGCTGGCCGAGCAGGACAACTGATGAAACTCGACGACATCAAGAAACTGCAGCAGAAGAAGTACCGCGCCGAGTTTGGTCATTTTCTGGTGGAGGGCGAGCACCTGCTGCTGGAGCTGCAGAAGGCGGCCGTGCACAACCCGGCGCTGCTCGCCAGCCAGCTGTATGTCACGGCCGCCTACGAGCACTGGCAGAGCCCGTTCAAGACCCTGGTGATCAGCGACCGGCAGATGGCGCAGATCGCCGACACCCAGACCCCGCAGGGCATCCTCGCGGTGGTGCCCATGGCGGCGCTGACGCCGGCAACGACGGCAGCGGGCGAGCGCGCCATCTACCTGCACGAGATTCAGGATCCGGGCAATCTCGGCACCATCCTGCGCACCCTGGCCTGGTTCGGTGGCTTGCGTTGCCTGCTCAGCCCCGGCAGCGTCGACCCGTACAACCCCAAGGTGGTGCGCTCCAGCATGGGCGCCATTTTCCATGCGCCGCTGGAGCTGGATGTTGAGCTGGACAGCCTCGGCAAACGCTTCCCGCGCATTGCCTGCCTGGACATGCAGGGCGAGCCGGTGCAGTCGGCGGCCTTCAAGGCCTTCGATTGCTACCTGTTTGGCAATGAGGCGCGCGGCGTACCGCGCGAGCAACTCAACGCGCTGGGTGCCCAGCCGTTCACTATTGCCGGCTGCGGCGCCATCGAGTCGCTGAACCTGGCCACCACGGTCAACATGTGTGCCTACGAGTTGAACCGCTAACAGGCTGTTGAAAAACTACCTGCGTTGCCAGCACGGTGTTAAAAACAGGCTCAAAATGCTCATTTACCACTCGTAAACTGCGCTTCTTCGCCTGTTTTTGCCTTGCGCTGGCTGCCTCACCAACGTTTTTCAACGGCCTGCTAAGGGTTCAGTTTGACCCTCTGCCAGGCGCAAGGCCTGGCACGTTTCATTTCTGCGCGTTCAAACCGCTTGGTCGTAAACAGTGCCTTCAGCCCTGAGTCTGTCGGTTGCGGCTGGCCGTGACGATGCGGCCGGCAGGCACATGCAACTGAGTCAGCAGGTATTCGGCGAAATCCGCCTTGAATGGCTGGCGGGCAATGGCGCCGGCCATGCAGTCCAGCCAGGCCTGGCTGTGACCCTCATCAATCGGCCACTGGGCGTGGAAGGCGGGGATGGCGATGGGGCCGTAGCGCTCGCTGAACAGGCGCGGGCCGCCCAGCCAACCGCTGAGGAAGCAGGCCAGCTTGTCGCGCGAGGTGGCCAGGTCCTCGGGATGCATGGCGCGAATGGCCGCAGCTTCGGGGCGCTGCTCCATCAGGTCGTAGAAGTCGTCGACCAGGCGACGCAGGCCGTCGATGCCGCCGGCGGCCTGGTAGGAGGCGTCGCCAACGCCGTAGGTCGGGGTGTCGGTCATGGGATTGGGCTCCTTAAGAAAAGCGCAGTTTAACTCTCGTCGTTCTGGCTACGGACTGGGGCAGGGCGCCGCACCGACCCGGTATGAACGTCCGGCTATTAAAGGGGCGGGGGTGTTGCCGCCTGATCTGCGCCGGTAACTGATCGAGCCAGGCACTCGCTCATAGATCGAGGTTTGCAACAGCGTCGGCCAACAGCCGCTGGTGGCTGCCAGCTAGGGGCGTCGCTTGCCTGGGATGGACATGGAGCGTCCATGCTTGGAAATTGATAAAAATATTTTGGTTATAAAAAAATAATTAATAATTCTTTTGAGGAATTTAAGCTTTCCCCTAGAGTCAGCTCCAAGCCGACAGCGGACCACCGCACCGAGCCCATAGAACGGGGCTCATCCTACCTTCAGCCGCGCACAGACGCCGGCGCGATCGAGCCCCACTGCAGTGCCAACACGCACACCGACTGCATCTGGAGCTTGACGCATGAACTACCAATCCCTGCCGCTGGCCATCGCCCTCGGCCTTATCGCCCAACAGGCTGGCGCTGCCGGCTTTGTCGAAGACAGCAAGGCCACTCTTGGTCTGCGCAACTTCTACATCAATCAGGACACCCGCAACCAGGACGCCAACACCCAGGAAGAATGGGGGCAGGGCTTTCAGTTCAATTACGCTTCCGGCTATACCGAAGGCACCGTCGGCGTCGGTGTGGATGCGCTGGGCCTGCTGGGCGTGAAGCTCGACTCCGGCAAGGGCCGCCACTACAACCCGGATTCGAAAAAATACTCCGGCACCGTATTTCCAACCGACAGCGACGGCCGTGCCGAAGATCAGTTCAGCAGCCTGGGTCTGACCGGCAAGCTGCGCTTCTCCAAGACCGAAGCCCGCCTCGGCACCCTGCAGCCGAAGCTGCCGGTGGTGACTTTCAACGACGGTCGCCTGTTGCCGCAGACCTTCGAGGGCGGCCAGATCACCTCCAGCGAAATCGACAACCTGACCCTGATCGGCGGCCAGCTGGAACACGCCAAGGGCCGCAGCTCCAGCAGCAACGAAGGCCTGTCGATTGCCGGCGCCAACAATGCCAAGACCGGCCAGTTCAGCAACCAGTTCCGCTTTGCCGGTGGTGACTACAAGATCGGCAAGGACCTGCTGGCGCAGTACTACTACGGCAATCTGGAAGACTTCTACCAGCAGCACTTCCTCGGCCTGACCCACAACTGGGCGATTGGACCGGGCGCCTTGAAGTCCGACCTGCGCTATTTCCACAGCAGCTCCGACGGCAAGAACGGCAGCGCCGCCGGCCGTGCCGAAGGCTACAAGAGCAGCGGCTACTGGGAAGCCGGCGATGCCAGCCGTGGCGAGGTTGATAACGACACCTGGAGCGCCCTGTTCACCTACACCCTGGGCAGCCACGCGCTGAGCGCCGGCTATCAGCAGGTCGAGGGTGACAGCGCCTTCCCGTTCCTCAACCAGGGGGATGGCGCCACCGCCTACCTGATCACCGACCGCCAGATCGGCAAGTTCCTGTCCTCCGGTGAGCGCACCTGGCTGGCCGAGTATGCCTACGACTTCAGCAAGGTCGGCGTGCCGGGGCTGAAGGCCGTGGCCACCTACCTGTCGGGCGACAACATCCAGGCGGCCGGTGGCGAGCAGAAGGAGTGGGAACGCGACTTCCGCCTCGACTACGTCCTGCAGGATAGTCCGCTCAAGGGCCTGGCCTTCTCCTGGCGTAACGCCAGCCTGCGTGGCAATGCCGCCGCCGACCAGGATGAGAACCGCCTGATCGTCAGCTACAGCCTGCCGCTGCTCTGAACCTTTCGCGGAGCGCCCGAGCGCTCCGCACCACCAGCCCGAGGAGGCACCACATGAGCATTCGACTGGGCGACATCGCCCCCGACTTCGAACAGGACTCCAGCGAGGGTCGTATCCGTTTCCACGAGTGGCTGGGCGACAGCTGGGGGATTCTGTTCTCCCACCCGGCCGACTTCACCCCGGTGTGCACCACCGAGCTGGGCCTGACCGCCAAGCTGCACGACGAGTTCGTCCAACGTGGCGTCAAGGCCATCGCCCTGTCGGTGGACCCGGTGGATTCGCACCTGCGCTGGATCGACGACATCAACGAAACGCAGAACACCCGGGTCAACTTCCCGATCCTGGCCGATGCCGACCGCAAGGTTTCCGATCTGTACGACCTGATCCACCCGAACGCCAACGACACCCTCACGGTGCGCTCGCTGTTCATCATCGATCCGAACAAGAAGGTACGGTTGATCATCACCTACCCGGCCAGCACCGGGCGCAATTTCCACGAGATCCTGCGGGTGATCGATTCGCTGCAACTGACTGACAGCCACAAGGTCGCCACGCCGGCCAACTGGCAGGACGGTGATGAGGTGGTGATCGTGCCGTCGCTCAAGGATGAAGACGAGATCAGACAGCGCTTCCCCAAAGGCTATCGCGCCGTCAAACCCTACCTGCGCCTGACCCCGCAGCCGAACCGCTGAGGAGCCGATCATGCGGGTGGTTTCTATCGGCGGCAGCCCCAGTCTCACCTCACGTTCGGCCGCGCTGCTGGCCTATGCCCAGCGCTGGCTGGAGGAGCGCGGGGTTGAGGTGAACGGGTTCCAGATCCGCGATTTTCCGGCTGAGGACCTGCTTCACGCGCGTTTTGACAGTCCGGCCGTGCGCGCCTTCAGCGAGCAGGTGGAACAGGCCGATGGTCTGCTGGTGGCGACACCGGTGTACAAGGCCTCGTTCTCCGGAGCGCTGAAGACTCTGCTCGATCTGCTGCCCGAGCGTGCCTTGCAGCACAAGGTGGTGCTGCCGATTGCCACCGGCGGCAGCAACGCTCACATGCTGGCGGTGGACTATGCGCTCAAGCCGGTACTGGCGTCGCTCAAGGCCCAGGAAATGCTCCAGGGGGTGTTCGCCGAAGACCGGCAGATCGCCTACCGCGCCGATGGCGTGGACCTGGACCCGGCGCTGGAAGAACGCCTGGACAGCAGTCTGGATCACTTTTTCACGGCCCTGGCCCGGCGCCCGAAACCACTGGCGCCCCATGAACTCAACGACCGGCTGGTCAACGCCCGCTGGAGTATCTGACACACGCTTTACCCTCCCTCACTGGTCCGACAACGGGCGAGCAGGTAGCCAACCCCTCATAGCAATCGCAAAGGAGAGCGCCATGCGCACCATTACCTTGCGTCGGAGTCTGGTCGCCCTGTTTGCCGCGGCCATTTCCTTCGGCGCCATTACCCAAGCTCAGGCCGAAGAACTGCGTATCGGTTATCAAAAATACGGCACCCTGGTTCTGCTCAAGGCCAAGGGCACCCTGGAAAAACGCCTGGCCGAGCAGGGCGTCAAGGTCACCTGGACCGAATTCCCCGGCGGCCCGCAGTTGCTCGAAGGGCTCAACGTCGGCTCGGTGGACTTCGGTGTCACCGGCGAGACGCCGCCGGTGTTCGCCCAGGCGGCCGGGGCCGATCTGCTCTATGTGGCCTACGAACCACCTGCACCGACCAGCGAGGCGATTCTGGTGCCTAAGGGGTCGTCGCTGACCTCGGTGGCCGACCTCAAGGGCAAGAAGGTCGCCCTGAACAAGGGCTCCAACGTCCACTACCTGCTGGTGCGGGCGCTGGAAGATGCCGGGCTGTCGATCAACGACGTCACCCCGGTCTACCTGCCGCCGGCTGATGCTCGCGCGGCTTTCGAGCGCGGCAGCGTGGATGCCTGGGTGATCTGGGACCCGTTCCTGGCCGCCGCGGAGAAGCAACTGCAGGCCCGCAGCCTGCGCAATGGCGAAGGGCTGGTCGACAACCACCAGTTCTACCTGGCCACCCGTCCCTATGCACAGAAGCACCCGCAGGTGATCAACACCCTGATCGAGGAAGTGCGTGGCGTGGGTGAGGACTCCAAGGCCGACCCGGATGCGGTAACGGCTCAGGTGGCGCCGCTGCTCGGCCTGTCTCCGGAAATCACCAGGGTGGCCGTCAAGCGCCAGGGCTATGGTGCCCAGCCGCTGACCCCGGCCGTGGTGCAGGCGCAGCAGAAGATCGCCGACACCTTCACCGAGCTCAAGCTGATCCCGAAAAAGCTGAGCATCAAGGACGTGATCTGGACCCCGCCGGCCAAGGTCGCGCAGCAGTAAGCCTCAGCCCCTCTCCCGTCGGGGGAGGGGCATCCTTTAAGGAGACCACTCCATGAGCCTGAATATTTTCTGGTTCCTGCCCACCCATGGCGATGGCAAGTACCTGGGCACCGCCGAAGGGGCCCGCGCCGTCGATCACGGCTACCTCACCCAGATCGCCCAGGCCGCCGACCGGCTGGGATTTGGCGGTGTACTGATTCCCACCGGCCGTTCCTGCGAGGACTCCTGGCTGGTAGCGGCTTCGCTGATTCCGGTGACGCAGCATCTCAAGTTCCTCGTGGCCCTGCGCCCCGGGATCATTTCGCCCACTGTGGCGGCGCGTCAGGCGGCGACACTGGACCGGCTGTCCAGCGGTCGCGCGCTGTTCAATCTGGTCACCGGTGGCGATCCGGACGAACTGGCCGGTGACGGCCTGAACCTGTCCCACGAAGAGCGCTACGAAGCTTCGGTGGAGTTCACCCGCATCTGGCGTCGCGTACTGGAAGGCGAAACGGTGGACTACGCCGGCAAGCACATTCAGGTCAAGGGCGCCAAGTTGCTATACCCGCCGCTGCAGCAGCCGCGTCCGCCGCTGTATTTCGGTGGTTCCTCGGCCGCCGCCCATGACCTGGCCGCCGAGCAGGTGGAGATGTACCTGACCTGGGGCGAGCCGCCGGCGGCGGTCGCCGAGAAGATTGCCGAAGTCCGCGAGAAGGCCGCGAAACTCGGCCGCACGGTGCGCTTCGGCATCCGCCTGCACGTGATCGTGCGCGAGACCACGGAAGAGGCCTGGGCTGCCGCCGAGCGCCTGATCAGTCATCTGGATGACGACACCATCGCCCGTGCCCAGGCCTCGCTGGCGCGTTTCGATTCGGTGGGTCAGCAACGCATGGCGGCGCTGCATGGCGGGCGCAAGGACAAGCTGGAAGTCAGCCCCAACCTCTGGGCCGGCGTCGGCCTGGTGCGTGGCGGTGCCGGCACAGCACTGGTTGGCGACGGCCCGACCGTGGCCGCGCGGGTGAAGGAGTACGCCGAGCTGGGTATCGATACCTTCATCTTCTCCGGCTATCCGCATCTGGAAGAGTCGTACCGGGTCGCCGAACTGCTGTTCCCGCACCTGGATATCGCCCAGCCGGAGCGACCCGTGTCGCGCGGCTATGTCAGCCCCTTCGGCGAGATGATCTCCAGCGACATCCTGCCCAAGGCCGCGGCCCAGAGTTGAGGACAGCACAATGACCAAGCTCTGGTTGTCCCGTCTCGCGCCCTGGGCACTGCCGCTGGCACTGCTGGCGATCTGGCAGGGCGCGGTGGTCGCCGGTTGGCTGTCCACGCGCATCCTGCCGGCGCCCAGCGCGGTGCTGGAGGCGGGCTGGGCGCTGTTGGCCAGCGGTGAAATCTGGACCCACTTGGCCATCAGTGGTCAGCGTGCAGCCATCGGCTTTGCCATTGGCGGCGGACTGGGTCTGCTGCTGGGCTTTATCACCGGTTTGTCGACCTGGGGCGAACGCCTGCTCGACAGTTCGGTGCAGATGATCCGCAACGTGCCGCACCTGGCGCTGATCCCGCTGGTGATCCTGTGGTTCGGCATCGACGAGAGCGCGAAGATCTTTCTGGTCGCCCTCGGCACGCTGTTCCCCATCTACCTCAACACCTATCACGGCATCCGCAACGTCGACCCGGCGCTGGTGGAAATGGCGCGCAGCTATGGCCTGTCGGGCTTTGGTCTGTTCCGTCAGGTGATCCTGCCCGGCGCGCTGCCATCGATTCTGGTCGGCGTGCGCTTCGCCCTCGGTTTCATGTGGCTGACCCTGATCGTCGCGGAAACCATTTCCGCCAGCGCCGGTATCGGCTACCTGGCGATGAATGCCCGCGAGTTCCTGCAGACCGATGTGGTGGTGCTGGCTATCCTGCTCTACGCACTGCTCGGCAAGCTGGCCGATCTGGCCGCCCGGCTGCTGGAGCGTGTGTGGCTGCGCTGGCATCCGGCCTATCAGGCCAAGGCAGGTGTGCAATGACCGCTCGGCAGAGTATTCATCAGGGGATTCCGTTGGCCATCGAAGGTATCCGCAAGGCCTTCGGTTCACGTGAGGTGCTCAAGGGTATCGACCTGCACATCCCGGCTGGCCAGTTCGTCGCCGTGGTGGGCCGCAGCGGCTGCGGCAAGAGCACGCTGCTGCGTCTGCTGGCCGGGCTGGATCAGCCAACCGACGGGCAACTGCTGGCCGGAAAAGGCCCGCTCAGTGCGGCGCGGGAAAACACCCGGCTGATGTTTCAGGACGCGCGCCTGCTGCCGTGGAAACGGGTGATCGACAACGTCGGCCTGGGCCTGACGGGCAACTGGCGTGAGCAGGCGCGGGAGGCGCTGGCGGCCGTGGGCCTGGCCGAGCGCGCCAACGACTGGCCTGCAGCTTTGTCTGGCGGGCAGAAGCAGCGCGTGGCCCTGGCCCGTGCGCTGATCCACCGGCCGCGCCTGTTGCTGCTCGATGAGCCGCTGGGCGCGCTGGATGCCCTGACCCGCATCGAGATGCAGCAACTGATCGAGCGCCTGTGGAAACAGCATGGTTTCACCGTGCTGCTGGTGACCCACGACGTGGCCGAGGCCGTGGCGGTGGCTGACCGGGTCATTCTGATCGAGGAGGGCCGCATCGGCCTGGACCTGGCAGTCGATCTGTCACGTCCGCGTCCGCGTGGCTCGGCGCAGCTGGCGGCGCTGGAGGCGGAGGTGCTTAACCGCGTGCTGGCGCTGCCGGAGCTGCCACCGCAGCCGGAACCTGTTTCACCCTTGCCCACGCAGCTGCGCTGGGCGCTTTAAGCAAGACCCCATCCCGACCCATGATCCAAGGAGCAAGACCATGACCATCAAAGCCATCAACGTCCGCAACCAGTTCAAAGGCACCATCAAGGAAATCGTCACCGGCGACGTGCTGTCGGAAATCGACGTGCAGACCGCCGCCGGCATCGTCACCTCGGTGATCACCACCCGTTCCGTGCGCGAGCTGGAGCTGGGCGTGGGCAGTGAGGTGATCGCCTTCGTCAAATCCACCGAGGTGTCGATCGCCAAGCTGTAAGTACTGCTGCTGGACACCACAGCCCGGCTTTTGCCGGGCTTTTTTTCGGGCCTCTGCATGTCGCTGCATCAGCCCGCCAGCCTGGATGTTGTCAGATCCATACAGGAGAGCCTGGTCAGGCCAGGAATGCAGTGGCGTGGCGGTTGCGCTGTCAGCAAAAAGCCCGGCAAGTGCCGGGCTTTTGCGTGTTGCGCCGTGCTCAGCGCTGGCCGCTGATCACGCTGGGGCGCGGCTTGAAGAACAGGCTTTCGCCTCGCACCAGACCGGCCAGGCTGTCATGGTCCTTGACCACTTCGGCCTCGATCAGCTCGTCCTGATCCTTGATCTTCAGGGTGATGCGGGTGATGGCCCCCAGCGGGCGGATGTCGCGGACTTCGGCCAGGCGGTGATCGCCCAGTTCACTGCGCGACAGCGAGACCTCGTGCGGACGGAACAGGATGTGCTGGTCGTCGCCCAGGTGCAGGCGGTTGGAGTCGCCGAGGAAGTGGTAGACGAACTCGCTGGCCGGTTGCTCGTAAACCTCGCCCGGCGCGCCGATCTGCTCGATCACGCCCTTGTTCATCACCACGATACGGTCGGCCACTTCCATGGCTTCTTCCTGGTCGTGGGTGACGAATACGCTGGTCAGGTGGATCTCCTCATGCAGGCGCGCCAGCCAGCGGCGCAGCTCCTTGCGCACCTTGGCATCCAGTGCGCCGAAGGGTTCGTCGAGCAGGAGGATCTTCGGCTGCACGGCCAGGGCACGGGCCAGGGCGATGCGCTGGCGCTGGCCGCCGGAGAGTTGCTCCGGGTAGCGGTCGGCCAGCCAGTCGAGCTGGACCATGTTGAGCAGCTCATGGACCTTCTCGGCGATGACCTTCTCGCTGGGGCGCTCCTTCTTGGGCTTCATGCGCAGGCCGAAGGCGACGTTGTCGAACACCGTCATGTGGCGGAACAGCGCGTAGTGCTGGAACACGAAACCGACGTTGCGGTCGCGCACATCGTGGCCGGAGACGTCTTCGCCGTGGAACACGATGTTGCCGGCATCCGGGGTTTCCAGACCGGCGATGATGCGCAGCAGGGTGGTCTTGCCGCAGCCGGAGGGGCCGAGCAGGGCGACCAGCTCGCCGCTGTTGATATCCAGATTGATGTTGTTCAGTGCGCGGAAGGCATTGAAGTTCTTGCTGACGTTACGGACTTCGATGGACATGCTTATTCCTCGTCGGCATTCGACTTGAGACGGGACAGACGCGCTTCGCTCCACTGCTTGAGCAGCAGGATGATCAGGGCCAGGGCCAGCAGCAGGCTGGCCACGCTGAAGGCGGCGACGTGGTTGTATTCGTTGTAGAGAATCTCGACATGCAGTGGCAGGGTGTTGGTCAGGCCGCGGATATGCCCGGAGACCACCGACACCGCGCCGAACTCACCCATGGCCCGGGCGGTACAGAGCACCACGCCGTAGATCAGGCCCCATTTGATGTTGGGCAGGGTGACGTGCCAGAACATCTGCCAGCCGTTGGCGCCGAGCAGGCGCGCGGCTTCTTCTTCCTGGGTGCCCTGTTCCTGCATCAGCGGGATCAGCTCGCGGGCAACGAAGGGCACGGTGACGAAGAGGGTGGCCAGGACGATGCCGGGGATGGCGAAGATGATCTGGATGTCGTGCTCCTGCAGCCAGCTGCCGAAGTAGCCCTGGGCGCCGAACAGCAGCACGTAGATCAGACCGGCGATCACCGGCGACACCGAGAACGGCAGGTCGATCAGGGTCACCAGCAGGCTCTTGCCCGTGAACTCGTACTTGCTCACGCACCAGGCGGCCGAGACGCCGAACACCAGGTTGAGCGGGACTGCGATGGCCACGGCCGTCAGTGTCAGCTTCAGCGCAGAGATCGCATCCGGTTCGAGGATGGCGGTGAAGAAGGTGCCCACACCTTGCTTGAAGGCTTCGCTCAGCACCACCAGCAGGGGCAGCAGCAGGAACAGGGCGAACACCAGCCAGGCGCCGGCGATCAGCAGGCGGCGGGCCAGCGGGTTGCCACGCCGGGCGGCATTGGCAGTCAGGGTTGCGGATGTCATGCCGGCCTCCTTATGGCGTTTGAATGCGGCGCTGCAGCAGGTTGATGGCCAGCAGCAGGATGAAGGAGACCACCAGCATCAGGACGCCGATGGCCGTGGCGCCGGTGTAGTCGTACTGGTCGAGCTTGACCATGATCAGCAGCGGCAGGATCTCGGTCTTCATCGGCATATTGCCGGCGATGAAGATCACCGAGCCGTATTCGCCCACGCCGCGGGCAAAGGCCAGGGCGAAACCGGTCAGCCAGGCCGGCAGCAGAACCGGCAACAGCACATGGCGGGCCACCTGCAGCGGCTTGGCGCCCAGGCAGGCGGCGGCCTCTTCGACCTCGCGGGGGATGTCCGCGAGCACCGGCTGCACCGTGCGCACCACGAAGGGCAGGGTGACGAAGGTCAGCGCCAGGGTGATGCCCAGCGGGGTGTAGGCGATCTTCAGACCGATGTCGGCGGCCAGGCTGCCGATCAGGCCCTTGGGCGCATAGAGCGCGGTGAGGGCGATGCCGGCCACGGCGGTGGGCAGGGCGAACGGCAGGTCGATCATGGCGTCGATGATCTTGCGGCCGGGGAAGGTGTAGCGCACCAGAACCCAGGCCAGCAGGGTGCCGATTACGCCATTGAGCAGCGCCGCAAAGAAGGCCGTGCTGAAGGAAAGTTTGAGCGCGGCGAGTACGCGCGGGGCACTGATCACCTGAATGAACTGCGCCCAGGTCAGGTCAGTGGTCTTGAGGAAAAGTGCACCCAGGGGAATCAGCACCAACAGGCTGAGGTACACCAAGGTGTAGCCCAGCGTCAGCCCGAAGCCGGGTATGACGGGGGAGATACGTCGCGACATCATCTGTCCTTACGTGGTGAAAACGGGGTGTCGTGGTCGAACCCGGATGCGCAGAAGGGAGGCTTGCGCCTCCCTTGCACGTCGCGCTCGAAACGAGCGCTAACCGTTCAGGCTTACTGGGCCTGGTAGATCTGGTCGAAGATGCCGCCATCGTTGAAGAACTTCGGCTGAGCGGTTTTCCAGCCGCCGAAATCCTTGTCGATGGTGACCAGCTTCAGATTGGGGAACTGCTGGGCGAACTCGGCAGCCACCTTCTCGTTACGCGGGCGGTAGAAGTTCTTCGCCGCAATGCGCTGACCTTCCTCGCTGTACAGGTACTGCAGGTAGGCTTCGGCGACCTTGCGGGTACCGTGCTTGTCGACGTTCTTGTCGACCACCGATACCGGCGGCTCGGCGAGGATCGACAGGCTCGGCGCGACGATCTCGAACTGATCACCACCCTGTTCCTTGAGGGCCAGGAAGGCTTCGTTTTCCCAGGCCAGCAGCACGTCGCCGATCTGGTTGTTGACGAAGGTGATGGTCGAGGCGCGGGCGCCGGTATCCAGTACCGGGACGTGCTGGTACAGCGCCTTGACGTATTCCTGAGCCTTGGCTTCGCTGCCGTAGTGCTGCTGAGCCCAGGCCCAGGCAGCGAGGAAGTTCCAGCGTGCACCGCCGGAGGTTTTCGGGTTCGGGGTGATGACTTCAACGCCTTCTTTGGTCAGGTCGCCCCAGTCCTTGATGTTCTTCGGGTTGCCCTTGCGGACCAGGAACACGATGGTCGAGGTGTAAGGCGTGCTGGCCTGCGGCAGGCGCTCCTGCCAGTTTTCCGGGATCAGTTTGCCCAGCTTGTGCAGTTCATCGATGTCACCGGCCAGGGCCAGGGTGACCACGTCGGCCTTGAGACCATCGATCACGGCGCGGGCCTGCTTGCCGGAGCCACCGTGGGACTGCTGAACGGTCACGGCTTCATTGCCCTGGGCGGTCCAGTGCTTGTTGAAAGCCTTGTTGTATTCGACATACAGCTCACGGGTCGGGTCGTAGGACACGTTGAGCAGAGTGGTTTGTGCCAGTGCCGGGGCGGCAAACAGGGCGGAAGCGATCAGGCTGAGGCTGAGGGTGCGAATGGACATGGCTATCTCCTGCGTGCGGCTCTTGGCGGCACGACTCATCTGTAATTGGGGTGTTGCGGTGATGCGTTGGCGAGGGCGTCTAGCGACACATTCGCTGGCAACAGCGACACAGATGCGGAGCGGTCTTGAGGTGCGTGTGCATGGTCGTGCTCTTCTTGTCAGTGGCTCGGTTCATGTCACGCCCTCTGGTGGTCCAGTCGGGCGGGAGGGATCGGTGATCCCGGGTCAGGCCTGGCGGCTGCTGGCCGCTTGCAGGCGGATTTTCTCTTTACGTTCGATCTGAACGATCTGGCTGTTGTGCACGGTGATCTCCACCGCGCCGAAGCGCAGGCCGTCCAGGGCGCGGACTATTTCGCGCAGCGGCTCCGGGGTTTCCGCTTCTTCGTTGGGCTGGACGCTC
Source organism: Pseudomonas sp. HAR-UPW-AIA-41 (assembly GCF_002304225.1). GTDB lineage: Bacteria > Pseudomonadota > Gammaproteobacteria > Pseudomonadales > Pseudomonadaceae > Aquipseudomonas. The sequence goes on from NZ_NSLB01000001.1 coordinate 729,216, forward strand.
ATGATGTTCTCCAGGGTATTCGCCAGTCATCGCTGGCTTGGAGCGCATACTAGGGGTTGGTTTGTAATACTTAAAAATACTTTTTTCTGCTTTTTATAGAATCTAAAGGAATATGAGGGTGTGATGTGTCTGCCATGCAGGAATGTAAATATGGTTATAAACAAATAGATATTTATTCTTTTTAGGTTATTAAGGTCGCCGCCTAGACTGCGCAGCATCACGTCGCAGCGGAGAGTCGCGATGACCACGCCCCCCCTTCATTACCTGATTGTTCCCGGCTGGCAGGGCTCGCCAGAGGAACATTGGCAATCGCACTGGCAGCGCGTGCTGCCCTCAGCATCGCGCGTCGAACAGGCCGACTGGCTGATGCCGGAGCGCGAAGCCTGGGTTGCCGAACTCGACAGAGCTATCGCGGCCGCGCCGGCCGACGTGGTGCTGATTGCCCATAGCCTGGGCTGCATCACGGTTGCGCACTGGGCGGCCGAGGCCGATGCCCTCGCTCTGGCCAGGGTACGCGGTGCGCTGCTGGTCGCGCCGGCGGATGTCGAACGGCCCAACTGCCCGCAGGCGCTGCAGGGCTTTGCGCCGATCAGCCGACAGCCGCTGCCCTTTCCCAGTCTGTTGATTGGCTCCAGCAACGACGCGGCGGCCAGCGCCGAGCGCGCCGGCGAATTGGCGGAGCAGTGGGGCAGCGGCTGGGCGATTCTGCCGCAGGCCGGGCACATCAACGTGAAGTCTGGCCACCGCACCTGGGAACAGGGTTTTGCCTGGCTCTACCGTCTGCAGGCGCGCATCGAGCGTGCCGCCAGGCGCCAGGCCTGAGGAGCAGCGCATGAGTATTCCACCCACGGCAGGCCTGCTCAGTTTTGCCGAAAACGACCGCAGCCCGCTGAGCATTCGCGCCCGCGCGCTGGTGTTCATCGATCCGCGCTCGCGCCGCCTGCGCGATGAAGTCGAGGTGCTGGCCGAGGGCGAGCAGCCGCTGCTGATCCGTGGCGAAACCGGTACCGGCAAGGAGCTGCTGGCCCGGCATATCCATCGGCAAAGCCAGCGCTCGGGATTGTTTGTGGCGGTCAACTGCGGCGCCCTGAGCAAGAACCATGGCGCTGCCGAGCTGTTCGGCCATGCCGGTGGCCGGCTGGTCGGGCCGAGCAGTCGTGCCGGTTGGCTGGGCTCGGCTCAGGGCGGCACGCTGTATCTGGATGAGATCGCCGATCTGTCACTGGCGCTGCAGTGGCGGCTGCTCAAAGTGCTGCAACTGAGGGAGGTGCAGCGTGAAGGCAGTCATCACAGTCTGCCGGTTGATGTGCGCCTGCTCGCGGCCAGTAGTCTGGACCTGTCGCTCGCGGTGCGTGCGGGCACTTTCGATGCCGAGTTGTTTGCCCTCTTGCAGCAGGGCGAGCTGCTGCTGCCGGCGCTGCGTGAGCGACCGGGCGACATTTTGCCGTTGGCCGAGTACTTCCTCGGCGTGTATGCCGACCGGCTCGATCTGCCGCTGCCCGAGTTGAGCGAGGTGGCTCAGGATGCGCTCCTGGCTCACCGCTGGCCGGGCAATACCCGAGAGCTGGAGAACGTGCTGCATTTTGCCTTGCTGGTCGGGCAGGGCGGGGTCATCGAGGTCAATGATCTGCAGTTGCCCGTTTGACGGGCTCAATGAAAAAGCCCCGCACTGCGGGGCTTTTTATGCGCGGTGAGTCTTACTCGGCCGTCTGCCCGACCCGTGCTTTGGGCTTGGGCGCGAAGCGCGCGGCCAGGCGCATGGTGCTCACTACCAGACGCTGATACAGCGCCGGCATCGAGCGCTGCATCAGGTCGGTGGCCACGGCATCGCCGCCGATCAGGATGCGCCGCTGGTTGCGCCGCACGCCGTTGAGGATGACCTCGGCGGCCTTCTCCGGCGTGGTGCGCAGCAACTGGTCGTGGAACTGGCTGCGGGCGGTGTCGGCGTCCTGACCGGTGACCTTGCTCAGGCTGTCGTTCATCCGCGCGGTCTTGGCAATGTTGGTCTTGATTCCACCCGGGTGTACGCAGCTGGCCGATACGCCACAGGCGTCCATGTCCAGTTCCTGGCGCAGGGCTTCGGTGAAGCCGCGCACGGCGAACTTGGTGGCGTTGTAGGCGCTCATACCCGGTTGGGCGAACAGGCCGAAGATGCTGGAGATGTTGACGATGTGGCCGTCGCCGGTGGCTTTCAGGTACGGCAGGAAAGCCTTGGTGCCGTGCATCACGCCCCAGAAGTTGATGTTCATGATCCACTCGTACTCGGCATAGTCGCTGCCTTCGACGGTGCCGGCGTGGGCGACACCGGCGTTGTTGAAGATCAGGTTGACCTTGCCGAACTCGCGCACCACTTCATCGGCCCAGGCATGTACGGCGGCACGATCGGCGACGTTGACCACGGTTTCCAGCACCTTCACACCCTGTTGGCGGGCCGCCTCGGCGGTTTCCTTGAGGCCGGCGGCATTCACGTCGGAGATCGCCAGATTGCAGCCCTGACCCGCGAGGTTCAGCGCCAGGGCGCGGCCGATGCCGGAGCCGGCACCGGTAATGGCTGCCACTTTGTTGATAAAGGAATTCATGCCAGAGCCTCCTCGGCCTTTTCGACTGGTTGGGTTTGCGCGGCCTGCACAGGTGCCAGCAAGGGATTGTCAACGCGACTGAAATGATAGGCTGCCGGATCGAAATGCCTGGTCAGCATGCGGAAGCGCCAGGTGAAGCTTGGCCACAGGCTGGTGTTGCGCCCACTGACCGGGTGCAGGTACCAGCTGTTGCAGCCACCGGCATTCCACACGCTGTGGCCCAGGCTGCTGTGTAGTTTGCCGTTGAAGGCGTCCTGCGCTTCGCGCTTGGGCTCCAGCGAGTCGAGGTTGCGTTCATTGAGCAGGTCGAGGGCGCCGAGGATGTACTGGATCTGCGATTCGATCATGTACACCATCGAGTTGTGGCCGAGGCCGGTATTCGGGCCCATCAGGAAGAACAGGTTGGGGAAGCCGGCGGTCATGGTGCCTTTGTAGGCTTCCGGGCCGTGCGGCCAGCTGTCGACCAGGTCGATGCCGTTGCGGCCGTGGATGGCTCCGCGTGGGATCGGGTCGGTCGGTGTGAAACCGGTGCCGAAGATGATGGCGTCGACCTCACGCTCGCTGCCGTCACTGGCCAGGATGCTGCCGGCGCGGATCTCGCTGATACCGTCGGTGATCACGTCGACGTTGGCCTGGGCCAGTGCCGGGTAGTAGTTGTTGGAGATCAGCACGCGCTTGCAGCCCATGATGTAGTCCGGGGTGACCTTGGCGCGCAGGACCGGGTCCTTGATCGAGCGGCCGATATGCCACTTGGCCACCAGCGAGGCCAGCTTCATCACCTTGGGTGCCCAGGCAAAGCCCAGCACGCGGCTTTCCAGCAGGGTGTAGATGCCGCCGCGCCAGAGTTTTTGCAGCAGCGGGAAACGCTTGAAGCGCTCGCGCTCGGACTCTTTGATCAGGCGGTCCGGCTTGGGCATGATCCAGGGCGCGGTGCGCTGGTACAGGTCGAGACGGGCTACTTCTTTCTGCAGCTCGGGGACGAACTGGATGGCCGAGGCGCCGGTGCCGATCACCGCCACGCGCTTGCCCTTGAGGTCGTAGTCGTGGTCCCACTGCTGGGAGTGGAAGACCATGCCCTTGAACTTCTCCAGACCCTTGAGCTTGGGAATCGACGGGATGGACAGGGCACCCATGCCGGAGACGACGAACTGTGCGCTGTAGTGATTACCGGCTTCGTCCTGGATACGCCACAGCTCGGCACGTTCATCCCACTGCAGCTGGGTGACGGTGGTATTGAGCAGGGTCTTGTCCTGCAGGTGGAAGTTTTCCCAGCAGCCTTCCAGGTAGCGCTTGATTTCCGGCTGTGGCGCGAACATGCGCGTCCAGTTCGGGTTGGGCGCGAAGGAGAAGGAGTACAGGTGCGATTGCACATCGCAGGCGCAACCTGGGTAGTGGTTGACGCGCCAGGTACCGCCAACACCGGCTTCCTTTTCAAAGATCAGGAAGTCCTGCTCGCCTTTCTGTTTCAGGCGAATGGCCATGCCGAGTCCGGAAAAGCCACTGCCGAGGATGGCAATCTTGCAATGGCGGGCAGCAAGCTCAGGTGAAGCGGGCGCGTTCATAACCAGTCTCCTGTTATCGTTATGGCTGGTGTATACAAGTGTCTACACGGTAGACGTGTGTATACTTCCCAGCAAGCCCCAATGCCACAAGCCAACCTAAGGTAGGGATATGGATGCAGAGGTCACCGCACAGCCACAGGCTGTGGAAAAAAACAGCGAGGCGCCCGGCAAGCGCCTGCTGATGGAGGCAGCGCTGCGCCTGACCTCAACCAGTCGCAGCCTCAGCAGCCTGGGGCTGCGTGAACTGGCGCGGGAGGCGGGGCTCAACCCCAATACCTTCTACCGGCACTTTCGTGACGTCGATGATCTGGGCCTGGCCGTCATTCGTGACATTTCCACCCAACTGCGCCAGCCGCTGCGGGCCCTGCGCCGTGAGGCGGCGGCGCGGGCCGATCAGCGGCAGAAACTGCGTCTGCCGAAACTGTTCGGCATCGACCTGGGCCGTGGCCGGCGGGTGACCCACGAGACGGTGCAGCTCTTCTTCGACTTCGTTGATCAGCACCCGGCAGCGTTTCTGATCGGGGTGCGCGAACTGCACGGGGCGTCGCCTGTGATGCGCGAAGCACTGTCGGCGGTGATGGCCGAGTTTGCCGAAGACATGGTCGAGGACATTCAGGACTTCAAGCTGCTGCCCAGCATCCTGGCCGAATATGAAGTGCGGCAGGTTACCCAACTGGTCAGTCAGACCCTGTTCCAGCAGTCGCTCGACTATCTCGGTCAGCCCGAGCGGCGCGAAGCCATCAGGCTCCTGGCCGAGGAGCAGATCATGCTGCTGTTCGCCGGCGCTGCCGTGTTGAAAAGCCTGGGGCAGCTCAATCTGCCGGCGTAGTGAAGCTGGCGGCTTAGGCCGCCAGCGAGCGGCTGGTTATTGCTGGTGAGGCTTGTCGAGGGCCTTGCACTGCATCTGTGGTGCTTCATAGCCCCAGACTACGGTGGTGATGTCCTTGCCTGCAGTCAGTGTTTCGTTGCGGCCGACGTAGTGCTGGCCACTGTCTGAGTCCTGCAGGAACATCAGCGAGCTGCTGTCGCCGAACTCGGCCACAACACTCTTGGGCTCGGTGGGGTAGAAGGTGGCGACCACTTCTTTGGCCGGGTTGCCGTCACAGGCGTAGTGAACCGGGCCCTTGCCGGCAATCAACTGATAGCGAGCCTGCAGCTCGGCGGTGCGCTGGCGATAGCTGTCAGCCACACAGGCATTCTTATCATCACTTTTCCAGCAGTCATTGCGACCTTTGATCCAACCACGCTGCTCGGCTTTTAGCAGGTTCGGGTGCTGGTTGGCGGCCTTCTGGCTGGCCGCTTTGTAAGCGTTGGCCAGTTTGACATCGAGATCGGTCAGTTCTGCGCTTTGGCAGACCAGTTCCTCGATGCTGCCTTTTTCGACCTTGCCGCAGTCGAAAGAGGGCGAAGTAGCATGCGCTTGCGGGTTGATAGATAGGCATGTGCATAGCAGGAACGCAGGCAAAAGTGGTTTGATCATCATCAATCTCCTTGCTGGTGGAAGACGGCGGCTTGGGCTCAGTTACCACTGGCCCCTGAGCACTTTGCGAGTCGCACTGCGAACCGCTTCAGGGTAGTCGGGCTGCATAAACCAGATCGCCGGGTGGTCACCCATCGTCAGTGCGCGTTGCGCGGGGGCAAGGTTGGTACGCATCAGTAGGATCACATCACTGCTGACCCAGGGGTGCCGATACCAGTAATGGTGGCCGGCAATCGTGACACCGCTTACCTGATGTCGGCTGGAGACATCCAGAAACATGATGTTCTCCAGGCTTTGCTGCTGGGCGAACTGGCGCAATTTGCCCTCTGCCTGAGTCGTGCCGATGCGAGGTCCTCCAGGCATGAGATGGCGGGCGTAGTTCAGTGCATCGTCCTGATCCGAGACAGTAATCATGACCTGTTCGGTCAACTGGCTGATGGCTGGTAGGCGTTCCTCGAAGAGTTCCTCAGGAACATCGGCGGCAGCGAATATCATCGCTCCGAGGCGGTAGCGTGCCTGCAGTTGTTCGCGGCTGAGACCTGGATGGCGTTCGGCGATGCGCTGCAGCGCCAGAGAGGCTACTCGCCCGCCGGCACTGTAGGCCACCAGATTGATCCGCTCTGCAGCCGTATGGCGGGCCAGCAGTTCGATCAACTGGCAGAGTGCCTGGCTGGACTGGCGGGCACGTTGTACATCGATACCCAGTAGATAGCTGAAGATGTTCTGGTGCGAGGGCCACGAGAATGCCAGCCCCACGAAGTCGCGACCGGCGAAGTGCACCAGTTCTCCGGTTAGTTCGTTGGCATTGGCGAAATCCACTTTCGCGCCATGCACGTAGATGATGATTTCCTTGTCTCGGGCCTTTTCCAACTCCAGGTTGATCGCGTCAACATAGGCCTGTGTGGTCTTGCTGAGGGGAGACTGGACCACTGGCGCCAGCGCTACGCTACTGGCCTCTTTGGTCTGCACGAGGTTGAGGGGGAGCTCATGGGAGCGTGTAGCGCTCAGAGAGGCGCTTCGCAGTTGAGGCCACTGACTTTGAGGGTCGCCCAAGCGCACCACGGATTGCCCGAGGTGCAGCTGGTTGCTGACGCCATTGCCATAGTGGCCTGCTTCAGGCTGACGGTTGGTGGCGTAAAACAGTGCCACATCGGGAATGCGTTCGTCGTCCGTGAGGTGCGCAAAGGGATCAATCGCCGCGCCTTGGTAAATGACGGGCGTCGACATCAGCGTCAGTGACGGCGGAGTAGCACACGCACTCAGTAAAAGCCCCAGCAGGGCGGTAATCAGTCGTAGTGAAGATAACCGAGGCATGGACGTTCCTGTCGGTGAGCCTGGCCATTCAATGTCCAGTGGCGAGTAGCCTGAGCCTGCCTGAAAAATACCTATACGTCAGCTAGCAGGCAGGGTCGGCTCAGACTGAACTTGCAGGTTTCTTCTTGATGGTTTTAACCAGATCTTCCGGGGTGATGAAGCCGACCATGCTGGCGTTGCTGCCCGGCTGTGGCTGGTTGAGGATGTGGCCCTTCATCTTGCCGATGATGTGCATCTCGCAGGGCTTGCAGTCGAACTTCAGGGTCAGCACTTCGTCCTGATGTATCAGCTGCATGTCCGCCACCTTGGTGCGCACGCCGGTAACGCCCTTGGCCTGCTTGGGGCACAGGTTGAAGGAGAAACGCAGGCAGTGCTTGGTGATCATCACCGGTACTTCGCCGGCTTCCTCGTGGGCCTCGTAAGCGGCGTCGATCAGCTGTACGCCAAAGCGCTGGTAGAAGGCGCGGGCTTTCTCGTTGTAGACGTTGGCGAGGAAGGTCAGGTGCGACTCGGGGTAGACCGGCGGCGGTACGCTGACCGCTTTGCGGCTGCCGCGCGGGTGAGCGGCTACGCGGGCTGCGGTCAGCGCTTCGATGGCCTCGCGGCGCAGGGCCTTGAGCTGCGAGTTGGGCACAAACAGGGCCTGCGGTGCGTCGATCTGCACATCGCTGGCGTAATAGAAGGTGGTGCCCAGCTTGCTCAGGGTGTCGGCCAGCTGCGCGCGGGCCTGTTCGGCATCCTTGGCCGGGCCGAAGGGGCCGGGCAGGCTGACCGTGGCAGTGCTGCCGTCTTCGCTGGTGACGGTCAGGCGCAGCTCGGCTTCGCGCAGTTCAGCCTGCCAACTGACGGCCACACGGCGCTCGGCGGAAGTCTTGAGCAGCGCCTGCTGCCAGTTGTGGTCGAGGTTGCGGTTGAGCACCTGATGCGGGCGCAGTTGCTTGAGTTCGGCCGGCATCTCGTTGGGCACCACGCGGTACTGCCACTGCGTGCTGCCTTCTTCCTCGACCTGCGCCAGTTGCTCCACGGTGTTGGCGCGGAAACCCACTACCTCACGCTTGATCAGTACATTGAGGCCGTCGCCGTTGTTGAGCTTTTCGGAGGTCTGCACGGTCAGGTCGTGCTTGCCCACCTTGAGCACTTCGCCCACCGGCAGGCCGACGAACTTGGGCGACTCGAAGGCGCCGATGTCGATCTTGCGGTCGGTGACGAAGTAGTCGGTGCTGCCGCGGTGGAAGGTCTTTTCCGTGTTCGGGGTGAAGAAGTGCTCGGTGCGGCCGCTGGAGCTGCGCGCCAGCTCGGGGCGCTGGGTGAGGATGGCATCCAGCTCCTGGCGGTAGTGAGCGGTGATGTTCTTCACGTAGCTCATATCCTTGTAGCGGCCCTCGATCTTGAACGAGCGCACGCCGGCATCGACCAGATGGATCAGGTTGGCGGTCTGGTTGTTGTCCTTCATCGACAGCAAGTGTTTCTCAAAGGCCACCACGCGCCCCTGATCATCTTTCAGGGTGTAGGGCAGGCGGCAGGCCTGCGAGCAGTCACCGCGGTTAGCGCTGCGGCCGGTCTGTGCATGGGAGATGTTGCACTGGCCGGAGAAGGCCACGCACAGGGCACCGTGGATGAAGAACTCGACAGCAGCATCGACGCTTTCACTGATGGCGCGGATCTGCTGCAGGTTCAGCTCGCGTGCCAGGACGATCTGCGAAAAGCCGGCCTGGGAAAGAAACCTGGCCTTGTCCAGAGTGCGGATATCGCACTGGGTGCTGGCATGCAGCTCGATCGGCGGGATGTCCATTTCCATCACGCCCATGTCCTGTACGATCAGCGCATCCACGCCGGCGTCGTAGAGCTGGTGGATCAGCTGGCGAGCCGGCTCGACTTCGTCGTCGTGCAGGATGGTGTTGATGGTGACGAAGACCTTGGCGTGGAACAGGTGGGCAAACTCCACCAGACCGGCAATGTCCGCCACGCTGTTGCTGGCGTTGTGCCGCGCGCCGAAGCTCGGCCCGCCGATGTACACGGCGTCGGCGCCATGCAGAATGGCTTCCCTGGCGATGGCGGCATCGCGTGCGGGGCTGAGCAGTTCGAGGTGGTGCTTGGGCAGGGACATGGTTTCGGGCTTCGGCTGGGGATCGGTGAACAGCCGGGCATTTTAGCGTGAAAGCTGGTGATGTCGTTGCTTAAAGCGGCAGGTGGTCTGGCATCCGTCGTATACCCTCACAGATTCGCCTGCGCCAGAAGGGCGTAGCCCAGCACAGTCAGTGACCATGCACTGCCAGGGCCAAAACACAGGCGCCAGATGCGAGTGTGCGGGTCAAAGCCTACTCCGTGCACAAAACCGGCGGACACGCCCCACATCACCAACATCAGTAGGCTGTGGCTGTAGCGGCCTTGCTCATCGAGCATGGCCGCCGGGTGGATCAACAGCAGCAACGCCAGTGGTGTGGCCAGTAGCAGCGACAGGCCGCGACTGGCCGGATGTTGCCACCAGGCGCGCGGGTCAGTCGTCACCCGCTGGTTCCTCATCGAGGTTTTGCGTGGTTTCGAGCCAAAGGGCATTGATGATGCCGAAGCTGCAGGCCAACAGAACGCCCAGAATCCAGGTGAAATACCACATGGTGAATCTCCTCAATACAGCCCGTGGCTGTTCTGTTCGATATGCGCGGTAGTGACCTTGCCCCACATCTTGGCGTAGCTCCACAGGGTGTAAGCCAGGATCAGCGGTACGAAGATGCAGGCAGCGACAAACATGATGCCCAGAGTCTTATGGCTGGAGACCGCGTCCCATACGGTCAGGCTGGAATTGAGGTCCAGGCTTGACGGCATCACAAAGGGGAACAGGGCAAAACCGGCGGTGCACAGCACGCCAGTAATGGCCAGGCTCGAACCCAGAAAGGCTAAGGCGCCACGTTGGCTGCGTGCTGCCAGCAAGGCCAGAAGGCCACCGATAATGCCGCAGAGCGGAGCCAGTTGGGTCAGCGGATAGGCTGTGTAATTGGCCAGCCAACCCGAATTGCCCTGAGCAACGCTTTTGCTCAGGGGGTTGATAGCCGCGTTGATGTCGAGACCTGCTGCCAGAACATAGCCGTTGATGTTTCCCAGCCAGAGCCAGGCTCCTGCACCGATGAAACTCGCCAGGAATACCAGGGCAGTCACCAGGGCTGCCTGCTGACTGCGCCGGGCAATATCGCCCTCACTGCGCATCATCAGCCAGGTGGCACCATGTAGCAGCAGCATGCTCAGGCTGACCACGCCGGCCAGCAGACCGAAGGGGTTCAGCAGTTGCCAGAAACTACCGTGATAGCTGACACGCAGAGTGTCATCAAACTGGAATGGCACGCCTAGCAGGAGGTTGCCAAAGGCTACGCCGAAGACCAGAGAAGGCACGATGCCTCCGATGCACAATCCCCAGTCCCAGCTTTGCCGCCAGCGAGTGTTCTCCAGCTTACTGCGGTAGTCGAAGCCGACCGGCCTGACGAACAGTGCGAACAACACCAGCAACATGGCCCAGTAGAAACCAGAGAATGAGGCGGCATAAACCAATGGCCATGCTGCGAACAAGGCGCCCCCTGCTGTGATCAGCCAGACCTGGTTGCCGTCCCAGTGCGGGGCAATGGTGTTGATGATCACTCGTCGTTCACTGTCGTTGCGGCCGACGAAAGTCAGCAAGGCGGCTGCGCCCAGATCAAAACCGTCAGTCAGGGCAAAACCAATCAGCAGTACGCCGACCAATACCCACCAGATCAGCTTGAGGCTTTCATAGTCGAACATAGTGCTCTCCTCAGGCGTGAGCCGGCTGTTGCTGTTCGAAGTGGTAGCGACCCGTGTGCAGGCTGGATGGCCCAAGGCGCGCAAACTTGATCATCAGGTACATCTCGATCACCAGCAGAACGCTGTAGAAGGCGACCAGTGCAATCAGAGAACCCCAGACATCGGCACTCGACACGCTGGAAGCCGATAGATGCGTGGGCAGTACTTCACCAATGGACCAGGGTTGACGGCCATGCTCGGCTACGTACCAGCCAGTCTGTGCAGCAATCCAAGGCAGGGGAAGGCTCCACAGCGCCCATTTCAGTAGCCAGGGTTTGCGCTCTTCGTTTTTCTTCGCAGAGGCCCAGAAGGCACACACGAACAAGGCCAGCATGAGGAAACCCGAGGCGACCATGATGCGGAAGCTCCAGAACAGGCTGAACACATTGGGAATGGTGTCCAAGGCTGCCTGCTTGATCTGCTGTTCTGTCGCATCGACCACGGCTGGGGTGTATTTCTTCAGCAAAAGCCCGTAGCCCAGATCCTGCTTGACCTTGTTGAAGGCTTCGAGGGTGGCGTCGGACTTGTCACCTACCCGCAGTTTTTCCAGCAGCGCATAGGCCTCCATGCCCGTGCGGATGCGTAGCTCATGCTCGGCCACCAGTTGCTTGATGCCCTTGACTTCGGTGTCCAGCGAGCGCGTGGCAATCAGGCCCAGAGCGTAGGGAATCTTGATGGCGTAGTCAGTGCGCATCTCTTCCTGATTGGGAATGCCGAAGAGGGTGAAGCCGGCTGGGGCAGGGTGGGTTTCCCACTCTGCTTCGATGGCGGCCAGTTTTGTTTTCTGCACGTCGCCGATTTCGTAGCCGGACTCGTCGCCCAGTACGATCACAGAGAGGATCGATGCCAGGCCAAAGGCCGAGGCAATGGCAAAGGAGCGGCGGGCAAAACCCTGATCGCGCTTTTTCAGCAGGTAGTAGCTGGAGATTGCCAGGACAAAAATAGCCCCGGTGACATAGCCGGCGGCAACGGTGTGGACGAACTTGACCTGAGCGACCGGGTTGAACAGCAGGGCGCCGAAGTCGGTCAGCTCCATACGCATGGTTTCAAAGTTGAATTCAGCACCTACCGGGTTCTGCATCCAGCCATTGGCAATCAGGATCCACAGTGCCGACATGTTCGAGCCGATGGCTACCAGCCAGGTGACTGCCAGGTGCTGAACCTTGGACAAACGATCCCAGCCGAAGAAGAATAGGCCGATGAAAGTCGATTCGAGGAAAAACGCCATCAGGCCTTCAATGGCCAGTGGGGCGCCGAAGATGTCTCCGACATAGTGGCTGTAGTAAGCCCAGTTTGTGCCGAACTGAAACTCCATGGTCAGTCCGGTGGTGACGCCGAGGGCGAAGTTGATACCAAACAGCTTGCCCCAGAACTTGACCATGTCGCGGTAGACCTGTTTGCCGGTCATCACATAGACCGACTCCATGATTGCAAGCAGAAAGGACAACCCCAAGGTCAGGGGTACAAAAAGGAAGTGGTACATCGCGGTCATGGCAAATTGCAGACGCGATAAGTCGACGACGGTTTCCGAGATCATCTCGGTTTCTCCTCGGCAAGGGCTGAAGACGGGGCGGTATTGAAGAGGTGCTGGCTGGTGCGCTGGATACCGTCATGCGGGACGGTAGGGGCATCAAACCAGATGGATTTGATGACCAGTAGTACTGCGACTTTGAGCACCACAATGGCTGCGATCTCGCGGGCCAGAGGCAAGCGCCAGAATGAGCGGCGTTCGTCGGGCATTGGTGACTTGGCTCGTGTCTGGAATTCGGATTGCACTATAGGACAGGAAATTCTTTCACCCGGGCAGATGACCCGGCGCCGCGTGACCGAATGCCACAGGTGGACTCTGGCTTGACTCTGTGGCATGGGTACGCAAAGGCGGCGTAGTAGTTCGTTCGGCAGCTGCCTGTTCACTCGAAAACGGGTAGGGAGGGCGTCATTATCGGCTTGTTGGCCGCTTGCCAGGCGTCGAAACCGCCTTGAATCGAATGAACCTTCAGATATCCCATGTCTGCCAGTGAACAGGCCGCCAGTGCTGCACGCCCGCTGGTTTTGCAATACAGCACCAACGCGAGATCGCGTGGACACAGCTCCGGGCTGTTGCTGAGCTTGAACTCAAGTAGGCCGCGCGGAATATTGATCGCTCCCGGAATATGCCCAGCCTGGTATTCGTCCGGTTCGCGCACATCAATCACTGCATCGGCTTCACGGATTAGCAGTTGCGCCTCCTCCAGATTGATCTCGTCTATACGGCTGCGGGCCTCTTCTACCAGGTCGTGAGCGGTTTTCATGATGTTTTCCTGTCGCTAGGGGCATGTTCGAGTGTGCAGCGCGTCAGCTCCGGAGCCAGGGTTTTAAGGGCGTGGAACTGGCTGATGAACACCTGGCCGCCGAAACGATCGAGGAAGTCCGAACGACGTAGCTGATCCATTACCGGTCCCTTGACTTCGGAAAGGTGCAATTGAACTCCTGCCGTGTGCAGGCGCTCGACGATAGCCTCCAGAGAGTCCAGCGCGCTCGCATCGATGAGGTTGACACCGGGGCACATCAGCACAAGATGACGTACCTGCGGACGTGTGGCGATCAGCTCGCTTATGCGTTCTTCCAGATAGCGTGCGTTGGGGAAATAGAGGCTCTCATCGACCCTGAGCGAAAGTACGCTGGGTGATTCGATGACGTCGAAACGCTGCACATTACGGAAGTGTTCAGTTCCCGGAACCTGGCCGACCACGGCCATGTGTGGCTTGCTGGTGCGATACAGAAACAGCAGCAGAGAAAGGCCGACGCCAATCAGGATGCCGGCTTCAACACCGATAAAGAGTACGCCCAGCAAGGTGGCGAGTTGGGCCAGTCCATCCTGCTTTGAGTACTGCCAGGTTCGTTTCAATGAGCCTAGATCGACCAGGCTGAGCACGGCGACAATGATGGTTGCGGCCAGCACTGCTTGAGGCAGGTTATGCAGCAGCGGCGTCAGCAGGAGCGCGCTGAGGGCAATCCCGGCTGCAGTGAAAACACCTGCCATGGGTGTTTGCGCACCGGCGTCATAGTTGACCACCGAGCGGGCGAAGCCTCCCGTCACGGGGAAACCGCCGCTGAAGGCCGCACTCAGATTGGCTGCGCCTAGACCCAGCAGTTCACTGTCCGGCTCAATGCGCTGGCGGCGTTTTGCCGCTAGGGTCTGACCGACCGAGACTGACTCGACAAAGCCGACCAGACTAATCAGCAAGGCTGCAGGCAATAGCTGTAATGCCAGCTGCCAATCCAATGCCGGCAGGCTGAAGGCCGGTAACCCTTGGGGAATAGTGCCTACGACTTTAACGCCACTCTGCTCGAGATGCAGAGCACTGACGGCAAGAATGGTAATCACGATGGCCAGTACGGGGCCTGCTTTGGCCACATTGCCAGCTACCTTGGCGTTCAGGCCTAGCTTCTGAAGCAGTGGTTTCAGCTGGCTGCGCGCCCACCAGAGCCAGCCAATGCTGAGCAGGCCAATCAATAAGGTTGGTCCATGCGTTTCAGGCAGCGCGCTGACGAGGCCGGGTATCAGTTGTACAAGACTTTCCCCCGAGACAGAAATTCCCAGCACATGCTTCAGCTGACCGATGGCGATCAGTAGGCCAGAAGCGCTGATAAAACCTGAAATCACGGGGTGACTGAGGAAGTTGGCTATGAAGCCCAAACGCAAAACCGCCATCAAGGTCAGGATCAGGCCAGACATCAGGGCTAGCAGCATGGCTGCCGCAAGGTAACTGGGACCTCCTTGTGGAAACAGCGGCTGTAGCGTGGCGGCAGTCATCAGTGACACAACGGCCACCGGGCCAACCGCGAGGGTACGGCTTGAGCCAAAAATGGCGTAGAGCACCAAGGGTAGTAGGCTGGCGTACAGTCCATGCACAGGTGGTAAGCCGGCGAGCATTGCATATGCCAGGCTTTGAGGTATGAGCATCAGTGTGACGATCAGAGCGGCCATTCCGTCCTGCGCAGCATGGCCTCGATCGTAGTGACGCCCCCACTCCAGGCAGGGCAGCCAGCGGTTGATGCTCATTTCCGTTGTTCCTGTTCAAAGTTGCAGGCGGCGGGAGCATCAACTGGCAGGGGCTCGTGGGGGAGACGCTTTGGTTCCGCCAGCCACTCACGTCCACGCAGCATCATGTCGAAGTAGATGCTGGGCATCATCTTCACTTTAAGGTCCCAGGCCAGGCGACGTGGTACGGCCGGGTCGAGTGGGAATGTAGGCAGTAGCTTGCCGCCATAGCCGAACTCGGCAAGTACCACCTTGCCTCGCTCGACCGTTAGCGGGCAGGAACCGTAGCCGTCGTAGAGCGCACGCGGCCCTTTGCCTGCGAGCACGGCAAGGACGTTCTCGGCAACGACCGGTGCCTGCTTGCGAACTGCTGCAGCCGTCTTGGCATTGGGCGCAGCACAAACATCGCCGAGGCTGAATATGTTGCCAAAGCGCGGGTGGCGGAGAGTCTCATGATCCGCCTCGACCCAGCCGTCGGTATTGGCCAGCGGGCTCTGACGGATAAATTCGGGAGCCCGTTGTGGCGGTACGGCGTGCAGAAAATCGAAGGTCTTCTCGATCTCCCGGCTATTGCCTTGCGCATCGACCTGCTTGAACCAGGCCTTGTGGCCCGGACCGTCAACGGCAAGGAGGGTGGTGTTGAAGTTAAGGTGAGCGCCGTATCGCTCGATATACTGCATCAGCGGTGGCACGAAGGTCGGTACCCCGAACAACACGGCACCGGCTGAACAGAAGTCGACTTCGATATTCGGCAGAACGCCTTCCTTCAACCACCAGTCGCAGGAAAGATACATGGCCTTCTGCGGCGCGCCTGCACATTTGATCGGCATCGGCGGTTGGGTGAACAGGGCACGACCCTGCCGCAGGTTCTGCACCAGTTGCCAAGTATAGGGTGCCAGCTCGAACTGGTAGTTGGACGTTACGCCGTGTTTGCCCAGTGTGGATTTGAGCCCTTCAATCGCGTCCCAATTCAGCGTCAGGCCTGGGCAGACGATAAGTACGCGATAGCCGATACGGTTGCCATCTTCCAGTACTACTCTTTGCTGGTCTGGTTCGAACCCGGCCACCGCTGCGCGAATCCATTGAGCGCCTTGAGGAATGCATCGACCCATGGCGCGTTCCGTGCGCGCGCGGTCGAAAATTCCGCCACCTACCAGTGTCCAACCAGGTTGATAGTAGTGCTGGTCGCGTGGCTCAACGATGGCGATGCGCAGATCCGGATCGCGTCTCAGCAGGCTGGCGCTGACGGCACAGCCAGCAGCACCGCCACCGACGACCAGCACGTCATAGCGCTGTGTGGGTGTCATGCTGGCCTGCGGAGTTCTGATGGGTGCTTTGTGCCAGCGCTCTTCCAGACGTTGTGTCAGGCCGGTCAGGTCGAAGCCTGCCTCGTGTGCCGTGGCGAGGATGGTCTGAGGGTCCAGGTGATGGGCCTCGCTCAGGGCCCACAGGCTAGTCGAACGGGTACCTGTTCGGCAGAAGGCCAGTACAGGGCCGCGGAGGCGGTTAAGTAAGTCGCCGAAGGCATTGACGTCACCATCACCGATTTGTCCAGAGAGTACCGGCAGGTAGTGATAGTCGAGGCCATTGCTTTGCGCGGCTGCTTGCATTTCTGCGGAGGTTGGCTGGCCTTCGCCCTCTCCATCCGGACGGTTGTTGATCACACTGCGGTAACCGGCAGCGGCCAGAGTGCCCATGTCGGCAGCTTGCAGTTGAGCCGAAACGGCGATGAAGGGCGTAAGGCGCTTGAGAGAGTCCATGATGTCACCTCAGAGCACGTCGAGGGGGATCTTCAGGTAGCGAGTGCCATTAGCCTCGGCCGGCGGCAGCTGGCCAGCACGCATGTTGACCTGTACCGATGGCAGGATCAGGGTAGGCATGCCCAGAGTGGCGTCGCGTTTGCTGCGCATGGCAACGAAGTCTGCTTCGCTGATCCCTTCATGCACATGAACGTTATGCGCGCGCTCCTCGGCAACAGTGGTCTCAAAGCGGTAGTCGTCTCGTCCCGGTGCCTTGTAGTCATGGCACATGAACAGGCGTGTTTGGTCTGGCAGGCTGAAGAGCTTGCGAATCGACTGGTACAGGGTGTGTGCGCTACCGCCTGGGAAGTCGCAGCGGGCGGTACCGTAGTCGGGCATGAACAGGGTATCGCCGACAAATCCGGCATCACCGATGAGGTAGGTCATGCAGGCAGGAGTATGTCCGGGAGTGTGCAGGGCATGGGCTTCGATGCTGCCGATGGTGAAGGTGTCGCCGTCCGCGAACAGATGATCGAACTGGCTGCCATCGGTGGCGAACTCACAACCAGCATTGAACAGCTTGCCGAAAGTGTTCTGTACCACGGTGATGTTGGCGCCGATACCCAGTTTTCCGCCCAGCTCACGCTTCAGGTAAGGCGCAGCTGACAGGTGATCGGCGTGCACATGGGTTTCCAGCAGCCAGTCAACGGTCAGTTTATGTTCATGGACATGGGCGATCAGTCGGTCTGCACTGGCGAAGGAGGTGCGTCCGGATGCCGGGTCGTAGTCCAGTACCGAATCGATGATGGCGCAGTGTCTGGTGTTGGGGTCGCTGACCACGTAGCTATAGGTGAACGTGGCAGGGTCAAAGAATGCATCGACTTTGGGTTGCATGGCTGTGCTCCTCTTGCATACCCCGAGGGGTATCTTTGAGGAAAGCCTAGCTGCTTTTTGGTTCTATGCTTAGATTAAAAAGTAATATGGGCGGATTGGCTAGTCGTGCGCTGCAATAAATCGCGCATAACGTATTAAAAAATATAGATTTTTAGTCGCCTAATACGAATGTCTAGTTTGCTCTGGCCCGGTTCGGGAGGAACGAGAGTGCGGTGCCGCCATAAAAAACGGCGGCCCCAAAAGGGCCGCCGGCAGAGTTCGCTCCGAGGAGCGCGTCGGGAACACATGGGGAGGCTGGCCGCAGAAGCGACCAGCCGAAGCGCTTAGTTGGTGAAACCGAGTTTGGCGCGCCAGGTTCTTTCCAGAGCGCGGGTATCCTGCTGGGCCGGGTGAAAGCCTGGCTTGTAGTACTGCAGATAAGGCTTGATCAGGCCGGTGATGTAGCCGTTGCGCGGGCCGAACAGGGTTTTCAGGCCGTATTTCCAGCTTTTCCAGTTGAACAGTTGGCCGTCTTTGCGCAGGAGGTCAACCTGGAACCAGGCGATCACACCCAGGAACAGGATGGTGGTCAGCAGCATGGTGCTGGTGCGCAGCCAGTATCCACCACCAATGGCCTGGTAGGCGTCGTAGGCGACCGACTTGTGTTCGTTCTCTTCGATGGCATGCCACATCCACAGCTTGTACATGCGCGGATCGGTCATCTGCATGTTGATGTCCTCGCGGATCAGCAGCTGCTCGGCCATGGTCGCGGTGAAGTGCTCAAGGGCGCAGGTGGCGGCCACGCGCATCTTCTTGGTAGTGATCTTGGTCACCCACTCCATCAGCACCTTGATGCGCAGCTCAAGGGTATGCAGGTCGATGTTGTAGGCTTCGGCATATTCGTTGTAGGTCGCGTGCTCCTTGGAGTGCATCGCTTCCTGACCGATGAAGGCGCTGATGTCCTTCTGCAATTGCGGGTCCTTGATCTGATCTCTGACGCCGCGAACGCTGTCGACGAAGAACTTTTCGCCGTAGGGGAACAGGGAAGACAGGTTGTTCATGAACTGGGTCATGAACGGGTTGCCGCTCCACCAGTACTTGCCGGTGTCGGCGAAACTGAAGTCCATGCGGCGCACCGGGAAGTTGGCGCGGATCTGTACGCTCGGGGTAGCGGTTTCGGCAGTCATGGGGCGAGCTCCTCTGTTCTGAGCCTGCAGCACGGCAGGTGCATTCTTGTATGGGCACTTCGCCAAGACACGGATGACTGTGTCATTGGTTGATGTAATTGTCGTGAAAGAGGCAGCAGCGCGCCGCCAACTTAGGGTGGGTGAAGGGGCGCAGTGGATGTGCGGGTGTTACCTGAGCAGGGCTCAGGCTTCGTCGAGGGCGAAGGCGGTCAGGCAGAAGGTGGGGATGCCGGCGTCCTGCAGCAGGGTGGAACCACCCAGTTCCGGCAGGTCGATGATGGCGGCCGCCTCGAACACCTGAGCGCCCAGGCGGCGCACCAGTCGAGCGGCGGCGAGGAGGGTGCCGCCGGTGGCGATCAGATCATCGAAAATCAGTACCTTGTCGCCATCGCATAGGCTGTCGGCATGCACTTCCAGCAGGGCCTGACCGTATTCGGTCTGGTAGGCCTCGCCGATTACGTCGGCCGGCAGCTTGCCCTGCTTGCGGAACAGCACCAGAGGGCGGTTGAGTTGGTAGGCGATGATCGAGCCAATGATGAAGCCGCGCGCATCCATGGCACCGACATGGGTGAAGTCGGCTTCCACATAGCGCTGGATGAAACTGTCGGCGACCATGCGCAGGGCGCGTGGTGACTGGAACAGCGGGGCGATGTCGCGAAACACCACGCCCGGCTTGGGGAAGTCCGGCACCGGCCGGATCAGCGACTTGATATCACATTCGTCGAAAATCATCGGTGCCTTGCCTCTCGATCAATGCTCAGCGTTACCGCCAGCCAGGGCACACAGTTCGATTGGGTCGAGGATGTGCACTTCCTTGCCTTCGGCTTCGAGCATTCCGTTCTGCTGGAAACGGGTGAATACGCGGGAGACGGTTTCCACCGCCAGGCCCAGGTAGTTGCCGATCTCGTTGCGCGACATCGACAGGCGGAACTGGTTGGCCGAGAAGCCACGGGCACGGAAGCGCGCCGACAGGTTGACCAGGAAAGTGGCGATGCGCTCGTCTGCGGTCTTCTTCGACAGAAGCAGCATCATCTGCTGATCTTCGCGAATTTCGCGGCTCATGATGCGCATCAGCTGGCGGCGCAGTTGCGGCAGTTGGGCGGAGAGTTCTTCCAGACGATCGAAGGGGATCTCGCACACTGAGGTGGTTTCCAGTGCCTGCGCCGACACCGGGTAGTGATCGGTGTCCATGCCGGAGAGGCCGACCAGTTCGCTGGGCAGGTGGAAACCGGTGATCTGTTCCTCGCCACCGTCAGTGACACTGAAGGTCTTGAGGGCGCCGGCCCGTACAGCGAATACCGAGTTGAAGGCCTCACCCTGACGGAACAGGAACTCACCCTTTTTCAGCGGACGGCCACGCTTGACGATTTCATCGAGGGCATCCATGTCCTGCATCTCCAGGGAGATGGGCAGGCACAGCGGAGCTAGGCTGCAATCCTTGCAGTGCGCATGATTCTGCGGGCGGGCTTTTAGGGTTTCCTGCATGGTCGAGATCCTTGATCCAGGTCAACTGCCACAAGGTTACCGTAGCCGTGTTGTTGTGTGCCAGTCATGCAAGATTGCATTTGACCGTTCGTTCAGCTTGTTGCTGGCTAGGCCGCAGGGCTGGCGGGCAGACCTGCGGCCAAAGGTCGCTTACCAGAGCGGCAGGATGTAACTGACGATGAAGCGGTTCTCGTCCAGATCATTGCCGAAGTTGGAGCGCACGGTGGCATTGCGCCACTTGAAGCCGACATTCTTCAGCGGACCGTCCTGGATCACGTAGGCAATATCGGTGTTGCGTTCCCACTCCTTGCCCTCGCTGGCACCGGCTACGCCCTGATCGATGTTGTCGCCGTTGACGTAGCGGGTCATGAAGGTCAGGCCGGGAATGCCCAGACCGGCGAAGTTGTAGTCGTAGCGGGCCTGCCATGACTTCTCGTCCTTGAAGGCGAAATCGCCGATCTGCACGAAGTTGGTGAGGAAGGCGTCGGTGCCGTTGATATAGGCAAAGCCGGTATCTCCGCTCATTTTTTGATAGCCCAGGCCAAAGGCATGGAAGCCCATGGCATAGGTGAACATGGCGCCCAGGGCTGTGTTGTCGACGTTGGTCTGGCCGTCGTCGGTGGAGCGGGCGTAGCGCAGGTCGGTTTTCAGGCTCTGCTTGTCGGCCAGCGGCATGACATGCACGGCATTGAGGTAGTGCTGGTTGTAATACTGGTCGAGGTTGCCGTAGTGGTAGCTGGTGGTCAGCTGATCGTTCCACTTGTAGCTGGCGCCAGCGAAGTTGAACTCATCGCTGCCCAGTCCGGTACCCGGCAGGCCGGTAAAGCCGCGGGCCTTCGGGCTGCCATTGGTGATGGTCATGACCTCATGGTCCGAGGAGTCACGCTGGTTGACGCGGCTGAGTTGACCGGCATCGATGGTCATGCCGGCGATATCCAGCGAATTGACCTGGCCGCCCTGGAAGCTTTGCGGCAGCAGACGCGAATCGTTGGACATCACTACCGGCAGCTTGGGCATCAGGGTGCCGGCCTTGAGTACGGTCTGTGACACGCGCAGCTTGGCGGTGGCACCCAGATCGCCATAGCTGTCCTGAGCTTTGCCGGTATCCCGGTCGACCTGCAGCAGGCCAGTGCCGCTTTCCCCGCGGCCGGAGTCGAGTTTCACGCCGAGTGTGCCGATGGCGTCCACGCCGACACCCACCGTGCCCTCAGTAAAGCCGGACTCATAGCGCAGCAGAAAGCCCTGGGCCCACTCCTCGGACTTGCTGCGGTACTCGGTTGGCGTCTTGCCGGTCACTTTCGGCAGGGTCGGGTCGCCGTCCTGACGGAAGTCGCGGTTCATATAGAAATTGCGCAGCTCCAGGCTGGCCTTGCTGTCCTTGATGAACTCGGCCTGAGCCAGTGTCGGCAGGGTCAGACAGGTGCTGGCGGTGGCAAAAGCTACGGCACGGGCGAGTGGGGTTGGGATCATTTGTTGTTGTCTCCACGCGGGCAGGTGAGGCGGCAGAGCCGCAGTTGATGCTGCCCGCGGACTACAACATGACGAAACAATTACAGCCTTTAGACCTTGGTCGAGTCACTCGATCCAGTGCGGGAAGTAGCCCAGACCGCGCTGGACCCGCTCGTCGTGAGCCGGGATCACCTGCAGTTCGGGTTGTGCGGCCATCAGTTCATGCACCTTGCGCAGCTGCGCGGTGGTTTGTGCCGGGTCATTGTCGACCATGGCGCGGCTGATCCAGAACTTTTCCTTAGGCCCGGTGAAACCCTCCAAACGCCAGCTGGTATCGCCGGTGAAGAAGAAACGCCGGCCGTCCTCCAGTGTGAGGAATACGCCCATGCCGCCAGGTGTGTGACCGGGCATGGGCACCAGCACCACGGCACCATCACCGAACAGGTCCAGACTCTCTTCGAACCCGAGGAAGGGGGCTGGCTCGAACACCACCGGGCGCCAGCGTGGCTTGTGGCGGAACTGGCTGGGCAGGACCGCCGGTGGTGTGGCGATCTGGCTGAACTCGATCTCGGCATAGGGTGCCCACACCGGCACTTCGGCAAAGTCGGGCAGTCCCGAGGCATGATCCCAGTGGCTGTGGGTCAGCAGGATGCGGTCCAGGCGCAGACCGGCGCGTTCGAGCTGGTCGCGCACCGGGTCGACCTTGCCGTATTGCAGCAGGGGTTTGTCCCACCAGGGCATTTCACTGCTGAACTGGCTGTCCACTTGACGGCCCAGGCTGGTATCGATCAGCAGGGTGGCGGCGTGGTGTTCGACCAGCACGGCGACATGGTTGGCGATGGCTTTTTCAGTCCATTGGCCACCTTCCACGGTAAAGGCGTCGAGGGTCTCGGTCTCGGCGGTCCTGACCAGGCTGAAACGCAATCCGGCAGCCAGGCTGTGGGCGCTGGGCAGCATCAGGGCGAGGGCAAGCAGGATGCTCAGGCGGGTGTTGCTGCGGTGGCATTTGGCGTGGCTCATGATCCGTCTCCTTGTGGATGCCTGGATAATAGACAGACCAGTCTGTATAGTTCAAGGCGCCGGCCGATGACCGGCGCTTTGCATGAGGAGGGGAATATGGCCACAAGCAAGCGTGAGCAATTGCTGGATACGGCCTTGCAGCTGTTTTATCGCGAGGGTTATCACGCTACGGGCATCGAGCGCATTCTGGCGGAGTCAGGGGTCGCCAAGATGACCCTGTACAAACACTTTGCCTCCAAGGACGAGTTGATGCTGGCCGCTCTGCAGCGTCGTCACGAGCAGCTGGCGGAGCTGCTGCAGGGTGTTTTCGCGCAGCCGCCGGCTCAGGCGCTATTGGCGTGCTTCGAGGGCTTGCAGCAGTGGATTGTGGCCAGAGACTTCTGCGGCTGTCCGTTCAGCCACGCCGCGGCAGAGTTCCAGCAGGCCGGGCACCCGCTGCACCAGTTGGCGCGTCAGCACAAGGCCTTGCTGGGGGAGCTGTTCAGCGGCGCGTTGGCGCAACTGGGTGTGGCGCAGCCGGCGCTGCTGGCTCAGCAGTTGCTGGTGCTGTTTGAGGGTGCGCTGAGTCTGGCCCATGTGCAGGGGCCGGCCGAGCAGGGGAATCAGGCTGCGGCGGCGGCCCGCGTGTTGCTGGCCGCCGCCGGGGTTCAGCTGCCGCCCAGCAGGTAACCTTCTGCTGCTTCCACGGCGCCGAGTGCGCCGCTGAGCAGCAGCGTGTCACCTTCTTGCAGCATCAGGTGCTCCAGTGGGAGATCCTGGCCATCACGCCTTACGCCCTGCAGTTCTACCTCCAGTGCCGCCAGTGACAGGTCGTCCAGCGGTTTGCCGCAGGCATGGGCCTGTGCGCTGAGGGTGACGGCATGCAGCAGGCGACGGGGTTTGCCGTGGGCATCCAGCAGGTCGACCTGGCCGCCGTGGTAGAAGCCCTGCAGCAGGCGATAACGGTTATGGCGCACCTCGTCGGTGTGCTTCTGCACCCGGTGACGCGGCACGCCGAGCATGGTCAGGGTGTGCGCGGCGAGCATCAGGCTGGACTCCAGAATTTCCGGCACCACTTCGCTGGCGCCCAGACTCTGCAGTTCGGCCAGGCTGCTGTCGTCGCGGGTACGTACCAGAATCGGGATGTCGGCGCGCAGCACGCGGGCCTGTTCGACGATGCGGCGAGTCACGCCGATATCATCCACCGCCACCACCAGCAGGCGAGCTCTGGCGATGTTCATGGCCTGCAGCAGGTCGCTGCGGCGCGAGTCGCCGTAGTGAACCTTCTCTTCGCCGGCCGATGCTTCCTGCACCCGCACCGGGTCATCATCCAGGGCAATGAAGGGAATCTGCTCACGGCGCAGGAAGCGGCCAATCGACTGACCGACGCGGCCGTAGCCACAGATCAAGACATGTCCGCTGAGTTCGGCGCTGCTGGTCTGGATTTCCTCCAGCGGCGAATGCCCCTTGCTCCGACGGTGCCAGCGTGCGGCCAGGCGGGGGGCGGCCCGCAGCAGCAAGGGGGTAATAGCCATGGAGCAGAAGGTCGAGGCCACCAGCACGTTGGCGGCGGTGGTATGAACGGCGCCCAGATTTTGCAGCTGAGCCAGCAGGGCGAAGAAGAACTCGCCGCCCTGGGCCAGCGCCAGACCTGATCGCCAGGCGGTTTCCGTGCTGGCACCGCGCCACTTGATCAGCAGGGCCACGATCAGGCCTTTACTGCCCAGCAGCAGCAACGTCATGGCAAGAATCTTCGGTCCCTCGCTGAAAAACAGCGACAGGTCGATGAGCATGCCGACACTCACGAAGAAAAGACCCAGAAGAATGTCGCGGAAGGGCCTGATATCCGCCTCGATCTGGTGGCGGTAGTGGCTCTCGCCCAACAGCATGCCGGCGAGGAAGGCGCCAAGCGCCATGGACAGGCCGAGCAGGTGGGTCAGCCAAGCCGTCAGCAGCACGATGACCAGTGCCAGCAGAACGAACAGCTCCGGCGAGCGGGCGCTGGCCACTTCGTGGAACAGTGGCGGCAACAGCCAGCGGCTGACCACCATCAGGCCGAAGAACAGCAGCACAGCTTTGCCCAGCGTCAGCGGCAGTTCGATCTGCCATTGACTGTCGCCCTGGCCGGCGAACACCGGTACCAGGGTCAGCAAGAGGACGGCGACCAGATCCTGAAACAGCAGGACGCCAATGGCGTTCTGGCCGTGCGGGCTGAAAATCTCGCCGAGGCTGGTCAGCTCCTTGCTGACAATGGCGGTGGATGACAGTGACAGGCCGGCGCCCAGCAGAAAGGCTGTGCTGACCGGTACGCCGAGGGCATAGAACAGCCCCGTCAGAGGCAGGCTGCAGGCAATCACCTGCAGGCTGCCAAGGCCGAACACGGTTTTGCGCAGTGCCAGCATGCGCGGCAGGGAGAACTCCAGGCCCAGACTGAACAGCAGGAACACCACACCCATTTCGCCGAGCAGGTTGGCGTCATGGCCGAGCTTGTCGATCCAGCCAAAGGCCGCCGGGCCGCTGATCAGGCCGACGCAGAGGTAACCCAACACCGGCGGCAGGTTGATGCGGCGGAACAGGGCAATCACCACCAGCGAGGCGGCCAGAATGATCAGCAGATTATTGAACAACGGGAAATCTCCTTAGCTTTCAGCAGCATGCCGGGCTTGCAGGCGGGCGTCCAGCCTGGCGGTCGAGAGGCCTGATCTGCATCAAGACCTGGCTCCGGCCGTCTGTCGGTTCACTGGTCGTGGGTATCAAGTTTTCCGGCCGCAGGCCGCCACATGGTCAGATGTCCTTTTCAGGTATGCCGCCATGAACAGCCTCGCTGCCTTGCCTTTCAGCGCACAGCGCCCGACCACCTTCGATGCCGCACAGGCCCGCCGTCAGAACGTTGATCAGCAGGGCGTGCTGGCCAACCGTCTGGCCGAACGTCTGGGGCTGAAACCGGGCGCTTTGCAGGGCAGTGCCGGTGACTACACGCCGGCCAAGGTGGCAGATCGCGTGCTCGGCTTCATCGAACAGCGTCTAAATGCCGAGGCTGCGGCGGGCGCGGACCCGCAAAAGCTGCAGGGCCTGTTGGCCCAGGCACGCGAGGGCGTGGAGCAGGGCTTTGCCGAGGCGCGCAAGATTCTGGATGGCATGGGGCTGTTGCAGGGTCAGGTTGCCAGCGACATCGATGATACCTATCAGCGCATTCAGCAGGGGCTGAACGAGCTGGCGCCCGGCACAGTGCCCGAGTCTGTGCCGCAGTCCGGAAACGTGGCGGTGGCGAGCTACCGCGAACGCTTTGCCGCGGTTGCCGAAACCTTCGATCTGGCCATCACAACCCGCGATGGCGACCGTCTGCGCATCTCCGTTGCTCAGGCGTCGGCTAGCTACAGCGAGCAGGGCATGCTGGCCGCCAGCGATGGCCAGAGCAGTAGTGTGCTGGCCTATCAGCGTTCTTCCAGTGTGCAGATCGGCGCTTTTCAGGTCAGCGTCGAGGGTGAGCTGGATCAGGAGGAAATGACTGCGCTGAGCGATCTGCTCAAGCAGGTCGAGGGGCTTTCCAGTCGTTTCTACAGTGGTGACATGGCCGGCGCTTTTGACCGCGCCATGAACCTGCAGATGGATGGTGAGCAGTTGGCGTCGATGTCCCTGCAACTGACCCAGACCCGCGTGCGCCAGGCGACCGATGCCTACGCCGCGGTGGCCGGCAACTCGGCGCAGCCGCCCAGCGCCGGCAATGCGGCGCTGGGCGACTATGCCCGTGGTCTGCTGGAAGCCCTGAATCAGGTCAACGAGCTGGCTGAGCGGGGCCGTGATCTGCTGGAGCAACTGCTCGACGGCGGTTTTGCTCTCGACCCGCGCCTGAGCGATAAACAGTTGGAAAAGGCCGGCTGGCTCAATCGCAGTCTGCTCGATGGTTTTGCCGCACTGCAACAGGGCAAGCAGCCGGAGCAGCAGGCTGCCTGATAAACTGCGCACCTGATTTTCTGCGAGGTGCGCACGATGTTTCCCGAATGCCAACTGTTCGGCACCCTGGGCTGTCATCTCTGTGAGGTGGCTGAGGCGGTCCTGATGCCTTTTGTCGAGCGCGGCCTGCTGGTCGAGCTGATTGATATCGCCGAGCAGGAAAGCTGGGTCGAGGCCTATGGTCTGCGCATTCCGGTGCTGCGCCGTCTGGACACCGGCGCCGAGCTGAACTGGCCCTTCGAAGCCGAGCAACTGGTGAGCTTCCTGCGCTGAGGGTGGCGCGGGGGCTTTTTCGAAGGCAATAAAAAACCGGCCATCGAGGCCGGTTTTTCGGGAATTTGGTCGGAGCGACAGGATTCGAACCTGCGACCTTCTCGTCCCGAACGAGACGCGCTACCAAGCTGCGCTACGCTCCGTTAATGGCGCGCATTTTACCGAAAAAGTTTTGGTGCACAAGGGGTTAGCAGAAAGTTTTTGCTGGCGCCTAGTGCCTGGGCGCCGCCATCAGCAATTGCGGCGTATTGAGATTGGCCAGGCGCGGATCGTCCGCCGGGCAGTCCAGCGCGATGGGCTTCAGGCTGCGCAGCAGTCGCTGCGGACTGCGCTCGCCGGCCTCCCAGGCGGTTTCGAGGATGCTCGCAACAGCCTTGGGCCAGAGGCTGAACAGCGGCTCCCAGTAACCATTGCAACGTACCGCCACGGGCTGCGTGCCCGCCTGCTCCAGCAGGGCTTCAAGCAGTGCCTGATCGATGAGCGGTGCATCGCAGGGCAGAACCAGCAACTGGTCGTGCCGGGCGACCGCAAGGCCGGCACGAATGCCGGCCAGCGGCCCGGCGAAATCCTGGTTGCCATCACTGACCAGTTGGTCGGCGAAAACCTTGTAGCGTTCCTGATTGCGGTTGCAGGAGATGATCAGGTCATCGGTCAGGCCACGCACTGTCTGCTGTAGCCAACTGATCAGCGGCAGACCGTGCCAGTCGAGCAGCCCCTTGTCCTGGCCGCCGACGCGCTGACCACGACCGCCAGCCAGCAGCAGGATCGAACAGGGGAATGTTGGCGAATCAGGCATCAACGGCTCTGCCAAGGGCTATGCGGGGCTGTGATATAACACCGGCCACGTTACTCCCACAACAGGAAGCCTGCCATGAGCCACAAGGCTGAAGCCGCATTTGTTCCGCTTGCCATTGCCGTGTTGACCGTCAGCGATACCCGCAGCCTGGAAACCGACACCTCCGGTCAGTTGCTGGTCGATCGCCTGCAGGCTGCAGGGCATCAGCTGGCGGCACGGGTGCTGCTCAAGGACGATCTGTACCGCATTCGCGCCCAGGTGGCGCAGTGGATCGCCGAAGACAGTGTGCAGGTGGTCATCATCACGGGCGGCACTGGCTTCACTGGCCGCGACAGCACCCCGGAGGCAGTGCGTTGTCTGCTGGACAAGCAGGTCGATGGCTTTGGCGAGTTGTTCCGGCAGATCTCCGTGGCCGACATCGGCACCTCTACCATTCAGTCCCGCGCTCTGGCTGGGCTTTCCAATGGCACCCTGGTGTGCTGCCTGCCGGGCTCGACCAATGCCTGCCGCACGGCGTGGGACGGCATTCTCGCTGAGCAGCTGGATGCCCGGCACCGGCCATGCAACTTCGTGCCGCACCTCAAGGCCGTGGCCGCCTGCGAGAGCCGTGGATGAGTCTGCTCAGCGTCGAGGCGGCGCTGGAGCGCCTGCTGCTGCAGGCCGAGGCAGCGCCGATCGGGGGCGTCGAGCAGGTGGCATTGGCGGACGCCGATGGCCGTGTACTGGCTACCGATTTGGTTGCGGGGCTGGATCTGCCACCCTGGGACAACAGTGCCATGGATGGTTATGTGCTGAATCTGGCCGACTGGCAGGGTGAGCCGCTGGCGGTCAGCCAGCAGATTTTCGCAGGACAAGCTCCCGCCGCTTTGCAGCCCGGCAGCTGTGCGCGCATTTTTACCGGGGCCCCTGTGCCGGCCGGTGCCGACTGTGTGGAAATGCAGGAGAACTGCGAGGTGCTGAGTGATGGGCGGGTGCGTTTTCTGCAGCCGCTCAGGGCCCGCCAGAACATTCGCCCGCAGGGCCAGGAAACCCGCATCGGTGAGTGTGTGCTCGCGGCCGGCACACGGCTGACGCCGATCGAGCTGGGTCTGGCCGCATCACTTGGCCTGGCCGAGCTGCCGGTGCGCCGGCGACCACGGGTGGCGGTAGTGTCCACTGGAGATGAACTGGTCGTGCCAGGTCAGGCGCTCGGGCCCGGACAGATCTACAACAGCAACCGCAGCCTGTTGCTGGCCTGGCTGCAGCGCCTAGGCTGCGAAGCACTGGATGCGGGCATTCTGCCCGATGATCTGGCCAGGACCCGCGCGCCTTGGCGGAGCTGGGCGATGTTGACCTGATTCTCTCGACTGGTGGCGTCTCGGTGGGCGAGGCGGATTTTCTCGGGCAGGTGTTGCGTGAAGAGGGTGAACTGGCCTTGTGGAAACTGGCTATCAAGCCCGGCAAGCCCCTGACCTGCGGGCAGTATCGGGGTGTTCCGGTGATCGGCCTGCCCGGCAATCCGGCCTCCACGCTGGTCACCTTCGGTTTGCTGGCGCGGCCTTACCTGCTGCGGCGCCTGGGTGTGGCCGAAGTGGCGCCGCTGGGCTTTGCCGTGCCGGCGGGCTTCGCCTGGAACAAGCCCGGCAGTCGCCGCGAATACCTGCGGGCACGGCTGGAGCAGGGGCGGGCGGTGCTGTATCCGAACCAGAGTTCCGGCGTGCTGCGCAGTGCCAGCTGGGCCGATGGTCTGGCCGAGGTGCTGGAACACACGACCCTGACCGAGGGCGATAGCCTGCGCTTTATCCCGTTCAGCGAATTGCTGGCTTAACTTCGCCAGGGCTTGAGCCACACTGCGAGGCTCAGTAGGCACAGTATCCCGCCCAGGGTACCCAGTGTCAGTTGCAGCCAAAACTGGTGGATTGGGTGCAGGGTCAGCGCTGCGACGGCCAGCAGTGTTACGCATACTGACCATTGCGCAGGCCAGTTGAGACTGCGCAGCAGGTTCTGACGCTGTAATAGCAGCAGGCTGGTCAGTATCACGCCGGCCAGTGCGGCTAGCGCAATGCCCGTCAGGCCAAACCATCCAGGTAACACTGCCAGCAGTGCTGCGTTCAGCATGCTGCCGGCCAGTTCGCAGCGTAGCGGCAGACGAGTATCTGCTGCTGCGTAGGCGTAACGTGCCAGCATTGCATTCCAGGCGCCGAATACCAGTGGTACGGCGAACCAGGCCAGCAACTCTGGCAGTGGACCGTCAGAAGAGCCCGCCGGCAAAAAAAGTTGGACCAGGGCCGGACTGGCGGCGATCAGGCCAAAAGCAGCAGGCAGCGTCAGTAAGGTAGAGGCTCCCAAACCCTGACGTAGTATTGCCAGACGGTCGTTGCCGGCGCGGCTACTCATCATCCCGAGCAGCACCTGATTGAGGGCCATGAGGGCAATTAGCGGCAAATTGATCAGCTTGCGGGCCAGATTCACCCAGGTGACAGCGCCCTCGCCAAGCAGACTGGCGACCAGACGCTCCAGTAGAGCGAGCCCTTGACTGGCGGCATTGCTGGCCAGCAACGGGCCGATTTGTCTGAGGAGCTCGCGTCCGGCGCCTGGTTCACCATGCACACTAAATGGCCGCCAGCCCTGACGAATATTCGGCGTAATGATGGCGAGTGGCATCAGCAGACTACCAATGACGCAGGCCTGAGCCAGTTCATCAGCTGTGGCGGCATCTCCTTGCAGGCTTAGCCAGAGCACCGGTGGCAGATTGAACAGCAGGGAGCCCAGCCCCGCGAGGACAAAGCGTTCAGCCGCTTGCAGGGGAATACTCAGCCAGGCATGCAGGATAAAGCCGGGAGCACAGAGTGCAAGCAGGCGCAGGCTGTCGGCAGCCTGCTGCTGGGCGTTGTCATCCAGTCCCGGGCCAATCAGCTGAGTCCAGAGTGGCGCGGCACCTGCCAGCAGCGTGGAGAGTAAGACCGCGCTCAGCAGTAACCAAGGCGTTAGTCCATTGAGCCATTGCTGGCGCTGCAGAGCATCGCGCTGCTGATACAGCGGCAACGCGGCAGCACTGATCAGACCTGCGGCCAGCGTCATACGCAGCGCCTCGGGCAGAAAGAGGGCGACGAGAAAAGCATCGCTGCGTGCGCCTGCGCCCCAGCTGGCCACCAGCAGCCATTCACGGGCAAAGCCCAGCGCCAGGCCTGCAAGGGTGGCCAGAGTCAGCCAGAGGGTACTGTTGAACATCGCAATCAGTGCAGGAGGGTAAACAGCCCCTTGCCTCCAACCTTGTAGTTAAGGCCGCGAGGTCGTTCGCCCATGGGTTTTGCGCCTGTTCCGCCGACAATTTTGTAGGGGGCAACCTCCTTGGCCACCACGGTGTTGGCGGTGACGACTGCACCTTCACCGATATGTGAGCCATGACCGACAAGCGCGCGACTGGCGATCCAGGCGTAATCATCAATGTAGATTGGGGCTGACACGGACCAGAATTCGGGGGCGGTGAGGTCATGGCTGCCAGCGATGATCAGCACATGCGAGGCAATAGCGACATGGTCACCGATGATCAGGCCAGCTCTGGCATCAACCTGACAGTGCCAGGCGATCACGCTGTCTTCACCCATCACAAGGTTTTCCACACCCAGCACCTCGGTATTACGCCAGATCGAAGAACCCTTGCCGATTTTCGCGCCGCCGGCCCGCAGCCACCAGATGCGCAGGTTGTGGCTGGGTATCTTGTTGATCAGGATGTTGTAAGTCTGTTCCCAGGCTCGCAACCAGCGGTCTTTCAGGGTGGCCCAGTTCTTCCCATAGAGCGGGACGAAGGTCGCCGGAATTTCTGTTTTCAGCAGTGCATAGAAGCGCTGTGCCAGCGGGTTTTGAATACGTGGCTCGATATTGACGGAGGCAATGGCATAACGATCGCCTTCCTCGAAGGCGACATCGTTGGCCAGCATCCACTCCAGGGCTTCACCCAAAGCTTCGGGGGTTACATTCAGCGTGCGGGCATAGTCGCTGAGCTGATTGCGCAGATGTGAGCGCAGCATGACGCGATGTTTCATCAGTGGGTTTCCTGGCATTCCCGTGTCTGTTGCGGAAACAGCCTGGCTTGTTGCAGAGCCAGGCCGGCAAGCAGCCAGAACAGGGCGATGATGACAAAGGTAAAACTGTAATAGTGGTCGAAGATTCCAGTCAGCAGTGCGGCAAGTACGCCAGCCATGCTCCCCAGCCAGATTGCATTGTCGTGAGTAATGAGCGGCACACTGCCGGCCGGACGGACCGCTCGCCACCATAGCGTGGTCACCAGTACAAACAGTGCCATGCCAGGCAGGCCAATCTTGTAGATGAAGTTCAACCAGAGGTTGGAAATACCCAGCAGGCCGCTGCCCGGCACAGGCGGATCGATTTTGAAGCCAATGCCCAAGGGGTAGCGTGCCATGGCTTCGGGAAACATGGCGTACTCTTCGAAGCGAATTTCAGTACTGGCGTTGCTGGAGGAGAACATGCTCAGCAGGCGTTCCTGCAGGGGAGGGTAGAACATCACCAGTGCCGCCCCGAACGCTGCACCTAGGCCGATGATTCGACCACTGTAGGGCACTCGCTTGTAGCTAAGCCAGAACAGCACCAGTACGAGCGATACGATGGCTCCACGGGAAATACTGAATAGCAGACCGGCTACACCCATCACGGCTACGGTCAGGCCCAGCAGACGACGCCAGCCAGAGCGGGTCCAGCCATAGAGCAGCGCCAACGGTACCATCAGGGCAAGAATGCCGCCGGTCAGGTTGGGGTGTACCCACGGCGAGGCCATGCGCTGGAAGTTGGCCGAGAAAATATCCTTGATCGCTTCGGGGTGGGCGTATTTTAGGTCGGTCAGAATCGGAATCATGGTGTTGGCATCCCGATCTTTCAGGAACATGAAGATCGACAGGCTGAGCATGGCCAGGTTTCCGAGCAGCAGGGCCACAATCAGCTGATCTCGGTCACGATCGGTCCGCAGCAGCAAGGGCACCAGAAACAGGACTGAGAGGTTCATCAGCCAGCGTATCCAGTTAACAGGACCATTGCCTTCGGCACTGATGATCAGCATGCCCACCACGAATGGCAGTGTTGAGTAAGCCATCAGCATCGCCAGACTGCGCTCTACCGGATGCCAGTGCAGCAGGCCGCGGTTGCGGCCGAGAAAACCCTGCCAGAATACGGCCACCCAGGTCAGCATCAGCACCCCTTCGCTGATCGTGGTGCGGATACCGATCTGCACAGTGGTGTAAGGGATACTGGTTGCCAGCACGGCAAAGATCAGCAAGCCCCAGAGAGGTTTGCGCATCAATGTCAGGGCCAAAGCCACGCCCACCAGCAGAATGATGAGTTTGCTCCCTGGCAGCACCCACAAAAGCGCTCCGAACAAGGTGCCGAGCAGTACGGCAATAGGAAGGCCAATGCTCATCCGTTGAGCTCCTCAAGCAGGCAAGAGAGGCGCTGGCGGTAAGCTGCAGGGCCGAAGCCCGCGGCCCATTCGGTCAGTGCCGGGCTGCGAGGCAGCGGCTGCTGGGCCAGTTCAAGCATGCAGCGTTGCTGATCAGCTGAATCATAGGGGGCGAAGCGGGGAGACTCTGGCGGAGCAACCTCGTCCAGTGCTGATCCCCTGGCCAGTGCGACCGGCGTACCAAGGCCCAGAGCCTCAACCACTGGCAAGCCAAAACCTTCGGCATAGGAGGGCTGCCACAGGCATTCGGCATGGGAATAGAGCGCTTGCAGTTCGGCGTCACCCAGACCATGGCGCCAGTGCAGGCCGGGTAAGTTGCGCAGGTGGGCTGGCACATCATCGGAGTGGCCGACCAGAACTAATTCCGGAACCTCCGGTGAGTTTGCCCGTACAGCCTGCCAACTGCTGAGAAACAGTGGCATGTTCTTGCGTGGTTCACGGGTGCCTACGGCCAACCAGTAACGGGACGGTAGATCCACTGGACGGCTCGACTCCGCGTGGGTAGGGAAAGGCGCAACCAGATTGGGCTGTACGCGTATCTTGTGGCGAGCAAAAGGGAACAATCGAACGGCTTCACGAGCCGAGAACTGTGATGGGCACCAGACCCGGTCAGCCCGCCAGACCGACCAGGCGATTGAAAGAGTATCAATGAGGCGATAAGCCAGGGCCTTGAGCCGGGAGCGGTGATGGTTTTGCTCGGTAAGCTGAAACAGATCGTGGAGCAGCAGTACCCAGCGCTGCCCGGCCGGTTTGCTGCCAAGCGGCAGGCCCATGTTGGCGGTAGCGATATACAGATCGACACTTCGCTCGCGCAATGCTTGTGGCAGGAATCTGGCTTCGAAGCGCCAGCGGACCTGTGGACGCTGAAGCCCCTCTAGGGGGCCTGGCCACGGCGGGCAGAAAGCAGTTGCGCGTTGTGCATGCTCAAGTGGAGCTTCAGTAAAACGCAACAGCTCGGTGTCAGAACGATCCAACAGCGCTTGCTCCAGTGCGCGAACCTGCCGGCCGATGCCGGACTGCGGGGCCACGGTGGCGGGTCGGTAATCCAGACCTACGCGCATTCGGGATTCTCCAGAATCTGTTGATAGACCGCTTCCAGCTGATTAGCGGCCGCGCTCCAGTCGTGCGTGCTTTGTACATACTGACGTCCGCGCTCGCCGATTTCACGCGCTTGGCCGGGGTTGTTCAGTAACTCGCTTAACGCCTGGCAGAGCACCTCCGATGTTTCGCCCAGCCTGGCTTGGACGCCGTTCTCCAGGGCCAAGCCAGAGGCTCCCTGTGCGGTGCTCACCAGCGGTAAACCGGCAGCCAGTGCTTCAAGTACCTTCAGTTTGGAGCCACCGCCGTGACGTAGAGGCGCCAGAAACAAGCTGCTCTCTTGCTGCAGGGTGGCCAGATTATCGACGAAGCCGTGCCACTCGATTCGTGGGTCGGTCCAGCGCTGGGCCCATTCTTGCGGCATTGCATAACCGGCTACGGCAAAGCGGGCTTGTGGATAGTGCAGCCAGAGGCGCGGGAGAATTTCATCCAGAGCCCAGGTCACTGCATCGACATTGGGCGGGTATTCGTAATTCCCGACAAAGAGAATCCGCTGCGCCTCGATATCCGGCTTCACCTGTGCGGCGGCGCGGGTATCAACGCCATTGACCACTACCGACACCGGAGTCTGGGTGAGCTGGATCATGGCCTGCGCGTCAGCTTCGGTTACGGCCACTACCTGGCGTGCTGCGTCGAACACCTGGCGCTCCCAGCGCCGGGCCCGCCATTGATCGAACCAGACAAAGGGGGCTGCCCATCGGGGAAAACGGCTGTAGGTTGCCCCGCCCAGACTTGACTCCAGATTGTGTTCAGTCAGCACGAATCCACGCGGATAATTCGACAGACTTCTGGCATAAGGCTGGAAGCTATAGCTGTGCTCGACCTGAACCACATCCCAGTGCTCATTCAGGAGCTGCTTGAAGGTATCGCTGAGCCGCTTGTTTAGGCCATTAATGCAAGTCAGCAGTGGCCATGGGCCGAAAAGCGCACAGGCCAGCGTGAGCGGATGGCGCAGGCTACGACGTGGGAGCACGATCAAGCGTTCCAGCATCGGTTCAAGCGCTTGGCGTGCTGCTGCATCAAGCTCGGTTTTCGACTGCACCAGAAGTGTGATGCGGTGACCTCGTGCGGCCAGTGTGCGCAGCAGATGATACTGGCGAGTCTTGCCGCCACTGGCTGTTGGCCAGGGCAGATAGGGCAGGATCCAGAGAATACGCATTGGCCGAATCACCACACCAACATCTGCAGAGTGGGTTTGGCTTTCACGTTAAGTCCTGTGCTTTGTTGAAGCGTCTGCTGCTCACCGGTGAGTGGGTCATGCAACTCGGCCTGGGAGAGTTCAGGTAGTTGCAAGGTTGCTCCACTGGTACTCCAGAACAGCCACAGATGGCGGCCATCCTCACGTTGCCAGGCGATGCTGTAGAGATCCTCGGGGGCGCTGCTCAGGCGTGGTTGCTGTGCCGGCTGAAGACGAGGGCCTGTGACCTTGAGAAAGCGCTGCAGGGCCAGGTAAACCGGCTTGGGTTGGCCTTGCAAATCCAGCAGGCCATAGTGCTGGTCGCGTGCCGATGCACGGCTGTCCAAGTCTGACAAAGCAAAGAGGAAGACACGGTCGTAGTCCAGTGCGCTCATGAGGGCGAGTCGACGCAGCACATAGTCAGCCTGGCCTTGCTCACCAATGATTTCCTGCAGTTCCTTTGGCCCTGAGTAACTCGACCAGCCCCATTCAGTCGCCCAGATGGCCGGCACCTGAACACTCCGCAGAGTGGCATTGAGCTGACGAGCGCGCAGGATGAAGTCATTGCTACCTGGCTCGTCGTTTTCCGGCTCCTGCGAGTAGGGGTGATAGGCAATCACTGTGTTCAGGCGCTGAACACCGAGCTTGCCTAGCTCTTCGATCATTAAGCCGCCCTTGACTGGCATCTGGCTGTAATAGGCCATGCCTCCCATCACCACGGGTTTCTCAGGCACCACCTGGCGAAGGGCTTGGACACTGGGAAGCAAAAGGCGGCCATAGCCCTCGGTATCCTCGTGTGGTCGCCAGAAAGACGGCAAATTAGGTTCATTCCACACCTGCCAGGCATCCACTCCCGGGTAACGCTGAGCAAGCATGGCCATGGTCTTGGCAAACAACAGTGGATCCTTGGGCGGATACTGATCTGGGGTAGGGGAGCCAGCTGGAGCGCTTGTGGCATGCGGTGCAGAGCCAACCAGATAGAACACCGAACGCAGCTGCTCCTCGTCCAGCGCCTGCATCACGCCATCTAGCTCACCTAACCGGTACTGACCCTCGCGTGGCTCATGTCGATCCCAGTGCAGATCGACACGGGTCCACTCAAGGCCGAGAGCCTTCCACTGTTGCATTTGCTGGCGATACTGCTCGGGCGGGAACCACAGGAAGTGGGCATTGATACCCAGAAAGTCCTTCCAGACCACCGCTTTGGGGGCGGTTAGTTGCATGCCCTGGGCTTTGGCTGGCTGCCAGGGATTGAACAACAATCCCGCTGCGACTAGCAGTGCCAGCGGCAGTAGATAGAGCATCTTGCGCATTATCCGTTCTCCTGGACGACGCTACGGAACAGCTCCAGAAATCGTTCGGCCGTGTTCGGCCAGCGACGTTGCTCACCAAGGGTGGCGGCCTGTGCCGCCCATGACACGGCCAATTCAGGTTGCAACGCTAGCGTTTCGATGGCGGTGGCCAGCGCAGCGATATCACCTTGGTTGAATGTGGCGCCATTGCCGTAGCCGACCTCTTCTGCAAAGGCGCGCGCATTGGAGGTGATCACGCCGCGCCCGCAGGCATTGGCCCATGACAGTGCGCCGCTGGTGCCGCGCATTGCCCCGAGCAGACTGAGCTTCTTCGATTCGCGATAAGGCAGCACCATGGCGTGATGAGCCTGAATCGTTGTGGCGATGCTGTCCGCAGGCAGATCTAGCTGCCAGTCCAGGCAGTCAGGTAACTCCAGGCGGTTGGCTAATTCACGCAGCTCATCCAGATAGTTACCGGCTGGACCGAATGCCATTTCTGGAGAGGTACCACCGGCCAGCGTCAGGCGTAGATGGCCTCTCAGCGACGGTTGTCGTTGAAAGACCTGAGCCAGGGCACTCAGAAGATCCTCGATGCCTTTGCCTCGGTAGATGAAGCCGAAGTACAGGAGACGCAGTGGATCAAGGGCTGGAAGTGCTGCCGGGGAGATGCTGAGGTTGCCATGAGCAATGCTGATGGCTTGGCCAGGCGTCAGCCCCATCCTTCGGCTCAGGCATTCGGCACCGGTACGAGTAAGGGTGATAGCCCGGCGCAGATGGCGGGCTACACGGCGTTCTTCAAAAAGTGTCAGAGGGTCGGCCAAGACCGCTGCAGCTTGCGGGAAAGGGCGTGGCAGACGCTCCAGAAGTGACAGGGGCCAAGGTAGCCGGGCGCGGCGCCAGACCAGGCGCTCCGGATCATGCACCGTGGCTGTCAATGGCAGTTGTGGGTGATGGCGACGCAGCCATTCGAGAGCCTGGAACTCGCCAAGACGACCACCGCCGAGCTCAGCATGTACCAGCTGTACCTGGCTCCAGTCGAAGGCTGCCATGCGGACTTCCAGTTCACCGGCGCTGACTCCACGCAGTGGCGTAAAGACCTCAACCCCCAATGCGCTCAGTGCACTGCGAAAGTGTTCAGCGTAATCGGCAATACCGGTTTGCTCCGGGGGTAGCGGTGCCAACAGGGCAATGCGCATCAGATCTCGCCCCGCAGCCTTTTGATACCGGCCAGAATTCGCGCAGGTACCTCAAACTGACGCTTGTTGAGAATGATGCCGTCCACCTTGCCAAACGCTGTGTGCAAAACCGAGAGGGTATTCTGAACCGCAGGGACGGTACTGGTTTTGGCTTCAACGACGAGCGCAATCAGATCCGCATGCCGTAGTTCGAGGAAGGCATCCTGATTGCTGAGCAGAGCCGAGGCGTCCAGCAGGTGGACTTCGCCGGGTTGAACGGCTGACTTACTATCAAACCGGACAATATGACCGCGCTCTTGCAGCAGTTTGCTCAGATGCTCACTGACAAAACTGACGCCCTCTCCGTGGCGGCCAGAGGTCAAGGCCAGCGTCAGACCTTTACGCTCGATCTCTTCTGTTGGAAGCAGACTGTAGAGCTGGTACAGGCTGGCAGTGAAGGCGCTGCCGATGCTCCAGGGCTTCTGCCCCAGGTCCTGCAAAGTTGACCACAGCGGTACTTTAAAGGTTTTCTCGACTTGCGCTCCGTCATGGATACGCTGATCCAACAGGTAGCAGACATAGAGTGCGAGCAGACCAACGGCTAGTCCGGCAGGTATGGCCAGCAGCAGGATCATCAGACTCTTGGGAAATACACGGCTAGGGTTGTATGTAGCGTGTTCAGCCAATGCAATATTGCTGATCTGGCTGTTATCCAGTTCCTGGTCGATACGCGCCTTTTCCAGGTTCTCGGCATAGAGCGCATAACTTTTTTCAGCGGTTGCCAGTTCAAGTGTCAGCCGACTGACCTGTGGTTCGGACTGCAAAATACGCTGACGCTCCGCTCGTAGTTGAGCGAGTTGCTGGTCATGGTCTCGGATCTGTCCGCTGAGCTGGCGGTCACGCAGCTCGGCATCAATGATCTGTTGCTTGAGATTTACCAGAATGCTGTTCGGGGATAGATTCTTTGAGCGCTCCAGGCGCTCGGCCTCTTCCCGAATCAGAGTTTCCATCTGGGTGATGCTCTCGTCCACCTCACGCACTGGCGGGGCGCTCGGCAGGAAGGTGCGTAGCAGTGCTGCGCGTTCTTGCTTGAGTGCATTAAGGCGTCGCTTGAGATCGAGCTGCGAAGGGTTGAGGCTGATTTCGCGAGCGGTCACCACTTCTTGAGGTTGCCGCTTGAGCTGCAGTCGAGCATCCATGAGGAAACTGCGGATGCCGGCCTGGTCATTGAGTTTCTCGACACGGGCATCGGTCAGCCGGTTGATCTGGTTGGTCAGGTTGTCCAGGCGCTCTTCGACGCTGATTGAGTTGATGTTCTTCAGCTGTTCGGCCAACGCCTGTTTGAGCTGATCAATCTGGCCAGCGACCTTGCGCATTTCGCCGTCATAAAAGGCATACAGGCTCTTGCGGCCGAGTGTCTGCGTGCGCTGCTCCAGGTAGGCGTTGATCCAGGTTTCCACCACCTTTTGCGCAATCGCCGGATCGTCCCAGGTGAAACTGATCTCCATCACGGCGGAACCAGGTTCATGGCCGACTACAAAATTCTTTTCCAGCTTCTTCGCCAACCGGTCAACCGGAGATTGCTCCTCGACGATCCCAAGCATTTGCAGGGTGCTGCGAATAGCATCGATGACTGAGCCGGTGACTTTGCCGATATAGAACTTGATGGTCTTCCAGAAACCTTGGGGTTGGTAATTGGACATCTCCTGCAGATAACGCTCGGCAACCATACGAACGATGGGCCGCCCAGTGAGCATCTTCTCTTCGTCGACGATGGGGTCGCGCTGGGTGCTGGGTGCAATGAGTGCCTGGCGGTTAGCCACCTCAAT
Source organism: Pseudomonas sp. HAR-UPW-AIA-41 (assembly GCF_002304225.1). GTDB lineage: Bacteria > Pseudomonadota > Gammaproteobacteria > Pseudomonadales > Pseudomonadaceae > Aquipseudomonas. The sequence continues at coordinate 768,757 of NZ_NSLB01000001.1, forward strand.
GGGAAGTGTGGTGCTCTCACGCCCAGGCTTGACCAGCAAACGGGCGTTAGACTCGTACTTGGCCGGCAGCAGGAATGCGCCCAGCACGGCAACCGTGATGGTGACAATAACCGCCCACTGGAATTCGCGGCGGAAGATGAAGAACAGCCGCAGCAAATCGCGGAAGGAACGAATCTCGATCACGGAAAGAACACTCCCTGTGTTGATCGTTTGGGACCTGAATAGGTCTGTGTTGGCACTGTGCGCATTTGCAGGGGTTAAGCCAGCGTAATGTCTTCGTCGCCGAAGTACTCACCGACCAGGGTTTCGTAAAGCTCGCCTGGAATCTTGCCTATGTTAAGCAAGGAGTGGACCTGTTCCTCATTGATCTCGACCACATCGCCTACCCGCAGGCGCCGCGTCTGCCCGTTCAGCTCCAGTTGCATAAGGCCGCTTATGACAACCCAGCGCTTGCGTCGGTGCAGATGGTAGTGCGCAGGTAGGCCTGTTCCAGGCAGGATGTGCAGGTGGTTAAGTCGATGTCGGCCATCTTCCCGCAGCACCGTACTCTGTCCCCAGGCATAGGTCAGAACCACTGCCTCAGCTGGTAGCGGAGTGTTCTGGGTATCGCTGACGACAGACTGAGCGAAGCTGGCAGATGCCACAGGTGCCACAGATGCTGGTACATGAACGATTGGGTTTGCCAGAGGTGTCAGCGGTGATGCGCTGAGTGTTGGTTCTGGACTCTCTTCTGCACGATGTGCGGGCCTTTCATGTCGTGCCGGACGCTTCCAGATGCCTGGCCAATTCAGGCGTGGCCACTTGAAGTGACCGCCGCGTAGATCGTTAATCACTTGCAGCAGGGTGGCAGGCACTTCGAACTGGCGGCGATTGAGAATAATCCCATCTACCTGGCCGAATGCGGTGTTCAAGACTGACAGCGTGTGCTCAACAGCAGGCACAGTGCTGGTCTTGGCTTCGACTACCAGGGCAATCAGATCAGCACGGCGGAGACTGAGGAAGGCTTCCTGATTGCCAAGCAGTGCCGAGGCATCCAGGACTACCACTTCGCCAGGCTGCGCAGGCGTCAAGCTATCATGCCGAACGGCATGGCCTCGTTCTTTGAGCAACCTGCTCAGGTGTTCACTGACAAAACTGACGCCCTCTCCGTGGCGGCCAGAGGTCAAGGCCAGGGTCAGACCCTTGCGCTCGATTTCCTCTGTCGGAAGCAGGCTGTATAGCCGGTACAAACTGGCGAGAAACGCACTGCTAATGTGCCAGGGTTGAGGGCCTAGATCCTGAAGGGTGCTCCAGAGAGGGACTTTGAATCTGTCTTCAATCAGTGCGCCGTCATGGATGCGGTGATCCAGAAGGAAGCATACATAGAGAGTCAATAAGCCTACGGCCAGCCCAGCAGGTATGGCTAGCAGCAGGATCATCAGGCTCTTGGGAAAGACACGACTGGGATTGTGTGTGGCGTTTTCAATAACAGCAATGTTGCTGATCTGACTGTTGTCCAGCTCCTGGTCAATGCGCGCTTTTTCCAGGTTCTCGGCATAGAGCGCATAGCTCTTTTCGGCACTGGCTAACTCAAGCATTAAACGGCTGACTTGGGGCTCGGAGTGCAGAATGCGTTGACGCTCCGCTCTTAGTTGAGCGAGTTGCTGGTCATGGTCTCGGATCTGTCCGCTGAGCTGGCGATCACGCAGCTCAGCATCGATGATCTGTTGCTTGAGATTCACCAGGATACTGTTAGGGGCCAGGTTCTTCGAGCGCTCCAGGCGTTCGGCCTCTTCCCGAATCAGGGTTTCCATCTGGGTAATGCTCTCGTCCACCTCACGCACTGGCGGTGCGCTGGGCAGGAAGGTGCGAAGCAATGCTGCGCGTTCTTGCTTTAGCGCATTAAGACGACGCTTCAGATCGAGTTGCGACGGATTGAGGCTGATTTCGCGAGCGGTCACCACTTCCTGAGGTTGCCGCTTGAGCTGCAGGCGAGCATCCATGAGGAAGCTGCGGATGCCGGCCTGGTCATTGAGTTTCTCGACACGGGCATCGGTCAGCCGGTTGATCTGGTTGGTCAGGTTGTCCAGGCGCTCTTCGACGCTGATCGAGTTGATGTTCTTTAGCTGTTCAGCCAATGAGCGTTTTAGCTGGTCGATCTGATCGGCCACCTTGCGCATTTCACCGTCATAGAAAACGTAAAGGCTCTTGCGGCCGAGTGCCTGGGTACGCTGTTCCAGATAGGCATTGATCCAGGTTTCCACCACCTTCTGCGCAATGGCCGGGTCATCCCAGGTGAAACTAACCTCCATCACCGCAGAGCCAGGTTCATGGCCAACTACAAAGTTCTTCTCCAGTTTCTTCGCCAGCCGATCAACCGGTGATTGATCCTCTACGATCCCGAGCATTTGCAAGATGCTGCGAATGCCTTCGATGACTGAGCCGGTGACTTTGCCGATATAGAACTTGATGGTCTTCCAGAAGCCCTGGGGCTGGTAATTGGACATCTCCTGCAGATAACGCTCGGCAACCATGTGCACGATGGGGCGCCCAGTGAGCATCTTCTCTTCGTCGACGATGGGGTCGCGCTGGGTGCTGGGTGCAATCAAAGCTTGGCGGTTGGCTGCCTCAATGGGGATGGTTGTACTCTCACGCCCGGGTTTGACAAGCAAACGGGCGTTAGACTCGTACTTGGCCGGCAGCAGGAATGCGCCCAACACGGCAACCGTGATGGTGACGATAACCGCCCACTGGAATTCGCGGCGGAAGATGAAGAACAGCCGCAGCAAATCGCGGAAGGAACGAATGTCGATCACGGCAGCGGATTCTCGCTAATGGTCTGAGTCATCAGGGATTCACGATGGTGGGGTTGTTGTAGATCGTGTTGCCGCTGTTGCTCACATCCGGGTCATTCAGGTCGTAGTTGAATCCCACGCCGATCCCTTTGTTGACCGGAATCAGGCGAGTGAAATACATGTCGACCGCTTCAACCGCACTGCCGATGCCCGATTGCGGTACATAGATAATGTCCCCACGCTGCAGGGCTACCATGGGGCGCTCCTTGTCTTCCAACATGGTGGCCAGACTGAAGAAGTAGAGCTTGTATTTGCCGTCGGTCCCGGCCCGCATCAGGGCGACGTTGTCGCTGTCGGCCGAAGGCAAGACTCCCCCGGAAGCCAGCAGCACCTGTTCCACCGTGGCATGGCCGACCAGATCGAAGAAAGCTGGATTGGGGACTGCTCCTCCGACGAAGACTTTGTTGCTGGGAGCGATGGCAATGTTCACAGTGGCGTTTGGGCGACGGTATATGGCGGCCAGCTTGCTTGTGACTTCCTTGGCAACATCCTCGGGCTGGCGGCCGTCAGCCTTGATCAGACCGACGAAGGGCATCGAGAAGTAGCCATCGGGCCGGACCACGAAGAGTGTCATGTCATCCTTTTCGGAAGGTTCTTGTGCATCGCGAACAATCCGCAGGGTATCGCCACTCTGAATACGCACCTGTGGTGGCGGCAGGTCGGCCAGCTTGTATAGCTCCTTGTGCCTGTAGTCGAGCACTTCATCATCCGGCAGATGAACGCGTGCCGGCGTGCTGCATGCTGTCAGTGTGACGATCAGCAGTGTGGCGAGCAGTGCTTTGGTCATGGAAAACTCCCTGTAGGTCGGCAGCATGATTCAGTTCCAGTAGGCAGCGAACATGCTGCAGTGGCGTTTTAGGGCTACGGGTAGAAGGTGTCCGTGATAGCCAAGTTGATAGCCGAGCAGTTTGAGTGCTGATCGCAGCAGGACTTCAGGTGCTCTGTGTAAGGCGCCTGCAGCTTTCAGGGCTGCCAGCTCTGACAGGATAAAGCGTTTCCCTTCACTGCCTGCTCGGCCAAAGGAATCAGCGATCCAGCGTTCGCGGCCGTAAAACGTACCGATGTCAAAGTAGCGGCGGAATTCTTCTAACAGTTGGTAATCGTGCGAATGCTCAACACAGGCGCTGGCGGCATAGCGAACGGCGTAGCCTGCCAAGAGCATTTTGCCGGCGACGAATGCATCCTCGCTGCCGATTACATCTCGGGGAAATCCTCCGACAGCTTGCAGAGCGGTACGTCGGTAGGCCGCAAAGGAGTCAGAGCTGTAACAGGTCTTTATGCCCAGCTCACTGGCGTCGGACAGGCGCTTTGTGCGGCTCTGTGCCGGGTAGTTGAAACGTCGTGCGTGAGCGCCAAGCAAGTCGGCATCGGGATGTGGGAGCTGACGGCCATAAGCCACACCGATATCCGATTCGCTAAGAAGCTCTCCATGGAGGTTGCGCAACGCATCCGGGTCATTAGGGATGGCGTCCTGAGTCATGTAGATTAGGACGTCAGCATCCACCAGCGTACTGGCCCAGCCACGAGTGCCTCCGTGGTTAAAGTTGGCAGGATTGATCACCTCTACACGTGCGCCATAAGCGCTGTAGCGCGCTGCAGTGTCGTCGCCTGAACTGCTGTCAATTACCAGCAGTTCGTTGGGCTGCAGGCTCTGACGCGATAGGGCGGCTAGCTGACGCTCAGCGAAGGCACCTGCATTGCGCGTAGGGATGATCAATGCAGTCCGCATCAGCAGTTTGACTCTGTGCTGGGTGTACGGCCATAGATGTCTTCAAATCGGACAATGTCATCTTCACCGAGGTACTCGCCGCTCTGGACTTCGATCATCACCAGATCAATTACGCCGGGGTTGTGCAGACGGTGACTGTGTCCGGCCGGAATGAAGGTTGACTGATTGGTGTCGAGCAGGAAGTCCTTGTCACCATTGATGACGCGAGCCATACCACTGACCACGATCCAGTGCTCGCTACGATGGTGATGCATCTGTAATGAAAGGGATGCGCCAGGGCGAACTACGATGCGTTTGATCTTGTAGCGCGGACCTTCTTCTATCACCGTATAGGTGCCCCAGGGGCGGTTGACGGTACGGTGCAATCGATAGGCATCATGGCCGCGTTTTTTAAGTTCCTGAGCGATGAACTTGACGTCCTGGCTGCGCCCAGCATCAGCAATCAGCAGTGCGTCAGGGGTATCGATCACGATCAGGTCTTTGATGCCGACGGCGCCGACCAGTCGACTCGAGCTGTCGATGTAACAGCTGCTGACGTCATGCAGGACAACTTCGCCATTCAACTGGTTGCCTTGCTCATCGTTGGGCAGCAGCTCTCTCAGCGTTTGCCAAGAGCCGATATCATTCCAGCCAATATCGCAGGGTACTACTGCAACGTTCTTGGAGTGCTCCATCAGCGCGTAATCAATGGAAATATCCGGGGCAAGGGCAAAAGTGTCCTGAGACAGCGTGCGCTGACACTGCCCCGAACCTTGTAAGAGCGGAGCTGAGTTAACTGCGTTACGAGCGGCTGTTAGTACATCTGGTGCGCATTGCTCAAGCTCGCTTAGCAGGGTGTCAACCTGCAAGCAAAACATTCCAGCATTCCAGAGATACAGGCCGCTCTGCAGATACTGTTCTGCGGTCTCTGCGTTGGGTTTCTCAACGAAACGTTGAACCTTGAGGCCGTCATCATTCAAACGGTCGCCGCTTTCGATATAGCCGTAGCCCGTTTCGGCACGGGTCGGTTGTACACCAAAGGTGACTAGATAGCCTGCAGCTGCCAGTCGCTGTGCTTTGGCTACCGCTTTGGCAAACGCCTCTTCGTCCTGAATGAGGTGATCTGCAGGCAATATAAGCAGCTGACAGCTTTCACCATACAGACTGAGGGCATGCAGCGCTGCAGCTGCGATAGCGGGTGCTGTATTACGGCCGCAGGGCTCCAAAAGGAAATCCAGACGCAACTGTGCCTGATTGACAGCGCTGTAGTCGTCCTGGGTGCTGAACAGTAATTCGCGATTGGTCACTGTCAGTAGCGAATCTACCCCTGGCAACTGAGCGGCTCTCAGAAAGGTCTTCTGCAGCAGACTCTGCCCGTCAGGCAGGCGCATGAATGGCTTCGGTCGAGACTCACGGGATACCGGCCACAGACGCGTGCCAGCTCCTCCAGCAATGATGCAGGGCAGTAAGGTGCTCATCAGTAGGCTTCCTTGCTGAACGCTACGGCAGGTAGCGTACGGAATAGAATGTAAAGGTCGAACCAGACGGACCAGTTCTCGATGTATTCGAGGTCGAATTCCACCCGTTTTTCGATCTTTTCCAGCGTATCGGTTTCGCCCCGATAGCCGTTGATCTGAGCCCAGCCAGTGATGCCGGGTTTGACTCTGTGCCGGGCGCTGTAAGTCTCCACCGCTTCTTCAAACAAAATGCCTGCGGCTTTCGTTGCGGTGGCATGGGGGCGAGGACCGACCATAGACATGCTGCCCAGCAGTACATTTAGTAGTTGGGGGAGTTCGTCCAGACTGGTACGGCGGATAAAGGCCCCCACACGGGTGACGCGGGAATCGCCCTTGGTGGTCTGACGCTCGGCATGAGCATCAGCCATCTGGTGGTACATTGACCGAAATTTATAGACCTCGATCAGGCGATTGTTATAGCCATAGCGCTTTTGACGAAATAGCACAGGGCCCGGTGAGTCGAGTTTGATGGCCAGGGCGACGCCCAGCATCAGCGGTGATAGCAGCAACAGCGCAAGGCTTGCCAGAACCAGATCCTCAATGCGCTTTATGAGTGGCGACCAGCCTTGAAGGGGTAATTCCGAGGCATTGAACATCGGCAAGCCAGCTACCTCCGTAATCCGGTGGTGGGCGTGGCGAAGAGCCAGCATGTCGGGTACCAGTAGTACGCTCACCGGCAGTTGGCGAAGCCTGGCTACAATCCCGGCTATCCGACTTTCGGCTTCCCAGGGAAGTGCGACCAGAACCTGCTGCACTTGCTCATCACGAATCATCTGCTCGAGCACATCGATATTGCCAAGCAGAGGCAGGCCAGCTACTTGGGCCTCGAATCGGCTGCAGCGGTCATCGATGAAACCGAGTATGCCGATGCGGATATCGCTGTTCTGCTGCATGTAGCGAGCGATTTGCACGCCATTTTCGGTGCCGCCAAGAATCACCGAGTTCTGCAGATACCGGCCTCGCCTCGTCAGGGTCCGCAGGCACAGCAGGAGTGCCAGACGTTCGGCTCCAAACAACACCAGGCTGAAGATAAACCAATAAAGCAGCTGTCGGCTTGTAATCATGCTGAACAGATCAAGAGCCTGGTGCATGAAAATAAGGAATGTGAATGCAGTCATCCAGCAGAACAGCATCAATTTGAAGCGCAGCTCATTACTGAACAATTCTTCGTTGTAGACACCGAAAGCCTGAAAAAGCATCACGGTGATCAGTGCGAAGAACAGCATCAGCTCCGCGTAGTGCTCGCTGGATGTGGGGTCGTGCGAATTTATCAGAAGCAGGAGAAAGCCCGGTAGCACCGCTGTCAGGCCATGCAGGATGCGGGTTAGTGCGACAAAGTGTTGAACAAATCCCGACTTGCTGATGGGATTTTGAATGGACTGCGGACGCACTGCTTGACTCCCCGAAGGCCTGTTGTGGGCTTAGGCAGCCACAACTAGGAAGTTGACTAATCTGTCAAAAAGGTGGCGGTTATAGTATTTGTGTGATGCAGTTCGCCATCGCGCGACAATTTAACCACGCCTTTAAGGCGGCGGCAATTGGCCATTAGCGCCCCAGAATGCCTTCTCGTGTGGGCGGGTTTATAGTTTTTGGGTGGTACTTTCGTTCTAGGTTTTTCCGGCGTGGAGTTGCCGGTATTCCCCAGGCGTCATGCCGGTCCAGCCCTTGAAGCTGCGGTGGAATGAGCGGGACTCGGTGAAGCCCAGGTAGCTGGCGATGTCCTGGATCGGCAGGTCGCTGCGCAGCAGGTAGTGCTCGGCCAGTTCCTGGCGCAGGGCGTCGAGGATTTCCTGGTAGCTGGTGCCGGCCAGCTGCAGATGGCGCTGCAGGGTGCGCACCGTCATGTTGAATTTTTCGGCCACCCGTTCCTTGCGTGGCAAACCATCCTTGAGCAGCAGGCGCAGGGCATTCTTGACCCGGACGGGCAGTGGCTCGTCCTGATCGAGGCCGGCCATCAGGGTCAGGGCATGTTCTTCCAGAGTACGCAGCAGGTTGGCATCGGCCTGCCGCAGCTGCACGGCCAGGTAGGCCAGCGGCACCAGCAGCGCGCTGCAGGGCTGCTCAAACAGCACCGGGCAGCCAAACACCGCCTCGTACTCTGCAAGCGAGGTGTCAGATGGCTGCGCATGCTCGAACCAGACCGCCTGGGGCGAGCGGTCCATGTCGGCAATCCAGCGTGCGTAGAGCAGCCAGGATGCCAGCACGTTTTCCACCATGTGCCGGCGGATCAGCGGTTTTTCGTGACGACAGGTCCAGATCAGGCGGACATGGTCGGCCAGCGCCTCGATGGAACTGACGCCCATGTCTCCCACCAGCTTCTCGTAGGGCGCGATGCGGCTCATGGCTTCGCCCAGATTGGCGCAGTTCATGGTGATGTAGCCGAGCACGCTCCAGGAGCCGGGCTGCACGTAGCGTGCAGCGTGCAGGCCGAACAGCGGGTCGCCGGAGACCTCGATGAAGTGGGCAATCAGCCGCTCATGCACTTCGCTGGGGATGCGCTGGCTGTTGTCGGCCAGTTGAGCCTGGCTGATGCCGGCCGCCTGCAGTGCCGCGTCGATATCCAGGCCAAGGGCTTCCCCCTGGCGGATGTACTTGAGCAATGCGGGAACCGATGTGTAGCCGAGTGAGCTGGTCATTCTTGTTGTTCTGGGTGTCTTGATTGGCGACAGCGGCTGTCCCGATTCGACAGTGACGGCAGACCGCGGCCGGCTAGTATAGGCAGCCATTACTGGTGACCGGAATAGGCGGAATCAAGCATGCGACGTTGGAACGGGTGGGGCGACGAGGCAACCGTGGTGGAGCTGCCGGCTCATGGTCAGGGCTTCCTCGAGGCGCGCATCGGTGCCGGTCAGGTACTGGCCGATGCCAGTCTGGAACAGGTGCTGGCCAAGGTCCCGGCCTCGCGTCTGCCTGGCCATCCGCTGGTTTCGGTTGAGGCCGAGGTGCGGGTGCGGCATGCCCGCGGGCAGAGCCTGCCGGACTGGCTGGCCATGCGCTCCGGCGAATTCGGCGTTTTCCCCGATGGTGTGGCCCTGCCGGAAACCGCGGCGCAGATCCGTGAGCTGCTGGCCTGGGCGCAGCAGCATGACGTGATTGTGATTCCCTATGGCGGCGGTACCTCGGTGGCCGGCCATATCAATCCGCGCGATGGTCTGCGTCCGGTACTGACCCTGTCGCTGGAACGCATGAATCAGCTGCTGGAGATTGACGAGCAAAGCCTGATCGCCACCTTCGGTCCCGGTGCCAATGGTCCGCAGGTGGAAGCTCAGCTGCGCGCCAAGGGTTACACCCTCGGCCATTTCCCGCAGTCCTGGGAGTTGTCGACTCTGGGTGGCTGGGTGGCCAGCCGCTCCAGTGGCCAGCAGTCGCTGCGCTATGGACGCATCGAACAGCTGTTCGCCGGTGGCAAGATCGAAACCTTCGCCGGCACTCTGGAGATTCCGACCTTCCCGGCGTCGGCGGCGGGGCCTGATCTGCGCGAGATGATTCTCGGCAGCGAAGGGCGCTTCGGTGTCATTTCCGAGGTCAAGGTGCGCGTCACCCGGCTGGCGGAAGAGGAGAAGTTCTACGCCGTCTTTCTGCCCAGCTGGACGCAGGCGCTGGCCGCTATCCGCAGCCTGGTGCAGGCGCGGGTGCCGCTGTCGATGCTGCGTCTGTCCAACGCCATCGAGACCGAAACCCAGTTGGCGCTCGCCGGGCATCCCGAACAGATCGCCCTTCTGGAAAAGTACCTGGCTTTTCGTGGCGCCCGTGCCGGCAAGTGCATGCTGACCTTTGGGGTGACCGGCAATCGCCAGCAGAATGCACTGTCGATCAAGCAGGCCAAGCGGCTGCTAAAGGGCTTCGGCGGCGTATTTACCGGCACCCTGCTGGGCAAGAAGTGGGCGGAGAACCGCTTCCGTTTCCCTTACCTGCGTCATGGCCTGTGGGAGGCCGGCTACGCGGTGGATACCCTCGAGACCGCCACCGACTGGGCCAATGTCGATCACCTGCTCAATCAGGTCGAGGACAGCCTGCGCAACGCGCTGAGTGCCGAGGGTGAGCAGGTGCATGTATTCACTCACCTGTCGCATGTCTACGGTGAGGGTTCGAGCATCTACACCAGCTACGTGTTCCGCCCGGCAGCCAGCTACACACAGACCCTGGCGCGCTGGAGCAAGCTTAAGCATGCGGCCAGTCTGGCCATCGTCAACAACCGCGGCACCATCAGCCACCAGCATGGCGTCGGGCGTGACCACGCGCCCTATCTGCCGGTGGAAAAAGGCGAGCAGGGCATGGCGGCACTCAGGGCGCTGGCGCAGCATTTCGACCCGGATCAGCGCCTGGCGCCAGGCGTGCTGCTGGAAGACTGAGCATGGGCCAGCACGAGGCGTGGAATGCCGCCTGGCGTCAGCGCGCCCTGCCACAACTGGCGGCGCGGCACTGGGACCTGATAGTGGTCGGCGGTGGCATCAGTGGTGCCGGCATCCTGCGTGAAGCGGCCCGGCGCGGCTGGCGCTGCCTGCTGCTGGAGCAGCGCGATTTTGCCTGGGGCACTTCCAGTCGCTCGTCGAAGATGGTGCACGGCGGTCTGCGCTACATCGCCAAGGGCCAGCTGGGCCTGACCCGTGACTCGGTACGCGAGCGCCAGCGCCTGCTGGATGAGGCGCCGGGTCTGGTTGATCCGTTGAGCTTTCTGTTTCCTCATTATCAGGGGCAGTTTCCGGGGCCGCGGGTGTTCGGCGGGCTGCTGGCGCTGTACGACGCCCTGGCCGGCAAGCGCAATCACCTGTACTACCCGTTGCAGCAGCTGCGCTTCCTGCAGCCGGGGCTGAAGGAAGACGGCCTGGCCGGCGCCACGCGTTTTCAGGATGCGGTGACCGACGATGCCCGCCTGGTCATGCGCGTGCTGGGCGAGGCGCGCGCCGAGGGTGGCGAGGCGCTCAATGGCCTGCGTGTGGTCGAGTTGCGCCGCGAGGGTGGCAGGGTGGTCGGACTGCTGGCCGAGGACTGCCTGACGGGCGAGCGCTTCAGCTTCTCGGCCAGCGTGGTAGCCCAGGCAACCGGTGCCTGGGCCGATGCCCTGCGCCGGCGCGATACGGCAGAACACATCCGTCCGCTGCGCGGCAGCCACCTGCTGTTGCCCGCCTGGCGTCTGCCGGTGGCACATGCACTGAGTTTCATGCACGCCGAGGATGGCCGGCCGGTGTTTGTCTTCCCCTGGGAAGGCGCCACGGTGATCGGCACCACCGACCTCGATCATGCCGGGTCGCTGGATCAGGATGCGAGCATCAGCCCTGCCGAGGTGGATTACCTCCTGGCCGCCTGTGCCCAGCAGTTTCCCGGCGCAGCCATCGGCCGTGACGATGTGCTGTCTACCTGGGCCGGGGTGCGCCCGGTGGTGAGTGACGGTGCGCACAGCAAGAACCCTTCGGATGAGAAGCGCGAGCATGCGCTGTGGCAGGAGCCCGGTTGCGTGACCCTGGCCGGCGGCAAGCTGACCACCTTCCGCCTGCTGGCGCTGGAAGTGCTGCGTGCCTGCGCCGGCATGCTCGGCAAGCCGCTGGATGATCAGGGGCAGGCGGTGTTCCGCGCTCAGTCGGAGCTGGCCTTGCCGGGGCTGACGCCGTCACAGCAGCGCCGTCTGCGTGGCCGTTACGGACGAGAGCTGCCTGCCGTTGCCGATTGTGTGGCGCAGGTGGGGACTGAATGCGTCGGGGCGACCCAGACGCTGTGGGCCGAGCTGGCCCATGCCGCCAGCCATGAGCTGGTGCTGTCGCTGGATGATCTGCTGCTGCGCCGAACCCGCCTCGGGCTGTTGCTGGCGCAGGGTGGTGCCGCCGAATTGCCACGCGTGCGTGAGTTGTGCCAGACCCGGCTGGGCTGGAGCGATGCGCAGTGGGACGAACAACAACAACGCTATCTGCAGTTGTGGCAGCAGTGCTACAGCCTGCCTGCACCAGCCGGGAGCCCATCGTGACGGAACAACGCTACCTCTTGGCCATCGACAACGGCACCCAGAGCGTACGGGCCTTGCTGTTCGACCTGGCCGGCAATCTGCTGGGCAAGGGCAAGGTCGAGCTGGAGCCTTATTACTCCGAACATCCCGGCTGGGCCGAGCAGGATCCGGAGTATTACTGGCGCAGTCTCGGTGAGGCCTGCGCGCAGCTCTGGGACAGCGTCGATATCGACCGCAGCCAGATTGCCGGGGTGTCGCTGACCACCCAGCGCGGCACGCTGATCAACGTCGATGAGCAGGGCCAGCCGCTGCGTCCGGCCATGCTCTGGCTCGATCAGCGCCGGGCCGAGGTTGAGGGGCGGATCAAGGGGCCGTGGGGCTGGCTGTTCAAGCTGATCCGCGAAGAAGAGACCATCGACTATTTTCGCGCCCAGGCCGAGGCCAACTGGATTGCCCAGCAGCAGCCGGATATCTGGGCGCGTACCCACAAGTTCCTGCTGTTGTCGGGCTTTCTGACCCATCGTCTGTGCGGGCGTTTCGTCGATTCGGTGGGCAGTTGCGTGGCCTATCTGCCGTTCGATTACAAGCGCCTGTGCTGGGCCAAACCCAGCGACTGGAAGTGGCAGGCGATGCCGGTCAGACCTTCGATGTTGCCCGAGCTGGTCAAACCGGGCGAGCAACTGGGCTGCATCACCGCCGAAGCCAGCCGGCACACCGGTATCCCGCAGGGGCTTCCGCTGATTGCCGCCGCTTCGGACAAGGCCTGCGAGGTGATCGGTGCCGGTGGTGTCGATCCGAGTGTGGCCTGCCTGTCCTATGGCACCACGGCGACCATCAACACCACCCGTGCCCAGTATTTGGAAACCATTCCGCTGATTCCGCCATACCCGGCGGCGATCCCTGATCACTACAACACCGAAGTCATGATCTTCCGGGGCTTCTGGATGGTCAGCTGGTTCAAGGAGCAGTTCGGCTATGCCGAGCGCCAGCGAGGTCTGGAGCTGGGCGTAGCGGCGGAAACCCTGTTCGACGAACTGGTCAACAGCGTGCCGCCCGGTTCCATGGGCCTGATGCTGCAACCGTACTGGTCGCCGGGCATTCGTGAGCCGGGGCTGGAAGCCAAGGGCTCGATCATCGGTTTCGGTGATGTGCACACCCGTGCTCATCTCTACCGCGCCATCCTCGAAGGACTGGCCTATGCCCTGCGGCAGGGCAAGGAAAAGATCGAGAAGCGTTCGGGAACGCCGATCCGCCGTTTGCGCGTTTCCGGTGGCGGCTCGCAGAGCGATGCGGCGATGCAGCTGACGGCCGATATCTTTGGCCTGCCGGCCGAGCGTCCGCATCTGTATGAGACGTCCGGGCTTGGTGCGGCCATCGACTGCGCGGTGGGGCTGGGTCTGCATGCGGATTTCCCTGCGGCGATTGCCGCCATGACCCGTGTGGGGAGGGTCTTCGAGCCCAATCCGCAGGCGCAACAGGTGTATGAGCGTCTGTATCACGAGGTCTACCAGCGCATGTATCAGCAGCTCAGGCCGCTTTACAGCAGTATTCGCGAGATCACCGGCTACCCGGCTTGAGGGCGGATTTTCCGTTGCCAGCTACACTGGGTTAATAAGCTACGCGAGCGGTGCTTAAGCTGCGCTTGCGTCAGCCGATAACCTCGTCAATCTGTAGTTGCGTGACTCGTGAGGAGCCCACAATGGCTGGCATTCTGGATACCGTTGATCAGCGAACCCAACTGGTCGGCGAGAATCGCCTGGAAATCCTGATGTTCCGCCTGAGCGGGCGGCAGCTCTTCGCCATCAACGTGTTCAAGGTGCAGGAAGTGCTGCACCTGCCCAAACTGACGCTGATTCCTCAGCGTAATCCAGTGGTCTGCGGGGTGGTTAATCTGCGTGGTCAGACGCTGCCAGTGATCGACCTGTCCCAGGCTATCGGTATGCGTCCGCTGACCCCCAGCGACAAGAGCACCATCATCGTCACCGAATACAACCGCTCGGTGCAGGCCTTCCTGGTCGGTGGCGTGGATCGCATCCTCAACCTCAACTGGGAGTCCATCCTGCCGCCGCCGGGTGGGGCCGGTCGGGCGCATTACCTGACGGCGATCACCAAGGTTGATGACCAGATCGTCGAGATCATCGACGTTGAGAAAGTCCTCTCGGAAATCGTGCCGATGAGCAGCAAGGTTTCTGCTAATAAGCTGGAAGACCCGTTGCTTGCCAAGGCGCGTGGTCGTGAAGTGCTGCTGGTGGATGACTCAGGCGTGGCTATGAACCAGCTGCGTGAAACCATGGCTCAGCTGGATATTCGTACCCATTCGGCCGGTGACGGGCTCAAGGCGCTGAAACTGCTCAAGCTGTGGGCTGACTCGAATGCCGATGTGCCGAATAAGCTCCTGATGGTGATCACCGATGCTGAAATGCCCGAGATGGACGGTTATCGCCTGACCACGGAGATCCGTAACGACCCGCGTTTGCAGGAGTTGTATGTGGTGCTGCACACCTCACTGTCGGGCAGTTTCAACGAAGCCATGGTGAAGAAAGTTGGATGTAATGACTTTCTGTCCAAGTTCCAGCCAGACAAGTTGGTAGATATGGTGCGTAAGCGCCTGCAAATGCTCGAAGATCAGGGCAAGATCTGAACATCGGGCTTGAGCCGCAGAAGAAGGCGCTTTATAAGCGCCTTTTGTCATTCTGGAGCCGGCCATGCTGAGCCTTTCTGCACTCTATCGCTACCCGCTCAAGTCGGCAGCCGCCGAAGTCCTGTCGTACAGCCTTGTCGGTGCCCAGGGGCTGATCGGCGACCGGCGCTGGATGCTGGTGGATGTCGCCAGTGGCCGTTTTCTCACGCAGCGCGCGTTGCCCGCAATTGGCCGTATTGCCGCCCTGTGGCAGGCCGATGGCTCCCTGCGTCTGCAGGCGCCGGGGTTGGCCGAGCTGGTGGTGGCAGTGCCGGGTAATGAGGCGGTGCTGCGCACAGTGACGGTCTGGAGCGACAGCCTGCATGTGCCGGATGCCGGCGATGAGGCGGCGCAGTGGCTGCAGCAGGTGATCTGCCAGCCGTGTCGTCTGGTGCAGGTGCCCGAGGCGCTGGCGCGGCAGGTTGACCAGCATTATGCGCAGCCCGCCGACCGGGTCGGTTTTGCCGATGGCTTTCCTTTGCTGCTGATCAGTCAGGCCTCGCTGGACGATTTGTCCGCGCGTGTGGGCTGGCCGCTGGAGATGTTGCGCTTTCGCCCCAATCTGGTGGTGACGGGCTGTGAGCCCTATGCCGAGGACCAATGGCGGCGCATCCGCATCGGCGATCTGGAGTTCGAACTGGTCAAGGGCTGTTCGCGCTGCATCCTCACCACCCTGGACCCCTTCACCGGTGAGCGCAGCGCCGACCGTGAGCCGCTGACGACGCTCAAGACCTACCGTGAGCGCGATGGCGAGGTGTACTTCGGGCAGAACGTGCTGCCGCGCGGACGCGGTGAGCTGCGCCTGGGGCAGGCCGTCGAAATTCTCGAGTGAGGCGGAAACGAACAGGGCGCCGGATGGCGCCCTGTTTTACTGCGCGTCGAAGAAGCGCTCGTGCCAGTCCACCAGCGGTTGCGGCGCATTGAGTTTCTTGCCGTAGATCACTGCGTAGGACAGCACGTTCTGCACGTACTGACGGGTCTCGTCGAAGGGGATGGTTTCCACCCAGACGTCGAAGGACAGGTGTTTGGCGTCCTTCAGCCACTGGCGAACGCGACCGGGGCCGGCGTTGTAGGCGGCCGAGGCGAGCACACGGTTGCCGTTGAACTGGCCGAGCACTTGGTTGAGGTAGGCGGCACCGAGCTGGATGTTGATGTCCGGCTGATAGGCCAGCTGCGGGTTGGCCAGCGGAATGCCGTAGCGCTTGGCGGTTTCCTTAGCGGTGGCCGGCATCAGCTGCATCAGGCCCATGGCGCCGACGCCGGAACGGGCATCGTTCATGAACGCGCTTTCCTGGCGGGTGATGGCGAACACCCAGCTGGAATGCAGGCCGCGCAGGCGGGCTTCACGGACCATGTTGTCGCGGTAAGCCATGGGGAAGCGGATGTCGAGATCATCCCAGTACTGGGCCTGGCTGATGGTGCGGATAGCCGGGAAATACCATTGCATGTCATAGGCCAGCTTGGCCTGGGCGACCATTTCATCGCGGCTGAACAGGCGGCTGACGTGGTACCACTCGCGTCGGCCATCGGCGATCAGACCGCGGTTGTGAAACTCCATGGCCCGGCGGATACCGGCGGTGTTGCGCACCTTCTGCAGCAGGCGCGGGTCCAGCGGCAGCGGTTTGTGGTTGAGACTGTAGGGCGCCTGGATGCGATCGGCAGCGAGGAACCCGTAGTAATCGCGCTCCCGCGCCAGCGGCTGGTAGCCCAGCAGAGGTTGCTGGCTCTGTGGTTGCGCCAGTTGCAGACTGCGGGCCTGCCAGTAGCGCCAGCGGGTGGTCTTGGCCAGGTCTTCCGGCAACTGACGGGTCAGCTGGTAGGCCTCGTCCCAGCGGCCCAGGCGCAGCAGCAGGCGGGTGCGCCATTCGGTGACGGTGTTGTCGCGCAGCTCCGGGTCGTACTGCGCCATCACCTTGAGGGCGCGGGCGTCGAAGCGGCGGGCGAGGGTCAGACCGATTTCGCGGGCGATGGCGACTTTCTCGTCACTGGAGAAGGCCATCTGCCGGGCATACAGGTCGAGCAGGCCGAGGGCTTTCTCCGGGTCCTGACGGGCCAGACGACGCAGGCCCAGACCGACGGCGTCGGCCATGGCGCGGTCGGCCGGAAGAAATCGTGAGGGCTGGCTGAGCAGGTTGGGATTCTGTGCCGCCTGCAGGAGCATCTCGCCCTGCTTGCCGAGGGTTGGTAGGCCCTTGACGAGGAAACTGGCCAGGCCGTAATTGCGTGCTTCGGCGGCCAGCTTGGCGCGTTGCCAGCGCTGCTGTTCATTCACGCCGCCTTGTTCACGCCACAGACTGAACAGGGTGTCACAGGCCTCAGGCTGGGACTTGCCGACCAGATAGAGCTTTTCCGCCTGGGCCTTTCCTTCCTTGAACATGCCGTGCTTGAACAGGTACTGGCCATACAGGCAATCCAGCTCGGTGAAGTTGAGCTTGGGGTCGTAATAGTTGATGAAGGTCTGCCAGTCGCCGCGTTCGGCCAGCCAGCGCAGCCAGCGCAGTTTCATCCAGCCGATCTGCGGGAGGTCGCCGTGGTCGGCAATGAACGTCTCGATTTCGTCGTTGCTGGCCCACTTCAGGCGATGGGTCAGCTCGTCGTAGGCCAGATAGGGCTCCAGCGGATAGTCCTGCAGGGCGCTGGCATAACGCTTGTAGGGGCCGGCATCGCCCTTGCTCAGGGCACGTTTGGCTTCGTCGTAATACAGCCGCTGCTGCTGCAGGCTGGCAGCTTGAGCATCGAGGGCCAGCAGGGGGCAGAGCAGGCCGCAGAGCAGGGAAAGCAGGGAACCGCGCATCACTCATCCATAAAAAGGTCAGGGGAGGTGCCGGGCACCTCACAGAAGGCGCCTAGCTTAACGGTTTGCCGGGCTTGCGTGAACGCGCTCGCAGATGTGCCAGCATGTGATGAAAAAAGGCCAGCATTGACCCAGTACCAACCGTTAGAATGCGCGCCCGCGACTGGAGGCACCTCATGACCCTGCTCAAATTCAGCGATGTATCCCTGGCCTATGGCAGCACGCCGCTGCTGGATGGGGTGTCCTGGCAGATTGCCCGGGGCGAGCGGGTGTGCATCATCGGTCGCAATGGCACCGGCAAATCGAGCATGCTCAAGCTGGTCCGCGGCACCCAATCGCTGGACGACGGCGAAATCTGGCGGGCGCCAGGCCTGAAAATTGGCGAGTTGCCTCAGGAGCTGCCGCGCGCCGACGAGCGCACGGTGTTCGATGTGGTCGCCGAGGGGCTGGCCGAAGTGGGGGCTTTGCTCGCCGAGTACCATCATCTGGTCCAGCACGAGCTTGGTGACGCCGAGCTGGAGCGTCTGACCCAGGTGCAGCAGGCGCTGGAAGCCCGTGATGGCTGGCGTCTGCAGCAGCTGGTCGACAGCACCATTAGTCGTCTGCAGCTGCCGGCGGATAAAACCCTGGCCGAGCTGTCCGGTGGCTGGCGCCGTCGAGTGCTGCTGGCTCAGGCGCTGGTGGCCGAGCCGGATCTGTTGCTGCTGGACGAGCCAACCAACCACCTGGATATCGGCGCCATCGCCTGGCTGGAAGAGGCGCTGCTGGGGTTCAACGGCGCCGTGCTGTTCATCACCCACGACCGTGCCTTCCTGCAGAATCTGGCGACGCGCATTCTGGAGCTCGACCGCGGCCATCTGATTGACTGGAATGGCGATTACGCAAGCTTTCTGGTGCACAAGGAAGAGCAGCTGGCTGCGGAAGAGACGGCCAACGCCCTGTTCGACAAGCGCCTGGCTCAGGAAGAGGTCTGGATTCGTCAGGGCATCAAGGCCCGCCGTACCCGCAACGAAGGTCGGGTGCGTGCCCTCAAGGCCATGCGTGCCGAGCGTGCCGAGCGCCGCGAGCGTCAGGGCAAGGCCAGTTTTCAGCTGGAAACAGCGGACAAGTCCGGCAAACAGGTCATCGTGGCCGAGCACATCAGCTTCGCCCATGCCGGAGGGGCTGTTCTGCTCAAGGACTTCTCCATGGTCCTGCAGCGTGGCGACCGTATCGGCCTGCTCGGCGCCAACGGCAGTGGCAAAACGACTCTGCTCAAGCTGCTGCTGGGTGATCTGCAGCCGACCTCGGGCAAGATCGAGATCGGCACCAAGCTGGAAGTGGCGTATTTCGACCAGTTGCGTCACCAGCTGGAGCTGGACAAGACGGTGATCGACAACCTCTCCGAGGGGCGCGATTTCATCACCATCGATGGCCAGAATCGCCATGTGCTGAGCTATCTGGGTGACTTCCTGTTCAGTCCGCAGCGCGCACGCACGCCGGTCTCGGCCCTGTCCGGTGGTGAGCGGGCGCGTCTGTTGCTGGCCAAGCTGTTCAGCAAGCCTGCCAACCTGCTGGTGCTGGACGAGCCCACCAACGATCTGGATGTGGAAACCCTCGAGCTGCTCGAAGAGGTACTCGACGGCTTCCCGGGCACCGTGCTGATCGTCAGCCACGACCGGGCCTTCCTCGACAACGTGGTGACCAGCACCCTGGTCTTCGAGGGGCAGGGCGTGGTCCGCGAGTTTGTCGGCGGTTATCAGGACTGGCTGCGTCAGGGCGGCTCGCTGAAAACGCTGGGTGTGGGTGGCGACGACTCCCGTGCTCAGGTGCCTGTTGCGGCCAAGGCCGATGTGACGCCTGTCAGCAAAGCGCCACAGGAGGCGCCGCAACGCAAGAAACTAAGCTACAAGGAACAGCGCGAGCTGGAGGCTTTGCCGGGGCGGATCGAGGCTCTGGAGGCCGAGCTGGAGGCGCTGCAGAACGAAGTTTCTGAACCGAATTTCTATCAGCGCCCGGCCGAATACAGCCGTGTGGCGCTGGAACGTTTGTCCACCCTGCAGCAGGAGCTGGATGCGCTGCTGGAGCGCTGGACCGAGTTGGAAGCCTGATAACAATAACCCCAGCCTAAGCCGGAGATGCCATGGCGATTGAGTACCGGATCATTGTCGATGACAGCCACCAGTTCGATTACCAGATCGAGCTGGATCGTGGCTATGACGCCGCAAGGGCCGAGCAGGCCCCGAAGTGGACGCGCCTGGAGTTCAACCAGTGCAGCAACTGTCCGCTGAAGAAGGAAACTTGCAGCCATTGCCCGGCGGCGGTTGATCTGTTTCAGGTGATCGAGGACTTCCGCGGCCTGCCAGCCGTGCAGAAGGCCGATATCACCGTGCTCACGCCGGAGCGCCAGTACTACAAGCGGGTTGGTCTGGAAGAAGGTTTGCGTTCACTGCTCGGCGTGATCATGGCCACCAGCGCCTGCCCGCTGCTGGGTCGTCTGCGGCCTATGGCGCAGCAGCATCTGCCATTTGCCAGCCAGTCGGAGTTCATTCAGCGGGCGGTATCCCAGTACCTGACCCGGCAGTATTTCAACTACCGCGAAGGCCGTCTGGCAGACTGGGATCTCAAGGGGCTGGTACGTCTGTATCAGCAACTGCAGCTGGTCAATCAGGCGTTCTGGCAGCGTATCCTCGATACCTGTGAAGGCGACTCCAACCTCAAGGCCTTCCTCAGCTTCTTTTCCATGGCATCCAGCCTCAGCTATTCGCTGGAAACCCAGCTTCAGAAGATCAGGCCGATGGTCATGAGTGCTGGTGATTGGCTGGAGTTTGGTGCCTAAGCCGGTCTCAGGCCGGCTTTTTCAGGCGCACGGCGAGCACGTCGCACGGCGCGCCATGCAGCAGGTCGTTGGCGGTTGAGCCGAGCAGCAGGGCCAGGCCGTGACGACCATGGCTGCCGACCACAATCAGGTCGCACTGCTGTTCGCTGGCCAGTTGATGGATCTCCTGGCGTGGCTGACCGTAGCCCAGGTGGCAGTTGTCTGGAGTCAGTTGGGGATACTGCGCGGCAAAACTGTCCAGTCGCTGTTGAGCCTGCTGTTGCTGTTGCTGCTGAATCAGTGAGAGATCCATCGGCACATCGCCGCCAAAGGCCATGGCCATAGGCTCTATCACATGGATCAGCGATACTCGGGCGCCGTCGCGGCCCGCCAGTTCGAGGGCGCGTTGCAGCACCGGATGGCATTCCTCGCTGAGATCGACGGCAATCAGTATGTGCTGGTAGGCCATGACAAACTCCTGTTCCGTTTAGCCATTGTCTGAGTATGGCGCTTGTTTGAGAGGTTCTGTCCATGAATGCATGGATTGTCGTGCTGTTGCTGGCGGCGGCATTCAGTCCGCTGGTGTGGATTGTGCCGTCCCGCCGTCAGCGTGGACAGATGGATGTGCGTCTGGCTGCCCGGCGAATGGGGCTGGGCATGCAGATGGCAAGACCCGAATGGCCGCACTGGATGCAGCCTGAGCCGCCGGCAGCCTGCCCGCAATATCACCGTCAGCGTCTGGCCGGCAGTGGCGACTGGAGTTACTGGCAGGTGGCGCCAGGCGTGTGGCATAACCGCTGGCGCGAGCCCTGCGATGATGACGCCATGCTGCAGCTGTTGAGGCGTTTGCCGGCAGATGCCTATCAGGTTGAGGCGAGCAAGCAGATGCTGGCCCTGTACTGGGGGGAGCGGGGCGGTGAGGAGGCGCTTGAGGCGGTGGTCGAGGTCATGCAGCAGCTGGCTCGACGCTGAGTGGCGGACGCCGGATCGGCGTCCGCGCAAGAGCGTTACAGCTTGCCGGCAGCGTACAGCTCGGAGGTTTTCTCCAGGCCGCTGATGATCTGTTCGGAATACTTGCTGATCAGGAAAGGTACGCTGTTTTCGTTGTAGTTCTTCAGCGATTTCTCGATGTAGTTCCACTTGGTCTGCACGCTTTGCAGACTGGCTTTGATTTCCGGAGTGTTGCGTGGCGAGGCTTTGAGTTCCGCTAGACGTGTCTGGAAGTCGGTTGCCAGTTCATCAATCGGCTTTTCATCTTCACCGCCACTGCCACCAATAAATGTGCCACCGACGGAGGCGTTACGGGAGGCGTAGTTGACCGAGATGGACTGCATCAAAAGCCCCAGTTCACGACTACGCTCGGTCAGGGGGGGCACGCTGGTGCTGCTTTCCTGCTGGATCTTGCCGTACAGCTCGCCACTCAATACCAAGAGCTGTTGGTTTCTTTTGGCTAGGTCTGCGATTGGCTGCAGGTCAGTGAAACCTTCGGTTTCCAGGGCGGTGATCAGGGCTTTAAGTTCTTCCTGATAAGCCAGCCATTGTTGCTGAAGCTGATTTTGCAGGGCTTTAGAACCTTCACCAGAAAGGTCCTGTAGCTCCTGTAGTGCAGCACTTACCTGGTCTTCCGAGACTTTGATCTGCTTGGCGTAGCGTTGATCTCCCTCCATCCCGTTAAACATGAAGAAATCACAGAGCGTCTTCTGGGCGGCCAGGCGCATATGGTGCAGCGTGGTCAGATCTTGGCTGGGGTCGGCGGCTTTTGCGTTGAAGGACAATGGAAGCATCAGCAGGCTGCTGAGCAAAATGGAGGTCAGACGGCTAGACATGTACAGCTCCGGTGCCCAACTGGGCTTGCTTTTGTTTTTGTAGCGAGCCGCTCGGAACGGCTCTTCGCCCGGAATTTACCTGCCGTACCAACTTTTGGCTAGCGGATTGCGTGCACGATTGTGCAATCTCCGCCAACTGCTGAATTGCGGTTCATCTGTTTTGTGAATTTTTGTCAGCGGGATTGCTTGGTTGCCCTAGAAGGGCGCTATTTGGCGGGTTTCAGGGATTAAGTGGTGTTTGCCTGGCTAATTGACAATTACAGGCTTTTGCACGATGGTGTGAGCACCCAAATCAAACGGGCGTATGAATCAGGCGTTTGCCTGTTCCTCACGGTCCCGAATATCGCGTCGGCGGGTGTGCTGGCTGGTTTTGGGGCTATCCTAGACGGCCTGCGTCGTTGGGAAGTCTCCTCCGGCGTCCGATGTGTACAGTTCAGCTTCCATTGCGTGGAGATCAGTTGATGATTTACGAAGGTAAAGCCATCACGGTTAAGGCTCTTGAGAGCGGTATCGTCGAACTGAAGTTCGACCTCAAGGGTGAGTCCGTCAACAAGTTCAACCGCCTCACCCTCAACGAGCTGCGCCAGGCTGTCGATGCCATCAAGGCCGACGCTTCTGTCAAGGGCGTGATCGTGACCAGCGGCAAAGACGTGTTCATCGTCGGCGCCGATATCACCGAGTTCGTCGACAACTTCAAGCTGCCTGACGAAGAGTTGATTGCTGGCAACCTCGAAGCCAACAAGATCTTCAATGACTTCGAAGACCTGTCCGTTCCGACCGTGGTTGCCATCAACGGCATCGCGCTGGGCGGCGGTTTTGAAATGTGCCTGGCCGGTGACTATCGCGTAATGAGCGAAACCGCCAAGGTAGGCCTGCCGGAAGTCAAGCTGGGTATCTACCCGGGCTTCGGCGGCACCGTGCGTCTGCCGCGCGTGATCGGTAACGACAACGCCATCGAGTGGATCTGCGGCGGCAAGGAAAACAAGGCTGCCGACGCACTGAAAGCCGGTGCTGTTGATGCTGTGGTCAAGGCCGACAAGCTGCAAGAAGCCGCTATTGACCTGGTCAAGCGTGCCATCTCCGGCGAGCTGGACTACAAGGCCAAGCGTCAGCCCAAACTGGAAAAACTCAAGCTCAATGCCATCGAGCAGATGATGAGCTTCGAGACCGCCAAGGGCTTCGTTGCTGGCCAGGCTGGCCCGAACTACCCGGCGCCGGTTGAAGCCATCAAGACCATCCAGAAAGCCGCTAACTTCGGTCGCGACAAGGCACTGGAAGTTGAAGCCGCTGGCTTCGTCAAACTGGCCAAGACCTCCGTTGCCGAAAGCCTGATCGGTCTGTTCCTGAATGACCAGGAACTGAAGAAGAAGGCCAAGGGCTACGACGAAGTGGCCAAGGACGTGAAACTGGCTGCCGTACTGGGTGCCGGTATCATGGGTGGCGGTATCGCCTACCAGTCGGCCTCCAAAGGCACTCCGATCCTGATGAAGGATATCCGCGAAGAGGGTATCCAGATGGGTCTGAACGAGGCTTCCAAGCTGCTGGGCAGCCGCGTGGCCAAGGGTCGTATGGCTCCTGCCAAGATGGCCGAGGCGCTGAACGCCATTCGTCCGACCATGTCCTACGGTGATTTCGGCAATGTCGACATCGTGGTTGAGGCCGTTGTTGAGAACCCGAAGGTCAAGCAGATCGTGCTGGCCGAGGTTGAAGGTGTGGTTAAGGAAGACGCCATCCTGGCTTCCAACACCTCCACCATCTCCATCAGCCTGCTGGCTCAGGCTCTGAAGCGTCCGGAAA
The DNA here is from genome assembly GCF_002304225.1 of Pseudomonas sp. HAR-UPW-AIA-41. Classification (GTDB taxonomy): domain Bacteria; phylum Pseudomonadota; class Gammaproteobacteria; order Pseudomonadales; family Pseudomonadaceae; genus Aquipseudomonas. The sequence continues at coordinate 792,648 of NZ_NSLB01000001.1, forward strand.
ACTTCGTCGGCATGCACTTCTTCAACCCGGTGCACATGATGCCGCTGGTTGAGGTTATCCGTGGCGAGAAGTCCAGCGAAGTGGCTGTTGCCACTACCGTTGCCTACGCCAAGAAGATGGGCAAGACCCCGGTTGTGGTCAACGACTGCCCGGGCTTCCTGGTTAACCGCGTACTGTTCCCGTACTTCGGCGGCTTCGCCAAGCTGGTCAGCGCCGGTGTTGACTTCGTCCGCATCGACAAGGTGATGGAGAAGTTCGGCTGGCCGATGGGCCCGGCTTACCTGATGGACGTTGTCGGTATCGACACCGGCCACCACGGCCGCGACGTCATGGCTGATGGCTTCCCTGATCGCATGAAGGACGACCGTCGCTCCGCCGTTGATGCTCTGTACGAAGCTAACCGCCTCGGCCAGAAGAACGGCAAGGGCTTCTACGCCTACGAGACCGACAAGCGCGGCAAGCCGAAGAAAGTTGTCGATGCCAGCGTTCAGGAAGTCCTCGCTCCGATCGTGTACGAGCAGCGTGAAGTCACCGACGAAGACATCATCAACTGGATGATGATCCCGCTGTGCCTGGAAACCGTTCGTTGCCTGGAAGACGGCATCGTCGAGACCGCAGCTGAGGCCGACATGGGCCTTATCTACGGTATCGGCTTCCCTCCCTTCCGTGGTGGTGCACTGCGCTACATCGATTCCATCGGTGTTGCCGAGTTCGTTGCCCTGGCCGACAAGTATGCCGAGCTGGGCGCGCTGTACACCCCGACCGAGAAGCTGCGTGAGATGGCCAAAAACGGCCAGAAGTTCTTCGGTTAATCGCGAACGATTTAGAGCGAGAGTGAATTTATGAGCCTGAATCCGAGAGATGCAGTCATTGTCGACTTCGGTCGTACCCCGATGGGTCGTTCCAAGGGCGGCATGCACCGCAACACCCGTGCCGAGACTATGTCGGCACACCTGATCAGCGGCGTCCTGGCGCGTAACACCAAGCTGGACCCGGCTGAAGTCGAAGACGTGATCTGGGGCTGTGTTAACCAGACCCTGGAGCAAGGCTGGAACATCGCACGCATGGCGTCGCTGATGACCCAGATCCCGCACACCAGCGCCGGCCAGACTGTCAGCCGTCTGTGCGGTTCCTCCATGAGCGCCCTGCACACTGCCGTGCAGGCCATCCAGACCGGCAACGGCGACGTCTTCGTTGTCGGTGGTGTGGAGCACATGGGCCACGTTGGCATGATGCACGGTGTTGATCCGAACCCGCACCTGTCCCTGTACGCTGCCAAGGCGTCGGGCATGATGGGTCTGACCGCCGAGATGCTGGGCAAGATGCACGGCATCAGCCGCGAGCAGCAGGATGCCTTCGGTGAGCGTTCTCACCGTCTGGCACACAAGGCCACCGTCGAAGGCAAGTTCAAGGATGAAATCATCCCGATGCAAGGCTACGACGAGAACGGCTTCCTGAAGGTGTTTGACTTCGACGAAACCATTCGTCCGGAGACCACCCTGGAAAGCCTGGCTGCTCTGAAGCCGGCGTTCAACCCGAAAGGCGGCACCGTGACTGCAGGTACTTCCTCGCAGATCACCGACGGCGCTTCCTGCATGATCGTCATGAGTGCTCAGCGCGCCAAGGATCTGGGCATCCAGCCGATGGCCGTGGTTCGTGCCATGGCTGTGGCCGGTGTTGATCCGGCGATCATGGGTTACGGCCCGGTGCCGTCCACTCAGAAGGCGCTCAAGCGTGCCGGCCTGACCATGGACGATATCGATCATGTCGAACTGAACGAAGCCTTCGCTGCCCAGGCTCTGCCGGTGCTGAAGGATCTGAAACTCCTCGACAAGATGGAGCAGAAGGTCAACCTGCACGGTGGCGCCATCGCTCTGGGTCACCCGTTCGGCTGCTCCGGTGCCCGTATCTCCGGCACCCTGCTGAACGTGATGAAGCAGAACGGCGGTACTCTGGGCGTGTCCACCATGTGTGTGGGTCTCGGCCAGGGCATCACCACCATCTTCGAACGCATCTAAGCGGTCTAAGATGAAAAAGCCGGGGCTATGCCCCGGCTTTTTGTTTTTCCAGCGAACAGAAATGTGCGGAGTGCAGATGAATATTCAGCCGGGCCTCTATCGCCACTACAAAGGTCAGCAGTACCGGGTGTTCGGTACGGCGCGGCATTCGGAGACCGAGGAAGAACTGGTGGTTTACCAGGCACTCTATGGCGACTATGGTCTGTGGGTGCGGCCGCTGAGCATGTTCTGCGAAACCGTGCTGGTGGATGGCGAGCAGATTGCCCGCTTCGCCTTGCTGACTGCCGAGTCATCTCCTCTGCTGGACCAGAGCGGCACAAAGGCCAAGTAGCAGCGCGCTTGACCTGCCGATACTGGCCACTATATATAGCGGTGCCGCTGTAGACGGCTCCCGCCTTCTTTCTTTTTATTGCATTCAGGAATTTTCCGATCCATGGGCAAATCGCTGGTCATCGTGGAATCCCCGGCCAAGGCCAAGACGATCAACAAGTACCTGGGCAACCAGTACGTGGTGAAGTCGAGCATCGGCCATATCCGTGACCTGCCCACCAGTGGCGGAGCCAAGGAACCGGTCAAGCGTGGCAAAGCTGCGGCTGCCGAAACTCCTGCGCTGTCGCCCAAGGAGAAAGCCAGGCGCCAGCTGGTTGCACGCATGGGCGTCGATCCTGAGCATGGCTGGAAGGCCAAGTACGAGATCCTTCCCGGTAAGGAGAAGGTGATCGAAGAACTGCGTCGTTTGGCCAAAGATGCCGACACCATCTATCTCGCAACCGACTTGGATCGCGAAGGGGAAGCCATCGCCTGGCACCTGCGCGAGGCCATCGGCGGTGACGACAGCCGCTACAAGCGGGTGGTGTTCAACGAGATTACCAAGAAGGCCATCCAGGAGGCCTTTTCCGCCCCCGGCGAGCTGGATATCAACCGGGTCAATGCCCAGCAGGCGCGCCGCTTCCTCGATCGCGTGGTGGGCTACATGGTTTCGCCGCTGCTGTGGGCCAAGATCGCCCGCGGACTTTCTGCCGGACGCGTGCAGTCGGTCGCAGTGAAACTGGTGGTCGAGCGCGAGAAGGAAATCCGTGTCTTTGTTCCGGAAGAGTACTGGGAAGTACATGCTGACCTTGCCACTGCCAAGAACGCCAATGTGCGTTTCGAGGTGGTCCGTGAGAAGGGCGAAGCGTTCAAGCCGGTCAATCAGACCCAGGCCATGGCCGCTCTTGAACAGCTCAAGTCTTCTGCCTACAGCATCGCCAAGCGTGAAGACCGGCCGACCAGCAGCAAACCCTCTGCACCTTACATTACATCGACCCTGCAGCAGGCAGCGAGCAACCGTCTCGGCTTCGGGGTGAAGAAGACCATGATGATGGCCCAGCGTCTCTACGAGGCCGGCTACATCACGTATATGCGTACCGACTCGACCAACCTCTCGGCCGATGCCGTTGAGATGGTGCGTGGATTCATCGAGAGCGAGTACGGCAAGAAGTACCTGCCGGCCAAGCCGAATGTCTATTCGAGCAAGGAGGGCGCTCAGGAGGCTCACGAGGCGATTCGCCCCTCCGATGTCAATCTGCGGCCGACCCAGCTGTCCGGCATGGAGCGTGATGCAGAACGCCTTTACGAGCTGATCTGGCGTCAGTTCGTTGCCTGCCAGATGCCGCCTGCCGAATACCTGTCGACCAGCGTTACCGTGGCTGCTGGCGACTTCGAGCTGCGCGCCAAGGGGCGCATCCTCAAGTTCGACGGTTATACCAAGGCCCAGCCGCAGCAGAGCAAGCCGGGTGAAGACGATGTGCTGCCGGACATGAATGAAGGCGAGGCGCTGAAACTGATCAAGCTCGATCCCAGCCAGCACTTCACCAAGCCGCCGGCGCGCTTCTCCGAAGCGAGTCTGGTCAAGGAGCTGGAGAAGCGGGGGATCGGTCGTCCATCCACCTATGCAGCCATCATCTCGACCATTCAGGAGCGTGGCTATGTGGCGGTTCAGAACCGCCGCTTCTATGCCGAGAAAATGGGCGACATCGTCACCGAGCGCCTTAACGAGAGCTTTGCCAACCTGATGGACTACGGGTTCACGGCGGGCATGGAAGAGCATCTGGACGATGTGGCTCAGGGGCAACGTGACTGGAAGCACCTGCTCGATGAGTTCTATGGCGACTTCAAGAAAAAGCTTGAAGTGGCGGAAGTGGCTGACGGCGGCATGCGTGCCAATCAGCCGACCCTGACCGATATCGCCTGCCGCGACTGTGGCCGGCCGATGATGATTCGCACCGCTTCCACGGGCGTATTCCTGGGCTGCTCTGGCTACGCGCTGCCGCCGAAGGAGCGTTGCAAGGCCACCATCAATCTGATCCCCGGTGGCGAGATTGCCGCCGATGACGAAGGTGAGTCCGAGTCGCTGGTGCTGCTGAACAAGCACCGCTGTCCAATCTGCTCGACCGCCATGGATGCCTACCTGCTTGATGAAACCCGCAAGTTGCATATCTGTGGCAATAATCCGGACTGTTCGGGCTACGAGATCGAGCAGGGCCAATACCGCATCAAGGGCTACGAAGGTCCTAGCCTGGAATGCGACAAGTGCGGCAGCGAGATGCAACTGAAAACCGGCCGCTTCGGCAAGTTCTTCGGATGCACCAATGCCGAATGCAAGAACACCCGCAAACTCCTCAGAAACGGTGAGGCGGCGCCACCCAAGTGCGACCCGATCAAGATGCCGGAGCTGCGCTGCGAGAAGGTGGACGACGTTTACGTACTGCGCGATGGTGCTTCCGGTCTCTTCCTTGCCGCCAGCCAGTTCCCCAAGAATCGTGAGACCCGCGCGCCTCTGGTGCTGGAGTTGCTTCCCCACGCTGAAGAGCTGGATCCGAAGTATCAGTTCCTGCTCAAGGCGCCGCAAAAAGATCCGGATGGCCGCCCTGCGGTGATCCGGTTCAGTCGCAAGAGTAAGGAGCAGTACGTGCAGTCGGAGATAGATGGCAAGCCGAGCGGCTGGCGCGCCTTCTATGCCGATGGGAAGTGGCAGGTTGAAGACAAGCGCTGAGACGGTGCTGAGGTAAGGCAGGAGGTTTGGTTATGGCCAATGAGCGTTACACCCGCACGAATCAGAAATTGTACTTTGCAGGCGTATCCCTGGATTTCTGGCGCAAGGCCGAGGCGGGGAAAGCCATGAACTGGCAGGCGCAGGTACAGGCCGAGCGGGAGGCCTGCCTGTTTCATCTGTACGGTGCGCTGCTGGGCCTGTGCCACGAAATTGCCGGCTATTACCGCCTGCCTCAGGCCGACGCCGGCACTGTGGAGCAACTGCTCAGCACTGAGCGTCTGGCGGCATCGCCCAGCCCTGAGATGGCTGAGCTGGTTGAGCTGGCTCAGCAGTCCGAAACCTGGCTGGCCAAGCTGCTGAGCAGCTATCACGCGCTGTTTCTGCCACCGCGGGAAGCTGTTCAGGCCAAGCCGGATGTGACCCTGCCCCTGATCACGGCAGTGACTCTGGAGGACGAGGTTCAGCCGGTTTCAGCGGATGAACTGGAGTTCTGTCGGCAACAGCTCAAGGAACTGGCCCTGCGCTTTCGCAGCACACTGAGCGAGTGGTAAAGACTCGGGTTTTGGCCGCGCACTTGTAGTGACTCCCGGCTGGAGCCCTGACGAGGCGACGGCAGACCCTAGGGCTCCGGGCATGTCGACTGTTACAATGGCCGACTTGCTTGGAGACACCTTAATGCCCACTTCCTTTCTCGAAATCGTCGAACTGCCCGATGGGCGCATCATTCTGCGCCGGGCGGACGATGAAGAAGCCCTGGTTACCCTCGATTTCTCCGCCGACGCTCGCGCCTTCATGCAGGGCCATCATGTCGAAGTGGCCAAGGCCATGCTCAATGTCGGTGTGCAGATGGCCGGCCGTCTGGCCGATGGTGAGTTGGATCGTGATGATCACGACAGCAGCTCACGCGTACTGCACTGAGCTGCGCTTCAGACGCAGCGGATATTCAACAGTTGCGTATGGCCTTCGCGGGTGGCTGCTTCAAGAGCCTGACGCGCGGTATTGCCAATCTCGTTTAGCCAGCAAACCACAGTATGACTGCGACCAAGGCTGAGGGCCTGACAGGTCAGCTCCAGTGCGCTTTGGGTTCCTCTGGGTTGCAATACGAGGATGCGTTCGCGGTTGAGTCTGGCCTGGCGTAGCCATTCCTGATTGAGGCTGCCTGGCGGAGCGATCAGGGTTATCCAGCGATTACCGCTATTGCTGCTGAGCTCTCGCAGGATGGGCGCCAATAGCAGTTGGTAGTTGCTGGCGCTGGCGTTCAGTTGCAGTTCGCTGATGTGCTGGGAGCTGAAGGTATCGCTGCCGGCTGTTACAGGCTCGGCCAGTGACGGCGCGACGCTGGAGCTGAACAGGGCTTCTTGAAAAAGTGACAGTTGAGGGCGATGGGTCAGCGATTGCGAGTACTGCATACAGCCTCCGTTAGCGGCGAATGACGCCGACACTCAAGCCTTCAATGATCAGTTCCTGCTCTTCGAGATTGATCTCGATAGGGGCGAACTCAGGGTTTTCGGCGATCAGCCAGACGTGATTGCCTTCGCGCTTGAAGCGTTTGACCGTGACTTCTTCATTGATGCGCGCTACGACGATCTGTCCATTGCGGGCTTCGCGGGTGGCATGTACAGCGAGCAGATCGCCATCGAGAATGCCGATGTCCTTCATGCTCATGCCGCGTACGCGCAGCAAATAGTCGGCTTTGGGGTGGAAAAAGTCCGGGTTGATGCGGCACGATTCCTCAACATTCTGCTGTGCCAGGATTGGCGCACCAGCCGCTACGCGGCCAATGACAGGGAGTCCATCCTCTTCCTGGCTGTGAGGCTCGAAGCCTGGAATGCGGATACCCCGTGAGGCGCCGGGGGTCATTTCAATCGCCCCTTTGCGCGCCAGGGCTTTGAGGTGCTCTTCGGCGGCATTGGGTGACTTGAAGCCGAGCTGTTGCGCAATTTCCGCGCGAGTCGGTGGAAAGCCGTTGTCTTCGAGGCATTGCTTGATGAAGTCGAGGATTTCGGACTGGCGTGGGGTGAGCTTCAGCATGGCTTTCTCTGTTTTTTTATACAGTTGCTGTGAATATATACAGTGATTTATGGCTTGGCAACTGTTGTTTGTTTTCAGTCTCGGGCATGCTTTTTTGTGCGTGCTAGTCTGCTGATCTTATGAAAGTGACCGTTGCGTCATTTATTTCGAGCGTGACTTGACAGAGTCTCGGGCTGAAACGTATGTTTCAAACAAGTGTTTGTCAGGTGGGTGGTCCATGGCGCAGTCGGAAACAGTTGAACGGATTCTTGATGCGGCAGAACAGTTGTTTGCCGAGAAGGGTTTTGCCGAAACCTCGTTGCGTCTGATCACCAGCAAGGCGGGGGTCAATCTCGCTGCCGTCAATTATCACTTCGGCTCCAAGAAAGCGCTGATTCAAGCGGTGTTTTCCCGCTTCCTCGGGCCGTTCTGTCAGAGTCTTGAGCGTGAGCTCGACCGTCGTCAGGGCAAGCCTGAGCAGGCGGCTAATCTGGAAGAGCTGCTGGAGTTGCTGGTGGCCCAGGCTCTGGCAGTCAAGCCGCGCAGCGGCAACGATCTGGCCATCTTCATGCGTTTGCTCGGTCTGGCTTTCAGTCAGAGCCAGGGGCACCTGCGCAAGTATCTGGAAGAAGTCTACGGCAAGGTCTTCCGTCGCTACATGCTGTTAGTCAATGAGGCTGCACCGAAGGTGCCGCCGCTTGAGTTGTTCTGGCGCGTGCATTTCATGCTGGGGGCTGCGGCATTCAGCATGTCTGGTATCAAGGCCCTGCGGGCCATGTCGGAAGCCGATTTCGGCGTTAACACCTCGATCGAGCAGGTAATGCGTCTGATGGTGCCGTTCCTTGCTGCCGGGATGCGGGCCGAGACCGGGCTGACTGAGCCGGCGCTGATCAATGCGCAACTACGCCCGCGCAGCAAGGCGCCTGTCAAAGCCTGATCACGCTGCAGGGCACTGGCGGTTGCGTTAAGCTAGCGCCCCATGCAGATCCCCGACCTTCTCCTGATCAGCCTCGCTGAGCAGCGCTTATACGTCTATAACGGCAAGCAGCTGTTGCGTTCCTATGCCATTTCCACGGCCAAAAACGGTCCTGGGGAGGCTTCGGGTTCGGGTTGCACCCCGCGGGGGTGGCACCAGGTTCGTGCAAAGATCGGTGCTGGGCTTGCGCTCGGGGCAGTGCTGCGCAGCCGCCGCTGGACTGGAGAGGTCTGGACAGCAGAGCTGCACCAACAGTTTCCCGGTCGTGACTGGATACTCACCCGCATCCTCTGGCTCTCGGGCCTTGAGCCGGGGCGCAACCGGCTGGGCGCTTGTGACACCTTCCAGCGCTATATCTACATCCACGGCACACCGGATTGCGAGCCGATGTCGCAGCCCGAATCCCATGGCTGTATCCGCATGCGCAATGCCGATGTCCTTGAGCTTTTTGAGCAGGTTCCCGCGCATTGCCGGGTTTTGATCGGCGAGGCCCGGCACGCCGAGCTCGCCTCCATGTTTTGACAGGAATGATGGTATGCATGGTTCGCTGATGCTGGATATTGCCGGCACCTGCCTGACGGCTGGGGATCGCCAGTTGTTGCGTGCCCCGCAGGTGGGCGGTCTGATTTTGTTTGGGCGTAACGTCGAGCATCCGCGCCAGGTGCGCGAGCTGTGCACGGCGGTCAGGCGTGTCCGACCGGATCTGTTGCTGGCCATCGATCAGGAAGGCGGCCGTGTGCAGCGGCTGCGGCGTGGTGTGGTGCGTCTGCCGGCCATGCGTGATCTGGGTCGCTGTGCCGACGCCGCGGCGCTGGCGCGCGAATGTGCCTGGCTGATGGCGACCGAGATGCTGGCCTGTGGCCTGGATCTAAGCTTTGCGCCGGTGCTGGATGTCGACTATGGCCGCAACACGGTGATTGCTTCGCGGGCTTTTGCCGACAATGCGGCGCAGATCGCGCAGCTGGCTGGTGCTTTCATCGATGGCCTGCATGAGGCCGGGATGGCCGCTTGCGGCAAGCACTTCCCCGGTCATGGTTGGGCGGATGCCGATTCGCATGTGGCCATTCCGCGTGATGAGCGCAGTCTGGAGGCGATTCGCCAGACGGATATGCAGGCGTTTTCGCTGTTGAGTACCAAGCTGGATGCGGTGATGCCGGCGCATGTCATCTACCCGCAGGTCGATGAGCAGCCGGCTGGTTTCTCCTCGCGCTGGTTGCAGGGTGAACTGCGTGGTCAGCTGGGATTTACCGGCGTGATTTTCAGCGACGACCTGTCCATGGCCGGTGCTCATGTTGCCGGTGATGCCGCTGCGCGCATTGAGGCGGCGCTGGTGGCGGGCTGCGACATGGGGCTGGTGTGCAACGACCGTGCGGCTGCCGAGCTGGCTCTGGTTCGTCTGCAGCAGCTCAAGGTGACGCCGGCGGCCGGGCTGGCTCGGATGCGTCGCCGGCAGTTTCCGGGAGTTGACTATCAACAGTCGCCACGCTGGCAAGCCGCAGTGGTTGCCTTGCGTAGCGCTCAGTTGCTGAATTGAGGGAATGCCAGTGATCGCACTGATTGGTGGTTCGGGCCTGACTGAACTGGATGGGCTTGAGCTCAGCGATTCCCTCGTGGTGTCGACGCCTTATGGGGCTCCTTCGGCGCCGTTGCTCAAAGGCCGCTATGCGGGTCGCGACGTTCTCTTTCTGGCGCGTCATGGCCATCCTCACCGGATTCCCCCGCACCAAGTGAATTACCGGGCCAATTTGTGGGCTCTGCGAGAGGCCGGTGCCCATGCGGTGATTGCCGTCAATGCGGTGGGCGGGATTCATCCGGCCATGGGGGCTGGGCATCTGTGCGTACCCCACCAACTGATCGATTACACCTGGGGTCGGGCCAGCACCTTTTTCGAGGGTGAGCTTGAGCATGTCACCCATGTCGATTTCAGTCATCCCTATGACGCGTCCCTGCGGGAGCGACTCTGTCAGGCGCTGCGTGACTGCGGTGAGGTATTTTCCGAGTGTGGCGTGTATGCCTGTACGCAGGGGCCGCGCCTGGAGACAGCCGCGGAGATTGTCCGACTGGAACGCGACGGCTGTGACATCGTCGGCATGACCGGCATGCCCGAGGCCGCTCTGGCGCGTGAGCTGGAAATGCCTTATGCCTGCCTGGCGCTGGTGGTTAATCCTGCGGCGGGTAAATCCACCGAGCTGATCAGCATGTCGGATATCGAGTCCGAACTCGGGCGTGGCATGGGGCGGGTACGCCGCGTTTTGGCGGTTTTGCTCGCGACGCTCTAGAGCGCTTGTTCCAGGCTGGGTGGGAGATTGCTGCGCAATCTACAACCAAGGTTGCAGTTGTTGCTGCTTGGTTGCCCTGCAGGTGGGTTTCTTAGCTGAAACGGTAATTTTTATTATCGGTATTAATTAGTTAGGGTGGCCCCGGAGTTCAGCATGGAGGAGAACTTGGATGGGCATCAGCGTTTCACCACCGTTCACGACGCCATTGGCCGCAGATCTTGTGCTGCTTAGTGGCAATGAGCTGTTGGCGCAGCTATTTCGGCACTACATCGAGCAGCAGCCGGCTCTGACCCTGCACATGGGTGGAGAGGCGGGCCAGTCGAAGTCTGGGTTGTGGCTTCTCGATGTGCAGAGCTTCACGGTCAATGAGTTGCCTCGGGTGTTTGCCGATCTTTATGGTAAAGGGCCTGTGGCGCTGGTCAACGTCACCCAGGAACAGGCGCAGCCTCTGGTTGAGCAGTATCCGTGGATCAAGGGCGTGTTTGTCAGCAGTTGCCCGCGTGAACAGTTCCTGCGCGGGGTCGATACGCTCCTGCAGGGTGGCGACTGGTTGCCGCGTGGTCTGACCGAGGTGTTGTTGCAGCAGCTGCGCAGGCGGCATGAGCCTGCCGAGATAAAGGTTCGCCTGACTTCGCGTGAGCGGGAGATTCTTGAACTGGTGCGCAAAGGGCTGCCCAATTCACAGATCGCCGAGCAACTCTGCCTAAGTCCGCACACTATCAAGAGTCATGTGCACAACCTGCTGCGCAAGGTCGGTGCCGCCAACCGCGGCGAAGCGGCCTTTCTGGTGCTGGGTGGTGGTCTGGCATGACCTCTAGGTCATGACTGGTCTGATGCGTCGTGCATGAACTGTTCGACACTGTGCAGGGAAATCTCAGGCTGCCCCCGGCCCTTTGGTTATCATGCGCACCAGGCAGCAGGTCGGGCTGAGGGAGCTGAGGTGCAATGGAAGGTTTAAAAGCGGCGGGTGTGGGCGGGGACCACTCAATGCCGTCGACCCGGCGGACGTTGTTTTTTCTGGCTCCTCACGATTCTGCTGCTGCCCATCTGCAAGATTTTCTGAGCCTCAATGGCTATTCGCTGCGTAGCGGCGCCGAAACGCTTCTGTCCGAGATGTCCGCCGACAGTCTTGGCTTGCTTGATCTGCGCATTCTTGAACAGGGGCCTGGTCTGTCATTGCCTATTGAGTGCCTGCTGGCACGCGGTCGCTGGCTGTTGATCAATGCTCAGGAGCCTTTTCGCGACGACTTCCTGTTTTTCAATGCTGGCGTCTGTGGTCTGCTTTCGGGCAGGGAGGCGCCATCCCGCATTTTGCAGGCACTGGATCTGATTGCGCAGGGTGAGTTGTGGATGCCCAGGGCGATTCTGGCCGAGGCTTTCCGGCGTCAGCGGGCCCGCCACACGTCACAGGAAACGGTGCTTCCGGCACTGACACGCCGCGAGTGGCAGGTGCTGCGCGGTTTGCTGGTGGCCGAGAACAATCGCGAGATCGCCGCGCGCCTTGGGGTGGAGGAGAGCACTGTCAAGCGCCACCTGTATAACCTGTTCCGCAAGGTGGGTGTACGCAATCGTCTGGAGGCGCTCAACTGGGCGCGGGCGGCTGGCTTGCAGGCGACTCAGGAGTTTCGGCCGGCCAACAGAGTCTGTTAGTCGCAAGGCGCGCTCTGGCTCGGAGCGCGCCGCGACAGGGGGTTATAGCGGGCTGACGCGCAGCAGCACACCCAGACTGCGGTGATCCAGATAGGTCAGCGTGCCTTCCTTCAGGCGTGTGCTCTGCTGCAGGTGCTCGCTTGCGGTCAGCAGGCCATCGGCGTCGAACTGATTGGCCCAGAAGCTGGCATCCAGATTGAGCACTTCGTTCTGCTGCAGGGTCAGCGTGCCTTCGACTGGGTAGTGGCCCAGTTGCGGCTCACCGTTGCTCAGCGCCACGCGGCTCGGGTTGATGCCAACGTTCTGGCTCCAGCTCTTATGCAGCAGCACTTCATAACCGTTGGCGGGCGTCAGCTTGGCGGCTTCGCCCTGCAGGGCCAGTGGTTGCTGGGCAAAACCGTCGATGCTCTGGCTGTCGGCCGCCCAGTCGTCAGGAGCCGGCTGGCTGGCTGGCAGTGGTTCGCCGGCCTGGCGGAAGACAATCACCTCGACCTGATACAGGCGGTCGGCCCAGGCCAGGGGGGCGAGGAGGCTCAGCAGCAGGGCGGCGAGAAAAGGGGTACGACGCATGGGGCAGTCCTTTACTGAGAGGGAGTCAGGCGCTCGAACAACGCCTCCAGGGTATTGAATCGTTCTTCCGGGCGCTCCATCGGCACCTGGAATTTGAAGACGGTGGCACCTTCGAATTTGTAGCGGTTGGGCTGGCTCTGGATCAGCTTGATCAGCGTCAGCGGATCGACGCAGGTATTGGCGGCAAACTCGATGCGGCCGCCTTGCGGGCCGGCATCGACTTTGCGGATGCCGAGCTTTTCCGCCTGCAGCTTGAGCAGGGTCAGGCGCACCAGATTCTTGGTGGCGTCTGGCAGCAGGCCAAAGCGGTCGATCATCTCCACCTGCAGCTCCTTCAGGCCGTCTTCATCGATGGCCGAGGCAATGCGCTTGTAGAGGATCAGGCGGGCATGCACATCGGGCAGGTAATCATCGGGGATCAGTGCCGGCACCCGCAGGTTGACCTCTGGGCCACCGCCCAGTGGCTGCTCCAGGTTCGGTTGTTCGCCTTTGCGGATGGCTTTCACCGCGCGTTCGAGCATTTCCATGTACAGGGTAAAGCCGACGGCCTGGATCTGTCCGCTCTGACCGTCGCCGAGCAGCTCGCCGGCGCCGCGGATTTCCAGATCGTGGGTGGCCAGAACGAAACCGGCTCCCAGGTCCTGGGCGTTGGCGATGGCCTCCAGGCGCTTCTGCGCATCTTCGGTCATGCCCTTGCGTGGTGGTGTCAGCAGGTAGGCGTAAGCCTGGTGGTGGCTGCGGCCCACGCGGCCGCGCAGCTGGTGCAGCTGGGCCAGACCGAACTTGTCGGCACGCTCGATGAGGATGGTGTTGGCGCTGGGTACGTCGATACCGGTCTCGATGATGGTCGAGGCCACCAGGACATTGAAGCGCTTGTGGTAGAAGTCGCTCATCACCCGTTCCAGTTCGCGCTCGTTCATCTGCCCGTGGCCGATGGCAATGCGTGCTTCGGGTACCAGTGCAGCCAGATCGGCGGCGCACTTCTCGATGGTCTTTACATCGTTGTGCAGGTAGTACACCTGACCACCGCGCAGCAGCTCACGCAGCAGTGCTTCCTTGATGGTCGGCTCGTTCTGCTCCATGACGAAGGTGCGCACCGACAACCGGCGTGCCGGCGGCGTGGCGATGATCGACAGGTCGCGCATGCCTGATACGGCCATGTTCAGTGTGCGCGGAATCGGCGTGGCGGTGAGGGTTAGTATGTCCACTTCGCTGCGCAGCGCCTTGAGCTGCTCCTTCTGGCGAACGCCGAAACGGTGTTCCTCGTCGATGATCACCAGGCCGAGGTTGTTGAACTTCACGTCGTCCTGCAGGAGCTTGTGGGTGCCGATGATGATGTCGATCTTGCCCTCGGCCAGTCTGGCCACGGCTTCGTTGACTTCCTTGGCCGACTTGAAGCGGCTCATCACCTCGACCGTCACCGGCCAGTCGGCGAAACGGTCGCGGAAGCTGTTGTAGTGCTGCTGGGCGAGCAGGGTGGTGGGCACCAGCACGGCCACCTGCCGGCCGCTGTGCACGGCGATAAAGGCGGCGCGCATGGCTACCTCGGTCTTGCCGAAGCCCACGTCGCCGCACACCAGTCGGTCCATCGGCTTGCCGGCCAGCATGTCGCTGCGCACCGCGTCGATGGCCGCCTGCTGGTCCGGGGTTTCCTCGAAGGGGAAGCCGGCGCTGAAGGTGGCGTAGTCGGCTGCCGGATCCTTGAAGGCATAGCCTTCGCGTGCCGCGCGGCGGGCATAGATATCGAGGAGTTCAGCGGCGACATCACGTACCTGCTCGGCGGCCTTGCGCTTGGCCTTCTGCCAGGTCTCCGAACCCAGTCGGTGCAGCGGTGCAAGGGCGTCGTCGTTGCCGGTGTAGCGGGCGATCAGGTGCAGGCTGGAGACCGGCACGTATAGCTTGGCTTCCTCGGCATACATCAGGGCGAGGAATTCGGCGGCCTGGCCGTCGAACTCCATGGTCACCAGTCCCAGATAGCGGCCGACGCCATGGTCGATATGCACCACCGGCGCGCCTTCGCGCAGCTCGGTGAGGTTCTTGATCACGTTGTCGCCGCCGTCGCGCGACTTCTCGCGGCGGCGGCGCTGCATCACGCGCTGGCCGAACAGCGGGCTCTCGGCGATCAGGGTGATCTGGTCGAGCAGCAGGCCTTCGTCCAGCGGGGCGATGCAGATGGCCAGGCGCTCACGGCTGGCGGTGAATTCATGCCAGTTGGCCACTTCCAGCGGCTTGAGCTTGAGGCGCGCGAGCAGCTCCAGCAGCACCTCGCGGCGCCCGGCCGATTCGGCGCAGAACAGCACGCGGCCCGGATAACCCTCGATAAAGCGGCGCAGTGCCGCCAGTGGCTCGCTGGCCTTGGCCTGGATGGCCAGCTCCGGCAGCGCCTGGGCATTGAAGCGTTCGCGGCCGACGCCGACCTCGACGTCTTCCTGGCTGACCACCACACGTGACCACTGTTTCAGACGGGCGAAGCAGTCCTCCACCGGCAGGAAGATATCGGCAGGCGGCAGCAGTGGCCGCTCGGGGTCATAGCGGCGGTCCTCATAGCGGTTGCGGGCATCGCTCCAGAACTGCTCGGCAGCCTGTTCGATGCCAGGCAGGGAGAACACCTGGGTCTCGGCCGGCAGGTAGTCGAACAGCGTGGCGCTTTCATCGAAGAACAGCGGCAGGTAGTACTCGATACCGGCCGGAGTGATGCCCGAGGCGAGGTCCTGATAGATCGGGCAGCGGCGGAAATCCACATCGAAACGCTCGCGGAAGCGGCCGCGGAAATCGGTAACGGCCTTTTTCTCCAGCGGGAACTCGCGAGCCGGCAGCAGGCGGATCGACTCCACCTTGTCCACCGAGCGCTGGGTCTCGGGGTCGAAGGTGCGAAGGGTCTCGATTTCGTCGTCGAACAGATCGATGCGGTAGGGCGTCTCGCTGCCCATGGGGAACAGATCGATCAGGGCGCCGCGCACGGCGAACTCGCCATGCTCGTATACGGTGTCGACGCAGCGGTAGCCGGCGGCTTCCAGACGTGCGCGCATTTCCTCGACATCAAGCTTCTGGCCGACATCCAGCACCAGGCCGGAGCCAAGCAGGAAACGGGTCGGCGCCAGGCGGTGCAGGGCGGTGGCAATGGGCACGACCAGCACGCCGTGCTTGATCTGCGGCAGGCGATAGAGGGTGGCGATGCGCTGGGAGATGATGTCCTGATGCGGCGAAAACTGGTCGTAGGGCAGGGTTTCCCAGTCCGGGAAGTGCAGCACGGGCAGTTCCGGGGCAAAGAACGACAGCTCCTCCTGCAGGCGCTCGGCGCTCTGGCTGTCGGCGGTCAGCAACAGGGTAAAGCGGCGGGCCGCGCTGGCGGCTTCGGCAATGGCCAGCGCCTGGGCGGCTCCCGGCAGGTTGCCCCAGAGCTGTTTGCCGGCGGCAGCCGGTAGTTTCGGCAAGTGCAGTACGGACACAGGCATCGGCCCCAAAATGACAAGGTGTCGATTGTAGCGAGGCGGGTAGGCGGGAGGCGAGCGCTAAGGTGCCCGTGAAAGTAAGCAGGCAAACGGCGACAGTCGTGCATTGCTCCGGCAGGGCGAGGCCGGCATAATGTAGCCCCTTTTTTCAGCCCCTACATATCGGAAGGTATTGCCCGTGACTCAGAAGCCCGACCAGTGTCTCGGTGAATGGATCGATCGTGAAGCCCTCGCTGAGGCCATGATTCCTCTGATCGGTCAGCTCTACCGCAACAACAATGTGGTGACCTCGATCTACGGCCGTGGCCTGATCAACCGTTCGGTGATCTCCATCCTCAAGGCCCATCGTTTCGCCCGTCACCGCATCGAAGGCGAGGCCGAACTGTCGGTCCACGATACCTTCCCGATTCTCAAGGCCATGAGCGAGCTCAAGCTGGGCGCCGCTTCCGTGGACCTGGGCAAGATGGCCAGCAAGTTCAAGGCCGAAGGCAATGGCCGCAGCGTCGAGCAGTTCGTCCAGGACGAGCTGGCGACCGTAGCGGGTCAGCAGGGCGTCAATCAGCGCAAGGGCACCGACGTGGTCCTGTATGGCTTCGGTCGTATCGGCCGTCTGCTGGCGCGCATCCTGATCGAGAAAACCGGTGGCGGCGATGGCCTGCGTCTGCGTGCCATCGTTGTGCGCAAGGGTGCCAGCAATGACCTGGTCAAGCGTGCCAGCCTGCTGCGTCGCGACTCGGTACATGGTCCGTTCGATGGCACCATCACCATCGATGAGGAAAACAACACCCTGACTGCCAACGGCAACCTGATTCAGGTGATCTACGCCAAGGACCCGAAGGAAATCGATTACACCCAGTACGGCATCAACAATGCTCTGCTGGTCGACAACACCGGTGTCTGGCGTGATGCCGAGGGCCTGGGTCAGCACCTGACCTGCCCGGGTATCGATCGCGTGGTGCTGACCGCGCCGGGCAAGGGCGCGCTGAAGAACATCGTGCATGGCATCAACCATGGTGACATCACTGCTGATGACAAGATCATCTCCGCCGCTTCCTGCACCACTAACGCCATCGTGCCGGTGCTGAAAGCCGTGAATGACCAGTACGGCATCGTCAACGGTCACGTCGAAACCGTTCACTCGTACACCAACGACCAGAACCTGATCGACAACTTCCACAAGGGCAGCCGTCGTGGCCGCAGCGCCGCGCTGAACATGGTGATCACCGAGACCGGTGCCGCCACTGCAGCTGCCAAGGCTCTGCCGGTACTGAAGGGCAAGCTGACCGGCAACGCCATTCGCGTACCGACGCCGAACGTCTCCATGGCCATCCTCAACCTGAACCTGGAGAAGGCCACCACCCGCGAAGAGATCAACGAGTACCTGCGCCAGATGGCCATGCACTCGGATCTGCAGAAGCAGATCGACTTCGTCAACTCGCAGGAAGTGGTCTCCACCGACTTCGTCGGCTCCCGCCACGCCGGTGTGGTCGATGCCGAAGCCACCATCGCCAACGACAACCGTGTCGTGCTGTACGTCTGGTACGACAACGAGTTTGGCTACAGCTGCCAGGTGGTTCGCGTGATGGAAGACATGGCCGGGGTCAACCCGCCGGCTTTCCCGCGCTAAGCTAGGCGAGAAGAGAAACGGGAGCTTCGGCTCCCGTTTTTCGTTGTGGCCGGTGTGCGGCGATCCTGCGCAACGGCCATTTCAGCGTCGGCGAATGAAGCCTGACGCAGTGGTCTTACAGGAGCTACCCATGCACACGGGCG
This sequence comes from Pseudomonas sp. HAR-UPW-AIA-41, assembly GCF_002304225.1. GTDB lineage: Bacteria > Pseudomonadota > Gammaproteobacteria > Pseudomonadales > Pseudomonadaceae > Aquipseudomonas. The sequence continues at coordinate 810,407 of NZ_NSLB01000001.1, forward strand.
AACTCAAACGTGGTCTGCAAAACCGTCATATCCAGCTGATCGCCCTTGGTGGTGCGATTGGCACCGGTCTGTTCCTCGGCTCTGCCGGAGTGCTGAAATCGGCCGGCCCTTCGATGATTCTCGGCTACGCGATTGCCGGCTTCATCGCCTTTCTGATCATGCGCCAGCTGGGCGAAATGATTGTCGAAGAGCCGGTAGCCGGCTCGTTCAGCCACTTTGCGCACCAGTACTGGGGTGGTTACGCCGGTTTTCTTTCCGGCTGGAACTACTGGGTGCTCTATGTGCTGGTCGGCATGGCCGAACTCACCGCGGTGGGCAAGTACATCCAGTTCTGGTGGCCGGAGGTGCCGACCTGGGCGACCGCGGCGGCCTTCTTCGTGCTGATCAATGCCATCAACCTGTTCAACGTCAAAGTCTTCGGTGAGACCGAGTTCTGGTTTGCGCTGATCAAGGTGGTGGCCATCATCGGCATGATCATCCTTGGTCTGTACCTGCTGGTTTCCGGCAACGGTGGCGAGCAGGCGGCAGTGAGCAACCTGTGGGCCCATGGCGGCTTCTTCCCCAACGGCCTCACGGGGCTGGTGATGGTGCTGGCGATCATCATGTTCAGCTTTGGTGGTCTGGAGCTGGTCGGTATTACCGCGGCCGAGGCCGAGGAGCCGAGGAAGGTGATTCCCAAGGCCATCAATCAGGTGATCTGGCGGATTCTGATCTTCTACATCGGTGCGCTGAGTGTACTGCTGATGCTCTATCCGTGGGACAAGCTGCTGGAAACCCTCAATGCAGCGGGCGATCCGTACAGTGGCAGTCCGTTCGTGCAGATCTTCTCGCTGATCGGCAGTGACACGGCAGCGCATATCCTCAACTTCGTGGTGCTGACCGCGGCGCTGTCGGTCTACAACAGCGGTGTGTACTGCAACAGCCGCATGCTCTTCGGCCTGGCCGAGCAGGGGGATGCGCCGAAGGTGCTGATGACGGTGAACAAGCGCGGTGTGCCGGTTCTGGCCATCGGCGTGTCGGCGCTGATCACGCTGCTGTGTGTGGTGGTGAACTACCTGGCGCCGCAGCAGGCGCTGGAAATGCTCATGGCGCTGGTGGTGGCCAGTCTGGTGATCAACTGGGCAATGATCAGCCTGTCGCATCTCAAGTTCCGTAAGAGCCTGATGGCGCGTGGCATTGAGCCCGGCTTCAAGTCGCTGTGGTACCCGTTCTCCAACTACCTGTGCCTGGCCTTTGTCGGCCTGATTCTGGTGGTCATGCTGCAGATTCCGGGTATCAACCTGTCGGTCTACGCCATCCCGCTGTGGCTGGCGTTCATCGGCGTGTGCTACTTGCTCAAGCGCCGCGCAGCGCGTTGAGGGGCTTCAGCGTTCGGCGAGCAGCGCATCGCGCAGCTCGTCGGACAGCCCTTCGGGGGCCAGCCAGATGCCGAAATACAGCTGAGCCAGGCGGGTATCGTCACTTTGGAAAATGACTTCGCCATTGCGCTGCAGGCGCAGGCCTGTTGCCTGGCTGTAGTCCAGGCCATAGCGGTCGCCGGGGCGAATATCGATAAAACTGGCATGCAGCCGGTCGAGTTCGCTTCGCAGGGGTTGAAGCACTTGCGGGCTATGCTGACGTTCCAGCGTGACCCAGGCGGCTTTGATCACGTCGTCACGGCTGATCTCGCGGAAGTAATACAGCTCCAGGTGACGATCGCGTTGTTCGCGCAGGGCGCGCTGTGGACTGACCTGGGCTTCGCTGTAAAAGGCTGCGGCATACACGTCGGCCCAGAGGTAGCGCAGCAGGCTCTGGTTCTTAAGCTCCAGAACCGTGTTCTGGTGCTGCAGCTGAGGCGCAAAGGCGGCCTGCTGCAGGCGGCTGGCCTCATCGGCGGCGACTGGCAGGCTCAGCAAACTCAGGATCAGTAGCCAGCGATGCATGGTGGTCAACCCTCGCATGGTGATGAACGTTTATTTATCAGCAGTGCGCTGGGGTCAATGCGGGTTTTGTTGCGACGTATTGCCTGTCGCGTTTGTGGATGGTGGCCAGGGTGCCGGCATCCCTATAATTGACCGGTTGTTCAGGCCGGGACCAGTAAGCCAGAGAAATCAGTCTGGCTCTGCGTTGGGGGAGTGAAATGATAAGAATCAAACAGGGGCTGGATCTGCCGATTGCAGGCGAGCCCGAGCAGAGCATCGAGCAGGCGCGGGCAGTACGCAGTGTGGCTGTGCTCGGCTGTGACTATCACGGGATGAAGCCGACCATGACGGTCCAGGTAGGCGACCGGGTCAGGCTTGGCCAGGTTCTGTTCTCCGACAAGAAAAACCCGGGCGTGCATTTCACCGCGCCGGGTGCTGGCGTGGTCAGTGCCATCCATCGCGGCGAGCAGCGCGTGCTGCAGTCGGTGGTGATTGACCTGGAAGGCGATGACGCCGTCGAGTTCGCCCGCTATGACGCCGCGCAGTTGCCGGCGCTCGATCCCCAGGCGGTGCGCGACAACCTGCAGCAGTCCGGTCTGTGGACTGCACTGCGTACGCGTCCGTTCAGCAAGGTACCGGCGGTCGACGTGGTGCCCAGCTCTATCTTCGTCACCGCCATCGATACCCACCCACTGGCGGCTGATCCGGCGCTGATCATCAACGAGCGTGGGGCCGACTTCGCCAACGGTCTGACCGTGCTGGCACGCCTGGCCCGGGTTCAGCTGTGCAAGGCGCCGGGTGTGGCGCTGGCCGGCGAGGTGCAGGCCAATGTGCAGGTCAGCGAGTTCGCCGGCCCGCATCCGGCGGGGCTGCCGGGCACGCATATCCACTTCATTGATCCGGTGTCGGCCAGCAAGAGCGTATGGCAGATCGGTTATCAGGACGTATTGGCCATCGGTGCCCTGTTCACCTCCGGCCGGCTCAATCCCGAGCGCGTGGTGGCGCTGGCCGGCCCGGCGGTCGACAAGCCGCGCCTGCTGCGAACTCGTCTGGGCGCGAGCCTGGAGGAGCTGAGTGCCGGCGAACTCAAGCCGGGGCTGAACCGGGTGATTTCCGGCTCGGTGCTGGGCGGGCGTACCGCCCGCGGCGCCTTCGCCTACCTCGGCCGTTACCACGTGCAGGTGTCCTGCCTGCATGAAGGCGATGAGCGCGAGTTCCTGCATTACCTGCGTGCCGGTGTGAACAAGCACTCGGTGCTGAACATCTTCGTCTCCAAGCTGATGGGCGGCCGCAAGCTGGCCATGGACACCAGCACCAACGGCAGCCCGCGCGCCATGGTGCCGGTGGGCAACTACGAGGCGGTGATGCCGCTGGACATCCTGCCCACCCAGCTGCTGCGCTACCTGATCGTCGGTGACACCGAGATGGCGCAAAAGCTCGGCTGTCTGGAACTGGACGAAGAAGACCTGGCCCTGTGCACTTACGTGTGCGCCGGCAAGTATGAGTACGGCCCGATCCTGCGGGATAACCTGACTCGCATCGAGAAGGAGGGCTGATTGATGTCCTTGCGTAAATTCCTCGACAAGATCGAGCACCACTTCGAGAAGGGTGGCCGCTACGAAAAGTGGTATGCCCTGTATGAAGCCTTTGACACCTTCTTCTACCGCCCCGGCAGCGTGACCAAGAGCACCGCCCATGTGCGTGATGGCATCGACCTCAAGCGCATGATGATCACCGTATGGCTGTGCACCTTCCCGGCCATGTTCTTTGGCATGTGGAACATCGGCTATCAGGCCAACAGCCTCTTTGCCGGCAACGCCGAGCTGCTGGCAGCACAGGATGGCTGGCGCTTTGGTCTGATCGGCGCGCTGGCCGGCTTCGATCCGACCAGTGTGTGGGACAACTTCATCCAGGGAGCTGCCTTCTTCCTGCCGGTGTACCTGACCACCTTCATCGTCGGCGGTTTCTGGGAGGTGCTGTTCGCCTCCATCCGTCGTCACGAGGTCAACGAAGGCTTCTTCGTCACTTCCGTACTGTTCGCACTGACCCTGCCGCCGGATATCCCCCTGTGGCAGGTGGCCCTGGGCATCAGTTTCGGCGTGGTGATCGGCAAGGAAGTGTTCGGCGGCACCGGCAAGAACTTCCTCAACCCGGCCCTGGTTGGTCGTGCCTTCCTGTTCTTCGCCTATCCGGCGGACATGTCCGGCGACATGGTGTGGACCTCGGTGGACGGCTACGCCGGCGCCACCACGCTGTCCGTGGCTGCCGCCGGCGGCATGGAGCAGGTCGCAGCCAGCGGTCTGACCTGGTGGAATGCTTTCGTTGGCCTGGAGCAGGGCTCTATGGGCGAGACCAGCACTCTGGCCATCTTCATCGGCGGTGCCTTCCTGCTGCTGACCAAGATCGCCTCCTGGCGCATCGTCTCCGGTGTGCTGCTCGGCATGATTGCCACCAGCACGCTGTTCAACAGCATCGGCTCGGATTCCAACCCGATGTTTGCCATGCCCTGGTACTGGCATCTGGTGGTCGGCGGTTTTGCCTTCGGCATGATCTTCATGGCCACCGACCCGGTCTCGGCATCCATGACCAATACCGGTAAGTGGATCTTCGGCGCGCTGATCGGCCTGATGGTCGTGCTGATCCGCGTGGTCAACCCGGCCTTCCCGGAGGGCATGATGCTGGCGATCCTGTTCGCCAATCTCTGCGCCCCGCTGATCGACCATTTCGTGGTGCAGGCCAACATCAAGCGGAGGATCGCCCGTGGCTAACAAGGAATCGACCGTCCGTACCCTGACCGTCGCGGTGCTGGTGTGCCTGGTCTGCTCGGTGTTCGTTGCCGGTGGTGCCGTGGCGCTCAAGCCCATTCAGGCGGAGAACCGCCAGCTGGACAAGCAGCGCAGCATCCTGGCCATTGCTGGCCTGGGTGAAGCGGGCATGTCCGCCAAACAAGTGAAGGCACTGTTTGCCGAGCGCATCCAGGCCCGCGTGGTCGATCTGGACAAAGGCACCTTCAGCGACGCTCAGGATGCCGCCAGCTTTGACCCGCTCAAGGCCGCCAAGGACCCCAAGCTGTCCCAGGCCCTGCCGGGTGAGAAGGACATTGCCTCGATCAAGCGTCGCGAGCATTTCTCCACTGTCTATCTGGTGGAGAAGGACGGCGTGCTGGACACCCTGATCCTGCCGGTGCGCGGCTACGGCCTGTGGTCGACCCTGTACGGCTTTATCGCCGTGAAAGGGGACTTGAACACCGTGGTTGGCTTCGGCTTTTACCAGCATGGCGAGACCCCCGGCCTCGGTGGCGAGGTGGACAACCCGAAGTGGAAGGCGCTGTGGACCGGCAAGACCCTGTTCGATGAGCAGGGCCAACTAGCCGTGGAGATCATCAAGGGCAGCGTCGATGCGCAGTCGCCCAAGGCCAGCCATCAGGTCGACGGCCTGGCCGGCGCGACCCTGACCAGCAAGGGCGTCAACAACCTGCTGCATTTCTGGCTTGGCGAAAACGGCTTCGGCCCGCTGCTGGCCAACCTCAAGAAAGGGGAGGCATAAGCATGTCGCAACCCACCTACAAGAGCGTGCTGCTCGACCCGATCCTGCACAACAACCCCATCGGCCTGCAGATCCTCGGTATCTGCTCGGCGCTGGCGGTGACCTCCAACCTGAAGACCGCGCTGGTGATGTCGATCGCCCTGACTCTGGTAACCGGCTTCTCCAATCTGTTCATCTCGATGATTCGTCAGCAGATTCCGAGCAGCATCCGCATGATCGTGCAGATGGTGATCATCGCATCCCTGGTGATCGTGGTGGATCAGGTGCTCAAGGCCTTTGCCTACTCGCTGGCCAAGCAGCTGTCGGTGTTCGTCGGCCTGATCATCACCAACTGCATTGTGATGGGCCGCGCCGAGGCCTTCGCCATGCAGAACCCGCCGCTGCTGTCGTTCTGCGACGGTATCGGTAATGGCCTGGGCTACAGCGCCATGCTGATAGTCCTCGGGGTGATCCGCGAGCTGTTCGGTGCCGGCAAGCTGCTCGGCTACAGCGTGCTGCCCACTGTCAGCGAAGGCGGCTGGTACCAGCCCAATGGCCTGCTGCTGCTGCCGCCCTCGGCCTTCTTCCTGATCGGCCTGATCATCTGGGCGTTGCGCAGCTGGAAGCCGGAACAGAAAGAAAAACCCGCGTTCCACATGGCCCCGCAGGTTTCGGATAAGGAGGCCTACTGATGGAGCACTACCTCAGCCTGTTCGTGAAGTCCGTGTTCATCGAGAACATGGCGCTGGCCTTCTTCCTCGGCATGTGCAGTTTCATCGCCATTTCCAAGAAGGTCGAAACGGCCATCGGCCTCGGCATTGCCGTGGTGGTGGTGCAAGCCATCACCGTGCCGGCCAACAACCTGCTGTACACCTACCTGCTCAAGGAAGGCGCACTGGCCTGGGCCGGGCTGCCGGAGGTGGACCTGTCCTTCCTCGGCCTGCTCAGCTACATCGGGGTGATCGCCGCGCTCGTGCAGATACTCGAGATGCTGCTGGATAAGTACATGCCAGCACTCTACAACGCCCTCGGTGTGTTCCTGCCGCTGATCACGGTGAACTGCGTGATCATGGCCGGCTCGCTGTTCATGGTTGAACGCGACTACAACCTCGGCGAGAGCGTGGTCTATGGCGCTGGTTCGGGTATCTCCTGGGCCCTGGCCATCGCGCTGCTGGCCGGCATCCGCGAGAAGCTCAAGTACAGCGATGTCCCCGAAGGCCTGCAGGGTCTGGGCATCACCTTCATCACCATCGGTCTGATGTCGTTGGGCTTTATGTCTTTCGGCGGCATTCAGCTGTAAGGAGCGTCTGATGGGTTTTGAAATCGCATTGGCCATCGGCATGTTCACCGGCATCGTGCTGGCGCTGGTGGTGGTCATCCTGGCGGCGCGCGCCAAGCTGGTCTCCAGCGGCGACGTGAACATCGTCATCAATGGTGAGCGCACCCTCACCGTGCCGGCCGGCGGCAAGCTGCTGCAGACCCTGGCGGCAAACAACGTATTCCTGTCCTCGGCCTGCGGCGGCGGCGGTACCTGTGCGCAGTGCAAGTGCATTGTCGAAAGCGGCGGCGGCGAGATGCTGCCGACCGAGGAGTCGCACTTCACCAAGCGCGAGGCCAAGGCCGGCTGGCGCCTGTCCTGCCAGACTCCGGTCAAGCAGGACATGCACATCGAGGTGGAAGAGTCGGTGTTCGGCGTGAAGAAGTGGGAATGTACGGTGGAGTCCAACCCCAACGTCGCCACCTTCATCAAGGAACTGACCCTGCGCCTGCCGGAAGGCGAGAGCGTGGACTTCCGCGCCGGTGGCTACGTGCAGCTGGAGTGCCCGCCGCACGTGGTCAGCTACAAGGACTTCGATATCCAGCCCGAGTACCGAGGCGACTGGGACAAGTTCAACCAGTGGAAGTACGTGTCCAAGGTCGACGAGCCGGTGATCCGCGCCTACTCCATGGCCAACTACCCGGACGAGAAGGGCATCGTCAAATTCAACATCCGCATCGCCTCGCCGCCACCGGGCAAGGACCACTTGCCGCCGGGCCAGATGTCGTCCTGGGTGTTCAACCTCAAGCCGGGCGACAAGGTCACCGTGTACGGCCCGTTCGGCGAGTTCTTCGCCAAGGACACCGATGCCGAGATGGTCTTCATCGGTGGTGGCGCCGGCATGGCGCCGATGCGCTCGCACATCTTCGACCAGCTCAAGCGCCTGAAGTCCAAGCGCAAGATCAGCTTCTGGTACGGTGCGCGCTCGCTGCGCGAGGCCTTCTACGTCGAGGAGTACGACCAGCTCGCCGCGGAGAATCCCAACTTCGAGTGGCACCTGGCGCTGTCCGATCCGCAGCCGGAAGACAACTGGACCGGCCTCAAGGGCTTTATCCATAACGTGCTGTTCGAGCAGTACCTCAAGGACCATCCGGCCCCCGAGGACTGCGAGTTCTACATGTGCGGCCCGCCCATGATGAACGCCGCGGTGATCAAGATGCTGCTGGACCTGGGCGTCGAGCGGGAGAATATTCTGCTGGACGACTTCGGTGGTTAAACCCGCCTTGTTCGCCCTGCTTGCCAGCGTCCTGCTGGCCGGTTGCGGTGAGAAGATCGAGGAGTTCGGCGGCCCGACCATGGGCAGCCACTACTCGCTGAAATATGTGGCAGGCGAGGGTGCGCCTGAGCCGGCCGCGCTCAAGGCTGAAGTTGAGGGCGTGCTGGCCGAGGTGGATCAGCAGATGTCCACCTGGCGTGCCGATTCCGACCTCTCCGAGTTCAACCGCCTGCCGGCCGGCAGCTGCCGCGCCATGTCGGCCCCGGTGCTGGAACTGGTGCGTTTCGGCGAGCAATTGTCAGCAGACAGTGATGGCGCCTTCGACCTGACTCTGGAGCCGCTGCTCGACCTCTGGGGCTTCGGCCCGCATTCGCGCGGCGAGCGCGTCCCGACGGAGGAGGAGATCGCCGAGGTGCGCCAGCGCACCGGTCATCGCCATTTGCGTATCGACGGCGACCAGCTGTGCAAGGGCGCCGCCGTGCAGCTCGACCTCAACAGCATTGCTGCCGGCTACACCGTAGACCGCATCGCCGCGCGTCTGGCCGAGCTGGGTGTGCGCAGCTACCTGCTGGACGTCACCGGTGAGATCAAGGCCGCAGGGCGCAAGCCGGACGGCAGTGCCTGGCGCATCGCCATCGAGGCGCCGCGCGATGATCAGCAGGTGGCGCAGAAGGTTATCGCACTGGATGGTCTGGGCGTGTCGACGTCCGGGGACTACCGCAACTACTTCGAGCAGGATGGCCGTCGTTACTCACACACGCTGGACCCGCAGAGCGGCAGGCCGATCACGCATCGTCTGGCCTCGGTCACGGTCATTGATCCCTCGGCGCAGAGGGCTGACGGGCTCTCGACACTGATCATGGTGTTGGGCCCGGAGCGCGGCATGGCCTATGCCGAGCGCGAGCAGATTGCCGCTTTTTTCGTGACGCGCCAGGGCGATGCTTTCGTCACCCACAGTAGCCCGGCATTTGCCCGGCAGTTCGATGGAGATCAGCCATGACCTGGTTAATCGTTTTTCTCACCATGCTGCTGGTGGTTCTGGCCATGGCCGTCGGTGTGATGTTCGGCCGCAAGCCGATTGCGGGCTCCTGTGGGGGGATTGCCGCGCTGGGTATCGAAAAAGAGTGTTCGATCTGCGGCGGCAACCGGCAGAAGTGCGAAGAAGTGAATCGCGCCAAAGATGTAGTGAAGACAAATCTCGCCTACGACGCGACCAAGCGCTAATGTGCAGGCCGAATTTGGCTAGCTAGGCTTGTGTTTCAGATACGGGCCGCGTGGCAGAGGCGCCTGCAGGGCGTCTTGGTGCAGTACAAGGAGTGAATATGACGGTTTACAACTATGACGTGGTGATTCTGGGCACGGGCCCGGCGGGCGAGGGCGCGGCGATGAATGCCGTGCGTCAGGGCAAGCGTGTGGCCGTGGTCGACAAGCGCAAGGTGGTCGGCGGCAACTGCATGCACCTGGGCACCATCCCGTCCAAGGCATTGCGTCATTCGGTGCGGCAGATCATGCAGTACAACACCAATCCGCTGTTCCGCCAGATTGGTGAACCGCGCTGGTTCTCCTTCCCGGACGTGCTGAAAAGCGCCGAGAACGTGATTTCCAAGCAGGTCGCTGCACACACCGTGTACTACTCGCGCAACCGTATCGACATGTTCTGCGGCACTGCCAGCTTTCTCGATGAGCGTACCGTCGAGGTCGTGACGCCGGGTGGCACGGTCGAGCGTCTGATCGCCGATCAGTTCGTCATCGCCACCGGTTCGCGCCCCTATCGCCCGCTGGATATCGATTTCACCCACCCGCGGGTTTACGACAGCGACACCATCCTCAGTCTGACCCACACGCCGCGCCGCCTGATCATCTACGGCGCCGGTGTAATTGGTTGCGAATATGCGTCGATCTTCAGCGGCCTTGGTGTGCTGGTCGATCTGATCGACACCCGCGACCAGTTGCTCAGCTTCCTCGACGACGAAATTTCCGATGCGCTGAGCTACCACCTGAGCAACAACAACGTGCTGATCCGTCACAACGAGGAGTACGAGCGTGTTGAGGGCCTCGAAAACGGTGTGGTGCTGCACCTGAAATCGGGCAAGAAGCTCAAGGCTGACGCCTTGCTCTGGTGTAACGGCCGTACCGGCAACACCGACCAGCTGGCGCTGGAGAACGTCGGTATCAAGGTCAACAGCCGTGGCCAAGTCGATGTCGATCAGCGCTACCGTACCTCGGTGCCGAACATCTATGCCGCCGGCGACGTGATCGGCTGGCCGAGTCTGGCCAGCGCCGCCTATGATCAGGGCCGTTCGGCTTCGGGCAGCATGGCCGAGAACGACAGCTCGCGGTTTGTCGATGATGTGCCGACCGGTATCTACACCATTCCGGAGATCAGCTCGATCGGCAAGAGCGAGCAGGAACTGACCCAGGCGAAGATTCCCTACGAAGTCGGCAAGGCCTTCTTCAAGGGCATGGCGCGGGCGCAGATTTCCAACGAGCCGGTGGGCATGCTGAAAATCCTGTTCCACCGCGACACCTTGGAGATCCTCGGCGTGCACTGCTTCGGCTACCAGGCTTCGGAAATCGTCCACATCGGTCAGGCGGTGATGAACCAGAAAGGTGAGGCCAACAGCCTCAAGTACTTCGTCAACACCACCTTCAACTACCCGACCATGGCCGAGGCCTATCGTGTGGCTGCCTTCGACGGCCTCAACCGGCTTTTTTGAGCGGCTCCGACCGCTGGCCTGAAGCGGGGGGAGCGTACTTGAGCGACGGCCAGTGCTGGCACTGGCCCAACCGCGAGAGCTTCTGAACAGGCAATAAAAAACCGGCCCATGTGGCCGGTTTTTTATTGCTCGCGGCGCGGGCTCAGGACTTGAGGGTGACGGTCGCCAGACCCGGAAAGTCGGTGATGATGCTGTCGGCGCCAAAGTCGGCCAGGCGCCGCATCAGGGCCGGTTCGTTGACCGTCCAGACCGACACGTGCAGCCCGGACTTCTGCGCCTTGAGCAGGCGCTCCGGGGTGCACAGGGTCCAGTTCAACGCCAGCAGGTGGCAGCCGTGATGGCGGGCAACCTTGATCGGATCGAGCCAGGCGTATTCGGCGACAAGGCCGCGCTTGAGCGTGGGAGTCAGGCGGTTCAGTGCCCGCAGCACCTCGCGTGAGCTGGAGGTGACGGTAACCTTGTCCAGCAGGTTGTAGCGGCTGGCCAGCGCCTCGATGGCCTGCACCGTGCGCGCAGCGCGCACGCGAGAAGCGCTTTTCACTTCCAGCTGCCAGTGCTCGAACGGGCACTGCTGGAACAGTTCCTCCAGCCGAGGAATAGGGCAGGGCTGCGGCCAGGGCGGGCAACCCAGGCGGGCATCATGCTGCATCAGCTCTTCGGCGCTGTGCTGGCTGACCTTGCCACGATGGCCTGTGGTGCGCTTGAGGGTGGCGTCGTGGATTACCATCAGTTCGCCATCGCGCGACAGGTGCAGGTCCAGCTCGCAGCGGGTGACGCCATGTTCCAGGCAGCGCTGAAAGCTGGCCAGGGTATTTTCCGGGGCTTCGCCTTTGGCGCCGCGGTGTCCGTAGATAACCGTCATGGTTGTTCCTTCAGGTACTGGGGACGGTGGTGGCGAACGCTGTTCACCACATGGTCGTATTCGAAATACACGCTGAATTCGCGGTAGTCCCAGCGGGTAATGGGCGGCTGGCCGACGGGGGCATGTTCCTCATCGGCCAGGCCAAAACGCTCCAGCACGCTGCGTCGGGATTCGCCGGTCTGTGGCAACTGGGTCAGCTGCGGATCGCCTTGCTCACCGAGGGGGATTTCCAGCGTTTGCGCCTTGAGCGGTAGCGTCGTGATCAGCAGCAGGGTGAGGCACAGAGAGCGCATGACTATTGGTTATCCTGTTCACGGGCCTGGCGGCGCTCCAGTGCCTGTTTCTGCAGAATGTGCCGGGCCAGCAACTGACGCTGGGTATCGGTCAGCGCCTCGAACTCGGCGCCGATCTCGTAACTGCCATCCTCGCGCAGGCGGCAGTGGGCAATCTGCGCGCGCAAGAGCAGGCCGAGGGCCTGCGGCATCAGCACCATCTTCAGCGCGACATGGCTGCCGATTTCGGCACTCTGGCTGCTGGGGAAGCTAATGCCTCCCTCGGACAGACTGACCTTGCGTGGGGCACCGATTTCGCGCAGCAGACCCTGGGCCATGGCCTGGCCGAGCAGGTCGATGCGCTTGTTGATGATTTTCAGGTAGTCGGCCAGGGTGCGGTCGCGCCCGCTGATCTGCCGTTGCAGGTGCTGCGACTCGTAGTCCAGCAGGTGTAGTTCGCTGAGCAGATTGAACAGTGGCGACGGGTCGTGCAGCACATCCTGAGCCAGTGCCTCGGGGCCGCTCAGGGGGTGAAATTCCAGTGCGATCGTATCTTCGATACGGTAGTATTCGCGGCGGTCATCCGCGTCTGGTGTCGACATGGCGAACCCCGACTGGTAGCGATGGTCTGAGTGTAAACGCTGCCAGCCAAGCCCCGCCACAAGGACGTTTTTTCCCTCCGTATTTCAGGCCGACATGTTCAGACCCTTTCCCGTTTTCATCGGCAGTCGCTATACCCGTGCCCGCCGCCGCAGCCACTTCATTTCGTTCATCTCGCTGACCTCGATCATCGGCCTCGCCCTGGGCGTACTGGTGATGATTCTGGTGCTGTCGGTGATGAACGGCTTCGACCGTGAAATGCAGCAGAAGGTGCTCGGCATGGTGCCGCACGCCACGCTGGAGGCCTATCAGCCGCTGGGCAACTGGCATGAGCTCAGCGACGAACTGAGCGCCCGTCCGGAAGTCGCCGCGGTAGCGCCGTTCATTCAGCTGCGTGGGCTGCTGAGCAATAACGGCGTGGTGCAGAAGGTGCTGCTCAATGGCGTGCAGCCCGAGTTGGAAGACCGCGTGTCGATCATCTCGCGCTTCTTTCTGCCCGAGCAGGGCAGTCTGGCCAGTCTGCAGCCCGGTGAATTCGGCATTGTCATCGGCGACAAGGCGGCCAACAACCTGGGCGTGAAGATCGGCGACAAGGTCACCTTCATCGCGCCAGATGTGGCGGTGACACCTGCCGGCGTCTTTCCGCGGATGAAACGCTTCACCGTGGTAGGGCTGTTCCACGTGGGCGCCGGCGAGCTGGATGGCTACCTCGGTCTGGTGCACATCGCCGATGCCGGCCGCCTGCACCGCTGGAAGCCTGATCATGTGCAGGGTCTGCGCCTGAAGTTGCACGACCTGTTCCAGGCCCCGCAGCTGGCCTGGGAGCTGGTGCGGGATCGCTCGAACAAGGATTACGACTATTACGCCAGTGACTGGACGCGCAGCCACGGCAATCTGTACCAGGCCATCCGCATGGAGAAGTCGATGATCGGCATGTTGCTGCTGCTGATCATTGCGGTGGCGGCCTTCAACATCATTTCCACGCTGATCATGGTGGTGAACGACAAGCGTTCGGATATCGCCATTCTGCGCACCCTGGGCGCCACTCCACGTCAGATCCTCGCCATTTTCATGGTGCAGGGCACGGTGATCGGCGTGATCGGCACCGCCATTGGCTGCGTGCTGGGCATACTCGCCGCGCTCAATGTGAGTGCCGCCGTGCGCTGGCTGGAAGGTGCGCTGGGCCACCAGTTCCTCAATTCCGACGTGTATTTCATCGATTATCTGCCGTCCCAGGTGATGGCTCAGGATGTGCTGCTGATCTGTGGCGCGGCACTGCTGCTGAGTTTCCTGGCGACCCTGTATCCGGCCTGGCGTGCCTCGCGCACGCAGCCTGCGGAGGCTTTGCGTTATGAGTGATAAGGCGGTTCTGAGCTGTCGCAACCTGGGCAAGTCCTACGAGGAAGGCCCGCAGTCGGTACAGGTGCTGGCCGGGGTCGAGCTGGAGCTGCATGCCGGCGAGCGCGTGGCCATCGTCGGTTCGTCCGGGTCAGGGAAGAGCACCCTGCTGAACATGCTCGGCGGCCTCGATGTGCCCAGCGAGGGCAGTGTCTGGCTGGCCGGCGAGGAGCTTTCGGCGCTCAGCGAGACGGCGCGCGGCATGCTGCGCAACCGTGCGCTGGGCTTCGTCTACCAGTTCCACCACCTGCTGCCGGAGTTCAGCGCTCTGGAAAACGTCTGTATGCCACTGCTGATCGGCCGTACGCCGATCGCCGAGGCCCGTCAGAGCGCCACCACCTTGCTGGAGCGTGTAGGGCTGGGCCATCGCCTGTCGCACAAACCGGCCGAACTCTCCGGTGGCGAACGCCAGCGCGTGGCGATTGCCCGTGCGCTGGTCAACCAGCCGCAACTGGTACTGCTCGATGAGCCCACCGGCAACCTCGATCAGCACACCGCTCATGGCATTCAGGAGCTGATGCACGAGCTGGCTCAGTCGCTGCGCACGGCCTTTCTGGTGGTGACCCACGACATGAACCTGGCGCGGCAGATGGACCGTGTCCTGCGCCTGGAGGAGGGTCGCCTGGTGGCGGCCTGATCAGACCATGTTCAGACCCCTGGCGATCTACATCGGCCTGCGCTACACCCGTGCCAAGCGGCGCAACCAGTTCATCTCCTTCATCTCGCTGACGTCGATGATCGGCCTGTCACTCGGCGTGCTGGCGATGATTCTGGTGCTGTCGGTGATGAACGGTTTCCAGAAGGAAATGAGTTCGCGCATTCTCGGCATGGTGCCGCACGCCAGTCTCAACGGCGTGCAGCCGCTGGATGACTGGCGGGCGGTGGCGGCGACTGCCGCGCAGCATCCGCAGGTGATCGGCGTGGCGCCGCTGACCCAGCTGGACGGCATGCTGTCGTTCCGCGGCATGATGCAGCCGGTGCAGATCGATGGCGTGCTGCCGGCCGAAGAGGCCAAGGTCTCTATCGTCGCCCGGCATCTGGTGCGCGGTAAGCTCGAGAACCTGGTGGCCGGTGAGCAGGGCATTGTCATTGGCGACCTGACCGCCCGGCGCTTCCGCGTTTCGGTGGGGGACAACCTGACCCTGATCGTGCCGGAGGCCTCCACGGGCGCCGGCGGGATTACCCCGCGCCTGCAGCGCTTCACCGTGGTCGGGATCTTCAAGGTTGGTGCCGAGCTGGATGGCAGCCTGGCTATGATCCACGTTGCCGATGCTGCCAGCCTGCAGCGCTGGCAGCCCGAGCAGGTGCGTGGTGTGCGTCTGAAGTTGCGCGATCTGTATCAGGCGCCGCAGGTTTCCCAGCAACTGGTTGCGCACCTGGGGCTGGGGTTCAAGGCGGACGACTGGACCCACACCCAGGGTGGCCTGTTCAGCGCCATGAAGATGGAAAAGACCATGATCGGCCTGCTTCTGCTGCTGATCATCGCGGTCGCGGCCTTCAACATCATCGCCACTCTGATCATGGTGGTGACCGACAAGCGCACGGATATCGCCATCCTGCGCACGCTGGGCGCCACGCCACGGCAGATCATGGCGGTGTTCATGGTGCAGGGTTCGGTGATCGGCGTGATCGGCACACTGATTGGCGGTGTGCTCGGGGTGATCGGCGCGTTGAACATCAGCCAGTGGGTGCTCAAGTTCGAGCAACTGCTGGGCAGTCATGTGTTCACGTCGGATGCCTACTACGTCAGCTCGCTGCCTTCCGACCTGCAGGCCGGTGATGTGCTGCTGGTCTGCAGTGCGGCCCTGCTGATGAGTTTTCTCGCCACCCTCTACCCGGCACTGCGGGCCTCGCGTACTCAGCCTGCCGAGGCGTTGCGCTACGAGTGAGCTTGTCAGGGTAAAGAAAAAGCCAGCTACTGCTGGCTTTTTTCATGCTGCTGACGTCGCTGCTGGCAGCGTTTTCGCCAGCTGTGCGCCACGTGCAGGCGCCACAGCCAGTGGGTCAGGAAAAAACACAACGTGGCGCTGACAAGTCCGGTGATCACCGAACCCAGCAGGAAGGGTTGCCATAGGGTACTCAGCTCATTGCTGATCCAGGCCCAGGTCAGTTCGTCTGGCAGGCTGCGCGGCGGAACATCCATCAGCCAGGCGCCTAGTAAATAAGTGCAGTAGAAAATCGGTGGCATGGTGATGGGGTTGGTCAGCCAGACCAGACCGACAGAGATCGGCAGGTTGCCGCGAAGCCAGACCGCCAGAAAGGCGGCCAGCAGCATCTGCATGGGGACGGGGATGAAGGCCGCGAACAGGCCGGCGGCCATGGCGCGGGCTACCGAATGGCGGTTGAGGTGCCAGAGGTTGGGGTCATGCAGCAGAGGACCGAGAAAGCGCAGCGACTTGTGTTCGCGGATGCTGTCCGGGTCGGGCATGTAGCGTTTGATCAGGTGACGGGGCATGGCCGGGCTCGTGGCGAAAACCGCCGGCTATTATGCATGCAGGTCATGACGCTGGCTGTCACAAGGTGTGACAGGGCGGTGACCCGAAAGGCCACAGGGATGATTGCCGATGCGCACAGGGATGCTGGCGCTGATTGCCGGTTTGCTCAGCCTGCGCGGCTTGAGCGAACTGCCACCACTGGGTTGGCTGCTGCCGCTGCTGGCCGTGGCGCTGATGCTGCTGCCTTACCGGCTGTACTGGCTGGGGCTGTTTATGCTGGGCTTCTGCTGCTCGGTGCTGATGGCGCACGGCGTGTTGGCCGACCGCCTGGCCCCGGAGCTGGATGGCCGCACGCTGTGGCTGGAAGGGCAGGTCAGCGGTCTGCCTGAGCGACGCGAAGGGCTCCTGAGTTTTCAGCTGGAAAATCCCACCGCCCGCCGCGCCTCTTTACCGACCCGCCTGCGCCTGAGTTGGCGCGATGCCCCCGATGTGCGTGCCGGTGAGCGCTGGCGGTTGGCAGTGAAGCTGCGCCGGCCGGTGGGTATGAGCAATCCGCAGGGTTTTGACTACGAGGCCTGGCTGGCCGCCCAGAGCATTGGCGCGCTGGGCTCGGTCAAGGCCGGGCAGCGCCTGTCCGCCGTGCCGCTGGCCGGCTGGCGCGAAGAGCTGCGCCAGCGTCTGCTCAGCCACGCCGCCATGTGGAGGGAAGGCGCGGTCGCGGCGCTGGTACTGGGCGATGACAGTGGCCTGAGTGATGCCGACTGGCAGGTGCTGCAGGCAACCGGCACGGTGCATCTGCTGGTGATTTCCGGTCAGCATGTGATGCTGCTGGCGGCGCTGGTGTATGCCCTGATCGCCGGGCTGGCGAGTTTGGGCTGGTGGCCGGCAGGTTGGCCATGGCTTGGGCCGGCCTGCCTCGGTGCCTGGCTGGCGGCCCTGGGGTATGGCGTTCTGGCTGGCCTGGAGGTGCCGGTACAGCGTGCCCTGGTGATGCTGGCGCTGATCCTGCTGTGGCGTTGGTGCTTTCGCCAGCTGCGGGTCTGGGATGGCTGGCTGCTGGCGATGCTGCTGGTATTGCTCTGGCAGCCATTGGCCAGTCTGCAGGCTGGTTTCTGGCTGTCGTTCGGGGCCGTGGGCTGGCTGATCTGGGGGCTGGCCGGACGGCTGGGCGGTTATTCGTTCTGGCAGCTGCTCTGGCGTCCACAGTGGCTGCTGACCCTGGGCCTGCTGCCGGTCCTGCTGGCGCTGGGGCTGCCGCAAAGCCTGAGTGCGCCGCTGGCCAATCTGCTGGCGGTGCCCTGGGTCAGTTTTGTCAGTGTGCCACTGGCCCTGCTGGGAACGCTCTGTCTGCCGGTTCCGCTGCTTGGCGAGGGATTGCTGTGGCTGGCCGGGGCCTCGCTGCACGGTCTTTTCTGGCTGCTGCAGGTCATCTCCGGCTGGATTGCTCCCTGGTACGCACCCTCGGTTCCAGGCTGGGCGGTTCTTCTGGCGTTACTGGGTGTGGTTTGCCTGACACTGCCCGCCGGCTTGCCTGTGCGCGTGCCCGGTATCCTGCTCTGCCTGCCGCTGTTCTGGCCGCCGACGGCGTTGCCGCCGAAGGGGGAAGCGCAGGTATGGTTGCTGGATGTCGGTCAGGGGCTGGCCGTGCTGGTGCGAACCCGGGAGCACGCGCTGTTGTATGACGCCGGGCCCGCCGTGCCGGGTTTCGACACCGGAGCGCGGATTGTCGTGCCCAGTCTGCGCTATCTCGGTGTGCGCCAGCTCGATCTGTTGCTGCTCAGTCATGCCGACCGCGACCATACCGGTGGTGCGCAGGCGCTGCTGGACGCCCTGCCCGTTAAAGCTGTGGTTAGTGGTGAGCCCGGTCAGTTGCCAGCCAGTTGGGCCGTTCAGCCTTGCCCGGTGCGCCAGTGGCACTGGAATGCCGTGCGTTTCAGCCAGTGGCAGTGGGCGGCGGGCGAGGGCAACAGTGCCTCCTGTGTCCTGCTCATCGAGGCCGCCGGCGAGCGCCTGCTGCTGACCGGTGACATGGATAGCGCGGCTGAACAGCAATGGCTCAAGGCGCATCCCGGTATCAGCGTGGATTGGCTGCTGGCGCCGCATCATGGCAGTCGCACTTCCTCTTCCCCTGCGTTGCTGGCGGCGACACGACCGCCTCATGTCCTGCTGGCACGAGGCCGCTACAACCCATTCGGCCATCCCCATGCCGAGGTGCTGGCGCGTTATCGGGAGGCTGGTGCAAAGGTGCACGACACCGCGCTGCAAGGCGCCATACGTATTGAGCTGGGTGCGCAGCGGTCGGCGCTGCATTGGCGGCAGCAGGGTGGCTTTTGGCAGGAAAAATGAGAACGAAGGCCGTCGGCGCGCCAAGGGCTCTGTGATAGTCTCTCTGCCCAGATCGCGCGCTGTGGCTGAGGCCTTCGGCGAGCGGTCATCCAATAAAAAGTGTTGTGCTTGATCTAGGGGAATTCACACCGTGTGGGAGCTGGTTAAAGCTGGTGGCTGGATGATGCTGCCGATCATCCTGTGTTCGATCGCCGCAGCCGGCATCATTGCCGAACGTCTGTGGACCTTGCGCCCGGCGCGCATTACCCCCAGCCACCTGCTCGGTCAGGTGTGGTTGTGGATCAAGGACAAGCAGCTCAACAGTCAGAAGCTCCGGGAGCTGCGTGCCAGCTCGCCGCTGGGCGAGATCCTCGCGGCCGGTCTGGCCAACTCCAAGCATGGTCGCGAGATCATGAAAGAGTGCATCGAGGAAGCGGCCGCCCGTGTGATCCATGAGCTGGAGCGCTACCTCAATGCGCTTGGCACCATCGCCGGTATCGCCCCGCTGCTCGGTCTGCTGGGCACGGTGCTGGGCATGATCGATATCTTCAGTGCCTTCATGGGCAGCAACATGGCCAATGCCTCGGTGCTTGCCGGCGGTATCGCCAAGGCGCTGATCACCACGGCGGCCGGTCTGTTTGTCGCCATCCCGGCTCTGTTCTTCCACCGTTTCCTGCAGCGCCGCGTCGATGAGCTGGTGGTGGGCATGGAACAGGAAGCGATCAAGCTGGTTGAAGTGCTGCAGGGTGACCGCGACGTCGACATGGGCGAGAGCCCGGAAGTGGCGAAGAAGGACAAGAAAGAGGGCAGGAAGGCGTGAAATTCCGGCGCAAGGCGCGGGAGAACGTCGAGATCAACCTGGCGTCGTTGATCGACGTGGTGTTCATCCTGCTGCTGTTCTTTGTGGTCACCACCACCTTTACCCGCGAAACCCAGCTCAAGGTTGATCTGCCCGAGGCGGCCAGCGGCACGCCGCCGCAGCCCAGCGAACTGAAAACCCTGGAAGTGCTGATTGGCGTGGACGGCGGCTATTCGCTCAATGGCCAGACTCTGCTGAAAAGCGACCTGCCGAGCCTGATGAGCGCGCTTCAGAAAGAGTCCGAGGGTGACAACAGCCTGCCGGTAGTGATCTCGGCCGATGCCAAGACCCCGCACCAGGCTGTGATTACCGCCATGGATGCGGCCGGCAAGCTCGGCTTTGCTCATCTGCGCATCACTACGGTCGAGGCGCAGGCGGAACAGCCCTGACATGAGCGTTGGCGATCGCCTGCTGGCGGCCTGGTACAACGGCCATCCGGCGCTGTGTGTACTCAGACCGCTCTCGGCGTTGTACCGCCGGGTGGTGCAGGGCAAGCGCGCGGCCTTTCTCAGTGGCCGCAAGCCGGCTTACCGCGCACCGGTGCCGGTCATTGTGGTTGGCAACATCACCGTTGGCGGCACCGGCAAGACGCCGCTGATTCTCTGGTTGATCGAACATTGCCGCCGTCTTGGCCTCAAGGTCGGCGTGGTCAGCCGTGGCTATGGCGCACAGCCACCGAGCTATCCCTGGCGGGTGCGCGCCGAGCAGCCGGCCAGTCAGGCGGGCGATGAACCGCTGCTGATCGTGCAGCGTAGCGGCGTTGCGCTGATGATCGATCCCGACCGCAGTGCGGCCGTGCGCGCGCTGCTGGCGGAAGAAGATCTCGACCTCATCCTCTGTGACGACGGCCTGCAGCATTACCGTCTGGCCCGTGATCTGGAACTGGTGCTTATTGATGCCGCGCGCGGCCTGGGCAATGGCCGCTGCCTGCCGGAGGGGCCGCTGCGTGAGCCGGCCGAGCGCCTGCAGAGCGTCGATGCCTGTCTGTTCAACGGTGCTGCGCAAGACTCGCAGGCGGGTTTTGCCTTCCGTCTCAATCCCACCGAACTGGTCAACTTGCACGATGGCGAGCGCGTCTCGCTCAGTCATTTCCCCCCGGGGCAGGCCATGCATGCTGTCGCCGGCATTGGCAATCCACAGCGTTTCTTCACCACCCTCAAGGGGTTAAACTGGCAGCCTGTCGAGCATCCATTCGCCGATCATGCGCCGCTGAGCGCCGAGCTGCTGCGTTTTGCGCCGCCGCTGCCGCTGGTGATGACCGAGAAGGATGCCGTTAAGTGCCGCCATTTCGCCGCCCCTGACTGGTGGTACCTGGCGGTGCAGGCGCAGCCATCGCCTGCCTTTATCGCCTGGCTGGACGGGGAGCTGCAGCGACTGCTGCCCGGACGCCTGTAACCGTACCCGCCGTCTTCATTCAAGGAACCGCCCGATGGATCCCAAACTGCTCGATATCCTCGCCTGTCCGGTCTGCAAAGGCCCGCTGCAACTGTCCGAAGACAAGACCGAGCTGATCAGCAAGGGCGCCGGCCTGGCCTATCCGATCCGCGACGGCATTCCGGTGATGCTGGAAAGCGAAGCGCGCACCCTGAGCACCGACGAGCGCCTGGACAAGTAAGCATGAGTACTGCCTTTACCGTCGTCATTCCGGCCCGTTACGCCTCCAGCCGTCTGCCCGGCAAACCGCTGCAGGACATCGCCGGCAAGCCCATGGTTCAGCATGTCTGGGAACAGGCGAAGAAAAGCGCCGCCAGCCGCGTGGTCATTGCCACCGACGACGCGCGCATCGTCGAAGCCTGCCAGGCCTTTGGTGCCGAGGTCCTGCTGACCGATGCCGGGCACAATTCCGGCACCGACCGCCTGGCCGAGGTGGCTACTCAGCTGCAACTGGCCCCTGATGCCATTGTGGTCAACGTGCAGGGCGATGAGCCGCTGATTCCCCCGGCCATCATCGATCAGGTTGCGGCCAATCTGGCGGCTCACCCCGAGGCGGGCATTGCCACTCTGGCCGAGCCGATCGACAGTATCGAGACGCTGTTCAATCCGAACGCCGTCAAGGTTTCCAGTGACATCAACGGCCTGGCGCTAACCTTCAGCCGTGCTCCACTGCCTTGGGCGCGCGATGCCCTGGCCCGTAGCCGTGATGAGCTGCCAGCCGGTGTGCCATACCGCCGTCACATCGGCATTTATGCCTACCGCGCGGGTTTTCTCCACGATTTCGTGGCCTGGGGACCATGCCTGCTCGAGGATACCGAGTGTCTGGAGCAGCTGCGGGCACTCTGGCATGGCGTGCGTATCCATGTGGCCGATGCCCTGCAATCGCCGCCGGCCGGGGTGGATACCCCCGAGGACCTGGAGCGGGTACGCCGTCTGCTGGCCTGATTCGGCCGGTCGCGTTCGTTGCGACCGACCATTTTCCCCTCTCCGGGCCACAAGCCCGCTGGGGTGAGCCGGTCCACAGGCCGGCTCCCGAGCTGATCGAGGTGCCTTGATGCACGTGCTGTTTGTTTGTCTGGGCAATATCTGCCGTTCGCCCACGGCCGAAGGCGTTCTGCGCCACAAGTTGGCGGAGCAGGGGCTGAGCAAGCAGGTGCTGGTGGACTCGGCCGGCACCGGCGACTGGCACGTGGGCAAGGCCCCCGATCCGCGTACCCGAGAAGCCGCTTCCCGTCGCGGGTATGATCTTTCGCCCCTGCGTGGCCGTCAGGTAACAACTGACGACTTTGCCCGCTTCGACCTGATTCTGGCCATGGATGCTCATAACCTGGCCCATCTGCAACGCCTGCGCCCGGCACAACCGAGGGCGGAGCTGGATCTTTTTCTGCGCCGTTATGATTCGCCTCTCGATGAAGTTCCCGACCCCTATTACGGTGGTGCGCAAGGCTTCGAGCAGGTGCTCGATCTGATCGAAGACGCCTGTGACGGCCTGATCCGTGAAATCCGGGGGCGCCTGTGAGTCTGACCGTACGGGAAAACCAGTCGCTGAAAGCCTTCAACACCTTTGGCATCGAGGCGGCGGCGCGTTACTTCGCCGAGGCACAGAGCGATGCCGAGGTGCGCGAAGCCTTGCAGTGCGCGCAGCAACTGGGGGTGCCGATGCTGGTCATCGGTGGCGGCAGCAACCTGCTGCTGACTGCTGATGTACCGGCGCTGGTGCTGCGCATGGCCAGCCGTGGGCGGCGCATGCTGCCGGGTGATGGCGAACAGGTCATCGTCGAGGCTGAAGCCGGCGAACCCTGGCATGAGTTTGTGCAGTGGACCCTGGGGCAGGGACTGCAGGGCCTGGAAAACCTCAGTCTGATTCCCGGGACCGTGGGCGCCGCGCCCATGCAGAATGTCGGGGCCTACGGGGTCGAGATCAAGGACGTGTTTGCCGGCCTGACGGCGCTGGACCGGCAGACCGGTGAACTGCGCGACTTCGCCCTGGAAGACTGCGCCTTTGCCTATCGCGACAGCCTGTTCAAGCGTGAGCAGGGGCGCTGGCTGATCCTGCGTGTGCGTTTTGCCCTGCGTCAGGCCGGTAGCCTGCATCTGGACTACGGTCCGGTGCGTCAGCGCCTGCTGGAAATGGGCATCGAGCAGCCAACGGCGAAAGACGTCGGGGCGGCCATCTGCGCGATCCGTCGGGAAAAACTGCCCGATCCGGCCGAGCTGGGCAATGCCGGCAGTTTTTTCAAGAATCCGCTGGTGCCGCAGGCGCTGGCAGAGCGGATACGCGCCGAGCATGCCGATCTGGTGGCTTATCCGGCAGGCGAGGGAATGGTCAAACTGGCCGCCGGCTGGCTGATCGACAAGGCCGGCTGGAAGGGCTTTCGTGAAGGCGATACCGGTGTCCATCGCCATCAGGCGCTGGTGCTGGTCAACTACGGTCAGGCCAGCGGTCGCCAGATTCATCAGTTGGCCCAGCGCATTCAGGCCGATATCCAGACGCGTTTTGGCGTGACTCTGGAGATGGAGCCGAATCTGCTCTGAGACGGTTGCTCGGCTAGGCTTGTCAGGATTGAGGTCTTGGTTCAGGAGTCACCATGCCGGAGGCATTTCCCCGTGGCCTGAGCCAGGCTGAAGCGGCGGCGCGTCTGGCCGCCGAAGGCGGCAATCAGTGCCAGCAGGAGTCGGCTCGGGGCTGGCGTATTCTGCTTGGCCAGTTGCTGCGCGAGCCGATGTTTGTCCTCCTGCTGGCCGCGGGCAGCCTGTATCTGATGATGGGTGACAGCCGCGAAGCGCTGATTCTGCTGGGCTTCGTGGTCATCATCATGACCATCACCCTGTTGCAGGAGCGCCGCACCGAGCGGGTGCTGGAGGCGCTGCGCGATCTGTCCAGTCCGCGCGCGCTGGTGGTCCGTGACGGTCAGCCTCAGCGTATCCCGGCAACGAATGTGGTGTGCGACGACATTCTGCTGCTGGCCGAGGGCGATCGCGTGCCGGCCGATGGTGTGCTGCTGCAGGCTCATGAGCTGGCGTGCGACGAGTCCATGCTCAGTGGCGAATCGGTGCCCGTGGCCAAGTTTGCCGATGGCGCCAGCGCTTATGCCGGGACGCTGGTGGTGCGGGGGCAGGGTGTGCTGCGGGTGACGGCTACTGGCAAGCACACGGAGCTGGGACGGATTGGCCAGTCGCTGCAGGCGATTGAGGTCAGCGACTCACCGCTGCGCCAGGAAATGGCCCGCCTGACCCGACGCCTCACGCTGCTGGCCGGCCTGCTCTGTATCGGTCTGGCTTTGCTGCACTGGTGGTTGAGCAGCGGCTGGCTGGCCAGCCTGCTCAGCGGCATCACCCTGGCCATGGGCATCCTGCCGCAGGAGTTCGCGGTCATCCTCATCGTGTTCATGGCTCTGGGCGCACGCCGGCTGGCGCAGCATCAGGTGCTGACCCGGCAATTGAACAGTATCGAGACGCTGGGGCAGACCACCGTGCTGTGCGTCGACAAGACCGGCACGCTGACTCATAACCGCATGCGGGTAGCGGCGTTGCAGGTTGCGGACGGCTATCTGGATGTTCAGGCCTGGCAGGATCAGGCGCTGCCCGAGGCCTACCACGAGTTGCTTGAATACGCGGTGCTGGCCAGCGAAACCGCACCGCAGGATCCGATGGAGCTGGCGTTCCAGCGTTTTGCCGATGAATTTCTCAGTGGTACCGAGCACCTGCACGCCGACTGGGCGCTGGTGCGCGAGTACGAGCTGTCGGCGCAGCAACTGGCCATGTCCCATCTCTGGCAGGCGCAAGCTCATGAACCCCTGTTCGTAGCCTGCAAAGGTGCTCCCGAGGCGATTGTCGATCTGTGTCATTTGAACGACGAGGAGCAGGCCAAGGTCTTGCGGCAGGCGGCGCAGATGGCCGAGGTCGGCTTGCGCGTGCTGGCAGTGGCCAAGGCCAGGCATGTCCAGGCTCTGGGTTGGCCGGAGTGTCAGCATGACTTCGAATTCAGTCTGGTCGGACTGATCGGCCTGCTCGATCCGTTGCGTGAAGAGGTGCCGGCGGCCATTGCCGAGTGTCAGCAGGCGGGCATCCGCGTGCTGATGATTACCGGTGATCACCCCCGTACTGCGCGGGCCATTGCCCAGTCAGCCGGGATACAGGCAGGAGAGGTGCACAGCGGGTCGGAGCTGGCCGCCATGTCGGCCATCCAGCTGAGTGATTGCGTGGCGCGCAGTGCCGTATTTGCCCGGGTCTCGCCGGCGCAGAAGCTGGCCATCGTCGAGGCGCTCAAGGGCAATGGCGAAGTGGTGGCCATGACCGGTGACGGGGTCAACGACGCACCGGCACTGAAGGCGGCGCATATCGGCATCGCCATGGGCAAACGAGGTACCGATGTGGCCCGCGAGGCGGCGGCGCTGATTCTGCTGGAGGATGACTTCACCGCCATTGTCCGGGCGGTGGCGCTGGGCCGGCGCATCTTTGCCAACCTGCGTCAGGCGCTGATCTATACCCTGGCGGTGCATGTGCCGATCATTCTGCTGGCACTCCTGCCGCTGCTGTTCGGCTGGCCGCTGTTGCTGGCCCCCATGCATATCGCCTTTCTCGAACTGGTCATCGATCCGGCCTGCTCGATCGTGTTCGAAGCTGAATCGGGCTCCCGGCAGTTGATGAAGCAGCGGCCGCGTCCGCTGACAGAAGCGTTAGTGAGTAGGGCGCATGTGCTGATGAGTCTGTTGCAGGGCGCGGGTGTCGGTGTGGCGGTGGCTGTGCTGTATGGTGGCAGCCTGCGTTACGGTGTGGCGGTCGAGGTCGCGCGCGGCATGGCGTTCAGTGCGCTGGTGCTGAGCAATGCACTGCTGATCTTCGCCTGTCGCTCGGCTCGGCTCGGTTGGCGGGCGATGTTCGGTGGTTTGTCGCGAACCGGTCTGTGGGTGCTGACGGCAACGCTGGCCGGGGTGCTGCTGGTGTGTGGTGTGCCGGCGGTGGCGCCGTTGTTCGCCTTTGAGCCGCCGAGTGCGCTGCAGTGGCTGCTGGTTGTGCTGGTGGCGCTGTCACTACTGGGGTATTTCAGTCTGCTCAAATGGCTGCTGGCGGGGGCTCAGCTCCAGCCGAGCGTCAGGGCGCAGAGCAGCAGATAACGCCCGGCCTTGGCCAGAGTAACCAGCAGAAGAAAACGCCACAGCGGTTCGCGCAGGGTGCCGGCGATTAGTGTCAGGGGGTCGCCAATGATCGGCATCCAGCTCAGCAGCAGGCTCCAGTGACCGTAACGGCCATACCACTGTTGTGCCCGCAGCAGTTGCGCGGGGTTGAGCGGAAACCAGCGGCGGTCACGCAGATGCAGCAGGTAGCGGCCCAGCCACCAGTTCACCAGCGAGCCAAGAATATTGCCCAGGCTGGCGACTGTCAGCAGCAGCCAGAGTGCTTGTGGTCGGTCCATCAGCAGGGCGACCAGCAACGCTTCCGACTGCAGCGGCAGCAGGGTGGCGGCACCGAAGGCGCTGATAAACAGCATGAGCAGCTGGCTGATTAGGCTCATGAGGGGACTCGGAGGCGTGGGGGTAGACCTGAGTGGTCCGGCAGCAGATATAAAAAAGGGGGATGCTTGTGGCATCCCCCTTTTTCATTACGCGGGTGATTAGACCTGCGGCTTTTCTACTTCGGCTTCATCGGCGCTGAGCGCAACAGGCTGCGGCTCGGCGCTGACTGCTTCAGCTGTGACAGGCGTTTGTTCGACAGCCGCTACTGCTGCTTCGGCCACGGCTGGCTGCTCACTGCTGACGCTGGTATCCACCGCTGTTTCAACCACTTCGGCGACAACCTCGGCAGCTACCGGCGCTGCCTTGGCGGCTTCGGCGGCCTCACGGGCCAGGCGCTCGGCTTCCAGGCGCTGACGACGACGCTCGCGCGGGTCGTTCAGTGCACGCCCGGTTTCCGCCACGATTGCCGGAGCGATGACCTCGCTGGCGACAACAGGCGCAGCCTCGACAGCGCTTTCTGCCGGGGCAGGTGCCTCAGCCTGGACCGCTACTACTTCAACAGTCGGCTCAACAGCGGCCGGGGCAGGTGCGGCTTCATGCGCCACTGCTGGCTCAGTCTGGCTTTGCTCTGGTTCTGCTGCGCTGGCTGCTTGAACCGGGCTGGCCGGCTCTTCGCTGACAACGTTGGCTTCGGCAGCAGGCTGGCTGACTTCAACGCTGCTGGTCTGTGCTTCTGCGGCGGCTTCAATGACCTCGCTGACAACGGCAGCGACGCTGGCGGCCACTACAGTGCTGTCGGCAGAGGCGGCAGCGGCAGCGCTCTCGCCACTCTCTTCTGCCACATCAATACCGGCTTCGCGCTGACGGTCACGACGGTTGCTGCGACGGCGCTGGCCACGCGAGCGGCGGCGTGGGCGATCACCTTCGCTGCCTTCTGCGCCTTCGATGCCCTCATCCTGCAGCAGCTCTTCGTTCGGCAGTTCTTCCTCGGCTACCGGGGCGGCATCCAGGATCGGACGCAGCTGGCGCTCTTCACGCGGCTGGCGGCCTTCGCGTGGTTGACGCTCTTCGCGCGGGGCGCGCTCGGCACGCTCTTCACGAGGCTGACGCTCTTCACGTGGAGCGCGTTCTTCACGCGGCCTGGCGCTCTTCGCGAGGAGCACGTTCGGCACGCTCTTCGCGAGGCTGACGCTCCTCACGCGGGGCACGCTCGCGGCGACCTTCCTGGCCTTCACGCGGTTGGCGCTCTTCGCGCGGGGCGCGCTCACGACGGGCTTCCTGGCCTTCGCGCGGCTGACGCTCTTCACGCGGCTGGCGTTCGCCACGTTCTTCGCGGTTGCCGCGCTCTTCACGTGGTTTGCGCTCTTCATCGCGGCGGCCGTCACGGCGGCGATTCTGGCTGCGGCCGTCGCGGCGCTCACTGCGCTGCGGCTGACGCGGAGCCGGTTCGGCCGGAGCAGCAGCTACCGGTTGTTCTTCCTTGCTGGCGAACAGGCTGACCAGCGATTTAACCAGGCCCTTGAACAGGCTCGGCTCGGTAGCAGGCTGCGGAGCCAGAGCGGCCGGAGCCGGCGCCGGGGTAGCAGCAGGAGCCGGCTGGCTCGGCGCTACGGTTTTTACTGCGGCTTCCTGGCGAACCAGGGTGCGGGTGGCGCTGACCGGCTGGGCATCTTCCGCTTCGCTCGGGGCCATTTCGTAGCTCGACAGGCCGGCCATGACTTCCGGGCTGTCATCGCGCAGACGCTGCACTTCGAAGTGCGGCGTTTCGAGATGGTCGTTCGGCAGAATGATGATGCGCGCGCGGGTGCGCAGCTCGATCTTGGTGATGGCGTTGCGCTTCTCGTTGAGCAGGAAGGCGGCAACCGGGATCGGCACCTGGGCGCGAACCTCGGCGGTACGATCCTTCAGCGCTTCTTCTTCGATCAGGCGCAGGATGGCCAGCGACAGGGATTCGACGTCGCGGATGATGCCCTGACCGTTGCAGCGCGGGCAGACGATGCCGCTGGTCTCGCCGAGGGACGGACGCAGGCGCTGACGGGACATTTCCAGCAGACCGAAGCGCGAAATGCGGCCGACCTGGACGCGGGCGCGGTCGGCTTCCAGGGCTTCGCGGACTTTTTCTTCCACAGCGCGCTGGTTCTTGGCTGGAGTCATATCGATGAAGTCGATGACGATCAGGCCGCCGATATCACGCAGGCGCAGCTGGCGGGCGATTTCTTCGGCCGCTTCCAGGTTGGTCTGCAGGGCGGTTTCTTCGATGTCGCCGCCTTTGGTCGCGCGCGCCGAGTTGATGTCGATGGACACCAGGGCTTCGGTCGGGTCGATGACGATGGAGCCGCCGGACGGCAGCTTCACTTCGCGCTGGAAGGCGGTTTCGATCTGGCTTTCGATCTGGAAGCGGTTGAACAGCGGCACGCTGTCTTCGTATAGCTTGATCTTGCTGGCGTACTGCGGCATGACCTGCTGGATGAAGGACAGGGCTTCTTCCTGGGCCTCGACGCTGTCGACCAGAACTTCACCGATGTCCTGGCGCAGGTAGTCGCGGATGGCGCGGATGATGACGTTGGATTCCTGATAAATCAGGAACGGCGCGCTTTTCTCGCCCGAGGCGTCCTTGATGGCGCTCCACAGTTGCAACAGGTAGTCGAGGTCCCACTGCAGTTCTTCGCTGGAGCGGCCAAGACCTGCGGTGCGCACGATCAGGCCCATGTCGGCCGGTGCGTTGAGGCCGTTCAGAGCCTCACGCAGTTCGTTGCGCTCCTCACCCTCGATGCGGCGGGAGATGCCACCGGCGCGCGGGTTGTTCGGCATCAGCACCAGATAGCGGCCGGCCAGGCTGATGAAGGTGGTCAGGGCAGCGCCTTTGTTGCCGCGCTCTTCCTTCTCCACCTGAACGATGACTTCCTGGCCTTCCTTCAGGACTTCCTTGATGTTGACGCGGCCTTCGGGGGCCTTGGTGAAGTATTCGCGGGAGATTTCCTTGAGCGGCAGGAAGCCGTGGCGCTCGGCGCCGAAGTCGACGAAGGCAGCCTCGAGGCTGGGTTCGACGCGAGTAATGCGGCCCTTGTAGATGTTGGCCTTCTTCTGCTCACGAGCACCGGATTCGATATCCAGGTCATAGAGCTTCTGGCCATCTACCAGAGCAACACGCAACTCTTCAGGTTGAGTTGCGTTAATCAGCATTCTTTTCATGTAGTACCGTTCGGTCTCCGGGCTATCCGGAAGCGGCGGTCGGCACACACGACTCTCTTGGTCGGTGTTCAGGTGCGCTGCAGGGGAGGCGGGCCTTCCCTGTGTCCAGCAAATGCAGCCTGTGGCCACATTGCGACGGCGTCTCCTGCTTGCTGTAACGACAGGAAGCAATCAATCAGGAGGAGGAATCAATCGGGGGCAGCGGACAAACTAGCGCATCATCTCGATGCGGGGTCACTTGCTGCAGGCCGGTTGTGCGTCTCCACCCTACACATCAATCCAGAAAATCGGGTGCCGCTCACTGAATCCGGAAGCGGGTTTCACATTGGGCAAATCATCAACGCGATTTGCTCGTTCTCATTTCCAGTACTCGGTTTACGAATGGTGCACGTTGTTGGGGCATTCATTCGAAGGACGGTCTGGCGTCCTCTTATCGGGTCGCAGGCGGCGCATATGGGACTTTTCCCCTTGTGGCGCGGCCAGGCCGCTTTGGACGGCTTCGCGACTATAGCAGCAACCATTAAGTGCTTCAATTGCATAAAAATTGTTATCATCTGGGCATGACAACTCCTCCCTCTCCAACTGCTGGCGTGCAAATGCTGGAAGTTGCGCCGGAATATGCCGGTCAGCGTATCGATAACTTTCTCCGCACCCAGCTCAAGGGTGTGCCCAAAACGCTTATCTATCGCATTCTGCGAAAGGGTGAGGTGCGGGTGAACAAGGGGCGGATCAAGCCCGAGTACAAGCTGCAGGCCGGTGATGTGGTGCGTGTTCCGCCGCTGCGGGTGGCTGAGCGTGACGAGCCTGCGCCGCTGGCGCAGGGGCTGCTTGAGCGGCTTGAGGCTGCCATCGTCTACGAGGACAAGGCGCTCATCGTGCTTAACAAGCCGGCCGGTATTGCCGTGCACGGCGGCAGTGGCCTCAATTACGGCGTGATTGAAGCGTTCCGGCAGTTGCGGCCGGATGCCAAGGATATCGAGCTGGTCCACCGTCTGGATCGCGATACCTCGGGCCTGTTGATGATTGCCAAGAAGCGCAGCATGTTGCGCCATCTGCATGAGGCGCTGCGCGGTGATGGCGTCGACAAGCGCTACCTGGCGCTGGTGCGCGGCAGTTGGCCGACCGCCAAGAAAAAGATCAGTGCTCCGCTGCTGAAGAACAATCTGCGTTCCGGCGAGCGTATGGTTGAGGTCAATCCCGAGGGTAAAGAGGCGCTGACCGTGTTTCGCGTGGTGCGCCGCTTTGGTGAGTTTGCCACCCTGGTCGAGGCCAGTCCGATTACCGGGCGCACCCATCAGATCCGTGTGCATGCCAGGCACGCCGGGCATGCCATTGCCGGTGATCCTAAATATGGTGATGAGGATTTCACCCGCGTGATTCGCGAGCTGGGCGGTAAGCGTCTGTTCCTGCATTCTCATGCGCTGCGCGTCACCCTGCCGGATGGGCAGGAGCTGAGCCTCGAAGCGCCGGTCGATGCGATGTGGGCGAGTACGCTGGAGCGTCTGGGTGGCTAGGTATCAGGCGCTGATTTTCGACTGGGATGGCACTCTGGTCGATTCCATTGGTCGTATTGTCGAGTCTCTGCGTGAAGCGGCCGAGGTCTGTGCGCTGCCGCAACTCTCCGATAATGCCTTGCGCGGCATCATTGGCCTGGGTTTGCCAGAGGCGGTACGGGCTCTGTATCCCGATATGCTTGATCCGGCGCGGGTTCAGCGGTTCCGTCAGGCCTACAGCGAGCATTACCTGCATCTGGAGTCCGAGCCTTCGCGACTGTTTCCCGGTGTTGCCGACGCCTTGGAGGCTTTTCGTGATCAGGGCTATCGTTTGGCGGTGGCGACCGGCAAGAGTCGCCATGGTCTGCAGCGAGTGCTCGAGGGGCGGGGTTGGGAGAATTATTTCGATATCACCCGCTGCGCCGACGAAACAGCCAGCAAGCCGAATCCGCGGATGCTGGAGGAGATTCTCGAGTATTTCGCGTTGCCTGCCGCGGCGGCTGTGATGGTGGGGGATTCTTCCTTCGATCTGCAGATGGCCAGAAATGCGGGTATGGATTCGGTGGCGGTGGGTTACGGTGCGCAGTCACTTGATGGGTTGCGCGAGCACGGGCCGGTATTGGCTGTCGAGCATTTTGATCAGTTGCGTCACTGGCTGGAGTCAGGGGTGGCGCCGAAGGTAAAGGAAGAGGCCTATGTCGGATGATCTGAAGTCGGGTGACGAGCGTAGCTGGAAACTATTGGAGAAGACTCTGCTGGCTGGTGTGCAGGAGCAGAAGCGGGCGCGTCGCTGGGGCATTTTTTTCAAGCTGCTGACCTTTGTTTATCTGTTCGGTGCTCTGGCATTGTTTGCTCCGCAGATGGATCTCCAGGATGCGGCGGCGCGCGGCAAGGCGCATACCGCCGTGGTGGAGGTGCGCGGCATGATCGCTGACCAGGAGCCTGCCAGTGCCGACAATATCGTGGGCAGCTTGCGGGCGGCCTTCAAGGATCCGAATACCAAGGGTGTGGTGCTGCGTATCAACAGTCCGGGCGGCAGTCCGGTTCAGTCCGGCTATATCTACGACGAGATCCGTCGCCTGCGTGCTGAGCACAAGGAAATCAAGGTTTATGCGGTCATTACCGACCTTGGTGCTTCCGGGGCTTACTACATCGCCAGTGCTGCTGATGCTATTTATGCCGACAAGGCCAGTCTGGTCGGATCGATTGGGGTGACGGCATCCGGCTTCGGCTTTGTCGGCGTGATGGATAAGCTGGGTGTTGATCGGCGCATCTATACAGCCGGCGAGCACAAGGCATTTCTGGATCCGTTCCAGCCGCCAAAGGATGAGGAAACGGCATTCTGGAAAACTGTGCTGGAAACCACGCATAAGCAGTTCATTGCCAGTGTCAAGCAGGGGCGCGGTGAGCGCCTCAAGGACAAGGAGCATCCGGAGTTGTTCAGTGGCTTGATCTGGTCGGGTGAGCAGGCGCTGCAGCTTGGTCTGATCGATGGTCTGGGTAACAGCAGCTATGTGGCGCGCGAAGTGATCGGGGCGAAGGATCTGGTGGATTACACGCATCAGGAAACGCCGCTGGACCGTTTTGCCAAGAAGCTGGGCGCCAGTGTGGCTGAACATGTGGCGATCTGGGCTGGTTTTGCCGGGCCGCAGTTGCGCTGAGTGTTCTGTATCGGTGAAAGAGCCCGGCAATGCCGGGCTTTTGCTTTAGGGGAGGGTAATCCCTTCATTTATTAGCATGTCGACCAGGCGGATCAGGGGGAGGCCGATCAGGCTGGTGCTGTCTCTGCCCTCGGTGCTGGCGAACAGGCTGATGCCCAGTCCTTCGGACTTGAAGCTGCCGGCGCAGTCGTAGGGTTGTTCGGCATGCAGGTAGCGCTCGATCTGGGCGTCGCTGAGTTGGCGGAAATGCACGGTAAAGGGTACGCAGGCGACCTGGCAGTGGTTGTTCTGGCTGTTGAAAAGGCACAGGCCGGTCAGGAAGGTTACGCTGCGGCCACTGGCAGCCTGCAGTTGTGCTTTTGCGTTGTTGAATGTGTGCGGTTTGCCGATGATCTGTCCGTCCAGGGTGGCGACCTGGTCTGAGCCGATGATCAGGTGCGCCGGATGGCTGCTTTGGAGGGCGCGGGCCTTGGCTTCGGCCAGTCGGCAAACCAGCTGTTCGGGGTGTTCGCCGGCTAGTGGGGTCTCATCGGTTGCGGGCGGCGAGGTGCTGAACGGCAGGCGCAGGCGTTCCAGCAGTTCGCGGCGATAGCGAGAGGTGGAGGCCAGAACCAGTGGCAGCATGGCGAATTCTCAATCTGAACAAGGAATTGCGATTTTAGCGGGCGCCAGGGAGAAAGGCGGAATTTTCTTTGACAGCGCCTGGGGGCATCCCTAGAATGTCGCGCCTATGTTGAATGCACCGATTCCACCTCATGTCGATCCGCGCAAGCTGGCTGATCGCGGAATAACTCTCGAGGGGGTTGTTCCGGTAAAAAGCCTGCCGCGGTTGTGCGAGCAATTGACCGATGACCTCGGTGAAGTGCAAGTACGGCTGACATTCGAGCGTGATGAGCAGCGTATACCGGTTATCCGGGGCTCGCTCGATGTTGAGGTCAGGATGATTTGCCAGCGTTGTCTGGAGCCGGCGGCTTTGCCGGTTCATGGCGAATACATCTACGCCATGGTAAGAGAGGGCGATTCTGAGCGCTCTCTGCCTAAAGGCTACGATGCGCTGGAAGTGGGTGAAGAGCCCTTGGATGTGCTGACAATGGTTGAAGACGAGCTTCTGCTCTCTTTGCCGATTGTTCCTGTCCATGATGCAAAAGTTTGCCAGCAGCCGGCGGGCCAAGATGAGCCAGAGCCGAATGAGAACGAGGTTTCGCGGTCCAACCCGTTCAGCGTACTGGCTCAGTTAAAGCGTGACCCAAACGTTTAGGAGTTAATCAGTTATGGCTGTTCAGCAGAACAAAAAATCCCGTTCCGCTCGTGACATGCGTCGTTCCCATGACGCTCTCGAGGCCAGCACCCTGTCCGTCGAGAAGAGCACCGGTGAAGTCCACCTGCGTCACCACGTAACTCCGGAAGGCGTTTACCGTGGCCGCAAAGTCGTCAACAAGGACGCTGCTGAGTAATCTTGTCAGCTTCTGTTGTTGCGATTGACGCAATGGGCGGGGACTTCGGTCCCCGTTGCATTGTTCCGGCCTGCCTTTCGGCAATGGCTGAAAATCCCTCCCTCGAACTGATCCTTGTTGGTCAGGCTCCTGTTCTCGAAGACATTCTTTCCCGCCAGTCTGGTGTGGATCGCGCGCGCCTGCGCGTCGAACATGCCAGTGAAATCATTGCCATGGATGAGCGGCCTGCTCAGGCCCTGCGCAACAAGCCCGATTCCTCCATGCGTCAGGCGCTGGAACTGGTACGTCAGGGGCGGGCGCAGGCTTGCGTAAGTGCCGGCAATACCGGTGCATTGATGGCCTTGGCGCGCTATGTGCTGAAAACCCTGCCGGGTATTGACCGTCCGGCGATGGTGACGGCCATTCCCACCCAGACAGGGCGAACGCTGCTGCTTGATCTGGGTGCCAATGTCGATTGCAGTGCTGAGCACCTCTACCAGTTCGCGGTGATGGGGGCTGTTGCTGCTGAGGTGCAGGGCAAGTCCAGGCCGCGCATTGCCTTGCTCAATGTCGGCACCGAGGACATCAAGGGCAATCAGCAGGTGAAGCTGGCTGCGAGCCTGTTGCAGCAGGCAGATGAGCTGAACTACTGCGGCTTCATCGAGGGCGATGGTCTCTATCGCGGTGAGGCGGATGTGGTGGTGTGTGACGGCTTCGTCGGCAATATTCTGCTCAAGTCCAGCGAAGGCCTTGTCACCATGTTGTCGGCGCGGATTGCCTCGTTGTTCAAGGAAAGTCTGGGTTCGCGCCTGGTCGGCTCGCTGGCCATGCCGTTGCTGCGGCGTCTGCAGGATGAGCTGGCGCCTGCCCAGCACAATGGAGCAAGCTTTCTCGGGTTGCAGGGCATTGTGGTGAAAAGCCATGGCAGTGCCGATGAGGATGCCTTCAAGGTGGCGATTGCGCGTGCGGTGGTTGAGGTGCGCGAGAATCTGCCGCAGCGTTTGCACAGTCGACTGGGGAATCTGCTGCTGTAGGATGTGACCCTGTGCGTCAGGTGGTCATCCAACTGTCAGTTTGTTGTGGCTGGCTAGGCCAGACGTCATTCTCCTGTTATCTGTAGAAGGTTGCCTCGATGTCCGCATCTCTCGCGTTCGTCTTTCCCGGTCAGGGCTCGCAATCGGTTGGCATGCTGGCCGAACTGGCGCAGCAACAACCCCTGATCCAGCACACTTTTAGCGAAGCCTCCGACGCGCTTGGCTATGACCTGTGGGCGCTGACCCAGCAGGGGCCTGAAGAGTCGCTCAATCAGACCGATAAAACCCAGCCGGCCATCCTCACTGCCTCCATTGCCCTGTGGCGCCTGTGGCAGGCCGAGGTGGCTGTGCAGCCAGCTTTCGTAGCGGGTCACAGTCTGGGTGAGTACTCGGCGCTGGTCGCTGCCGGCAGCCTGTCTCTGGCCGACGCTGTGCGGCTGGTTGAGCGTCGCGGGCAACTGATGCAGCAGGCTGTTCCCGCAGGTCAGGGCGGGATGGCGGCGATTCTGGGGCTTGAGGATGCTGATGTCCTGGCGGCCTGCGCTGAAGCGGAGCAGGGCGAGGTGGTCAGTGCGGTCAATTTCAATGCGCCGGGTCAGGTGGTGATTGCCGGTGCGGCCAGTGCCGTGGCTCGTGCCATCGAGGCCTGCAAGGCGCGTGGCGCCAAGCGCGCCATGGCCTTGCCGGTCAGTGTGCCTTCGCACTGTGCGCTGATGCGTCCGGCTGCCGAGCAGTTCGCGGCGTCCGTTGAGGCGCTCAGCTGGCAGGTGCCGTCCATTGCGCTGGTGCAGAACGTGAGTGCGGCTGTGCCTGCTGATCTTGCCGCTCTCAAGCGCGATCTGCTGGCGCAGCTCTACAGCCCGGTGCGCTGGGTTGAAACCGTGCAGTATCTGGCGGAGCAGGGTGTGACCGAGCTGGTCGAATGCGGCCCGGGCAAGGTGCTGTCGGGCCTCAACAAGCGCTGCGTGAAAGGCGTGAATACCCATAATCTGGAAACCCCGGATGCCTTCGCGGCAGCCCGGGCGGCTTTGCTCTGAGAGGGAGTGACGATATGCGATTGCAAGGAAAAGTAGCCCTGGTCACCGGCGCCAGCCGAGGCATTGGTCAGGCGATTGCTCTGGAGTTGGGTCGTCAGGGTGCCGTGGTGATTGGTACGGCAACTACGCCAAGCGGTGCCGAACGCATTGCCGAAACGCTGAAGGCCAATGGTGTCGAAGGCGCGGGCCTGGTCCTGGATGTGGCCAATGATGAGTCTGTGGCCACAACGCTGGAACACATTCAGCAGCACCTCGGTCAGCCGCTGATTCTGGTGAACAACGCCGGTATCACCCGCGACAATCTGATGCTGCGCATGAAGGATGACGAATGGTTCGATGTCATCAATACCAACCTCAATAGCCTCTATCGCTTGTCCAAGGGTGTGCTGCGTGGCATGACCAAGGCGCGCTGGGGTCGCATCATCAATATCGGCTCGGTGGTCGGAGCGATGGGTAATGCCGGGCAGGTCAATTACGCGGCGGCCAAGGCTGGTCTGGAGGGCTTTACCCGTGCCCTGGCGCGGGAAGTCGGTTCGCGGGCCATCACCGTCAATGCCGTGGCTCCCGGTTTTATCGATACCGACATGACCCGTGAGCTGACAGATGCTCAGCGTGAGGCCATGCTGACGCAGATTCCCCTTGGTCGTCTGGGTCAGGCTGAAGAAATTGCTGGCGTGGTGAGTTTTCTCGCTTCCGACGCCGCTGCCTATATCACCGGTGCCACCCTGCCGGTAAATGGCGGCATGTACATGAGCTAAATGTGACTCGGCCCTGCGCGAAACTGTCATACAGGCTGTCTAAAATCGGTTATAAAACTGCCATGCGGTTTGCCGACCGATGGGCAAGCCAGTGCAAGGGGCTGCGGTCTTTGGCTTGAAAGTTAGAAAACCCTTTCTATACACTGCAGCCCGAGCTGCACGGAATTTTTCCATAGGAGTGAAAATACGGTATGAGCACCATCGAAGAACGCGTCAAGAAAATCGTCGCCGAGCAACTGGGCGTTAAGGAAGAAGAAGTCACCAACAGCGCTTCCTTCGTTGAAGACCTGGGCGCCGACTCCCTTGACACCGTTGAGCTGGTGATGGCTCTGGAAGAGGAATTCGAGACCGAGATTCCGGACGAGCAAGCCGAGAAGATCACCACCGTTCAGGAAGCCATCGACTACGTTACTGCGCACAGCAAGTAATTTGTAATCGCTGTTTGCTGATCCGAAGAACCGCACAGCCCTCAAGGCGTGCGGTTTTTCTTTAGGTGCGCCGCTGGGGCGCCGTACAGGTAGAGGATTTCGCTGTGTCGCGTAGACGCGTTGTGGTCACCGGGCTGGGCATGCTTTCTCCGCTGGGGGTGGATGTTGCCAGCAGCTGGCAAGGCATTCTGGCCGCCCAGAGTGGTATCGGCCTCATCGAACATATGGACCTTTCGGCGTACGCCACCCGTTTTGGCGGTTCGGTGAAGGGCTTCGACGTTGAGCAGTATCTGTCGGCCAAAGAGGCGCGCAAGCTGGATTTGTTCATTCAGTACGGTCTGGCCGCCAGTTTCCAGGCGGTACGGGATTCCGGGCTGGAAGTTACCGATGCCAACCGTGAGCGCATCGGTGTGGCGATGGGTTCGGGTATCGGTGGCCTGACCAATATCGAGAACAACTGCAAGTCGCTGATTGAGCAGGGGCCGCGGCGCATTTCGCCGTTCTTCGTGCCGGGCTCGATCATCAACATGATTTCCGGGTTCCTCTCTATTCATCTGGGGGCGCAGGGGCCCAACTACGCCATCGCCACCGCCTGTACCACCGGTACGCACTGCATCGGTATGGCTGCCCGCAACATTGCCTACGGTGAAGCTGACGTGATGATCGCCGGTGGAGCCGAGATGGCGGCCTGTGGTCTGGGGCTGGGAGGCTTCGGTGCTGCCCGCGCGCTTTCTACGCGCAATGACGATCCGCAGCGGGCCAGTCGCCCGTGGGACAAGGATCGCGATGGTTTCGTGCTGTCCGATGGTGCAGGTGCTCTGGTTCTGGAAGAACTGGAGCATGCCAAGGCGCGTGGCGCGCAGATCTATGCAGAGCTGGTCGGTTTCGGCATGAGTGGCGACGCCTATCACATGACTTCTCCGCCTGACGATGGTGCAGGAGCGGCACGCTGCATGCGCAATGCCCTGCAGGATGCACGCCTCAATCCTGATCAGGTGCAGTACATCAATGCTCATGGCACTTCCACCTCGGCCGGTGACAAGGCTGAAGCCTGCGCGGTGAAGAGCGTTTTCGGCGAGCACGCTTATCGACTGGCGGTGAGCTCGACCAAGTCGATGACCGGCCACTTGCTGGGCGCGGCGGGTGCGGTCGAGGCCATCTTCAGTGTGCTGGCCATTCGCGACCAGGTCGCGCCGCCGACGATCAACCTCGACAACCCGGATGAAGGCTGTGATCTGGACTTCGTCCCGCATCAGGCGCGGGCCATGGCCATCGATGCCGTGCTGTCGAACTCCTTCGGCTTTGGCGGGACCAACGGCTCGCTGCTGTTCCGTCGCTTCAACGGCTGATGCTCAGTTGGGTGGATGGACAGCCGGCCAGTCAGCTGCCGCTGACTGATCGCGGGCTGGCTTACGGCGATGGGCTGTTTGAAACCCTGCGCGTCAGTGGTGGCCGTATCCCGCTGCTGACGCTGCATCTGCGGCGTCTGGCTGCCGGAGCTCAGCGTTTGGCCATCGGGCTCGACCTGGCTCAGGTGGAAGAGGAACTGCGTACCTTCGCCGCGCTGCTGGGGCAGGGAGTGGCCAAATTGATCGTCACCCGTGGT
Organism: Pseudomonas sp. HAR-UPW-AIA-41; assembly: GCF_002304225.1. GTDB lineage: Bacteria > Pseudomonadota > Gammaproteobacteria > Pseudomonadales > Pseudomonadaceae > Aquipseudomonas. Next base: position 849,367 of record NZ_NSLB01000001.1, read on the forward strand.
GATGGTTTACGCGGCTACGCGTCACCGGCCGAATCGCGGCCGCGGCGCATTCTGCAGGCCAGTGCGTTGCCGCAGTGGCCGTCGCAGCATGCCGAGCAGGGTGTGCGACTTTTTGCCTGTCAGACACGTTTGGCCGAGCAACCGCTGCTGGCGGGGCTCAAGCACCTCAATCGTCTGGAACAGGTAATGGCGCGGGCTGAGTGGCAGGATCCGGCGTTTGCCGAGGGGCTGCTGTGCGACACGTCCGGGCGCATCATCGAGGGCGTGTTCAGCAATCTCCTGCTGGTCAGCGATGGTGTCTTGCTGCTGCCTGACCTGCAGCGTTGTGGCGTGGCCGGGGTGATGCGTGCGGCTTTGCTGCAGGCAGCAGACGAGCAGGGCATTGCCTGGCGCATCGATGATCTGTCGGTTGAAGACCTGCTGCGGGCCGATGAGGTGCTGCTGTGCAATAGCTTGTACGGAGTTTGGCCGGTACAGGGCTACCTGCAGCGCGACTGGCCGGTCGGCCCTCTCACCCGTAAACTGCAGGCCATTGCCCATACGCTGCTGGAAGGCTGACCCTTGATACGCAAACTGCTGCTCCTGCTGCAAGCTGCCGCCGTGCTGGCCGCGCTGCTGATCGGTTGGGCGGCCTGGTCACAACAGCAGGCGTTGCAGCAGACGCTTCGTCTGGAGCAGGAGCGCCTGCTGGATGTGCCGGCAGGCTCGTCGCCAAACCAGATGCTCAACCGCCTGGAACAGGATGGCGTGCTGTCCGGCGCATTGTGGCTGCGCCTGTACTGGCGCTTTAACCTGAAACAGCCACTGCACAGCGGGGAGTACCGGCTAAAGCCTGGTATGCGCGCCGAGGAGCTGCTGGGGCTGTGGCAACGGGGCGAGGTGGTGCAGTACAGCCTGACGCTGGTCGAAGGGTGGAACTTTCGTCAGGTGCGGGCTTATCTGGCCGCTCAGGAGCGCCTGCAGCAGACACTCACAGCCCTGAGTGATGCCGAGATCATGGCCAAGCTGGGGCAGCCCGGCGTTCACCCTGAAGGTCGTTTCTTTCCTGATACTTACCGCTATATCCGCGGGATGCGCGATATCGATCTCCTTCGCCAGGCGTCGCAGCGCCAGGAGCAGGTGCTGGCCGAAGAGTGGGCCAGGCGGGCGGATAATCTGCCGTATCGCGAGCCTTACCAGGCGTTGATCATGGCCTCTCTGGTGGAGAAGGAAACCGGTGTGCCCAGCGAGCGTCCGCAGATCGCCGGCGTGTTCGTAAGGCGCCTGCGTCTGGGCATGCTGCTGCAAACCGATCCGACGGTCATTTACGGACTGGGGGAGCGCTATCAGGGTAATCTGACCCGCGCCCACCTGCGTCAGCCAACGCCCTACAACACCTATGTGATCAAGGGACTGCCGCCAACCCCCATTGCTCTGGTCGGGCGTGAGGCAATCCATGCGGCGCTGCATCCGGCCGACGGCCAGAGCCTGTATTTCGTGGCGCGTGGCGATGGCAGCCATGTGTTTTCCGATTCACTGGCGGCGCACAACCGCGCCGTGCGTGAATACCAGTTGCAACGTCGGGCGGACTATCGCTCCAGCCCGGTTCCCGCACAGAAGGACACACCGTGAGCGGACTGTTCATTACCCTGGAAGGGCCTGAGGGCGCCGGCAAGAGCACCAATCGGGAATACCTTGCCGAGCTGTTGAAGCAGGCGGGCGTCGAAGTGGTCCTGACCCGCGAACCTGGTGGAACGCCACTTGCCGAGCGTATTCGCGAATTGTTGCTGGCTCCCGACACTGAGGTCATGGCGGTCGATACCGAGCTGCTGCTGATGTTCGCTGCCCGAGCTCAGCATCTGGCCGGGGTGATTCGACCGGCACTGGCGCGTGGCGCGGTGGTGCTCTGTGATCGTTTTACCGACGCCACCTATGCCTACCAGGGCGGCGGGCGCGGTCTGGCGCACGAGCGCATTGCCATTCTCGAGCAGTTTGTTCAGGGCGATTTGCGTCCGGATCTGACCTTGGTTTTCGACCTGCCGGTTGAAGTCGGGTTGGCCAGGGCGGCGGCGCGGGGCAAGCTTGATCGTTTTGAACAGGAACAGCAGTCGTTCTTTGAAGCCGTGCGACAGACCTATCTGGCGCGGGCGGTTCAGGCTCCAGAGCGATATCGCGTACTGGATGCGGCGCAGCCACTGAGTCAGGTGCAGGCTGATCTTGCAGGGTTGTTCCCCATGCTGCTGGAGCGAGTCCGTGGCTGATCTGCTGCCCTGGCAGGCGCACCTGTGGGCGCAGTTCTCCGAGCGCCGCCAGCATGCTCATGCCTACCTACTGCATGGTCCTGCCGGTATTGGCAAGCGTCAGCTGGCCGAGCTTTTGCGCGCCCGCCTGCTCTGCCAATCGCCGCAGGCCGGTTTTGCCTGTGGCCAGTGCAAGGGCTGCCTGCTGCTGGCAGCAGGTACTCATCCGGATACCTTTACCCTGGAGCCGGAAGAGGCCGACAAGGCCATCAAGGTGGATCAGGTTCGCGAACTGGTTGATTTCGTTGTGCAGACCGCCCAACTGGGTGGGCGCAAGGTGATTCTGCTGGAGCCGGCCGAGGCGATGAACATCAACGCGGCCAACGCTTTGCTCAAAAGCCTGGAAGAGCCCAGCGGCGACACCGTGCTGCTGCTCATCAGTCACCAGCCCAGCCGTTTGCTGCCGACCATCAAGAGCCGTTGCGTGCAGCAGGCTTGCCCATTCCCCAGTGAAGCGCAAAGTCTCGCCTGGCTGGCGCAGAGTCTGCCGGCCCTGAGTGGCGAGGAGCACCGCGAGCTGCTGGCGCTGGCGGCGGGTTCTCCGCTGGCGGCGCAGCGCCTGCAGGAGCTGGGTGTGCGCGAAGCCCGGGCCCTGGTCGTTGATGGGGTGAAAAAACTGCTCAAACAGCAGGCCTCGGCCTCGCAGCTGGCCGAAGGCTGGAATGCCATATCGCTGATTCTGCTGTTCGACTGGTTCAGCCAGTGGGCGCATCTGCTGCTGCGTTACCAGCTGAGCGGTGATGGGCAGGCGCTGGGTTTGCCGGATATGCAGAAGGTTTTGCAGTATCTTGGTGACAAGAGCAGTCAGGCCAAGGTGCTTGATCTGCAGCAGTGGTTGCTCGAACAGCGGCAGAAAGTCCTGAATAAAGCCAATCTGAACCGCGTATTGCTTCTCGAAGCCTTGCTGGTAAGGTGGGCAAGCCTGCCCGGGCCGGGCTAGAATCGGTCACTGGATATTTCGCTAGGAACGCTGCATGAGCTTGCCACCCAATCTGGGCCCGCGTAACGGCATCCTGTCCCTGACCATCAAGGACAAGTCGGTGCTTTACGCCGCCTACATGCCCTTCATCCGGAATGGCGGATTGTTCATTCCGACCAACAAGAGCTACAAGCTTGGCGATGAAGTGTTCATGCTGCTCAATCTGATGGATGAGCCGGAAAAGATTCCGGTGGCCGGCAAGGTGGTCTGGATTACCCCGAAGGGTGCTCAGGGCAACCGTGCAGCTGGCGTTGGCGTGCAGTTCAATGATGGCGATACCACCGCACGCAACAAGATCGAGACTTACCTGGCCGGTGCGCTGAAGTCTGATCGTCCTACCCACACCATGTAATTGATACGGCGTGCTGCCCGGCGCAGTGCGCCGTCGGGCTATAAGCATGCTGGTTGATTCCCACTGTCACCTCGATCGACTCGACCTGAGCGCCTGCGGCGGCTCGCTGCAGGTCGCTCTTGATGCGGCGCGCGCGCGCGGTGTCGGCCATTTCCTCTGTATTGGTGTCAGTGCTGCCAACGCCGCAGCGGTCAAGCAAGTCGCGGAGCAATATGCGGATGTGCATTGTTCGGTCGGTGTGCATCCGCTCGATCTTGAACCCGGCGCAGCGCCGGCGCTGGACTGGCTGCTGGATGAGCTGACGCACCCGCGGGTCGTGGCCATCGGCGAGACGGGTCTTGATTACCACTATGAACCGGAAGCGGCTTCCTTGCAGAAGGAGGCTTTCGCCTTGCATCTGGAGGCGGCAAGGATCACCGGCAAGCCCGTGATCGTGCATACCCGTGAGGCGCGAGCCGATACCCTGGCGCTGCTGCGTGAGGCAGCCTTGCCGCAGGCAGGTGTGCTGCATTGCTTTACCGAGGACTGGGAGATGGCGAGTGCCGCTCTGGATCTGGGTTTTTATATTTCCCTCTCCGGCATTGTCACTTTCCGCAATGCCGAGGCGCTGCGGGATGTGGCCAAGAAGATTCCAAGTGACCGTCTGCTGGTGGAAACCGACGCTCCGTATCTGGCGCCAGTGCCGCATCGCGGCAAACCGAATCTTCCGCAGTATGTACGCGAGGTTGCCGAGTACCTGGCGGTGCTGCGCGGGGTGAGTTATGAAACCCTGGTGGAGCAGACGGGGGACAATTTCTTCCGCCTGTTTCCGTTGGCGCGGGGCTAAAACGCGGATAAAAAAACCCGGGTTCTGGGGGATGAATCCGGGTCAAGACCATTAGGAGTAAAACAAGGTACGCGATCCACGGTACCTCGACCGGCGGGGCAGTTAGGGGGGGAGTTGCCGCGCACCGGTAGTTACGAGTATTGGTCAGACTTGCACGAAGTCCAGCGGAGCCCGCCGCTTTTTTTAAACACTTTTGGAATACCTGACAGAACGCTTGGCAGTGACTGATTGGTTCTGTGGCTTTTGGAGCGTTTCTGGACTGGCGGTGGTGTTCTCGACGAAAGTGCAGCTTGCAGTGGCGATGTTCCGTGCATTTTCAATGCGTATAGGCATAATACGCGCCTTCGTTTTTTGACCCGATTTGATCAGTCAGTCCATTTATGCAAAAAGAACCCAGAAAAGTCCGTGAATTTCGCCGTCGTGAGCAGGAGATCCTGGACACCGCGCTGAAGCTGTTTCTTGAGCAGGGTGAGGATAGCGTTACGGTCGAAATGATCGCGGATGCTGTCGGGATCGGCAAAGGCACCATCTACAAGCATTTCAAGTCCAAGGCAGAGATCTATCTGCGTCTGATGCTTGATTACGAGCGAGATCTGAATGCGCTGCTGCACTCCGAGGATGTGGCGCGCGACAAAGAGGCGCTGTCACGTGCCTACTTTGAGTTCCGCATGCGTGACCCGCAGCGCTACCGTCTGTTTGATCGTCTGGAAGAGAAGGTGGTCAAGGGCAATCAGGTCCCGGAGATGGTCGAGGAACTGCATACCATCCGCACCTCTAACTTCGAACACCTGACCCAGCTGATCAAGGCGCGCATTGCCGACGGCAAACTGGAAGATGTGCCGCCGTACTTCCATTACTGCGCTGCCTGGGCGCTGGTGCACGGCGCAGTCGCGCTGTATCACTCGCCGTTCTGGAGCAGTGTTCTGGAGGATCAGGATGGCTTCTTCCAGTTCCTGATGGATATCGGCGTGCGCATGGGCAACAAGCGCAAGCGCGACGGCGAGCAGCCGGCTGCCTGACCGGCACACCGGGGCAGCGTGCCTTAGCCACTGCCCCGGAGAAAAATCCAACCGTGCGCCCGCAGGCAGGCTGTCGCCAAGGCGGTCAGCGAGGCAGCGTTAATGTGCGGGCGCGTTTGCGGGTTCCTTCGTGGGGGTTTCAACATGTCGCATGCCGCTTTCCCCATTCAGTACATAGAGCCGGTGTTTCGTCCTCCCAGTGAGGCGCACTCGCTGATTCTGCCGGTCACCAACGGTTGCTCCTGGAACAGCTGTACCTTCTGCGAGATGTACACAGCCCCGCAGAAGAAGTTTCGCGCCCGTGATGAGGCGCAGGTGCTGGACGAGATCCGCCGCGCCGGCGAACAGCTGATCGTGCAGCGCATCTTCCTGGCCGATGGCGATGCCCTGGTGCTGCCGACCCGGCGGCTGCTCAATATCCTCACTGCCATCCGCGAATACATGCCCGATGTGCAGCGGGTTTCCAGTTACTGCCTGCCGCGCAATCTGCGCAAGAAGTCGGTGGAGGAGCTCAAGGAGCTGGCTGATGCCGGGTTGCGCATGGCCTATGTCGGTGCCGAGTCCGGAGATGATCAGGTGCTGGAGCTGATCAGCAAGGGCGAGACCTACGAGTCGACCCTGAGTGCTCTGGACAAGCTGGGGCAGGCCGGTATTACCCGCTCGGTGATGATTCTCAACGGTCTGGGCGGACAGCGCTACAGCGAGCAGCATGCGCTGAACTCGGCGCGTCTGATGAACGATGCTCAGCCGGAATACCTGTCGACGCTGGTGGTGAGTTTTCCAATGGGTGAGGAGCGGGTGCGTTCGCGTTTCCCTGACTTCACACCCCTGACCCAGCAGCAGCTGTTTCTGGAGGTTGAGCGTTTGCTGCAAACCCTCGAGTTGCGCGATACGGTTTTCCGTAGTGATCATGCCTCCAACTATCTGGTGCTCAAGGGTAATCTCGGTGCGGATAAGGCACGCATGCTGGCGCAGGTCCGCATGGCCATCGAGCAGCCGCAGCAGGTGCGTCTGCGCCAGGAGTGGCAGCGCGGCCTGTAGCCTGGTCTGGCGCAAAATCTGCAGTAGACCCGCAATGCGGCATTGCCTTGCCGCGAGGGAGAGATGCGATGCCTAATCTGTTGCTTGCACTGCTGCTTGTCATGCTGAGTGGTTGCATGAAGGTCAGTGACATGGCCGCCGGTACCGAGTATCAGTTGCGTGATGCCGGTGTGCTGGATCACAGCGACATCCGGCGTGCCTATCACTGGCGCCTGCAGCCGGATTCCTTCATCTACATCGCTCAGGGACCGTTTGCGCCAAAGGGCGATGGTTCAGTCCGGCCGAATGTGGTTGCGGATGAAGCCTTCAAGGGCTTTGTCGAGTACTTCCCTCTGGTGCGGCGTGCCGGTGGCCCGCTCGGGCTGGAGAAGGCCATGGCGGAAACCCGCATGGCCGGAGCGCACTACCTGCTGTACTGTCGTTTCGCCAGTGTGGATGATCGTATCGGCACCTATGACGAGTGGGTCGACCAGGAAGCAGTCGATCGCCTCGGCACCGATCGTGGGGTGATTCAGCTTATGCTGATCGAGGCCAATACCCGTCAGTTGGTTGATACGGCGCGGATTCGGAATCGTGGTGGCCTGTTCTCCTGGTACGACAGTAATCCGCAGGATTTCATCGGGCCGCCGTTGCAGGAATATGCCCGGCGCCTGCTGGGGCTTAACGAGTACTAACGGAGTCAGACATGGTTGATGTGGGCAAGGCGGGTGATCTGCTGAGTCAGGTGACTGCCGCCGCCGGCAAGGGCTTGCCGCCGGTGCATCTGTGGAATCCGCCGTTCTGCGGCGACATCGACATGCGCATCGCCCGTGACGGCACCTGGTTCTATCAGGGCACGCCAATCGGGCGTAAACCAATGGTCAGGTTGTTCTCGACCATCATCCGCCGCGATGGCGACGACTATGTGCTGGTCACGCCGGTGGAGAAGGTCGGCATCCGTGTCGACGATGCGCCTTTTGTGGCAGTGGAGCTGCGCGTGGAGGGCGAGGGCGAGCAGCAGCGCCTGCGCTTTATCACCAATGTCGAAGACGAGGTGGTGGCCGATGCAGATCATCCGCTTCGCGTGGAGCTGGATGAGCAGTCAGGGGAGCCGTCACCCTACCTGCTGGTACGCAGCAATCTGGAGGCGCTGATCCATCGGAATGTGTTCTACCAGTTGGTGGAGATGGCGGTAGAGCGTGAGATAGATGGGCAGCAATGGCTGGGTGTGTGGAGCTTGGGGGAGTTTTTCCCGATAGGGCTGTTGCCGGCCTAGAGGGCAGGCGTAGAAATAAAAAAGGCTCCCGAGGGAGCCTTTTTTATGGGTCTTACATGTTGGGATAGTTCGGGCCGCCGGTGCCCTCTGGCGCTACCCAGGTGATGTTCTGCGACGGGTCTTTGATGTCACAGGTCTTGCAGTGCACGCAGTTCTGGGCATTGATCTGGAAGCGCTTCTCGCCGTCTTCCTGAGTGACCACTTCGTACACGCCGGCCGGGCAGTAGCGCTGCGCGGGCTCGTCGTACAGCGGCAGGTTCTTGGAGAGCGGGATGCTCGGGTCGGTCAGCTTCAGGTGGCAGGGCTGCTCTTCCTCGTGGTTGGTGTTGGAGAGGAACACCGAGGAGAGTTTGTCGAAGCTGATCTTGCCGTCCGGCTTCGGATAGACAATCTTCTGGCACTCTGCGGCCGGCTTCAGGCAGGCGTAGTCCGGCTTGTTGTCGCGCAGGGTAACCGGAATCTTGCCGCCGAAGATGTTCTGGTCGATGAAGTTGAACGCGCCGCCGACGATGGCGCCGAACTTGTGGATCGCCGCGCCGAAGTTACGGCTGCAGAACAGCTCCTCGTACAGCCAGCTGGACTTGAAGTTGTCGACGTAGTTGGTCAGCTCATCGCCGCCTTCCTTGCCGCCCAGCAGTGCCTCGGCCACGGATTCGGCGGCCAGCATGCCGGACTTCATGGCAGTGTGGCTGCCCTTGATCTTGGCGAAGTTCAGGGTGCCCAGGTCACAGCCGATCAGTGCACCGCCCGGGAAGACCATCTTAGGCAGCGAGTTCAGACCGCCTTTGCAGATGGCGCGGGCGCCGTAGGCTACGCGCTTGCCGCCTTCCAGGTACTGCTTGATCACCGGATGGTGCTTGTAGCGCTGGAATTCGTCGAACGGCGACAGGTGCGGGTTGGCGTAGGACAGGTCAACGATCAGGCCAACCACGACCTGGTTGTTTTCCAGGTGATAGAGGAAGGAGCCGCCCGGGTTCTCGTCGGACAGCGGCCAGCCGGCGGTGTGCACCACCAGGCCCTGCTCGTGCTTGGCCGGGTCGATGTCCCAGATTTCCTTGATGCCGATGCCGTAGTGCTGGGCGTCGGCTTCGCTGTCGAGGTTGTACTTCTTGATCAGCTGCTTGCCAATGTGGCCACGGCAGCCTTCGGCGAACAGGGTGTATTTGGCACGCAGTTCCATGCCCGGGGTGTAGTAGCCTTCCTTCGGGTGACCTTCACGGTCGACACCCAGGTCGCCGGTGATGATGCCGCGCACCACACCGTTCTCGTCGATCAGCGCTTCCTGGGCGGCGAAGCCCGGGTAGATCTCGACGCCCAGGCCTTCGGCCTGCTGGGCTAGCCAGCGGCACAGATTGCCCAGGGAGATGATGTAGTTGCCTTCGTTGTGCATGGTTTTCGGCACAAAGAAGTTCGGTACCTTGGCGGCTTTCTCTTCGCTCTTGAGCAGGTAGATGTCGTCGCGCTTGACCTCGGTGTTCAGCGGGGCGCCCAGTTCCTTCCAGTTGGGGAACAGTTCGTTCAGAGCGCGCGGCTCGAATACAGCGCCAGAGAGAATGTGGGCGCCGACTTCGGAACCTTTCTCGACCACGCAAACGCTGATCTCTTGACCGGCTTCGGCGGCCTTCTGCTTCAGTCGGCAGGCGGCGGACAAACCGGAGGGGCCGGCGCCGACGATGACGACGTCGAATTCCATGTATTCGCGTTCCACAGTCAATCTCCTACTCAAGGCTAATCTGTGCTTTTCTTTGGGGGAGCCCCGGCATTCTCTGGCCCGAGCGCGAGCATTATATCTATAGGTCAGTGTAGGTCCAATACAAACGTTTGTTTGAATTTTTTCCAAGGCTGGTAATATGCCGCGTAGACGCTTGCCTGCGGGCGTCTTCGTATTGACCGTAATCCCTGTTACGGTCAAGATACGGGCGGTTTTGCGCTCCCTATTTTTGAGTTCGTCGGTCCCGGCCGACATGCATCACCGGCCAGGTTCGCCTAGGCGACACCCTTATATTCACCGGAGAGTAACGAGGAATCCATGAAGGTTCTTGTAGCTGTCAAACGAGTGGTCGACTACAACGTCAAGGTTCGCGTCAAGGCGGACAACTCCGGCGTCGACCTCGCCAACGTCAAGATGTCGATGAACCCCTTCTGCGAAATCGCCGTGGAAGAAGCAGTTCGTCTGAAGGAAAAGGGTGTTGCGACTGAGATCGTCGTGGTTTCCATTGGCCCGAACACTGCTCAGGAGCAGCTGCGTACTGCCCTGGCTCTGGGTGCCGACCGCGCCATTCTGGTTGAGTCCAACGATGAGCTGAACTCCCTGGCCGTGGCCAAGGTGCTGAAAGCCGTTGTTGAGAAAGAGCAGCCTCAGCTCGTCATCATGGGCAAACAGTCCATCGACAGCGACAACAACCAGACTGGCCAGATGCTCGGTGCTCTGACTGGCATGCCGCAAGGTACTTTCGCCTCCAAGGTGGAAGTGACTGGCGACAAGGTCAACGTAACCCGTGAAATCGACGGCGGTCTGCAGACTGTTGCCCTGAACCTGCCGGCAATCGTCACCACCGACCTGCGTTTGAACGAGCCGCGTTACGCGTCTCTGCCGAACATCATGAAAGCCAAGAAGAAGCCGCTGGACGTGGTTACCCCGGACGCTCTGGGTGTTTCCACCGCTTCTTCCGTCAAGACCCTGAAAGTGGAAGCTCCGGCTGCCCGCAGCGCCGGCATCAAGGTCAAGTCCGTGGCTGAACTGGTCGAGAAACTGAAGAACGAGGCGAAGGTAATCTGATGGCTATCCTGGTTGTTGCTGAACACAATAACGCTACCCTGGGCGCTGCCACCCTCAACACCGTGACCGCTGCCCAGAAAATCGGTGGCGACATCCACGTTCTGGTGGCTGGTGCTGGTTGCGGCGCAGTTGCCGAAGCTGCTGCCAAGGTAGCTGGCGTATCCAAGGTGCTGGTTGCTGACAATGCTGCCTACGCCAATCAACTGCCGGAGAACGTTGCTCCGCTGATCGCCGAACTGGGCAAGGGCTACAGCCACGTGCTGGCTGCTGCTACCACCAATGGCAAAAACTTCCTGCCGCGCGTTGCTGCGCTGCTGGATGTTGATCAGATCTCTGAAATCATTGCCGTAGAAAGCGCTGACACCTTCAAGCGTCCGATCTATGCCGGTAACGCTATCGCTACCGTGCAGTCCTCGGCTGCGGTCAAGGTCATCACCGTTCGTGGCACCGGCTTTGACGCCGCTGCTGCCGAAGGTGGTTCGGCTGCCGTTGAGCAGGTTTCCGGTGCTGGCGATGCTGGCAAGTCGGCTTTCGTCGGCGAAGAGCTGGCCAAGTCCGACCGTCCGGAACTGACTGCTGCCAAGATCGTCGTTTCCGGCGGCCGTGGCATGCAGAATGGCGACAACTTCAAGCTGCTGTACAGCCTGGCCGACAAACTCGGTGCCGCTGTTGGTGCTTCCCGTGCCGCCGTCGACGCCGGTTTCGTACCGAACGACATGCAGGTTGGTCAGACCGGTAAGATCGTTGCTCCGCAGCTCTACGTTGCTGTGGGCATCTCCGGTGCCATCCAGCACCTGGCCGGTATGAAAGACTCCAAGGTCATCGTTGCTATCAACAAGGACGAAGAAGCCCCGATCTTCCAGGTGGCTGACTACGGCCTGGTGGCTGACCTGTTCGAAGCTGTACCGGAGCTGGAAAACCTGGTCTGATCCAGCGTTTCCGTTCCAGCAAAAAGCCCGCTCTCTGAGCGGGCTTTTTGTTTGTGGTCTTAATCGAAGCGCAGGATGTCCATGGCCAGAGCGCCATAGCTGAAGCCCTGATGCACGGAATGCATGTTTTCGCCGGCACCGTAGGCAAAGAACAGCGGCAGGAGGTGTTCATCGGTGGGGTGGTTGCGCACGGCGTGCGGTGCCAGGCGGCGATAGTCTTGCAGTGCCGCGCTGTCGTTGCTCTCAAGCCGGGCAAGCAACCACTGGCAGAAGCTGGCTGCCCAGTCGGCCACATGATCCTTTCCGGCCTGCCAGTCCAGTTCCGCCAGATTGTGGGTCAGGCTGCCGGAGCCAATCAGTAATACGCCCTTGGCGCGCAGGTCTTTGAGTGCCAGCCCGAGCCCGATCAGCCACTCTGGTGTGGCGCAATAGGGGAGTGACAGTTGCAGGACCGGAATATCCGCCTGTGGGTACATCAGCAGCATGGGTACCCAGGCACCGTGATCGCGCGGCTGCTGCGCATTGAGCTGAGTAGGGTAGCCCGCACTACTCAGGTATTCGGCAATTTTGCTGGCCTGCTCCGGAGCTCCTGGCGCCGGGTAGCGCAGTTGGTAAAGGGCCTGGGGGAAGCCATAAAAGTCATGCCAGGTATCGGGTTGCGCGCCGCTGCTGATTTGCAATGTCTGGCTCTGCCAGTGGGCCGATACGATCAGAATCAGTTCAGGCCGTGGCAGACTGTCTGCCAGCTGGCGCAATGCCTTGCCGGTCGCTTCGGGTTCAAGTGCAAGCAGCGGCGCGCCGTGGGAAATGAACAGGCTGGGTAGCATGATGGCCTCCTTCGCGGTGAGGCTATTGTCGTGCCGTCGGTATCGTTTTAATAACGGCATTTTTGCGCCGGATTAATCGCTTTATTCGATGTTTTCAGACTGGTGGGTGGTTCAAGAGGAGGTGTGTGTTGCACGAGGACTTCTGGCAGGCGCGCTGGGCGCGCGATGAAATCGGCTTTCATCTCAGTGAGGTGAATCCCTACCTGCTGCGGTACTGGTCGCAGTTGTCTGCTCAGTCGGGTGAGACGGTGCTGGTGCCGTTGTGTGGCAAGACGCTGGATCTGTGCTGGTTGGCAGAACAGAAACTGCAGGTATTAGGGATCGAGTTGTCGCGCAAGGCGGTCGAGGACTTCTTTGCTGAACAGGGGCTGCAGCCGCAGATTGAAGAACAGGGGGCTTTTGTGCGATTCCGTGCGCGAGGCATTGAGCTCTGGTGCGGTGACTTTTTTGCTCTGACGGCTGCCGACGTGCAGCAGTGCCACCTCTTTTACGATCGGGCTGCACTGATCGCGCTGCCGCAGGACATGCGTGAGCGCTACGTTGCGCATTTGCAGGCCATTCTGCCGGCGGCCTGTCGCGGCCTGCTGGTGACACTGGATTATCCGCAGGAGCAGATGAGCGGGCCGCCCTTTGCGGTGCCTTCCGCGCAGGTGCAGGCGTTTTACGCAGGCGATTGGGTTGTCCGCCAACTGGCGTGTGAGGATGTGCTGGGCGAGAACTGGAGATTTCTCCAGCGTGGTCTGACGCGGCTGGATGAGTCGGTTTTCAGCCTTTCCCGCTGCTAAAAGAAAAGCCGCCTTTCAAGGCGGCTTTTGCTTGTTGCCGGTTGGCTTATGCCAGGCGGCGCAGTGCTTCGATGCGGTCTTCCAGTGGCGGGTGGGTCATCAGCAGGCCGGCCAGGCCGTTCTTCAGGCCGCCATTGATGCCGAAGGCAGTCATGCTGCTGGGCATATTCACCGGTACACCTTGCTCAGCGCGCAGGCGTTGCAGGGCGCCAATCATGGAGGCGGTGCTGGCCAGGCGGGCACCTGCTTCGTCGGCCTTGAATTCGCGCTTACGCGAGAACCACATGACGATGATGCTGGCCAGGATACCCAGTACCAGCTCAGCGAAGATAGTGGCGACGAAATAGCCGATGCCCGGGCCTTCCTCGTTCTTCAGGATGACCTTGTCGACGAAGTTACCGAAGATGCGTGCGAAGAACATGACGAAGGTGTTCACCACGCCCTGAATCAGCGCCAGCGTGACCATGTCGCCATTGGCCACGTGGCCGATCTCGTGGGCCAGTACGGCTTTCACTTCGTCGGGCGAGAAGCGCTCCAACAGGCCCTGGCTGACGGCAACCAGGGCGTCGTTCTTGTTCCAGCCAGTGGCGAAGGCATTGGCCTCATAAGCCGGGAAGATGCCCACTTCGGGCATTTTGATACCGGCGTCGCGGGACAGCTCCTCGACGGTCTGCAGCAGCCACTGTTCGTGACGGGTGCGTGGCTGGCTGATGATCTCCGTGCCGGTGCTCATCTTCGCCATCCACTTGGAGATGAACAGCGAAATCAGCGAGCCGGCAAAACCGAACACGGCGCAGTAGACCAGCAGGCTGCCGTAGTTCTGACCGGTGAACCGATCAACGCCAAGTAGCTTGAGCGTGATGCTGGCGATCAGCAAAACCGCCAGGTTGGTGCCGATGAACAGGGCGATGCGCATCATGGTTGGGTCAAACTCCTAACTGCAGAAAACGGAATAGTCATGGGCGTGTATATAAGGGCGGTAGCGCCAGGGCTTCAAGCGCAGACTATTTCAAGCTATGTCGCTGGCTGGGGCGCGCTGATCCAGTACCAGGCGGGTCAGGCGCGCGACCTGTTCGCTGTCGCGGTTGTGCAAGGCCTGGCGCAGTTGGTGGGCAAGGGTGCCTTGCTGCCGGCGAATGCTGGGGGTGAGGCTGGCATCGCTGACCAGCGTGGGGATGTAGCGGGTCAGGCGGACGAAGCCTTTTTCAGTCAGGGTGGCCTGATCCAGCGCTTCGTAATGAATGGTGCTCTCGTAGCGCAGATAACCTTCGTCGGCCAGCCACAGCAGGGCGCCCAGACAGCTCTGATGGCGCTTGCTGGGCAGACCGAATTCATCGGGCTCCTCGCGGCCGATCAGGTCTTCAATGTACAGGGCTACCTTGCGCGGGAATGCCAGGTACAGGTTGAGCAGCCCGGCCGCGCAATCGTGGTAGAAGTCATCAATCTGCAGATCCATCGCGGCAGTACTCAAAAGCGGGCCAGCCAGGCGCTGGGCAGATAAGGCAGCAGGCGCCCGAGCAGAGCCCAGGGCCAGCCGGGGACATAGGCGCTGCGGCTGTGACGGTCGATATGCCCGGCGATCAGGCGTGCACCGCGCTCGGCGCTGATCAGGAAGGGGCGCTTGGCCATATCCTGGTTCAGTGGCGTGTCGATAAAGCCCGGCAGCAGCAGGGTGGTATCGATCGGCTTGCCATGAAATTCGGCGGCCAGTGACTCCATGTAGGCGATCAGTCCGGCCTTGCTCGCCGAATAGCCCAGGCTGCGTGGCAGTCCGCGCTTGCCTGCTACCGAAGCGATGGCGACCAAGTGGCCGTGACCCTGCTGGCGGAACAGTACGGCGGCGGCCTCCAGGCAGGCGATGGCTCCCAGCAGATTGGTTTCCAGCGTCTGGCGAATGCGCTCGAAGTGTCCGCCGCCGGCCTTGCCGGCGAGGGCGATGCCGGCATTGGCAATAATGCCGTCTAGGCCGCCGAGGGCATTGGCAGCCAGGCCGACAATGTCGGCGCAGGCCGCGTAGTCGGTGACATCCAGCGCCAGCACCACGACCTTGCAGCCGTGGCGGGACTGCAGTTCGCTGGCCAGTGCCTGCAGGCTGTCGGTGCGCCGCGCCGCCAGGGCCAGGTCATAGCCCCTGCCGGCCAGCTCATGAGCCAGCTGTGCGCCGATGCCGGAGCTGGCACCGGTCAGCAGGTAACGCTTGGCCCTGTCCATGGCGATGGCCTCTTACTGGCGGTAGGACTTGAGGAAATGGCCGATGCGGCCGATCGCCTGCTCGAGGTCATCCACGCGGGGCAGGGTGACGACGCGGAAGTGATCCGGCCATGGCCAGTTGAAGGCTGTCCCCTGGACGATCAGCAGCTTCTCGGAGAGCAGCAGGTCGAGAACGAATTTCTCGTCGTTGTGGATCGGGCAGACCTTGGGGTCGATCTTCGGGAAGGCGTACAGCGCGCCCATGGGCTTGACGCAACTGACTCCGGGAATGTCGTTGAGCAGCTCCCAGGCGCGGTTGCGCTGTTCCAGCAGGCGGCCGTTGGGCAGCACCAGGTCGTTGATGCTCTGGTAGCCGCCGAGGGCGGTCTGGATGGCATGCTGGCTTGGCACGTTGGCGCACAGGCGCATGTTGGCGAGCATATCGATGCCTTCGATATAGCTCTGTGCTTTGTGCTTGGGGCCGGAAATGGCCACCCAGCCGGAGCGGAAACCGGCGACCCGGTAGGACTTGGACAGACCGTTGAAGGTCAGGCACAGCACGTCCGGAGCCAGCGAAGCGGTGCAGATGTGCACGGCGTCGTCATAGAGAATCTTGTCGTAGATCTCGTCGGAGAACAGCACCAGATTGTGTTGGCGGGCCAGTTCGACGATGTCCAGCAGGACTTCCTTGGAGTACACCGCGCCGGTGGGGTTGTTCGGATTGATCAGCACCAGTGCCTTGGTGTTCGGCGTGATCTTGGCGCGCATGTCGGCGATATCGGGGAACCAGCCGGCCTGCTCATCGCACAGATAATGCACCGGCTTGCCGCCGGCCAGTGCCACGGAGGCTGTCCACAGCGGGTAGTCGGGGGCCGGGATCAGCACCTCGTCACCGTTGTTGAGCAGCGCCTGCATGGCCATCACGATCAGCTCGGATACGCCGTTGCCGAGGTAGATGTCCTCGATGCCGACGCCTTCGACCTGTTTCTGCTGGTAGTACTGCATCACCGCCTTGCGCGCGCTGAACAGGCCTTTGGAGTCACTGTAGCCCTGAGCGGTAGGCAGATTGCGGATCACGTCCTGGAGGATTTCCTCCGGGGCTTCGAAACCGAACGGCGCCGGGTTGCCGATATTCAGCTTGAGGATGCGTTGGCCTTCCTCTTCCAGGCGTTTGGCGTGCTTGAGCACCGGCCCGCGAATGTCATAGCAGACGTTGGCGAGCTTGTTCGATTTGCTGACCTGCATGATCCTGTTATATCCCAAGGTGAGTCGCCGCTAATTTCGGCGAACTGCATGAATCCATGCACCCTGGCTGCCCCGTTTGCAGCAACCAGACGGGCGGTGAAAAAGAGCCCGCATGATACGTGTGGGGGCAGGCAGGGAAAAGGTACGCGGCGGCATTTTTCGGCAGTGGAGGTGTGATTGTGGAAAAACTGGATAAACCGCTTGAAAGCTGGCGCGAGGAACTCTCTCCCGCTCAGTTTCAGGTCTGTCGGCTCAAGGGCACCGAGCATCCGTTCAGTGGTGAGTATTACGCCACCAAGACGCCGGGGACCTATCACTGTTCCTGCTGCGGGGCGGCCTTGTTTGATTCGGAAGCCAAGTACGATTCAGGCAGTGGCTGGCCAAGCTATTTCCAGCCGGTCAGTGCCACCGCGATCAGTGAGAAAGAAGACAACAGCCATGGCATGCAGCGCATCGAGGTGCTTTGCGCCCGCTGCGATGCTCACCTCGGCCACGTCTTTCCCGATGGTCCGCGGCCTACTGGTTTACGTTACTGCATCAACTCGGTAGCGCTGAAGCTAAAACCGCGCGCATAGGTGTTTTCAGGGTGGTAACGATATTTTGTGCAATTAAGTTGTGCGCAATCTAATTGCACATTAAAGTCGCGCCATCCCATTCTGCACACAGAGGGCTCCGCCGTGACCGATAAATTGCTCGATATTCCTTGCACCACCATCAAGGGTGAACAGAAGACGCTGGCCGACTTTGGTGGCAAGGCCATGCTGGTGGTCAATACCGCCAGCAAGTGCGGCTTTACCCCGCAGTACAAGGGGCTTGAATCCCTGTGGCAGAACTACAAGGACAAGGGGCTGGTGGTGCTGGGCTTTCCCTGCAACCAGTTTGGCAAGCAGGAACCGGGTAACGAAGGGGCGATCTCCGAGTTCTGTGAGCTGAACTTCGGCGTCAGCTTCCCGCTGTTCAAGAAGATCGACGTCAATGGCAGTGACGCCCATCCGCTGTTTGTGCAGCTCAAACAGCGCGCGCCGGGCCTGCTGGGTAGTCAGGGTATCAAGTGGAACTTCACCAAGTTCCTGATCGGCGCCGATGGCAAGGTGGTCAAGCGTTTTGCTCCGACCACCAAGCCGGAAGAGCTGACTGCCGAGATCGAAGCGCTGCTCAAATGAGTCAGGTGCTGGATCCGCAGCTGCAGCTGGACCACCAGCTGTGCTTCAAGCTGTATGCAGCTTCCCGGGCCATCATTCGCGGCTACCGACCGATGCTGGATGCGCTGGGGCTGACCTATCCGCAGTACCTCGCGATGCTGGTGCTGTGGGAGTGGCATCAGCAGCCACCGGCACAGGCGACCGTCAAGGCACTGGGCGAGCGCCTGATGCTGGACTCCGGGACTCTGACGCCCCTGCTCAAGCGGCTGCAGCAGCAGGGGCTGCTGTTGCGTCAGCGTTCGCAGGCCGATGAGCGCGAAGTATCTCTGCAGCTCACACCGACGGGCGTGCAGCTGCGCGAGCAGGTATTGCCGCTGCGTCAGCAGTTGATCGAGAGTGCCGGGCTGGATGGGGAGGAGCCTTCTGCCCTGCGCGAGCAGCTCGATCAGTTGCTTGGGCAGTTTCTCCAGCTCAGGGCGGGGTGTCGCTAGTCGGCGGCAGCCAGCGCTGCAGGGTGCTGATCAGGTCTTCGCGGCGAAACGGCTTGGCCAGGTAATCGTTCATGCCGAGCTTAAGGCAGCGTTCGCGCTCATCGGCAAGGGCGTTCGCTGTGAGTGCGATGATCGGCAGATCAGTCCAGCGGCCATCCTGGCGAATGCGCTGGGTGGCCTCATAGCCATCCATGACCGGCATGTTGCAGTCCATGAGAATCAGGTCGGGCCTGTGCTGCTCCAGTTGCTGCAGGGCCTCTTCACCGTTCTCTGCTAGGCAGACGCGGCAACCGAGTTTGAGCAGCATGCCTTTGGCCACCATCTGGTTCACCGGGTTGTCTTCAACCAGCAGAATTTCGGCGTGTGGCAGCGGCGCCTGTGTCTCATTGACCGCCTGTAGCTTGGGCTGATGCAGCACGTGCTCGCGCAGCTGGCTAAGCAGTGTCTGCCGGCTCAGTGGCTGGGCTATTTGCTGGAACGGGGCCAAGGCACTGCTGGCTGCCTGGCTTAGGAAATGTCCGTAACTGCTGACCAGAATCAAGGGTGCGCTGGTTTTCTCACGCAGCGCGGCAAGTGACTCGGGGTTGTTGCAAATCAGCAGATCGCACTCCGGCAGCGTTTCGGGGAGTGTTGCGCTGTGCTGGTAGCGCAGACCAAGGGTAGGCAGCCACAGGCTCAGCTGGCGTTGCAGGCCGCTGTCGGTCGGGCACAGGGCGAACACATTGCCCTGCAGTTGCGGCAATCCGGTAGCAGGTGTGTGTGCTGGGAGGGGTAGGCGGGCGCAGAAACAGCTGCCCTCGTGCAGGGTCGACTGTACTAGCAGTTCGCCGCGCATTGCTTCGCACAGGCGCCGGGTCAGTGCCAGGCCGAGGCCGGTGCCGCCGTACTGGCGTGTAATGCCGGGGGCCGCCTGGACGAAGGGCTGGAAGATGCGTTGCATCGCGTCTTCTGCAATACCAATGCCGGTGTCACGCAGCTCGATTTCGACCTGCTGGCCATTTGTCCGTATCTCCAGGCTAACTTGGCCTTGACGCGTGAATTTGAGTGCGTTGGACAGCAGGTTGTTAATAATCTGCCGGACTCGTGTCGGATCACCCAGCAATTGCGCTGGCAGCTGTGGGCTGATGAGGCAACTTAGCTCGACACCATCGGCTGCATTCTGCGAGAGCAAGGTGGCGCACTCTTCACCCAAGGTGGCCAGGTCAAAGGGGATGCTTTCCAGCTGCAGTTCACCGGCCTCGAATTTCGAAAGGTCGAGAATGTCATTGAGCAGGTCCATCAGGACTTTACCTGACTCACGAGCCACGCCTAGCTGCTCGCGCTGCTCATCGTTGAGCGGGCCGTCACTGGCTAGGGCGACCATGCCCAGCAGGCCGTTGAGCGGGGTGCGGATCTCGTGGCTCATGTTCGCCAGAAAGGCCGAACGCAGCTGTGCGGTATGCAGGGCCTGCTCGCGGGCCTGGTCAAGGTCGGCGTTGGATTGCAGCAGGCGGTTATTGGCTGCCTTGAGTTCTGCGGTGCGCGCCGAAACGATGTTTTCTAGCTCGCCAAGGTATTCGGTGAGGCGGTTCTCGGCTTCGCGGCGCTGATCGACCTCTCTGCTGATGCTTTCCAATTGTTGGTTGGTGACCTTCACCAATACGCCGATCTCGTCTTTTTCGTGGCCACTGGGGCAGGCAACCGGCGTGCGTTTACTGCTTTTCTCATCTCGCTCGCTCAGTGCGTGAATCAGGCTGACTAGAGGTTTGGTCAGGGTGAAGTAGAACAGCACCAGAAGCAGGATCGACAGCAGCAGGCTGCGCACGAATCCGGAAACCATGGTCAGTGCCGCACGGCTCAGGAATGTCGCGCCGTAGGGGTAGGTGTCTACTTCCAAGCGGAGTATGCCCAGCGGCTCATCCGGGGCATGGCTTACAAAAAGCGGATCTTCGAAGATTCGGCTATCGCGAAACAAAAAGTCGCTGAATACACGGTAGCGGCTTTCTACACGAGGCCGGCTGACCGATGCGAGGGTTCCCCCCGAACTGTCGATGATCTCGGCGCGGATTACCGAGGGAGATTGCAACAAACCCAGCAGGAGTTCCTGTGCAAGTTCGCTGTCAATGTTGTAGGCAATACGTGCTGCCGGGTTGTGGCTGATTTGCTGCAGAGCGCGGATTTCGCGATTGATCGAGGCATCTTCGTTGGCATAATCGATGCTGACCTGCACCAGGCTCAGCAGCGTGCCGAGGATGAAAGCCACCACAACGGTCAGGCGTGCCTGCTTGTAGGACAGACGATTACTTAAAAGAATGACCATCGGCACGGTGCCTTGAGAGAATGCTGGTAAAGCATAGCCGATCGTTGCTGCTGAACGGCAGCGAGTCTGTCACGCCATTCGAGTGAGAGAGTGAAATGGACGAATCATTGGGGCCGCTGCTGACACGTGCTGAAAGTTTGCTGGCGCGCCTTGAAAACTGGCTGCCGCCAGCGCCTACGAGTATCGACTGGCAGCAGTGCTTGGCGGCACGCTGGCAGCGAGACGGGCGACACGGCCACCTGCAGGCGCTGCAGGTGAATCTGCAGCTGCGTCTTGATGATCTGTGCGGGGTCGAGCGTCAGGTGGCGCAGTTGGCAGGCAATACCCGGCAGTTTCTGCGGGGGGGGCCAGCCAACCATGCCTTGCTTTGGGGTGCGCGTGGCACGGGCAAGTCGTCGCTGGTCAGGGCGCTGCTGGCTGAGTACGCCGGGCAGGGGCTGCGCCTGATCGAGATCGAGCGTGATCATCTGGCCGATCTGCCGCGGATAGTGGAGGGGCTGGCCGGCCTGCCGCAGCGTTTTGTGCTGTTCTGCGATGATCTGTCGTTTGAAGCGGGCGAGGGTGACTACCGGCAGCTCAAGAGTGTGCTGGATGGCTCGCTGGAGCAGGCGCCGGACAACGTTCTGCTGTATGCCACCTCAAACCGCCGGCACCTTCTGCCGGAGAGGCAGAGCGACAATCAGCACTGGCAGACCGTGGAGGGTGAGGTGCACCCCAGCGAGGCGGTAGAGGATAAGGTGGCTCTGTCGGACCGCTTCGGCCTGTGGCTGTCCTTCTACCCCTTTACCCAGGATCAGTACCTGACGGTGGTGCGCCATTGGTTGCAGCATTACGCGTCGGCTGCCGGTCTGACCTGGGAGTGGGGACGTGCGCTGGAGCTGGAAGCCATCCGCTGGGCTGGCGGGCGCGGTAACCGTAATGGGCGTTGCGCCAGCCAGTTCGCCAGAAGCTGGGTAGGGCGGGCGTTGCTGGAGCAGTAATAACGTGGGTTGGTGGGGACTTTTGTCCCCGTCGATTCACGCCTTGCCGCTGAGCTTGGCCACGGTGCGCTGCTCGCCCGGCAGCACGCTTTGCAGGCTCGCGCGAGCTTTCATGCGTGCGTAATGCGCGGCCAGCATGGGCCAGCGATTGGCATCGAGCTGCTCGCCGCCATGTTCCATGTTGACCAGTTGGCAGGCCAGGGCCAGGTCGGCCATGCTCAGTTGCCCGCCGACAAAGTACTCCTTGTTACCCAATTGCTGCTCCAGGTAATCGAAGTGGGGTGGTAGCTTGTCGTTGAGCGCCGTTGCAATATTGGCTTCGTCACTGCTCTTGCCCATGGTGGGCTTGAGTACGCGGTTGCGAAAGACCGTGAAGGTGCACAGCGGCGCCAGCTCGTAGTCCGCATATTTTTCCAGCCAGCGAATCTGTGCCCGGTGCGCTGGCTCGCGGCCATACAGAGTCGTCTGTTCCGGGTGCTTTTCCTCAAGGTACTGGCAGATCACGCTGGAGTCAGCCAGGGTCAGATCGCCGTCTCGCAGCGCCGGGATGCGCCCCAGTGGATTGATTTCGCGGTACCAGTCGGGTTGGCCGAAGGGTGTGACGATTTCCAACTGGTAGGGCAAATCCTTTTCCAGCAGGCACAGACGGACCTTGCGTACAAACGGCGAGAGCGGGGCTCCGTAGACGATCAGGCTCATGCAGGTTTCCTTGGTGACAATCAGTCGTAAATGTTTTTCTTTTTCCAGGTGTCTTCTTCGTCCAGCGTCTTGAGGCCTTCACCCAGTTCGCTAGGCTCGTCGATAACGGGCTGAGCCGTTTCCAAGACCATCGCATTTGCGCGTGCCAGCTGTGTTTCCAGCTGTTTGAGTTGCTGCTCGTAGCGTTTGATATCCGGTTGCTTGCGCAGATATTGCACGCCGCGTTCAAAGGCCAGCCGAGCTTGGCGTGCCTGGCCTTGCTGCAGGTTCTGCTGACCCTGATTGTTGAAGAACTCACAGTGCAGCATGACCAGCATGTGGCGGATCTCTCCAACCCACTGTTTGGCTTCTTGCGGCGGGAGCAGTGCTTCTTGCTGCGCATGACTGAGAATGGCGTGTAGTGCCTCGAGCTGAAAGCGCACTTCCTTAGCCTGTGCTTCGTTCAGTACCGGTTGAGCTGTATTCCGAATCGGTACTGCTTCGCCCATGGCGATCTGAGTTCGCAGATCCTGAATACGCCCATTGAGCTGAGGGTTGCTGCTATCGACCTTGTTTAGGTTGATAGAAAGTTGCATTTCCAGGCGGTTGAGCAGTTGCTTGAGCGCGGGAGTCATGAACTGCCCGGGCATGCCTTCGGACAAGTTACTGCAGCGACGGATGCGATCTGTCAGCTCGGCCTTCTGCCGGGCCCGCTCCAGTTTTCCGGCTTCCAGGCTGTGATTGATGAAGGCAATCAAACCGAGGACAACAATACCGGCAACAATGAGTACGGTTATCAGAAGAGGTGACACCAGGCTTGCTCCCGCGCTTTTGTGTTTCTCCGGAGTGTAGTGTGTTGTCTTTCAGGCTCATAGGCCCGGCCGCGATAAACGATGGAAGTCGTTGATTTAAAAAAATTTTGGATTAGGGGTTGACGACCTTTTGAGGCATCCATAGAATGCGCGCCACTCCCGCAGCGAACTTCACGAAGCCAGCTGAGGGAGCCGGAAAAGCTGTTGTAAGTTCCGGGCCGCGTCCCCTTCGTCTAGTGGCCTAGGACACCGCCCTTTCACGGCGGTAACAGGGGTTCGAGTCCCCTAGGGGACGCCAGTTTGCGGGAATAGCTCAGTTGGTAGAGCACGACCTTGCCAAGGTCGGGGTCGCGAGTTCGAGTCTCGTTTCCCGCTCCAAATTCACAAAAACGCCGCTCATTGAGCGGCGTTTTTGTTTGTCCGTGAAAAACTCAAGGCCTAAAAAAGCCCGCAGGGTGCGGGCTCTTGGGAAGCGACTGATCAGTGCTTGGGGCTTTGCTCCGGCATGGCCAGCAATTGCTTCTCCTGCGCCCAGTCGAAGGGCTCGCCGGCTTCGGCGGCGGCATAGCGGCGCTCATCCAGCTGCTGGTACAGCTCGATTTCTTCGTCCGGCATGAAGTGCAGGCAGTCTCCACCGAAGAACCACAACAGATCACGCGGCACCAGGTGGGCGATCTGCGGGTAGCGGTGGAAAATCTGGCGAATCAGGTCCTGGCCGAGGTAAAGGCTGTTTTCCATGTCGCGCGGCAGTTCGCTGAGCAGCTCGTCATAGCGCTCGAGAAACAGGGCATGGGTGTCGTCGGCGACCTGTTCGGCTTCGCCCAGGGCTTGCAGGATGCCACGCAGGTGGGCGAGCAGGGCCAGGTGGTAATTGAGGTGGGCGTTGGCCATGACGGGGCTCCGGGCTGAAAACGGTGGCGGAGTATACCTGCCATCTGGCCGGTATGCCTGCTGGTCTGGCTATCGCTCCGGCATAGACTGGTCGCACGGAGGACGCCTGCATGCATGACTATCTGCAACCCGCGAGTTTTATCGACAGTGATCACCCGGCAGTTATCGCTTTTGCCGAGCGTTGGCGTGGCGGCGGTGGCCCTCGCGAGCAGGCCGTTGCCCTGTACCTCGCGGTGCGTGATCAGATTCGCTACAACCCCTACAGCTTCAGTGCCGAGCGCGAAACCCTGAAGGCCAGCCACGCGCTGCAGGCGGGAGAGAGTTATTGCGTGCCCAAGGCGCTGCTGCTGGCGGCTTGTGCGCGTCATTGCGGCATCCCGGCGCGCATTGGCCTGGCCGATGTGCGTAATCACCTGTCGTCACCGCGCCTGCTGGAACTGCTGCGCAGTGAAGTGTTTGCCATGCATGGCTACACCGAACTCTATCTGGACGGACGCTGGGTCAAGGCCACGCCAGCGTTCAACGCGGCGCTGTGCAAGGCTTTCAAGGTGGCGCCGCTGGAGTTCGATGGCCGCCAGGACAGCGTCTTTCATCCTTACAATGCCAGCGGTGAGCGCTACATGGAGTACCTGTGTGATCACGGCCAGTTCGCCGATTTGCCGGTAGATCTGTTCTTCGCCCATCTGGCCAGGGTCTATCCGCATCTGTTCTGCGAGGGCGCTGCCTTCCTGACTGGTGATCTGCAGGCCGAGGCGGCGCTTGGCTGAGGGTCGGCCTTGCAATTGCCGGGGACTGGCCTTATCTAGGCCTATCTCCCAGCCAGCCAAGTAGTCCTGTATGAGCGCCGCCCTCAGTATTCGTCAGCTGACCAAAACCTACGCCAATGGCTTCAAGGCCCTTGATGGCATTGATCTCGAAGTGGCCGAGGGCGACTTTTTCGCGCTGCTCGGCCCCAATGGGGCGGGC
This sequence comes from Pseudomonas sp. HAR-UPW-AIA-41, assembly GCF_002304225.1. Taxonomy (GTDB): domain Bacteria; phylum Pseudomonadota; class Gammaproteobacteria; order Pseudomonadales; family Pseudomonadaceae; genus Aquipseudomonas. The sequence continues at coordinate 874,132 of NZ_NSLB01000001.1, forward strand.
AAGTCCACCACCATCGGGATCATTTCCACACTGGTGAATAAAAGCAGTGGTTCGGTCAGCGTGTTCGGCCATGATCTCGACCGCGATCCCTATGCCCTCAAGCGCTGCCTCGGGGTGGTGCCGCAGGAGTTCAACTTCAGCCAGTTCGAGAAGGTCTTCGACATCGTCGTGACCCAGGCCGGCTACTACGGCATTCCGCTCAAGCTGGCGCGCCAGCGCGCCGAACACTACCTGCAGCAACTGGGGTTGTGGGACAAGCGCGATGTGCCGGCGCGGATGCTCTCCGGCGGCATGAAGCGCCGCCTGATGATTGCCCGCGCGCTGATCCACGAGCCGCGTCTGCTGATTCTCGACGAACCCACCGCCGGCGTGGACATCGAGCTGCGTCGCTCCATGTGGAGTTTTCTCAGTGAGCTCAACGACAAGGGCATCACCATCATCCTCACCACCCATTATCTAGAGGAGGCCGAGCAGCTCTGCCGCAACATCGGCATCATCGATCACGGTCGCATCGTCGAGAACACCAGCATGAAGGCGCTGCTCAAGACCCTGCATGTGGAGACCTTCCTGCTCGACCTCAAGGAAGCGCAACTGGTGGCGCCCCAGCTCAAGGGCTACCCGAGCCAGCTGATCGATGCGCAGACCCTGGAAGTGCAGGTCGAGAAGGATCTGGGTATTACCGAGCTGTTCCGCCAGTTGGCGGCGCAGAAGATCGAGGTGCTGAGCCTGCGCAACAAGAGCAACCGCCTGGAGGAACTGTTCGTTTCCCTGGTCGAGAAAAATCTGGCCAAGGTGGCGAAATGAGTCCCGAGCTGCGTTCCAACCTGATTGCCCTGCAAACCATCGTGATCCGCGAGGTGCGCCGCTTCACCCGCATCTGGCCGCAGACGCTGCTGCCCCCGGCGATCACCATGGCGCTGTACTTTGTCATCTTCGGCCGGCTGATCGGCAGCCAGGTCGGTGGTGTCGGGCCATTCACCTACATGGAGTTCATTGTGCCGGGGCTGATCATGATGTCGGTGATCACCAACTCCTACGGCAATGTGGTGTCCAGCTTCTACAGCAGCAAGTTCCAGCGCAATGTCGAGGAGCTGCTGGTCTCGCCGGTGTCGCCGCATACCATTCTGGTGGGCTATGTGATCGGTGGCGTACTGCGGGGGCTGGCGGTGGCGCTGATCGTGACCTTGCTCTCGCTGTTCTTCACCGAACTGCAGGTGCACCATCTGGGCGTGACCGTGCTGGTGATGCTGCTCACGGCGACCATCTTTTCCATGGGCGGCTTCATCAATGCCGTGTTCGCCAGGAGCTTCGACGATATCTCGATCATCCCGACCTTCGTGCTGACGCCGCTGACCTACCTGGGCGGGGTGTTCTACTCGATCACGCTGCTACCGGAGTTTTGGCAGAAGGTGTCCATGGCCAACCCCATCCTGCACATGGTCAATGCCTTCCGTTACGGCATTCTCGGGTTTTCCGACATCAACATCGGCTGGGCAATGGCGTCCATGCTGGTGGCCGCGGCGGTTCTCTATGGTGTGTGCATCAGCCTGCTGAAAAGCGGGCGGGGCATGCGCCAGTAGTTTTCGGTTGAGTCGCCACTGATCGTTTGCGGCCGTCATCATTGATGGCGGTCCGTCAGCCTTGTAGAGCGGGTCACTGACCCGCGCTGATCGGTGCTAACACAATCGATAGTGCCCGCTGGCTCGGCGCCAAAATGACTTTTGCGGGGATGCTATTCTTCGGCGGGTCACGTCTTTGGCTCATTCGCCCTACGAGCTTGCTTGCGCAAGTAATCCGGTTATCCAGCTTATCTGCTGTTTAAGCGCGTGCAGCTTCTCCTCGGGCACGGCCTGCCGGGCCTGAGTGAGGTGGCTCAGGGTGCGCTGCTTGAGGCGCAAGCGGCGCTGCCACTTGGTGAGGAATGCTTCGCTGCGCTCTTGCAACAGCAGGGGGCCGAAGTACAGCTCCTGATCGGTATAGGGCACCGGCCCGCTGCGTTCGGCAATGATGATTTCGTAGTCGAAGCGGTTTTCCCGCAGTACCTCTTCGGCGAGGATGCGGTAGTCATGCTCCATCAGCCATTGGCGTAGTGGTTGCTCGCCGCCGTTGGGCTGCAGGATCAGGCGTTCGCTGCCGCTGAGGTGTGCCTTGTCGCTATCGAGGATGTCGCGGATCGTCTCGCCACCCATGCCGCAGAGGCTGATCGCGGTGATGGCGTCTGCAGGCTCTATTGCCGCCAGCCCATTGGCCAGGCGCACGCTGATTCGCTCGCTCAGGCCATTCTCGCGCACGCTGCGTTGCGCGGCTTGAAAGGGCGTCACAGCCACTTCGCCGGCCACCCCAGCCGAGATCAGGCCGCGGTTCATCAGGGCGACGAGCAGGTAGCCGTGATCCGAGCCGATATCGGCCAGCCGCGCACCGGCAGGCACATGGGCTGCCACGCGCTCCAGACGCTCGGACAATCGCTGTTCGTTCAATGGCTGCCCCTTATCCGCATGGCCATACGGCTCCCGGTGCCGAATTGGCGCGCGATTGTGTCGTGCAGCGGCGTGCATGGCAAATCCCGTTAACCCGTACGATGGGCAGGTTTTCGCCTATGGCTCAGGCGGGAAGCTCCAGAGTGAAGCGTGTCCAGCCATCGGCAGACTCACAGCGGATCTCGCCGCCATGGGCGCAGGCGATGGAGCGGGTGATGGCCAAGCCGAGGCCGGCATGCTCGGCATTGCCTTCGCGACGGGCCGGGTCGGCGCGGTAGAAACGATCGAACAGGCGCTGGCACTGCTCGGCGGCAATAGTCGCTCCCTGATTGGCCACTTCCAGGCGGCACAGTCCCTCCCGGGTCGATGCCGTCAGACGCAGCTCACCACCGGGCGGGGTGAAGCGCAGTGCATTGTCGATCAGGTTGCTCAGGGCCCGCCGCAGCAGGCCCCGGTCGGCACTGGCGGTGGCCTCCCCATAAACGCTCAGGTGAACCTGACGATCCTCGGCCAGCGGCGTGTAGTACTCGGCCAGCAGATTCAGCTCCTGGCTCAGTTGCAGAGGCTCGCAGCGTGTCGGCAGCAGACCGTGCTCGGCCTTGGCCAGAAACAGCATGTCGTTGACCATCTGGCTGAGCTGCTGCAGCTCTTCCAGATTGTCGTGCAGCGCCTCGAAATACACCTCGATGCTGCGCGGCTGACTGAGGGTGACCTGGGTCTGGGTGATCAGGTTGGACAGTGGTGTGCGCAGCTCGTGGGCAATGTCGGCGGAAAAGCCCGAGAGTCTGGCAAAGGCATCTTCCAGGCGCGCCAGCATGGCATTGAAGGCTTCCAGCATCGGGCGCATCTCGCTGGGAACACTGGCACTGTCCAGGCGCTGGTCGAGCGACCCGGCGGAAATCCGCTGGCTGAGCTGGGTCAGCTGTTGCAGGGGCTGCAGGCCCTGACGGGCCAGCCAGGCACCGAGCAGGGCGGTGGCCAGCGCGGCCAGGCCCATGGTCAGCCAGATCAGTCGTTGCATCTGCTGCAGAAAATGCTGGTGATGACGGATATCCAGGCTCAGGCGCAGTTGCGGTCCGCTTGGCTGCTCTGGGGCAAGCGGGGCCTGCAGGGAGCGCAGTTGCGGCGGCTCATGCTCATGCCCGGCAGGCTGCGCCTGGCTGCTGAACCATGGCTGGCCCTGAGCGCTGAGGATCTGCAGCTGCAGCTCCGGGTGGCGGCGAAGCTCTTCTTGCAGAGCCGGCAGGCGGCTGCTGAGGTTTTCTGCGTTGAGTTCAGGGCCGAGCAACTGGCGATGCACCTCCAGCTTGCTGGCCAGCAGTTGTTCATCCAGTTCGCGGAAGTGCCGCTCACTGGCCTGGTTGAACAGCAGACCGGCGATCAGCGAAACCAGCGCGGTGCTGGCAGCGAACAGCAGTGCCAGGCGCCGAGTGAGCGAGATCCGCTCCAGCGACAGGCCCGGCATCAGCGGCGCAGCTCCAGAACGTAGCCCATACCGCGCACGGTATGGATCAGCGGTACGGCGAAGGCATCATCGACCTTGCTGCGCAGGCGGCGGATGGCCACTTCGATGACATTGGTGTCGCTGTCGAAGTTCATGTCCCACACCTGCGAGGCAATCAGCGACTTGGGCAGCACCTCGCCCTGGCGGCGCAGCAGCAGCTCGAGCAGGGCGAACTCCTTGGCCGTCAGCTCGATGCGCTGGCCGCCGCGTTCGGCACGCCGGCGCAGCAGGTCCAGGCGCAGGTCGGCCAGGCTCAGTTCGGTGTCCTGCGCGGGGCTTTGTCCACGGCGCAGCAGGGTACGGATGCGCGCCAGCAGCTCGGCAAAGGCAAAGGGCTTGATCAGGTAATCGTCGGCGCCCAGCTCAAGGCCATGCACGCGGTCTTCCACGCTGTCTCGGGCGGTGAGAAAGAGCACCGGCATGCGCAGGCCGGCCTGACGCAAATGGGCCAGTAGCTGCCAGCCGTTCTGCCCGGGCAGCATCACGTCGAGCACCAGCAGGTCGTAGTCGTTGTGCAGCGCCAGCTGTTCGCCGCTCAGGCCGTCACTGGCCAGATCGACGATAAAACCGGCTTCGCTGAGACCCTGTTGCAGGTACTGGCCGGTTTTGGGCTCGTCTTCGACGATCAGCAGTTTCATTGCAGCTCCGTAGCGTCAGCAGATCCAAGTCCGCGTCGTTATACCAGTTGCGCCGGTGGGCGCCGCCAAGCTGACAACTTTGTAATCTTTCTGACAGCTTGCCGCCAGAGCTGAGGTCGCATCATCAGTCCATCAATCGTGATGCCAATCCTGATGGAGAACCAATCATGCGCCGTCATCTCTTTGCCCTGTCCCTGCTGTGCAGTCTGCCATTTGCCGCCCAGGCGGCCAGTCCTTCCTACGATTTCGGCAAGCCGGGTGAGGCCACCAAGGCCAGCCGCACCGTGGAAATCAAGCTGGGCGATATGTTCTTCGAACCGGAGTCGCTGGAGGTCAAGGCCGGCGAGACGGTGCGCTTTGTGGTGAAGAACGAGGGCAGCCTGCTGCACGAGTTCAACCTGGGCCGCGCCGCGATGCACGCGCAGCACCAGAAGCACATGCAGCAGATGATGGACAGCGGTGCGATGAGCAGCACCGGCATGAACCACAGTATGCAGGGCATGGACCACAGCAAGATGGGGCATGCCGGCATGGACCCTGCTGTTATGAATCAGGGCGACATGATGAAGATGCATCATGATGGCAACAGCGTGCTGGTCGAACCGGGCAAGACGGCCGAGCTGACCTGGACTTTCGGCACTGCCACCGAACTGGAGTTCGCCTGCAATATGCCGGGGCACTATCAGTCCGGCATGGTCGGCAAGATGAAGGTGGCGCCCTGATGCGGAGCCTCTTAACCACACTGTTGCTGGGCCTGAGCCTGACGGCCCATGCCGGTCGCTACGAGCTGGTGATCGACGAGGGGCGGGTGAATTTCAGTGACGGCTCACGGGAGGCCCTGACCATCAATGGTCAGAGCCCGGCGCCTGAGCTGCGCTTCAAGGAAGGTGAAACCGTCGAGATTGCCGTGACCAACAAGCTGGACCGCATGACGGCGCTGCACTGGCACGGCATCATCCTGCCCTACACGCAGGATGGTGTGCCGGGCGTCAGCTTTCCCGGCATCAAGCCGGGCGAAACCTTCACCTACCGTTTCACCCTGAACCAGTCCGGCACCTACTGGTACCACGCCCATGCCGACTTTCAGGAGCAGGAAGGGCTCTATGGTTCGCTGATCATCGAGCCCAAGAACCGCGAACCTTATCGCTATGACCGCGAGTACACCGTGCTGCTGTTCGACTGGCAGGACGAGAAGCCCGAGCGGACCCTGGCCAACCTGAAAAAGCAGGCCGACTACTACAACGACCAGAAGCAGACCCTTGGCGATTTCTTCGCCGAAGTCGGTCGCAATGGCCTGGCGGCGACCGTCAAGGACCGCTGGGACTGGGGCAGCATGCGCATGATGAAAACGGATATCGCCGACGTCAGCGGCTTCCGTTTTCTGGTCAACGGCCGCGACACTGAGCAGAACTGGACAGCATTGTTCAAGCCGGGGGAGCGGGTGCGCCTGCGCATCATCAATGGCTCGGGCATGAGCTATTTCGATCTGCGTATTCCGGGGCTGCCGATGACGGTGGTGCAGGCCGACGGCAACGATGTTCAACCGGTTGTGGTCGACCAGTTGCGTATCGCCGTGGCTGAAACCTACGACGTGATCGTCCAGCCTAAGGAGGACAAGGCCTACACCCTGTTCGCCGAGTCCATGGACCGCCGCGGCTACGCCAGGGCCACCCTGGCGCCACGCAACGGCATGCAGGCCGAGGTGCCGGCACTGCGCGCGCCGCGACTGTTGACCATGGCCGATATGGGCATGGCCCACGCCGGGCATGATATGGCAGGGATGGACCAATCGAGCATGGCGGGTATGGATCACTCCCAGATGGCCGGGATGGATCACTCGGCCATGAGCGGCATGGATCATTCACAGATGGCTGGTATGGATCATGGCGCGATGAATCACGCGGCCATGAGTCCTAAGGACAATCCGGACTATGCGCCGGGCAGCGGCATCGCCCCTGAGCCGGTAGAAGGCGGGCGGGTGCTGGTCTATGGCGATCTCAAGGCCATGCGCCCGGCCGCCGGTTACCGGGAGCCCGACCGCACCATCGAGCTGAAGCTGACCGGCAACATGGAGCGCTACTTCTGGTCCTTCGACGGAGTGAAATACTCCGAGGCCGAGCCGATCCGCCTGAAGTACGGCGAGCGGGTGCGATTTCGCTTCGTCAACCAGACCATGATGAACCACCCCATGCACCTGCATGGCATGTGGATGCAGCTGGACAAGGGTAATGGCCGCTTCAACCCGCTGAAACACGTGGTCAACGTGGCGCCGGGCCAGACCCTGGAGGTGGATGTGCCGGTCGATGCCCGCGGTGAGTGGGTGTTCCACTGCCACCTGATCTACCACATGGCCAGCGGCATGTTCCGCAAGATCGTGATCGAGGACGAGGCAGGTAATACCCAGCCCTTCTACAGCGAAGAAAAGGCCCAGGAGAGCGAACATGCGCAGCATCACTAAACTGGCGCTCGGCCTGGCTGTGGTCATGCCGGTGCAGGCGATGGAGCAGCACATGGACGCCATGCCGGTGGCCAACCTGGCCGTCGATCATCTGGAGCAGCACTTCGACGGTGACGATCAGGCGCTGAGCTGGGAGCTGGAGGGCACCTACGGCAACGACCTGCACAAGGCGGTGCTGAAAAGCAGTGGTGAGCGCGCCGACGGCGGGCCCACCGAGTCCAGTGAAACCCAGTTGCTGTACCGGCGCATGGCCAGCGAGTTCTTCGACTGGCAGGCGGGCGTTCGTCACGACGACCAGCCGGGGCCGTCGCGCAGCTATGCGGTGCTCGGCCTCAAGGGGCTGGCGCCGCAGTGGATCGAACTCGACACCAACCTGTTCGTCAGCGAGCGCGGTGATGCCTCGCTGCGCGTGGAGGCTGAATATGAGCTGTTGCTGACCCGGCGCTGGGTGCTGGAGCCCAAGCTGGAGTACGACCTGGCGCTGGACGATGACCGTGACCTGGGTATCGGTGCCGGTGGCAGTACCCTGGAAGCCGGGCTGCGCCTTAACTACCGGGGCAGTCCGCAGTTCTCACCCTATGTCGGCTACGTCTGGGAGAAAACCTACGGCCGTTCGGCTGACTGGTTGCGTGCCGAGGGTGAGCATGACGAGGAGGGCGCCTGGGTGCTGGGGCTGCGCTTCTGGTTGTAGTCGCTTCATCCGCTGCAAGGAGATGGCGCGGGCATGGAGTACAATGCCCGCCGTTTCTCGATTCTCAGGCCCGTTGCCATGCATCATCCCGCTGAACATTCGCCGCTGGGCAAGTCCAGCCAGTACGTCAGTCAGTACGCGCCCGAGCTGCTGTTCCCCATTCCCCGTGCCGCCAAGTGGGCGGAGCTTGGGCTTGTGGCCGGTCAGCTGCCTTATCAGGGCGTGGATATCTGGACCTGCTTTGAACTCTCCTGGCTGCTGCCCTCGGGCAAGCCTGTGGTCGCCATTGGCGAGTTCCGTATTCCTGCCGACTCGCCGAACATCATCGAGTCGAAGTCGTTCAAGCTGTATCTGAATTCGCTGAACCAGACGGTGTTTGCCGACCGTGCGGCACTGCAGGCGGTGCTGGTCAGGGATCTGTCAGCCTGTGCCGGCGCGCCGGTGGCCGTGCAGGTGTACAGCCTGGCCGAGATGACCGAGCAAGGGCTGGCGCCGGCGCCCGGAAGCTGCATCGATGAGCTGGAAATCAGCGTTACCAGCTATGACCACCCCCAGCCCGAGCTGCTGCGCTGCGACCCGGCGAAGGTGGTCAGCGAGACGCTGCACAGTCATCTGCTCAAGTCCAACTGCCCGGTTACTCATCAGCCGGACTGGGGCACGGTGGTGGTCGAGTATCAGGGCGCCAGGCTGGATCACGCTAGCTTCCTGGCCTACCTGGTGAGTTTCCGCCAGCACGCGGATTTTCATGAGCAGTGTGTCGAACGCATCTTCCTCGACCTCCAGCGTCTGCTGCAGCCGCAGTCGCTGACGGTGTATGCGCGTTATGTCCGGCGTGGCGGTCTGGACATCAATCCGTATCGCAGCACTGGGGATCAGCTCCCCGATAGCCGGCGCCTGGTACGCCAGTAAGCAAAAAGCCCGCAACTGCGGGCTTTTTGCTTACTGGCGCGGGGGTTCAGATGCCCATATTGGCCAGGCTCTGCATCACGCTGCGCAGGGTGCCGGCGAGGGTAGGGTGGCTTACCTCGAAGCGCTCGACAGCCAGGTTGAGCTCGTCGACCAGGCTGTCCTGATTGATGGCCTGATCGAGCAGTTGCTGTTCGATCTCCTGCAGCAGGGCAAACAGCTCGGCGCGCTCTTCGGCGTCCACCGGTGGGGCGTTGTTCAGTTCGTCACGCAGGGCCTGCAATTGTTGGTGCAAGGCGGAATTGGGCATGGTCGGCTCCCTTAACAGGCAAATGGCTTGCTAAACAGATTACTGCAGCTGCGCGTGATGCGCCTGATTTGTATCAAGCCGCGCCCATGTGTGCGCGCAGTGCATCCGGAACGGGAACCGAGCGATCCGTGGCGTGATCGATCCACACCAGCTTGCAGTAGCCTTCGCCACAGCAGACCTGCGGTTGCTCTTCCGTGCTCAGACGGTGTTCGATCACCAGACTGCTGCGCCCGACCGGGCCGGCGTAGAGATCGATGATCAGGGTGGCCGGGTACACCACCGGCTTGAGGTAGGTGTGCAGGGTCTGCAGTACCACCGGGCCTTCGGGTACATGGTCCATGGCGATGCCTAGGCTGGCGAACCAGGCCACGCGCGCCTCCTGGATGTATTCCAGGTAGGTGGTGTTGTTCACGTGGCTATAGCTGTCCATGTCGCCCCAGCGCACGGCCAGGCGGTGGCGAAACAGCAAAATCTTGTCGTTCATCTGCTCTCCCTGGCAGCTGTCAAAGCGGCGAGCGGGCTTTATACTGCCGCGCAGTGCTCGCGGCTAGTGCCCGCTGATCGAAGAGGAGTGTTGCAATGCCCATGGAGCAAACCTGGAAGGTTCTGCCGTCTCGTCTGCTGGCCTGCGCCGTGCTGGCGGCTCTGCCGATGCTGGCCCATGCTGCCGAGGAAGATCCCTGGGAGGGCGTCAACCGCAGCATCTTCACCTTCAACGATACCCTGGATACCTATGCGCTGAAGCCAGCTGCACAGGGCTATCAGTACGTCACGCCGCAGTTTCTTGAAGACGGCATCCACAATGTGTTCAACAACATTGGCGATGTCGGCAACCTAACCAACAACCTGCTGCAGGCCAAGTTCGAGGATGCCGGCGTCGACACCAGCCGACTGATCTTCAACACCAGCTTTGGTTTGCTCGGTTTCTTCGACGTGGCCACGCGCATGGGCCTGCAGCGCAATGACGAGGACTTCGGTCAGACCCTCGGCGCCTGGGGCGTCAACAGCGGGCCTTATGTGGTGCTGCCGCTGCTTGGCCCAAGCACCGTACGTGACACCGCCGCGATTCTGCCGCAGAGCTACCTGCAACCCTATGGCTACATCGACCACGTGCCGACGCGTAACGTCACTCGTGCCGTTGATGTGGTTGATACCCGGGCCAGTCTGCTGTCTGCCGAGAAGCTGATCAGCGGTGACAAGTACAGCTTCATCCGCAACGCCTACCTGCAGAACCGTGAGTTCAAGGTCAAGGATGGTCAGGTCGAAGACGACTTCTGATCGTTGCTGAATATGAAAAAGGCGGCCTAGGGCCGCCTTTTTCATATCTATCTGGTGTGCGAGCTAGCGCATCGACAGGATGGCCAGACCAAGCATCTGCCGGCCATCGTCCATAGCAGTGACCCGTACTACTTCTGCCTCGGCATCCAGGCCGCGCAGCTCATTGTGATCGGATGGGATATGCACGGTCACCCGGGCACCATGCGCCAGTTGCGCCTTGATTTGTACCTGCATGCCGGTACTGGAAAGGTCCAGGCAGGTAGCGGGTGTTTGCAGGCCATCATGGTGCACCACCACCGGCGTTTCCACGCGCATGCGGATGAAATCACGTTTCTCGCTGTAGGCTCGATCGCTCAGGCTCATAGACGAATTCTCTCTTGTAGTGATGGAGGCTCCCCTCGTTCTTATACCCCTGCTGGTTTTGGGGTGTAAAGCGGGCCGGCGACGACCGGTTGCTCGCTTGAATCGAGCCGCGGATGGGAGTACCGTCTGCGCCGTGTCGACACCTGAAACCGCGCCCCGGAAGGCTCGGGGCTCAGCCAGCATGGACCCTTGCGCGGACTGCCAATGCAATCAAACAGCGCCACTTTGCTGATCATCGATGACGACGATGTCGTCAGGGCCAGTATTGCAGCCTATCTGGAAGACAGTGGTTTCAAGGTTCTGCAGGCCAACAATGGCGTGCAGGGACTGGAGTTGTTCGACCGCGAGCAGCCTGATCTGCTCGTCTGCGATTTGCGCATGCCGCAGATCGATGGCCTTGAGCTGATCCGCCGGATCACTGGCAAGGCCAGCGAAATCCCTGTGATTGTTCTCTCCGGTGCTGGCGTCATGAGTGATGCCGTGGAGGCCTTGCGTCTGGGCGCCGCGGATTACCTGATCAAACCCCTGGAGGATCTGGCCGTACTGGAACACTCGGTACGTCGTGCTCTGGATCGCGCCAACCTGCGCTTCGAGAACCGTCGTTACCGCGAGAAGCTGGAAACCGCCAACCGCGAGCTCAAGGCATCGCTCAGCCTGCTGCAGGAAGATCAGAACGCCGGGCGTCAGGTGCAGATGAACATGCTGCCCGATACGCCTTGGGAAGAGGGTGAGTTTTCCTTCGCGCACCTGATCATTCCGTCGCTTTTTCTCTCCGGCGACTTTGTCGATTACTTCCGTGTCGATGAGCGGCGCATTGCCTTTTACCTGGCCGATGTCTCCGGGCATGGCGCTTCATCGGCATTCGTCACCGTGCTGCTCAAATTCATGACCACGCGGCTGCTGTTCGAGGCCAAGCGCAACGATGCCTTGCCCGAGTTCAAACCCTCGGACGTGCTTGCGCATATCAACCGCGGGCTGATCAACTGCAAGCTGGGCAAGCATGTGACCATGCTCGGTGGCGTGATCGACGAGCAGACCAGTGAACTGACCTACTGTGTCGGCGGCCATCTGCCGCTGCCGGTGCTATACAGCGAAGGTCAGGCGCAGTATCTGGGCGGGCGCGGCCTGCCTGTCGGACTGTTTGCCGAAGCCACCTACACCGATCATCAGCTGAAACTGCCTCAGCGCTTCAGTCTTTCGCTGTTTTCGGACGGCATTCTTGAGGTGCTGCCCGGCGACAGTCTCAAGCAGCGCGAAGCTGTTCTGCCTCAACTGATCGAACAGGCCAACGGGAATCTGAGCGAGTTGCGGCAGATTCTCGGGCTGGCCAAGAAGGGCGATATGCCGGATGATATTGCAATGCTGGTGTTAAGCAGGAACCTTGCATGAATCCTGGGAATAGTCCCGGTAAGATCCAGTTCGCCGAGCAGTCGGGCACTTTCGTTCTCAAGTTTGTTGGCGAAGTGCGCCTGACGCTGTGTTCGGCGCTGGATGCCACCATCGAGAAAATTTTTGCCGCGCTGAACTTTACGGCGATCATCATTGATCTGACCGAAGCGCAGAGCGTCGACAGCACCACCTTGGGCCTGATGGCCAAGCTGTCCATTCTGTCGCGGCAGAAGGTTGGTCTGTTGCCCACTGTGGTCACCACCAACCCCGATATCACCCGTGTGCTGCAGTCCATGGGCTTCGATCAGGTATTCAATATCGTCGACACCCCGCTGCCGTGCCCTGACTGTCTGGCTGATCTGCCGTCGCAGGATCAGTCCGAGGAAGTGGTCAAGGCCAAGGTGCTGGAGGCGCATCGCATTCTTATGGGGTTGAACGACTCCAACCGTGATGCGTTTCACGATCTGGTCAGCGCCCTGGAGCGTAGCTAGGCTGCTTTTTCCCGGATTAACCGTTTACGGTTTTTCACTGCTGCGGCGCCCATTGGGCGCCGCTGTTGTTTTCAGTTCAGGCTGGCGAGCAGGCGTTCGAGCTTTTCCTGATCGCGGGCAAACAGGCGGATGCCTTCGGCCAGCTTCTCGGTGGCCATGGCATCCTCATTATGCTTCCAGCGGAACTGTGCTTCGCTGAGTGTTTCGCGCGCATCCTCGCAGCCGCTGGCGCTGAGTCGGCCTGTCAGGCTTCCCTGATCCTGGCCCAGTTGATCCAGCAGGTCCGGGCTGATGGTCAGGCGGTCGCAGCCGGCCAGCGCCTCAATCTGACCGACATTGCGGAAGCTGGCGCCCATCACCACGGTCTTGAAGGCATGGCTCTTGTAGTAGCGGTAGATGCGTGCGACCGACTGGACGCCTGGATCGTCGTTACCGGTGAAGTCGCGACCCTCGGCTTTTTTGTACCAGTCATAGATACGGCCAACGAACGGCGAAATCAGGAACACCCCGGCATCGGCACAGGCCTGGGCCTGGGCGAAGGAAAACAGCAGGGTCAGGTTGGTCTGAATGCCTTGTTGCTCCAGCTCACGTGCGGCGCTGATGCCTTCCCAGGTCGCGGCAATCTTGATCAGCACGCGCTCACGACTGACGCCGGCTTCTTCGTACAGGCTGATCAGGCGCTGAGCGCGCTGCAGGGTGGCGTTGCGTTCAAAGGACAGGCGTGCATCCACTTCGGTGGAGATGCGCCCGGGGATTACGCCGAGGATTTCCTTGCCGACGCTTACGGCAAACCGGTCGCAGGCCAGGTTGAGATCAGTTGCGCCGCTTACCGCCTGGCGCAGCAGGTCCTGGTAACGGGGCAGGGCGGCGGCCTTGAGCAGTAGCGACGGGTTGGTGGTGGCATCCACCGGCTGCAGTCGGGCAATTGCGTCCAGATCGCCGGTATCGGCCACCACGGTGGTCAGTGCTTTGAGTTGGTCCAGCTTGGAAGTCATGACGAAACCCTGTCTATTCAATGACTTCGAACATACCCGAGGCGCTGGCGCGGCTCAATGGCCAACAAGCATGGCGATGGCCTGGTCGAGCAAGGCCAGTGGGTCTTTGGTCTTGTGCACATCTACCGAGAGCAACTGGCGAAAACGGCGGGCTCCGGGGAAGCCCTGAGCCAGCCCGAGAACGTGGCGGGTCACGTGATGCATCACGCCGCCTTCGGCCAGGTGCTGCTCGATGTAGGGGCGCATGCGTGTCAGGGCTTCGGCGCGGCTGATAACCGGGCTGGTGCTGCCAAACAGACGCTGATCGACATCGGCCAGCAGATAAGGGTTGTGGTAGGCCTCGCGTCCAAGCATCACACCGTCGAAGGTCTGCAGATGCTGCTGGCACTCTTCGAGCGTCTTGATGCCGCCATTGAGGATGAACTCGAGGTGCGGGAAGTCCTGCTTGAGCTGCGCAGCGACCTCATAACGCAGCGGGGGAATCTCGCGGTTCTCCTTGGGCGAGAGGCCTTCGAGAATGGCGATACGCGCATGCACAGTGAAACTCTTGCAACCAGCGTCGGCGACAGTGCCGATGAAATCGCACAGTTCTGCGTAGCTGTTGCGGCCATTGATGCCGATGCGGTGCTTGACCGTTACGGGCAGGCTAACCGCGTCCTGCATGGCCTTGACGCAGTCAGCCACCAATTGCGGGTGGCCCATCAGGCAGGCGCCGATCATGTTGTTCTGCACCCGGTCGCTGGGGCAGCCGACGTTGAGGTTCACCTCGTCGTAACCGGCTTCCTCGGCCATCCGGGCGCAGGCGGCCAGTTCTGCTGGATTGCTGCCGCCCAGCTGCAGGGCCAGCGGATGCTCGCAGTCGCTGTAACGCAGAAAACGCTGACGATCACCGTGCAGCAGCGCACCAGTGGTGACCATTTCGGTATAGAGCAGGGCGTGCTGGGAAAGCTGGCGCAGGAAAAAACGGCAGTGCCGGTCGGTCCAGTCCATCATCGGTGCAACGGAAAATCGGCGGCAGACAGCTTTTTGATTCGGATGGATAGTGTTCAATTTAACGACCGGGATTTGCTGTGATCAGCTGCAATGGTGCAGATGAAGTGCATCTGGCGCGCAGGCCAGGTACTCAGGTGGGTGCATTATACCGTGGCATCGGCCGGCCTACCGATTATGCCTTCGCTCAGTTTAGGGTCGGTGCAGTGAATGGCATCACGGATTCAGGCGGGGCTGGAGGGGAGTCGTATATCCGTTACCCAAAGAGGGTTGCGCAGTTATGCTGTATGTATATACAGTTATCTCGGTTACTTCGTCTTGCTGAGAGTTTTTGTCGACATGGTGGTGAGTTGTCGGCTTGCTTCAAGGTGGTAGTAGGCGGAGCGACTCGCCACGGAACTCGGGTGGTGTCATTCAGAATTCTTAGGAGGCTCTCCCATGCTTCAACTGACATCGGTGAATGAGTATCTGCTTTTGATTGGTCTGGTGGTCATGATGCTGGGGCTGGCACGCCTCGCTTATGGGGATCAGCCCTGCTGATCGCCATAAGCGCTGAGGGCTAGGTGCTGCCGGATGGGCGCTGTTGCTGGCCTGCTGCGCTTGCAGTTACACCATTGTCGTCAATGCTTGAAAGGCTGGTCAATTGAGTGGCGGGCGTTATGCTTACCACCCTTTTTCGCCAAGCCCAGGTGCCGCTATGCAAGACCAACTCGTTGAACTGCTCAGCCTGATCAGCTCCGGCTGCATGACTGACGAGGATATCCGGCGCGTCGCTGCCGAGGCGGCCGAGGCTTATGCCGATCCTCAGGCTTTCCTTGAGGCCAATCCCGATATCAATTATGACGATACCTTCCCGATTCCACTGGGGGAGTGGGTTGTGGTCGGCAGTCTGCCTGATACGGTGCTGTTTCAGGCTGATACCTATCAGGAGCTGTTTCAGCAGATCGTCGATTCCTTCGGTCCCTCTGTCAGCTTCGTGCTCAAGCCTAAACAGCTGGCCAAGACCGAGCCTCTGACTGCGCTCAAACGAATCCAGACGCAGCTCTCTGCGTTGTATCCGGAGAAGAAAGGCTATGTGCTGGTTGAGTTCAGCGAGCCGCTCGACGATGAGTTGCAGGCGGTGCTGGTCTACAGCTGCGATGTGCCGCGAGTGATGGCGCTGGCGGTGGAAGTTGGTATCTATGCCGCGCCGGCTTACGAGAGTCTGCTGGCAGCCAGCGAGGCCGGTGACGACTGAGGGCGGCGTAGGGGATCAAGCAGCGGCTTGAGGCCGTTGTGATCGATTTCCTGCATCAGCATCAGCAGACGTCCAATTTCTCCCTTGGGAAAACCTGTGCGGGCAAACCAGTTGAGGTAGTGGCCCGGCAGGTCGGCAATCAGGCGGCCTTCGTATTTGCCAAAGGGCATGCGCCGGGTTACCAGCAGGAGAAGATCTTCAGGATTCATCAGCAGGAAAACTGTCCGGGCGGTGGGCTGCCAGTCTGGCACGCCCGGACAGTTTTTTGAATGCAGCCTGCGCGAGCGGCAGGCTGGCGATTTCAGGCTCAGATGCCCAGTTTGTCACACAGGCTGTAGTACCAGGCGCCCATGGCGGTGAAGGGCACGCGGAACAGACGGCCGCCCGGGAAGGGGTAGTGCGGCAGGCTGCCGAAGGCATCAAAACGCTCGGCCTGACCACGCAGCGCTTCGGCAAGGATCTTGCCGGCCAGGTGGGTGTAGGTGACCCCGTGGCCGCTGCAGCCCTGGGAGTAGTAGATGTTGTCGCCGATGCGGCCGACCTGAGGCAGGCGCGACAGCGTCAGCAGGAAGTTGCCGGTCCAGGCAAAATCAATCTTCACATCTTTGAGCTGCGGGAAGGTTTTGAGCATCATCGGGCGGATCATGGCCTCGATGTTGGCCGGATCCTTGGCGCCGTAGACCACGCCACCACCGTAGATCAGGCGACGGTCGCCGGTCAGGCGGAAGTAGTCCAGCAGGTAGTTGCAGTCTTCAACGCAGTAGTCATTGGGCAGCAGGCTCTTGGCGACTTCTTCGTTCAGGGGCTCGGTGGCCACTACCTGGCTGCCGCAAGGCATGGTCTTGGCAGCCAGTTCCGGCACCAGATTGCCTAGGTAGGCGTTACCGGCGACCACGATGAACTTGGCCTTCACGCGACCCTGCGGGGTGTGCACAACCGGGTTAGCGCCGCGGTCGATGCGTACCGCCGGGCTCTGTTCGTAAATGATGCCGCCCAGACTCTCCACGGCCGCAGCTTCGCCCAGGGCCAGGTTCAGGGGGTGGATGTGACCACCGCTCATGTCGAGCATGCCGCCGATGTAGTTTTCGGTCTTGACCACTTCACGGATGCGCTTGGCGTCCATGATTTCCAGTTGGGTGTGGCCGAAACGCTCCCAGAGCTTCTTCTGCGCTTCCAGATGCTTCATCTGCTTGGCGGTGAAGGCAGCGAACACACCACCGTCTTTCAGGTCGCACTTGATGTCGTACTTGGCAATGCGCTCGCGAATGATGCGGCCGCCTTCGAAGGCCATTTGACCCATCAGCTGGGCTTGTTTCGGGCCAACGGTGCGCTCAATGACATCGATGTCGCGGCTGTAGCTGTTGACGATCTGGCCGCCGTTGCGGCCAGAGGCGCCGAAGCCGACCTTGGCTGCTTCGACGATGGAAACCTTGAAGCCGTTCTCCAACAGGAACAGTGCGGTGGAGAGACCGGTATAACCGGCGCCGATCACGCAGACATCGGTTTCGACTTCACCGACAAGCTCCGGGCGCGCCGGCACCGGGTTGGCGGAGAAAGCGTAGTAAGAGCTGGGATAAGGAGTGTGCGCCATTTTGCAACCTCTGTTTGTTATTCTGAACGAATGTTGCCATGCTACTTGACGGTAAGGCGGCCGGCTAGCCCCTGTGCAAAATTATTAACGGTTGGCTGTGCGGCAAAATGTCCTGTTATTCAGAAACTTATGGAAAATAGGTGTTGACACTGCGGTTCTGATCCGTAGAATGCGCCTTCATTGCAGGCACGTAGCTCAGTTGGTTAGAGCACCACCTTGACATGGTGGGGGTCGTTGGTTCGAGTCCAATCGTGCCTACCAAATATGGTAGAAAAGGGTCGCTGATGCGGCCCTTTTTTATTGGGGCGCTTGTTTGGTTCTTACCTTTCTGAAAGCATCCCCGCTTATTTCCAGTGATCCTGGTCCGTGTCGGTTGGCCTTGTGCTCCTGCCATTGTTAGGCAGGTATAGCCTGCGGATCGTGCTCCTGGCTCATCCCAACCCATGTGGCCTTTGGTAGGGGCCACCACTAGGAGAGGAGGCGCCATGCCCATCATTACTCTTCCTGACGGCAGTCAGCGTTCGTTCGATCATCCCGTTACCGTGCTTGAAGTGGCTCAGTCCATTGGTGCCGGTCTGGCCAAAGCCACCCTGGCTGGCAAGGTCAATGGCAAGCAGGTGGATGCCTGTGATGTGATCGACAGCGACGTTGCCCTGCAGATCATCACGCCGAAAGACGAAGAGGGGCTGGAGATCATCCGTCACTCCTGTGCGCACCTAGTGGGGCATGCCGTCAAGCAGCTGTACCCGGATGCCAAGATGGTCATCGGGCCGGTCATTGAAGAAGGCTTTTATTACGATATCGCCATCGGCCGGCCTTTCACGCCGGAAGATATGGCTGCTATCGAAAAGCGCATGGCTGAGCTGATCGACAAGGATTATGACGTCATCAAGAAGATGACGCCGCGTGCCGAAGTCATCGAGCTGTTCAGGGCGCGCGGTGAGGAATACAAGCTGCGCCTGATCGATGATATGCCGGACGAGAAGGCCATGGGTCTGTACTTCCATGAGGAGTACGTGGACATGTGCCGCGGCCCGCATGTGCCGAACACCCGTTTCCTTAAGTCTTTCAAGCTGACCAAAATCTCCGGTGCCTACTGGCGCGGCGACTCCAAGAACGAGCAGTTGCAGCGTGTGTACGGCACTGCCTGGGCCGACAAGAAGCAGCTGGCGGCCTATATTCAGCGCATTGAGGAGGCCGAGAAGCGCGATCACCGCCGCATCGGTAAGCAGCTGGATCTGTTCCATCTTCAGGAAGAAGCGCCTGGCATGGTGTTCTGGCACCCGAATGGCTGGACTGTTTACCAGGTGCTGGAACAGTACATGCGTCAGGTTCAGCGTGAGCATGGTTATGTCGAGGTGCGTACCCCGCAGGTTGTAGACCGGATTCTCTGGGAGCGTTCGGGTCACTGGTCGAACTATGCCGAAAACATGTTTACGACCAATTCGGAAAACCGCGATTACGCGGTAAAGCCGATGAACTGCCCGTGCCATGTGCAGATTTTCAATCAGGGGCTGAAGTCCTACCGCGATCTGCCGCTGCGTCTGGCCGAGTTCGGCGCCTGTCACCGCAATGAGCCGTCCGGTGCGCTGCATGGCATCATGCGTGTGCGTGGCTTTACTCAGGATGATGCGCACATTTTCTGCACCGAAGATCAGGTGAAGAAAGAAGCGGCTGATTTCATCAAGCTGACCCTGCAGGTCTACTCGGACTTTGGTTTCTCCGATATTTCGATGAAACTCTCGACCCGTCCAGCCAAGCGTGTGGGTTCCGAGGAGCTTTGGGATCGCGCCGAGACGGCGCTGGCCGAGGCGCTGAATGAGTCCGGGCTTGAGTGGGAATATCAGCCGGGCGAGGGGGCTTTCTATGGGCCGAAGATCGAGTTCACCCTGAAGGATTGTCTGGGGCGTAACTGGCAGTGCGGTACTCTGCAGTATGATCCGAACCTGCCTGAGCGTCTGGATGCCAGCTATATCGCCGAAGATAACAACCGCAAGCGTCCGGTGATGCTGCATCGCGCGATTCTCGGCTCCTTCGAGCGCTTCATCGGTATGTTGATTGAGCACTATGCCGGTGTCTTCCCGGCCTGGCTCTCGCCGACTCAGGCTGTGGTGATGAATATCACCGACAAGCAGGCCGATTTTGCCCTTGAGGTGGAGAAAACCCTTAACCAAAGCGGTTTTCGTGCCAAGTCTGACTTGAGAAACGAGAAGATCGGCTTTAAAATCCGCGAGCATACTTTGCTCAAGGTTCCCTATCTTCTGGTTATTGGGGATCGTGAGGTAGAAACACAGACCGTTGCGGTCCGTACTCGAGAGGGTGTTGATCTTGGCTCTATGCCGGTCGCCCAGTTTGCCGAGTGCCTGACCCAGGCGGTATCCCGGCGTGGTCGCCAAGATTCGGAGTAAAGATTATTAAGCGTGAAATGAGACAGGATAAGCGGGCTGTTCCGAAGCCACCTATCAACGAGAATATCAGCGCTCGCGAGGTCCGATTGATCGGTGCCGATGGTGAGCAGATCGGTATCGTTTCGATTGATGAAGCGCTGCGTGTGGCCGATGAGGCCAAGCTGGATCTGGTAGAGATCTCAGCAGACGCAGTGCCGCCTGTTTGCCGAATCATGGATTACGGCAAGCACCTGTTTGAGAAGAAGAAGCAAGCTGCGATTGCCAAGAAGAATCAGCACCAGCAGCAGATTAAAGAAATCAAGTTTCGTCCAGGGACGGAAGAAGGGGATTACCAGGTAAAACTACGCAACCTGGTACGTTTCCTACAAGATGGGGACAAGGCCAAGGTATCCTTGCGATTCCGCGGTCGTGAGATGGCCCACCAGGAGCTGGGGATGGAACTATTGAAGCGGGTCGAAGCCGACCTTGCCGAATACGGTGCCGTCGAACAGCATCCTAAGCTGGAAGGACGCCAGCTGATGATGGTCATCGCTCCCAAGAAGCGTAAATAACCTCCCGGGCACTGGCAGGCCTGATGGTTATCAGTTGTTAATGAATGCGGAGTACTAAACATGCCAAAAATGAAAACCAAAAGCGGTGCAGCCAAGCGTTTTCTGAAAACTGCTGCTGGCTACAAGCACAAGCACGCTTTCAAGAGCCACATCCTGACCAAGATGTCTACCAAGCGTAAGCGTCAACTGCGCGGAAGCGAGCTGATGCATCCGTCGGACAAGGCAAAAGTCGAGCGCATGCTGCGCGTTCGTTAATCGGTCAAGATTTTAGAGGAAGTTACTCATGGCTCGTGTTAAGCGTGGCGTTATCGCCCGTGCTCGTCACAAAAAAATTCTGAAACTCGCTAAAGGCTACTACGGCGCTCGTTCGCGCGTGTTCCGTGTTGCCAAGCAGGCGGTGATCAAGGCCGGCCAATACGCCTACCGTGACCGTCGTCAGCGCAAGCGTCAGTTCCGCGCTCTGTGGATCGCCCGTATCAACGCCGGTGCTCGTATCAACGGTCTGTCCTACAGCCGTCTGATCGCTGGTCTGAAGAAAGCGACCATCGAGATCGATCGCAAGGTTCTGGCCGATCTGGCAGTGAACGAAAAAGCGGCGTTTGCTGCGATTGTCGAAAAGGCTAAAGCCGCTCTGGCTTGATCCCCCGACAATCACCGGGCTAGCCCGGTGCAAAACGTCACCGATAGGGGAAGAGCCTTGTGCTCTTCCCCTATTTCGTATCTGGAGTCCGTAGATGGAAAACCTGGATGCGCTGGTCTCGCAAGCGCTTGAGGCCGTGCAAAATACCGCAGACATAAATGCCCTTGAGCAGCTTCGGGTTCACTACCTGGGCAAGAAGGGCGAACTGACCGTTCTCATGCAGACGCTGGGCAAACTGTCGGCTGAGGAACGGCCAAAGGCGGGTGCCCTGATCAATGCTGCCAAGAACCAGGTTCAGGACGCATTGAATACCCGTAAGGATTCCCTCGAGCAGGCCGCGCTGAGCGCCAAACTGGCCGCCGAGAAGATCGACGTTACCCTGTCGGGGCGCGGTCAGGCCTCTGGTGGTCTGCATCCTGTGACTCGTACCCTGGAGCGCGTCGAGCAGTTCTTTACCCATATCGGCTACAGCGTGGCCGAGGGGCCGGAAGTCGAAGACGACTACCATAATTTCGAGGCGCTCAACATTCCCGGCCACCACCCGGCGCGGGCAATGCATGACACCTTCTATTTCAATGCGAACATGCTGCTGCGTACCCATACCTCGCCGGTTCAGGTGCGCACCATGGAGTCGCAGCAGCCGCCGATCCGCATCGTCTGCCCGGGCCGCGTATACCGCTGCGACTCTGATATCACCCACTCGCCGATGTTCCATCAGGTTGAAGGCCTGCTGGTCGACGAGGGCATCAGCTTTGCCGACCTCAAGGGCACTATCGAGGAGTTCCTTCGGGTGTTCTTCGAAAAGCCGCTGGGTGTGCGTTTCCGTCCGTCCTTCTTCCCGTTCACCGAGCCGTCGGCCGAAGTCGATATGCAGTGCGTGATGTGCTCCGGTAATGGCTGCCGTGTATGCAAGCAGACCGGCTGGCTGGAGGTAATGGGTTGCGGGATGGTCCATCCGAACGTGCTGCGCATGTCTGGCATCGACCCGGAGAAGTACCAGGGCTTTGCCTTTGGTATGGGGGTAGAGCGCCTTGCCATGCTGCGTTATGGCGTGAATGACCTGCGCCTGTTCTTCGACAACGACCTGCGGTTCCTGGCGCAATTTCGCTAGTGCCGCCCGCTCGTTACCGAACAGTTCAGGAGAACAGACCAAATGAAATTCAGTGAACAATGGCTGCGTAGCTGGGTAAATCCGCCTGTCTCCAGCGACGATCTGGTGGCCCGCCTGTCCATGGCCGGCCTCGAGGTTGACAGTGTGACGCCGGCCGCCGGCCAGTTCAGCGGTGTGGTGGTCGGTGAGATTCTCTCTGCCGAGCAGCATCCGGATGCCGACAAGCTGCGTGTGTGCCAGGTCAGCAATGGCAGCGAGAGCTTTCAGGTTGTCTGTGGCGCGCCCAATGCACGCCCGGGAATCAAGATTCCTTTCGCCATGATCGGCGCCGAGCTGCCGGGTGACTTCAAGATCAAGAAGGCCAAGCTGCGGGGTGTCGAGTCAAACGGCATGCTTTGCTCGGCCTCGGAGCTGCAGATCAGTGATGACAACAGTGGTCTGATGGAGCTGGCTGCCGATGCGCCGGTTGGTCAGAGCATTCGTGATTATCTGAACCTGGATGACGTGAGCATCGAGGTCGATCTGACGCCGAACCGCGGCGACTGCCTGTCCCTGGCCGGACTGGCCCGCGAAGTGGGCGCCCTGTATGCCGCGCCGGTGCAGCGCCCGCAGGTGCCTGCCGTGGCTGCCGCGCATGAAGAAGTGCGCCCTGTTGAAGTGCTGGCGCCCAAGGCCTGTCCGCGCTATCTGGGGCGTGTTATCCGTGGCGTCGACCTGAGTCGTGCGACCCCGCTGTGGATGGTCGAACGCCTGCGCCGTGCCGATGTTCGCAGCATTGATGCCGCGGTCGACATCACCAACTATGTGATGCTCGAACTGGGCCAGCCGATGCATGCCTTCGATCTCGCCGAGATCAATGGCGGCATCCGGGTGCGCATGGCCGATGAGGGCGAGAAGCTGGTCCTGCTGGATGGCCAGGAAGTTACCCTGCGAGCCGATACGCTGGTGATTGCCGATCATGCGCGACCATTGGCTATTGCCGGTGTGATGGGCGGGGAGCACAGCGGCGTCAGCGCCAAGACCCGTGATCTGTTCCTGGAAAGTGCCTTCTTCGACACCATCGCCCTGGCCGGTAAGGCTCGCTCCTATGGTCTGCACACGGACTCCTCGCACCGCTTTGAGCGCGGCGTGGATTCGCAGCTGGCTCGTGAAGCGATGGAGCGCGCTACTGCGCTGCTGCTGGAAATCGTCGGCGGCGATGCCGGGCCGATCATCGAGGTGGCCAGCGCTGCCGATCTGCCGAATGTGGCGCCTATCACCCTGCGTGCTGAGCGTGTCAGCCAGATGCTGGGCATGGACATGGACAGTGCCGAGATCGAGCGCCTGCTCACCGCGCTGGGTCTGACTGTCACGGCAGAGGGCGAAGGCGTCTGGCAGGTTGGTGTGCCGAGCCATCGCTTCGATATCAGTCTGGAAGTGGATCTGATCGAAGAGCTGGGTCGCTTGTATGGCTATAACCGTCTGCCGGTTCGCTACCCGCAGGCGCGTTTGGCGCCACAGGCCCGCGCCGAGGCTCGCTCCGAGCTGCCTGAGCTGCGTCGTCTGCTGGTGGCGCGTGGTTATCAGGAAGCCATTACCTACAGCTTCATTGATCCGAAAATGTTCGAGCTGTTCAGCCCGGGCGTGCAGCCGCTGCAGCTGGCTAATCCGATCTCCGCCGATATGGCTGCCATGCGTGTTTCGCTGTGGCCGGGCCTGATCAAGGTGGTGCAGCACAACCTCAACCGCCAGCAGAATCGTGTCCGCCTGTTTGAAAGCGGTTTGCGTTTTGTCGGTCAGCTTGAGGGCCTCAAGCAAGAGGCGATGCTGGCTGGGGTCATCACCGGAAGCCGTCTGCCGGAAGGCTGGGCTCATGGCAAGGAGTCGGTGGATTTCTACGACGCCAAGGCTGATGTCGAGGCGCTGCTGGCCAGTGCCGGTGCTGCCGATGCCTTCCGCTTCGTGCCGGGTGAGCACACTGCGCTGCATCCAGGCCAGACCGCACGCATTGAGCGTGACGGTTGCCTGGTGGGTTACCTGGGGGCGTTGCATCCTGAGTTGGCCAAGGCGCTGGATATCACTCAGCCAACCTTCCTCTTTGAGCTGGTATTGAGCGAAGTGGCTGCCGGTCGCATGCCCAGGTTTAGCGAGCTGTCGCGCTTCCCTGAGGTGCGCCGCGATCTCGCGCTCTTGGTAGACAAGGACACGCCGGCAGAGAGCGTATTGGGCTGTATCCGTGAAGCATCAGGCGAATACCTGACAGACCTCAGACTGTTTGACGTCTATCACGGTAAAGGCATTGATCCGCTTAAGAAAAGTCTGGCAGTCGGCTTGACCTGGCAGCATCCATCGCGCACTCTTAATGACGATGAGGTGAACACCACAACGCAGAATATCGTCACCTCGCTGGAGCAAAGGTTCAACGCCACGTTAAGGAAGTAGCGTATGGGGGCTCTGACGAAAGCTGAGATGGCCGAGCGACTCTTTGAGGAGCTGGGTTTGAATAAACGGGAAGCCAAGGAACTGGTAGAGCTGTTTTTCGAGGAAATTCGTCAGGCGCTTGAGCACAATGAGCAGGTGAAGTTGTCGGGCTTCGGCAACTTCGATCTGCGTGACAAGCGTCAGCGTCCGGGGCGTAACCCGAAGACCGGCGAGGAAATCCCGATTACAGCCCGACGCGTTGTCACCTTTCGTCCAGGGCAGAAACTGAAAGCCAGGGTTGAGGCTTATGCTGGAACCAAGTCATAACGACGAGCTGCCCCCCATTCCGGGCAAACGCTATTTCACCATCGGTGAAGTCAGCGAGCTGTGCGCAGTAAAACCGCACGTGCTTCGGTACTGGGAGCAGGAGTTTCCGCAACTCAATCCGGTCAAGCGACGCGGCAATCGCCGTTATTATCAGCGCCAGGATGTGCTGATGATCCGGCAGATCCGCTCGCTGCTCTACGATCAGGGTTTCACCATCGGCGGCGCACGTCAGCGTATGTCGGGTGATGAAGCCAAAGAAGATACTACCCAGTATCGTCAGTTGATTCGCCAGATGATTGCCGAGCTGGAAGAAGTTCTGCTTGTACTACGCAAATGAATCTGGAAAACCTTCCATAATTCAGATGCTTAGTATATAGTTCGAGCCGCTTCGGGAAACCGGGGCACGTGTCGGGGCGTAGCGCAGCCCGGTAGCGCACTTGCATGGGGTGCAAGGGGTCGAGTGTTCGAATCACTCCGTCCCGACCAAAAAACCCTAGAAAATCCAGTCACTTAGCGGTGACTGGATTTTTTTATGGGCGATATTTTTCTCCTTCTCCTCACAAGCCCGTTTCTGGTGACCGTTTGGTGACCGTTTGTACTGCACTTGGATTCGTAGGTGTGGCCGCTTCGTGGCCGGCTAGTGCTTCGGTGTGAGTGACTGCAGCCGCCACCAGGTTGGCAGCAGCTCGCGCACCTTGGCCTTGCCGTAGCGGTCATCGAGCAGATAGACCACGCCCTGATCCTCGGTAGTGCGGATGACTCGCCCTGCGGCCTGCACCACCTTTTGCAGGCCTGGGTAGAGATAGGCGTAGTCGTAACCGTTTTCCTCGCCGAACATCTGCTGCAGACGCGCCTTGATCTCCTCGTTGACCAGGTTGACCTGAGGCAGGCCGAGGGTGGCGATGAAGGCACCGATCAGGCGTCGGCCAGGGAGGTCGATGCCTTCGCCGAAGGCGCCGCCGAGCACGGCGAAGCCTATGCCCTCCGAGTGTGGGGTAAAGCCCTCGAGGAAGGCCGTGCGTTCGCCCTCGTTCATGCTGCGGGTCTGCGCGCTGGTGGCGATGGCCGGATACAGTGCGTTGAAGTGTTCGAGCACCTGCTGCAGGTAGGCGTAGCTGCTGAAGAAGGCCAGGTAGTTGCCCGGGGCGCGCCGGTACTGCTCGGCCATCAGCCGGCAGATGGGCTCCAGACTGGTATCGCGGTGCTGGTAGCGGGTCGACAGGTTGCGTACCACCCGCACGTTCAGTTGCTCGGCGGAGAAGGGCGACTCCACGTCAATCCACTGGGTTTCCTCGGGTAACCCCAGCAGATCCTGGTAATAGTTGGCCGGGCGTAGGGTGGCGGAGAACAGGGTCGTGGTGTGAGCGTTGCTGAACCGCTCGGCTAGAAACGGTGCAGGCACGATGTTGCGCAGGCACAGGATGGTGTGGTCACCGATGTCCTGGCTGTCCTGGCGGGTCACGTCGAACAGCGAGTGCGGCCCATACGCCTCGCTAAGCCGGCAGAACAGCATGGCGTTCAGGTAGAACTGCAACAGCAGACGATCCTGGCCGTTGGGGTGGTCGGTTAGATGATCGGTGATGGCGCTCACTGTCCGTTGCAGCGCCGCCACCAGCAGGTCAGGCACCAGCGGATGAATCTGGTAGTCGCCCTGCTGTACTTGGTTGAGCTGTTCCCAGTGCCGGCTGACCCGCTGTAGGGTGCTGCGCAGGCTGGCGGGGGCGATGCGGCACAGCTCGTGAAATTCCAGCTGATCGAGTTCGGCGCTGTACATGCCGCGGGCCCGCTCGACCAGGTTGTGCGCCTCGTCCACCAGCACGGCCACGCGCCATTCGTTGATCTGCGCCAGACCATAGAGCAGGGCGCCGAGATCGAAGTAGTAGTTGTAGTCACAGACCACCACATCAGCCCAGCGGCACAGTTCCTGGCTCAGGTAGTAAGGGCAGACCTGGTGGGCCAGGGCGATGGCGCGTACCCGCTCCTGGGTCAGCCAGCTGTCCTGCAGGGCTGCTTTTCGGGCTTCGGGAAGACGATTGTAGAAGCCCTTGGCCAGGGGGCAGGATTCACCATGACAGCTCTTTTCCGGGTTCTCGCAGGCCTTGTCGCGTGCAACATGCTCCAGCACGCGCAGCGGCGTTGCGCTCTGCTCATCACGCAGACGCTGCAGGGCATCCAGGGCCAGGCGCCGGCCGGGCGTCTTGGCGGTCAGGAAGAACAGCCGGTCCAGTTGCTGGCCGGGCATGGCCTTGAGTTGGGGGAAGAGGGTGCCCAGCGTTTTGCCGATGCCGGTGGTGGCCTGCGCCATCAGGGTGTTGCCGTCGCGGGCGCAGCGGTACACCGCCTCGGCCAGTTGCCGTTGGCCGCGGCGAAAGTCGGGGTAGGGAAAACTCAGCGCCTGCAGATAGATATCGCGGCGTGCGCGGTGGGCTTCTTCCTGTTCGGCCCATTGCAGGAAACGCTGGCACTGCTCGGCAAAGAATTCGCCCAGAGCATCGGCGCTCAGCACTTCAACGAAGGCATTCTCGGTGTGGGTGAGCACGTTGAAGTAAACGACCGCCAGCTCGAGCTCATCCAGGCCGAGCTGCTGACAGAGCAGCCAGCCATAGACCTTCACCTGCGCCCAGTGCAGCGCGCGGTGGTTGGCCGGAATGCGGCTGATGTCACCCCGGTGGGTTTTGATTTCTTCCAGGCGATTGCGCTCAGGGTCATAGCCGTCGGCGCGGCCACTGACGAACAGTCCGGGGTAGCTGCCGGAAAGTGGTAGCTCGGCGAGGTAGTCAGCCCCGCGGCGGCCAACCACGGTTTGGTGACCAGCGATGCCTTCCTGAGCGGTGGGGGACGGCGTGAAGCGCAGATCGAGATCACCTTCCTTGGCGGTGAACTCGCACAGGGCGCGCACAGCCACGACGTAAGTCATGCCGCATCCCAGCTCACGTAACAGACCTCGACCGGAATACCCTGTTCGGCAGCAAAGGCCAGCCAGCGTTTCTGGTTGTCCTGAAGCCGGTCCCCAGGACCTTTCACCTCGATCATCCGGTAGCGGCGTTCGGCGGGGTAGAACTGGATCAGGTCGGGCATGCCGGAGCGGTTGGCTTTTATGTCCCGCAGCAGGCGGGTAAAGCAGGCCTGTAGGTGCTGCGCCGGAATGCAGTGCAGCGCCATTTCCAAGAGCGGCTCATCAAGCAGTGTCCAGAATACGAATGGCGACTGGATGCCAACTTTCTCCCGGTAGCGCTGCACAATCAGCTGCGCATAGTCGGGCTGCTGCAGACGAGCCAGGCACGCGTCGAAGAGCTGCTGACGACGGGAGTAAAAGTCCGCGCTGTAAAGATCAACCGGACCACTGTGAAACGGATGGAAGAATGCCCCAGGCAGTGGAGCAAAGATGGCGTCCCAGCACAGCAGGCCGAACAAGCTGCACAACAACGTGTTCTCCACGTAGTGCACCGGGGTCTGTTCGGTACTGATGTGATCACGCACGGCGACCTCGACACTGCCATGAGCAGGCATGGGCAAGGTCAACTCGATGCAAGCGGCTTCGACAGGCTTAGGCTGCCTCTCGGCAGGAAAACCCAGTTTGCGCTGCAGGCGGGGGAGTGCGCGCCCAATACGCTGACATTCTTCATCGCTTTTAGGCAGGGCGCTAAATGCCAGTGCCTGCTGGTAAGCGTCGGCATCACGGCCCAGTTGTTCCAGCACACGAACTTGCCGCCAGCGAGCTTCGGAGTATTCGCTGCGTTGATAGACCGCTAGCGCTTGCTCCAGCTCGCCGCACTTCTCCAGGTGCTGGGCAAGGTGGAACAGCTGCTTTGACTGGCGGCTGCGCAGATACGAATTAGCCGAGGAAAAAGCCAGGAGTGGCGGCAGAACACTTTCAACCGGCTCGCCAGCTTCGAAACGAACCCGCAGATCACGCAGGTGCAGGTAATCCTCCAGATCCTGTCGAGAGCGGAAGCCGCGAGACTCGGGAGTGATGTCCACCGACTCGTAGCGGTAGATGCCGAGGTCTGCCAGCACAAACTCGGACCAGTCCTGAGCCAGATTACCGAAGAACAACAGGCGCAGACGGTTGCACAGCTCATCGATCTGCAGGCTCAGCAGGCGATCATTCAGTGCTGGGCACCAATTGGAAAAGGGCTGGGCTGGTAAGTCCTGCGCCAGCAGCTGCTCCAGAAGTGCCGTCTTTTTCTGTGAGCTGCGCCGATCCGGAAGTGGCAGATGCGCCAGCAGTTCATCCTTGCGCAACAGCTCGGCGACCTCTACTGCTGTCAGCGGCATCTGCTCACTGACCCAGCCAAGTTCAAGCAACGGTCCTGCGGCAAATAGACAATCACCGATCTCGGGATAGTCGAGCTTGCTCAGGCGAAAGTGGCAACCCCGGCGCATGATCATACGCACCAAGAGTGCCTGTGCTCGCCACTCCACCACCTCGAAATTGCTGATGAAGGTCTGCTCCTCCGCAGTCAGCAAGTCGGCATAGCGCTCGCCCAGCCAGGCAAGCACTGTGCGGAAGTTGCTGAGATAGTAGAGCTCGGGAGGAAGCGAGGTGGGCATGCTGGTAATCACTGTATTCTTGTACAGGATTGTCTGCTTTGATGCTGGGAGGAGCAACTGCCAGAGGTCGTATACCTACCTCACTAATTGAACATGAAGTTGCTGCAGTCGAAGCAGTCTGGTTTTTGCAAAGGGTTGCAATCGGCCAAATGGAGGCGTTAGGCAGAGCCTAGGGAAGAAGGGGCGATTCAATACGTTATGTATGACCGCCTGCGAGATAAATGCTGATTTGTGCCACTGCGTCCTCAGGGCTGACGATAGTCGAGTTGATCACTAGGTCAGGTTGCGCTGGAGGCTCATAGGCGCTGCTGATCCCTGTCATGTTTGGCAGTTGTCCTTGTCGGGCTTTTTTATAGAGGCCTTTGGGGTCTCGCTGCTCGCACACCGCCAGCGGCGTATCAACAAATACTTCGATAAAGTTATTTTCCCCGATTAACTCCCGGGCCATCTGACGCTCTGCTCGGAAAGGACTGATAAAGGCTGCTATCACGATCAGTCCGGCATCAAGCATCAGTCTGGCCACTTCTGCCACTCGCCGAATATTTTCGACCCGGTCAGCATCGGTAAAGCCTAGGTCCTTGTTCAAACCTTGACGGACGTTATCACCATCGAGGACGTAGGTACGTTTGCCCAGTGCGTGGAGTTCTTTCTCCAACGTATTGGCGATGGTCGATTTTCCAGAGCCGGAAAGTCCGGTGAACCAGATTACCTTGCCTCTATGGCCATTCAGGCGTTCGCGGTCCTCACGGGTAATGCTAAGTGCTTGGCGATGTACGTTTTGAGCGCGGCGTGAGTTGTGGTTGATCATGCCGACGTCTCCCTGTTTCAGTAGCAGCTGGATTTAGATTACTGAACCAATCTAACGGCTTTGACTATCGATTGCTCTGCCTACCTCAACAACTGCCTTTTTGATCACGAGAAGAAGGGTTTTTGGCATTATATGGATGTGAGGCCTCCTTTGCTGGGTTCGGCTCTGTGCTTTACCCTCTGCGCCCCAAATAAACAAGGAAGTACCATGCGGTATCATGTTCTCGGTTCTGCTTTTTTAATCGCTGTATTGCACACTCCGGGGCTTTTTGCTCAGGACGATTTGCTTGATTCTCTCAGTGAACCGGAAAACTTTTCCGAGGCACGCCAGATCCGAGGGGTGCTTAAAGCCCGTGACCAGGCCGTGTTGTCCAGCGAACTAGCGGGGCGCATCGTCGAAATGCCCTTTGCTGAAGCGCAGCGCTTCTCTAGGGGTGATGTATTGGTTCGCTTCGATTGCAGCGCCTATCAGGCTCAACTCAACGCAGCGAACGCAGCCAGTCGTGCTGCTCGCGAGGAACTGAAGAATAAGCAGCAACTGGCCGCACTCAACTCCGTGGGGCGCTTCGAAGTGGCCCTGGCCGAGGCCCGCCAGGCGCAGGCCCAGGCTGAGGCGCAGGTCTACCAGGTGCAGGTGCAGCGTTGCCAGGTGAAGGCTCCCTACGACGGCCAGGTCGTCAACCGCCGCGTGCAGCCCCATGAGAGTGTGCCCGGCGGCGCGCCGCTGCTGGAGGTGGTGGATAACCGCACCTTGGAGATCCACCTGCTGGTGCCCTCGCGCTGGATCGGTGCCCTCAAGCCGGGCGAGCCCTTCGAATTCATCCCCGACGAGACCGGCAAGCCGCTCAAGGCCGTGGTCAAGCGCCTGGGCGCGCGCATCGACGAAGGCAGCCAGACGCTGCTGCTGATCGGTGGCCTGCCCGAGGATGCACAGGGCCTGGTGGCCGGCATGAGCGGTAGTGCGCGCTTCCCGGAGGCGCGATGAACGCACCGGTGCCCGGTTTTGCTGAGCGTGTCTTCGCGGTCTTCCTCAGCCTACAGGCCCAGGCCCGACAGGCCGCTACGACAGAGCAGCTGGCCTTCGCCATGGTCAACGACGGCCAGGGTCTGTTCGGCTACCGCCATGCGGCACTGTTGATTGCCGGCAAGGTCCGTGCCCTAACCGGCATCAGCGTGGTGGAGCCTAATGCCCCCTTCGTCGCCTTCGTCGAACGGGCGACGGGGCAGCGCCTGGCCGTTGGCCTGCTGGGCGAGCCCTGCATGGTCGACCCGGCCGCGTTGGACGAGAGCAGCCGCGACGACTGGCAGGCGCTGTCCGCGCCCCACGTCTTCTGGCTGCCGCTGAAGGACCGCCAGGGCGCCGTGTTCGGCGGCCTGTGGATCGCCCGCGACACCCCCTGGAGCGAGGCCGAGCAGGCTCTGCTGATGCAACTGGGAGGCACCTATGGTCACGCCTGGCTGGCCCTACAGCCGCGCAAGCCCTGGCGCCTGCGCTGGCCGAAGAAGAGGCTCCTGGCCCTGGCCGCCGCGCTGGCTCTGGTGCTGCTGGTGCCGGTGCGCCAGTCGGTGCTGGCACCCGCCGAAGTGGTGCCCCAGGGCGGCCGTGTGGTGGCCGCGCCGCTGGACGGGGTGATCGCCGAATTCCTCGTCAAGCCCAACCAAAGTGTCGCCGCCGGTGACCTGCTGGTACTCTTCGACGCCACCACCCTCAAGGCCCAGGCCGATGTCGCCGAACGCGCCCTGGGGGTGGCCGAGGCGGAGCTGAAAGCCAACAGCCAGCGCGCCTTCGCCGATGCCGAGTCCAGCGCGCGCATCGACCTGCTGGCTGCCCGCGTGGAGCAGAAGCGCGCCGAGCGCGACTACGCCAGACAGTTGCTGGCCCGCAGCGAAGTTCGTGCCGAGCGCGCCGGTATCGCCGTGTTCGCCGATGCCGAGCGCCTCACCGGCAAGCCGGTGCAGACCGGCGAGCGACTGATGCAGATCGCCGACCCGGCCCAGGCAGAACTGCGCATCGAGCTGCCGGTGGGCGACGCCATCGCTCTTCGTGCCGAGCGCGCCGGTATCGCCGTGTTCGCCGATGCCGAGCGCCTCACCGGCAAGCCGGTGCAGACCGGCGAGCGACTGATGCAGATCGCCGACC
>NZ_NSLB01000020.1 GCF_002304225.1 Pseudomonas sp. HAR-UPW-AIA-41
TGATCAAGCCGATCGCCATGGAAGATGGTCTGCGCTTCGCGATTCGCGAAGGCGGCCGTACCGTTGGTGCCGGCGTGGTTGCCAAGGTCATCGAGTAATAATCGGTTGATCTTGTCCTGTCAGGCCGGCATAATGGTCGGCCTGACTTCGTTACAGGCCAGTAGCTCAATTGGCAGAGCGGCGGTCTCCAAAACCGCAGGTTGGGGGTTCGATTCCCTCCTGGCCTGCCAGATTTCACTTTGTGGATCTGGCGTTTCTTGTACAGGATTTATTGCAGATGAGTGCCAAGGCTGAAGCCAAAGATGGTCGCTTCGATGCGCTGAAGTGGGTGGTTGTTACTGCTTTGGTGGCTGCTGGTGTTGCGGGTAATCAATATTTCTCCGCGTCGCCGATTCT
This sequence comes from Pseudomonas sp. HAR-UPW-AIA-41, assembly GCF_002304225.1. Lineage (GTDB taxonomy): Bacteria > Pseudomonadota > Gammaproteobacteria > Pseudomonadales > Pseudomonadaceae > Aquipseudomonas. The sequence goes on from NZ_NSLB01000020.1 coordinate 397, forward strand.
GTATCGCGTACTTGCTCTGGTTGCGCTAGCGGCTGTTGCGGGCTTTGTGGCTCTGCAGACGGTCAAGGGTGCGGCTTTCTTGCAGTTGGCGAAAGAAGCGCGGACAGAAATCCGCAAGGTTGTGTGGCCTACTCGTCAGGAAACCACGCAGACCACTCTGGTTGTAGTGGCTGTTGTTCTGGTGATGTCGCTCCTGCTGTGGGGGCTTGACTCCCTGCTGGGGTGGCTCGTTTCTATGATCGTAGACTAAGGGTGTCCCGTGGCTAAGCGTTGGTATGTTGTGCATGCTTACTCGGGCTACGAGAAGCATGTAATGCGCTCTTTGGTTGAGCGTGTGAAGCTGGCCGGAATGGAAGATCAGTTCGGCGAGATTCTGGTTCCCACTGAAGAAGTGGTTGAAATGCGCAATGGCCAGAAGCGCAAGAGCGAGCGCAAGTTCTTTCCTGGCTACGTGCTTGTTCAGATGGAAATGAATGAGGGCACTTGGCACCTCATCAAAGATACTCCTCGTGTGATGGGCTTCATTGGTGGTACGGCTGATAAGCCGGCCCCGATCACCGAGAAAGAGGCTGAGGCGATCCTGCGTCGCGTTGCTGACAGTGGCGACAAGCCGAAGCCGAAAACACTGTTTGAGCCGGGTGAGACTGTCCGTGTGGTGGATGGTCCGTTCGCTGACTTCAATGGTGTGGTTGAAGAAGTTAACTACGAAAAGAGTCGCATCCAGGTGGCTGTGCTCATTTTCGGTCGCTCCACTCCGGTGGAGTTGGAATTCAGTCAGGTCGAAAAGGTCTGATCGAACGAAAGGCCCCATTACCCCGCAGCCAGTGGTTGCGGGGTTTTGTCGTCACTGGGGCAAATGCTAGCAAGCGGGGAGCCTTTTGGCGTTCGAACCCGATACTGGAGTTTTAAATGGCTAAGAAGATTCAGGCTTATATCAAGCTGCAAGTGAAGGCCGGCCAGGCCAACCCGTCGCCGCCCGTTGGTCCCGCTCTGGGTCAGCACGGTGTGAACATCATGGAATTCTGCAAGGCGTTCAACGCCAAGACTCAGGGTATGGAACCTGGTCTGCCGACTCCAGTGATCATCACTGTTTACAGTGACCGTAGCTTCACTTTCGAAACCAAGAGCACCCCTGCTTCCGTACTGCTGAAAAAAGCAGCCGGTATCAGCAGCGGTTCGTCTCGCCCGAACACCCAGAAAGTCGGCACTGTTACCCGTGCTCAGCTGGAAGAGATCGCTAAGGCCAAGCAGGCTGATCTGACTGCCGCTGACCTGGATGCAGCCGTGCGTACCATCGCCGGTTCTGCTCGTAGCATGGGCCTGAACGTGGAGGGTGTGTAATGGCTAAGCTGACCAAGCGCCAGAAGGCAATTGCCGAGAAAGTTGAAGCCGGCAAGCAGTACGGTTTCGAAGACGCCGCCAAACTGTTGGCGGAACTGTCGACCATCAAGTTCAAAGAGTCCGTAGACGTTTCGATCAACCTCGGTGTTGATCCGCGTAAATCCGACCAGGTTGTACGTGGCGCTACCGTGCTGCCGAATGGCACCGGTAAAGACGTTCGCGTTGCCGTGTTCACTCAGGGGCCGGGCGTTGAAGCTGCTCTGGCTGCTGGTGCTGACAAAGTCGGTATGGATGATCTGGCTGCCGAAATGAAAGCAGGCGATCTGAACTATGACGTGGTCATTGCCTCTCCGGACGCCATGCGCGTAGTCGGTCAGCTGGGTCAGGTGCTGGGTCCGCGTGGCCTGATGCCGAACCCGAAGGTCGGTACCGTAACTCCGGACGTTGCGACTGCTGTGAAGAATGCCAAGGCTGGTCAGGTACGTTTCCGTACTGACAAGAACGGCATCATTCACGCTTCCGTTGGCAAGGTTGATTTCGAGCCGGCCAAACTGAAGCAGAACGTCGAAGCTCTGCTGTCCGATCTGAAGCGCCTGAAACCGTCGGCTGCCAAGGGTGTTTACGTCAAGCGCGTAACCCTGAGCACCACCATGGGCCCGGGTCTGCAGATCGATCAGGCTTCTCTGGAAGCCTAAGTGATACGGGGCGAAGGCTAGCCTTCGCCCCAACTATTGGGGTCCCTGCCTGGCGGGGGCTATCCAAGACCGTAGGCGGCGCAAGCCTTAAACCTAAAGCCTACGCAGATGGTGCTCCCGATTCGTTTACCGAATCAGACACCAAAACGCCGTCGAGCCTCGGCTTGACGAAACGGTAACATCCAGGAGTAAACCCGTGGCAATTAAACTCGAAGACAAGAAGGCCATCGTCGCTGAAGTCAACGAGGCTGCCAAAGCCGGTCTGTCCGCTGTTGTGGCTGATGCCCGCGGCGTGACTGTCGGCGCAATGACCGGACTCCGTAAAGAGGCCCGCGAAGCTGGCGTGTACGTGAAAGTTGTACGTAACACCCTGCTCAAGCGCGCCGTTGAAGGCACTCAGTTTGAAGTCCTCAACGACGTGTTCAAAGGCCCGACCCTGATCGCTTTCTCCAACGAACATCCGGGCGCTGCCGCTCGTATCTTCAAGGAGTTCGCCAAGGGTCAGGAAAAGTTCGAGATCAAGGCAGCTGCGTTCGAGGGTCAATACCTCGCAGCTAATCAGATCGACGTACTGGCAACTCTGCCGACCTACAACGAAGCCGTTGCACAGCTGATGAGCGTTATTCAAGGCGCTACCAGCAAGCTGGCTCGTACTCTGGCGGCTATTCGCGACCAGAAAGAAGGCGCTGCTGCCTAATTCAGGCACGTCGTCCCTTTCAACGTTATTTGTTTAATTTGATGGCCGCGAAGGCTGTCACCCCAATACAGGAATTAGAGTCATGGCTCTGACCAACGAAGACATCATCAACGCCGTATCCGAAATGTCCGTCATGCAGATCGTTGAACTGATCAAGGCGATGGAAGAGAAGTTCGGCGTTACCGCCGCTGCTGCTGTTGCAGCTGGCCCGGCTGCTGCTGCCGCTGTAGTTGAAGAACAAACCGAGTTCAACGTTGTTCTGGCTGAAGCCGGCGACAAGAAAGTTAACGTGATCAAGGTTGTTCGTGAACTGACCGGTCTGGGTCTGAAAGAAGCCAAGGAGAAGGTAGACACCGCTCCTCAGGTCGTAGCTGAAGGTCTGACCAAAGAAGCTGCAGAAGACGCCAAGAAGAAGCTGGAAGAAGCTGGCGCCAAAGTCGAGCTCAAGTAAGCGACGACCTTGCGTCTACAGCCCAAGCGTTAAGCGACAGGCTGATGGCTGGTGGCAATTGCCACCGGCCTTTTTCCGTTCTAGGCCGCTGTTGATAACGCGGCGGTCTGGACGGAACTCCACCCGACGAGGTGGCGCAAACCAAGGGGTTTGCACGATTTTCTGGTCACTCCCTCCGGAGGGGCCAAATAAGCAGGTGACCAAGCTGGGGAACGCTGATGGCTTACTCATATACTGAGAAAAAACGTATCCGCAAGGACTTTAGCAAGTTGCCGGACGTCATGGATGTGCCTTACCTCCTGGCCATCCAGCTGGACTCCTATCGCGAATTCCTGCAGGCGGGTGCCAGCAAGGAATCGCTTCGTGACGTAGGCCTGCATGCGGCCTTCAAGTCGGTTTTCCCGATCATCAGCTACTCCGGCAACGCCGCTCTCGAGTACGTCGGTTATCGCCTGGGTGAGCCGGCCTTTGATGTGAAAGAGTGTGTGCTGCGTGGCGTGACCTTCGCCGTGCCGCTGCGGGTAAAAGTCCGTCTGATCATTTTTGATCGTGAATCGTCGAACAAGGCGATCAAGGACATCAAAGAGCAAGAAGTGTACATGGGCGAAATTCCGCTCATGACCGAAAACGGTACCTTCATCATCAACGGTACCGAGCGTGTGATTGTTTCCCAGCTGCACCGCTCCCCGGGTGTGTTCTTCGACCACGATCGTGGCAAGACCCACAGTTCCGGCAAGCTGCTGTACTCCGCGCGTATCATTCCTTACCGTGGCTCCTGGCTGGACTTCGAGTTCGATCCGAAGGACTGCGTGTTCGTTCGTATCGACCGTCGCCGCAAGCTGCCGGCCTCTGTACTGCTGCGCGCTTTGGGCTACAGCACTGAAGAAGTGCTGGACAGCTTCTATGCCACCAACGTATTCCACCTGAACGGTGAAGGCATCAGCTTGGAGCTGGTTCCGCAGCGTCTGCGTGGTGAAATCGCCGCCTTCGACATCAAGGATGACAAGGGCAAGGTTATCGTTGAGCAGGGCCGTCGTATCACTGCCCGCCACATCAACCAGCTGGAAAAGGCCGGTATCAAGCAACTCGACGTCAGCGTCGAGTACATGCTGGGCCGTACCACTGCCAAAGCCATCATTCACCCGGCTACTGGCGAGATTCTGGTTGAGTGCAACACCGAGCTGACCGCTGACCTGCTGGCCAAGCTGGCCAAGGCTCAGGTTGTGCGTGTGGAAACCCTCTACACAAACGACATCGACTGTGGTCCGTTCATTTCCGACACCCTGAAGATCGACTCCACCAGCAACCAACTGGAAGCGCTGGTCGAGATCTATCGCATGATGCGTCCCGGCGAGCCGCCAACCAAGGAAGCTGCCGAAACCCTGTTCAACAACCTGTTCTTCAGCGCTGAGCGTTACGATCTGTCCGCTGTCGGCCGCATGAAGTTCAACCGTCGTATCGGTCGCACCGAGATCGAAGGTTCGGGCGTACTGAACAAGGACGACATCGTTGCGGTTCTGAAGACTCTCGTCGACATCCGTAACGGCAAGGGTATTGTCGACGACATCGACCACCTGGGTAACCGTCGCGTGCGTTGCGTTGGCGAGATGGCCGAGAACCAGTTCCGTGTTGGTCTGGTGCGCGTTGAGCGTGCGGTCAAGGAACGTCTGTCGATGGCCGAAAGCGAAGGCCTGATGCCGCAGGACCTGATCAACGCCAAGCCGGTGGCTGCCGCGATCAAGGAGTTCTTCGGTTCCAGCCAGCTGTCGCAGTTCATGGACCAGAACAACCCGCTCTCCGAGATCACCCACAAGCGCCGCGTTTCCGCACTCGGCCCAGGCGGTCTGACCCGTGAGCGCGCCGGCTTCGAAGTCCGTGACGTACACCCGACCCACTATGGCCGCGTGTGCCCGATCGAGACCCCTGAAGGTCCGAACATCGGTCTGATCAACTCTCTGGCAACCTACGCCCGCACCAACCAGTACGGCTTCCTGGAAAGCCCGTACCGTGTGGTCAAGGCTGGTCTGGTTACCGACGAGATCGTGTTCCTGTCCGCCATCGAAGAAGCCGATCACGTGATCGCTCAGGCTTCTGCGACCATGAACGATAAGGGCATGCTGGTCGATGAGCTGGTAGCCGTCCGTCACCTGAACGAATTCACCGTTAAGGCGCCGGAAGACGTCACCCTGATGGACGTTTCGCCGAAGCAGGTCGTTTCTGTCGCTGCCTCGCTGATTCCGTTCCTCGAGCACGACGACGCCAACCGTGCACTCATGGGCTCCAACATGCAGCGTCAGGCTGTGCCGACCCTGCGCGCCGACAAGCCGCTGGTAGGTACCGGCATGGAGCGCAACGTTGCGCGTGACTCCGGTGTCTGCGTCGTGGCCCGCCGTGGCGGTGTGATCGACTCCGTCGACGCCAGCCGTATCGTGGTTCGCGTAGCCAACGATGAAGTCGAAACCGGCGAAGCGGGTGTCGACATCTACAACCTGACCAAGTACACCCGTTCCAACCAGAACACCTGCATCAACCAGCGTCCGCTGGTGCAGAAGGGTGACGTGGTTGCGCGTGGCGACATCATGGCCGACGGTCCGTCCACCGACATGGGTGAACTGGCGCTGGGTCAGAACATGCGCGTTGCGTTCATGCCATGGAACGGCTTCAACTTCGAAGACTCCATCTGTCTGTCGGAGCGTGTGGTTCAGGAAGACCGTTTCACCACGATCCACATTCAGGAACTGACCTGTGTGGCCCGTGACACCAAGCTTGGCCCAGAGGAAATCACCGCGGACATCCCGAACGTGGGTGAGGCTGCGCTGAACAAGCTGGACGAAGCCGGTATCGTTTACGTCGGCGCTGAAGTCATGGCTGGCGACATTCTGGTCGGTAAGGTCACCCCGAAAGGCGAGACCCAGCTGACTCCGGAAGAGAAGCTGCTGCGTGCGATCTTCGGTGAGAAGGCGTCCGATGTTAAGGACACTTCCCTGCGCGTGCCAACTGGCACCAAGGGTACCGTTATCGACGTGCAGGTCTTCACCCGTGACGGCGTGGAGCGCGACTCGCGCGCCCTGTCCATCGAGAAGATGCAGCTCGACGAGATCCGCAAGGACCTCAACGAAGAGTTCCGTATCGTCGAAGGTGCAACCTTCGAGCGTCTGCGTTTCGCTCTGGTTGGTGCCAAGGCTGAAGGCGGTGCTGGTCTGAAGAAAGGCGCCGTGATCACCGACGAGTACCTCGACGGTCTGGAGCACAGCCAGTGGTTCAAGCTGCGCATGGCCGAAGACGCGCTGAACGAGCAGCTGGAGAAGGCCCAGGCCTACATCTCCGACCGCCGTCAGCTGCTCGACGACAAGTTCGAAGACAAGAAGCGCAAGCTGCAGCAGGGCGATGACCTGGCGCCGGGCGTGCTGAAGATCGTCAAGGTTTACCTCGCGATCAAGCGCCGCATCCAGCCGGGCGACAAGATGGCCGGTCGTCACGGTAACAAGGGTGTGGTCTCGGTGATCATGCCGGTTGAAGACATGCCGTACGACGAAACCGGTACTCCGGTCGACATCGTGCTCAACCCGCTGGGTGTACCGTCGCGTATGAACGTCGGTCAGATCCTCGAAACCCACCTGGGCCTGGCGGCCAAGGGGCTGGGCGAGAAGATCAACCGCATGCTGGAAGAACAGCGCAAGCTCGCCGAGCTGCGCAAGTTCCTCAATGAGATCTACAACGAAATCGGTGGCCGCACCGAGAGCATCGATTCGCTCTCCGACCAGGAAGTACTGGAGCTGGCGAACAACCTGCGCAAGGGTGTGCCGATGGCCACTCCGGTGTTCGACGGTGCCAAGGAAACCGAGATCAAGGCCATGCTCAAACTGGCAGACATGCCGGAGAGCGGTCAGATGCAGCTGTTCGACGGTCGTACCGGCAATGCTTTCGAGCGCCGCACCACCGTTGGCTACATGTACATGCTGAAGCTGAACCACCTGGTCGATGACAAGATGCACGCACGTTCCACCGGCTCTTACAGCCTGGTTACCCAGCAGCCGCTGGGTGGTAAGGCGCAGTTCGGTGGCCAGCGTTTCGGGGAGATGGAGGTCTGGGCACTGGAAGCCTATGGCGCCGCCTACACCCTGCAGGAAATGCTGACCGTGAAGTCGGACGACGTGAACGGCCGGACCAAGATGTACAAGAACATCGTGGACGGCGATCACCGTATGGAAGCCGGCATGCCGGAATCCTTCAACGTGCTGATCAAAGAAATCCGTTCGCTCGGTATCGACATCGAACTGGAAACCGAATAACACGTGACGCCCCACGCTGCGCCCGGTCAAGGCCGGTCGCAGCGGGTCCGTGAGGAGGAAAGGCCTTGAAAGACTTGCTGAATCTGCTGAAAAACCAGGGTCAAATCGAAGAGTTCGATGCCATCCGTATTGGTCTGGCCTCGCCCGAGATGATCCGTTCCTGGTCCTTCGGTGAAGTAAAAAAACCGGAAACCATCAACTACCGTACCTTCAAGCCTGAGCGCGATGGTCTGTTCTGCGCCAAGATCTTTGGCCCGGTCAAGGACTACGAGTGCCTGTGCGGCAAGTACAAGCGCCTCAAGCACCGCGGTGTGATCTGCGAGAAGTGCGGCGTGGAAGTGGCTCTGGCCAAAGTGCGTCGTGAGCGCATGGGCCACATCGAGCTGGCTTCGCCGGTCGCCCACATCTGGTTCCTGAAGTCGCTGCCGTCCCGTATCGGCCTGCTGCTGGACATGACCCTGCGTGACATCGAGCGCGTGCTCTATTTCGAGAGCTACGTGGTGATCGACCCGGGCATGACCACCCTGGAAAAGGGCCAGCTGCTGAACGACGAGCAGTATTTCGAAGCCCTGGAAGAGTTCGGTGACGACTTTGATGCGCGCATGGGCGCCGAAGCCGTTTACGAGCTGCTGGGTGCCATCGACCTGGATCACGAGATTGGCCGCCTGCGTGAAGAAATTCCGCAAACCAACTCGGAAACCAAGATCAAGAAGCTGTCCAAGCGCCTGAAGCTGATGGAAGCCTTCCAGGGCTCCGGCAACCGTCCTGAGTGGATGGTTCTGACCGTTCTGCCGGTTCTGCCGCCGGATCTGCGTCCGCTGGTTCCACTGGATGGTGGCCGCTTCGCGACTTCGGATCTGAACGATCTGTACCGCCGCGTGATCAACCGTAACAACCGTCTGAAGCGTCTGCTCGACCTGGCCGCTCCGGACATCATCGTGCGCAACGAAAAGCGCATGCTGCAGGAAGCTGTCGACGCCCTGCTCGACAACGGCCGTCGCGGTCGCGCCATCACTGGCTCGAACAAGCGTCCGCTGAAGTCCTTGGCCGACATGATCAAAGGTAAGCAGGGTCGCTTCCGTCAGAACCTGCTTGGTAAGCGCGTGGACTACTCCGGTCGTTCGGTTATTACCGTAGGTCCAACCCTGCGTCTGCACCAGTGCGGTCTGCCGAAGAAAATGGCGCTTGAGCTGTTCAAGCCGTTCATTTTCGGCAAGCTGGAAACCCGCGGCATGGCTACCACCATCAAGGCGGCCAAGAAGATGGTCGAGCGCGAGCTGCCCGAGGTTTGGGACGTTCTCGCCGAAGTCATCCGCGAACATCCCGTACTGCTCAACCGTGCTCCGACCCTGCACCGTCTGGGCATCCAGGCGTTCGAGCCGGTACTGATCGAAGGTAAAGCCATCCAGCTGCACCCGCTGGTCTGCGCCGCGTACAACGCCGACTTCGACGGTGACCAGATGGCCGTGCACGTTCCGCTGACCCTCGAGGCTCAGCTGGAAGCGCGCGCGCTGATGATGTCGACCAACAACATCCTGTCGCCTGCCAACGGCGAGCCGATCATCGTTCCTTCTCAGGACGTGGTACTGGGTCTGTATTACATGACCCGCGAGGCCGTTAACGCCAAGGGCGAAGGCCGCGTATTTGCCGACCTGCAGGAAGTTGACCGTGTGTTCCGCGCCGGCGAAGCCGCGCTGCACGCCCGCGTCAAGGTCCGCGTCAACGAAGTGGTCAACGAGAAGGACGGTTCGGTTACCCGCCGTACCCGTATCGTCGATACCACCGTTGGCCGTGCACTGCTGTTCCAGATCGTGCCGGCAGGTCTGCCTTTCGACGTGGTCAACCAGTCGATGAAGAAGAAGGCGATCTCCAAGCTGATCAACCAGTGCTACCGCACTGTCGGCCTGAAAGACACCGTGATCTTCGCCGACCAGCTGATGTACACCGGTTTCGCCTACTCGACCATCTCCGGTGTGTCGATCGGCGTGAACGACTTCGTCATTCCGGACGAGAAGGCACGCATCATCGATGCGGCTACCGCCGAAGTGAAGGAAATCGAATCGCAGTACGCTTCCGGTCTGGTTACCCAGGGTGAGAAGTACAACAAGGTGATCGACCTGTGGTCGAAGGCCAACGACGAAGTCTCCAAGGCGATGATGTCCAACCTCTCGAAAGAGAAGGTGGTCGACCGAGAAGGCAAGACTGTCGATCAGGAGTCCTTCAACTCCATGTACATGATGGCGGACTCCGGTGCTCGTGGTAGCGCCGCCCAGATCCGTCAGCTGGCCGGTATGCGTGGTCTGATGGCCAAGCCGGACGGCTCCATCATCGAGACGCCGATCACAGCGAACTTCCGTGAAGGTCTGAACGTACTGCAGTACTTCATCTCCACTCACGGTGCTCGTAAGGGTCTGGCGGATACCGCACTGAAGACCGCGAACTCCGGTTACCTGACCCGTCGTCTGGTTGACGTTGCGCAGGATCTGGTGGTGACCGAGATCGATTGCGGCACCGAGCATGGTCTACTGATGACGCCGCACATCGAAGGCGGTGACGTGGTTGAGCCGCTCGGTGAGCGCGTACTGGGTCGCGTCATTGCCAAGGACGTGTTCAAGCCGGGCACTGACGAAGTCATCGTGCCGGCCGGCACTCTGGTGGACGAGCAGTGGGTCGAGTTCATCGAGCGCAACAGCATCGACGAAGTCATCGTGCGCTCGCCGATCAGCTGTGAAACCCGCTATGGCATCTGCTCCAAGTGCTACGGTCGTGATCTGGCCCGTGGGCATCAGGTCAACATCGGTGAGGCGGTCGGTGTTATCGCTGCCCAGTCGATCGGTGAGCCGGGTACCCAGCTGACCATGCGTACGTTCCACATCGGTGGTGCCGCCAGCCGTACCTCGGCTGCCGACAGCGTCCAGGTGAAGAATGGCGGTGTGATTCGTCTGCACAACCTGAAGCACGTTGAGCGTGCCGATGGCTCTCTGGTTGCGGTTTCCCGTTCCGGCGAGCTGGCCGTGGCTGACGACTTCGGTCGTGAGCGCGAGCGCTACAAGCTGCCTTACGGTGCTGTCATTTCCGTTAAGGAAGGTGACAAGGTTGATGCTGGCGCCATCGTCGCCAAGTGGGACCCGCACACCCACCCGATCATCACCGAGATGACCGGTACCGTGACCTTCGTGGGCATGGAAGAGGGCATCACCATCAAGCGTCAGACCGACGAACTGACCGGTCTGACCAACATCGAAGTTCTGGACGCCAAAGATCGTCCGGCTGCTGGCAAGGACATCCGTCCGGCCGTGAAGCTGGTCGATGCCAATGGCAAGGAGCTGCTGCTGCCGGGTACTGACGTACCGGCCCAGTACTTCCTGCCGGCCAACGCCCTGGTCAACCTGACCGACGGTGCCAAGGTGGGCGTGGGTGATGTGGTTGCGCGTATTCCGCAGGAAACCTCGAAGACCCGCGACATCACCGGTGGTCTGCCGCGCGTTGCTGACCTGTTCGAAGCCCGTCGTCCGAAGGAAGCTTCGATTCTGGCAGAAATCAGCGGCACCATTTCGTTCGGTAAGGAGACCAAGGGCAAGCGCCGTCTGGTCATCACTCCGACCGATGGCAGTGACCCGTACGAAGAGCTGATTCCGAAGTGGCGTCACCTGAACGTCTTCGAAGGCGAACAAGTGAACCGCGGCGAAGTGATCTCCGACGGTCCGAGCGATCCGCACGACATCCTGCGTCTGCTGGGCGTCAGCGCGCTGGCCAAGTACATCGTCAACGAGATTCAGGACGTTTACCGTCTGCAGGGCGTGAAGATCAACGACAAGCACATCGAGACCATCCTGCGTCAGATGCTGCGTAAGGTTGAGATCACCGAGTCCGGCGATTCCAGCTTCATCAAGGGCGACCAGATGGAACTGACTCACGTCCTCGGCGAGAACGAGCGTCTGGCGGCGGATGACAAGTTCATCGCCAAGTTTGACCGCGTGCTGCTGGGTATCACCAAGGCCTCGCTGTCGACCGAGTCGTTCATTTCGGCTGCTTCCTTCCAGGAAACCACCCGCGTTCTTACCGAAGCGGCGGTTACCGGCAAGCGTGACTATCTGCGCGGCCTGAAGGAAAACGTCGTAGTGGGTCGTCTGATTCCGGCCGGTACCGGTCTGGCGTATCACAGCGAGCGCAAGCGCAAGCGTGATGCCGACAAGCCGGTGCGCGTAAGCGCCAGTGAGGTGGAAGCCGCACTGACTGAGGCGCTGAACTCCAGCGCCAGCTAAGAAATAGCAAAGCCCCGGTTCCCGGGGCTTTGCCTTGACGGGGATTTGCAAGGTCTTTAGACTCTTGTACCCCGAAATTTGGCAGGGTTTTGCCCTGCCATTTTGTTTATGTCGAAAGACAACAGTGGAGCTATAGATGGCAACTATCAACCAGCTGGTACGCCAGCCGCGCAAGCGTATCGTCGAGAAATCCGACGTTCCTGCGCTGCAGAACTGCCCGCAGCGTCGTGGCGTGTGCACCCGTGTGTACACCACTACGCCGAAAAAACCGAACTCGGCACTGCGTAAAGTATGCCGCGTACGCCTGACCAACGGTTTTGAAGTCACCTCCTACATCGGTGGTGAAGGTCACAACCTGCAGGAACACAGTGTCGTGCTGATCCGTGGCGGTCGTGTAAAAGACCTTCCGGGTGTGCGTTACCACACTGTTCGCGGTTCGCTGGATACCACCGGCGTTAAAGACCGTAAGCAGGGTCGTTCGAAGTACGGTACCAAGCGTCCGAAGTGATTCGGCGCCAATCTTATTTATTGAGTCGATAAGAGTAAGGTCGGGCGTGACCAGTTGTCATAGTCCCGGGCTAACCTGAAGACCGTTTGAGGGCTTATCAATGCCAAGACGTCGTGTAGCAGCAAAGCGTGAGATTCTGGACGATCCGAAATACGGAAGCCTGATCCTCGCCAAATTCATGAACCACGTGATGGAAAGCGGCAAGAAGGCTGTGGCCGAGCGCATCGTTTACGGTGCTCTGGACGCAGTTAAAGCGCGCAAGAACAGCGATCCCCTGGAGATCTTCGAGAAAGCTCTCGACGCCATCGCTCCGCTGGTCGAAGTTAAGTCCCGCCGTGTAGGCGGTGCTACTTACCAGGTTCCGGTCGAAGTTCGTCCGTCCCGTCGTAATGCTCTGGCCATGCGTTGGCTGGTGGACTTCGCCCGCAAGCGTGGCGAGAAGTCCATGGCTCTGCGCCTCGCTGGCGAGCTGCTGGATGCTGCTGAAGGCAAAGGCGCTGCTGTCAAGAAGCGTGAAGACGTGCATCGTATGGCCGAGGCCAACAAGGCGTTCTCGCACTACCGCTTCTAATTACGGCTTACCTACTTTTGCGAGGGCTTTATGGCTCGTACTACAGCAATTAACCGCTACCGGAACATCGGTATCTGTGCCCACGTTGACGCGGGCAAGACCACCACGACCGAGCGGATCCTGTTCTACACAGGTCTCAGCCACAAGATGGGTGAGGTACACGACGGCGCTGCTACCACCGACTGGATGGTGCAGGAGCAGGAGCGTGGTATTACCATCACCTCCGCTGCGATCACTACCTTCTGGGAAGGTTCGCGCGGTCAGTACGACAAGTACCGTGTAAACGTTATCGATACCCCCGGTCACGTTGACTTCACCATCGAAGTAGAGCGCTCCCTGCGCGTACTCGACGGCGCGGTCGTTGTGTTCTGTGGTACTTCCGGCGTTGAGCCGCAGTCCGAAACCGTATGGCGTCAGGCCAACAAGTACGGTGTTCCGCGTATCGTTTACGTGAACAAGATGGACCGTGCCGGTGCTGACTTCCTGCGCGTTGTTGGTCAGATCAAAAACCGTCTGGGTCACACCCCTGTTCCGGTTCAGCTGGCTATCGGTGCTGAAGATGACTTCGAAGGTCAGATCGACCTGATGAAGATGAAGGCCATCTACTGGAACGAAGACGACAAGGGCACCAGCTATCGCGAGGAAGAGATTCCGGCGCATCTGGTCGACCTGGCCAACGAGTGGCGCAACAACATGGTTGAGGCAGCCGCCGAAGCCAACGAAGAGCTGATGAACAAGTACCTGGAAGAGGGTGAGCTGTCGATCGAAGAGATCAAGGCCGGCCTCCGTGCTCGTACCATCGCTTGCGAAATCGTTCCGGCTGTTTGCGGTTCCTCCTTCAAGAACAAGGGCGTGCCTCTGGTTCTCGACGCAGTGATCGACTTCCTGCCTGCTCCGACCGAAATTCCTGCCATCAAGGGCATCCATCCGGATAGCACTGATGACAACGAAATCGTTGACGAGCGTCCGGCTGACGACAACGCCCCGTTCTCGGCGCTGGCGTTCAAGATCGCGACCGACCCGTTCGTTGGTACTCTGACCTTCGTTCGCGTCTACTCGGGTGTTCTGGAGTCTGGTAGCTCTGTTATCAACTCCGTGAAGGGCAAGAAAGAGCGCGTTGGTCGTATGGTGCAGATGCACGCCAACCAGCGTGACGAGATCAAAGAAGTGCGCGCTGGCGACATCGCGGCTCTGATCGGCATGAAGGACGTCACCACTGGTGACACCCTGTGCGACAGCGACAAGCCGATCATCCTCGAGCGCATGGACTTCCCGGAGCCGGTTATTTCGGTGGCTGTTGAGCCGAAAACCAAGGCTGACCAGGAGAAGATGGGTATTGCTCTGGGCAAGCTGGCTCAGGAAGACCCGTCGTTCCGCGTCAAGACTGACGAAGAAACCGGTCAGACCATCATCTCCGGTATGGGTGAGCTGCACCTCGACATCCTTGTTGACCGTATGAAGCGCGAGTTCGGCGTTGAGGCCAACATCGGTAAGCCGCAGGTTTCCTACCGTGAAACCATCACCGGCGTTAACGTCGAGATCGAAGGCAAGTTCGTTCGTCAGTCTGGTGGTCGTGGTCAGTTCGGTCACTGCTGGATCCGCTTCTCTGCTGCCGATGTGGACGAGAAGGGCAACATCACCGAAGGTCTGGTGTTTGCCAACGAAGTTGTGGGTGGTGTGGTTCCGAAGGAATACATCCCGGCTATCCAGAAGGGTATCGAAGAGCAGATGAAGAACGGCGTTGTTGCCGGCTATCCGCTCATCGGCCTGAAGGCGACCGTGTTCGATGGTTCCTACCACGACGTCGACTCCAACGAGATGGCGTTCAAGATCGCTGCCTCCATGGCAACCAAGCAGCTGGCCCAGAAGGGTGGCGGCAAGGTGCTGGAGCCGATCATGAAAGTGGAAGTGGTAACTCCCGAGGACTACATGGGTGACGTGATGGGTGACCTGAACCGTCGTCGTGGTCTGATCCAGGGTATGGAAGACACGGTTTCCGGTAAGGTGATCCGTGCTGAAGTTCCGCTGGGCGAGATGTTCGGTTACGCAACCGACGTTCGCTCCATGTCTCAGGGTCGCGCCAGCTACTCCATGGAATTCTCCAAGTACGCCGAAGCGCCGTCGAACATCGTCGAAGCGCTGGTTAAAAAACAAGGCTAATCCCGCCCTTTAAGTAAGAGGTTTACTGTCGTGGCTAAGGAAAAATTTGAACGTAACAAACCGCACGTCAACGTCGGCACTATCGGTCACGTTGACCACGGTAAAACCACTCTGACCGCTGCTCTGACCCGCGTGTGC
>NZ_NSLB01000021.1 GCF_002304225.1 Pseudomonas sp. HAR-UPW-AIA-41
CGACCAGCTACGCCGGCCGGCGCCAGCGCCACGCCGTTGCGCCTGAAACTCTCGGCGCTGGGCGGCAGCGGCCAGCGCTGGTGGTTCCTCGACGGCTCGCCGCTGGGCAGCACTCAGGGCGCCGACAGCCTGGCGCTGGCGCTGCAGGAGCGCGGGCAGCATCAGCTCAGTGTGCTGGATGAAGGCGGCCTGACGGCGCGGGTGGAGTTTCAGGTGCTGGAGTGAGGCGGTCAAACCGGCGTTAGTGCGCCGCGCCAATACTCCTGGAGGCTGGCCGCCAGTTCGTCACGGAAGGGGGGGCGGATCACACTGAATGCAGGATCGCTCAGCAGCGCTTGTAGCGGTGCTGGATAGTCCAGTGTTTGCCACAGCCCGCGGATCAGCGCGTAACTGCGTAGCAGCAACTGCGTTCCACGTCCCGCCTGCAAGCCCAGTGCTGCGTCCAGCAGTTGCCCTGCCAAGGTGAGCCGGCGAGTCAGATTGAGCTTGAAGTTGCGTACCACCTGTTCCGGTAGGTTCTGCTCCAGAACGCTATAGGCAAGCGCATCCAGGCTAAGAAACTCCGGGTGCTCGTCGAGGTAATCAACCATCTGGGCGATCACGGCTTGAACTTGTTCTGTGGCCGCCATACTCGGCTTGAATGCGTCGCCGATTGCCGAGAGGAGATTGCTGAACTCTTCATCGAGCAGCGCGATGAAAATTTCTTCTTTTGTGGCGAAGTACAAATAGACCGTGCCTTTGGCCAGCCCCGCCGCTTCTGCAATGCGCGCTACGGAAGGCAGCTGGAGTTCGTCGCTGAGAAAGAGGCGGCGGGCTGCCTGCAGAATGTCAGCGCGACGTGCCTGCTTGGCATCATCGTCTCGGGCACGGCGGGTCATGATATCGCTCTGGCTGGAGGGTGGCGGGGAGCATACCCCGCCATGCTCAGTTCTTCATCAGTTGATAGGCCATGCGGCTTTGCAGGGGGCGTGGGGTTAGGCGGTTACTGAGCACGGTGAGTTTGTTCAGTAGCCCCGGTACAACACTCGCCTTGCCGCGCAACATGGCACGCAAGCCGATCTGCGCCACAGGACGCGAGCGCATCATCAACAGGCGCTGGTAAAGGGTCGGGCGCTGCCCCGAGACCTGCAGAAACGCCGTGGCGCTGATGCCGGGCGAGAGTACGCTGACCTTTACGTTGGAGGCTTTCAGTTCTTGATTCAGGGCCTCTCCGAACAGCAGGACATAGGCTTTGCTCGCTGAGTAGGCGGCATAGCTGGGCGTGGCCTGATAGCCCCCGATGCTGGCAACCAGCAGGATATGACCACCGCCGCGACGTGCCATGTCCTGGCTGTAATGATGAGTCAGCTCGGTCAGGGTCAGCATGTTCAGCTGAAGCATATCGCGAGTGTTCATCAGAGGTTGCGCCAGGAACTCACCGAAGAGGCCGTAGCCCGCGTTATTGATCAGAATATCCACCTCTAGCCCTAGAGCATCTGTTTGTGCCTTGAGTGTGCTGGCGGCTTCAATTTGCGCCAGATCGAGACCAATCACGCGGGTTTCGATGCCATGACGCTTGTGCAGCTCGCTCGCCAGCGCCTGCATCGGTTCAGTGCGTCGTGCGACCAAAATCAGGTTGGCGCCGAGTTCGGCAAGGAGGTGGGCGAAGTCCACGCCGAATCCACTGGAGGCGCCGGTAATGAGAGCCCATTTGCCCTTGAGTTGTTGCTGCATGAGTAAATCCTCTTGAAATGCCATTTAAATGACCGGCGGTCATTTGTTTATGAGGTTAAATGACTTGTGGTCATTTAAAGAAGAGCCGTTGGTCGGAATGAGTGCCGGATCGAGGCGTAACTATCGCTGGGGGGGGGCTTTCAGTGGGGCGCTGAAAGCTGTGGTGGTGTCAGGCTTCGCACAGCCGATTGCGGCCCAGATGCTTGGCTTGATAGAGGGCTTCGTCGACACGTCTGAACAGGGTGTCGGCGCTGGTATCGCGTGTGCGGTCGAATGCGCCGAGGCCCAGGCTGGTGGTGAGGCGTAGGGGTTGCCCCTGGACGCTCAGGCCGTGTTCGTCCAGCCGCTGGCGGAATAGCTCGCCCAGTTGTCGGGCCTGCTCCAGCTCTACGCCCGGCATCAGCACGCCAAACTCTTCACCCCCCAGGCGCAGCAGAATATCGCTGTCCCGGCGGAAGGTCTGGCGCATCTGCTCAGCGAACTGGCGCAGGCAGTGGTCGCCCACCATGTGACCGTACTGATCGTTGATCTGTTTGAAATGGTCGATATCCAGCAGCAACAGGGTCAGCGGGCTGCCTTGACGCTTTGCCAGCGCAACCTGTTGTTCGAACAGATTGTTGAACTGCAGGCGGTTGCCGAGCTGGGTAAGGCTGTCGGTGCGGCTCAGCAACTCGAGTTGCTCGTGCTGTTCCAGCAATTTGTGTTGCACATCGACACCCGCGTGGTACTCCCTGTGATTGCGCTTGAGCGCGAGCATCAGGTACAGCATGAAAAAGACAAGCGTCGTTAACACACCGGCATTCTTGCTCGCCTGCGGCAGCATGATGACCAGCGCAGGCAGGTAAATCAGCATTACCGCACAGGCTGCAGGCAGGCGCTGCATGGGGAAGTTGAAAATGGCTGCGGTGCTGAAGGCAATGGTGCTCAGGGCGGCAATAAGCTGGGAGTCCTGTAGCGGAGTAAGCAGTAGGCAGCAGCCTGTCGCCAGCCCCCAGAACATTGAGTTCAGCAGCAGCAGTGTCCAGTGTTGCCAGCGCCAACGCAGCAGGCTGTTGATATCTGGATCGGCCGGCAGGCGGTGTCGTAGGCGCAGCACCAGCAGGATGACGAATACCAGGCTGAACAGGCTTCCAGGCAACAGCAGCTGCTGTGGTGCACTGCTGAATGTCCAGCACAGCAGCCAGGCGATCAGATAGAAAATGCCGCCCAATGTGGTGCGCACACGCATGTCCTGCACCTCACGCCATAGGCGGAAGTGGGCGGGGTCATTGGGCATCAGTGGGTTGGGCATGGCGTGGTTCATGGCAGCAAGTGCCGCGATTCTAGCGGCTTTGCTCGTTGATGGCAGCCATTGGCCATCATTGCCCGATCAGCTGCGCTGAATCATCCATATACCAGCGACCACCAGTGCCAGGCCTGCGACCTTGCCGAGGCTGATGGGGGCCTCGCGATAGCCTGCCCAGCCGAAATGATCCAGCACCAGTGCCATGGCCATCTGCCCTGCCAGGACCAGCAGCATGAACAGTAGAGCTCCGGTCCGCGGACTTGCATAGGCGGCGGTGGCAATAAAAAATGCGCCCAGCAGACCGCCGGTCCAATGCCACCAGGACAGGCCTCGGAAGGCGCCCAGCACAGGAACTTCGCGTTGGTAGAGCGTGAGTAGAAAAAGGGCAGCAGTACCGACGCAGAACGAGATCAATGCTGCAGCCAGCACACTGCCCAAGTGTTTAGCCAGCTGGCCATTGATACCGGCCTGTAGTGGCAGAAGAACCCCAGCCAATAGAGGCAATGCGAGTAGCCACCAGGTCATTGCAGGCATGATCAACTCCGGCAAAAACGCCATTATGCTTGAGCTTGTCCATTTGGACAGTTTTGTATGGCGCTTGTAACCGGATGAGGTCGCGTGCCGTGCGGTGCCGCTAGTCAGAGTGTGAAGTTTTCGGTCACCCGCTGCAGGTGCCCGGCGGCTGTGTCCGACTGACGAATCAGGTTGTCCAGGGCTCGTATGGCCTGCTGCTGATGCTGGCAATCGGTGAGCATGCTTTCAATGTTGCTGAGTACGGCTTCCCGGACATCGCGGCTGTCATTGAGCTGCTGGGAAACGCTGTTGAGTGTCTGGCTGACATTGCTCAGGTGGGTCTGCATTGCCGTCAGTGTTTCACCCGCCGAGCGTACTTGGGTCAGGCCAATTTCAGAGCGTTCCAGGCCCGTCTGAATCGAGCGGGTGGCGTCGCGTGTGCTGGCCTGAATACTGTCGATGATGCTGGCAATGCTGCTAGTGGATTGACTGGTGCGTTCGGCCAGTTGGCGGACTTCATCGGCGACCACCGCAAAACCACGACCCTGCTCCCCGGCGCGAGCGGCCTCGATAGCCGCATTTAGGGCTAAAAGATTGGTTTGCTCAGCAATGTCCCGAATGGTTCGGGTGACCTGATTGATTTCGTCTGTGCGGGCGACCAGAGAGCTGAGTACCTCGGCGGCGTCATGGACAGTCTGCACAACCAGACCTACCTCTTCGCTGCTGCTTTGCAGAGCCTGACTGGAACACTCTGCTGCGCGTCCGGCTTCCCCGGCGGCCTGTGCCGATTGAGTACTCTCGCTGGACAACCGTGACAACAAGCCGTTTAGCTCATGGACTGAACGGCTGGCTTTTTCCGAGCTGCTGACCTGATGCACAGAGGCCTGTTCAATCTCGCGGGCGCCGGCCTGAATACCGCTGGCGAGTTGGCCCAATGCCTGGGTTTGGCCACTCAGCTCGGTGATCACTGTCCGCAGGTTGAGTCGTATGGTATCCGTGCAGTGTGATAGCTCGCCGAGTTCGTTTTGCGTTTTCAGTGCGGCGGGCTGGTCGAGGCGTCCTTGAGAGACCTGCTGGAGTGACTGGGTCAGGCGCTTGAAGTAGTACAGCTGTCCCTTGCTGATCAGCAGTACCAGTAACAAGGCGACCGCGAGAATGCTGCCGGTGACCAAAACCAGATTGCGGGCGAGCGCATCAATCTGCGTTTGTGCCTGTGCCTCATTGGCCTGGTGCTGGGTATTGACCACGCCAACCAGCTCATCAATGCCCTGGCGGTGCTCCAGGTAGGCCTGTTCAAGTGCTTGCCAGGCCTGCTGGTCATGTTTGCCCTGTTGTCTAGCTGGGATATAGCGGCTCAGGGCTGTCTCATAAAAACGCTGGGCGGGCGCATAGGTGGTCTGGCTCACCAGTTTTCGCGTGGTCTGATCCAGCGTCTGCTCCTGCCAATAGCGATAGCGGGCCTGATAGTCGCTGTGCAGCTGGTTGAAGCGTTCGGCAAGTCGCTGGATCTGCTGGCTGTCTGTGCTGGTGCGCATCTGCAGTGCGACCAGGTACGACTCAAGAATGTAGTAAGGCGGCGGCAGGATGTCGGCGAGCAGGTCTTTGCCTTTGACGATCTCCTGGTAAAGCGGCCCATTGATGCGCAACTGTTGGTTGACGACCTGTGTCCAGACCGCCACCAATGCAATGCCCATGGCCATGACAACCAAGAGCAGAGATAGCTGCGTCCGCTGACGTAGCCCGGATAACCAGCGCAGCAATGCCATGAGAACAATTCCGTACAGATAGCAGGGTGTTGTTCGCAGTATTGGGCATTCTGCTCAAAGCGCCAGTTGTCCAGCGGTCATCAGAGGCGCGCGGCCAGCTCCGCCCCTTCACGGATGGCTCGTTTGGCGTCCAGCTCGCCGGCACGTCTGGCACCGCCGATCAGATGCCAGGCGCTCTGGCCCTCAGCCAGCTCGGACAGAGGCTCCTGCCCGGCGCAGATCACCACGTTGTCCACCGCCAGCACGCGCTGCTCGCCGTTGACCCGCAGGTGCAGGCCGGCATCGTCGACCTGCAGGTATTCCACGCCGCCGAGCAGTTGCACGCCCTGATGTTTGAGGTGGGCGCGGTGTACCCAGCCACTGGTTTTACCCAGGCCAGCGCCGGGCTGGCCGGCCTTGCGCTGCAGCAGCCACAGCTGGCGCGGCGGGCTCGCCACGGTGCTTGAGGTGGAAGTAACGGTCACACCAGGCCTTGTACTTGGGATAGACCTCGGCCCCGAAAGG
>NZ_NSLB01000022.1 GCF_002304225.1 Pseudomonas sp. HAR-UPW-AIA-41
AAAGAAATTTTCGAAAAAGAGCTTGACGGGTTGAAGAGGTGCTGTAGAATGCGCGCCTCGGTTGAGACGAAGGCTTAACCAAACGCTCTTTAACAAGTTGAATCAAGCAATTCGTGTGGGTGCTTGTGATAGTAAGACTGATGATCGCAAGATTATCAGCAACACAAGTAACACTCGTGAATTCGAGAGTTTATTTGCGATTGCTGAGCCAGGTTTAGGGTTTTCTCAAAACCCAAGCAGTATTGAACTGAAGAGTTTGATCATGGCTCAGATTGAACGCTGGCGGCAGGCCTAACACATGCAAGTCGAGCGGATGAAGGTAGCTTGCTATCTGATTCAGCGGCGGACGGGTGAGTAATGCCTAGGAATCTGCCTGGTAGTGGGGGACAACGTTTCGAAAGGAACGCTAATACCGCATACGTCCTACGGGAGAAAGTGGGGGATCTTCGGACCTCACGCTATCAGATGAGCCTAGGTACGATTAGCTAGTTGGTGAGGTAAAGGCTCACCAAGGCGACGATCGTTAACTGGTCTGAGAGGATGATCAGTCACACTGGAACTGAGACACGGTCCAGACTCCTACGGGAGGCAGCAGTGGGGAATATTGGACAATGGGCGAAAGCCTGATCCAGCCATGCCGCGTGTGTGAAGAAGGTCTTCGGATTGTAAAGCACTTTAAGTTGGGAGGAAGGGCAGTAAGTTAATACCTTGCTGTTTTGACGTTACCAACAGAATAAGCACCGGCTAACTTCGTGCCAGCAGCCGCGGTAATACGAAGGGTGCAAGCGTTAATCGGAATTACTGGGCGTAAAGCGCGCGTAGGTGGTTTTGTAAGTTGGAGGTGAAATCCCCGGGCTCAACCTGGGAACTGCCTCCAAAACTGCATGACTAGAGTACGGTAGAGGGTGGTGGAATTTCCTGTGTAGCGGTGAAATGCGTAGATATAGGAAGGAACACCAGTGGCGAAGGCGACCACCTGGACTGATACTGACACTGAGGTGCGAAAGCGTGGGGAGCAAACAGGATTAGATACCCTGGTAGTCCACGCCGTAAACGATGTCAACTAGCCGTTGGGTTCCTTGAGAACTTAGTGGCGCAGCTAACGCGATAAGTTGACCGCCTGGGGAGTACGGCCGCAAGGTTAAAACTCAAATGAATTGACGGGGGCCCGCACAAGCGGTGGAGCATGTGGTTTAATTCGAAGCAACGCGAAGAACCTTACCTGGCCTTGACATGCTGAGAACTTTCCAGAGATGGATTGGTGCCTTCGGGAACTCAGACACAGGTGCTGCATGGCTGTCGTCAGCTCGTGTCGTGAGATGTTGGGTTAAGTCCCGTAACGAGCGCAACCCTTGTCCTTAGTTACCAGCACGTTATGGTGGGCACTCTAAGGAGACTGCCGGTGACAAACCGGAGGAAGGTGGGGATGACGTCAAGTCATCATGGCCCTTACGGCCAGGGCTACACACGTGCTACAATGGTCGGTACAAAGGGTTGCCAAGCCGCGAGGTGGAGCTAATCCCATAAAACCGATCGTAGTCCGGATCGCAGTCTGCAACTCGACTGCGTGAAGTCGGAATCGCTAGTAATCGTGAATCAGAACGTCACGGTGAATACGTTCCCGGGCCTTGTACACACCGCCCGTCACACCATGGGAGTGGGTTGCTCCAGAAGTAGCTAGTCTAACCGCAAGGGGGACGGTTACCACGGAGTGATTCATGACTGGGGTGAAGTCGTAACAAGGTAGCCGTAGGGGAACCTGCGGCTGGATCACCTCCTTAATCGAAGATCTCAGCTTCTTCATAAGCTCCCACACGAATTGCTTGATTCACTCGCGAAAGGCGATTGGGTTTAGACCCGAGAGTTAGACGATTGGGTCTGTAGCTCAGTTGGTTAGAGCGCACCCCTGATAAGGGTGAGGTCGGCAGTTCGAATCTGCCCAGACCCACCAATTGTCACGGGGCGTGGCCAGTCAGACGATGGGGCCATAGCTCAGCTGGGAGAGCGCCTGCTTTGCACGCAGGAGGTCAGGAGTTCGATCCTCCTTGGCTCCACCACTTAACTTGATTCGCCGAAAGCTCAGAATTGAGCATCTACCGAGGTTTCGGTTGGGATGTTGAATTCTGGTCTTTGCGCCAGAACTGTTCTTTAAAAATTTGGGTATGTGATAGAAGTGGCTAATTAATTACTTTCACTGGTAATTAATTAAGCTGAGGTAAAATTTGCGAGTTCAAGCGCAAGTTTTCGGCGAATGTCGTCTTCACGTTTGAGACAGTAACCAGATTGCTTGGGGTTATATGGTCAAGTGAAGAAGCGCATACGGTGGATGCCTTGGCAGTCAGAGGCGATGAAAGACGTGGTAGCCTGCGATAAGCTTCGGGGAGTCGGCAAACAGACTTTGATCCGGAGATCTCTGAATGGGGGAACCCACCCAGCATAAGCTGGGTATCATGCACTGAATACATAGGTGTATGAGGCGAACCAGGGGAACTGAAACATCTAAGTACCCTGAGGAAAAGAAATCAACCGAGATTCCCTTAGTAGTGGCGAGCGAACGGGGATTAGCCCTTAAGCTTCTTTGATTTTAGCGGAACGCTCTGGAAAGTGCGGCCATAGTGGGTGATAGCCCTGTACGCGAAAAGATCTTAGAAGTGAAATCGAGTAGGACGGAGCACGAGAAACTTTGTCTGAATATGGGGGGACCATCCTCCAAGGCTAAATACTACTGACTGACCGATAGTGAACCAGTACCGTGAGGGAAAGGCGAAAAGAACCCCGGAGAGGGGAGTGAAATAGAACCTGAAACCGTATGCGTACAAGCAGTGGGAGCCCACTTTGTTGGGTGACTGCGTACCTTTTGTATAATGGGTCAGCGACTTATATTCAGTGGCGAGCTTAACCGAATAGGGGAGGCGTAGCGAAAGCGAGTCTTAATAGGGCGTTTAGTCGCTGGGTATAGACCCGAAACCGGGCGATCTATCCATGGGCAGGTTGAAGGTTAGGTAACACTGACTGGAGGACCGAACCGACTCCCGTTGAAAAGGTAGCGGATGACTTGTGGATCGGAGTGAAAGGCTAATCAAGCTCGGAGATAGCTGGTTCTCCTCGAAAGCTATTTAGGTAGCGCCTCACGTATCACTCCAGGGGGTAGAGCACTGTTTCGGCTAGGGGGTCATCCCGACTTACCAAACCGATGCAAACTCCGAATACCTGGAAGTGCCGAGCGTGGGAGACACACGGCGGGTGCTAACGTCCGTCGTGAAAAGGGAAACAACCCAGACCGTCAGCTAAGGTCCCAAAGTTGTGGTTAAGTGGTAAACGATGTGGGAAGGCTTAGACAGCTAGGAGGTTGGCTTAGAAGCAGCCACCCTTTAAAGAAAGCGTAATAGCTCACTAGTCGAGTCGGCCTGCGCGGAAGATGTAACGGGGCTCAAACCACACACCGAAGCTACGGGTGTCACGTAAGTGACGCGGTAGAGGAGCGTTCTGTAAGCCTGTGAAGGTCAATTGAGAAGTTGGCTGGAGGTATCAGAAGTGCGAATGCTGACATGAGTAACGACAATGCGAGTGAAAAACTCGCACGCCGAAAGACCAAGGGTTCCTGCGCAACGTTAATCGACGCAGGGTGAGTCGACCCCTAAGGCGAGGCTGAAAAGCGTAGTCGATGGGAAACGGGTTAATATTCCCGTACTTCTAATTACTGCGATGGGGGGACGGAGAAGGCTAGGCCAGCTTGGCGTTGGTTGTCCAAGTTTAAGGTTGTAGGCTGAATTCTTAGGCAAATCCGGGAATTCAAGGCCGAGAGCTGATGACGAGTTATCTTTTAGATGACGAAGTGGTTGATGCCATGCTTCCAGGAAA
Organism: Pseudomonas sp. HAR-UPW-AIA-41; assembly: GCF_002304225.1. Classification (GTDB taxonomy): domain Bacteria; phylum Pseudomonadota; class Gammaproteobacteria; order Pseudomonadales; family Pseudomonadaceae; genus Aquipseudomonas. The sequence goes on from NZ_NSLB01000022.1 coordinate 3,862, forward strand.
AGCCTCTAAGCTTCAGGTAATTAGGAATCGTACCCCAAACCGACACAGGTGGTCGGGTAGAGAATACCAAGGCGCTTGAGAGAACTCGGGTGAAGGAACTAGGCAAAATGGCACCGTAACTTCGGGAGAAGGTGCGCCGGTGAGGGTGAAGTATTTACTACGTAAGCCCATGCCGGTCGAAGATACCAGGCCGCTGCGACTGTTTATTAAAAACACAGCACTCTGCAAACACGAAAGTGGACGTATAGGGTGTGACGCCTGCCCGGTGCCGGAAGGTTAATTGATGGGGTTAGCGAAAGCGAAGCTCTTGATCGAAGCCCCGGTAAACGGCGGCCGTAACTATAACGGTCCTAAGGTAGCGAAATTCCTTGTCGGGTAAGTTCCGACCTGCACGAATGGCGTAACGATGGCGGCGCTGTCTCCACCCGAGACTCAGTGAAATTGAAATCGCTGTGAAGATGCAGTGTATCCGCGGCTAGACGGAAAGACCCCGTGAACCTTTACTGTAGCTTTGCACTGGACTTTGAGCCTGCTTGTGTAGGATAGGTGGGAGGCTTTGAAGCGTGGACGCCAGTCTGCGTGGAGCCATCCTTGAAATACCACCCTGGCATGCTTGAGGTTCTAACTCTGGTCCGTTATCCGGATCGAGGACAGTGTATGGTGGGCAGTTTGACTGGGGCGGTCTCCTCCCAAAGAGTAACGGAGGAGTACGAAGGTGCGCTCAGACCGGTCGGAAATCGGTCGTAGAGTATAAAGGCAAAAGCGCGCTTGACTGCGAGACAGACACGTCGAGCAGGTACGAAAGTAGGTCTTAGTGATCCGGTGGTTCTGTATGGAAGGGCCATCGCTCAACGGATAAAAGGTACTCCGGGGATAACAGGCTGATACCGCCCAAGAGTTCATATCGACGGCGGTGTTTGGCACCTCGATGTCGGCTCATCACATCCTGGGGCTGAAGCCGGTCCCAAGGGTATGGCTGTTCGCCATTTAAAGTGGTACGCGAGCTGGGTTTAGAACGTCGTGAGACAGTTCGGTCCCTATCTGCCGTGGACGTTTGAGATTTGAGAGGGGCTGACCTTAGTACGAGAGGACCGGGTTGGACGAACCTCTGGTGTTCCGGTTGTCACGCCAGTGGCATTGCCGGGTAGCTATGTTCGGAAAAGATAACCGCTGAAAGCATCTAAGCGGGAAACTTGCCTCAAGATGAGATCTCACTGGAGCCTTGAGCTCCCTAAAGGGCCGTCGAAGACTACGACGTTGATAGGTTGGGTGTGTAAGCGCTGTGAGGCGTTGAGCTAACCAATACTAATTGCCCGTGAGGCTTGACCATATAACACCCAAACAATTTGCGTGTTAGATGTGAAGATGAAGTAAGCCGAAAGCTTGCAGGACTCGCAATCCAGTCACATACCCAATTCGCTGTAGCGTCTAAACCACGATGCAGCAACCGAATTGCTTGACGACCATAGAGCGTTGGAACCACCTGATCCCTTCCCGAACTCAGAAGTGAAACGACGCATCGCCGATGGTAGTGTGGGGTCTCCCCATGTGAGAGTAGGTCATCGTCAAGCTCCTATCCCAAACCCCCGAC
>NZ_NSLB01000023.1 GCF_002304225.1 Pseudomonas sp. HAR-UPW-AIA-41
GTTGTTGTCGGTGGCGGTATAGGTAAACGTCACGTTGCGGCTTTCACCAGCCGCGAGGTCATCAAAGGCACTGTCGGGGTTGAAGCTGTAGCTGCCGTTGGCATTGAACGTCAGGCTACCGGCTGCCGGACCGTTGACCAGAGCGTAACCGTTAGGGTTGACGGTACCGTCGATGTCGCTGGCGGCGGGCACGTTGCCGTTAAAAGCGGTGTTCTCGCCGGTGCTGGCAGTGCTGGCCTGGGCCACAGGGGCATCGTTGATGGGGTTGACGGTGACGGTCACGGTAGCCGGCGCACTGTCGTCGGAACCATCGGTGCTGACGTAGGTGATGGTCGCGGTACCGGTAAAGTTGCTAGCCGGAGTGAAGACCAGTTGGCCGGCAACAATGCTGACGGTGCCCTGTGCCGGGTCGACGCTGGCGGACTTGATGCTCAGTGCCGGGCCGTCGACATCGCTGTCATTACTCAGCACATCGATGGTGACCGGGGTATCTTCGTTGGTGCTGGCGGTGTCGGTGTTAGCGACCGGGGCATCGTTAACCGGGTTGACGGTGACGGTCACGGTAGCCGGCGCACTGTCGTCGGAGCCATCGGTGCTGACGTAGGTGATGGTCGCGGCACCGGTAAAGTTGCTGGCCGGAGTGAAGACCAGTTGGCCGGCAACAATGCTGACGGTGCCCTGTGCCGGGTCGACGCTGGCGGACTTGATGCTCAGTGTCGGGCCGTCGACATCGCTGTCATTGCTCAGCACGTCGATAGTGACCGGGGTCTCCTCGTTGGTGCTGGCGGTGTCGGCATTGGCGACCGGGGCATCGTTGGTCAGGGTGACATTCGGGGTGTCGCTGTCTGTGCCGGTGAGTGCCGGGGAGCCGGTTTCGGTGACGACCAGGCTGACCGGCGGCAGGCTGTTGCCTGCGTTGACATGGTCGGCACCGTCTTGGGTCAACTCGACCCGTCCGTTGGCCAGTACGTAGTAACCATCGTCATTGGAGCCCGGAGTGAAGCTGACGATGAAGCTACTGGCTTCTTCATCACTGGCGGTGTAGGTGGCGGCCACGCTTCCAGCAGCAGCGCTGTTCTCGATCAGGGTCTGAGCGGTGACGTTGATGATCGGCGCGTCGTTGATGTCACTGGTAGCCGGCACGTTGACACTGCCGGAGATCGGGGTTGTACCGTCGGTAACGGTGACTTCGACCGGCGGCAGGTCGCCACCGGCATTGACCAGAGCAGCACCGGCAGCGGTGAGGGTTACGGCACCGGTGGCGGCGTTGATGGCGTATACGTTGCCCGGGTTGTTGGTGAGGCTGAAGCTCAGGCCGGTAGCCGGGGTGTCTTTGTCGGTGGCGCTGGCGGTGCTGATCAGGTTGCCTTCGGCTGCACTGCCCTCGACCGGGGTAGTTGGGGTGGTGAGGCTTAGGATCGGCGCGTCGTCGACCGGGTTGACCGTGACTGTCACCACGGAGTCGGTGTAGCCACCCTTCGGATCGTAGACTCGTATGGTGAAGGTGTCGGTGCCGTTGTAGTCCTTGTTCGGCCTGTAGGTGTACTCACCGGTGGCGGTGTAGAGCAGGATCGAGCCGTGGGTCGCGCCGGACTGGATGGCGTAGCTCAGGCTGTCGCCGTCTACATCGCTGGCGATGATCTGGCCGCTGACGCTCTGGTCTTCGTTGGTTGTCTTGGACTGGTTAGCCGTTTCGGGTGCGTCGTTGAACGGCTGAATGGTGATGTTGACCAGGCTTGTGGTCACGCCGCCGTTGCCGTCGTCGATGGTGACGGTGAAGGCGTCGGTGCCGTTGTAGTCCTTGGCCGGCAGGTAGGAGAAGGTGCCGTCGGGGTTGAGCGTGACGGTGCCGTGCTGCGGACCGTTGCCGGTGGCAATGCTGTAGGTGAGGGTGCCACCATCCACGTCGCGGGTAATGATCGTGCCGTTGGCGGCGATATCCTCGACGGTGTTCATGAACAACGGACCGGAGGTCGGTGCATCGTTAACTGGGGCGACCGTTACCGTCACCACAGAGTCGGTGTAGCCACCCTTCGGATCGTAAACCCGTATGGTGAAGGTGTCGGTGCCGTTGTAGTCCTTGTTCGGCGTGTAGGTGTATTCGCCGGTGACGGTGTTGAGCAGGATCGAGCCGTGAGCCACTCCGGACTGTATTACGTAGTTCAGGCGGTCGCCGTCCACATCGCTGGCGATGATCTGGCCGCTGACGCTCTGGTCTTCGTTGGTTGTCTTGGACTGGTTAGCCGTTTCAGGTGCGTCGTTGAACGGCTGAATGGTGATGTTGACAAAGCTGGTCGTTACTCCGCCGTTGCCATCGTCAATGGTGACGGTAAAGGCGTCGGTGCCGTTGTAGTCCTTGGCCGGCAGGTAGGAGAAGGTACCGTCGGGGTTGAGCGTGACGGTGCCGTGCTGCGGGCCATTGCCGGTGGCGATGCTGTAGGTGAGGGTGTCACCGTCTACGTCGCGGGCGTTGATCTTGCCGGTGGCGGTGTTGTCCTCGACAGTGGTCACGAACAGCGGGCTGGATTTCGGGTCGTCGTTGACTGGAGCGACCGTGATCGTCACCACGGACTCGGTGTAGCCACCCTTCGGGTCGTAGACCCGGAGGGTGAAGGAGTCGGTGCCGTTGTAGTCCTTGTTCGGTGTGTAGGTGTACTCACCGGTGGCGGTGTTGAGCAGGAGCGATCCGTTGGCCACGCCGGACTGGATTATGTAGCTCAGGCGGTCGCCGTCCACATCGCTGGCGATGACCTGGCCGCTGACGCTCTGGTCTTCGTTGGTTGTCTTGGACTGGTTGGCGGTCTCCGGCGCGTCGTTGAACGGCAGGATAGTGATGTTGACCAGGCTGATGGTCACGCCGCCGTTGCCGTCGTCGATGGTGACAGTGAAGGCGTCGGTACCGTTGTAGTCCTTGGTCGGCAGATAGGAGAAGGTGCCGTTGGGGTTGAGCGTGACGGTGCCGTGTTGCGGGCCGTTGCCGGTGGTGATGCTGTAAGTGAGGGTGTCACCGTCGGGGTCGCTGGCAACGACTTTGCCGTCGATGGCGTTGTCTTCGACTGTGGTCAGGCTCAGTGGAATGGCAGTAGGCTCATCATTGATATCCTGAGTGGCTGGGACGTTCATGCTGCCACTGTCGGTGAGGTTACCGTCGGTGACGGTGACTTCGACCGGCGGCAGGTCTCCACCGGCATTGACCAGGGCGGCACCGGCGGCGGTGAGGGTGACCGCACCGGTGGCGGCATTGATGGCGTAGACGTTGCCCGGGTTGCTGGTGAGGCTGAAGTTCAGACCGCTGGCCGGGGTGTCTTCGTCAGTAGCACTGGCGGTGCTGATCAGGTTGCCTTCGGCGGCATTACCCTCGACCGGAGTGGCCGGGGTGGTGAGGCTCAGCACCGGAGCGTCATCAACCGGCGTAACGCTCATGTTGATAACACTGTTAACAAACCCACCTCTGCCGTCGCTGACCTGCACAGTGAAACTGTCGGCACCGCTGTAACCTGCGTTCGGTGTGTAGACAAATGCTCCCGTGCTCGAGTTGAGCGTTACGCTGCCGTTGCTTGCGCCTGTTTGTAGACTGTAAGTGAGGGAGCCGCCATCAACATCGGAGGCAATAATCTGGCCGTTGAAGGGAGCGTCTTCGGCCGTGCTGTTGGATTGACTGCCAGCTACCGGAGCGTCGTTGACTGCTGAGATGTTTACGGTCACGGAGCCGGTTGCTGTCTTGGCTCCCCCGGAGCCCTGTGCGCCGCTATTGTTGTCGTTGAGTGCATAGTCGATGACCACAGAGGCAGGCGGCGCATCGCTGCCGTTGCTGTAGGCGATCTGTCTCAGCACGCTGTTGGCTTGAGCGTTGCTGGTGCCACTGTTGAAGGTGATCTGCAGGGTGCCGTTGGTTAGCGCGGCTTGGTCGTAGCTGCCGACCAGAACGCCACTGAGGCGAACTTCGCCAGCGCTGAGTGACAGGTTGCCTGTGCCGCGGAAATCGTCGTCGCTGTTGGTGCCGCCCCGGCGGCTAAGGGTCAGGCTCGCGCCTCCAAAGTCGCCCAGAACAGCCAGCTCACGATCGCCAAGCGAAGCGTTATTGTCCAAAACGACAGCGTTGCCGCCTTCGGTGAAGGCGCGCGCGCCTCCGAGGTTGCTGAAAGTAGGTGCGTCGTTAACCGACGTCACATTCATGGTGATGTTCTGCGTCACCGAACTGCTGCCGCCATTAGCATTACCGTCACCGTCGTTGACGGTGATGCTGATGGTGCGTGGTGTGGTTGTGGGCAGTTGCGACGAGTTGCCATAGGCAATTCGTTGTACCAGTGCGTCCACGGCGACAGGCGTAGCATTACTGTTGAGACTGATGGTCAGTGGTGTGCCGCCAGTACCACCGCTGATGGTGCCGATCGACACAGCTCCGCTGCCAAAGTTGTAGCGAACGTCGCTGCCAACCACGCTGATCTGACCGCTGCCTGTGCCTTGGTCCTGTACCGTCAGCTGATCTTGTGTGGCTACGCCGTTGCTAATGCTGACGATGACGCTACCGCCATCGAAGTTGCTGGAGTCGATGTCGGTCAGGGTGACACTGCTATCGAGCAGCGTGCGGGTAATGACCGAGGCCGCAGACTCGCTATAGGTGAAGCTGGTTCTGACGCCGCCAAGAACCGGAGCATCATTGGTGCCGAGGATGGTGACGGTGACAGTTCCCGTGCTGCCGTCTGCAGCCGTGACGGTAAGAGTGTCGGTGTAGCTCTGACCGGCAACAAGCTGGTTGAGTGGACCTGTAGTGCTGTAGCTCCACACACCGTTGCTGCCAAGGTTGAACAAACCATAGCCACCGCTGCCGCTAGCATTGGTCGCGGGGTTGAAGCTCGGTGCCGGGCCATCAATATCGCTGATACTTAAGGTGCCGCCTGTGTTAAGGCTGGCATTGCTTTCGATCACATCGACGCTGGCAGAGCTGATGACGGACAGATCGTTGGTGCCGGTGACGGTGATCACCAGGTTGGCGGTGGAGATCGCGCCCTGATCGTCGGTGACGGTGTACGGAATGGTCAGCACGGCCGACTGGCC
>NZ_NSLB01000024.1 GCF_002304225.1 Pseudomonas sp. HAR-UPW-AIA-41
TCCCGAACTCAGAAGTGAAACGACGCATCGCCGATGGTAGTGTGGGGTCTCCCCATGTGAGAGTAGGTCATCGTCAAGCTCCTATCCCAAACCCCCGACCCGCTTACGCTGGTCGGGGGTTTGTCTTTGCGCGGGAAATTAAGTTGGTTTGCAATGGCTGGCTCGCTCTATATGATTCGCCCTTCTGAAAAGGGGTGTTTATGCACGAGCTGTTAGCCTTGCTTAGCGATGGGGCCTTTCATTCCGGTGAGCGTCTTGGGGCGCTGCTGGGGGTTTCCCGCTCTGCTGTATGGAAGCGTCTGCTCCTGCTCGAAGAGAGTACGGGTCTGCGTATTCACAAGGTTCGTGGTAAGGGCTATCGCCTGGAACAGCCGCTTGTATTGCTAGACTCTGAGCGACTGAGTCGGGAGTTGCCTTATCCCGTCAGGGTTCTGACAGAAGTGGACTCCACAAATGCAGAGGCTCTTCGTTATCTGGCTGTCGGCCAGGTAAATCAACCGATGCTTTTTGTCGCAGAGCAGCAAACTGCCGGGCGTGGACGCAGGGGGCGCAGCTGGGTTAGTCCCTATGGTGTGAACCTGTACTTCAGTTTGCTTTTGCCAGTATCTGACTCCTCGCGTCTGGAGGGGTTGAGTCTGCTCGTTGGGTTGGCAGTCCGTCGTGCTTTGGTTGCGTGTGGTTACCCAAGCGTTGAGCTGAAGTGGCCCAATGATCTACTTCTGTCTGGTGGAAAGGTTGCGGGTATTTTGCTCGAGCTGGCTGGTGATCCTGCTGACGGCTGTCACGTTGTGGTGGGCATTGGGATCAACGTCAATATGCAGGGGGCTAAAGCCGGTATCGATCAGGCCTGGACTGCTCTGATCGGAGCTGCAGAGCGACCTGTTGATCGCAACCTGATTCTGATCGCGGTCGCCAATGCCTTGCATGAGCTCTTAACAGCTGACTCGGCAGGTCGATTTGCTGCGTACCGTGACGAGTGGGAGGGGGCGCATGCCTGGCAGGGGCGAAAGGTCTGCTTGAGTACTGGTCCGCAGTCCGTCTATGGAATTGTGCTTGGAGTTGATGATCGCGGTGCGCTTCGGCTGATGTGCGATGGTGTGGAGCGGGTGTATAGCGGCGGTGAGCTTAGTCTGAGGTTGTCGGATGATTCTTGAGCTCGATTGTGGCAACTCGCTAATCAAGTGGCGTGTGCTTGCAGAATCTCAGTTGGTAACTGCGCAAGGTGTGGTGCAGGATTCGGACGAGTTGCTGGCTGCGGTAGTGGCTGAAGGCCCGCTGTCGATCACATTTGTGAGGATGGTGAGCGTGCGCAGCGAAGAGGAGATTAACCAGTTGGTTGATCTGCTGCGTCTGGCCTATGAGGTTGATGTTGCTGTGGCGGTGCCGGCTCAGGTGCTGGCAGGGGTTGTCAATGGGTATGACGAGTATCAGCGTTTAGGCTTGGATCGTTGGCTGGCGTTGGTCGCGGCCTATAAGCGTTCTTCTGGGGCCGTTCTGGTGATCGATTTGGGGACGGCTATTACCTCGGATTTTGTTGGGCCGGATGGCGTTCATCGTGGAGGCTTTATTTGTCCTGGATTGCCACTAATGCGCAGCCAATTGCGGACTCACACCCGGAAAATTCGCTACAGCGATGATGAGGGTTTGCGTGTGTGCGGATCGAGCTTGCCTGGGCGTAGCACGGCAGAGGCGGTGGAAAGAGGCTGTCTGCATATGGTGCGTGGCTTTGTGGCGGATCAGGTGTCGCTCGCTTCGGAGTTGCTCAAGGATTTTGACATTTACCTGACCGGCGGGGATGCGGCTATGGTTTCCGACTTGTTGCCACAGGCGCGCGTTTGTTCAGATCTTGTGTTTGCTGGCTTGGCGCTGGCCTGCCCGTACGAGAGGGGTTGAGATGCGCTGGGTGTTTCTTTTTTTGCTTGTGCTGAATCTGTTCTATTACGTCTGGCACCAGCAGCAGGCGCCGTTGCGGGCCAAAGAGGTCGCGCCGATTGCGCTGTACCAGGGGCAGCAGCGTGACATTCGTTTGTTGAGTGAGAGTGATGAGCTGCCTAAGAAGCGCGAGGCGCTGCCCGCTACGAGGACTGAGGAAGTTTGCCTTTTTCTGGGTGGCTTCTCTTCGGATGAAGAGGCGCGCCGGGTTGAGCAGCGGCTGGTCAGTCTCGATATAGCGTCCAGCGTAATGCCGCTTGATGTGGCGGCTGGCGTTGACTACTGGGTGTATTTGCCGCCGCTAGCCTCGCGCCAGGCTTCTTTGCGTCAGCTGAAGGAGTTGCAGGCGCGGAAAATCGATAGCTACATCATTACGCAGGGCGATCTGAGTAACGGGATTTCTCTGGGAATGTTTCCACGGATGGAGTCTGCCGATAATGTCCTGTCGCGCTTGCGTGAGGCGGGTTACGAGCCTTTGCTGCGTGAACTGCCGCGTGCGCAGCGTAATTACTGGGTGCGAATCGAGCCCTTTGCCCGGCGTCTCGTGGGTGATGTGCTGCTTGCGCAATTAGGCAATGACTTCAATGGCTTAGGTCACCAATTAATGCCGTGCGAAGGTGTTGCAGTTGCGCAGTAGTTTGCATAGAATGGCGCCCGCTTCGCAGGGGGACGGTTTAGCCGGAATTCAGCAGAGCGCTGTCAAAGCAGCTAACCTCAAGTTTTTTAATGAGAAATGCTTGACAGTCGGGTGGCAGATGTAGAGAATGCCGCCTCACTTTGGAGGGGTTCCCGAGCGGCCAAAGGGATCAGACTGTAAATCTGACGTCATAGACTTCGAAGGTTCGAATCCTTCCCCCTCCACCAGATTTAAGCGTGAGCCGTACGCTCCGCGGGCATAGTTCAGTGGTAGAACCTCAGCCTTCCAAGCTGATGATGCGGGTTCGATTCCCGCTGCCCGCTCCAGATACGGTTTAGGCAAATGCTTCGCTCATGTAGCTCAGCTGGTAGAGCACACCCTTGGTAAGGGTGAGGTCAGCGGTTCAAATCCGCTCATGAGCTCCATACCCAAAGGCAGATAAGCAATTATCTGCCTTTGTTTTAATGGTGGCGTGAGTCGCTAGTTTCTCAGAAGGGAGATAGTGTCGATGGCTAAAGAAAAATTTGAACGTAACAAACCGCACGTCAACGTCGGCACTATCGGTCACGTTGACCACGGTAAAACCACTCTGACCGCTGCTCTGACCCGCGTGTGC
>NZ_NSLB01000025.1 GCF_002304225.1 Pseudomonas sp. HAR-UPW-AIA-41
CAAGCTGTACTTCGTAGGCGTGGTAGCGCGCCAGGTACAGGCGCTCGCCATCGAGAATCAGCGGGGCGAAATCGCCGGGCGCGCCGACCAGGCTGCTGGATTGAAGGCAAACAGCCGGGCCAGCGATTCGGCCAGGCGCGCTTCGTCCACCTCCGGTCGTAGCGCCGCGCGGCGCAGCAACTGGGACGCAAGCTGTACTTCGTAGGCGTGGTAGCGCGCCAGGTACAGGCGCTCGCCATCGAGAATCAGCGGGGCGAAATCGCCGGGCGCGCCGACCAGGCTGCTGGCTTCAAGCTCACGATGCCAGTGCGTCAGCGCGGGGAGGCGGAAGTCCTGCTCGGGCCAGGGCGCGGTGCCGGCCAGCCGGCGCAGCGGCAGGCAGACATCGCCATTGCCCAGCGCCGCGCAGCACAGCGCGGCGGCGGCCAGCACCGAATCCGGTGCCTGCGGTTCCAGGCGGCACAGGCTGCCGAGCAGGGCGCGTTCCAGTGGGCCGAGGGGCAGTTCATCCATAAGCATCACGCGCCCTCCGCAAAGAGTTGGTCCAGCGCATCCAGCAGGCTGTCCTGCGGGCGCTGGAAGTACACGCCGGCTTCGGGCATGCCACGCAGGAACAGGTACCAGGCGCCGCCCAGCCGGCTGTCGTCGAAGTCCGCCAGACGCAGGCGCAGGAAGCGGCGCAGTGCCACCAGATAGATCAGGTACTGCAGGTAGTAGTGCGCCCCGGCGATGGCCTGCTCCAGGCGTTCGCCGCCGTAGTAGCTGGCGTCCGGGCCGAGCCAGTTGGACTTGTAGTCGAGGATGTACCAGCGTCCGGCATGCTCGAAGGTCAGGTCGATGAAGCCCTTCATGAAGCCGTTGAGCAGGTCGAAGTTGAGGCTCCCGGCCGCCTCGCGCATGGCCTGCGGCAGACCGTGGGTCGGGTCCTGCAGGATGGCGCGCAGCGTCGCGATGGCCAGGTTGCGCAGCGGGAAGGTGAAGCCCAGCTCGGGCAGCCGGCGCGCCGGGTCGAGGGCCGACAGGCGCAGACCGGCGCCATCCAGGTCGGTGTCCAGCACCCGCTGCAGCTGCTCGGTAGCGATGGTCTGCCAGTCCAGCGGCAGGCCGTGTTCCTGCAATTGCTGCCCGACCAGCGCGGCCAGTTCGCCCTTGCCGCGCATCCAGTCTTCGAGGATGGCGTGCAGACAGGTGCCGGCGCGGGCGCCGCGGGGGAAGGCGAAGAAACCGCTGCCTGGCTCGCGGCTGGCCGGCGCGGCAAGCTGGTCGCGGTCCGGTGCTTCGTGGTGCTGGTCGGCGGCCAGACCCGAGAAGCTGCCCATGCGCCAGGCGCTGGTCAGGCTGCGCGAGAGCTGCGCCAGTTGCTGTGGTGGCTCGGCGCGGGATTCGCCGGCGGCGCTGGCCTCAGCCATCTGCAGCGGCAGCACGGCCATGCGTCCTGCGCTGGCCGCCACCAGTGCGTTCAGCTCGCCCAGCAGGCCCTGCGGGCTCGCCTGGCGCAGATGCTCGTTGAGCTCGCCCAGGGCGTCGGTGCCGGGCAGCTGGCGACCATGCAGCAGCCAGGCGAGGGCGCTGCTGGCCAGGCTCTCGGTGGCCAGCACGCCGTCCTTGTTGGCCTTGCAGTCCACTGGCCCCCAGTGCAGCCAGAGGTGGTCGCGGGCGCGGGTCAGAGCCACATAGGTCAGGCGCAGCTTCTCGGCGAAGCTCTCGCGCCGCGCCGCCTCGACATGCTCATCGAGCCTGTCGCTGCCCAGATCGAGCAGCGGCTGACCCTGCTCGTCGTGACAACTCGCGGTGTCGGTGTTTTTGCCCAGCAGGCGCCCGTCCCACAGGTAGGGGCAGAACACCAGTGGGTATTCCAGACCCTTGGAGGTGTGGATGGTGACGATCTGCACCCGCTCGGCATCGCTCTCCAGGCGCAGCAGGGCGTCCTCTCCGTGGCTCTCGGCGGCGCGCTGGGCGGCGAACCAGGCCAGCAGCGGCTCCAGCCCCGGACGCAGTAGGCTCTGTGCCTGCAGCAGTTCGGCCAGGTGCAGCAGGTTGGTCAGCCGGCGTTCGCCGTCGACCAGTGCCAGCAGACGCCCGGCCACGCCTTCCTGATCCAGCCAGGCGCGGAAGGCGCGCAGGAAGCCCTGCTGCTGCCACAGCTGATGGAAGCCTTCGGCGCGCTCGCGCTCGCATTGTCGGCCGACACCAGCAGCGAGCGCTGGAGGATGCGCACCACGGCATCGCCTTCGGGCAGCAGGCGGCGCAATACCTGCTCCAGGAACGGGCCG
>NZ_NSLB01000026.1 GCF_002304225.1 Pseudomonas sp. HAR-UPW-AIA-41
ATTACTCGATGACCTTGGCAACCACGCCGGCACCAACGGTACGGCCGCCTTCGCGAATCGCGAAGCGCAGACCATCTTCCATGGCGATCGGCTTGATCAGGGTAACAACCATTTTGATGTTGTCGCCCGGCATTACCATCTCAACGCCTTCCGGCAGTTCGCACGAACCGGTTACGTCAGTGGTACGGAAGTAGAACTGCGGACGGTAGCCCTTGAAGAACGGGGTGTGACGACCACCTTCTTCCTTGGACAGTACGTACACTTCTGCTTCGAACACAGTGTGCGGCTTGATGGTGCCTGGCTTGGCCAGAACCTGACCACGCTCTACGTCGTCACGCTTGGTACCGCGCAGCAGCACACCGCAGTTCTCGCCAGCACGACCTTCGTCGAGCAGCTTGCGGAACATTTCAACACCGGTACAGGTGGTCTTGGTGGTCGGACGCAGACCGACGATCTCGATCTCTTCCTGAACCTTGACGATACCGCGCTCAACACGACCGGTAACTACGGTGCCACGACCGGAGATCGAGAACACGTCTTCGATCGGCATCAGGAACGGCTTGTCGATGGCGCGAACCGGCTCAGGGATGTAGGTATCCAGAGTCTCAACCAGCTTCTTAACAGCGCTGGTGCCCATCTCGTTGTCGTCCTGGCCGTTCAGGGCCATCAGAGCGGAACCGATCACGATCGGAGTGTCATCACCCGGGAAGTCATAGGTGGACAGCAGGTCGCGAACTTCCATCTCAACCAGTTCCAGCAGCTCAGCGTCGTCAACCATGTCGGCCTTGTTCAGGAACACGACAATGTAAGGAACGCCTACCTGACGGGACAGCAGGATGTGCTCACGGGTTTGCGGCATCGGACCATCAGCGGCCGAGCAAACCAGGATCGCGCCGTCCATCTGGGCAGCACCGGTGATCATGTTCTTCACATAGTCAGCGTGACCCGGGCAGTCAACGTGCGCGTAGTGACGTACGGCAGAATCGTACTCAACGTGCGCAGTGTTGATGGTGATACCACGAGCCTTCTCTTCCGGAGCGGAGTCGATCTTGTCGAAGTCGACCTTGGCGGAACCGAAAACTTCGGAGCACACGCGGGTCAGAGCAGCGGTCAGAGTGGTTTTACCGTGGTCAACGTGACCGATAGTGCCGACGTTGACGTGCGGTTTGTTACGTTCAAATTTTTC
>NZ_NSLB01000027.1 GCF_002304225.1 Pseudomonas sp. HAR-UPW-AIA-41
AAAAGATTGCATATGTGGCATTTCTGCTTTACAAGGTGGGCACCATGTGGCCCAAAAGTTGAGAATTACTTTCTTCCCTTTATAATCTGAGAGTTGGACTTGTTCTCCGGTTAACGTCGTCAATTCAAAATCAGGTGGTTATGTTTTCCGGGTTCAAAGCCCGATTGGTTCGGTTGAATTGACTTCCTCTTGTTGTATAGTTGATTCGGCTTTAATTGTCGGGTTTCCAAACATTGACGATGATGATGCCGAAAGTTAAAGCTAAGATCGCGAATGTTAACATTTTTTTCTTCATGGCGCGTCGCCTCCGTTTGACGGCTAAAAATGGCGATGTCATTTGTCTTTATTTTTTTCGTAAAAAGATTGCATATGTGGCATTTCTGCTTTACAAGGTGGGCACCATGTGGCCCAAAAGTTGAGAATTACTTTCTTCCCTTTATAATCTGAGAGTTGGAC
>NZ_NSLB01000028.1 GCF_002304225.1 Pseudomonas sp. HAR-UPW-AIA-41
AGGTGATGCCGTTAATTGATGCGAATAAGCTACCAGAAGCATTGAAGGTGTCGGCGCCAATTTTGGGAGAGGGCTCGCAGAAGCTGGTCGTTTTCTCAAAGGATAATGCCAAAAAAATTGACAAGCAAATTGTAAGTGAAATCGAGCAGATGAATGCGAGTGGTGATTTCATTTTTATTTTGACAACTATTGTTGTTGTTGTCAGTCTGATTGTCGGTGCGGTGCTTGCGTTTGTGTTCGCAAGGAGGTCCATGCTTCCATTGATCGGTTGAAAGAATTGGGTGTGACCGATGCGGAATTTGTCCAGTTTGAAAAGGACTTTGTGGCGTGGGAGCAGGCGATTGATGAGCAGGTGATGCCGTTAATTGATGCGAATAAGCTACCAGAAGCATTGAAGGTGTCGGCGCCAATTTTGGGAGAGGGCTCGCAGAAGCTGGTCGTTTTCTCAA
>NZ_NSLB01000029.1 GCF_002304225.1 Pseudomonas sp. HAR-UPW-AIA-41
AAGCGACAGAGATTATACATATAGAGAACAACACATAGCGATATTAAATGGTGATAAAACACATTTATGTTCCTATGAAGAAGGAATGCAGATTATGAACATGATTATATGGCGGATATGGTTGTAAGGGGGGGCAAATGGAGCGACTTAAAGATTGATTCAGAAGATCATATTTCGCTTATTTACTCCACTAAAATGGTTCCATTAGTTAATTTACAAATGAATTATTTAGATCATATCAATCAAAGATTTATTATTGTTAATACAAAACAGTGAAACATATAAAGCTGATTTTATGAATAAAACTGTACAAATAAATGATGAGATTGTATTTCTAGAAAGCGACAGAGATTATACATATAGAGAACAACACATAGCGATATTAAATGGTGATAAAACACATTTATGTTCCTATGAAGAAGGAATGCAGATTATGAA
>NZ_NSLB01000002.1 GCF_002304225.1 Pseudomonas sp. HAR-UPW-AIA-41
CAGGCTCAGCAGCAACAGGCCCAGCGCCGCCAGGCCGCTGAGCCAGCGGCCGGCCGAGCCGAGCAGCAGCTCGCGGTGCAGATCACGCAGACCTTCCATCAGGGCAGAGGGTTCATAGGGGCCGAGCACCGCACCGCTGGCCGGATCGACCCGCAGCACGCCGCTGTCCTCGGCCGTACTGAAGGCCACGCGCAGCTCGCCACTGGGCGCGCGCTCGATGCGTTCGATACCCGGCACGGCGGCGGCAACCCGTTCGGCCACCAGCGCCACTCTGTCGGTGGTGGTCGGTGCCTGCAGCTGTTCGGTCAGCTGGTTGCCGGCCAGTATCAGCCCGGTAGCGGCCGAGAGCAGAAGCAGCAGGCCCAGCGCGAGGCTGGCCAGCAGGTGAATACGCTGCGACATGGCGCGGCCCTCAGAGTTGATAGCCGAAGCGTTCGACATAGCCCTGATCGCCGCCCGAGGCTTCGCCAGGCTGCGCGGTCAGCGGCAGACGGATCTCGGCGCGGTTGTCGCGCTTGTCCTCGACGGCGCTGTCGAGGCGGATCTCGTAGCCCGCGTCGATCAGCGCGTCTTCCAGCTCGACGGCCACTTCCAGCGTCTCACCGCTGCCGACGCTGGCGCCGGTCAGGCCGTCGTATTCCGAGCGCTGATTGCCCGAGCGCACCCAGTCGCGCAGGTGTTTGTAGTACTTGGCCTTCTTGCCGGACACCCAGAGGGTGCGCTGGTAATTACCCTGAGCATCGGTGACGTAGAAGGCCAGATAAGCCTCGTTGCCCCGGTACTCTTTGAGCGTGGTCTGCAGGGTGATCTCGCGGGCCTGGGCAGCCAGGGGCAGCGCGGTGGCACCGGCGAGAGCGAAGGTAATGGCGGTCTTGTGCATGGCGAACCTCTCCAGAAGGAATGGTTCGACCTTAACCGGGCTGCCTGAAACCAGCCTGAACGGCCTGGGCAACGAGCTTAAGACGGACTTAAGGCGCCTCTGCTAACCACACCTGAACTCGAATGCGCTCATGCCTCGTTCACTGAGGCAGGCTCCGAACCCGCGAATGACTGCAGTCTCAGACTCACAATGCGCTTGAATTCATTGAACAGTCTCTGCCCCTCCGGTTCTTCCAGCGAAAGAGCAATCCGCACTGTCATCCCTAACCCGTGGGACAGCAACAGCATGCTGTCATAAACCTCATCGGGGTCCGCTTTCGGAAAAAGCCCAGTAATTTTTCCCGCCAGGATGGCCGCATTTCTCCTGCTGTCCTCGGCATCCAGCTCTCGCAGATCCGGATTTGCCTGCAGGCCGGCCCAGAGTGTCGCCAGCGCAGGATCGCCACGGAACAGTTGGTACAGCCCGTCCAACCCTCGGTGGGTCTGAGCGATGAGGCTGTCGATATCGCTACTGGTATCGGCAAACGTCCGAATGAGCCCCCGGATTTGCTCGAAGTACCCCTCCATGATGGCAGCAAGGATGGCCTTCTTGTCGGGAAAGTACTGGTAGATCGAACTGATGGGCACCCCGGCCTGGCGGGCGATTTCACGCATGCTGACGGCATCGTTGCCCCGTTCACCAATCAGGTCACGCGCAGCCCGAATGATGGTCTCGCACTTCTCGCGACTGCGGTCCTGGGACGGCTGCCTTCTTCTCTGGGGCTCGGTCATCACGCTCGACTCCTTCCATCACATCAACGCGGCACGTGGCCTCAGAGCCCGACGCCATACCCGCCAAATTCGGCTTGACAAACAATACCTGATCAATGCTCATATATCAAAGCTGATCATTGATCACGTTTAGTCCTGGCCGCTCCCGGCCGGGCGTATTCGGCACCGTCGGAGAACTTACAGTGAGCGCAAAGAGAACAGCCCTGGTCACAGGCGCGGCCGGAGACATCGGCTTCGAAGTGGCCAAACGCCTGCATCGGCAGGGTTACAACCTGATCCTGACCGACGTGAACAGGGAGGGACTCGAACGGGTCACTGTCCTGCTGCCCGGCTCAAGGCACGTCGTGATCAATCTGGCAGACCGCGAGGCCTTGTCGGCATGGACGACAGAAATCCGAGACGACGGGAATCATCTTGAGGTGGCCTTTATCAACGCCGGCGTGATCGTTCCCGGCAATGTTCTGGACCTCAATGAAAGCCAGATCGACCTGCAAATGGAGGTCAACCTGAGAAGTGCGCTGATGCTGATCAAAGCCTGCGCACACAACATGGTCACACATGGCTCAGGGCACATCGTGAGCACCGTTTCGATAGGCGGCATCCTGGCCCTGAAGGGCAGCGCCACCTATGCCGCCACCAAGTTCGGACTACGGGGCTTCATGACGGGCTTACGCGACGAGCTGGCAGCGCTGAACGTGCATGTATCCGGCCTCTACCCCGCAGGCGTGGACACACAAATGCTGCGCTACGAGGCCTTGAACAACGGTTCGCCACTGAACTTCGTCAACACACCGCAAACCGTCAGCGCTGTTGCGGATGCCTTCGAGCAAGCCCTGAAAACCAAGCGGCTGGAAATCCATGTGCCGTATCTGGACGGACTGTTCGCACGCCTGCTCGCGTTCTTTCCGGGCGCTCTGCAGACGATTTATCCCCTGCTGGAGTACCTGGGCGAACGGGGAAGGAAAAACTACCTAGAGCGTCACGACCTGATCTGAACCCAGAGTCCCTCGCATTCATTCAAACAGGAGCACCTGATGAATCGTCAAAAGTACCCAGCCGACCAATGCCTCAGTGAGCGCAACGGCCACCTCTTCATCGAGGATTGCGACACGCTGAAACTGGTCGAAGACTTCGGCAGCCCGTTGTTCGTCGTGTCCGAGCAACAGTTGCGGAACAATTACCGGCAGTACAAACGCGCCTTCAGCCAACACTGGCCCAATGGCCAGGTGGACATCCTTCCCGCCAACAAAGCGAACTGGAATACAGCCGTGCGCACGATCCTGAGCCAGGAAGGCGCCGGCGCCGACATCTACTCCGAGGGCGAGTTGTACTCGGCACTGGCGTGCAACGTCAGGCGCGACCTGATTTCCGTCAACGGCGGTGGCAAATCCGACGACATGCTGCGCCGCTGTATCCAGGCGGGCGTGAGAATCACCGTCGAAGACCTCGATGAACCAGAAAGAATCAACCGCATCGCCGCAACGTTGAACACATCGGCAAAAATCAGGTTCCGGGTGAAACCGGATTTCCCCAATCTTTGGAAGAAGACGGACTTTGCAGCGGAGTCCACCTCCATAGACATGGGGATTCAGCTCTATAAATCCGGTATTCCTGCCCAATATCTGGAAGAGCTGGGCAAGCAGGTGCTGCAGATGAAAAACGTCGAGCTGACAGGCCTGCATTTTCACGGCGGACGCCATCACAACAGTCTGTGGTACTGGCGCGGCTTGATGAAACGTTACGCACAGCTGGTCGTTCACCTCTGCCAGGCCTGGGGCGGTTATCAGCCGAAAGAACTCGACATCGGTGGCGGCTTCGCGACCGAACGAGATCCACACAGCAAACTCGGCATCCGCGAAGACACCGTGCTGACCTGGTTCACTTACCCCCTTGAACTGGCTCTGTACAGTCTGTCCGTCAGCGCCCGTTACCGGGTCATGTCAGCCCTTATCGAGAAAGCGCTGATAAAAATACCGGGCCGCAAACGAGCGCCGACGATCGAGGATTATGCCGAGGCGGCCGTCGGCACATTCAGGGACACCCTGATCCGCAGTGGTCTGGATATCAGCAATGTCCGGCTGCAGGTTGAACCGGGGCGTGGGTTTTACGGCAACACCGGCATTCATCTGTCCAGCGTCAGGAAATTCAAGCGACAGACCCAGCCCCTGCAAATGAACTGGGTACTGACCGACACCACCTATTTCTTCATGAGCGGCGGAGTGTACGAACACAATCTGCACGAGTTCTGTGTCGCGAACAAAGTCGATCAGCCCGCCAAGCATATTGCAGATGTCGTGGGGCAATCCTGTTATGCAGACCGCATCCTGCCTCTGGTGAAAGTGCCGGACATTGCCGAGGGAGATGTGATCGCCTTTCTCGACATGGGCGCCTACCAGGAGGTCTCGGCCGCCAACTTCAACGCCCTTCCACGACCGGGAGTGGTGTTGGTGAATGGAGATCAGGCCGAGTGGATCAAATTGCCGGAAACCATCGAGGACGTGTACCGGCGTGACAGAATCCCTGAGCGCCTGCGACAGAATGATGGGCTAAACCCCGTGACTCCGTTCAGCCAGGAGGCCCGTCATGCATGAGCAATTCTGGCGACCGGCGATGTACGTCAACCTCACAGTGGCGGTGACGCTGGTCCTTTTCTGGCTGGGCTTCTACACAGAGCTAATCTTCCCGGTGGAGGTGCTGGCAGAGCGCATACGTCATTTCGAAGGTTACTACGCCTGGGAAACCAGCTTCACTGCGCCGGACCTGATTCTGGCAGCGGCGCTGTTCTGGTCGGCCGGCAGGTTACTGAGGAGCCCGAATCATGCGCTGGCACTGATCATCTTGAGCGCAAGTGCCGGGGCCATGATGTTCCTGGGGGTTCTCGATTTCACCTACGGAATCCGCCACGGAATGTATGCACTGGGGCACCCGTTTTCATGGATTCTCCTGGCCATTGGCATCGGGCTGCCCATCTGGGGCGCCGCCAACATCGGGCTTGTATCCATGCGGCTGAAACAGGCGATAGCCAACGGAGAATGAGAAACCCCGGCCTCGCCCTTGAAACATAGCTGCGACCGTTCCTCTCAAGCATCAGTCGCGGCACGCCTCAACATCGCGGACAGATGCGTTCGCATGGACGGAACTCGCGCGGCGGCTTACACGCTAACGAAAATAGCGCTCGCGCACCTCGTCCACCGCCGCCTCACGCAGCAGGGCGATGAACAGTTGCTCGACATCGGTCAGCAGCTGGTTCTCCGGGGTGACCAGATAAACCTCGTTGACCGGCAGCTCGTCGTAGGGCGGCAGCTGGAACAGCAGGTTCTGCGCCACATAGGGTTTGGCCCCCTCCACAGTCAGAGCGCCGAAGCCCAGGCCGGCGAGGATCAGCCGGCGGATTTCCTCCTCGTTGGGCGAGACCGCCACCAGCCGGCCCCAGAACTGCTGCTCGGCGCGCACGTTGTTCACCGCGCTGAGGCCTTCGCCTGGCTGGTCGCTCTCGAACGACACATAGGCCAGGCCGCGCAGGTCGGCGCTGGTCAGGTCCTTGCGGCCGAACAGCGGGTGCGTCGGACCGCAGTAGAAGGCCATCTGCTCGTAGCCGAGCAGGTCGAAGTGCAGACCGGTCTGGGCTGTTTTCTTGTTGCTGATGCCGATGTGCAGACGGTCCTGCGCCACGGCGTCGACGATGTGCGCGCTGGGCTCGGAGCTGAGGCTGATCAGCACGTTGGGGTACTGCTGGTGAAAGCGCAGCAGCGCCGCATCAAACGGGCGGCAGCTCACATGGCTGGCCACCTGAATCTGCAGCTCGCCGAGCACCGCGCCGGCCTCACCGGCGAACTGCTCGGCCATCTGCTCCATGATGCTGCCGGCGGAGGACACGTACTCGTAGACCCGCAGGCCCTGCTCGGTGAGGGCGAACATGCCCTTGCGCCGCTGGATCAGACGCATGCCCAGGTGTTCTTCCAGACGCTTGAGCGCGTTGCTCACGCTCGGCTGGCTGAGCGACAGACGCCGCGCAGCGCCGGTGATGCTGCTTTCCTCGACGATGACGAGAAAGGTGTACAGCAGGTTCCAGTCCAGATTGCGCAGCAGGCGCTCGCGCGGTGACAGCATGATCGGCGTTTCTCCCAGGCAGGCCGTCATGGTGGCGGCTCCTGGCAGACCTTAGCATTGCCGCAGGCCTGAAAGGCAGCACAAGGCTGCCTCTCAGGCGACACGCCGTTGTACTCAGTCGACATCATAGCTGAGCAGGTCGGCGTACTCGGCGCGGCGGCGGATCAGCCGGCTGCCCTGGCGTTGATCGACCAGCACGGCGGCGGCCGCCTGACGGCCGCAGTACTGGCTCATCATCTCCAGCGCGTAGGCGCCGACATCCAGCAGCGCGATCACGTCACCTTGCTCCGTGGCTGCCGGCAGCTCGCGCAGGTTGGGCTGGTGCACCAGCACCTGCTCCAGCACCGCGCGGTGCTCGGCCAGCAGCGGCTGCTCGGCGATCAGCTCGGCCACCGCGCCCTCGCCCTCGATGTCGTAATAGGTGTCGCTGCTGTCGCACAGAGGGCCGGCCATGCGGAACAGCGCCGTATCGCGGTCGTCGCTGCGCGAGGCGTTGAGCATGTGGAAGTACCAGCCGTTGTACAGGTCGAACAACACGCTGTAGCCGGCATCCAGGTAGAACACCGGGGTCTGGCGCGCCTTGTGCGCCTCGATGCGGGTCAGCAGGATGGCCGTGTCGCTGACCATGCTGCGCCCCGGCTCGACGATGATCTGGATCTCCTTGCCCAGTGCCTGGCTGATCGGGCGGATCAGTTGCTCGGCGAGCCGGGCGAAGTCGATGTCGGTGCGGTAGTTCTCGCGGTAGTGAGGCGCCACCGTGGCGAAGTTTTCCTCGGCGCTGCTGTAGTTCTTGGCAAAGCCGCCACCCAGGTTCACATGTTCCAGGGCATAGGGCAGGCGCTCGCTCACCTCGCGCACATAGTCGATGAGGAAGGCCGCCTCCGCCTGGTACACCGCGATATTGGTAATCTGGGTGCCGATATGGGCGTGAACGCCGACCATCTTCACCGCATGCGGCCGGGCGAGGATGCGCTCGATGGCCTCGGCCTGCTCGTCGGCGGTCATGCCGAACTTGGAGCTGGAGGTGCCGGTCTGCCAGCCAGCGGCCGCGCCGCCACGGATCTCCGGGATGATGCGCAGCGCCACGCGGGCCTGGCGGCCCAGCTGGCCGGCCACCGTGATGATGCGGTCGAGCTCGGACAAAGAATCAACGTTGATCGAGCCGATGCCGGCCTCGATCACCTCGCGCAGCTCCTGCACCTGCTTGGCCACGCCGTTGAACACCATTTCGTCCGGGGCGAAGCCGGCCACGCAGGCCTTGTGGAACTCGCCGCCGGAGTTGACTTCCAGGGCCAGGCCGCAGTCTTTGAACACCCGGAGTACAGCCAGGTTCGCGCAGGCCTTGCTGGCAAAGCAGACACGGGTGTTGGCGTGCTCGCGGCGGAAGTTCTCCAGGATGTCGCGGGCATTCTGGCGCAGGCGCGCCTCGGAATAGACGTAGAGCGGCGAGCCATATTGCTCGACCAGTTCGACGGCGCTCATGCCATCGATCAGCAGCTGGTTGTTGGCGCTGGTGAGGTGCGCACCACGCTTCCACGGGTGCAGGGAAACGACTGAAGTCATGTCGGAAACTCTAGGCAGTAATAAAAAGGGAAATCAGTGCTGGGTAGCCAGCAGGCGTCGCAGGTTGGCCGACTGCGGATCGCCGAACAGCTGCTCGGGCGTGCCCTGCTCCTCGATGCGGCCCTGGTGCAGGTAGACCACGCGCGAGGACACCTCGCGGGCGAAGCGCATCTCGTGGGTGACCATGATCATGGTGCGGCCCTCCTCGCCCAGTTCACGGATCACCCGCAGCACCTCGCCGACCAGCTCGGGGTCGAGCGCCGAGGTGGGCTCGTCGAACAGCATCACCTCAGGGTCCATGGCCAGGGCGCGGGCGATGGCCACACGCTGCTTCTGCCCGCCGGACAGGCACTCAGGGTAGACGTGGCACTTCTCCAGCATGCCGACCCGCGCCAGCAGGCTGCGTGCCTTGGCCTCTACCTCCTCGCGAGGGCGACCGAGGACGATGCAGGGGCCCATCATCACGTTCTCCAGCACGCTCATGTGCGGCCACAGGTTGAACGACTGGAACACCATGCCTAAGCGCGTGCGCACCCGCTCGATCTGCCGCTGGAAGCGCTTGGAGCGGTTACCGCGTGAGTCGGCGGCCAGTTCCAGTTCCTCGCCATGCACCCGCAGGGTGCCGCTGTCGGGGAACTCCAAGAGGTTCATGCAGCGCAGGAAGGTGCTCTTGCCCGAGCCGCTGGAGCCGATGATGCTGATCACCTCGTGCTTATGGGCGGTCAGCGACACGCCCTTGAGCACCTCGGTGCCGTCGTAGGACTTGTGCAGGTTCTCCACCTCCAGGGCGGCCTGCGGATGGTGCATGGTTGTCATGGGGCCACTCCTGTGGAAAGGCGGGTGAACAGACCGCGACGCTTGCCCGGCTGGGCGCTGCGGCAGTGCAGATGGCGGGTCAGGCAGTGCTCCAGGCGGCGCCACAGCAGCACGAAGAGCGTGGTCATCAGCAGGTAGAGCACGGCGGCCCAGAAGTACACGGACAGGTCGAAGGTCTGCGAGAAGGCGCGGCGGGTCTGGCCCATCACGTCCAGCACGGTAATCACGCTGACCACCGCGCTACCCTTGAGCAGCAGGATGATCTCGTTGCCCAGCGCCGGGAACGCGATGCGGTAGGCGTTGGGCAGGATGATCCGCCGGTACAGCTCGAACCGGCGCAGGCCCAGCGCCACACCCGCCTCGATCTGCCCGGTCGGCACCGCGCGCAGACCGCCGCGCAGGATTTCCACCTGGTAGGCGGTGGAATTGAGCACGAAGGTCAGCAGCGCGCAGTAGTACGGGTCGCGGAAGAACCACCACAGCCCCGCCTCGGTCAGCGGCACGCGGAACTGCCCCGAGCCGTAATAGACCAGAAACAGTTGCGCCAGCAGCGGCGTGCCGCGAAAGAACGACACGTACAGGCGCACCGGCCAGCGCCAGGCGGCGCTCGGGCTGCGCCGCAGCAGCGCCAGCGGCAGCGACAGGCAGCACGCCAGCACGGACGCGATCAGGGTGATCTGCAGGGTCAGTCCGGCGCCGGACAGCAGTTGCCCGGAAAAACGCTCGAGGATGTCGATCATGCCGTGCGCCCCTCACGTTCGAAGCCGCGGTTGGCTCGCTGCTCCAGACGGGCCAGGCCCCACTCGCAGAGCAGGCAGATGGCCCAGTAGACCAGGCACACCACGGCGAAGAACAGGAAGGGCTTCTTGGTCACCCCCACCGCCACGTTGGCCATGCGCATCAGGTCATTCAGCGCGATCACCGACACCAGCGCGGTGTCCTTGATCAGGCTGATCCACAGGTTGCCCAGCCCCGGCAGCGCCAGACGAAGCAGCTGCGGCAGCTCGATCAGGCGGAAGATGGTCAGCCGGCGCACGCCGATGGCCTGGGCCGCCTCCAGCTGACCACGGTCCAGCGACTGCCAGGCGCCACGCCAGACCTCGCTGGAGTAGCCGGCGAACACCAGGCCCAGGGCGATCACCCCGGCCAGGAAGGGACTCAGCTCGAAGGACTCGGCCTCCGGGCTGAACCACTTGAGCAGGCTGTTCAGCGCCAGGCCCACGCCGTGGTAGATGATGAACAGGGTCAGCAATTCCGGCAGACCGCGGATGGTGGTGCTGAAGCCCACCGACAGGCCGCGCCACAGCGGCCGCCGGCACAGGCCGAGTGCCGCCACGGCCAGGCCCAGGGCCAGGCCGACCGGCAGGCTGGCCGCCGCCAGCGCCAGGGTCACCCCCAGGCCGCGCAGCAACTCGTCACCCCAGCCGCCGCCGGTAAAACTCAGGTAGGAGAGCCACTCCATAGAACAGCCTCTTCTCGATCAGAAGGAAGAACTATGCGAAGCCCGGGCCCCTGCGGGCCCGGTGCATCACTTCTGCAGGGTCAGCAGGTTGACCGAGAAGTACTTGTCGTTGATGGCCTTGTAGGTGCCATCGGCGATGATCGCGGCCAGTGCCTGGTTGAGCTGCTCCCGCAGGGCGGCGTCTTCCTTGCGCAGGGCGATGCCGACGCCCTCGCCCACGTACTTGGCCTCGCTGATCGGCGCACCGGCCAGCACGCAGCAGGCGCCGTCCTCGCTTTTACCTGTCCACTCCAGCATCGGGATCATGTCGCCGACCTGTGCATCAAGGCGGCCGGAGGCCAGGTCCAAGTTCACCGCATCCTGGGTCGGATACAGGCGCACGTCGGAGTCCGGGAACATGGCCGAGAGGTAGTCGCCCTGGGTAGTGGAACCCTGTGCGCCGATGGTCTTGCCGGCCAGGCCCTTGGGCGAGAAGTCCTTCAGATCCGAATCCTTGGGCACCACGAAGGTCATGGCCGACTTCTGGTAGGGGTCGGTGAAGGCGACCTTCTGCCGGCGCTCCTCGGTGATGAACATGGAGGCGATGATCAGGTCGTACTTGTCGGCCAGCAGTGCCGGGATGATGCCGTCCCAGTCCTGGGCAACGAACTCGCACTTGGCCTTCATCTGGGCGCACAGGGCGCGGCCGATCTCGATGTCGAAGCCGCCGAGCTGACCGTCGGCGGTGAAGAAGTTGAAGGGTGGGTAGGCACCTTCGGTGGCGATGCGCAGGCTTTGGCCTTCGCTGGCCAGCGCGGCGCCGGCCGGCAGGATGGCCGCGGCGGCCAGGATCAAGGAGCGCAGAGTCTTGTTCATTTTGTTGTCCTCTTGGGCAATGGATCGGTGAGGCCAGGGCTGCCCACTGACTGGCGGGTCAGGCCTGCTTGCGGGCTAGAATCGGCCGCCTTTTCGCATTACTCAAATGTATCTTTGAAATCCAATACATAGTCCAAAGCTATATGAATGAGCGCAGCCAAAACGGCCCCAGCCGGGGGCAAACGGCCGCCAAGGTGACGTTATCGGTGCAGCAATGACCGGCTACCGCGAGCCCCCGCCAACCCGGCTGGAGCGCGCAGAACGGTGAGGCTATGCAAGAGAAAGACGGCGCCGGCTGACCCAGCACGGGGCATAGCCGGGAGAAAAACAGCCGTGTCCAGCTGACGAAAAAAAACGGCTCACAGAGCCGTTTTCGGAGGTAAACGCCTGGACGGCGAGCCGATCAGTGGCGGGCGTCCGCCTCGGCACACAGTTCACGGGCCAGACGGCCGATGGTCTGAATCGCCCGTTCCGCCTCACGGTTCCAAGGGATGCCGCAGGTCAGACGCAGGCAGTGGTTGAACTGCTCCGTGGTGCTGAAGGTCAGCCCCGGCGACACGCTGACGCCTTCGGCCAGGGCACGCAGGTGCAGCTCCTGGGTATTGACCCGCGCAGGCAGGCTGACCCAGAGGATGAAGCCGCCGGCCGGTCGGGTCATCTGCGTGCCTTCGGGGAAGTACTGCTGCACCGCCAGCTGATAGGCCGTGACGTTTTTGCGGTACTCCTGCCGGATATGCCGCAGGTGCCGGTCGTAACCGCCATTTTCCAGGTAAGCCGCAACGCCCATCTGGGTGACGCTGCAAGCCGAGTGGGTACTGAAAGTCTGCAGACGCTGCACCGCCTCCTGATAACGCCCGGCGATGATCCAGCCGATACGCACGCCCGGCGACAGGGTCTTGGAGAAGCTGGAGCAGTAGATCACCTGGCCATTGCGGTCATGGGCCTTGATGGCGCGGGCACCGTTGGGCTCGAACATCAGCTCGCCATAGATATCATCCTCGATCACGGCAAAGCCGAAATCCTCGGCCATGTTCAGCAACTGCTTCTGGCGCTCCTCGGGCATGGTCGCGCTGAGCGGGTTGGACAGCCGCCCGGCCGTCACCAGCGCCTTGATCGGCCACTGACTGGCAGCCAGCTGCAGCGCTTCCAGACTGATGCCGGTGTTCGGATCGCTGGGGATCTCGATGACCTTGAGGCCCAGCACATCGGCCAGCTGCAGCAGGCCGTAATAGGTGGGCGACTCTGTGGCGATCAGGTCGCCCGGCTGGGTCAGCACGCGCAGCGCCATGTGGATAGCCTCGACGCAGCCATGGGTGATCACCACCTCGCTGGGATCGACCACCACGCCGGCATCGCGCATGCGAATCGCCACCTGACGCCGCAGCGGCTCGTAGCCGGGGCTGAACATGTAACTGAACGCCTGCGGGCTGTTGAAGCGGGTGACCTTGGCGATCTGCTGATGCAGGGCACGCACCGGCAGGTAGGACACGTGCGGCACCGCCGCCCCCAGCGGGAAGATGCCTTCACGGCGCGTGGCACTCAGGACTTCGCTGATGATGCTGCTGCGGGTGACGCAGGCGGGCTTCTCGACATGGGCAATGGCGGGCGTCGGCGCAGTCAGCGCGGCGGTCTGGTGCACGTAGTAGCCGGACTGCGGCCGGGCGCGGATCAGGCCCTGGTCCTCCAGATTGGCATAGGCCTGCAGCACCGTGGCATGACTGACACTCATCTGTACGCTCAGCTTGCGCACCGAGGGCACGCGCTCACCCGGCTGGTAGACACCGCGGCGGATATCCTCGGCCAGTTGCTGGGCGATGCGTTGGTAGAGCAACAGATTGGTCATATTCGGGCTTCCTGCGTCACTGAACCGAAACAGTAGCGCAACACAGCGAAAAACAACCAGTACAGTTCATCAGGGAGTCGCCAGCACAGTCCGGCGCACGGCGCCTGTAGGCAAGCCGCGCCACGGCTGGCTATGATCAGTGCCCATGAACTCGTCTCTGCCCATCCGCTCCCCCTGCCCGCCCGGCGCCTGCACCTGCGACCGAGAGCAGTTGCTGCAGCTGCCCGGCGCAGCCTCGCGCATCCTGCTGCTGACGCGTCAGGAGGAAAAGCGCCTGCTGGAGCGTCTGGAAAACATCCAGAGCCTGGAGGATCTCGAGCACATGCAGCGGCGTCTGCATGAGCAACTGGGCATTCGCCTTGAGATAGCCCCCGGGCACAACGAAGTGCGCAGCATGCGCGGCATCGGTATTCATATCGATGACCTGCCGGGACTGTGCCGCAAGACCCGCCAGGCCATTCCGGCGGCCATCCGCCGGGGTCTGGAGAAGCACCCGGAAATCGCCTACCGCCTGCTGGATGCCCACGACCTCTTTCGCGGGCTTTAACCCCTGCAAACCAAAACCCCGGCCAGTGGCCGGGGTTTATCTTTCACGGCAAGCGCTCAGCGCTCCATGCCCAGCTTGCCATTGGCGTCAGAGAACACGATCTCGACCCGGCGGTTCTGGGCCCGGCCGCGACTGGAAGCGTTCTCCGCCAGCGGGTAGGCCTCCCCGAAGCCGCGCACACTGATGCGCTGCGGGTCGATCCCAAGATCAATCAGCACATCGGCCACCGATTGCGCCCGGTCCCTGGACAGCTGCAGGTTGAACGCCGCATCACCCTTGGTGTCGGTGTAGCCCTCGATACGCACCACCCGGCGCGGGTTGTTCTGCAGGAACTGCACGAGCTTGAGCACGGTGCGGTTGGCCGACGCCTTGAGATCAGCACGGCCGGTGTCGAACAGCACATCGCCCAGGGTCATCACCAGACCGCGATCGGTTTCGGCCGCCGCCAGGGCGAACATCTGCTCGTCATCGCCGTTCCCGGCCACGCTGAGCAGCTTGCTCTCGCGCAGGGTCAGTTGCAGGCGCTCCAGCTCCAGTTGCTCACGCTGCAGACGCTCGGCATTGAGCGCCGCATCGGTGTGCTCGCGGGCAATCTGGCTATAGCGCTGGCTGAGGTAGGCATAGTGCTGCATGTCAGCATCGCCCCCCCAGTAGCTGGACAGACGATCGGCACGGGCCAGCGACTCGCCGGAGCGGATCACGTCCTTGGGCGCCACCCGCAGCACATCGTTGTCACTCTTGACCGCCAGGAAGGCCTGCTGCGCCTGCTCCAGGCTCTGACGATCTTCCGGCTTGGTCGCGCAGCCCTGCAGCAGTACCGGCAGGAGCAGGACAAGGGCGTTGGCGTAACGCATCACGGCAAGGTTCCCAGTTGTTGGCGCACCCGCTTGATGCGCATATTGATCTGTTTCAGTTCCTGCTCGCTCTTGGTCGTCAGCACCTTGGCCTCGGCCAGGCGTGCATCCAGCTCGGCCTGCTCGGCAAACTGACGGGCGCGTTTGTAGTCGGCTTCGCCCATGTTCTTCTGGGCCCGGGCAAACTTGGCCTCGGCCTGGCGCATTTCCTCCAGAGCCGGCGTGGCACCGACGGCTCGGGCCTGGGCCAGGGTCTGTTCGGTCAGGCGCATCTGTTCGATCGGCGCGGGGTCGCTGGCACAGCCGCTGAGGGTGACAGCGAACAGGCCGAGAAGTAGACGATGGCGCATCACAGCGGTTTTTCCTCTGCAGCTGGCGGCTCCACCGGAACCACCTGTTGTGCCTGCCAGCGGTCGATATTGCGCTGCAGGATGATTTCGGGGAGGTCGGTGTTCAGCAACTCGGTCATCTTCTGCGCCAGCTGGCCACGCAGACGCGCTTCATTGCATGCCGAATTGTGCGACAGCGTCAGGTACAGGCCCTCACTGGAAATCGGCGGTTCCAGGCTTTCCAGCTGCTCGAGCATGCCCAGCTGACGCGCCAGCGCCACACTGGGATAGCGCTCGTACAAGACATAATCGACACGACCGAGCAGCAGCATCTGCAGCGCCTGGGTCAGGCTCGGCAGCTGCTGGATCTGCAGCGACTGACCGGCAAACTGGTCGAACTCCTGACCAAAGCTGTTGTTCACCAGTGTCGCGCCTCGCTTGCCGACCAGATCGGCCCAGCCGCTGTAGGCAAATGACTTACCTCGTTGAGTCCAGACAACGCTGGGTGTCTCGTAGAAGGCCGGATGGATGTAGTCCATCACGCCAAGGCGCGGCACCGTCAGGAAAGCACCGGCGAGCAGATCGACACGGCCGCTCCTGGCTTCTTCCTGAGCGCGGGCCCAGGTGCCGGTATGAATCACCTCGATCTTCAGCCCAAGCTCTTTGCCGAGATGCTGCAGGAGTTCGGCATTGGCGCCGATCAGTTGGCCGGGGTTGGCAGGGTCACGCCACAGATATGGCGGATACTCCGGATTGCCGGTAGCCACCAATTTCTCGCAGGCTGGCTCTGCATGCGCCGACACGTGCGCCAGCGCCAATAGCAACGACAACCACACTGCTTTAGTGCGCATAGAAACTCTCAGCTGAACCTAAGATTGGGCAAACAGACAACACGCTATCGGCCAGCGCCGACATGCTAGTTTAGGCCACCCACTACAAGAAACGGAAATAAGGAGTGCGTGTGAAAAAACTTCTACTGGTATTAGTGGTATTGCTCGCCACAGCAGGCGGTGTACTGACGCTGTCACCAACCACACTGCTGGCCACCGTACAGTTCGCAGAACGCCAGCTTGCAGGCCTGAGTCTGAAGAGCCAAAACGTCGGCGACCTGACTTACAGCTACTACGATGGAGGCCCGAATGACGCGCCGGTCATTGTGATGATCCACGGATTCGGCGCCAACAAGGACAACTGGCTGCGTTTTGCTCGCCCACTCACCGCAGATTATCGTGTGATCGCCCTTGACCTACCCGGATTCGGCGACAGCAGCAAGCCTGCCAACATCAGCTACGACGTCGCCAGTCAGAGCGAGCGCGTACTGACACTGCTGGACGCACTAAAGATCAGTAAGTTCCACGTCATCGGCAACTCCATGGGCGGTCATATCAGTGCCCTGCTCGCCGCCCGCCACCCCGAACGGGTACTCAGTGCCGCACTGCTGGACAATGCCGGCGTGGAAGCTCCCAACAAGAGCGAGTTCTTCCGCCGCATTGAGCAGGGCGACGCCAACCCTCTGGTGGTCAGCAAACCGGAAGACTTCCAGCGCCTGCTGGATTTCGTTTTTGTCGAAGCGCCACCGATGCCAACTTCGCTTCAGGAGCACTTTGCCGCCCAGGCCATGGCCAACGCCGCTCACTACGAGCTGATCTTCGGCCATCTGCGTGAGCGCTACGTCCCGCTGGAGCCGGAGCTACCAAAGATCACCGCGCCAGTGCTGCTGCTCTGGGGCGACAAGGACCGCGTGCTGGATGTATCGAGCATCGAGGTCATGAAACCTCTGCTGCAAAAGCCCAGCGTGGTGGTCATGAAGAACTGCGGTCATGTCCCAATGGTCGAGCGCCCAGAGGAAACCGCTGATCACTACCTGAGCTTTCTGAACCAGGCCAAATAACACCGATGCTGAATGACAAAAGCCCGCTCGATGAGCGGGCTTTTTGTTTTAGCGCACAACCAAGTCGGTCTTAGTCTTCGCGGTAGCGGCGCAGTTTCAGCTGTTTGCCGGCCACGCGGGTGTCCTTGAGCTTGGCCAGCAGACGGTCGAGGCCCTCTTCCGGCAGTTCGACCAGGCTGAAGGTGTCGCGAATCTGGATGCGACCCAGCGCCTCGCGGGACAGTCCGCCCTCATTGAGGATGGCACCCAGCAGGTTCTTCGCCTGGATACCGTCACGCGCGCCGACACCGGCACGGCAACGAGCACGGCCTTCGGCCACCGGCGGCATGCTGCGGCCACGGGCGCCTTCACCCTCGGCACGCGGAGCACGCTCGCGGCGTTCGCCACTGCGCTCACCACTGCTGCTGCGCTCGCGGGAGCTGAAGTTCGGCACTTCCGGCTGCTCGCGACGTACCGCGTCCAGGGTCAGGCCCTGGCCTTCGGTGAGCTTGGCCAGCAGCGCGGCGGCCAGCGCCTGCGGACTGCACTCGAGGTCGGTGGCCAGCTTGGCCAGCAGATCACCATGGCTGGCTTCGGCGGTAGCTACCAGCGGTTGCAGCTTCTGGCTGAGGCGACGGATGCGCGCCTGCAGCACGGTTTCAGCGTCCGGCAGACGCACTTCGGCGACTTTCTGCCCGGTGACACGCTCGATCACCTGCAGCATGCGGCGCTCGCGCGGGGTCACCAGCAGCAGCGCACGACCTTCACGGCCCGCACGACCGGTACGGCCGATGCGGTGCACGTAAGACTCCGGGTCGTACGGCATGTCGATGTTCAGTACGTGGGTGATACGCGGCACGTCGATACCACGAGCGGCCACGTCGGTCGCGATAACGATGTCCAGACGGCCATCCTTGAGCGACTCGATCACGCGCTCGCGCTGGTTCTGAGCGATGTCACCGTTGAGCGGCGCCACCTTGTAGCCACGGGCTTCCAGAGCACTGGCCACATCCAGGGTGGCCTGTTTGGTGCGCACGAAGCCGATCAGCGCATCGAAGTCTTCCACTTCCAGCAGACGGGTTACGGCGGCGACCTTCTGATCGGCGTGCACCATCAGGTGAGCCTGCTCGATACGCGCCACGGTCTGGGTCTTGGCCGCGATCTTGACGTGCTTGGGTTCGCGCAGGTGCTTCTCGGCGATGGCGCGGATCGAGGCCGGCAGGGTCGCGGAGAACAGCACGCTCTGGCGGCTTTCCGGCAGAGCCTGGAAGATCACTTCCAGATCGTCCATGAAGCCCAGCTTGAGCATTTCGTCAGCCTCGTCGAGGACGAGGAACTGTACGGTCTTGAGCAGATCCGCGTTACGGCCGAGGTGATCGACCAGACGGCCCGGGGTGGCCACCACAACCTGAGCGCCCATGCGCAGGGCCTTGAGCTGTGGGCCCATCGGCGCGCCGCCGTAGACGGCCACCACGTTGAGGCCGGGCATCTGCTTGGAATAGGTTTCGAACGCGGTGGCCACCTGCAGGGCCAGCTCGCGGGTCGGCGCCAGAATCAGCGCCTGCGGTTCACGCTTGCTCGGATCGATCTTGGACAGAATCGGCAGAGCAAAGGCAGCGGTCTTGCCGGTACCGGTCTGCGCCTGGCCAATCATGTCGTGGCCGGCGAGGATCATCGGGATCGCCTGAGCCTGAATCGGGGACGGCTCTTCGTAGCCAACGGCAGTCAGTGCTGCAACAACAGAAGAATGAAGGCCGAGTGCGGCAAAGCCGCCGGTTTCCTGGGTCATGGGTAATGCCTCTTTTGCAACCGCAAAACCCATGGACCAGCGCTGCGCCGCCGAAAGATCAATAGATCGCCCTGACAGCCTGGCAAGCAGATTTTGCGTATTCGCGTCTTTATGGATGAAACGTTAAGGATAGTCCGCAGGGCGGACAAACAGCCGAAGCAGCGCTTCGCGAGATCACCTGAACGGGGGCCTGATAAGGCCGGCGCGCATCATACAGGATTTTCCTGACCGTTGTGCGGGTTTTTCCCGGATAAGGGCAGATTCGGCCCAGCGGTTGCAAGGCAACGCCATACCGTTCATCAGAATGGCGAATAGCTTGGACAAGCCATCCCCGCTCAGGCTATATCGGGGCTTTCCCCTCTGCCAAGGAACCCCAGGATGACCCAGAGTACTGCCGGCCGAGTTACCCGCGAACTGCGAGGCCATGTCCTGCTGCTCGGCCTCGACCGCGTGAGCAAGCGCAACGCCTTCGACCTCGACCTGCTCAATGAGCTGGCGCTGGCCTACGGTGAGCTGGAGCGCAACGACGAAGCGCGCGTGGCGCTGGTGTTTGCCCACGGCGAACACTTCACCGCCGGGCTGGACCTGACCCGCGTCGCCGATGCCTTCAAGTCCGGCTGGGCGCCACCGGAAGGCGGCTGCGACCCCTGGGGTGTGTTTGCCGGGCCGCGCACACGCAAGCCGGTGATAGTCGCCGCCCAGGGCTACTGCTACACCATCGGCATCGAGCTGATGCTGGCCTCGGACATCAACCTGTGCGCCAGCAATACCCGCTTCGCGCAGATGGAAGTGCAGCGCGGCATTTTCCCCTTCGGTGGCGCCACCCTGCGCATGCACCAGAATGCCGGCTGGGGCAATGCCATGCGCTGGCTGCTCACCGGCGATGAGTTCGATGCCCATGAGGCCTACCGGATGGGGCTGGTGCAGGAAGTCGTGGCCACCGAGGAACTGCTCCCCCGCGCCCTGTGGATTGCCGAGCGCATTGCCGCCCAGGCACCGCTGGGCGTGCAGGCCACCCTGGCCTCGGCACGCCAGGCCGTGCAACAGGGCGAAGCGGCTGCCGCTGCCGCCTTGCCACCAGTGATGCGCCAGCTGATGGCCAGCGAGGATGCCGCCGAGGGCGTGCGCGCCATGCTCGAGCGTCGTCCGGGCAACTTCCAGGGCCGCTGAGAGCGGTGTCGGGCGGGGCCACAAAGCCCCGCCCGCCGTAACTCGGCCTGCTAGCTGGCCGGGCGCATCACGTCGATCAATCCATCCAGGCTGTAGCCAAGACGCGGCGCCAGTTGAGCCGCGCGCTGGCGCAGCCCGCCGATATCCAGCTCCTGCTCAAGGGCAGCGGGAATCAGCAGGATGACGTTGCCGTCTTTCACCGGAATTTCCCAGTAGTGACGATGGAACAGGCCCCGCAGCAATGCGGCGCCCAGCGGCTTGCCATCATCGGTACCCCACTGGTTGATCACCAGCCAACCATCGGGATTGAGCTTCTTCTGGCAGTCTTCGAGAAAGCGCCAGGCCAGATGACCTGAAGCCGGCCCGGTGTCGGTATACAGATCGAGGAACAGCACGTCGGTGCTTTCGGCGCTGCCCAGCAGCTCCAGGGCATCACCGATGCGAATGGTCAGGCGCGGATCATCGCTCAGGCCGAGAAACTCCATGGCCAGACGTGGCACATCCGGGCGCAGTTCGATGACTTCGACATCGTCCAGCTCCAGAAAACGCAGGCAGGCCTGGGTCAGGTTGCCGGCGCCCAGCCCGAGAAACAGCGCCGTCTCGGCCCGCTCGTGGCACAGCGCGCCGATCAGCATGGCGCGGGTGTAGTCGTACTCCAGCCAGCTCGGATCGGCCGTGAACACACAGCTCTGCTCCACCTCATCGCCGAACTCGAGGAAGCGGTACTCACCGATTTCCACCACCCGCACACGCCCATAGGCGTCGTGCACCTCGGCCAGCAGATGTTCATCCTGTAGTTTTTCCGTCACCGGCATCCCCAACTGACCATTCGTACCAACACCGCACGACCTCCGGCCGTCAATGTCATAGCCGGTGCCCGGGGGCACTCGCCGATAATATCCGGGCGGCAGCCTGCCGCAGGCGGAGCGCCAGCACAAGTTCCATTCGGCAATCCGTTGTCCCTCCAGTACGGATTTCAGCCATGACCACCTGCCTCATCACAGGCGCCGCCAGCGGCCTCGGCTGGGCCCTGGCCCAGGCCTGCAACAGCCGCGGCATGCACCTGCTGCTCACCGATATCAATGCCGATCTGCTGGAACAGCGCCGCACCGAGCTGTCCAACGGCGCCACCGTGCACTCCCTGGCCGGCGATCTCTGCGAGCCGCACTTTCAGGCGGAGCTGATCAGCGTGTGCCACCAGCACTTTGGCGGCCTCGACTGGCTGGTCAACAATGCCGGCATCACCCATCGCTCCCCGACCCTACGCACCCAGCCCGAGGTCTTCAGCAAAGTGATGGCGGTGGATTACCACGCCCCGCTGAACCTGACGCTGAGCGCCCTGCCCCTGCTGCAACGCAACCGTGGCCAGGTGATCTGCATCGGCTCCATGGCCGGCTGGATGCCGGTACTCGGCCGCGCCGGCTACTGTGCGGCCAAATCCGCACTGAGCCAGGCCTTCGAAGTGCTGCGCCTGGAGCTGGAGCGCCAGCACATCAGCCTGCTGATGGTTTACCCGAGCTTTCTCGACACCCCCATCGAGCGCAATGCCCTGGGCGGCGATGGCCGACCGGCCAGCCACGCCCGCTCCACCGTGGGTCAGGTACGCGGTGCCGACTGGATGGCCGCCGCGATCGTGCGCGCCGCAGAACAACGACGCCGGCGCCTGTTTCCGGACCGCGGCAGTCAGCTGGCCAGCGTGCTCTGGCGCATCGCACCCGACCTCTACCTGCGCCTGATGGCACGGCGCTTTGCCGGTGAGCTGGACTGAGGCTGCAACACTTTGCGGCAAACCTTGCTTGGCGTGCCACTGCACGCTGGGGCATGCTCAAGCCCCCACACCAAGCAAGGATTTGCCCATGCTGCGTATGCGCTCATTGCTTCTGGCCGGCGCCTGCCTGTTTGCCGCTTCACTGACTCAGGCCGCGGACAACCCGGCCACGCCCAAACCGGCACTGGATAACAAGGTGATCCGCGTCGGTACAGCGGCCGACTACCCACCGCTTACCATGCAGAGCGAGGGTCAGGTACGCGGCATCGAGGCCGATCTGGCCGCCGAGCTGAGCAAGCGCACGGGCCACCAGTACCAGTTCAGGATCATCCCCTGGAGCGGGCTGTTCAACGCGGTCGAGCGCGGCGAAGTGGACATGCTGATGTCCGGTATCAGCGTCACCGCCGAGCGCCAGGCCAGGGTCGACTTCACTCAGCCCTACTTCAAGATGGGCCAGATGGCGATCATCCGCAGCGC
This sequence comes from Pseudomonas sp. HAR-UPW-AIA-41, assembly GCF_002304225.1. Taxonomy (GTDB): domain Bacteria; phylum Pseudomonadota; class Gammaproteobacteria; order Pseudomonadales; family Pseudomonadaceae; genus Aquipseudomonas. The sequence continues at coordinate 21,104 of NZ_NSLB01000002.1, forward strand.
CGATGCCGCCCGCTTCGCCAGCCCGCTGCAGATTCTCCAGCCCGAAGTGCGTCTGGCCTATGTCGCCGACAGTACCGGCGCGGCCTTCGCCAAGAAATTCGCCGGCATGACCACCCTCAAGGCCTTCAGCTCGGTGGAGCCGGCCCTGCAGGCATTGATGAAAGGCGAAGTCGACTGCGTGGTGCACGATGCCGTCACCAGCTGGAATGTCGACAAGGATCGCCAGTACACCAGCCTGCTCAGCCTGCATCGCCCTCTGACCGATGAGAGCCTGGCCTGGGCTGTGAGCAAGCAGCAGCCAGCGCTGCGTCAGCTTCTGGATCAGGAGCTGGCCGCCATGCAGGCCGATGGCACCCTGCAGCGCATCATCAATCGCTGGCTGCCGGTGCGCACCACCCGCCAATAGGCCCGATTGGCTTTGGCAATGACCCCGGTCGTCCCGCTGCCACGGACGATCGGGTAACATGCGGCTCACTTTCCCTGATCCGTCGTATCGAGCCGTACATGAGCCAAACCTGGAGCCCCGAAAGCTGGAGAAGCAAACCGATCCAGCAGCAACCACAGTACCCCGACAGTGCCAAGCTGGCGCAGGTCGAGCAGACCCTGGCCGGCTATCCGCCGCTGGTGTTTGCCGGCGAAGCGCGCGAGCTGCGCCGCCAGTTTGCCGAGGTCACCCAGGGCCGTGCCTTCCTGCTGCAGGGCGGTGACTGCGCCGAGAGTTTTGCCGAGTTCAGTGCCGCGAAAATCCGCGACACCTTCAAGGTGCTGCTGCAGATGGCCATTGTCATGACCTTTGCCGCCGGCTGTCCGGTGGTGAAAGTCGGACGCATGGCCGGCCAGTTCGCCAAGCCCCGCTCGGCCAATGACGAAACCGTTGACGGCGTGACCCTGCCCGCCTACCGCGGCGACATCGTCAACGGCATCGGCTTTGACGCCGCCAGCCGCGTACCGGACCCGGAGCGCCTGCTGCAGGCCTACCACCAGTCCACCGCCAGCCTCAACCTGCTGCGCGCCTTCGCCCAGGGCGGCTTCGCCGACCTGCACCAGGTGCACCAGTGGAACCTGGACTTCATCGGCAACTCGGCCCTCGGCGAGAAGTACAGCCAGTTGGCCAACCGCATCGACGAAACCCTGGCCTTCATGCGCGCCTGCGGCATGGACGCCCAGCCGCAGGTACGCGAGACCAGTTTCTTCACCGCCCACGAGGCGCTGCTGCTGAACTACGAACAGGCCTTCGTGCGCCGCGACAGCCTCACCGGCCGCTGGTACGACTGCTCCGCGCACATGCTGTGGATCGGCGATCGCACCCGTCAGCTGGATGGCGCCCATATCGAATTCATGCGCGGTATCGAGAACCCCATCGGGGTCAAGGTCGGCCCGAGCATGGACCCGGACGAGCTGATCCGCCTGATCGACATTCTCAACCCGGACAACGATCCCGGCCGCCTCAACCTGATCGTGCGCATGGGCGCCGACAAGGTCGAGCAGCACTTCCCGCGCCTACTGCGCAAGGTCCGTGATGAAGGGCGTCAGGTGCTGTGGAGCAGCGACCCGATGCATGGCAACACCATCAAGGCGTCCAGCGGCTACAAGACCCGCGACTTCGCGCAGATCCTCACCGAGGTGAAGCAGTTCTTCCAGGTCCACCGCGCCGAAGGCACCGTGGCCGGCGGCATCCACATCGAGATGACCGGGCAGAACGTCACCGAGTGCATCGGCGGCGCCCGGCCGATCACCGAGGACGCCCTGTCGGACCGCTACCACACCCACTGCGACCCAAGGATGAACGCCGACCAGTCACTGGAGCTGGCCTTCCTGATCGCCGAAACCCTGAAACAGGCGCGCACCTGAGCCAGCCGCGTGCGATGCCAAGGGGAGCCTAACGGCTCCCTTTTTCCTGACCAGCAGAACCGGAGCCACCTGCCATGTCGTTCACCCTGCAGCCCATGAATCCCGAAGCCTACCGCCGCGACACCCGGCGTATCGCGTTTATCGTCATCGCGATTTTCGTGCTGCTGGCCATGCTGCTCTCCACCCTGGCCGTACAACTGTTCGGCGAGCCGGGCGGCGACAATTTCCGTTTCAACCTGGGTGGCGTGCTGCTGGGGCTGCTGCTGACCATCGCTCTGGTGCGCTTCAAACTCTGGTCACTGCCCTGGATGGCCCCGGCAGTGTATGGCTGGCGCCTCAAGCGCAGCCTGATGAGCATCACCAACGTCATGCACCATGTGACGGCGGGCGTTGCTGCGGAACATCCGGCCGCACTCAGACTGCTGCGTTTCTATCATCTGGGCGTGACCCAGATGCACCAGCTGGACGGCAACTCCAGCGCCCTGAGCCAGATGGTGCGCGAGATTGACCAGCACAGGGCCAGACTCGAAGCCCTTGGTCTGCCCACCGAGTTCGACACACTGGAACCCGAGTGGCTGGTGCAGGTGCGGCAGATCCCCGTGTAATACGGGAGAACCAAACAAAACGGGACCTGCGGGTCCCGTTTTGCGTTATCAATCTGCCGTCGCGGGCAGCAATCGGTTGACCAGTGCCCGGCTGGCACCCAGCACCTGCCCCTGCACGTCCTCACGGGCCAGCATGCGCGCTACCACCAGGGCGCCGACGCACTGAGCCAGCAGCGCCCAGGCCAGCTCACTGTCGTCCAGAATCCCGGCCCAGGCCTGTTGAATCTGACACAGCCAGTGCTCGGCCTCCTCGCGCACTACGGGCTCGGCGCGGGCAACCTCCGCGCCCAGAGCCGGGATGGCGCAGCCTCCCTCGGGATTGCGCACATGGGCCAGGCTCAGGTAGCGCTCCAGACAACGCTCGAGCCGCTCGCGCCGGTCGCCATCGGCCTGACACAGCAAGGCAATCGGGCTGTGCGACAGCTCGCGGCGGACGATCTCAGTGAACAGATCACTCTTCGACGGGAAATGACTGTAAAAGGCGCCGCCAGTCAGACCGATGGCCTTCATCAAACCGTCGACGCCGGTGGTGGCGAAGCCGCCGGCCTTGGCCAGCGCGCCGCTGCTCTGCAGCAGCTTCTCGCGGGTCTGCTGCTTGTGTTCGGCCGAGTAGCGCATGCCCTGTCCGCTCCTGACGCTTGACGATACCGGCAGCATAGCATAGCGTTCGTTTACCTAACGATCGTTTAGGCAATTGTTCACCCAGAGAGCCTGCCATGTCCGAATCCAACAAAGTCGTGCTGGTCATCGGTGCCGGCGACGCCACCGGCGGCGCCATCGCCAAACGCTTCGCCCGCGAGGGCTACATCGCCTGCGTCACCCGGCGCAGCGCCGACAAGCTCAAGCCGCTGGTGGACGAGATCATCGCCGCCGGCGGCCAGGCCCACGGTTTTGCCTCCGATGCGCGCAAGGAGGAGGAAGTTGCCGAACTGGTGGAAACCATCGAGCGCGACATCGGCCCCATCGAAGCCTTCGTCTTCAACATCGGCGCCAATGTGCCCTGCAGCATCCTCGACGAAACCGCACGCAAGTACTTCAAGATCTGGGAGATGGCCTGCTTTGCCGGCTTCCTCACCGCCCAGGCCGTTGCCCGGCGGATGGTCACGCGTCAGCGCGGCACCATCTTGTTCACCGGCGCTACCGCAGGATTGCGTGGAGCAGCGGGTTTCGCCGCCTTCGCCGGGGCCAAGCACGGTATCCGCGCCCTGGCCCAGAGCATGGCGCGTGAGCTGGGGCCACGCGGCATCCATGTCGGCCATGTGGTGATCGACGGTGCCATCGACACCGCCTTCATCCGTGACACCTTCCCCGACATCTACGCGCGCAAGGACCATGACGGCATCCTCGATCCCGCGCATATCGCCGACAACTACTGGCACCTGCACGCCCAGCCACGCGATGCCTGGACCTTTGAACTGGATCTGCGTCCCTGGCAGGAAAAATGGTGAGCCGCCCTTCCCCTTTCGCAACGGAGCAGCACCAATGAGCAAGACCGTGGAATTCTTCTTCGACTTCGGCAGCCCGGCCAGCTACCTGGCCTGGACTCAGCTACCGGACCTGTGCGCCCGCCACGGCGCCGAGCTGCGCTTTCGCCCCATGCTGCTGGGCGGCGTATTCCAGGCCACCGGCAACGCCTCGCCGATCAGCGTACCGGCCAAGGGCCGCTACACCCTGATCGACTTCCAGCGCTTCGCCCGCCGCTATGGCGTGGCCTTCTCGCTCAATCCGAACTTCCCGATCAACACACTGACGCTGATGCGCGGCGCCTGCGCCTACCAGTTGCGCGCCCCCGGTCAGTTCGAGACCTATGTGAAGGCAATCTTCGAGGCACTCTGGACCCGGCAGCGCAACCTGGCCGACCCGGCCGTGGTGGCCGAAACACTGACCGAGGCCGGTCTGGATGCCCAGTCCTTCGCCGCCTGGGTGGCCGAGGACGAGGTCAAGGCCGCGCTCAAGGCAGCCACCGAGGAAGCTGTCCAGCGCGGTGTGTTCGGTGCGCCGACCTGCTTCGTCGGCGGCGAGATGTTCTTCGGCCAGGACCGCCTGGACTTCGTCGACGAGGCGTTGGCCCAGGCCGACTGATCACCAGTCCGCGGAATGCAAAACGGGGCCTGCGGGCCCCGTTTTGTTTCAGGCAAAGAACATAGAACCTGCCTGTGATCTCGCGAGCTAGAGCCAGACAAGGCGAAAACAGCCGAGGAAGCGGAGTTTACGAGTTGTAAATGAGCATTCCGAGGCTGTTTTCAACGCTGTATGGCCGACGCGCAGCAGATCACCTTATTGGTTCTGGTTAAGCGCCTGATCGTGGAAAATTCCGTGGTTATCCACGCCCAGCATGAACTTGGCCACAGCCAGGCGTTCGGCTTCTGACAGGTAGTCCTGCGCCGGCATGGCCGGGTAGTCCTCGCGTTTCTTCACCGGTTTGGCGATGTACTCGGCGATGCCCTGCGGATTGTCCATGTACAGCGCCTGGATGATCTCTACCGGCGGCCCGATCATGCGCGTGCCATAAGCGTGGCAACCGGTACACACGCCGAAGTAGGTCAGTTTGCCCTTGTCCAGCTCGGTGATTTCGCGCGGCGGCACCGGCTCGGGCAGCAGACGGGTCACCACATCGGCCGTGGTGGAGAAACCACAGGTGCCGTAGTCCTTGAGGCCGACCGTGATGTACTGGTCGCGGTTAAGGATGCAGCTTTCGCGGCTGGTGCCGACGTTGACGATATCCACGTTGCCGCTGGTGAGCGTGGCCACCTTGAGTGCCTTGATCTCGTCGATCGGCTCATGACCATTGCCGTACATCAGGTTGTTGAGGATGGCCACCTTGTCCGACTTCGGGTCGGTTTCCGGGTCGCGGGTGATGTTCGGGAAGCTGTCGTGGTCGGTGATGATGATCGCGGCATTCTTGTTGCCGGAGATGATGTTGTTCTCCAGGGTCACCTCGTCGGCGGCCATGATCACCACGCCGGTGCCGGACGGTACGCCGGAGACCATGGAGCCCGGCGCGCCGAAGTTCACATGGTTGTTATTGGTGATGAAGTTGTTGCGGATGATCAGGTCGTAGGTGGTCTTGATCGGCAGCCCCGGAGTGATGAAGGTCAGGATGCCGCCGGCGTTGTCGTACACCAGGTTGTTCTCGATCACGCCATGCCGGGAGTTCTCGAACTCGATGCCGGCGACGCTGGCGTACACCTCGTTGTTGTTGACGTGAACGTTGTCGCTCATGCCCACGTAGATCGCCGCGTCCTCGATACCGCTGACGATGTTGTTGCTGATCAGACCGTTCTTGCCCAGCTGCGGGAAGATGCCGTACACGCCGGTGTCGACGATGCGGTTGTTGCGGATCAGGAAGTTGTTGCCCGCCTGCCCCATGATCGCATTGCCCTTGTAGTGGGTGATCAGCAGGTTCTCGACGGTGATGTTGTTGCCCGAGTAGAGGATGGCGTCGTTGAGCTTGCGCTCGCCCTCCATGGTCGGCCACTGACCGTTCTCGATCACGCCGGTGATCAGGATGTCATCCTTGTCGATGTACACGGTTTCCTTGTAGGTGCCTGGGAACACACGGATCACGTCACCCGGCTTGGCGGCGCGCACGGCGGCCTGAATGGAATCACCGGCCTTGACCTCGATGACCTGGCCCTTGCCGCTGGCCCCCACGCTCTTGGCCAGCGAACCGACCGCAGCGGTCTTGTTGTCCGACTTGGCGTAGCGGTCGGCGCCGCCGACGATGGTGGCGCTGTTATCGCCGCCCAGCTGCGTTCCCAGGAAAACGCCGCCTCCCAACAAGGCCGCGGCAATCGCCACGCTCAACAGTTTCTTGGCCATTTTATTCTCCGGTTGGTTCGTTCTTGTTATGAGTGGTCGAAGCGATCCGTGCCTGCAAGGCCGGTGGAACCCGGCCGACCGGCGCCAGCCCGGAAGGGACCTGCGCCGGAATGGCCGGAGTGAAAGATTCGTCGGTCAGGGCACGCATGAAGTCCACCAGGCGGTCGAGCTCATGCTCGGCGAGCTTGGGCTCCCAGATATGCCAGTGCAACTGGACTCGCCCCTTCTCTTCCTCGGGCAGCGCATGACCGCGGCCCTTGGTGTAGAACTCGGCGGCATCGCGCAGGTTATCGAAGGTCCCCGAGTGCATGTACGGCGCAGTCTGCGCCACGTTACGCAGCGACGGCACCTTGAAGCCGCCGCGCCAGTCCGGGTTATTGAACGGCACCTGGGCGCCCGGATCGAACGGTCGGCCATCCGGCTCGGGCACGCCGATCACGGCGATCTGCTGGTTGGTGAACAGCGGTGGCGTATGGCATTCCGAGCAGCGCGCCACGAACGAGCGGTACACGTTGAAGCCTTCCAGCTCCCGGGCATTCAGCGCATCGGGCGAGCCGTGGGCGTAGCGGTCGTAGGGGCTGTTGAGCGAGATGAGCGAGGTCTGGAAGGCCGCCAGGGCCAGATACAGCTGATCCAGCGTCACCACGTCCTGCTTCGGGTACGCCTCGGCAAACAGCCGGCGATACTCGGTGCTGGCGTTCAGTCGCTCAAGCAGCAGCTCGGGGCTCGCCGCCATTTCCACCGGCGAAAACAGCGGGCCGGTCATCTGCTCTTCCAGTGAGCCGGCATGGGCATCCCAGAAGAACCGGGTGAGAAAGGCCATGTTCCACAGGCTGGGCGCCGCGCGCAGGTTTTCCGCGCCATTGGCGCCGATGCTGCGCTTCAGGCCATCGGCAAAGCCCAGTTTGGGATGATGGCAGCTGGCGCAGGACTGGGTCTGGTCGCCCGACAGCACCGGATCGAAGAACAGGTGCCGTCCCAGATCGATCTGCTGCGGACTGAAACCATCGCGATGAGCCGGTAGCGCGGTCTGCAGACCACCGACGCCTCGCTCGTAGAGCGAGTCGTACTGATCGTAACGGGTGTGCAGCTTGCAGGTGTTTTCCGTCGTGGTCTCGAAGCCGGCCGGGCAGACATCGGCCAGCTGGATAGCGCCTGCGCCCAGCCCAGCAGCGGCCAGCTCAGCAGCGCAAGGCACAACCGGCGCATCACTTGGCGCTCAGGCTGTTGAGGTGAGCAAGGATATCGACCAGTTCGTCTTCATTGACGGTGCCGGCCATCAGCTTCATCTGCTTGCCGAAGCGGTCGGCCGCATCGTAGCCGCGCAGGCCGCTGCGGAAATGTTCGACCTGGGTCTTCAGGTAGGCATCGCCCACGGCGGTCAGGCGCGGCGCACTGAACGCCGGGTTGCCCTCGCCCTGCCCGCCATGACAGGCACCACACTTGGACTGGTAGAGCTTGCTGCCCTGGGCCGCATCGCCCTCAACGCTGGCCGCCACCTGGGGCAGCGGCAGACTGGCAAGGTAGGCCGCCACATCCGCCACCGCGGCGTCATCGGCGAGCGACTTGGCCATCGGAGCCATCTGCGCACCACCGGCGTCGCCGGCCTTGGCCCCACGCTGGCCACCACGGAACTGTGCCAACTGGCGCTGCAGGTAATCGGCCTGCTGGCCGGCCAGCGCAGGAGCCTTCAGCGCCGGATTGCCCTCGGCCTTGGCGCCGTGACAGGCCACGCAGGTGGCGGCGAAGAGTTTCTCGCCAGCCGCCGCATCGGCAGCCACGGCAAACGGAGTGAACAGCAGGGAGAGGGTCAGGCAGACAATCGGGGCTTTCATGCAGGCATCACCAGGTACTTTCTCGTTATGCCTGAAGAATATCTGGCACTATCGTACCAATCAAGCCCCTGAATGCAGTTTCTGCCTAGTCCTGACGCGGCTCGTCCCAGAACGGCCGATCGCTTTCCTGCCAGGCATCGGCCCGCGACAGACCGATGTCCTTCAGCGCCGCATCCGAGAGCGCCGCCAGCTGCCGGCGCTGCTCGGCCAACTGCCACCAGCGGCGCACCTGGTGCCAGGCCCTGCGCCACAAGGGCGCGACCTGTGCCTTGTCCAGACTCCCTACCTGTACGAAACCTTGCTGCCTGCTGTTCATCGCCATGCCCTCCTGCGGGTATGGCGCCAGTCTCGTCACGGCGTTAGCATCAATCCAACGAATGTTTGTTATGCCACCCATCTCCGGAATTGATACATGAGCCACCCCAGCATCGACAGCGAGCTGCTGCGCAGCTTCGTGGCCATCGCCGACCACGGCAGCTTCACCCGCGCCGCCAACGTGGTGAACCGCACCCAGTCGGCGGTCAGCATGCAGATGAAGCGCCTGGAAGAGGATGTGCTCAAGCGCCCGCTGTTCGAGCGCGAGGGCCGCAATGTGCAGCTGACGGCCGAAGGCCAGCTGCTGCTGGGCTATGCGCGGCGCATCCTAAAGCTGCAGGGCGAAGTGTTCACCAGCCTGCGCCAGCCGCACATGGTCGGCGCCGTGCGCATTGGCACCCCGGACGATTACGTGATGCGTTTTCTGCCGGGCATCCTCGCCAGTTTTTCCCAGGCCTACCCGCTGGTGCAGGTGGAGGTGCACTGCGAGCCGTCCTACCAGTTGCTGCAGCGTCAGGACCTGGACCTCTCGATCGTCACCCGGCAGCCGGGCGACGAGATCGGCCAGTTGCTGCGTCAGGAGCGCTTTGTCTGGGCTCAGGCGCGCGGCCAGGACCTGTACGAGCGCAACCCGCTGCCGCTGGCGATGTTCAGCGCCGGCTGTTTCTGCCGCGCCTGGGCCTGCAATGCCCTGGACGCCCACGAGCGCGCCTATCGCATTGCCTACACCAGCCCCAGCCTGTCGGCGCTGATGGCTGTGGTCAGCGCGGGACTGGCCATCACCGCGCAGCTGGAGAGCATCATCACCCCGGATCTGGAGATCCTCGACAACCGTCACGGCCTGCCCGACCTGCCGGCCACCAGCATCGTCCTGCTGCGCAACCCGGCCAGCCAGTCTCCGGTCACCGAAACCCTGGCCGAGCAGATCGTCGAGGGGTTCAGGCTATAACGGCCAGGCCCACCGCACAGACCAGCAGGAAGCCGCAAAACAACTGGCGCAGCAGACGATCGGGCAAGGCATGGGCCAGCTTCACACCCCAGCTGATGCTGAGCAGGCCGCCGATGGCCAGCGGAATGCCCATGCTCCAGCTGACTTCGTCATGCGCCGCATAGGTCGCCAGCGTCACCGCCGTGGCCGGCAGCGCCAGGGACAGCGACAGCCCCTGGGCAATGACCTGGGAAACACCAAAGATCGCGGTCAGGCTCGGCGTCGCCAGCACCGCGCTGCCCACGGCAAACAACCCGCCCAGCAGACCGGACAAGCCGCCCAGCACGCCCAGCCAGGGCCAGGGATAGCGCAGGCCCTGACCAGCAGCCGGCAAGGGCCGGTACAAACGCCACAGATTGAACAGCGCCAGCGCCAGAAGAAAGCCGACAAAGGCATAACGCATGCTGCGGGCATCCACCTGCAGCGCCAGCAGTGACGCCAGCCAGGCGCTGAGCAGCCCGGAGAGTCCCAGCGCCAGCGCATGCCGCAGGTCGATGGGGTTGTGCTGGTGATAGCGCCACAAGGCCAGCAGCACATTGGGCACCACCATGACGAGAGCCGTGCCCTGCGCCAGCTGCTGATCCAGACCGAACAGGATACCCAGCGCCGGAATGGCAATCAGCCCGCCGCCAATGCCAAACAGGCCGCCCACCGTACCGAGCAGCGCGCCCAGCAACACATGCACCCCAGCACTGATCAGATCCATTGCTCTCTCGCCAGAAAAACAAAGCCCGGCGCTAGGCCGGGCTCTGGAGACACGCGGTGACTTAGGCCTGCGGAGCCTGAGTACGGCCCTTGTAGGAACCGTCGCGGGTGTCGATTTCGATCCAGTCGTCGATGTTGCAGAAGTCTGCAACCTTGACTTCGGTGCCGTTGGCCAGCTTGGCCGGCTTCATCACTTTACCGGAGGTGTCGCCACGGGCGGAGTTCTCGGTGTAGGTGATCTGACGCACGATGGTGGTCGGCAGGTCAACGGAGATCACTTTGCCTTCGAAGAACACGGCTTCGCAGACGTCGGTCATGCCTTCTTCGATGAACGGCAGAACGCTTTCCAGGTCTTCGGCGCGCAGCTCATAGGAGTTGTACTCCGTGTCCATGAACACGTAGTCCTCACCGTTGATGTAGGACAGAGTCACTTCCTTGCGCTCAAGGATCACCGGCTCCATCTTGTCGTCGGCCTTGTACACGGTCTCGGTCTTGGAGCCGTTGATCAGGTTCTTCAGCTTCATCTTGACGATGGCGCTGTTACGACCGGACTTGGTGAATTCAGCTTTCTGGATGAGCCAAGGATGACCGTCGATCAGAGCGACGCTGTTGGCCTTCATTTCTTGTGCGGTTTTCATACGAAATATCCGGGATATAGATGGAGGTACGAATTTCTAGGCCGCGCATGATAGCGAATTTCGGTAAAACAGCGCCAGAGCCGCTGCAAGATCAGGATAAGCGGCCTGGCGGGCGCTCCACCGGCGGGCGTGCTCGGCCAGTTCCGCCCAGCACGGCTGCAGCGACTGCCAGGCGAGTCCCATGCCCTGCCCGGCATTCCAGGCACGCCACAAGCCGCTCAGGGCCAAGGCTGCCGGCTCACTCAGCCCCTCGACATAGAGCTGCAGGAACGCATCCAGCTTCTCCCAGTGCGCTCCCTCCTCCTGCTGGTAGATGTGCCACAGCAATGGCCGCGCAGCCCACTGGGCGCGAACGAAAGAGTCCTCGCCGCGCACCGCATTGAAATCGCAGCACCACAGCAACCGGTCGTAATCGGCCTGCGGCATGAAGGACAACAATTGCACCTGCAGGCGACCGCGCGGCCAGACCTGTCCGGGCTGCATTGCCGTCACACCCAGCCAGTCCTGCAACTGCGCCTGAATACGCCCCTGAGGCACCAGCAACTGCACTGCTTCGTCACCTCCGGCCATGGCCTCCAGCCATTCGGCGAGGCCGGCATTCTCGTAGGCAAACAGGGAAACCAGCCGCGCACCTGCCAATGGCCTGACGCCCAGGCGCTCTAGAAAGGCTGTACGCGCGGCCACGTCGGCCTGCAGCGCATCACGGCGCGCCAGCAGATCGCCCTCGCGCAACAAGCCGCCGGTCCCTTCGGTAAAGCCGGGAAAGAAGAAGAACTTGCGCAGACCGCAAGGCTGCGGCGACGGCAAGGCGTGACAGCCCGCCACCCAGTCCTCGGCGCTGAGGTATTCCAGATTCAGCCACAGCGGCGGACGCGGCTGGGCTGCCATGGCAGCAATGAAAGTAGCCGGCAGTTCACAGGCAAAGGCCTCGATGACGACCTCTCCCGGTTCCACACCGGACACCGACTCAGCCGTCCAGGCGCGAACCTCAACGCCCTCCAGCCACTGCTGCGCGGCTGTCAGCGAAGTTGCCGGAGACAGTGGCTGCAACGCACGCAGATCATCCACCCACAAGCGCACCGCCACGCTCTGTTCGGCCGCCAGCTGGCGGGCCAGACGCAAGGTCACGCCGATATCGCCGTAGTTGTCCACCACCGCGCAGAAGATGTCCCACTGCCCCGCCATAACCTGCTCTCGCCACTCGTTGAGCAGCGATTGTGCACCAGCCCGAGTAATCCCGCAGTGCGGATTGGCGCAGTCCCTTGCGCATAACAGTGGCAAGCCCCTACTGATGCGGGCCCTGCCACTGTCATTTCGCTCAGATCATGGGCGCTCGCCTGCCGCCAGACGCTCTTCGATACGCTCAATCACGGTCGGCAGCTCGGCGATGCTGTCGATCACATAATGGGCGCCAGCCTGATAGAGCTTCTCGGCAGCCGGCAACCGGCGTGCTTTTCGCTCGCCCTCACTCAGCGCCTGCCACTGCGCATGGGTCAGACCCACCTCGTTGCCAGAGGCAGACAAACCCACCGTCCACATACCGGCGGCAAGCCCTTCGGCGATGCCTGGCACGGTGTCGTCAACCTTCACGCAGGCCGCCACATCGCTGATGCCCAAGCGCACCACATTCTCCAGCGCCATCCAGGGTCCCGGTCTGCCGCCGGCCGGCAGGTCGTCGGCAGCCACCGTGCAGTCCGGCTGATAGCCCGCAGCAGCGGCAATTGGCAGCAGACGATCCATCACTTGACGCGGATAGCCCGAACAGGTGCCAACTTTCAGCCCACGTGAGCGCAACTGCGCAATGCACTCGAGCGCCCCTGGAATCAGCGCCGAGTACTGCCCTACCCGCTCCAGCTGCAGCGGCATGAAGCGGGCATAAAGTGCGTCGACATCCTCGGTCTGCATGGCACGGCCAAAACGCGCCTGCCAGCGTGCCGCCACCGTCGGCAGCCGGCCGAGGGCCTGAATGTGATCCCACTTGGCCAGGCCCATGGGCACGCGCGCCTCCTCCATCGTCACTTCGATGTCGAAGCCGGCGAAGGCATCGATCAGCACCTGCGTCGGTGCGAAGGAACCAAAGTCGACGACGGTGCCTGCCCAGTCGAGGATAACGGCCTGCAGAGGGCCACAGTAACGTCGCTGATAGCGGTAGCTCATGCGTGATGCTCCGATGAGTGTTCCAGATAACCCAGTTCCCTGAGAGCGCCTTCCAGCGCAGCCAGGGCCTGGTCGATTTCGGCAAGATCCAGCGCCCCGATGCAGCCGACGCGGAAGGTTTCCACGCGGGTCAGCTTGCCGGGATAAAGGATGCAGCCACGCTCACGTACCGCGTGGTAAAGGTCGGTAAAGCGATAGGCCGGATGTGCCGGGGCATGCACGGTGAGGATGATCGGCGCCTGTACCGCATCATCCAGGTATAACTTCAGCCCCAAGCGGTCGAAGCCGCGCATCAGTCGCTCGCAGTTGGCGCGATAGCGCGCCAGCCGCGCGGGCTGGCCGCCTTCAGCCTGATACTGATCCAGTGCACTGCGCAGGGCTGCCACCACATGGGTCGGCGGGGTGTAGCGCCACTGCCCGGTACGCTGCAGGTAGGCGTGCTGGTCAAAGAGGTCCAGCGACAGCGAGTGGCTGTTGCCCTGACTACGCGCCAGAGCTTGACGCTCAACCAGCACAAAGCCCATACCCGGCACCCCCTCCAGGCACTTGTTGGCGGAGGACACCAACGCCGCAAAGCGCAGCTGCCGGGCATCAACCGGCAAGGCGCCGAAACCGCTCATGCTGTCGATAATCAGCTCGCGACCGGCAGCGGCCACCACCTCGGCGATCTGCTGCAGCGGATTGAGAAGCCCCGTGCTGGTTTCACAGTGAATCAGCCCGACATGGCTGCACTGAGGATGCTCGGCCAGGCAGGCCGCCAGTCGCGCCGGGCAGACCGGCTCATTGTCGGCGAACGCCAGACGCACCACCCGCCGCCCCATCACTTCCACCAGTTGCGCCATGCGCTCGCCATAGGCGCCGTTGACCAGCACCAGAAGACAGCCATCGCGAGGCAACAAAGTGCCGATGGCGGCCTCCACAACAAAGGTGCCCGAGCCCTGCAGGGGCACGCAGACATGACTGTCCTGGGCATGGGCAATCTTCAACAGATCCGCGCAAACACTGGCGGTCAGTTCATTGAAGGCGCCATCCCAACTGCCCCAATCGCGTAGCATCGCGGTCTTGGTGATCAGGTTGGTGGTGAGTGGGCCCGGGGTCAGTAACAAAGGGTCACGCATGAGCAGTCTCCTGCAAGGCCGTCGGATGAAGACGTAAGTGGCGGCACTTCCAGCCGGCACGCAGCGCCTCGTCCGTCAGCCGTGGATTGGGATTGGTTGGACGCGGGTCGCTGGCCCAGCGCAGCAGCGGCAGGTCGTTGTGCGAATCGCTGTAGAAGTAGCTGCGCTCGGCGCAGGCGCCCCGCTCGGCCAGCCAGCGTTCAACGCAGGTCACCTTGCCTTCGGCGTAGGTCATCAGCCCCTCGCTGGCCCCGGTGAAGCGGCCCTCCTTGCGGCCACAGGGCACGCCATAAACGTGCGTGAATCCCAGCGCACGGCCGAGGGGCTCGACCAGGAACTCCTCGCTGGCGGAGATCAGCAACAACTCGTGGCCGGCGCTGCGATGAGCGGCGATCAGCTCCCGGCCTTCCTCGTAGACCCGCGGCAGCAGGCTGTCATGGAGCAGCTGTTCGACCGCCGCCGAGACCTCGGCCACCGGCCTACCGGCCAGCGGGGCCAGGGTCAACTGCAGGTAGGCCGCCATATCCAGCCCACGCTCGTGGTAATCGGCCATCAGCTTCGTGTGCTGGGCACGAAACTCGGCGGAATCGACCCAGCCCAGTTGCTGCATGCGCTCACTCCAGAGTGCCGAGCAGTCACCGGCAAGCAAGGTGTGATCAAGGTCGAAGATGGCCAGTGTCAGTTTTTCCATGGGGGTGTCATCCGGGGTGATCTAGACCCGGCGCAGTATCGGGAGCTGATCCCGATCCGCACAGACAGCCGTCCTTGCCACATGCCCCAGCTTTTCTAATAACACGTCATCTGATCGTCATATCCCTCGCATTAACTTGGCCGCGGCTCGCTCCAGAACAGGTATAAGTTGTGGCCAGTCTTCCTCCCCTCAACTCCTTGCGCGCCTTCGAGGCCTCGGCCCGGCTGGGCAGCTTCACCCGCGCAGCAGAAGAACTGAACGTCACTCAGGCGGCCGTCAGCCAACAGGTCAAGCTGCTGGAACAGCATCTGGGCAACACCCTCTTCATCCGCGAGGCCAAGGGCCTGCGTCTGACCGAATCCGGACGCAGTTATCTGCCGGCCCTGACCCAGGCTTTCCATACCTTGCGCAGCAGCACCGAGGAACTCTTCGGCGAGCGCGGCCGCACCCAGTTAAGCGTGCGCGCCTCTAACTCCTTCGCCGAACACTTCCTGGCACCACGCCTGCACCGCTTTCTGGCTGACTACCCGCGCTTTCGCGTGCGACTCAGCTCCTCGCCCTGGACGGCATTCGAGGAGCATCACAACGTCGATGTCGAGATCTGTAATGGCTATGGAGACTGGAGCAACCGACAGGTCGAGCGCCTGACCACCGAGCACTGGCTGGTAGTCAGCAGCCCAGACACCATCGAGCGACGCGGTATGCCGGAATCCGCCCGGGCCCTGCTGGAATGGCCGTTGATGAGCGTGCTCGGCTACCGGGAAGGCTGGAGCGACTGGCTGGCCTGTCAGAAGGTCGAAGCACTGGCGCCACCACCCTGCATGGAGTTCGACACCACCACCCTTGCCTTGCAGGCTGTCCGGCATGCCGACGGCGCACTGCTGACCCGCAGCTTCCTGGCCGCCGATGCACTGCAGCGCGGCGAACTGGTGCAGATACACCCTGGCACGCTGGCGACTCGCGGCGGTCACTATCTGGTCTGCCAGCGCGGCGACCAGCGCCCCAAGGTGCTGGCCTTCTGCGACTGGCTGCGGCGCGAGCTGCGGGCACAGCAACTGGGGCTCGGGCGCAATCTGGTCTAGCCCAAGAAAGGATCATCTTGCGCATTAGAAGATCTAGGCCATTTCGCCGCATGCAGTCACAAAGGCGCAATCGAGCCCTCCTAGGATCCTCTGGCATCGGCAGCCCAAGTGCATTAGCGCGGGTTATGGCGCCGAGCATCAACCCCCGTCGTTAGGAGAGTCCTGTGAAGCCCCTCAAGCCGTTGCGTCACCTGCTGGCCACCCTGGTGGCAGCCACCTCGCTCAATGCCATGGCCGCCACCGAGCTGACGGTTTATACCGCGCTCGAACCGGAAGACCTGAAGAAGTATGCCGACCGCTTCAACGAGGACCATCCCGACGTCCAGATCAAGTGGGTGCGCGACTCCACCGGCGTGATCACTGCCCGCCTGCTGGCCGAGAAGAATAATCCGCAGGCCGATGCCATCTGGGGCCTGGCAGCCACCAGCCTGAAGCTGCTGCAACAACAAGGCATGCTCGAAGCTTACGCCCCTAAAGGTGTAGAAAAGCTCAATCCGCTGTACCGCGACAGCGGCAATCCGCCCCAGTGGATCGGCATGGACGCCTGGATGGCGGCCATCTGCTTCAACACCGTGGAAGCCGAGAAGCACAAGCTGCCGCTGCCCACTAGCTGGCAGGACCTGACCAAGCCGGTCTACAAAGGTCACGTGGTCATGCCGCACCCGGCGTCTTCCGGCACCGGCTATCTGGACGTATCCGCCTGGCTGCAGACCTTCGGTGAAGAGAAAGGCTGGGGCTACATGGACGCCCTGCACCAGAACATCAAGAGCTACACCCACTCCGGTTCCAAGCCTTGCAAGATGGCCGCCAGTGGCGAAGCGCCGATCGGCATCTCCTTCGCCTACCGTGGCGCCAAGGAAAAGGCCGCCGGCGCCCCGCTGGAGCTGGTCTTCCCCAGCGAAGGGCTGGGCTGGGAAATGGAAGCAGCCGCCATCATCAAGGGCAGTGACAAGCTCCAGGCAAGTCAGCAACTGATGGACTGGGCCGCCAGCGAGAAGGCCAACCGCATGTACAACGAGGCCTACGGCATCGTCGCCATGCCGGGCATCGCCAAGCCGGTGGAACACTTCCCCAAAGAGCCGGAAAAACTGCTGATCAAGAACGACTTCGACTGGGCGGCGGAGAACCGTGACCGCATCCTGACCGAATGGCAGAAGCGCTACGAGTCCAAGGCCGAAGCGCAATAAACGAGTGTCGGCAACACCCCTCGCCCCGTGGCGCGCAAGCGCCGCGGTGGCCCGAGGGGCTTGTTGTTTTTGCCCACCCGGCTACCTGATGAGGAAAACCCGCATGCATTCGCAAACCGGCAGCCGCCTGCAACTGCAAGGCATCCACAAGCAGTTCGAGCACTTCAGCGCTCTGCGCGATATCAATCTGGATATTCAGCCCGGCGAACTGGTGTGTTTTCTGGGCCCGTCCGGCTGCGGCAAGACCACCTTGCTGCGCATCATCGCCGGCCTGGAAACCCAGACAGCCGGGCGTCTGCTGCAGGGCGAAAACGACATTTCCAACCTGCCGCCCCGGCAACGGGACTTCGGCATCGTTTTCCAGTCCTACGCGCTCTTTCCCAATCTGAGCGTGCACGACAACATTGCCTTTGGCCTGCGCAGCCAGCGCCTGCCCAAGGCAAAAATCCAGGCGCGCGTGGACGAACTGCTGGACCTGATCGGTCTGCGTGAACAGGCGCGCAAGTACCCGGCTCAGCTCTCCGGTGGCCAGCAACAGCGCGTGGCGCTGGCCCGCGCACTGGCCCCGGCCCCCGGCCTGCTGCTGCTTGATGAACCCTTGTCGGCGCTCGATGCCCGTGTGCGCAGTCACCTGCGCCGGGAAATCCGCCGCCTCCAGCAGCAACTGGGCGTCACCACCATTCTGGTGACTCACGACCAGGAGGAAGCCCTGACCATGGCCGATCGCGTGGTGGTGATGAACCACGGCGTGATCGAACAGGTCGGCACCCCGCAGGAAATCTACCGCCGCCCGGCCAGCCCGTTCGTGGCCGAGTTCATCGGTGCCATGAACTTCGTCGAATCCGAACAGGTGGACTTCGGCAAGCTGCGCGTCGGCAACCAGTTGCTGGACCTGCCGGCGAGCTTCGAACCCGGCGACTCCGCGCGCCTGCAGCTGGCCTTCCGCCCCGAGGAAGTGCAACTGCTGCCCTGTGACGCACAGGGCATACCAGCCTTTGTCGAACAACTCGACTTTCTCGGCACCTTCATGCGCACCCGTATTCGCGTCGATGGCCTCGCCACTGCGCTGACGGTGGATGTCGACCCACGCACCGCACGCCTGCTGGAACTGCACCTTGGTCAGAGCCTCTGCGTTCGCCTGCCCACCGAGCATCTGTCTTGCTTCGCCGCCTGAGCCCTGCAGGGGCCCTGCTGCCCCAGGTACCCAACACCATGTTTGCTGCTGTATTACGCCGTACTCCTATCCAGGCAACCTCCTGGGAACGCCCGCTGCTCAGACTTTGCTTCGGCATCACCCTGAGCCTGCTGCTGCTTTTGCTCCCGGCCCCACTGTTAAGCCTGCTGCTGCGCAGCCTGGAGAATGCCCAGGGTGAGTTCGTCGGCCTAGCCAACTTCATCCACTACTTCAACAGCGGCGCGCTGCAGCGCTCGCTCGGCAACTCCCTGTGGGTAGCCACCCTGTCGACGCTGATCGTGGTCTCACTGGCATTCGCCGCCGCCTGGGCGCTGACCCGCACCCGCCTGCCAATGCGTGGCTGGCTGCGCGCCGCACTGCTGCTGCCGATCCTCGCGCCATCGCTGCTGCCGGCACTGAGCCTGATCTACCTGTTCGGTGAGCAGGGCGTGCTGAAACACTGGCTGGCCGGGCACTCCATCTACGGCCCACTGGGCATCGTCATGGGCTCGTGCTTCTGGACCTTTCCCCACGCCCTGATGATCCTTGTCACCGCACTGTCCCAGGCCGATGCCAGGCACTATGAAGCCGCCGAGGTACTGCGCGCCTCGACGCTGCGCACCTTCCTCTGCGTGACGCTACCCAATGCCCGCTACGGGCTGGTCAGCGCGGCCTTCGTGGTTTTCACCCTGGTGTTCACTGATTTCGGTGTGCCCAAGGTCATCGGCGGCAGCTACGACGTACTGGCCACCGACATCTATAAGCAGGTTATCGGCCAGCAGCGCTTCGAGATGGGTGCCGTGGTCAGTGTTCTGCTGTTGCTGCCCGCGCTTCTCGCCTTCCTTGCCGATCGCTGGGTGCAGCGCCGACAGGCCGCCACCATCACCGCCCGTGCCGTGCCCTACCAGCCCAAACCCAATCGCCTGCGCGATAGCTGGGGCGCGCTGCTGCTGAGTGCGCCGGTGCTGTTCATCCTTGGGGTCATCGCCATGGCGGTGTATGCCTCGCTGGTGCAGTACTGGCCGTACAACCTGACCCTCACCCTCAACAGCTACCAGTTCGACCGCCTGCTGGGCGACGGCTGGGGCAGCTACCTCAACTCCCTGCGCCTGGCCGCCCTGACCATGCTGGCCGGCACCGCCCTGTGCTTCGTGAATGCCTGGTTCAGCCAGCGCACACCGCAGCCCGGCGCTCTGCGCGGGCTGTTCCAGCTCTGCAGCCTGCTACCGCTTGCGGTTCCGGGCATGACGCTGGGGCTGGGCTACATCTTTTTCTTCAACCACCCGGAGAACCCGCTCAACGGTTTGTACGGCGGCATGACGATTCTTGTGCTGTGCACCCTGGTGCATTTCTACTCGGTGCCGCACCTGAATCTGGTGACCGCCTTCAAGCAACTCGATGGTGAATTCGAAGCGGTGGGCGAGTCACTGCGTGCTTCGCGCGTACAAATTCTGCTGCGTGTCACCCTGCCACTGAGCCTGCCGGCACTACTGGATGTGGCGCTGTACTTCTTCGTCAACGCCATGACCACCGTCTCGGCAGTCGTCTTCCTCTACGGGCCGGAAACCAGCCTGGCCGCCATCAGCGTGCTGAATCTGGACGACGCCGGACAAACCGCCGGGGCTGCGGCCATGGCAGTGTGCATCCTGCTTACCTGTGCGGCAGCCAAACTGCTGCACGGATTGCTCTCTGCCCTGCTGGCGCGCCGCCAGCAACACTGGCGCGGGCGCTGAGACGCAACCATGAGCGCCTTCACCCTGCTGCTGGTGTTGCTGTCGGCCATCGCCCATGCGGCCTGGAATCTGGCCGGCAAAAAGGCCAATCCCAACATCGGCTACTTCTGGCTGGCCAGCCTGTGGGGCTTCATCATCGGCTTACCGCTGGTGCTGCCCTTTACCGGCGACCTGCTGTTGGCACTGCCGGTGTCCATCTGGGGCTGGCTGCTAGCCACGGGCCTGTGCCAGGCGCTCTATCTGTGGGGACTGGCCGAAGCTTACCGGCGCGGTGAACTCTCCGCGCTCTACCCGCTGATCCGCAGCTCGCCCCTGCTCCTGCTGCTGCTCGGCAGTCTGCTGCTGGAAAGCCATACACGCATCAGCACGGCGGCCATGCTCGGCATAGTGCTCATCGTGGCCGGCTGCTTTTTTCTGCCGATGCAGCACTTTCGCGACCTGCGCCTCAGTCACTACTGCAACGCCGCCACCCTCTTCGCCCTGCTGGCCGCCACGGCAACCGCCGGCTATTCACTGATCGACGACATCGCCACACGCGCCATGCGCGAGTTGCCCCTGACGCCCTCCAGCGCCAGCGTTGCCATGCTCTACGTAGTGCTACAGGCCGGCACTGCCACCCTCTGGCTGGGGCTGGCGCTGCTACTGCCCGGCGTGCGCCATGCCTGGCGACGACAGCCGCCAATGCTGGCCAGCAGCCTGTTCACCGGCATCATGATGCTGCTGACCTACGCCCTGGTGGTCTGGGCCATGGCTTTCGCCAGTGACGTCAGCTACGTCGTGGCGTTCCGCCAGATCAGCATCCCCATCGGCGTGGGGCTGGGCATCCTCTGGCTGGGCGAGCGCCTGACCCTGCCCAAGATTGTGGGGGTGGGGATTGTGATCAGCGGACTGGTGCTGGTGGTATTGAACTGAAAGCCTGATCTTTCAGGCCCAAAGGAGTAGCCCTGAATATCAGTTGCCGCCGCTTCAGCACACTTCAGATACCAACCTTTCCATGGATTGCCTGTAGCTTTGTTCACAGGCTAACCTCGGCTAAAAGCTAGCTCCGGCTGGCAAAAGGACTTGCCTGGTTGGTGTATAGCATTCTGGCGTAAACGCCATACCCTCCCCGCAATAGAGCGGACAGCCTCCAGCAGCAAGAGAACGTTATCCACCAATGGTGCGTTTAAACGCACCATTTGGTGTCTACTTATAGTTATACGCTGGAGCCACATGGACGAACTATTCAGCCCGATACTCCGCTTCCTAGCCTACGTAGTAAGCGAACTACTCCTAGGAACCTTCTTCTACGCGATTGGCTGGCCTTTTGTAAAAGCTGCCACGCTTGGGAAATATCCAATGCGCGAATGGCTAAGCGGATCAAAGAATGAAGCTTATGTATGCTGCGTAGGAATCCTCGTGTTCTCTATTTCATTAATGGCCGTCTTGGGCCAGTTCAGCGCATAACAATGCGCTCAACTGCCGCTCACTTCGTTCGCTGGACTCGCAAAAGCTGCGCTTTTGCTCGCCCGTTAGCTTAATCGTTAGGCCCTATATGGCTCGCATAGCAAAGAAACCAGGCGACCTGCTGATTCTTCCCCTATCTACACAAGGGACACATGCGTACTGCCAATGGTTACCAGATGGTACTGCCCGCTTCTTTCTTGCCGCCTGCACTACAGAGCTGAAAGCAGACGAAATCGTTGCTCTTCCAGTTGCATTTAGGGTCCTTGTATTTAACGACACACCAAATCGCTATAACTGGGCAAAGGTAGGAAAATCAGATATCCCTGCGTCATGCATAAACCCACAGCTCTATGCCAAAAAGGATGCTATTACTGGAAAGTTAAGCATCTACAGCGAGGGCAACGAAAAACCAGCCACCCCCGATGAGGTAAAAGGTCTAGAAAGCATGGCTGTCTGGGCCCACCCTCACATTGTCGAAAGACTGGAAGCCCAGCTTGAGGGTAAGGAATCGATGTTTCTACGCAGCATTAGTGTGTTGGCCTAACAATGCGCTCAACTGTCGCTCACTTCGTTCGCTGGACGTCCAAAAGCTGCACTTTTGGCCGCCCGTTAGCTTAATCGTTATGTGCCAAAGGAAGGCCTATGTCGTCCCCAAAAGACAGAGTTGTAGTGGCAAGCGATGTAAGCTCGCGGGATGGTATTGGTGTCGAAATTTACAGAGACAACGACTTAATCATGGAGCTATTTCGTGACGACACAGAAAGAACTCGCACAATCACTGTATTTAAAGAGTCAATCTCGCTGGAACTCATGGAAGAATCCATTCAAATTTTCAAAAAAGAAATTCCATGGGCTTTTAGTGATCCAGTGTAATTGGCGCATAACAATGCGCTCAAATCGTTCGCTTTGCTCACTGGGACCGGCTAAAGCCGGCCCCTTAGCTTAATCGTTAGAGCACTGTTATTTCTGGGTTGGTGCAAGCAATGGAAATGCGCATGTATCCGCTATCAGTTCTGCCACTCCGTGCAGGGTTAAGCTCTGCTCCGTGCAGCTCGCACTTTCCCCCGGCCATCCGGCGCTTCATTCGTCAGCCGCAGCAGCCTTGTGCCGGCATTGCTTCTACAGTTCACCCGGCAACGCCCGGCGGGCAATCGGCTTCAAGTTCGTTGCCAACCTGCTGCGCACGTCTCGGCTTCAATCTGAGCCGCTCAGCACCATTGCGTTCAACCTGGCCACAGCGTCTAACTATTGGTTCAAGGTCGCTCGCTTCACTCACTTGGACGTCCGTAAGCTGCGCTTACGGCCGCCCCTTAACCAAACGTTATGCACACTAGGACGTTATGATCTACGTTATCGAAAAGGACTTTGATCGCCAGTTGGAATTGCTCGTATTTCTAGCGAGCATAGGAAATTATTCGTTCTGTGGCTGGCTATATCCTGAGTCAAAAATCTCGACCTACTCCGGACATTCCATAACATCAAATCCCAAAAGCCTAATCCCTGTTACAACCTACGGGGACGATCACAAGCCAAAATGCACAGAAACAATATCAGCAACAAAAAACAGCATCATTGAATTCTGTGCAAGTAAAGCAGCAATTAAACAACACTTCGATTGCCTGGCAATGTATAAGCCCGGTGAAAATTCTTGGTCTGTAGCAACTATCGGCCATGAGGGTATTGGCCTAGTAAAGGATGATAATCTGCTGATTAAAATCACTGATGCCGGGTTTGTTGCTTCGTTACAGGCTCCAGAATGGTGGTAGCGCATAACAACTGGTTCAAGTCGCTCGCTTCGCTCACTTCGGACGTCCAAAAGCTACGCTTTTGGCCGCCCCTTAACCAAACGTTAGAAACCACAAGAAATTTATGCGCAGCCTTGAAGAAATACTTCGTGCAGTCGATTCGGTTCCGGACTATTACGGCCACAAGGCTACGTCTGTTAACTACAAGAGCGGCTGGGGAGATACGCCGCTTCACATTGTCAGCTGCTGGGGTGACTGCGAAGCTATAAAAATTCTTATTGAAGCTGGCGCAGATATAAATGCACGGGGAGAAACAGGCTTTACTCCTTTGCATTGTGCAACAGAGCAAAATCGCATTGAGGCAGTAGCGCTGCTCCTATCGCTTGGCGCGGAAATCGTGCAAGACTCAAACGGCCACACACCCCTTGAGTTAGCCGATTTATTGGAGCGGAAAGAAATAATCAAAATCCTGAGTGGTGGTATCTAACAATGCGCTCAACTGCCGCTCACTTCGTTCGCTGGACGTCCAAAAGCTGCGCTTTTGTCCGCCCGTTAGCTTAATCGTTAGAGCACTGTTATTTCTGGGTTGGTGCAAGCAATGGAAATGCGCATGTATCCGCTATCAGTTCAGCCACTCCGTGCTGGGGCAAGTTCTGCCCCGTGCGGCACGCACTTTCCCCCGGCCATCCGGCGTTTCATTCGTCAGCCGCAGCAGTCTTGTGCCGGCATTGCTTTTACAGTTCACCCGGCAACGCCCGACGGGCAATCGGCTTCAAGCTTGTTGCCAACCTGCTGCGCACGTCTCGGCTTCAATCCGAGCCGCTCAGTACCATTGCGTGCAACCTGGCCACAGCGTCTAACTATTGGTTCAATGTCGCTCGCTTCGCTCACTTGGACGTCCGTAAGCTGCGCTTACGGCCGCCCCTTAACCAAACGTTGTGCGTCACTTTATTGAATCGTCGTATTTAGTTCTGGAAGAAAGTCATGGAAGCATCTTCGGTCGCATTCTACATAGGAGCACTGCTAGGCCTTCTATACGTCGGCATGGGCTTAGCAGCGCTTTTCAGCGTTCCTACCGACAAGAAGCATCTAATCTCATCCAGCCTTCCAACTTTCTTCTTTTGGTGGCCATTTTATAAAAGCATGTTCGACGAGAGTTCTAGTAAGCTAAGGATGCTAGGCGCTATCGCACTAGTTCTTCTAATCTTGTCTTACGCGTCCTCTGCGGCGCTAAAATCTGTTGGGTGCTGAGTGCACGCACAACAATGCGCTCAACTATCGCTCACTTCGTTCGCTGGACGTCCAAAAGCTGCGCTTTTGGCCGCCCGTTAGCTTAATCGTTAGGCAATCAAAATGAGCTTCGACATCATCGTCATCAAACCAGCGGATTCTTCAATAACTGATCTAACCGAAGTTGAAGAAACCACACCACTTGGCAGCGCTGATGCAGTTGCAGAAAAGTTCAACTCAATATTCCCAGGCTGCCTAGAAGACGGGTTCGTTTCTGGCGCTAATTACTCAGTCGAAATTTCGCTATCTGGCGGCCCTGTTGAGTCAGCACACTTAACGCTACATTTTGGTCCATCTTGGAGCAATCAAGCTGAAAATTATTTTATGCAGCAACTCACAAGCATTTGCAGTTCTACCGACTGGGTAGCATTTGCAGTTTCAGACAACGCACGCATAGCACCGTGAGGCTGCCTAACAATGCGCTCAACTGCCGCTCACTTCGTTCGCTGGACGTCCAAAAGCTGCGCTTTTGGCCGCCCGTTAGCTTAATCGTTAGAAGGCACCATGGCTGCGTACTACACGCCAGAAATCGAGCACAAAACTACCGCGCTAATTCAGCGACACTTTCATGTGCCCGAAGAACGTGCTCAGCGCTTAGCAGTCGCCGCACTTAACGGTATTGAATCACACGGCCTCAATCCAAATAACTGGGACACAGTTGTTGACACGGTCAAGGTCGTGGTTGCTTCATGGATAAAGAGCGGTTATCTACTGTGAAGCTGCCTTCTAACAATGCGCTCAAAGCGCTCACTCCGTTCGCTGGGACCGGCTAAAGCCGGCCCCTTAGCTTAATCGTTAGGGGTTGCATATGAGAATCACAACAATAGCACCCGGATTTATATTTTTATTTGCCTGCACCACATCTTATGCAGCGCCCAGCAAGTGCTACACCATAACAGATAGACTGCAAGACTTCAGCGCGACTGAAGAGACGTGGGGCGAGGCAACATCTTTCTTAAAAATTATAAATATCGAAAAAGAAAAAATTGAATTTGAGCTTAAGCAATACGGTGCAAATTTCCATACTTGCGGATTACCAGGTTTTGCCTTCAAACAAGCTGACGGAACCTTTGTATTCAAAGACGAAAAGGAATATTGGCCTAGGGCGTGGGAGCTGCATGGAATTTCCCAGAGCAATAAAATCTGCGAGATCCATTTTGGCTTTACTGAAAACAGAGTTTCGATAACCACTGTAAATTCATGCCATAGCTTTTGCGGCGCAAGAGCCTCCATAGGAGGCTCGCTAAATAAATCTGAAAACTGCGACCAGTACAGCCTCCCCTAACAATGCGCTCAACTGTCGCTCACTCCGTTCGCTGGACAGCCAAAAGCTTCGCTTTTGTCTGCCCGTTAGCTTAATCGTTAGAGGCAAAGCGTGAAAATTAAGTGGCTGGCCTTACCGCTAATCGCGGTCATAGTAGCTGTAGCAAGTCTATACGCCTTTGCTCACACTCTGCCTAACCTTGTTCTTCCTCTGAGGTCAGTTAATGCATTTGCCTCTTCTGATGGTGGCTCAGTCACAATTGAGATTGAAGATGCCGCTGGTAATCAATTTTACTTCGGAATTGAAGGCAGCCTAGACACACCGCGCGAAGTGTTCCCGTCCTTTTACGCACGCCCAATCTTCGGAATACCTCTAATCATCAAGCCCAAAGTTGGCAGCCTTGAAGAACGCGAGCTTGCAGATTTCGCAAAAAATCTAGCAACGTCCAACCTCACCACAAAAGCATTGAGCAAGGTTACGGCTAACGAGCTAGGCGGGCTTTCAAAAGAAGAATTCAAATACGCCGTCATCTATTCCATATACACCACTCTCAGTGAGCGCCATGCCTCTAACTAGTGGTTCAAGCCGCTCGCTTCGCTCACTCGGGACGTTCAAAAGCTACGCTTTTGCCGCCCCTTAACCAAACGTTAGGCCTCACACATGTCGAACCCCATTGATGTCCAGACTGATATTCTTTCTAAAATTTCAGAGTATCTCTATGACAGCGCCCCCTCAGAGTTTGAAGAGGCAACCTGCACTTTTGAATACGATTGTGAAGATGATGGCAGCTGGTCAGTTGGATCTAAATTTTCATATACAGACAACGGAATAATTTTCAGTGATTACCTCAATGACGAAGGTGGCAAGCTTACAGATCTCGTCGCCAAACTTCATGAAGTAATGCATTCACACACAGGTGGCAAGTGGAGCGCGTTTACTATTTCCGTTAAGAACGGCGGCCCCGCAAACGTTAAATTCAAGTATGAATGAATACGGCCTAACAACTGGTTCAAATCGCTCGCTCCGCTCGCTGGGACGGGCTAAAGCCCGCCCCTTAACCAAACGTTATGTGCCAAAGGAAGGTCTATGTCGCTCCCCAAAGACAGAGTTGTAGTCGCAAGCGATGTAAATCCTCGAGATGGGATCGGTGTTGAAATCTACAGAAACGACGAACTGGTCGTTGAAATTTTTAGGGACGATACGGACAGAACTCGGACAGTAACAGTATTCAAAGAATCAATTTCACTTGAGCTAATGGAGGAATCCATTCAGATATTCAAGAAAGAGATTCCTTGGGACTTCATTGAATACGAGGAATAGGCACATAACAATGCGCTCAACTACCGCTCACTTCGTTCGCGGGACGTCCAAAAGCTACGCTTTTGGCCGCCCGTTAGCTTAATCGTTATGTGCAAACACACATGAAAGAGCTCATTGCAAGCCTGAAGGTTATTGGAATAACTCCTGATGGAGAGCGGATCGATATCATTGCCGAAATCGGCAAGCCGTTCCCAGTTGAAGGCCAAGAAGACATTGATGAGTGGGCATGCCCAGTGTCACTTAAGCCGCTATACAAACGGCTGCATAACGCTCACGGAAGTGGCTCATTGCAAGCACTCTGCCTAGCGACAAGCCTTGCTTTGAATTTACTGCAAGGCTTTATCGAAAAAGGCGGAAGGCTAGTTCATGAGGACGGAACCGATTTTCCTCTTGAAGCTTATTCCTTTGGCCTCGCAAAAGGCACATAACAATGTGCTCAACTATCGCTCACTTCGTTCGCTGGACAGCCAAAAGCTGCGCTTTTGTCTGCCCGTTAGCTTAATCGTTAGATGCAGTTTCAAAAATCACGGAACCATCATGGCATTCGACATGTATCACGGTAGCGAGAAAGCATGCATAGAAACGCATGAAGAGTCGCTATTCGTTCCTGTTAACGAAAATCCGAAATACCTATGCCTAGGCTGGCTTTTGGCAGAACTCTATAACTCCCCCAGGATTCCACCAGAAAAATCGAATATTATTGTTCATGAGCTTATTGCGTTGCGAGAGGAGCTTCTTGGCACAGAGCTAAGCTATGTAACAAGAACCATTGACAGAATCATGCCTTTCTTCAGCAAAGCATACATACTCAAAGCTGAGATAAAGTGCGTAAGCGATTGAGGCTCGTGCCATGCATCTAACAAGTGGTTCAAATCGCTCGCTTCGCTCACTGGGACGGGCTAAAGCCCGCCCCTTAACCAAACGTTAAACATTAGAGGAAAACTCCATGCGGCTTGTCTTAACTTTGATTCTAATAACACTTTCGCTCATATCAAATGCTGCTCCAATTAAAGGGGCAGGAGCCGGAAGCTGTGGTGAGTGGGTAGAAGAGCGGCGAGAAAATACATATCACGCCACACTGCATTGGATCCAAGGCTTCTTGAGCGCTTACAACGCGTATGTTTATTCTGGAACAAATCCTGACGGTGTATTTGGTGGCGCAGACTATAAGGCAATTGCCGTCTGGATGGATAACTATTGTCAGAAAAACCCTTTAAGCACCCCATATACAGGTGCCGAACTTCTTATCAAAGAGCTGGAAGCCCAGTACAACTAACGTCTAACAATGCGCTCAATTATCGCTCACTCCGTTCGCTGGACAGCCAAAAGCTGCGCTTTTGGCCGCCCGTTAGCTTAATCGTTAGGCGTTACCAAAATTAAAAATTTATTCTGCTCTATTTTTATAATCATCCTAATGGGTTGCGCGCCATCTCACGGTGTATGGAGTCGTGGCCTTGACGCTATGGTCGGTACAAAATTCAACGGTCACATATATCAAGATTGCCACAGTGGTTGTGGTGACTCTTACTGGTCACCATCAAATAAAAATGAAGAATTTGACAAAGTTATTCCTCAGGGAAACGACAAGCGCTACTACATTACATGGGAGAGAGCATGTAAGTACTCCGTTTTAGTTTCCGAACCCGGCATAATTAAGTCTTGGCGATACGAAACGAATGAAGTTAATAGCTGCTATGTTTATTAATTTGCGATCAACAAGCAGCTATAAAAATTTATCACTAATGGTGCCGTCGCCTAACAAGCGGTTCAAATCGTTCGCCGCGCTCTCTGGGACGGACAGAGCCCGCCCCTTAACCTAAACGTTAGGCAGAAACAGTTATGAAGAACCTACAAACCCTGAAATTACTTGCGGGCATTGGAGTCCTACTTACCTTTCTGTCTTGGCTCTTTGATAAGTCAGCATGGTTTTCTTCCGTCCTTCTAAATATCGGCTCCGGTATCGTGACGTCAGTTGTGCTCATATATGCATATGATCTATTAATTGAAAGGCAGCAAGAAAAGCTTCGAAAAGACAAACAGCGTCGAGCAATTTCAAATCAAAAAATCACACTACGACAACATTACAGGGTTTTGCTTGACTGCTACAGAAGCGCTTACGCTGGCGCAGAACCAGCAGAGTTCAAAGATATAAATTCATTTCTCGGCGCTCGCTACGAAGAAACATTTGCCGCACTAAATATTTATGCACCCTCACCAGCAAACTCAATGGGCACCACTCCATACTATAAATATATAGAAGACTCGTTTATACAGCTATCCAGCTCTCTCCACTTAATGCTGGCCGCATCTGGAGACAATCTAGATCAAGAGTTGTTCGCTGCAGTGGATAACCTACTAAACTCCGAGTTCATGAGGGTTTGCCAATCCCTCAGCGCAATATGCACCTTCACAATCCCCGGCTTCGGCAACGTACCCAGCCAGCTCATCACGGGAATGGGAGATCAAGTAAGAGACTACTGTATAAAATTCTGTCAGTTAATAAACGCCTTCGAGAAGGTTGAGCCCCAAGGCCTGAGAGAGTACAGAAAAGAAGATTGGCAGAATTTAATTTTACCTATTGGGCACGCTCGCGTAGCAAGCGCCTAACAAGTGGTTCAAATCGCTCGCTCCGCTCGCTGGGACGGGCTAAAGCCCGCCCCTTAACCAAACGTTATGTGCCAAAAGGGAAAATCACGATGCCTATTGATCCTGGCAAAGTAGAGCAATTGTTAGATAAAGCTCTCGAAGTATTCTTCCGTGCGGAGTCAGATAATATTGCCCTGGGCACTAACGAGAGAAATCTCTGCGGGCGCTTAGCTATCCATCTCAATAATTTGCTTCCGGAGTTTGCTCTAGAAAGATATTACGCAGACACCGAGTACAACAGAAAACAAGATGGTCGCGTTAAAACAATTCTTGACCATCAGCACGTTATAGTAACCATCAACTGCGACCTCATACTTCACTCAAGAGGTGAGCTTGTGGCAGAGGATAATCTCATTGCCTTTGAGGTTAAGAAATCCACACGACCGAATCACGAAAAAGAGGACGATAGGAACAGACTTCGGGCGATGACTAAGGCCAGCTACGACGATGTTTGGTCAGCAGATGGTATCGCTCACCCAGAGCATGTTTGCGGGTATCTCATTGGCGCATTCGTTGAGTTAGATGTAAGGTCACGCACATATCTCGTAGAGAAGTACGCTCACGGAAATATTGCTAGCTCTACCAATGGCCATTTTTAAGCTACCAAGTAATGGCACATAACAATGCGCTCAACTATCGCTCACTTCGTTCGCTGGACAGCCAAAAGCTACGCTTTTGTCTGCCCGTTAGCTTAATCTTTATATTCGCAGAGATATCATGCAATGTCTGATGGAAAAGATTACGAAAAATTCGTAAAAGACCTCCAGCAAGCACTTTTGGATTCAGAGAAATTCTCCGAGCAAAAGAACATTGAAATCGAGGCAAATAAGAAAATAATTGATAATTTCGGAATTGAGCGCGAATTCGACCTGTACTGGGAGTACGAGCTGGCTGGCGTCACGTACAAAACAGTAATTGAATGCAAAGATTACGCCTCGCGCGTCTCAATTGAAAAAATTGATGCCCTTATTGGAAAAACACGCGACATACCAGACTTAAAGCCAGTATTTGCCACCAAAACCGGCTACCAAAGTGGCGCAGAGGCAAAGGCAAAAGCTAACCGCATAGACCTTCTAATTGTTCGCAAGCAACGCGACGACGACTGGGAAGACAAGGACGGAAATCCATTAGTTAGAGAAATTAACATTGAAATGCAGATTCTGCCCTGCCCAAGAATAACAAACTTTCGACCTCGCATAGACGGAAATTGGGCAAAAGAAAATACAAATCTAGACCCAAGCACTAAATTAATTTCGTCCGGCATGAATAATGAAATATTCATTGAAGACGTTGCAAATAATGACACTTATTCACTATATGACTTGGCATATAGACTAGATTCAAAAGCCAATGGAGAATACGGCGATTTAAGCCACACAGAGACCTTTCAAGAAGCGTACTTCCTCAACAATGGGCTAAGACTAAAAATGCTTTCATATGAGGTTGATTTTTTCCGGCAAAAACCAATCATCAACCCCATCAATATTGACTTCTCAAAAGAGTTGGTCGGCGTAATTGAGTATCTTCATAAGGGTTCCTCAACGGCAATCTTTAAGGACAGAATCATTAAAGATTGGAAGTAAAATATAACAATGCGCTCAACACCGTTCGCTTCGCTCACTGGACTCGCAAAAGCTGCGCCTTTGCTCGCCTGTTAGCTTAATCGTTAGAAACCAAAGATGGACAGGTGTCAGTCCCTAAAACGCAAGCAATGACAGTGACAGTCAACGTAGAAGCTGGAGAGCCAATTGAGGTTGCGCTGCGCAAGCTCAATAAAAAGGTAAAGCATGAAACGGATCGCCGCTGGCACAAGCGAAGATTCGGTTATTACGAGAAGCCATCAGCATTGAAGCGCAAGGCAAAGAAGATGAAAGAGCTTTCAATACAGTCAGGTGGTAGGTTGTGGTTGAAAATTGGACTTAAAGAGCAATTCTCTAAAAATGGCAGCTCAGCCGCAGGGCGCTAGTCGTGCAATTGTTTCCTAACAATGCGCTCAACTATCGCTCACTTCGTTCGCTGGACGTCCAAAAGCTGCGCTTTTGGCCGCCCGTTAGCTTAATCGTTATGCACCAAACACACAGCCCTTCACGACAAAAAGATAAATTTGATGAGTGCGACTAAAATAGACAGCCTCTCTTCTCTGCTAGACCTGATATCTGCAACAAAGAAATCAGGCCATAGCTTGTATTTTAGAGGACAAAAGAAAAGGTACGATACCGTTAAGCCATCAATTGATAGAAATGGCTACTTAAAAAACGAAGATGTACTTTTTAAAGAATTCATAATAAGAAACCCCGATGAGTTCAAAGGACAGAGGTCGACCTTTGAAATACTCACAAAAATGCAACACTATGGATTGCCAACTCGCCTTCTGGATATAACAACAAATCCATTGGTCGCATTGTTTTTTGCAGTCGAGTCTGACAAAGAAACTGATGCAGAGGCTGGTGATTTTATAGTTTTTTCAATACCAGACAAATTCGTTAAGTATTACGACTCAGATACGGTGAGCGTAGTTGCAAATGTTGCAAGAAGGCCTTATGGCGAACTGGATGTCAGCAAAATATCTAGAAAAATATCCGAGGGCGAAGAAAAGAAGAAATGGATAAAAAGATTTAACGACCACGCTCACATCCAATATTTATTGCACGAAATAAAAGACGAAAAACCGTATTTTTCTCACGCCATAGAGAAAGATCACCTTCAGTCAATATGGTGTGTAAAGCCACTTCTTAACAACAGAAGAATAATAAAACAAGACGGCGCTTTCCTTTTATTTGGAATCGACGAAACAAAGAAGAAGCTTGCCAATTACAAGAAAGAGGAGTTTGAGCCAATCAGATTCGCGGTCGAAAACAAACAAAAACTCAGGGAGCAACTTGAGTTACTGGGGTTTTCAAGGGATAAGATTTATCCGGAAATGGATACGACTGCAGACTACCTCAAAGAAAGATACAAAAACGCATAACCATTCCGTCGAGAGGGACCGCCCACAAGCTGCGCTTGTGGGTTCCCTTCGCGGCTTCGCCGCTACGGCGGCTCCTCACGTCAAACATTAGGCGCTTAGGAGACATATGCGCGGAATTCTTCTGTTCATTTCAATGCTGATAATGGGATCTGGATCGATGGCCAAGGAAGTCGAGAAATCTGAAGCAGAAATGGTTGCCAGCCTTCGACAGATGGCCCTTTCGCTGAAGCCAAGCGACATTGGTATTTCCGCAGCAACGTTCCCGCATGAGGTGTGGGGCGTCCTAATGGAAACGGGCTATGACAGCGGAGCATTCACTTTGGTGGTTCTGGCCGACGGAACCGTCAGTATCTACTTCAGTACAGGCGGCGGAATTATCGGTGCTGGTGAGCATGAAAGCGTCAGGCAGCCAGCAGGCTCCTTCATTGGCCTGGCTAACCGCTATGTGTATGTGGCTAAGCCTTCAACAGCACAGCCGCTACCACCAGACGGTCTGACTACCTTCTACTTTCTAACCAATAGCGGCATTCGCTCATACTCAGCAAAAGAAGTTGACCTCGGCGAAGGGCGCGAAAAGCTCTCAGAGCTTTTTCATGCAGGCCATGCCGTAATTGCTGAGGTTCGTAAAAACCAGCAATAAGCGCATAACAATTGGTTCAAGCCGTTCGCTTCGCTCACTCGGGACCGGCTAAAGCCCGCCCCTTAACCAAACGGTAGCCATCTCATGTCACCACTTGCAGCGTTTGGAATAATCGCCGCTTCGACTGCCGCATTGGCTTTGGCGGTGGTTCTTGTGCGCTTCAATCGCAAACGGCTGTTCGTTGCGCGTTGCGCTGCAACGCTTACACCAGAGCAACTCGAGTGCATCTATTCGCTTGTCGAGCAAACCGGTACTACCGCCGCCAACGGCTATGTCTTGGCTCGCACAAACAAGACGACCACCGAAACAAGGTGCCTTGTACCAATTCCAAAGGAACTGTCACAGTTTCCCTGGGCCGGGAGAGTCGTCGAGGCCACGGTATCCAACACAGTCGAACTCCAGTTCGTTGAGGCCACAGCCTTCGAGCCTTCTCTCTTGGGTCATGTGTATCGCCCGGTGCAAGTCCCTCGCCATGAAACGAAGAGTTTGACCAAACAAAGAAACACGTTCTCACCAGAACGGTACGTTGCCAGCAGTGAAGAGTTGTCTGTGGCTTTGAGCACCGCATGCCCTGAGTACCCAACCGAACTGCTGTGCTACCTCTTGTGCGTCGGCAGGGCGAGCTTCGAGTTCGACCCCATCGATCAAGCTCGCATCGGTACTAGTCCGGCATGGGTCCAGGATCCTGAGCACCAGACTTGCGATGAGTGCCGAAAAAGAATGCATCTCGTCCTGCAACTGCCCGGCACGCTCATTAGCAAGAAGGCCTTCCACAGGGGAACGTTCTACCTCTTCGGCTGCGTCACGCATCCAGACCGAACCAAGACTCTCGGGCAGTTCACGTGAAGACGGCTAAACCTTCCATCGAGAGGGACGCCCAAGGGGCTAGCGCCTCATGTACAACGTCAGGCCACTTATGAAAACCACCTCATTCAGGGGCTGATGAAGGCGCCTTGCGACTCGCCACGCCACCAAAACCCGGAAACGAAAAAGCCCAGCGCTAGGCTGGGCTTTTTCTAAGGTCTGGCGGTGAAGAAGGGATTCGAACCCTTGATACGGTTTCCCGTATACACACTTTCCAGGCGTGCTCCTTCAACCGCTCGGACACTTCACCGGATCTCGCTGGGCTTGCACCCCGCCGAGGCGCGCTAAATTATCCGAACAGTCCGCCCTTGGCAACCTCTTTTTGCAGTTTTTTCATGTGCTTACCCTGCCAGCGCGGGGTCGTGTACAGCTGTTCACGCGACCAGCTGGTCAGCCTCAAGGCTTGTCCTCCGCCATCAGGCTGAGTAAGGTCTGCCGACCTTTCGGCATCGGCCGCAACCTAGGAACACAGATATGAGCGACCTGATCAGCTATCAACTCGAAGACGGCATTGCCACCCTGACTATCAGCAACGGCAAGGTCAACGCCATTTCCCCGGACGTGATCGCCTCCTTCAATGCCGCCCTGGACCAGGCCGAAGCCGATCGCGCCATCGTCATCATCACCGGCCAGCCGGGCATTCTCTCCGGTGGCTACGACCTCAAGGTAATGACCTCAGGCCCGCAGAACGCCATCAATCTGGTGGCTGCCGGTTCCACGCTGGCGCGCCGCATGCTGTCGCACCCCTACCCGATCATCGTGGCCTGCTCCGGCCATGCCGTGGCCAAGGGCGCCTTCATTCTGCTCTCTGCCGACTACCGCGTCGGCGTCGAAGGCCCGTTCAACATCGGCCTCAATGAAGTGCTAATCGGCATGACCATGCACCACGTCGGCATCGAACTGGCCCGTGACCGTCTGCGCAAGAACTTCTTCAACCGTTCGGTAATCAACGGCGAAATGTTCAACCCGCAGCAAGCGCTGGAAGCCGGCTTCCTGGATGCGGTTGTGGCGCCCGATGAGCTGATGAACGCGGCCAAGGCCATGGCCACGCAGATGAAGAAGGTCAACATGACCGCGCACAAGAACACCAAGCTGAAAACCCGCAAGGCCTTCCTGGAAACCCTGGATGCTGCCATCGAGCTGGACAAGCAGCACCTGGGCTAAGCCCAAGCGGCCCCGAAAGCCCGGCCCAGCGCCGGGCTTTTTATTGCCTGACCGTTAGCCCGCCGCAGTACACTGCGCCTCCGCTTAGATCACCCGAGGTTTGCCATGGCCCGCCTAGACCTGCACTTTGCCGATGAGCTGTTTTGCTACCAGACCCATCTCACCGTGCGTATCACCGACATCAACGCTGCCAACCACCTGGCCAACGATTCGATGATCTCGATGATTTCCGAAGCGCGGGCGCGCTTTCTGTTCGAAATGGGCGTGGAAGAAACCAGCGAGGATGGCATCGGCATCATCGTCACCGACCTCGCCACCACCTATAAGGCCGAAGCCCACGCCCGCGACCAGTTGCTGTTTGAGGTCGGGGTAATGGACCTGAACAAGTACGGCGGCGACATCATCTTCCGCATCACCCGCCCCGCTGACGGCAGGCTGATCGCACTGGCCAAATCCGGCTTCGTGTTCTTTGACTACCGTGCCTCCAGGGTCGTGCCGATGGCCGAGTCGTTCAGCATCAAGTTTCCTCAGGCCAATCGGCTGTAATTGCGCACCAAGAACGCGCGCACGAGCAGCACAACGCTCCAGATTGCAGCCAGCCTGGGTCTGCTCAGGCCACAAAAAGCCCCAGAACAGTGCTAGGGAGTATATTGGCAAAGTTGGCCCGGCACTTGCTAAAGCCCTTTTGACGGCAGCCAATGATGGTTGCCCCATACGGCAAAGGCGTCGCATTCAACCGGTCGGTCAGGTACCGCGTTGAGGCGGCGCCTTTTTCGTTTCTGCTCCGTTGTCGGGGCCGGCATGCCGACTGTGATCCAGCGGCGCGTTTGACTCTTTGCTCCTTGATGGCCTTGGCCATCCGCGGCGGGCCATAAGCCCACTGCTTCCCTCGCCGCCGGCCTTCCACGCTGTGCCGGCTGGCGGGGGCTCTTTTAATCACTGCCGATTGAGGTGAGAGATGAATACAAGTTTCTGGAAAGCCGGCCACGCACCGACGCTGTTCGCCGCCTTTCTCTACTTCGACCTGAGCTTCATGGTCTGGTACGTGCTCGGCCCGCTGGGCGTTCAGATTGCGGCAGACCTGCAGCTGTCTACCCAGCAGCGCTCGCTGATGGTCGCCACGCCGATCCTCGCTGGCGCCGTGCTGCGCTTCCTCCTCGGCATCCTCGCCGACCGTACTTCACCGAAGACTGCCGGCCTGTTCGGTCAGGTGGTGGTCATCGCCGCGCTGGCCGTAGCCTGGCTGCATGGCATCCACAGTTATGAGCAGGCACTGTTGCTGGGTCTGTTCCTGGGCTTCGCCGGCGCCTCCTTTGCCGTCGCCCTGCCGTTGGCTTCCCAGTGGTATCCGCCGCAGCACCAGGGCAAGGCCATGGGCATCGCCGGTGCCGGGAACTCCGGCACTGTGCTGGCCGCCCTGTTCGCCCCGGGCCTGGCCGCAGCCTTCGGCTGGAACAATGTGTTCGGTCTGGCGCTGATTCCGCTGGTACTGACCCTGCTGATCTTCGCTGGCGTAGCCAAGAACGCCCCCACCCGCCCGGCGCCCAAAGCTCTGGCCGACTACCTGAAAGCCCTGGGCGATCAGGACAGCTGGTGGTTCATGTTCTTCTACAGCGTCACCTTCGGCGGCTTCCTCGGTCTGGCCAGCGCCCTGCCCGGCTACTTCCACGACCAGTACGGCTTCGACGCGGTCAAGGCCGGTTACTACACCGCCGCCTGCGTCTTCGCCGGCAGCCTGATGCGCCCGCTGGGCGGTGCCCTGGCCGACCGTATCGGCGGCATCCGTGCCCTGCTGGTGATGTACACCGTGGCTTCGCTGTCGATCGCCGTGGTCGGCCTTAATCTCTCCAGTGCCACCGCCGCTCTGGGCCTGTTCGTAGTTGCCATGCTCTGCCTGGGCGCGGGCAACGGCTCGGTGTTCCAGTTGGTGCCACAGCGCTTCCATCGCGAGATCGGTGTAATGACCGGTCTGATCGGCATGGCCGGCGGCATCGGCGGCTTCTGCCTGGCCGCTGGCCTGGGCGCGATCAAGCAGTCCACCGGCGACTACCAGTTGGGCCTGTGGCTGTTCGCCAGCCTCGGCCTGCTGGCCTGGGTCGGCCTGCTCAGCGTCAAGAGCCGCTGGCGCACCACCTGGGGCAGCGCAGCCATGACTGCCGCACGCGTCTGATACCGGGTTAAGCTCCCACCCACCCACAAAGCCCGGCCCTGCCGGGCTTTGTCCATTGAACGGAACCCCCATGAGCCTGCAACTGACCTTTGCCCAAGCCAGCGCCATCGGCCCGCGCAGCGAAAATCAGGATGCCCTGCGGGCAGTCACCCCGGCGCCGGCGCTGGCGGTCAGCAAGGGCAGTCTGTTCGCTCTGGCCGACGGCGTCAGCCAATGCGCCGACGGTGGCCTGGCAGCCCGCGCCACCCTGCAGGCACTGGCTCTGGACTACTACGCCACGCCGGAAACCTGGCCGGTGGCCCAGGCCCTGGATCGCCTGCTGGTGGCGCAGAACCGCTGGCTGCAGGCCAATGGCGGCGGCCAGCCGCTGCTGACCACCCTCACCGCCCTGGTTCTGCGCGGGCGGCGCTATACCCTGGCGCATGTTGGCGACTGCCGTGCCTACCGATTTAACCACGGCAGCCTGGAACTGCTCAGCGAAGACCACGTCTGGGAACAACCGGGCATGCAGCATGTGCTCAAGCGCGCCATGGGGCTGGACCAGCATCTGGTGGTGGATTACAGCGAAGGCGAGCTGCAGGCCGGCGAACTCTTCCTGCTACTCAGCGATGGCGTCTGGGCCGCACTGGGCGACGACCGTATCCGTGGCATCCTGCGCGACGAGCCCGAGCCGCAGGCTGCGGTCAACGCTCTGGTGCACGCCGCGCACCTGGCCGGCAGCCAGGACAACGCCAGCGCCCTGATGGTGCGCGTCGACAGCCTGCCGGAGAACAACCTCGGCGACACCCTGGCCCACCTGCGCGACTGGCCGCTGCCACCACGCCTGCGAGCGGGTCAGTCGTTCGAGGGCTGGCAGATCGAGGGCGTGCTGGCCGAATCGCGCCAGTCGCTGCTCTACAAGGTCCGTGACGAACAGGGCCAGCCCTGGCTGCTGAAAACCCTCCCCGCCAGCCGCGCCGACGAGCCGGATGCCGCACAAAGCCTGCTGCTGGAGGAATGGTTCCTGCGCCGCGTGGCCGGCCGGCATTTCCCCGAGCTGCATGCCCTGCCGCAGCGCCAGCACCTGTATTACGTGCAGCGCGAATATGCCGGGCAGACCCTGGCAGAGCTGCTCAAACAGAACGGCCCGCTGCCACTGGGGCAATGGCAGCAGCTGGCCAGCCGCCTGCTGCGCGGACTCGGCATGCTACACCGGCGCAACATCCTGCACCGCGATATCAAGCCGGAAAACCTGCATCTGGGCTGCGACGGTGAGCTGCGCCTGCTCGACTTCGGTCTGGCCTACTGCCCGGGGCTGAGCAGCGACCACGACCACCAGCTGCCCGGCACCCCCAGCTATCTGGCACCGGAGAGTTTCCAGGGTGCCGCGCCCGACGCCCGTCAGGACCTCTATGCCGCCGGCGTAACCCTGTACCGGTTGCTCTGTGGCCACTACCCCTACGGCGAGATAGAACCTTTCCAGCACCCGCGTTTCGGCCAGCCCACGCCACTCAGTCGCTACCGGCCGGATGTGCCGACCTGGCTGGAAGAGCTGCTGAACTGCGCGGTGGCCAGCGACCCTGCCCAACGCTTCGAGACCGCCGAGCAATGGCTGCTGCAGCTTGAGCAGGCCGAGCGCCAGCCCCTGTCGCTGCGTCCCCGACCGCTGCTGGAGCGCGAACCGCTGAAGGTCTGGCGCACCCTGGCCCTGGGCTCGCTGCTGCTTAATCTGCTGCTGGTGATCGTTCTGCTCAAGGGCTGAAGCAGCACCAGCCTGGTGCGCAAAGCCTCAATCGAGTGCAACTTACCTCCGCAAGGTGCCACGCGGCACTGAACAAGCCCAGCAATGGCGCGGCACACGACAACTTGGCACGCCATCTGCTTAATGACCAGCAACACACATAGCGCACGGTCTTTCAACGGTGAAAGACGGGCGGCCCGGCTGAACGGGATCAGGACAAAGGCGTCCTCGCATAACTGCGGGACGCCTTTTTTGTTTCCCGGAAAAACTCGGCACAGGTGATTGGAGAAAACCCATGAAGAAGCTCAAGCTGGTGATGGTCGGTAACGGGATGGCCGGGGTACGCACCCTGGAAGAGCTGCTCAAGCTCGCCCCCGACCTGTATGACATCACCGTTTTCGGTGCCGAGCCGCATCCGAACTACAACCGCATCCTGCTCTCGCCGGTGCTGGCCGGCGAGCAGACCTTCGAGGAAATCGTCCTCAACGACCTCGCCTGGTACCAGGACAACGGCATCGACCTGCGTCTGGGACGCAAGGTCGTGGATATCGACCGGCGCAAGCGCGTGGTCATCGCCGATGACGGCAGCAGCGCCGAATACGACCGCCTGCTCATCGCCACCGGCTCCAATCCCTTCATCCTGCCGGTACCGGGCAACAAGCTCGAGGGCGTGATCGGCTACCGCGATATCGCCGACACCGAAATGATGATGGCCACCGCCAAGACCCACAGCCACGCAGTGGTCATCGGTGGCGGCCTGCTCGGTCTGGAAGCGGCCAACGGCCTGAAGATGCGCGGCATGGACGTGACCGTGGTGCACCTGGCCGACTGGCTGCTGGAACGCCAGCTGGACAAGACCGCCGGCAAGCTGCTGCAGAGCGCGCTGGAAGCGCGTGGCATCAAGTTCCGCCTGAACACCGTGACCGACGAGCTGATGGACAACGGCGATGGCCGCGTATGCGCCGTGCAGTTCAAGGATGGCGACGTGATCCCCGCCGACCTGGTGGTGATGGCCGCCGGTATCCGCCCCAATACCGAACTGGCGGAGAAAGCCGGTATTCCGTGCAACCGCGGCATCCTGGTCAACGACACCATGCAGACCTACGACCCGCGCGTGTACTCCATCGGCGAGTGCGCCAACCACCGCGGCATCGCCTACGGTCTGGTCGCTCCGCTGTTCGAGCAGGCCAAGGTCTGCGCCAACCACCTGGCCCAGCTCGGCTTCGCCCGCTATCAGGGCTCGGTCACCTCGACCAAGCTCAAGGTCACCGGCATCGATCTGTTCTCCGCCGGTGACTTCATGGGCGGCGAAGGCACCGAGACCATCACCCTCTCCGACCCCATCGGCGGCGTGTACAAGAAGCTGGTGATCAAGAACGACATCCTGGTCGGTGGCTGCCTGTATGGCGACACCGCCGATGGCGGCTGGTATTTCCGGCAGATCAAGGAAAACGCCAACATCAGCGAGATCCGCGACCACCTGATGTTCGGTGAAAGCGCCCTTGGCGACGTCGGCCACCAGGGCCAGAGCAGCGCCGCCAACATGCCCGACAGCATGGAAGTCTGCGGTTGCAACGGCGTGTGCAAGGGCACCATCGTCAAGGCCATTCAGGAGAACGGCCTGTTCAGCGTCGATGACGTGAAAAAGCACACTAAGGCGGCCAGCTCCTGCGGCTCCTGTGCCGGTCTGGTCGAGCAGATCCTGATCAGCACCGTCGGCGGCGCCGCCGATGTGAAGCCGAAGAGCGAAAAAGCCGTGTGCGGCTGCACCGAGCTGAACCACGGTCAGGTGCGCAAGCTGATCCGCGAGAAGCACCTGACCAACCTCAGGCAGACCATGAGCGAGCTTGGCTGGACCAGCCCGGATGGCTGCGCCACCTGCCGCCCGGCGCTGAACTACTACCTGATTTCCACCTGGCCGGGCGAGGCCAAGGACGACCCGCAGTCGCGCCTGATCAACGAACGCGCCCACGCCAACATCCAGAAGGACGGCACCTACTCGGTGGTGCCGCGCATGTGGGGCGGCGTGACCAACCCGTCCGAGCTGCGCCGCATTGCCGACGTGGCCGACAAGTACAACGTGCCGATGGTCAAGGTTACCGGTGGCCAGCGTATCGACCTGCTGGGCATCAAGAAGGAAGACCTGCCGGGCGTGTGGAAGGATCTGGACATGCCTTCCGGACACGCCTACGGCAAGTCCATCCGTACCGTGAAGACCTGCGTGGGCAGCGAGTTCTGCCGCTTCGGCACGCAGAACTCCACCCAGTTGGGCATCGACCTAGAGCACGACCTGTTCAACATGTGGTCGCCGCACAAGGTCAAGCTGGCCGTCTCCGGCTGCCCGCGCAACTGCGCCGAGGCCGGCATCAAGGACGTCGGCATCATCGGCGTGGACTCGGGCTTCGAGATGTACATCGGCGGTAACGGCGGCATCAAGACCGAGGTGGCTGAGTTCTTCGTCAAGGTGAAAACCGCCGAGGAAGTACGCGAATACAACGCCGCCTTCCTCCAGCTGTACCGCGAGGAAGCCTTCTACCTGGAGCGCACCGTGCACTACATGCAGCGCGTCGGCATGGACCACATCAAGAAGGCCGTGCTGGAAGACGAAGCCAACCGCAAGGCCCTGGCTGCCCGCCTGCAATACGCCCTGTCGTTCGAGCAGGACCCGTGGAAAGAACGCATCGAAACCCCGGTGCTGAAGAAAGAATTCGACCGCATTCCGGTTGTTGCCGTCGAGGAGGCCGCTGTATGAACTGGCTGGATATCTGTGCCCTGGAAGAGATCAATGTATTGGGCTCCCGAATTGTCAGCGGGCCTAAAGGCGACATCGCGCTTTTCAGGACTTCCGCTGATGAGGTATTCGCGCTCGACGACCGCTGCCCGCACAAGGGCGGGCCGCTGTCCCAGGGGCTGATCTATGGCAAGCGTGTGGCCTGCCCGCTGCACAACTGGCAGATCGATCTGGAAAGCGGCGAAGCGCTGGCACCTGACGTCGGCTGCTCGCACAAGTACCCGGTAAAGGTGGAAGGCGGCCGCGTGCTGCTGGCCCTCAAGACCCTCAGCGACTGCGCGTAACGCGGCCAGGGCGTGCAGTGCTGCTGCACTCCCGATTTATGTAAGCGCCACCCGCAATCCGAAGCGATGTGAGGTGGCGGTCTTCGACAGGAAGCGGGCCATGACAACCCCAGCCACGACTCAAGTCACAGCGTCGACCTGCTGCTATTGCGGCGTAGGTTGTGGCGTTTTGATTGAACATGACGGCGCTAGGATTCTCGGAGTCTGTGGTGACCCTGAACATCCGGCCAACTACGGCAAGCTGTGCAGCAAGGGCTCGACCCTGCACCTGACCGGCGACCTCGATGCCCGTGCGCTCTACCCCGAACTACGCCTTGGCAAACAACTGGCCCGTGCACGCACCGACTGGGACAGCGCGCTCGACCATGCCGCCAGCGTGTTTGCCGAGACCATTCGCGAACATGGCCCGGACAGCGTGGCCTTCTACATCTCCGGCCAGTTGCTGACCGAGGACTACTACGCCTTCAACAAGCTGGCACGGGCGCTGGTCGGTACCAACAATATCGACAGCAACTCGCGCCTGTGTATGAGTTCTGCCGTGGTCGGCTACAAGCGCAGCCTGGGCGCCGATGCACCGCCGTGCAACTACGAGGACATCGAGCTCAGTGACTGCCTGCTGATCGCAGGCTCCAACATGGCCTACGCCCACCCGGTGCTGTTCCGCCGCCTGGAAGAAGCCAAGGCGCGCCGCCCCGAGATGAAGGTCATCGTGGTCGACCCACGTCGCACCGACACCTGCGATCTGGCCGACCTGCACCTGGCGATCCTGCCGGGCACCGACGTTGCGCTGTTTCACGGCATCCTGCACCTGCTGCTGTGGGAAGGCTGGATCGACCGCCGCTACATCGACGCCCACACCGAAGGCTTCGACGCCCTC
Organism: Pseudomonas sp. HAR-UPW-AIA-41; assembly: GCF_002304225.1. Classification (GTDB taxonomy): domain Bacteria; phylum Pseudomonadota; class Gammaproteobacteria; order Pseudomonadales; family Pseudomonadaceae; genus Aquipseudomonas. The sequence goes on from NZ_NSLB01000002.1 coordinate 64,194, forward strand.
AAGACGCTGGTTCGCGACTACACCCCGGCCGCCGTGGCCGATATCTGCGGCATCAGCCAGGCCGACCTGCTGCAAGCCGCCGATCTGATCGGCAAGGCGCCGAGCTTCCTCTCGCTGTGGTGCATGGGCCTGAACCAGTCCAGCGCAGGCTCGGCCAAGAACAGCGCCCTGATCAACCTGCATCTGGCCACCGGACAGATCGGCAAGCCCGGCGCAGGCCCCTTCTCCCTCACCGGCCAGCCCAATGCCATGGGCGGCCGTGAAACCGGCAGCCTGAGCAACCTGCTGCCCGGCCACCGCGAAGCCGGCAATGCCGGGCACCGCGCCGAAGTCGCCGGCTACTGGGGGGTTAACAGCCTGCCGGAGAGCAGCGGCCTGACCGCCGTGGAATTGTTCGACGCGGTGCGCAGCGGCCAGGTCAAGGCTCTGTGGATCGCCTGCAGCAACCCTGCGCAGTCCCTGCCCGACCAGAGCAAGGTGCACGAAGCGCTGCGCAACTGCCCCTTCGTGGTGGTTCAGGAAGCCTTCGCCACCACCGAAACCTGTGCCTATGCCGACCTGCTCCTACCCGCTGCAAGCTGGGGCGAGAAGGAAGGCAGCGTGACCAACTCCGAGCGGCGCATCACCCATGTGCGCCGCGCCGTGCCAGCGCCCGCAGAGGCGCGGCCGGACTGGGCGATCACCTGTGATTTCGCCCGCCGCCTGGAACGCCATCTGCGCCCCGGCCTGCCCAGCCTGTTCGACTTCGACAGCGCCGAAAGCCTGTTCGACGAGTACAAACAACTGACTCGCGAGCGCGATCTCGATCTGTCAGGCCTGTCCTACGGCATCCTCGATACTGATGGCCCGCAACAGTGGCCATTCCCAACAGGCGCACGCAGTGGCCGTTCACGTCTTTACAGTGATGGCCAATTCCCCACCGAGAGCGGCCGCGCCCAATTCGTCGCCGACGCCTACCAGGCACCTCGCGACAAGCGGGAAGCCCGTTACCCGCTGAGTTTGCTGACTGGCCGCCTTCGTGATCAATGGCATGGCATGAGCCGAACCGGTACGGCCGCACGCCTTTTCAGTCATGCCCCGGAAGCCCAACTCAGCCTGCACCCGGATGAAATGCGTCGGCGTCAGCTAAACAGCGGTGATCTGGTCGCCGCACGTAGCCGCCGTGGCAGCCTGATTCTGCCGGTCGTGGCCGATGCCAGTATTCGGTCTGGCCAGGCTTGGTTGCCAATGCACTGGGGCGATCGTTTTCTCAAGGGTCTGGGCAGCAACGTGCTAACCCAACCAGCATTCGACCCGCTGTCCAAGCAGCCCGAGCTGAAGCTCAGCACCATCGAGGTGAGTAAGGTAGACCTGCCCTGGCAACTGTTCGCTCTGGTCGAAGGAGATGTGCAACATCGTCTCAGCCAGTTGCGGCCGCTGTTCAATGATTTCGCATTCACCAGCCTCACACCCACGGGGCGTGAACGCCCCGCACTGCAGATCCGAGCTGCCAGCGCGGTTGCACCGCCCCCCGATCTGCTAGCACAGATCGACGCCCTACTCGATCTCGACCATGGCCCGGTGCTGTCCTATGACGACCCACGCCGGACCGTAGGCAAGCGCGTACGCATCGAGGATGGTCGCATCACATCACTGCGACTGGCCGGCGAAACCATGGCCCGCGACTGGTTGAAAAGCCTGTGGCTGGAGGGCAAAGCGGATGCTGATCTGCGCCGCTGGTTGTTGGCCCCGATGGCAACTCCCCCTGGGGCAACCAACCAACAGAAACCACAAAAGACTCTGTGCAACTGCCTGAACGTCAGCGAACAGGCCATCTGCGCCGGTATCGCCCGCGGCCTGGACCTGGATGGTCTGAAAAACGAACTCAAATGTGGCACCAGCTGCGGCTCGTGCGTACCGGAAATCAAACGTCTGCTGGCCACACAGTCAGTGGCCGTCAATGCCTGAGGAGAACTCCATGCACGGTAAAGTCTGGCTGGTGGGCGCTGGCCCAGGAGATCCCGAGCTACTCACCCTCAAAGCGGTAAAGGCGCTGAAGCAAGCCGACATCGTGATGATCGACGATCTGGTCAATCCGGCGGTGCTGGAACACAGCCCGCAGGCCAGGGTCATCCCGGTGGGCAAGCGCGGCGGCTGCCGCTCCACGCCGCAAGAGTTCATCCACCGCCTGATGCTGCGCTACGCCCGCCAGGGCAAGTGCGTGGTGCGCCTGAAGGGTGGTGACCCCTGCATCTTCGGCCGCGGCAGCGAGGAAGCCGACTGGCTGAGTGCACATGGGATCAGCGTGGAGATGGTCAACGGCATCACCGCCGGCCTGGCCGGCGCGACCAATTGCGGCATCCCCCTGACCCTGCGCGGTGTAGCCCGAGGCGTGACGCTGGTCACCGCCCACACTCAGGACGACAGCAGCCTGAACTGGCAGGCCCTGGCCCAGGGTGGCACCACTCTGGTGGTCTACATGGGCGTGGCCAAGCTTCCTGAAATCCGTGAAAGCCTGCTGGCCGGCGGCATGCGTGACGACATGCCGGTGGCGATGATCGAAAACGCCTCGCTACCGCAGCAACGCGAATGCCGCAGTACTCTGGCCGCTATGCAACAGGATGCGGCGGATTTTCAGCTGAAAAGCCCGGCCATTCTGGTTATCGGTGAAGTCGCCGCCGAGCAGGCCCAAGCCCTGCTGGCTAAGAGCGCCTGATTTCCCCTTCGCTCCTGCTAGGTCTTGAGTCCGGCTCCGGCCGGGCTCTTTTTTGGCTCGAATGGCCCCGATGAAATTTGCGGTAGCACCAACGTTCTGTGGGCTGATTTCAGACGTTACATGTGAACAGCAACGAAGCTATAACTCTGTATACCCAGAAGAAGAATCATATGCTTGGTGATTAGTGGTACGAACAACTTCATGCATCACGATTCAGAAATAGAAAACCGAATGGCGCGAGAGCAGAAGGTAGGACGGGACAGTAGACACGGGTGCATCACTCCTTGTACCACTGCGTGGATTGGAGTGAAAACCCTTCAGAATCAGTAGCGTGAGTTACTGGAGGCGAACCCCGCCAGCCACACCCCGGCACACGATGTCACCGCTGCGGCTGCTCCCTTCCGGGCCTGACCGGGTTCACGGCTGATCGTTGCGAGGGGACCGACAGGGCCCGCCATAACGCCACTCGCCATTGCAGCGAGCGGCGTCATTGTAACGGCTTGCGGAGAACTTACAACCGCTTCAAGCACTTATGTTGCTCAGACGCGGAAGCGCGCCACCAGCGTAGCCAGACGCCCAGCAGTAGCCGAGAGCTGCTGACTGGAATCTACACCTTGGGCGGAGGTGTGCGCCGACCGATCAGAGAGATCACGGATATCGGTGATATTGCGCGTAATTTCTTCAGTCACAGTGCTCTGCTGCTCACATGCGGCGGCAATATGCGCAGCCATCTCGTTGATCGAATCAACCCCCTGCGCGGCCTGAGCCAGGGTCGACTCGACCGTTGCCGCACGGTCAACGCTTTCCTGAGCCCGCCCCGAGCCACCCTGCATCACCTTGACCGCATTCTGCGCACCGCTCTGCAGACGCTCAATCATTTCCTGAATGTCCTTGGTCGACTCCTGCGTACGGGCGGCGAGCGCCCGTACTTCATCGGCGACCACCGCAAAGCCACGCCCCTGCTCGCCGGCGCGTGCCGCTTCGATGGCCGCATTCAGCGCCAGCAGGTTGGTCTGCTCGGCAATGCCCTTGATCACCGCCAGCACCGCACCGATGTTGTTGGTCTCCTGCTCCAGACTGCCAATCACTTCAGAGGCACGTTCCACTTCGGCCGCCAGGGCCCGCATAGAGGCAATGTTGTCGGTCACCACCCGGGCACTTTCGCGCGACAGCTTTTCCGCATCCTGCGATGCCTGCGCTGCCTGCTGGGCGCTGCGCGCCACCTCATGGATGGCCGCGCTCATCTGCGCGGCGGCCGTCGACACCTGATCGATCGAGGCATGCTCCTGGCGGATAAGGGAACTGTTTTCATTGGCCATGCTGGCCATGCTTCCAGCCGACGCTTCCACATCGGAGGTGGTATCCCTCACCTCGCGAATCAGGCCCTGTAAACGCTCCAGAAAACGGTTGAGGGCATCGCTCAGCTGGCCCAGCTCGTCGCTGCCGCGCACATCGATACGCGCCGTCAGGTCGCCATCGCCTTCGGCGATGTCCCGCACCCGCTCCAGCATGCGTTCAAGCGGCCGGGTGACAAACAACGGAAAGGCGACCACCAGCACCACGCACAGCACCAGGCCCAGAACGATGGCCACACTCTGCTGCCAGATACGCTCGGAAGCGATTTCGACAGCCTGCTTGCCGGATTTGTCGGCAATTTCGCCCACCAAGCCCGACAGCTGGTCCAGCGCCTCACGCGCCACGCTGAACTGGTCATAGCTGCGCCCCATGGTCAGCGCCTGTGCCGCCGCCCGGTCGGTAGTCGCCACGGCCACCACCTCGCTGGAGGTTTTCTGCCACTGATCGAACTGGCGCTCGAAATCACGAAAACGCTGACTCAGCTCGGGCTGATTTTCCATCTTCGCCGCACTGGCCACCCGCTCGCGGGCCTGCTGCAGGTTCTCGCTGTGCTCGCCGCGGATGGCCTGCTGGATCTGCGGGTCATCGGCCAGAATCAGACTGCGCTCGGCCAGAAAGGCCTGGTACATGTCACGATCGGCATCCAGCAGCAGCACAGCCGCCGGCATGTGCTGCTCGGCCAGGTCAGTCGCCACGTCCTGCAGCTCGCCGGCACCACGGATACCCAGCATGCCGATCAACAGCAGCAAGAGCGCAAGAATGATGATCGGCAACGCGAGCTTCTTGCGAAACCCCAGGTTAGAGAGCAACTGCATCATGACTGAACACCTGCGTAGCTGAAGAGGGATTACACCCTTCCAGCATAGTCCGCCAAACGGCAGATGCTGGTCTTCGACAAGAATGCGCTGGCATCGGCAGTGCCTGAGTGTTGAAATGCGCGCCACGCGCCATCCGGCGCCCCGTCACTGAACAAGGATCTCCGACCATGGCCCTGAGCAAAGACCAACTGATTGACGATATCGCCGAAGCCACCGATCTGGAAAAGAGCAGCGTCCGCAACGTGCTTGAGCAACTCAGCCAGATCGTTGCCGATGCACTGGAAAACGACGGTGAAATCACTCTGCCGGGTATCGGCAAGCTGAAGGTCAGCGAGCGCCCGGCACGCACCGGCCGCAACCCCCAGACCGGCAAGACGATCGAGATTGCCGCCAAGAAAGTGATCAAGCTGGTACCGGCCAAGGCACTGAGCGACAGCCTGAACAGCTGAGCCGGATAGTCTTACGACAAGGCCGCCTGATGGCGGCCTTGTCGTTTATAGGACGATGCCGTAACCGGCCAGTCGCTCGACAAAGGCCGCTTCATCGAGAACCGGTATCCCCAGTTCACCGGCCTTGGCCAGCTTGGAGCCCGCACCGGGACCGGCCACCACGCACTGGGTCTTGGCCGACACCGAGCCGGCCACCTTGGCTCCCAGGCTTTCCAGCTGCTGCTTGGCCTGGTCGCGGCTCATCAGTTCCAGAGTACCGGTCAGCACCCAGGTTTGCCCCGCCAGTGGCAGGCCTTCTGCCTGTTTCTTCTCGCTGTCCCAGTGCATGCCGAAGTCGCGCAACTGCTGCTCGATGGCTTCGGCGCGCAGCACATTGGCCGGATTGGCGAAGTAGTCGCGCAGCGACTGCTTGGCCTTCTCGGTCAGGCCCTTCATGACCGACAACTCGAGCCAGTCCTGACTGAGCGCAATCACCGCCTGCAGGCTGCCCGCCTTGTCCGCCAGGTTCTTCGCACCGGTGGCGGCAATGCCGGCAATGTTCAGCTTGTCGATCAGCTCGGCCAGGCTGGCGCAGGCGGAAAACTCGGCATGCAGCTCCCCTTCCCCTTGCAGCTGCAGGCCGCGCTCGAGCAACTGGGCAATCACCGTACGGTTGTGCTCGTCTTCGAAGAAGCTGTGAATTTCATGGGCGACTTCAAGGCCGACATCCGGCAGCCAGGTCAGTACCTCAGGCAGCGCCACCTGTACCCGCGCCAGCGAACCAAGAGCACGGGCCAGCAGCTTGGCGGTTTCCTCACCGACATCGGGGATGCCCAGGGCATAGATAAAACGCGCCAGCGCCGGCTGCCGGCTCGACTCAATGGCGGCCAGCAGATTGCGTGTGGAGAGGTCGGCAAAACCGTCCAGCACTACAACCTGTTCGTAGCGCAGGGTGTACAGATCGGCGGGTGAATGCACCAGACCGACATCGACCAACTGTTCGACGATCTTGTCGCCCAGCCCCTCGATTTCGAGCGCGCGGCGCGATACGAAGTGAATGATCGCCTGCTTCAGCTGAGCCTCGCAGGACAGGCGCCCGACGCAGCGGTAAACCGCGCCTTCGCTGATGGTCTCGCGGCCCTTGGCGCGCTTGACCAGTTGCGTACGCTCGACATGCGAACCGCACACCGGGCAGCTTTGCGGAATGGCCACTGGCCGCGCATCGGCCGGGCGACGTTCGGCCACCACCGCCATCACCTGGGGAATCACGTCACCGGCGCGGCGGATGATCACAGTATCGCCGACCATCAGCCCCAGCCGTGCCACTTCATCCATGTTGTGCAGGGTGGCGTTGGACACCGTAACGCCGGCCACCTGTACCGGCTTCAGACGCGCCACCGGCGTGACAGCGCCGGTACGGCCAACCTGAAACTCCACGTCGAGCAGCTCGGTCAGCTCTTCCATGGCCGGAAACTTGTGGGCAATCGCCCAGCGCGGCTCGCGCGCGCGGAAGCCCAGCTCACGCTGATAGCCTAGGTCATTGACCTTGAACACCACGCCATCGATCTCGTAGGCCAGCGCCTGGCGCCGCGCGCCGATGTCACGGTAATACGCCAGACATTCCTCGACTCCATGAGCCAGACGCAGCTCCTTGCTGATCGGTAGCCCCCACTGCTTGAGCGACTGGATCACCGCCACCTGGGTTGACGGCAACTCACCGACCACCTGGCCGACGCCATAGCAGCAGAACTCCAGCGGACGGCTGGCGGTAACCTTGGCATCCAGCTGGCGCAGGCTGCCGGCGGCGGCGTTGCGCGGGTTGGCAAAAGGCTTTGCGCCACTGGCCAGCTGACGCTCGTTCAGGGCGTCGAAGCCGGCCTTGGCCATGAACACTTCGCCGCGCACCTCGAGGATCGCCGGCCAGCCACTGCCTTGCAGTTTCAGCGGCACATTGCGGATGGTCCGCACGTTATTGCTGATGTCCTCACCCGTGCTGCCATCGCCGCGAGTGGCGCCGCGCGTGAGCACGCCATCGACATACAGCAGACTGACCGCCAGACCATCGAGCTTGGGTTCGCAGCAGTAGTCGATCTCCGCGCCGCCGCCGAACAGATCGCCCGCCGGCAGATCCAGCCCCTCGCGCACGCGGCGGTCGAAATCCAGCAGATCCTCTTCAGCAAAGGCGTTGCCGAGGCTGAGCATGGGCACCTCATGCTGCACCTCGGCAAAGGCGCTGAGCGGTGTGCCGCTGACCCGCTGCGTCGGTGAGTCGGCCGTGATCAGCTGCGGATGGGCAGCCTCCAGCGCCTTCAGCTCGTTGAACAGGCGGTCGTATTCGGCATCGGGAATACTGGGCTCGTCCAGCACGTAGTAACGGTGATTGTGCTGTTCAAGTTCGGCACGCAGTTGCAGGATGCGCGCGGCGCTATCGGTCATGGCAGTGATCTCGCAAAACGACAAGAGCAGCCGAGGCTGCTCTTGAGGGTAACGGGCGCTGGCTCAATTCAGCGTTTCTGGGTCAGCTTGCGCCGCTCGTGGTCGGCGATGCGCTGACGGTAGTGTTCGATGGTCTGGGCCGTCATCACGCTGCGCTGTTCGTCCTTCAGTTCGCCATTGAGCTCGCTGGAGAGCTTGCGCGCCGCCGCCACCATCAGGTCGAAGGCCTGTTTCGGATGACGCGGCCCCGGCAGACCGAGGAAGAAACTCACCGCACGGGTACTGAACAGGTCGATGTCATCCAGATCGAAGGTACCCGGCTTGACGCCATTGGCCATGGAGAACAGCACTTCGCCGTTGCCGGCCATGCTTTCGTGGCGGTGGAAGATATCCATTTCGCCGAAACGCAGACCGCTTTCCAGAATGTTCTGCAGCAGGGCCGGGCCCTTGAAGCCTTCCGGGTCACGGGCGATCACGTTGATGACCAGCACTTCGTCGACCGGTACCTGCTCGCGCGGCGACTCAGATTTGACCTCATCGTCGACCGGATTAAGCAGGGTTGGTACCGGCTCGTCGAGGCTCAGATCGCCCTGGAATGGCTCACTGCGCTTCTTACCACCGTCGGTCGCAGTCATCGAAGGCAGATCATGCTCGTCCAGCTGCGGCTCGGCATGTTTTTCCTTGACCCGAACCGGGCCCAGCAGATTGGGGTCGACATCCTCGTCGGGCAGATTGCCGAAGCTGTTGTCCAGACGGAACTTGAGCTTGCCCTTGTTACCACTCATACGGCGCCAGCCATCGAACAGAATGCCGGCAATGACGATGATGCCGATGACAATCAGCCACTCGCGCAGACCGATATCCATGTGAATCTGTTTCCCCTAGTCAAAAATACGCTGAACAAGGGCATCCTGCCCCTCACACGTGTCGCCAAATCCCTGTTCTCTCAGGCGTTTTCCACGATAAATAGATTTGCGCAATAAGCTAGCACGCCACCCACCCGCTTAGGAACCTTTGCCGGCCTCCCGATGTGGCTTTAGGCCTCCACCATCGCCACCGCTTCCTCGACATTGACCGTGACCAGGCGCGAGCAGCCAGGTTCGTGCATGGTCACGCCCATCAACTGATCGGCCATTTCCATGGCGATCTTGTTGTGGGTGATATAGATGAACTGCACCGTCTCCGACATTTCCTTGACCAGGCGCGCGTAGCGGCCGACGTTGGCGTCGTCCAGAGGTGCGTCCACTTCGTCGAGCATGCAGAACGGCGCCGGGTTGAGCTTGAAGATGGCGAACACCAGCGCCAGTGCGGTGAGCGCCTTCTCGCCGCCGGACAGCAGGTGAATGGTGCTGTTCTTCTTGCCCGGCGGTCGCGCCATGATCGCCACACCGGTATCGAGCAGGTCTTCGCCAGTCAGTTCCAGGTAGGCGTGGCCGCCACCGAACACCTTGGGGAACAGCGCCTGCAGGCCCGCGTTGATCTGATCGAAGGTTTCCTTGAAGCGGTTGCGGGTTTCCTTGTCGATCTTGCGGATGACGTTTTCCAGCGTCTCCAGTGCCTCGACCAGATCGTCGTTCTGCGCGTCCAGATAGCGCTTGCGCTCGGACTGCTGCTGATATTCGTCGATGGCCGCCAGGTTGATTGCACCCAGACGGGCAATGCGCCCGGCCAGCTGTTCCAGCTGCTGCTCCCAGAGGCTTTCGCTGGCTTCGGCTGGCAGGCTGGCCAGCACGCCGTGCAGGTCATAGCCATCCTCGGCCAACTGGTCGGCCAGGGCCTTGCGCCGCACATTCAGGGCCTGCCAGTCCATCCGCTGCTGCTCGAGCTGACCACGCAGCAGCTGTGCCTGTTGCTCGGCCTGACTGCGGCGCTTCTCGGCATCGCGCAGTTCGCGATCAGCATCTTCCAGAGCCAGACGCGCCAGCTTGAGCTCTTCCTCGACGCTCATGCGCCGTTCCAGTAGTTCTTCGAGCTTGATACGCAGCTCTTCAAGCGGCGCCTCGCCCTCCTCCAGATTGAGGCTGAGCTGCTCCCGGCGCTCGATGGCGCGCTCGAACTGCAGCTCAAGGCGTTCCAGCGCCTGACGGGTGGATTCGTGCTGGGCGCGGATCGAGCCCAGACGCACAGCCAACTGATGGGCGTGATCCTTGTGCTGGCGCGCCTCCTGGCGGACACGATCGAGGCGCTCACGCAACTGATCACGGGTAGCCAACAGCAACTCGCGCTGCTCGGTGTCACTGGCCATGGCATCCAGCGCATCCTGCAGGGTCAGTCGCGCCTCGCCCAGTTGCTCGTGCTCCAGTGCCCGCTGCTCGCCCAGCTCGGCCAGTTCTTCCTGCAGGCGGCGGCGACGCAGGGTCAGTTGCTCGACCTTGGCCTGCTGCGCCGACAGCTGCGCCTTCAGCTCGCCATGACGGCGAGACTCGTCCTGCAGTCGACGACGCTGCTCCTCGCGCTGCTGTTCCTGCTGCTGCTGGCGGCTGCGCAGGCTCTGCAGGCGCTCATCCAGTTCGGCCAGGGCCATTTCCCGCTCATCGCGCTCGGCCTGCAGGCGCTCAAGTTCCTGACCACGGGCCAGCACGCCGCTCTCGGCCGCGCAGGCGCGGCGCACCCGCAGAAAATACCGGCCAACCCAGTAGCCGTCGCGGCTGATCAGGCTGTCGCCCTCGGCCAACTGACCGCGCTGGACCAGTGCTTCGTCCAGGGTCTCGACCGGACGCACCCGGGCCAGCCACGGGCTCAGATCCAGACTGGCCTCTACCTTGTCCAAAAGACTGCCGGCCACCCGGGCGCCGTGGCGCGGTGCACTGACCAGACGTAACTCGCCCTGATCGAAGCCTTTGAGGTCGAGACCGTTGAAATCGTCCAGCAGTACCGCCTGCAGATCGGCGCCGAGGACGGTTTCCACCGCCAGCTCCCAGCCACTTTCCACACGCAGCCCTTCGGCCAGACGTGGCCGGCTGGCCAACTGCTGCTCACGCAGCCACTCGGCGGCGCCCTTGCCGGGGTTCAGCGCGGCCTGTTGCAAGGCCTCCAGCGAGGCAATGCGGCCATTGAGGCGCTGCAACTCGCCCTGCGCCTGCTGCTGGGCCTGCTGGGCCTGCTGCAGTTCTTCACGCAGGGTGTGCAGGCGTTCGGCCTGCTGTTCTTCGGCCTGCTGCAGCTCTTCCAGGGTCAGCTCGCCGCACGCCAGCTGTTCGCTGAGTTCGAGAATCGCCGCATCCTGCGGGTCGGCCGCCAGCTGCGCCTGCTCGTCCTGCAGGCGTCGCTCACGCTCCTGCACCCGCTCAAGGGCCTGCTCCAGCTGCTGGATGCGCGACTGCTGCACCTCGGCCTGCCGCCGCGGTTCGGCGCTGCGCTGGTTGAAGCCATCCCACTGCTCCTGCCAGGCGTGCATGGCGCCTTCGGCCTCTTCCAGCTGGGCGCTGGCTTCTTCGGCCGCTGCGGCGCTCATTTCCTGTTCGGGGGCGAGCATGTCCAGCTCTTCACCGAGGGTCGCCAGCAGCGTGCGGTCATGACCCAGGTGCGATTCGGTTTCCAGACGAGCGCGCTCAGCCTCGCGCAAATCGTCCTGCAGCTGACGCAGACGTTGCTGGCCGTGCTGGATGCTCTGCTCGACCCGGGCGATATCACCGCCCACCGAGTAGAAACGGCCCTGAACCTGATTGAAGCGCTCGGACAGCTCGTGATGCCCGTCGCGCAAACGCTCGATGCTGGCATCGGCACTGCGCTGCTCGGCCACCAGCGCCTCGAAGGCCACTTCCTGATCGCCGATCACCGCCTCACGGTTGCCAACCTGCTGGTTCAGCGCCTGCCACTTGAGCGCAGCCAGCTGGGCCTTGAGCTGACGCTCCTCGGCCTTGTATTCCTGATATTTCTCGGCGGCCTGGGCCTGACGATGCAGGCGTTCGAGCTGACGCTCCAGCTCCTCGCGCAGGTCGGTCAGGCGCGCCAGGTTCTCGTGGGTACGGCGGATACGGCTCTCGGTCTCGCGGCGGCGCTCCTTGTACTTGGAGATACCGGCGGCTTCCTCGATGAAATTGCGCAGATCCTCCGGCTTGGCCTCGATCAGCTTGCTGATCATGCCCTGCTCGATGATCGAGTAGCTGCGCGGCCCGAGGCCCGTGCCGAGGAAAATGTCGGTAATGTCGCGGCGCCGGCACTTGGTGCCGTTGAGGAAATAGGTGTTCTGTCCGTCGCGGGTCACCCGGCGGCGGATGGAGATTTCGGCAAAAGCCGCGTACTCGCCCACCAGCGAGTTGTCGCTGTTGTCGAAGATCAGCTCGATGGAGGCCTGGGTCACCGGCTTGCGGGTATTGGAGCCGTTGAAGATGACGTCAGTCATCGACTCGCCGCGCAGGTTCTTCGCCGAGCTTTCACCCATCACCCAGCGCACGGCGTCGATGATGTTGGACTTGCCGCAGCCGTTGGGGCCGACCACCGCCGCCATGTTGCTGGGAAAGTTTACCGTGGTCGGGTCGACGAAGGACTTGAAGCCCGCCAGCTTGATGCATTTGAGGCGCATACCGACCTCAGCGCTCGGCCAGTGCCATCAGCACCAGCGCACTGTTGTGCTCGCCGTAGGCGTTCAGCACATCGTGCACCGCCACCTCGTCGCGGGCGATCACGGCCTGCAGCAGACTGGCAAAGGTGTTGACGAACTGCGCCATCTCGCCCTTTCGCCGCTCCAGCGCCAGGTGATAGGTGCGACTGATGGCCGGTAACAGGTTTTCCAGGGTTTCCTGCAGATACAGGTTGTTGGCAAACGGGAAGGACGCGCGCATCACATCGAAGCTGCTCTCGACGAAGGCGTTGATGTCCTCGCGCTGCATGTTCTCCACCAGACGCTGCTGGATGACGAGAAACGGCTGCAGGTCGCTCTGCTGCTGCCAGCCGCGGGCCACAGCCAGACCCAGCTTGATGTACAGGTAGATCACCAGTTCGTAGAGGCTGGTCACATGCTGCGGGGTCAGCTCGGACACTTGGGCGCCACGGCGCGGCAGGATGTTGATCAGGTGGCGCCGCTCCAGAATCAGCAGGGCCTCGCGTACCGAGCCGCGGCTGACATTCAGCGCCTGGGTCACCTTGATCTCCTGAATGCGCTCACGTTCCTTGAGCTCACCGCGAATGATGCGCTCGGCCAGGTGTTGGGCGATCTGTTCGGCGAGGCTGTCCGGTGCCTTGAAGGTCATGCTGTTCCTTACTGGAGGGGCCTTCTGGAGTGGCGCGCAGTTTATCACAGGCCCCTGCCCGACCAAGTCTGGCGACCGCCCATCGAAGGTTTGCACAAACCCGATGGATATTTGTAGGATTGTCGGACAATCTAACAATTCCAATAATAAAAGACTGGAGACCTGCCACCATGTTCGAACGCCTGCCTTCCAACTGGATGCTTGCCCTGAAAAGCATCGGCTACTGGTTCTGGCTGATCCCGGTTGCTCTGCTGCCACTGAGCTACAGCCTCTCCCTGAACAGCGCTAATCCCGATGCCTGGGCCTTCCTCGTACCGCTGGTGATCTTCGGCCTGATTCCGGTTCTGGACGCCATCATCGGCCGCGACCCGGCCAATCCGGACGAGGCAGAGCAGGTTCCAGTTATGGAGCGGCAGGCGTATTACCGCTGGCTGACGCTGGCCAGCGTTGCCGGTCTGCTCGGCATACTCCTGTGGTCGGCCTGGATTCTGGCGACCTACAGCGCCTGGAGCTGGGTCGGCCAACTGGGCTGGGTGCTCTCGGTGGGCATCATTATGGGTGGCATCGGCATCACCGTTGCCCATGAGCTGGTGCACAAGGACTCCGCCCTGGAGCAGAATGCCGGCGGCCTGCTGCTCGCAGCCGTCTGCTACGCGGGCTTCAAGGTCGAGCATGTCCGCGGCCACCATGTGCACGTATCGACCCCGGAGGACGCCTCCTCGTCCCGCTACGGCCAGAGCCTCTACAGCTTCCTGCCGCATGCCTACAAGCACAACTTCCTCAACGCCTGGAAACTCGAGGCCGAACGTCTCAAGCGCAAAGGCCTGAGCCCGCTGTCGCGGCACAATGAGCTGATCTGGTGGTATGCCCTGAGCGGTGTTTTCCTGCTGGGTTTCACTATCGCCTTTGGATGGCTGGGCGCGCTGTTCTTCCTGGGCCAGAGCTTCGTGGCGTTCACCCTGCTGGAAATCGTCAACTATCTGGAACACTACGGCCTGCACCGGCGCAAGCTGGACAACGGCCGCTACGAGCGGACCAACCCCAACCATTCGTGGAACAGCAACTACCTGCTGACCAACCTGTTCCTCTTCCACCTGCAACGCCATTCCGACCACCACGCCTATGCCAAGCGCCGCTACCAGGTGCTGCGCCACTACGACGAGAGCCCGCAACTGCCCAACGGCTATGCCGGCATGGTGGTACTGGCCCTGATTCCCCCGCTGTGGTTTGCCGTGATGAACCCGCGTGTCCGCGCCTACTACGCCGGCGAGGAACACCAGCTCAAGGCCGGGCAGCAAGCCATCTGAAGCTCACTTGATGCTGGTCAATTGCGCCTGGCTCCGGCCAGGCGCAATCACATAGGCAATCCGGCAAGGCCGGGGTTAGTCTTACCGGATGTCCCGCTGACCGACACTCGACCATGACTGAACTGCCGCTGCGCGAACGTCTGCACAAGATCATTTTCGAATACGACACAGCCGCCGGCCGGCGTTTCGATACCTGGCTGTTCGTGATCATTCTGGCCAGTCTGGCCGTGGTGCTGGTCGACAGCGTGGAGGATTACCGGCAGCGCTTTGGCACCCTCCTCACCCTGCTGGAATGGGGATTTACCCTGTTCTTCGCGGTCGAGTACCTGACCCGCCTGTACTGCTCACCCAAACGCCTTGGCTACGCCTTCAGCTTCTTCGGCCTGATCGACCTGCTCGCCGTGCTGCCCAGCCTGCTGGCACTGTTCTTCCCCGCCTCGCAATACCTGATGGTGGTGCGCATCCTGCGCCTGCTGCGCATCTTCCGCGTGCTCAAGCTGCGCCAGTACCTGATCCAGGCCAACTTCCTGCTCACCGCCCTGCGCAGCAGCCGGCAGAAGATCACCGTGTTCTTTGTCAGCATCGCCAGTCTGGTGGTGGTGTTCGGCGCCGTGATGTACGTGATCGAAGGCCCGGGCAATGGCTTCACCAGTATTCCCAAGAGCATCTACTGGGCCATCGTCACCCTCACCACCGTCGGTTTTGGCGACATCACCCCCAAGACGCCACTCGGCCAGGCCGTCGCCAGTCTGGTGATGATCACCGGTTACGCCGTGATCGCCGTACCCACCGGCATCTTCACCGCCGAGCTGAGCAACGCCATGCGCAGCGATGGTGTGCTCAAGCAGCCCTGCCCGTGCTGTCCGAAAGCCGAGCACGAGGCCAACGCCAGCTTCTGCAGCCGCTGCGGCAGTGCCCTGTTCACGCGGCCGCCGGCCTGACACGGCATAAAAAGCCCGCCAATTGGCGGGCTTCTTCGTGAGGACAGGTTAGCGCTGATCCGCCTCGCTGATGCGTACGGACTGCTGCTCGGTGCTCTGACTGGAAACTCCGGCGCTGCGGCCGATCCACTCACCGGCCGTGGCATTGCCGGCTCGCGAAACCCGCGCCACCAGCTGCACTTCAGGAAATTTCGACAGTTTCAGCTGCGGCATCATCGCATCGCTGTCACTCAGGCTCACTTCGGCCGGCAGATCGGCCACCGTCAGGCGTTTGACCGCCAGCGGCATGGGCGGGCCGGACAATGCCCGGGCGAAGACGAACACCGCATCCCCCGGCTGAACCTTGTCCTTGAGCGCCGCATCCAGCTCGACCCTGACCTTCAGGCTGGCCGCTGCCGGTGCCGGCGTTGCCGCCACAGCCGGCGCCGCAGCACCCAGTTGCTCACGGGCACGGGCGATACCGCTCTGAATAGCCTCGCGCGACGGGTCTTCGGCCGGCAGTACCGCCACCAGACGCTCCCAGTAGCGCACCGCATCGGCATAGCGGCCGGCCTCGTAACCGGCGATACCGAGCAGCCCGAGGCTGGTCACTTCTTCCGGATCGGCCTGCAGTGCCTCATCGGTCAGTTGCTGCAGACTCTCGCTCCATTGCTTGTTCTGGGCAAAGTACTGAGCCTGCGCCCACTGGCCCAGCAGTGCCGGTTCACGCCCGGCCAGCCGGACCGCTTCGGCAAACGCCTTGGCGGCATCCGCGGCACGCTCCTGCGCCATGTAGGTACGACCGAGGAAATACCAGCCTTCCGGGTCTTCCGGGCGGCTCTTCACGCTCTGTTCCAGACGCTCGGTCATCTCCGCCATGCTGCGTGGCGCCATCTGCGCCAGCTCGCGGGTCTGATTCACCTGATCCAGACCGCCCCAGTGCAGGTACAGACCCAGACCGAGCAGCGGCACCATCAGTGCGGCGGCCAGCGGCAGCCACTGCCCCAGACGGCGCTGCGCGGCCTCATCACGCTCGGCATCGGCCAACAGCTCGCGGGCCGCTTCCGCCTTTCCGGCGGTCAGTTGCTCGTCGGTCAGCGTTCCGGCTACCTGCTGCGCCTGCAGCTCGGCCACCCGCTCCTCATAGAGCGCCACGTTCAGGGCTGTACGATCCTCTTCGGCCTGAGCCTTACGACCACGCAGCAGGGGAACCAGCAGAAAGGACAACGCCACCAGCAACAGCAGGCCGGCGGGCAACCAGAAATCGATCATCACTTCTTATCCAGCAATTGGGCCAGGCGCTCGCGCTCCTCGGCCGACAGTTCAGTGGTAGCGGCACTCGTCACGCTGCGGCGACGACGCCAGACGATCACACCCAGGGTCAGCACGCCCAGCCCCAGCAACCCGGCCGGACCGTACCAGAGCAGCAGGGTTTTGCTCGACAGAGGGGGGTTGTAGAGGACGAAGTCGCCATAGCGGTCAACCAGGAAGTCGACGATCTCGGCATTGCTCTTGCCCTCGGCGAACATGCGGTAAATCTCGCGGCGCAGGTCCATGGCGATCGGCGCATTGGAATCGGCGATGTTCTGGTTCTGGCACTTGGGGCAGCGCAGCTCTTCGGTGAGCTGGCGGAAGCGCTGACGCTCACTCTCGTTCTTGAACTCGTAGGTATCGATGGCTGCCAGCACGGCGCCACTGAGGCCGAACGCCAGCAGCAAACCACAAAGTAGTTTCTTCACGGCTGCACCTCGTCGAGCAGTGCCTGATAGCGTGGCGCCAGTTCCTCGCGCCACACGCGCTCATCAATGGCCCCCACATACTTGTGGCGAATCACGCCCTTGGCATCGATCAGGAAGGTTTCCGGCGCGCCGTAAACACCCAGATTGACGCCCAGCGAGCCATCGGTATCCATCACGTTCAGCGTGTAGGGATCGCGGTAATTGGTGAGCCACTGACGGGCCGCCGCGGCGTCATCCTTGTAGTTGACGCCATGGATGACCACGCCCTGCTGCGCCAGGCGGTTGAGCATCTGGTGCTCGGCCTTGCAGGTAGGGCACCAGGTTGCCCAGACATTGACCAGCGCAGGGCGCCCCTTGAGGTCGTCCTGGGTCAGGGTCCGCTGCGCATCCTGGAGATCCGGCAGGCTGAAGGCCGGCAACGGCTTGTCGATCAGGGCCGACGGCAACTCCGATGGATCGAGAAACAGGCCGCGGTAAAGAAACACCGCCATGCCGAGAAAGACCAGCAGCGGCAGCAGCAGGATTGCCCGTTTCATGCAGAAGCTCCATTGAGCGCCAGCGCCTCGCGCACGCGCGTTTTCACCTTCACCCGGTAGCGCCGGTCGCATGCCGCCAGCAAGCCACCCAGGCCCATCATCAGACCGCCCAGCCAGATCCAGCGCACATAGGCCTTGACGTTCAGACGCACGGCCCAGGCGCCCTGCTCCAGTGGCTCACCCAGCGCGACATACAGGTCGCGGGTAAACCCGGCATCGATGCCGGCTTCGGTCATGGGCATGCGCTGCACGGTGTACAGGCGCTTCTCCGGGTGCAGCACGGCAATTTCCTCACTGCCCTGCAGCACGCGCACCGTGGCACGGTCGGAGGTGTAGTTCGGCCCTTCGTGGTGCTCGGCTCCCTCGAAGACAAAGCGGTAACCGGCAAGCTCGGCCGAATCACCCGGTTCCATGCGCAGGTCACGCTCGGCACTGAAGTGGCTGACCAGCACGATGCCGATGGCGCACACGGCAATACCGGCGTGGGCCAGCTGCATGCCCCAGTAACTGGAGGACAGGCTGCGCATCCCCTTGAACAGACCTTTGTGGCGGGTCTTGTCGAGCAGATCGCGCACACCGGCCAGTACCACCCAAGCCGAGAGCAGGAATACCGCCAGCACCGCCCAGTTGAACTCGCCGAACAGCAGGCTGGCGACCACGGCCAGCGCCACACTCGTCAGCAACACCGGCGTCAGCATGCCCACCAGCCACTTCACGGGCGTGTCTTTCCAGCGCACCAGCAGGCCGATCGCCAGCACCGCCATCAGAAGGGCCATCAGCGGCAGGAACAGGGCATTGAAGTATGGCGGGCCGACAGACAGCTTGGCGCCAGTCAGCGCATCGAGAATCAGCGGATAGAGAGTACCCAGCAGGATCGTCGCCGCCGTTACCACCAGCACCAGGTTGTTGACCAAGAGCCAGGTTTCCCGCGACCACAGGGCAAAGCCGACATTACTCTTGACCACCGGCGCCCGCAGGGCGAACAGGGTCAGCGAGCCACCGACCACCGCCAGCAGGAAACCCAGAATGAACACCCCGCGCTCCGGGTCGGTGGCAAAGGCATGCACCGAGGTCAGCACACCGGAGCGGACCAGGAAGGTCCCCAGCAGACTGAGGGAAAAGGCGGCAATCGCCAGCAGCACGGTCCAGTTCTTGAACACGCCACGCTTTTCGGTCACCGCCAGCGAGTGGATCAGGGCCGTGCCCACCAGCCAGGGCATGAACGAGGCATTTTCCACCGGATCCCAGAACCACCAGCCGCCCCAGCCCAGCTCGTAATAGGCCCACCAGGAGCCCAGCGCGATACCGATACCGAGGAAAGCCCAGGCCACGATTGTCCACGGCCGCGACCAGCGCGCCCAGGCCGCATCCAGACGACCGCCGAGCAGCGCGGCGATGGCAAAGGCAAAGGCCACGGAGAAACCGACATAACCCATGTACAGCATCGGTGGATGGACGATTAGACCAAAATCCTGCAGCAGCGGGTTGAGGTCGCGGCCATCAGCCGGGGTATCCGGCAGCAAACGCATAAAGGGGTTGGAGGTGATGATCATAAACAGCAGGAAGCCGATGCTGATCATGCCCATGACCGACAGCACGCGGGCCAGCACCGGTTCCGGCAATTGCCGCGAGAACACCGACACGGCGAAGGTCCAGCCACCGAGAATCAGCGCCCACAACAGCAGCGAACCCTCGTGGGCACCCCATACCGCACTGATCTTGTACACCCATGGCAGCGCTGTGTTGGAGTTGCTGGCGACATAGGCCACCGAGAAGTCATCGACCAGAAAGGCCTGAGTGAGGCAGGCGAAGGAGAACGCCAGCATGGCGAACTGGCCCCAGGCCGCCGGCACGCCCATGCTCATCCACTGCCGATCGCCACGCCAGGCGCCGACCAGCGGGAAAATCGACTGCACCAGGGCAAAACACAGGGCGAGAATCAGTGCCAGGTGGCCGAGTTCCGGCACCAGAGTCGGGTTCATCACTTATTCTCCCTTGGCCGCTGCGGCCGGTTGACCATTGGCGTCCAGCTGACCGCTTTCCTTCAGGGCCTTGGTCACTTCCGGCGGCATGTAATTCTCGTCGTGCTTGGCCAGCACTTCATCGGCAACCAGTACACCGTCGGCATCCAGCTTGCCGAGGGCTACGATGCCCTGCTCCTCACGGAACAGATCCGGCAGGATGCCGCGGTAGCGAATGGTCACGCTCTTGGCGAAGTCGGTGACCACGAACTCGACATCCAGCGAGTCGGCCGAACGCTTGACCGAACCCTTGGCTACCATGCCGCCGGCGCGGATGCGCGTGTCCTGCGGCGCCTCGCCATTGGCGATCTGGGTCGGGGTGTAGAACAGGTTGATGTTCTCCTGCAGCGCACTCAGCGCCAGCGCCACCGCCGCGCCCACGCCGACCAGAATGACCAGGACGATATACAGGCGCTTCTTGCGTACCGGATTCACTTCGCTTCCTCCCGGCGCAGACGGCGCGCCTCGTCTTGCAGGTAACGGCGCCGGGCCAGAATCGGCAGCACCACATTCAACGCCAGCACCAGCAGGCTGATGCCGTAAGCCGACCAGACATAAGGGCCATGATTACCCATGGCCAGGAATTCGCCGAACGAGGCAAAACTCATCACTTGTTCCCCGCGTTGACCAGACCTGCGACTTCATCCTTGACCCAGCGTGCCCGCGCCTCGCGGCGCAACACTTCCAGGCGCATGCGCATCAGAAGCACGGCGCCGAAAAAGCAGTAGAAGCCCAGCACCATGATCAGCAGCGGCAGCCACATCTCGGCACTCATGCTGGCCTTACCAGTGATCTTGAAGGTGGCCGGCTGGTGCAGGGTATTCCACCACTCCACCGACTTCTGGATGATCGGGATGTTCACCGCGCCCACCAGCGCCAGCACCGCGCAGGCCTTGGCCGCGCTGTCGCGGTTACTGATGGCATTGCCCAGGGCGATGATGCCGAAGTAGAGGAACAGCAGAATCAGCATCGAGGTCAGCCGGGCATCCCAGATCCAGTAGGTGCCCCAGGTCGGCTTGCCCCAGATGGCCCCGGTGATCAGCGCGATAAAGCACATCCAGGCGCCAATGGGCGCCGCCTGCTGCAGGGCCACGTCCGCCAGTTTCATCTTCCAGATCAGGCCGACTGCACCGGCAATGGCCATCATCAGGTAGCAGGACTGGGCGAGAAACGCCGCCGGCACGTGGATATAAATGATCCGGTAGCTGTTGCCCTGGTATTTCTCAGGCGGCGCATAGGCCAGACCCCAGACCAGACCGACAACCAGCAGCAGCACGGCAGCCACAGTAAGCCAGGGCAGCCAGCGGCCGCTCATTTCATAAAACCACTTGGGCGAACCCCACTTGTGAAACCACGTCCAATTCATCTGGGACTTCACTCTTCTATTCGGCCAGGCTGATTTTCAGCCCGGCAGCAATCGCAAAAGGTGTCAGGGTAACGGCCAGCGCCGCCAGGCTGGCCAGCCACAGCAACTGCCCGGCTGCCGGCAATCCCTGCAGGGAGGCCTGCAAGGCGCCCGTGCCGAGAATCAGCACCGGGATGTACAACGGCAGAATCAGCAGCGCCAGGAGCAGACCACCGCGTTTGAGGCCTACCGTCAACGCCGCACCAACCGCGCCCAGCAGGCTCAGCACCGGCGTGCCGAGCAGCAGCGACAGCAGCAGCACCGGCAGGCAACGTCCCGGCAACCCCAGCATCAGGGCCAGCAGCGGCGCCAGCAGCACCAGCGCCAATCCGGAGAACAGCCAGTGTGCCAGTACCTTGGCCAATACCAGCAGTGGCAGGGGTTGCGGCGAAAGGACGCACTGCTCCAGCGAACCGTCCTCGAAATCACTGCGAAACAAGCCGTCCAGTGACAGCAGTACGGCCAACAGCGCCGCTACCCAGATCAGCCCGGGTGACAGGGTCTGCAGCAGCTGGCTTTCCGGACCAACCGCCAGCGGAAACAGGGCGATGACAATGGCAAAGAACACCAGCGGGTTGGCCAGTTCAGCCGGTCGCCGGCACAGCAGACGTGCTTCCCGGGCCAGCAGCAGGGTAAAGAAGTTGCTCATGCGGCCCACTGCCCCAGGTCAAGTTCACGGTAGCTGGCCGGTTTGTGCCCCAGGCTGTGGTGGGTGGTGAAGACCACCGAACCGCCCTGTTCGCAATGGCGCGCCAGATGCTGTTCCAGCTGGGCGACGCCCTGTTTGTCGAGCGCGGTGAACGGCTCATCCAGCACCCACAAAGGTGGTGCCGGCAGATACAGGCGGGCCAGTGCCACACGGCGTTGCTGGCCGGCTGACAGGCGATGGCAGGCAACATCCTCATAGCCGCGCAGGCCAACGGCGGCCAGGGCCTGCCAGATGGCCTCGCGCTCGACCGGCTGATGCAGGGCGCAGAGCCAGGCAAGGTTCTCCTCGGCGGTCAGCAGGCCCTTGACCCCCGGTGCATGACCAATCCACAACAGGTTGCGGGTCAGCTCATGGCGCTGGCGCGCCAGCGGTTCCCCGAACAGTCGCAGTTCGCCACTGCTGGGTTCCATCAGTCCGGCAATCAGACGCAGCAGACTGGTCTTGCCGCTGCCGTTGGGGCCGACTATCTGCAGCATGTCGCCTTCGGCCAGACTGAACGCAAGGTCCTCGAACAGCATGCGCCAGTCGCGCTCACAGGCGAGTGCCACGGCTTCGAGAAGAGGACGACAGGTAGCTGGCACGGCGTTTTGCACTCAAGTCGGATGGGGCATGGCCGCTATACTGAAGCCGCACCCAAGGTGCCGCTCTAGCGCGGTCGAACCAGACAGACCGCTGGCGGCCTATGCTCGGGGCGCGATTATACACAGCGCACTTGTACCGCCGAAGCCGGCATTTTCAACAGGTTGTAACCCGATGACCTCCGAGATCGGCGCCACCCGCCCCTTGCCACCGACCAGCAGCCGCCCGCCCTCCAGCGCTGCGGCCGAACTGGCGATCAAGCTGCTGCAACCCCTGCAGGGCTTGCTGGCTACCGGCGAGCAGGTACAGGCAGAAGTCATCACCCTGCGCGAGCAGCAGCAAAGCTTCCAGGTATTGCTGAAGATGACCTTGGCCAATGGCCGCCAGGCCACCCTGCCCGCCACCAGCAACCAGCCTTTGCCCGAAGGTACGCGCCTGACCCTCACCGCCGTCTCCGAACAGCGCCTGTCGGCCACTCTTCAGGCCGGGCTGGACACGGCACTGACCCGTTTGAACAGTCAGGCCGCGCCAACCGGCAGCCTGCTGCAGGCCCGGGTGATCAGCAGCGAGTTGCAGGCGGCGGGCAAGAGTGGACAAAACCTGTACCGGGTACTGGCCAGCCTGCTCACCGGACAGCTGGCCGGCCAGCAGATCAAGCTCGACAGTCCGCAACCCCTGCCCATTGGCAGCCTGCTCAGCGCCCGGGTGATCGACAGCCAGACCCTGCAGTTCCTGCCACCCAGTGCCCAGCTCGACAGCCTGGAAATCCAGCAACAACTCAATCAGCAGCAAAGCCGCCAAACTTCCCTGGAGGCGCTGCTCAAACCCCTTAGCGACCTGATCTCCGGCAACAAGCTGACGCCGGAACTGCAAAAGACCGCCAGCCAGTTGCTCAATCAACTGCCGGACTTCAAGCAACTGCAGAACCCGGAACACTTGAGCAAAGCCATGGCCGGCAGTGGCAGCTTTTTCGAAGCGCACCTGCTAAGCCCTAATGCCCAACAGAGCCTGCCCCAGGATCTCAAAGGTAACCTGCTGCGCCTGATCGCCCAACTGCTGCCGCAATTGCCTGCAGGATCACCGCTGAGCAGCCCGCTGGGCGCCAGTCTCAACGTCAATCTGCTGACCCAGGCCCTGCCCACCCTTTTGCGCGGCATGCTCGGTGGTGCAGCACCTGGCAAAGCCAGCACTGCAGGCTTTCCGCTACCGGCCAGGCTGCTGACACAAGGCGGCGAAGATGCCGATCTGGAGGCCTTGCTCAAGCTCGCCGCGGCCGCCGTATCTCGCCTGCAGACACACCAGCTGTCCAGCCTCGGACAAAGCCAGACACTGGCCGACGGAAGCCAACTGACCACCTGGCAGATGGAAATTCCGCTACGCCAGGCGGAGGGCTTTACCAGCCTGCAGGTGAAGATCGAGCAGGAACAGAGCCCGGCGCAGCAGAAGAACAGCCAACCTCAAACCCTCTGGCGGGTTGATCTGGCCTTCAACCTGGAACCGCTGGGCGCTCTGCAGGTACAGGCACAGTTGCTGCGCGGTTGTTTCAGCAGCCAGCTGTGGGCCGAGCGTGCCAGCACCGCGCAGCTGGCCAACGCCGAACTGCCCTGGCTGCGTGAGCGTCTCAACGCAGCCGGCTTCAGCGTGGGTGAACTGGCCTGCCAGCAAGGCGTGCCGCCACAAGGCCCGCGAACCCAATTGCAGCAACGCTGGATTGACGAGAAAGCATGAGCAAGCATCCGAACCGCCAGGCCATTGCCCTGCAATATGACGGCAGCAATGCCCCCAGCCTGACCGCCAAGGGCGATGACGAGCTGGCCGAGGCAATCCTCGCCCTGGCCCGCGAGCATGAAGTGCCGATCTACGAGAATGCCGATCTGGTCAAGCTGCTGGCTCGCCTGGAGCTGGGCGATGCCATTCCCGAGGCGCTGTACCGCTGCATTGCCGAGATCATTGCCTTTGCCTGGCACCTCAAGGGGCAATGCCCGCCAGGTTTCACCCCCACAGGCAGCAGTGAACGGGATGTCACTCCAGACCTGCCACGGCTGGCGCCGCCAAAGGCCTGAAGGCCACCTGCTCACCTTTCAGTCCACGGCCCTGAGGCATGTCCAGCAACTGCCAGGCAAAGAAGCCCTCGCGGTAGTAATAGACCTGCGTGTAGCCCCAACTGACCAGCATCTCTGCAGCGACTGCACTGCGCGGGCACACCTCACTGTCGCAGTAGACCACCAGCGGTACCTGCCGCGGCCAGGCCTGATTGCCCATTTCCGCGAAATTGCCCGCCAGATCCAGATGCACAGCGCCCCAGACATGCCCCCACGACCACTCACGGGTCGGTCGCACATCGACAAACACCGCGCCCAGCTCGTGCAGGCGCTTGGCCTGCGCGCTATTGACCGTCATGGCGCCCGCCACCTCGACAGGCGCCTCGGCCGCGTGCAGTGAACTCATTACCAGCACCAGCAACAACCCACACAAGCGCAGCATGATCCGGCCCTCCCCGCGTCTTTCTTGAGCGTAGGCAAGGCAACATGCACAGCTTGGAACCATTGGCAGGAGCAAAACGTCTGCTAAGAGCGCGCAGCACTATCAGCGACGGCGGGAGATCACGCTTTGCGTGCTTGATGCAGGCGACTGACCAGTTCAGCCTCGGCTTTGGTCAGGCCACAGGAGTGCGTCAGATCATCAACGCTGGCGCCCATGCCAACCAAACGGGCGGCCTGGGTGAAGGACAGCGACGTCGGATCACGCTGTTCGATCTGACTGAGTTTATCCGGCAACGGGGCCACCACCCGGCGCAGCTCGTGCAGTTCTTCGCCCATGCGGATGCTCCCGGTGAGGTAAGCATCCAGACGCCGGGACAACTCTTTCAGCCGCTGGTCATAGGCAGCAGCCCGCTCGGCCTGCAGCACCGCCTGCTCACGCAGGCGTCCTGCCAGCCACACACAGGCGCCGATAAGGCCGACACACGTCAACCCCAGCAGACCCAGCGCGATCTCGAGCATCAGATGCCGTCCAGCTCAGACCACTCTTCTTCGCTCATCATCTTGTCCAGTTCGACCAGAATCAGCAGCTCGCCATTCTTGTTGCACACGCCCTGGATGAACTTGGCAGACTCGTCATTGCCAACATTCGGCGCGGTTTCCACCTCGGACTGGCGCAGGTAAACCACCTCAGCCACGCTGTCGACCAGGATGCCGACCACCTGCTTGTCCGCTTCAATGATCACGATGCGCGTGTTGTCGGTCACCGGCGCCGGCATCAGGCCAAAGCGCTGACGGGTATCGATCACCGTGACCACGTTGCCGCGCAGGTTGATGATGCCCAGCACGTAGCTGGGCGCGCCCGGCACCGGCGCGATCTCGGTGTAGCGCAGCACTTCCTGCACCTGCATCACGTTGATGCCATAGGTTTCGTTATCCAGTCGGAACGTCACCCACTGCAGAATCGGATCTTCGGAACCTTGTGCAGAAGACTTTTTCATTGTTCCCTCGCCTCGTCAAAACCACCAGTGGCGGCAAATACGGGTCTACCCGCTTGTTATCACTATAGAAGCCCAATTCTGATTGGGCTCGTCAAACCTTTGTCTTGCGTCTGTCGCTGGCAGCAATCAGCTCTGCCAACGCCGAAACATCAAGCAACGCACACATATGCTCGATAACTGTTCCAGCTAGCCAAGGCCGCTGAGTACGCTGACTACGCCACTTGACCTCACTCGGATCAAGGCGAATCGAGCGACTGACCTGATGCACAGCCAGCCCCCACTCACAACCTTGAATGGAGATAACGTACTGCAGCCCCTCACGGCACTCATCACGATAGCGCTCTGGCATTACCCAGCGCGCCGTATCAATGACTTTGAGGTTGCCTGCGGGCACCGGCAGGATGCCGAGAAACCAATCAGGCTGGCCGAACAAGGGCGTTAACTCCTGTCCTTCCAGAGGGCAAATACTACCGAGGCAAATAAGAGGCACTGCCAGCGTCAAACCAGCCACATCGAACAACAAGCACTCAAAGGGCTCATCTGCCCAACTCGGCCGCCCAACCCAGGGAGCACTGGCTGTTGGCGCTTTTTCCTCGACAACCACTGCAACTACTGGCGCAGGCGGCTCGATGGAGGGTTCGCTCACCGCAGGTGTTGTTTCTGTTACAACAACTGGCTCAACCACCGGCAAAAAACTGGGCAACAACGAAGGCAAGCCAAGCTCGCTTTTAACAGGCGGCAAACGCTCCGCCAAAGTCACTACCCGTGCAGAGGGCTGAGGCTGTCGGCGGGCATCACGCACCTCCTCCTCCAGTACCGCCGCCGCAAAATCATCCATATCAGTTTGAATGGCTACGCGGTGGGGAGAACCTGGCATCGCTGGCTCAAACTCAACCCCCCGGGCTGCTTCCAGCTCGCTCGCAGCATCCTGCAACAACGCATCCAGATAACTCTGAAGAGCCAGCTGAGAACGGGTATTGAGGCGCTGCGGACGATTCATTGGAAAAACCTTTTAGCCATAGCTGTGCAAACTATCGGCTGCAAGCATCGGCAACTTGAGCGCCAAAAGGCAACAAAGCAGATCATCACGCCACCTGGGTAGCCGGTTGATGGCTTAGCAGATGCTTGAGCAAGGCCCGATAGGCAATCACACCGCGACTATTGGGATCAAACTGAGAGGGCGTCAAACCCGCCCGACTGGCATCACGCAGCCGCGTGTCCACTGGCACATAGGCTTGCCACAGCTGCTCAGGATAGGTGTTACGCAACAGACGCAGTGTTGTCATCGACGCCTGTGTTCGACGGTCAAACAAAGTAGGCACTATGGTGTAAGGCAAAGCCTGTTTTCTCGAGCGATTGATCATAGTCAGCGTATTGGTCATACGCTCCAAGCCTTTTACCGCCAGAAATTCAGTCTGAACAGGAATCACCAACTGCTGACTGGCAGCGAGCGCATTGACCATCAGAACACCGAGCAATGGCGGGCTGTCGATGATGGCATGATCAAACTGCCCCCAGAGCTGCGCCAGGCTTTTGGCAATAACCAGCCCCAGGCCGTTCTGCCCTGGGGACTGTCGTTCTAGAGTAGCCAACGCCGTGCTGGACGGCAGCAACGCTATACGCTCATTGCTAGTGGGTAACAGTAGGCGCTGCGGCAGGCCATTTGGAACATTGCCCTGTTGCAGAAAAAGATCGTAGTTACTGTGTTCAAGTCCGTCAGGATCATGGCCAAAGTAGCTGGTCATCGAACCATGGGGGTCAAGATCGACAACCACCACGCGCTTGCCGGCGTCGGCCAAGAGGCCCGCCAAGGCAATCGACGTGGTGGTTTTGCCGACACCACCTTTCTGATTCGCAACAGCCCACACTCTCATGATAATGATCCTCTCGGCAGCGACCTGGCTTACCAAGATACTCGGCCAGTCAATTGGCCGGAGGCAAAGAATTGACGGCGCCCGCAGGCTGCGCCGGTAACTGAGGTGTTTCTGCAGGTTGCGTGCCAGCACGCTGCAGAGCAGCATCCGGCTTGGCATGGGCACTACCCACACCGCTCACGCTGCGGCGTATCTCCAGATTACGCGAAACCACAAGCACCACACGCCGATTACGTCCACGCCCCTCAGCAGTGTCATTTTCGGCAATTGGCTGAAACTCTCCATACCCAACTGCCGCCATGCGCCCTGGTCTTACACCATCAAGCGCCAACATTCTGACAATGCTCGCAGCCCTCGCTGTAGACAACTCCCAGTTGCTTGGATAGGGGCCGGCACTGATCGGAACGTTATCGGTAAACCCTTCAACGTGAATAGGGTTCTCGTAAGGTGCGAGGATCGCTGCGATCTTCTCAATGATGGCAAAAGCCCCCTCACTAGGCACTGCATCGCCACTCGAAAACAACAGACTGGAGTTGAGCTCGATTTCAACCCAAAGCTCATTGCCCCTTACAGTCAACTGGTTGGACTTGATCAGATCACCAAAAGATTGCTGCACACTCAGGGCAATCTGGTTCAACGAGTCCGTGGTCCCTGTACTCTCCTCACCTTCTGGCGCTGCATCCAGATCTGGCGAAATAGTACGAGGCTGCTCTTCGCCAATCGCAATGGGTTTGGTCGAACGCTCAGGTTGATTGAAAACGCCAACAAGGGTATCGGACAGTACCTTGTACTTGCCCTCATTGACCGAGGAAATCGAATACATCACAACGAAGAAAGCAAATAGCAGAGTAATGAAGTCGGCATATGAAACCAGCCAACGCTCATGGTTCTCATGCTCTTCATGACGCCGACGCCGACTCACAACCCTACTCCACGAAGCCTTGCAGCTTCATCTCGATAGCGCGCGGGTTTTCCCCTTCGGCAATGGAAAGAATACCTTCGAGCAACATTTCACGATAACGCGACTGTTGCAGTACCAGCGTCTTGAGCTTGTTACCTATTGGCAATAGCAACAAGTTGGCAAAACTCACACCGTAGATAGTGGCCACAAAGGCTACCGCGATACCACTCCCTAGCTGGCTGGGATCAGCCAGATTTCCCATGACATGAATAAGCCCCATCACCGCACCGATAATGCCGATAGTGGGGGCGTAGCCTCCCATGCTTTCGAACATCTTGGCGGCCTGAAGATCACGACTTTCCTGGGTATACAGATCAACTTCGAGGATGCTTCGAATAGCTTCTGGTTCGGCACCATCAACCAGCAACTGCAGACCTTTACGCGCGTATGGATCAGGCTCGCTGTCAGCAATTGACTCCAGGCCAAGCAGCCCCTCTTTACGAGCCTTCATGCTCCAGGTAACAACTTGACTGATGCCACCAAGCATATCGACGGCGGGTGGAAAAATGATCCAGCGCAAAATCACGGAAGCTCTTTTCAGAGCGGGCAGTGGCGTCTGCAAAAAGGCAGCACCAAGTGTGCCACCAATTACAATAAGCGCCGCTGGCCCATTAAGGAGAGCCCCAGCATGACCGCCTTCAAGGTAGTTCCCACCGATAATGGCAATGAAGGCCAGAATAACGCCGATGAGACTCAGTACATCCATCAGCTACAGGCCTCGGCCAAATGGCGGCCGATGTCATCGAGGGGGTATACCGCATCAGCCAGATTGGCTTTGACAACAGCCATTGGCATTCCATAGATCACACAGCTGGCTTCATCCTGCGCCCAGACCTGACTACCAACTTCCTTGAGCATCCGAGCCCCATCACGGCCATCTGCCCCCATACCAGTCAGTAC
Source organism: Pseudomonas sp. HAR-UPW-AIA-41 (assembly GCF_002304225.1). Classification (GTDB taxonomy): domain Bacteria; phylum Pseudomonadota; class Gammaproteobacteria; order Pseudomonadales; family Pseudomonadaceae; genus Aquipseudomonas. The sequence goes on from NZ_NSLB01000002.1 coordinate 93,551, forward strand.
CACAGCCAGCACTTTATCGGCATAGGCCTTGGCCGCAGAACCAAATGTGATATCGACGCAGGGCTTGTAGTTGAGACGTTCGTCGCCCGGCAGAATTTTGATCTGCCCGCGCCCATCAATCATCATCTGCTTACCACCAGGCGCCAGTAAGGCCACACCCGGCCGCAGCAGATCTCCATCCTCGGCCTCCTTCACATTAATGCGGCAGAGGCTATTCAACCGCTCGGCAAATGCCTTGGTGAAAGCCGCCGGCATATGCTGAATCAGGACGATGGGTGCCGGAAAATTAGCCGGCAACTGAGTCAGAACTCGCTGCAGAGCTACCGGGCCGCCCGTAGATGTTCCAATTGCGACCAAGCGATAGGCTTTTCGACGCACTGACGCAGAAGGAGGAGTAACAGGCACACGCGGCGATGGCGAAGGCGCCGTAGAGGCGTGACTGGACACGGAAGCAGGTGCTGCGACAGGCGCAGCACTAAAATTTGTTGTGCGACGATTGCTGCGAGCGATAGAAAGAATTTTCTCGCACAGCAACTGTTTTACCTTAGCGGGATTACGCGAGATGTCTTCGAAGTTCTTCGGCAAAAAGTCAACAGCGCCAGCATCCAGAGCGTCCAAGGTAACCCGCGCACCCTCATGAGTCAGCGAGGAAAACATCAGTACAGGAGTGGGACAGCGCTGCATGATGTTACGAACAGCAGTGATGCCATCCATCATCGGCATCTCGTAGTCCATGGTGATCACATCAGGCTTGAGTGCCATTGCCTGATCGATCGCTTCGCGACCGTTGGTAGCAGTGCCAACAACCTCGATACCACTGTCCGAAGAGAGGATTTCCGATACGCGGCGGCGAAAAAAGCCCGAATCGTCCACCACCAGCACTTTTACTGCCATACAGACTCCTCATCGCCAGCCAACAGTGGCTGGCGCATTTCAACCACGCCGAGCGTAGCGTTTAAGCATGCTGGGAACATCGAGAATCAAAGCAATGCGACCGTCGCCGGTGATGGTCGCACCCGCCATACCAGGCGTACCTTGCAGCTTTTTGCCAAGCGGCTTGATAACAACCTCTTCCTGGCCAACCAACTGATCAACCACGAAACCGATTCGCTGCGTGCCGACAGAAAGAATCACAACATGCCCTTCGCCACGCTCATCATAGGCGGCATTGGGCACCAGCCAGCGCTTGAGATAAAACAGTGGCAGTGCCTTGTCGCGCACAATCACCACTTCCTGCCCATCAACCACGTTGGTTCTGGACAGATCGAGATGGAAGATCTCGTTGACGTTGACCAGCGGGAAGGCAAACGCCTGATTGGCCAGCATGACCATCAGGGTCGGCATGATCGCCAGGGTCAGCGGCACCTTGATGATGATCTTCGAACCCTGCCCTTTGACTGAATAGACGTTAACCGTACCGTTCAGCTGGGAAATTTTGGTCTTGACCACATCCATGCCCACCCCACGACCGGACACATCGGAAATCTCCGTCTTGGTCGAGAAGCCTGGGGCAAAAATCAGGTTGTAGCATTCCAGTTCGTTGAGGCGATCCGCCGCATCCTTGTCCAGCAGGCCCTTTTCCACAGCCTTGGCACGCAGCACATCAGCATCCATACCCTTGCCATCATCGGAGATCGACAGCAGGATGTGATCCCCCTCCTGCTCGGCGGACAGCACGACCTTACCGGCACGTGGTTTACCGGCCGCCTCACGCTCTTCCGGAGTTTCCACGCCGTGGTCAACGGCATTGCGCACCAAGTGCACCAGCGGGTCAGCCAGAGCCTCTACAAGGTTTTTGTCGAGATCGGTTTCTTCGCCGACCAGCTCCAAATTGATTTCTTTCTTAAGGTTACGCGCCAGGTCACGAACCAATCGGGGGAATCGACCAAAGACCTTCTTGATCGGCTGCATCCGCGTTTTCATCACCGCAGTCTGCAGATCAGCCGTGACTACATCGAGGTTGGACACGGCTTTGGACATCGCCTCATCGCCGCTATTCAGGCCCAGACGAACCAGACGGTTTCGCACCAGCACCAACTCGCCGACCATGTTCATGATCTCGTCGAGACGCGCAGTGTCCACCCGAACCGTGGTTTCCGCCTCACTGGCAGCTCCGGCCTTGTCACCAGCGGCTGCAGGTGCTGCCGCAGCTCTGGCCGGTACAGAAGCTGATGCTGGCGCGGGTGAAGGTGCAGCAGTAGCTACTGGTGCCTTAGGCTCTACCCGTTCCGGAACCGGCTCACTGACGGCGGCCTTGCTAGTAACGGGAGGCACAGCGGCAGCAGGCTCTTCTGGGGGAACAAACTTACCCTTGCCATGCAACTGATCGAGAAGCGCCTCAAACTCATCGTCAGTAATATGTTCATCAGAGGCTGCTGCAGGGGCCACGCTGATACTCTGCTCAGCGGCCGGAGGAACAAACTTGCCCTTGCCATGCAACTGATCAAGTAACGCCTCAAATTCCGAGTCGCTTATTTCGTCGCCGCCTCCAACAGCCACAGGTGCCGGCTCAGCAGCTACAGGCGCAGCCGCGAACTTGCCTGGACCATGCAGATCATCGAGCAACTTTTCAAACTCGTCGTCGCTGATCTCATCACTAGCAACGCTGCTCGCAGGGCCTTCGACTGGACTAGTTTCAGCGGGGCCCAAAGCATCGAGAAGCTGCTCGAACTCACTGTCGGTGATGTCACCGGAAGCGACAGCTGCAGTCTCGACGACAACTGAAACAGGCTCTTCTACTACCGGAGCGGGTGCCGGAGCAGCAGGAGGTGGTGCACTGGGCGCCTCTCCCTGAGGTTCAGCCAACCGCGCCAGCGCCTGCAACAAGTCTGGTGAGGCTGGAATTGGCTCGGTACGCTCACGCACCTGGCTGAACATTTCGTTAACCGTATCCAGTGCCTGAAGCACTACGTCCATCAGCTCCGCATCGACCCGGCGAGCGCCCTTGCGCAAGATATCGAACACATTCTCGGCAATGTGGCAGCACTCAACCAGAGCATTGAGTTGGAGGAAGCCCGCCCCACCTTTAACGGTGTGAAAGCCCCGGAAGATGGCGTTGAGCAGATCCATATCATCAGGCCGGCTTTCCAGCTCAACCAATTGTTCGGATAACAGCTCAAGAATCTCGCCGGCCTCTACCAGGAAGTCCTGGAGAATTTCCTCATCGGCGTCGAAGCTCATGTAGGTGCTCCTTAGAAGCCCAGACTGGAAAGCAGATCATCGACGTCGACCTGTCCGGATACGACATCATCACGCTTATCGGCATGCATCTGCGGACCTTCACCCTGGGATGAAACTTTTTGTTGTTTGGCTTCTTCCTGGATCGCGGCTTGGTCATGCTCGATACCCGCGAAGCGATCGACATGACTGGCCATCATCACCAGCTTGACCAGATTACTTTCCACTTCAGTCACCAGCGCAGTGACACGTTTGATCACCTGGCCAGTGAGATCCTGAAAGTCCTGAGCCAAGAGGATGTCATTCAGATAGCTGGATAGCTGAGTACCATCCTGGTCGACACGACCAAGAAAGTTGTCGACCTTTTTGGCAAGATCACGGAAGCCATCGGCACTGATTTCACGACGCATAAAGCGCCCCCACTCTTCCCGCAACTGCTGGGACTCATCAGAGAGGCCATTGACCAGGGGCGCGCTCAGCTCGACCAAATCCATGGTGCGATTGGCCGCTTTTTCGGTCATCTCAACCACGTAGTTAAGGCGGTGAGTAGCATCGTTGATCTGTGACATTTCCTGGGCATGCTTGCCGTGGATGTCGATCTGAAAGTTGACGATTGCGTTGTGTAACTCACGGGTCAGCTTGCCCACTTCCTGGTACAAGCCACGATCACGCACCTGATTGAGTTCGTAAATAACCTGAATTGCCTCGGCAAAATTGCCGCGTTCCAAGCTGTTCACCAACTTGTTTGCGTGATCTTTCAGGGTTGTCTCAAGCTCACCCTGCGAAGATTCGTTGTGCTCCATAGCATCCTCGAGGCTGATCAGCCATTGACCCGCTCAAAAATCTTGTCGATCTTTTCCTTGAGCACCTGGGCCGTAAAGGGTTTGACCACGTAGCCATTCACCCCGGCTTGGGCCGCCTCGATAATTTGGTCGCGCTTCGCCTCGGCAGTCACCATCAGCACCGGCAAACCCTTCAGGCGCTCATCCGCGCGCACCGCACGCAGCAGATCAATGCCGGTCATCCCGGGCATGTTCCAGTCGGTGACCAGGAAGTCGAAACTGCCGCTCTGCAGCATCGGCAACGCTGTGGTGCCGTCATCAGCCTCCGACGTGTTGGTAAAACCCAGATCACGCAACAGGTTCTTGATGATCCGTCTCATCGTCGAAAAATCGTCCACGATGAGGATTTTCATATTCTTGTCCAAGTCGACCTCCGTACAGTCTCTAACGCTTCCCTGAGGAAACGCCGTCAATTCTTGATCGGCCTTATCTCAGCCTAGACGCCAGTCCGCCAGTCGTGCACGCAATCTTGCAGCACACTGACTGTGCAACTGACTCACCCGGGACTCACTGACACCAAGCACCGCACCGATTTCCTTCAGATTCAGCTCTTCGTCGTAGTACAACGCCAACACTAGGCGCTCGCGCTCAGGCAACTGGGCAATGGCCTCGGCTAGAGCTTTTTGGAAACGCTCATCTTCCAGACCGTGCGCTGGCTCCCCCTGATGGCTGGCATCATCGTGCTCACCGTCCTGTAACAAGTCATCGAAACTGAACAGGCGGCTCCCCTGAGTGTCGTTGAGAATGCCGTAGTATTCCTCGAGACTCAATTCAAGTTCGGCCGCAACCTCTTGATCTTTAGCGTCTCGACCCAATCTGGCTTCAACGGTACGAATTGCTTCACTGACCATCCGGCTGTTGCGATGCACCGAGCGAGGCGCCCAATCCCCCTTACGCACTTCATCCAACATGGCACCGCGAATGCGGATGCCGGCGTAAGTTTCGAAGCTGGCGCCCTTGCTGGCGTCATATTTCTTTGCGGCCTCCAGCAGTCCGATCATACCGGCCTGCATCAGGTCTTCGACCTGCACATTAGCGGGCAAGCGGGCCAGCAGATGATAGGCAATGCGCTTGACCAAAGGGCCATGTCGCTCAATCAACATCTGCTGTGACTCTTGAGCTTGCGCCTTGCTATACATACGGAGTCCGCTGGCTGCTGTCATATCGAACTTCCCACAACCGGCTGTTGCACCAAGCGTTCGACGAAGAACTCCAGATGGCCACGAGGGTTAGCTGGCAGAGGCCAGCTGTCCACTTTCTGCGCCACGGCCTTGAAGGCCAGGGAACACTTCGACCGGGGGAAAGCTTCGTAAACCGCTCGCTGCTTCTGCACGGCCTTGCGCACGGACTCGTCATAAGGAATCGCGCCAACATACTGCAGGGCCACATCAAGGAAGCGATCAGTTACTTTGGTGAGCTTAGCAAAGAGGTTGCGACCTTCCTGCGGGGAGTGGGCCATATTGGCCAGCACGCGGAAGCGATTCACCCCGAAATCACGATTTAGCAGTTTTATCAGGGCATAGGCATCGGTGATCGAGGTCGGCTCATCGCACACCACCACCAGCACTTCCTGAGCCGCGCGGACAAAACTGACAACACCATCGCCGATGCCCGCGGCGGTATCGATGATCAGTACATCGAGATTTTCGCTGATCTCACTGAAGGCCTGGATCAGACCAGCATGCTGCATCGGCGACAAATGCACCATGCTCTGAGTGCCGGACGCAGCAGGCACGATACGAATGCCGCCCGGCCCCTGCAGCAGCACATCCTTGATGTCGCACTCACCGCTGATCACGTCGGCCAAAGTGCGCTTGGGCGTCAGCCCAAGCAGCACATCGACGTTGGCCAAACCGAGATCGGCATCCATGAGCATGACGCGCCGGCCAAGATCAGCCAATGCCAGTGACAGATTCACCGACACGTTGGTCTTGCCGACGCCACCCTTGCCGCCGGTTACAGCAATCACCTGTACGGGGTGCATGCTTGCCATTGATTCTTACACCTTGTCTTTCATTATCGGGCCAGATGCCATTGCACTGGCCATTCGCTTAGCCGGCTTGCCGCGCCTGCTGCTGATACAGGCCGGCAAACAGCTCGGCCATAGCATCCTCACTTGGGTCTTGTGCACTTTGCAGACTTACTGCACGGCTAACCAGCTGATGGCTTCGCCAGACCTGAAGATCATCAGGAATTCTAGGCCCATCAGCCAGATAGGCTACCGGCAGACGCTGGCTGATCGCCAGCCCCAATGCTTCACCGAGGCTCGCCGACTCGTCGAGCTTGGTCAGAATGCAGCCGGAAAGACCACACTGCTTATAACTATGGTAGGCCGCTTTCAGCACTTGCCCCTGACTGGTCGCAGCCATGACAAGGTAATTACGCGATTTGACCCCTCTCGAGGCCAGCATCTCCAACTGTAGACGCAGCCCAGGGTCGTTGGCGGGCAGACCTGCCGTATCGATCAGCACCACCCGCTTACGCGCCAGTGGCGCCAGAGCCTGCAGAAGTGACTGACCCGGATCGACCGGGGTCACTGACACACCAAGGATGCGGCCAAGCGTTTTGAGCTGCTCCTGCGCCCCGATGCGGTAGCTATCGAGGCTGACCAAAGCAATGCTCTGCGCGCCGTATTTGAGTACGTAGCGTGCCGCAAGCTTGGCTAGGGTCGTGGTTTTACCCATGCCGGCCGGACCCACAAGGGCAATCACGCCTCCCTCCTCCAGCGGCTCCTGTTCCGGTGTACGGATGGCATGCGCCAGATGCGCCAGCAGCATGCGCCAGGCCTGACGTGCATCACTGATGCCGGCCACCTTGTCTAGCAGCGGGCGGGCCAGGTCAGCGGGGATTCCCATGCGCTGCAGACGGCGCCAGAGGCTGGCCTGCTGCGGACGGCGGTTCTGCATCTGCCCCCACGCCAGCGAACCGAGCTGGCTCTCGATCAGCTCGCGCAGGCCGTGCAGCTCAAAGCGCATGGCGTCCAGAGCGCGCTGGTCCATTGCCGGGGCGGCCACCGCCTGCGGCTTGCTCACGGGTTTTACGGCAGCCACGCCTGGGGTAAACAACTGGCGGTCCTGACTGTCCGGCACACTCACCGGAGCACTCAGTTCGGCGTGCGCCTGGGCAATGCGGGTCTGGGTCTTGCGCAGCTCAGCTTCCAACTGTGGATTAGGCTTGCTCGGTGCAGCCGCTGGCATCGGGTAATCCAAAGCAGCAGTCAGCTCCACACCGCCGGCCACCCGACGGTTACCAATGATGGCAGCATCGGCGCCCAGCTCATCGCGAACCAGTTTCATGGCTTGGCGCATATCGGCGGCGAAGAAGCGTTTGACTTGCATGCTGTGACCTCACTGGCTCAACCGTTTTGACCAACGGTGGCAACAATCGTGACCTGTTTGTTGTCCGGAATTTCCTGGTAGGCCAGCACATGCATGCTGGGTACCGCCATCCGGGCAAACCGCGCCATCATGGCTCTGATCTGACCAGCCACCAGCAGGATCACTGGTTTGCCGAGCATCTCCTGACGCTGCGCCGCATCCACCAGGGAGCGTTGCAGCTTTTCGGCCATTCCGGGCTCCAGGAGGATGCCCTCCTCACTGCCCTGTCCGGCCTTGTTGATACTGTTGAGCAATATCTGTTCCAACCTTGGCTCCAGCGTGATCACAGGCAGCTCCGGCTCAAGCCCCACAACGGTTTGCACGATGGCGCGGCTCAGCGCGACCCGGACCGCCGCGACCATGGCGGCGGGATCTTGACTCTTGCCAGCCACATTGGCGATGGCTTCGGCGATGGTACGGATGTCACGCACCGGCACCTGCTCCTGCAGCAGCGCCTGCAGCACCTTGAGCAGGGTCGACAGCGACAGCATGCCCGGCACCAGCTCCTCGGCCAGCTTGGGCGAGCTCTTGGCCAGCAGCTGCAGCAGTTGCTGGACTTCCTCATGGCCGATCAGCTCATGAGCATGCTTGTTCAACACCTGATTGAGGTGGGTGGCCACCACCGTGCTGGCGTCCACCACTGTGTAGCCGAGCGACTGAGCCTGATCGCGCAGGCCCGTCTCGATCCATACAGCCTCCAGGCCGAACGCCGGATCTTTGGCGGCGATCCCGTTGATGGGCCCGAATACCTGTCCGGGGTTGATTGCCAGCTCACGGTCCGGATACACCTCAGCTTCCGCCAGGGAAACCCCCATCAGTGTCAGGCGATAGGCATTGGGCAACAGATCGAGGTTGTCGCGGATGTGCACCGAAGGCATGAGAAAGCCCAGTTCCTGAGATAGCTTCTTGCGCACGCCCTTGATTCGCGTGAGCAACTGCCCGCCCTGATTGCGATCCACCAGCGGAATCAGGCGATAGCCCACTTCCAGGCCGACCATGTCCACCGCCGGCACGTCATCCCAGCCCAGCTCCTTGGTTTCCTGCTGGCGCTGCGCAGGCAACTGCTCTTGCTGCAGCGCCACCGCCTTGACCTCTTCATCCTTGGCAACACGCTGCTTGTTGGCAATCCAGTAGGCCGCTCCGGCCGCCACCAAACCCAGACTGATGAAGGAGAAGTGCGGCATGCCCGGCACCAGCCCCATGGCGATCATGATCGCGGCCGATACGGCCAATGCCTTGGGCGAAGCGAACATCTGCCGGCCGACCTGAGCGCCCATTTCTTCCGAGGTCGATACACGAGTCACCATGATCGCGGCAGCAGTCGACAGCAGCAGCGAAGGAATCTGCGCCACCAGACCATCACCGATGGTCAGCAGGGTGTAGATCTTGCCCGCTTCGGCAAAAGGCAGGTCATGCTGCAGAACGCCGATGGCAATACCGCCGATCAGGTTGATGAACAGGATCAGCAGACCGGCGATGGCATCGCCGCGGACGAACTTGCTGGCACCGTCCATCGAGCCATAGAAGTCTGCTTCCTGCGAGACTTCCAGACGTCGGCGCTTGGCTTCGGCCTGGTCAATCAGCCCGGAGTTGAGGTCGGCGTCGATCGCCATCTGCTTGCCCGGCATCGCATCCAGGGTGAAGCGTGCGCTGACTTCGGAAATCCGCCCGGCACCCTTAGTCACCACCACGAAGTTGATGATCATGAGGATGGCGAACACCACGATACCCACCACGTAGTTGCCACCGATCACGACCTCACCGAAGGCCTGAATCACCTTACCCGCGGCGCCATGCCCCTCCTGACCATGCAGCAGCACCACACGGGTGGAGGCAACGTTCAGGGCCAGCCGCAGCAGGGTCGCTGCCAGCAGAACGGTAGGGAAAACAGCGAAATCCAGCGGCCGCAATGCATAGATCGCCACCAGCAGCACGACAATCGACAGGGCGATGCTGAAGGTGAACAGCACATCCAGCAGGAATGGCGGAATCGGCAGCATGACCATGGCCAGCATGACCAGCAGCAGCAGCGGAATGCCCAGATTGCCGTGACGCAATCCGGACAGGTTGCTGCGAACATCACCGATAAGTTGTGCGCGATCCAGTGCCACGTGTTTTCCCCAGCCAATTCAATCTTTTGACGCGAAATGGCGTCATGCAGGGGTAATGGCAAGAAGCGTTCCACAAAGCACAACGCGCAGACACAGCAAGGCGTTGCGGGTAGCCGCTGGCCCGGCTTATTCGTCGCGGCGCAGGTCGGGCGGAATGGGCAGGTTGTCTGACAGCGGCGCCGGGCGCTTGCCCTTGCCGGCCTGGTACTGCTTGATCTGATAGACGTAGGCCAGCACCTGGGCCACCGCCAGATACAGACCGGCTGGAATTTCCTGGTCCATTTCCGTGGAGAAATACACCGCCCGCGCCAGCGCTGGCGACTCCAGCACCATGACCTTGTTCTCCTGGGCGATCTCGCGAATCTTCAGCGCCAGGAAATCCCCGCCCTTGGCCAGCAGCACCGGCGCACTCCCCTTCGCCGGGTCGTACTTGAGCGCAACGGCAAAGTGCGTAGGGTTGGTGATCACCACATCGGCCTGCGGCACCGCTTCCATCATCCGACGCTGGGCCATTTCACGCTGCAACTGGCGAATACGCGACTTGACCTCGGGCTTGCCTTCGCTGTCCTTGTACTCGTCACGTACTTCCTGCTTGGTCATCATCAGCTTCTGACGGTTATCCCAGAGCTGGAATGGCACATCCACGACAGCAATCAGAATCAGGCCACAAGCCAGCCAGATCGCGCTTTTCGCCACGATCAAAGCACTGTGCTGAAAAGCTGGTTCCAGCGCCTCATGCCCTAACGCCAGCAGGTCATCCTGATCAGCCTTCAGAACCAGCAAGGCGACACCGAGCAACACAATAAACTTGGCCAGCGCCTTGAGCAGCTCGGCCAGCGCATGCATGGAAAACATGCGTTTGAGGCCCGCCAACGGGTTCATCCGGCTGAGCTTGGGCTGCATCGCCTGCGCCGAAAACAGCCAGCCACCCAATGCGATCGGCCCGATGATGGAGGCGGCCAGCAAGACCACAAACAGCGGAATCAGCAGGATCATTGCCATCTCACCGGACGCCAGCAGGTACAACGCCATGCTGCGCTCGTCCATCACCGTTTCACGGCTGAGTTCGAAATTGGCGCGCATAAGATCGGAGAGTCCGACAGCCAGGCTGGCTCCGGTAGCCAGCAGCGTAATACAGCCTGCCAGCACCACCGCCAGCGTACTGAGCTCTCGGGAGCGGGCGATCTGGCCCTTCTCGCGCGATTCACGCAGGCGTTTCTCTGTGGGTTCCTCGCTGCGGTCCTGGCCGCTTTCGCTCTCAGCCATGGCTCAACCAATCCGCGCCAGTTCACGCAACAGGTCCAGAGCCTCGCGCAGCAAGAGCTGGAACTGACTGAGAATATCGGCCATGCCGATCCAGACAATGAACAGGCCAACCACCAGGGTCAGCGGAAAACCGATGGAGAAGATATTCAGCTGCGGCGCAGCACGGGTCATCACGCCGAAGGCGATGTTGACCACCAGCAAGGCGGTGATCGCCGGCAGCGACAGCAACATTCCGGCCCCCAGCACCCAGCCCAGTTTTCCCGCCAGCAGCCAGTAGTGATCGGTGAGCAGTCCCTCACCCACCGGAAGGGTGACAAAGCTCTCGGCAATCACCTCGAAAACCACCAGATGGCCATTCATCAGCAGAAACAGCAGGGTCACCAGCATCAGATAGAACTGGCCGAGCACCGGCACCGAAATGCCATTGGTAGGATCGACCATCGAGGCGAAACCCAGGCCCATCTGGGTCGAAATGATCTGCCCGGCGACGACAAAGGCATGAAAGAACAGCTGCAGAGAAAACCCCAGGGCCACACCAATCAGCACCTGCTCGGCCACCAGCAGACTGCTGCGCAGATTCAGCGCATCCACCTCCGGCATCGCAGGCAAAACCGGCACCAGCACCAGGGTGAATGCCAGCGCCAGGTACAGACGAACGCGCACCGGTACCAGTTGCGTACCGATCACCGGCATGGTCATCAGCACCGCAGCAATGCGGAACAGCGGCAGCATGAAACTGCCCACCCAACCGCCTATCTGTGCATCCGTCAGGGCAAGCATGTCAGCCGATCAGCTGCGGGATGTTCTGGATAAGGTTCTGCATATAGTCGGTAAGCTCCCGGGTCAGCCAGGGGCCCAGTACGATCAAAGTCAATAGCGTAACCAACAAACGAGGCAAGAAGCTTAGTGTCTGCTCGTTGATCTGCGTGGCAGCCTGAAACATCGCCACCAGCAAACCAATGACCAATCCTGGCATTACTATTACGGCCACGATGAGGGACGTCAGCCAGAGCGCCTCGCGAAACAGATCAACCGCGATTTCCGGGGTCATGTCAGGTTCCTCCGAAACTGGCCGCCAGGGTGCCCATGATCAGCGCCCAGCCATCAACCAAGACGAACAGCATGATCTTGAACGGCAGGGAAACGATCAGCGGCGAGAGCATCATCATGCCCATGGCCATCAGCACACTGGAAACCACCAGGTCGATGATCAGGAACGGAATAAAGATCATGAAGCCGATCTGGAAGGCTGTTTTCAGCTCCGAGGTGACAAACGCCGGAATCAGGATGGTCAGCGGTGCTGCTTCGGGCGTGGTGATATCCGTACGTTTGGACAGGCGCACGAACAGCTCCAGGTCGCTGGCCCGGGTCTGCGACAGCATGAACTCCTTGATCGGCACCTCGGCCTTGGCGATCGCCTGCTGCGCCGGCAGCTGCTCATTCAGGTAGGGCTGCAGCGCTTCGTTGTTAATCCGGTCAAATACCGGCGCCATGATGAACAGGGTCAGGAACAGCGCCATGCCGATGAGGATCTGGTTCGACGGCGTCTGCTGCAGACCCAGTGCCTGACGCAGAATGGAGAAGACAATAATGATGCGCGTGAAACTGGTCATCAGCATGACGAACGCTGGAATGAAGCTCAGCGCAGTCATGATCAGCAGAATCTGCAGGCTGACCGAATACTCCTGCTGACCGTCGGCATTGGTCGACAGGGTAATGGCCGAAATCTTCAGCGGATCATCGGCGCCCAGCGCCATCGGCGCCAATACGAGCAACAGCAGCGCCAACAGGGTACGCACGGCAGCCATCAGGTCGGGTCCTTCTGATCCTTGCCCAGCATTTCCATCAGGCGCTGAGCGAATTCTGGGCTGGCAGCTTCCGCCTCAGGCAGATGCACCGGATCCTTGAGTACATGCAGCGGACTGATCTGTCCCGGCGTCAGCCCCAGCAGCACCTGCTCGGTACCAACCTGAACCAGCAGCAGCCGTTCACGCGGACCAATGGCCTGACTGGCCAGCAGGCGAATCAGGCCATTGCCACGCATGCCGCTGTGCTGGTGTACACGACGCAGCAGCCACGCCAGCAGGAAAATAAGCCCAACCACCAGGCCAAGGCCCAACAGCATCTGCACCACCTGCCCGGCGACGCCACTACCGGCGGTTGCCAGCTTGGCCGGCGCAACTTCTTCAGCCAGCGCGGGGGCCGCCAGCAACCACAGGCAAAGGCTGTATTTGCTCATCAGCGCAGCTTCTTGATGCGTTCGCTCGGACTGATCACATCGGTCAGCCGGATGCCGAACTTCTCGTTGACCACCACCACCTCGCCGTGGGCGATCAGGGTACCGTTTACCAACACATCCAGAGGCTCACCAGCCAGGCGGTCCAGCTCGACCACCGAGCCCTGATTGAGCTGCAGCAGGTTGCGGATGCTGATGTCGGTACTGCCCACTTCCATGGAAATGGTGACCGGAATATCGAGAATCACATCCAGATTCGGGCCTTCCAGACCCGCCGGAATATTCAGTGGCGCACCCGCCCCGAACTCCTCCATGGGCGCCCGGGGTGCCGCTGGCGGCGGACTGGCAGCCGCCCCCTGATTCATCAGCGCGTCGATATCGGCTTGCGAGGCATCATCACCCGCCTCTGCCAGGGCCGCAGCCCACTCATCCGCCAGGGCTTGTTCTTCCGGTGAACTGCTTTCGTTTTCGTCTGCCATCACTATTCCTCATGCCTCGGCATTACTCGGCCGGCGAGTTCGATTGAGCCCGCTTAGCGGCTGCGCTCAACCGGTTCCAGAATCTGCAGGGCCAGATTGCCCTTGTGTGCGCCCAGCTTGACCTTGAAAGTCGGCACGCCATTGGCGCGCACCACCATCTGTTCGGGCATTTCCACCGGGATAATGTCACCCGGCTGCATGTGCAGGATGTCGCGCAGCTTGAGCTGGCGGCGTACAACCGTGGTATCCAGTGGCACCTTCACATCCAGTACGTCTTCACGCAGGGCCTTGACCCAGCGCTCGTCCTGATCGTCGACGTCCGACTGGAAGCCGGCATCCAGCATTTCGCGGATCGGTTCAATCATCGAATACGGCAGGGTCATGTGCAGATCACCGCCACCACCATCGAGCTCGATGTGGAAGGTCGACACCACCACCACTTCACTGGGACTGACGATGTTGGCCAGAGCCGGGTTGACCTCCGAGTTGATGTACTCGAAGTTGATATCGAGCACCGCGTGCCAGGCTTCCTTCATGTCGATAAAGGCCTGATCCAGCACCATACGCACCACACGCAGCTCAGTGGGTGTGAACTCACGCCCTTCGATCTTGGCGTGGCGACCGTCACCACCGAAGAAGTTGTCCACCAGCTTGAACACCAGCTTGGCATCCAGAATGAACAGCGCCGTGCCGCGCAGCGGCTTCATCTTCACCAGATTGAGACTGGTCGGCACGTACAGCGAGTGCACGTACTCGCCGAACTTCATCACCTGAACCCCGCCGACGGCGACATCAGCCGAGCGGCGCAGCAGGTTGAACATACTGATGCGGGTGTAACGGGCAAAACGCTCGTTGATCATCTCCAGGGTCGGCATGCGGCCACGGACGATTCGATCCTGGCTCGTCAGGTCATAGGACTTGATCGTGCCCGGTTCGGCATCACTTTCCGTTTCGACCAGACCGTCGTCGACGCCATGCAGTAACGCGTCAATCTCGTCCTGGGAAAGCAGATCCTGCACTGCCATGACTAACCCCTATTGCAGTACGAAATTGGTGAACAGCACCTGCTCAATGACCACCTCGCCAAGCTCCTTCTTGGCCAGTTCCTGCACGGTGGCAGTGGCCTGCTGGCGCAGCATTTCCTTACCTACAGGCGTCAGCAGGCTGGCAAAGTCCTGAGAAGAAAACAGCATGACCAGACGGTTGCGAATCAGCGGCATATGCGCGTTGAGCGCCTCCATCTGCTTCTCGTCGCGGCCCATCAGGCTGACCGTCACCTGCATATAGCGAGGTCGGCCGGCATGAGTGAAATTGACCACAAAGGCGGGAGCGATGAACTGATAGATGGCTTCTTTTTTCTTCGGTGCCTTTTCCTCACCCTCAACGGCAGCCGCTTCTTCTTTGGCAGCATCGGCCTTCTTGTCACTCTTGCCGCCAAGCAGGAACCAGGTTGCCCCCACCGAGGCACCGATGACCAGCAGCAAAGCTACCACCACGATGATGATCAGCTTGAGCCTACTTTTACCTGCGGGCGCGCCTTCAGCGGCGTCCTTGGGTGCTTCTTTCTTTGCCATGCCAAATTCCTGTCACTGATCGCTCGAATAAGCGTCCGCCACTCACCCAGAGCAAGTGTTATGCCAGTCAGTGGCACTCCGGTGAGCAACGGACACACACAAACCGCTGCCATAGCAGCGGTTCATTGTGCCTATTCTAGATCAGCGCTGCAGCGAATCAGGCATAGAAGTCGACCAGCCCCGATCCACCTCCGGCCTGGCGCGAACGAATATCCAGCTGCCCCTGGGCGATCATGGACTCGCTGCCCAAACCATCGTCATCAGTGTGACGGGCCGAACCACGAGCATGCTCCTCGGCCTGCTGCCCCTGCCAGCCACGATTGAGCGACTGATCCGAGACATTCACATCCAGCTGCCCCATTCCCTGCTGGGCAAAAAGCTCACGCAGCCGATGTTGCTGGGCTTCCAGTGCCTCGCGCACTGCAGCATTGGGGCTGACGAAGGTAACCTGAGCAGCCTGATCCTTGGTCAGTTCGATGCGCACCTCCAGGCGCCCAAGCTCAGCCGGATCGAGCTGAATCTCGGCCGACTTGAGATTCTGGCTGGACAGCCACATCACCTTGTCCACCAAGGTCTCACTCATCCCACCCTGCTGCACGGCCAGCGGCTGGCCGGGGACCAGCAGACTGGGGCTGCGCCCGGTCTGCTGAGTGATGGCCTGAGCCAGCGCATTGAGCCGGCCAGCGAAGCTTTCCGGCTGCGCCTGAACCTTGTTGCCAGCGGAGTTCTCCAAGGTGTATGCAGACACTTCCAGCAGCCCGCTCTCGGCGCTCTCCCCTTCAGCGGCCTGCCCTTCAGCCTGAGCCTGCAGAGCAGCCATGGCCTGGCCGAACAGAGCCGCCGGCTGAGTGGCTGACGCGCCCTGGGCTGCCTGACCGGGCTGTGCCACTGCGGGCTTGGCTGCCGCCTCACCCTGCAGATCGATCTGCAGGGCAGCCAGACTATTGAGCGCCTCGATCTGCGGATCGCTGCTGGCGACTGTCAAGGTCGCCGGCGCCGCACTGGCCGAGCCGCTGGCTTTGGCGGCTGAAGCCCCCTGCGACGCCGCATGCAGCTGCGCCGGCTCGGCAGCGGTCTCCGGCAACTCGCCGTTCAGACCAACCGCCAGGCCCTTGGCCTGTTCGGGCAGCTCACTGCCAGGCAGCAGGGCAAACAACAGCGCGGCCTCCTCTCCGGGCTCCTCTGACTCGACCTGATCACCATCAGTCACTGCAGTATCGCCGTCGGCCGGCAAGGCATTGCCGCCCCCGGCAATAGCGACCTCGTCACTGCCGTCGGCAACTGCCGGCTCAGCCGGCGCCTCGCGGTCCTCGGCTGCTCGCTCGTGACTCGCCGGTTTGGCGCGCGCCGGTTCACCGGCAGGCTCCCGACGCTCGCGCGCATAGACCTTGGCGAAGCTAGAAGCATCGTCGTTACTGGGTTTGTCGCTGCGTGACGACGCCTTGGCAGGGGTCGCCTTGAGCTTAAGATCGGAAATGGTCTGCAGCAGCAGATCAGGTGCTACGGCCATGATGCTCTCCACTCAAGAGGGGCTGGTGAGTGGAGGCTAGCAAGGGGCGGGCCAGATCTGCCTAAAAGCCCTAAGCGCCGGAGTGACGCTGGCGCTCGCTCTTGAACAGAATGCGCACGATGGCAAATTCACGCTCCACCTGCTCGATCAAGTCATGAGCTTGCTCGAGCTGCTCACGGCGGCCAGCCTCTTCGAGCTGTTTACACAGGCTGGCAAGCAACGGCGCCCCCATGTTGCTACAGCTACCCTTGAAGCTGTGAGCAGCATGGCGCATAGCTGCTGCATCACCATTCTGAAGAGCCTCTCGCAGCAAGCGCAGGCGCTCATCGGAGTCGACAAGGAAGGTATCCAGCAGAATCGGATACTCCTCTTCCATCACCTCACGCAAGGAGGCCAAGACCTGATTATCGATATGCGCCTCGGACACTACTGCATCACTCCTTGAGCCGTTCTTCGCCGATTATGCATCGCAAGACCAGTAAAACTCCACGCATACGCGTTTGCCATCCTCAGACCAGGCACAGTGATCCGCCAACTGACGAATCAAAGACAAACCTCGACCGGATAGGCTCTCCTTAACTGTAGTGCAAGGCATATGCTGCTCTACATTGAAACCCGCACCACTATCACTGACCTCCAGCCTTAACCGACCGCCGTCAGCAGTAGGACTGACATCAATGCAGAAGCAGACAAAACCATCTTCAAGAGTCTGCAAGCGGCGGTTGCGCTCCTGATAGTACTGGGCAAAGCCACTGGCGCCTTGTTTCATCGCCGAATCCAAGCCCATGACCCCATGCTCCAAAGCATTGGAGTAAAGCTCGGCCAACACTGTATAGAGCACGCCCCCCTTAAGACGCAGGCCATCCACGGCCATCAACATCTGCATAAGCTGCGGCAACGGGTTGAAGTGCCGTAAGGTCTGCGCACGGTATTCATACTGCGCGCGCCAATCAGTCGGGCCTCGCGGGCCACCCTGCTCGGCATCAAGCAGGGGACGCTGCAGGCTGGCACCATCTACCATGCTGACCTCAAGCAGCGTGACATCGTCCTGCACACTGCCGTTGAACCGAGTCAGAGCCTGCTGGATCTCCTCGAACAGCTTTCCTCGCTCGCTATTACTGCGCAGCACATCGAGAAAGCGTCGTTCGCCGAACATTTCACCATGCTGATTGCCGGTTTCCAGGACCCCATCGGATAACAGCACGATGCGCTCACCAAGCTCGAGCGGATATACCTCACACGCATCCTTGAAGGCATCGGCAGAGAGGATGCCCAGTGGCACATGTCTCGAGGCTAATGGCTGCAACTCACCATCGAGACGCAACAGATAACCATCGGGTAGTCCACCGTTCCAGACCTCGACTAAGCGTCGCTGAAAGCTCAGATTGAGCATTGTCGCGCAGCAAAACACCCCAACCGGCAGAATGCGTTTGAGCTTGGCATTCATCTCCCGAAGGATCTCAGCCATGCTGTAACCCTTGGCGGTCATCGCATAGAAGACCTCAGCCAACGGCATAGCACCGATAGCTGCCGGCAGGCCATGGCCAGTGAAGTCACCCAGTAGCACATGCATGCCGCCAGAGGGTTTGAAGGCGGCCAAGAGAAGATCGCCATTGAACAGGGCAAAGGGCGATTGCAGATAACGCACATTGGCCGCATTCAGGCTACCCGAATGTGCCACCTTGTCGAACACAGCCTTAGCGACACGCTGCTCATTGAGCAAATGCTCATTATGCCGGGCAATGAGATCGCGCTGTTCCAGCACCGTTGCCTGCAGTCGGCGCAGGCGCGCCATGGCATTGATCTTGGCCTGCAGAATAAGACGATTGTAAGGTTTTGCCAGGAAGTCATCACCGCCGGCTTCCAGGCAACGCGCCAGCTCTTCACTGCCCGTCAGGGAGGTGAGGAAGATCAGCGGCACTAGCTGCTGACCGGCGGATTGCTTGATCTGACGAGCCGCCTCAAAGCCGTCCATGACCGGCATCATGGCATCCATGAGAACCAGGTCAGGCTTTTCCTGCTCAAACAATGTGACAGCTTCCTGACCATTGGCTGCCGTCAGAACCCGGTGCCCTTCACGAGTCAGAATGGTCGACAGCAGCAATCGATCAGCCGGACTGTCCTCGGCGATCAAGATAGTCAGTGGCTCGCTCACAGGCGAAACCTAGGCGATCTGAAAAAGCTGCTCGAAGTTAGAGATCGAGAGAATTTTGCGCACATCGCCATTACAGTTGGCCAGGCGTACTTGCGCGTGATCACCACCTGCATGGTCCCGCAGGAGCAAAAGCATGCCCAGCGCGGAGCTGTCGAGATAAGTTGTGTTCTTCAAGTCCACAACATAACGTCGTGGCGAGCTGTCGATGCGCTCATAAGCATCGCGAAACTCCTGATGAGCCCCGAAGTCGAAACGCCCTTCCACGTGGATGGTCAGCTCCTGACCATCGGCAGAAGAATTAGCAGTAATGGCCATGCGGCTCTCCTTATTGTTGTCAGGCGCTCTGTGAAGATGTAGCAGCCCGTCATCAGACCGGCAAGCTCAAGGTCTATAACGACTGCACCGAGGCTAAACGCTGCGCCAGCTCATCGAGTTGTTTTTGCTCGCGTTTATCTTCAGCCAGCCGAGCTTCATCTCGGTAGCGCTGAACCAGCTTACGCAAGCCTTCCAGGCGTGCATAGCGTTCTTGCCATTGCAAACGTGCTTTATCTACAACTCCTTGATGCCATGCCAGTGCCTGCGCCTGCTGACTGATCGCCTGCTCCAGCTGGGAAAGGAAGCGCTGGTAGTTCATCAGCCATTGACCACTGACCCCCTGACGGCCCGACTGCAGCCACTGCTGCTGGTAATCACTGCGGTAACGCTCTAACTCACCAAGCTTGACTTCAGCTTGGGTCAACTGGCTCTGGGCGCGCGCCAACTGCACTGCAGCGGCCCTTTCAGCACGCTGGGCCATGTCAACCACGGGCGCCAGACGACTGGCACGATCTCGTGCCACGGGTTATCAGCCTGCTGCCGGGCGCAGAATCTGCGCCAGTTTCTGAACGCTGCCTGGCAACTGCTCGCTCTCATTGAGAGCCTGCCGCAGGTAGGCTGACATCACTGGTTGTCGAGCAATAGCCAAGTCAGTGTCAGCATCGCCACCGGCCACATAGGCGCCCACACTGATCAGATCGCGGCTCTGCTGGTAACGTGACCACAACTGCTTGAAGCGCTGGGCATCGCGCTGATGCTCTGCGGTGACCACCTGAGGCATGACCCGGCTGATCGAGGCTTCGATATCGATGGCCGGATAATGCCCCTCCTCGGCCAGACGACGGGACAACACGATGTGGCCATCAAGTACACCACGCGCGGCATCGGCAATCGGGTCCTGCTGGTCATCGCCTTCGGAAAGCACGGTGTAAAAAGCGGTGATTGAGCCGCCACCTTCCTCCGCATTACCGGCCCGTTCCACCAGCTTGGGCAACTTGGCAAACACCGAAGGCGGATAACCCTTGGTCGCCGGTGGCTCACCAATGGCCAGGGCAATCTCGCGCTGGGCCTGGGCGAAACGGGTCAGCGAATCCATCAGCAGCAAAACGTTCTTGCCCTTGTCGCGGAAATATTCGGCGATCCGCGTGCAGTACATGGCGGCACGCAGGCGCATCAGCGGCGCGTCGTCCGCCGGCGAAGCCACTACGACCGAACGCTTGAGACCTTCCTCGCCAAGAATGTGCTCGATGAACTCCTTGACCTCGCGCCCCCGCTCGCCGATCAGGCCAACGACGATGATCTCGGCCTCGGTAAAGCGCGTCATCATCCCCAGCAGCACCGACTTACCCACGCCGGTACCGGCGAACAGGCCGATGCGCTGACCACGACCAATGGTCAGAAGACTGTTGATTGAACGAATACCGACATCCAATGGCTCGCTGATCGGGTGGCGTTTGAGCGGATTGATGGTCGGCCCGTCCATCGGCACCCAGTCATCGGCCTTCATCCGACCCTTGCCATCCAGCGCCCGCCCGGCGCCATCAAGCACCCGCCCCAGCATACTCATGCCCATCGGCAGACTGCCGGTTTCGGCAAGCGGTACAACACGGGCACCTGGAGAAATACCAACCAAGCTACCAACCGGCATCAGATAGAGTTTGCTGCCGGCAAAGCCCATCACCTCAGCCTCGACCTGGACGGCCTGTTGCCCGTCTTGATTGATCACCAAACAGCGACTGCCCATGGCAGCGCGCAGCCCTTCGGCTTCCAGAGTCAGGCCGACCATCCTCAGCAAGCGCCCCTCGACTACCGGCTGAGCCGGCAGTTGCAGTGCCTCACTGTAACCGGCCAGGCGCTGAGCGAAGCTTGAACGTTCAAGGCGCATCGGAGTTGTCCAGTTCCTGCCCCAGCTCCAGACTGATGTCCGCCGGTAATGGCTGCGTAGCCTGCTGCCGCTGCTGCTCGAAAAGCTGTTTGAGCGCCTGCTCAAGACGAGTTTCCACACTGGCGTCGATCAGACTGTGCTCGGTTTCGATACGACAACCTCCGGGCGCCAGCGACTCGTCCTCAAACAGACGCCAGCTTTCCTCGTGCCGCTCGCGCAGCTGCTTGACCTGTTCGAAGTCCTGCGGATTGAGGTGAATCCGGATGTTCTGCGCGCCCATTGGCAGTAGTTTGAGCGCCCCCTGCACCACCTGACGAATCTGGCTGGAATCGTGACTCAACTCACGACGGATGACCTCTTGAGCCAGTTGACTGACCAACTGTACTAACGCCACCTCGATGGCTTGATCTTGCTCTTGAATCGGCTCAAGCAAGTGCCGCATCAACTGCTCAAGTTGGACCACATGTGCTGCCAGAACGGTCTCGGCCTCTTGCTTAGCCTTGAGCTGGCCGGCATGAAAACCGTCTTTTTCACCCGTTGCGAAACCATCGTTGTAGGCTTCCTGACGTATAGCCTCAAGCTGCTCAAGCGTCAGCGGCTGCACAGATTCTTCAGCCACCTCCACGACACTGTCAGGCAGCGCCTCGGCTCCGGCAGGCGGCGCAGAAACTTCCTCGGGGGGTGGCTCGTCGCTGATGGCCACTACATGGGCGCTCTCGCCGAAGCTTGGCAACATCCATCGGTCAAAGGCTGCCGTGCCCGGGCGAATCAGTTCGGAGGTTTCCTTGTTGGCCATTACTACCCCTTAGCAGGCCGCTGAAAAACTACCGGCGTCATCTGGCCGTGGTTCACAACAGCCTGCCAGCCGGCTATCAGATCATCGCCTCGCCACCGGCACCGCCGAGAACGATCTCGCCAGATTCGGCCATGCGCCGTGCAATGGTGAGGATTTCCTTCTGCGCCCCTTCCACTTCGCTGACCTTGACCGGCCCGCGGGCCTCGAGGTCGTCACGCAGCAACTCGGCGGCACGCTTGGACATATTCTTGAATACCTTTTCCTTGATCGTGTCGTCAGCCCCTTTGAGCGCCAGCACCAGCACCTCGGAAGAGACCTCGCGCAACAGCGCCTGAATACCGCGATCATCAACATCAGCCAAGTTGTCGAAGACGAACATGAGATCTTCGATCTGTGTCGACAGGTCTGCGTCGACTTCGCGGATCGAATCCATCAATTGGCCTTCGATCGAGCTGTCGAGGAAGTTCATGATATCCGCCGCACGCTTGACGCCTCCCAGTTGGGTGCGCGTGGCATTGGCGCCGCCTGCAAACTGCTTCTCCAGAATCTGGTTGAGTTCCTTCAGAGCAGTTGGCTGAACGGTATTGAGCGAGGATACGCGCAACACGATATCCAGCCGTACTTTGTGATCAAAATGGCTCAGCACCTCGCCAGCCTGGTCCGGATCCAGATAAGCCACCACGATGGCCTGAATCTGTGGATGCTCGTAGCGAATCACATCAGCAACAGCGCGGGGCTCCATCCACTTGAGGCTATCCAGACCGCTGGTACTACCGCCCAGGAGAATGCGGTCAATCAGGTTGTTGGCCTTATCCTCGCCCAGTGCCTGAGTCAGCATTTTGCGAATGTAGGTATCGGCTCCGACCCCCAGGCTGGTCTGGTCGCCGACAATCTCGACGAACTCGCCCATCACCTGCTCGACCTGCTCACGCTGCACATTACGCATCTGCGACATGGCCACACCGACCCGCTGCACTTCCTTGGGCCCCATGTGGCGCAGCACCTGCGCGGCATCGGTTTCGCCCAGCGAGAGCAGCAGAATGGCGGCCTTGTCGACCTTGCTCAATTTGGCGGGGGCGCGATTATCACTCATCGGCGTTGATCCACTCTTTCACGACTTGCGCCACCCGGCCCGGGTCTTCAGCGACCAGGCTCTTAATGGCATTCAACTGAGCATCGTAACCTTCGCTCGGGCTCGGCAGCAGGATGCTCGCCGGACCACCGAGACTGACCCGATCCTCGGACAGACCACCGACGCCACCGATGCCGCCCATGTCACCGAGTTCCACATCACCACCCCGACCACCGGCCGCACCAGCCTCGCCGGACTTGCCACCACTGATGATGGTATTGAGCACCGGGCGCAGCACACCAAACACCAGAACCAGAATGAAGAGAATTCCCAGCACCTGTTTGATGATGTCCCAGAACCAGGGTTGCGAATAGAAGGGAACCTCAAAGATTTCCTCCTGCTGGTCAGTGAAGGCCGCATTGATCACACTGACACTGTCACCACGACTGGCATCATAACCAACAGCATCCTGCACCAGACGCTTGAAGCGCTCGATATCGGCTGCAGCCCAAGGCGTGCGGGTCACTTCGCCTGTTTCAGCATTGATAGCCACCTTGTCATCCAGCACCACCGCCACCGACAGACGCTTGAGGCGGCCCTGCTGCTGCTTGGTATAACTGATCGACCGGTCCAGCTCGAAATTACGCGTGGTCTGATCACGCTTGTCGGCCGGGTAAGGCGCGAGCATGGGCTGGCCTGTTGCCGGATCCATCACCTGCTGACCATTGGCATCGAGCAACGGCTGGCCAGCGGCAATCGGCCCAGGCGGTACCGGAGCGGCAGCGGCCTGTTCGGGTGCAGCTGCGGCGCCCGGCGGCTGATTGGACAGTGCGCCCGGCACCCCCTGAGGCGGCAGACCACTCTGACGCTGCTCCTTGAGCAACTGCTCACTGCGCAGCGCCGGCTGGTCAGGGTTGAACATCTCGGCGGTGGACTCCACCGCACTGAAATCGATATCAGCAGAAATTTCCGCCTTGTAGCGCCCCTCTCCGAGCACCGGCTGGAGGATGCTGTGCACGCGCTGAGTCAACACGCCCTCGACGCGGCGGTTGTAGTCGAACTGCTTGCCGGCCATGGTCAGCTCGGACATTTCCTGCTGATCGGACAGCAGATTGCCCTTCTGATCAACCACGGTGACCTGCGACTTATCCAGCTCCGGCACGCTGGTAGCCACCAGATTGACGATCGCCAGCACCTGACTCGGCTCCAGGGTGCGCCCCGGATAGACCTCGACCAGTACCGAAGCACTGGGCTTGCGCTCATCACGAACGAACACCGAGCTCTTCGGAATGGCCAGATGTACGCGAGCCGCCTTGACGTTGTTCAGGCTGCTGATGGTGCGCCCCAGCTCACCCTCCAGACCGCGGCGATAGCGGGTGGTTTCCATGAACTGACTGGAACCCAGGCCCTGCTCCTTGTCGAGGATCTCGAAACCAACGGAACCATCACTGGGCGCCACGCCGGCGGCAGCCAGCTTGAGGCGTGCCCGTGCCAGGTCCTCATTCTTGACCAGCAAAGCACCAGAATTCGGCTCGATGGTGTAGGCAATATCGGCGGCTGTCAGCGCATCAACCACCTGCGCGGTATCGCCTGCCGAGAGGTTGGCCTGCAATGGTCGCCAGTCAGGTTGCTGCGACCAGAGCACCACGGCAAAACCGATTGCTACGCTGGCAGCCAGACCGACCAGCAGGCCAACCTGCCGCAGCATCGGCATGGCGGCAAGATTCTCCAGAAAAACAAGACCGAAGAGCGGCTTCTTATTCGCCTCTTCATCGACCTTGGCCGGTACGTTACCCGCAACTGCTTCAGCCATGATTCACCTCAGACCGGCATTTGCATGATGTCTTGATACGCCTGAACCAGCTTGTTGCGTACCTGGGTCATGGCCTGGAAGGATACGCTGGCTTTCTGCGAGGCAATCATCACATCCGTCAGGTCGACGCCCTTCTGCCCCATCTCGAAGGCACTGGACATATCGCTGGCGGCACTCTGCGTTTCGCTAACCTTGTTCACCGCATTGCCCAGCATCTCGGCGAAGCTCGGCGCGCCAGCCTCCTGTGGAGCCGCAGCCGGCTTCGGGCGGGCCATGGCATCCATCTGCATGGCTCGCATTTCCAGCATCAGGCGATTGAACTCGACACCCTGACTCATGATGATCTACCTCCATGGTCGCGATTTTTTTGACGCTGCGCGACTCGATAGCAGGAAGATTGCAACAAGGGTGCCAGCCTCTGAGCCCCAATGAAAAAGGCGCGAACCCGGAGGTGCGCGCCTTTTCTCAAGCAACTGCCGATACTCAGCTGGCGAACAGATAGCCTTCCACATCCAGCCCGGCATCACGCATCTGCGCCAGCTTGTAGCGCAGCGTACGCGGACTGATACCCAACCGCTCGGCAGCTTCCTTGCGGCGACCACGCTCGGCACGCAGGGTATCGATGATGAGCTGGAACTCGCGGCGACGCAGGTCCTCTCCCAGCCCACCCGCATCAGCACTGGCCGGCAGCGCGACCTCGTGACCGACTGGCGCCGCCGGCGCGGAAACCACCTGAAGCACAGGCGTCGGCACTGGCACAGCCTGATTAAGGCCGATCGGCGCGTGCAGGCACAGATCCTCAGGCTGAATCAGACCACCCTGCTGCAGGATCAAAGCGCGCTGCAGTGCGTTGTCCAGCTCCCGCACATTGCCTGGCCAGGCATGCTGTACCAGCGCCTGCTGTGCCGCCGGGGAGAGACTGACCGGAGCGTGATTCATTTTTTTGACGTGCTTGCCGAGCAGGCGTTGGGCCAGCGGCAGAATATCGGCGGGACGCTCACGCAGCGGACGCCACGCCAGCGGGAAAACCGACAGCCGATAATAGAGGTCCTCACGGAAGCGCCCGGCAGCCACCTCGCCTGCCAGATCACGGTTCGTGGTAGCCAGCACGCGGATATCCAGACTGATGGGCTTGCGCGCGCCCACGCGTTCAACCTCACGCTCTTGCAGCACCCGCAGCAGTTTGGCCTGCAAGCCCAGCGGCATCTCGGAAATCTCGTCGAGCAAAATGGTGCCACCGTCGGCCAGCTCGAACTTGCCCGGCGCGCTGGCGATCGCCCCGGTAAAGGCGCCTTTCTCATGACCGAACAGGGTCGCCTCAAGCATGTTATCCGGGATGGCTGCGCAGTTGATGGCAATGAACGGCTTGCTGGCGCGCGGCGATTGCTGGTGGATGTAGCGCGCCAGCACTTCCTTACCGGTACCGGACTCGCCCGAGATCAGCACCGTGGAATCACTGCGCGCCACCCGCGCAGCCAGATCGAGCAACTGGCGGCTGGCCGGCTCCAGCGCCACCGGTCCTTCGCTGGCACTACTGCCAAGCTGCCCCAGGGCATGACGGTTGACCAGCTCGAGCAGTACCTTCGGCTCGAACGGCTTGACCAGATAATCGGCCGCCC
Organism: Pseudomonas sp. HAR-UPW-AIA-41; assembly: GCF_002304225.1. Classification (GTDB taxonomy): domain Bacteria; phylum Pseudomonadota; class Gammaproteobacteria; order Pseudomonadales; family Pseudomonadaceae; genus Aquipseudomonas. Next base: position 119,778 of record NZ_NSLB01000002.1, read on the forward strand.
CCAGACGCATCGCCTGTACCGCCCGCTCAACGGCACCGTAGGCCGTCATCAGCAGCACCGGCAACATCGGATAGCGCTGACGCACCAGCGCCAGCAACTCATGACCATCCATCCCCGGCATGTTCACGTCACTGATCAGCAGGCTGAAGCTCTCCTCGCCCATAGCAACCAGCGCCGCCTCGGCGCAGTCCACTGCCCGGTAGTCATGACCACCCAGACTCAGGGTGTCGGCCAGGGCTTCACGCAGGGCGCGGTCGTCTTCGACCAGCAAAATTTTGGCAGGCATGCGGATTACTCCTGAGCAATAGTCTGAGCCGCGGGAATCAGCGGCAGAATGAGGGTGGCGCAGGTGCCGCGCCCCGGACGCGAGCGCAGCTGCAACTCGCCGTTATGCGCCCGCGCCACAGCCTTGACCACCGCCAGACCGAGACCGGTACCGGTGGTCTTGGTGGTGAAGAAGGGCTCGCCCAGGCGCGACAGGGTCTGCGCATCAATGCCGGCGCCGTTGTCACTGATGGAAAGGCGCAGGCTGCTCCCGCGACCGTAAAGATGAACCTTGAGGCGCACCGCCGAACCGGCGGCCTGAATCGCGTTCTCGATCAGATTGAGCACAGCGCCGACCAAGGTGTCGCGGTTGCACAGCAACTCGCCACGCTCCCCCTCACACTGCCAGCGCACACTCAAGCCCTCGACATGCGGCTCGGCTGCCTCACGCAGAGCTCTGAAGAATTGCCGTGGCGAGAGACGGTCCGGCAGCGGCAGATCACCACGGGCAAACACCAGCATGTCGCGCACCTGATGCTCCAGCTCGTGCAAACGCTCCTTGAGCCGCCCGGCAAAACGCTGCTGCTGCTCGAAGGGTAGCGCCTGCTCGCTGAGGTGACTGGCATACAGCATGGCCGCCGACAGCGGCGTGCGAATCTGATGAGCCAGTGACGCCACCATCCGCCCCAGAGCAGACAGGCGCTCATGACGGGCCAACTGATCCTGCAGGCGACGGGTTTCGGTGAGATCGGTGAGCAGCACCAACTGACCCGGCTCACCATTGAGCGAGCGGGTGGCAATGGACAGGCGCCGGCCATCCTTGAGGGAGATTTCGTGGCCGTCATCCTCGCGCGGCGCAAAGCAGCGGGCGATCACTTCGCGCCAGAGCATGCCTTCCAGCGGCTTGCCCAGCAGCAGGCAGGCGGCTGGATTAGCCTCGCGCACCACACCCTGACCATCGATGACGATGACACCGCCTGGCAACAGATCGAGCAGACTCAGCAGCCGATTGGCCAGGCGCTCCTTTTCCGCCAACTCCTGCATCCGCTGGGCACTGACCAGAGCCAGCTCGCCCTTCAGCTCATTGACCCGCGCCTCAAGGAGCCCATAAGACTCGCTGAGCTGATTGGACATCTGATTGAACAGGGCAAAAGCCTGCTCCAGGCTGGCACGGCTTTCCAGCTCAGCCGGGGCCAGGCCTGCGGGAGTTGATGTGGAAGTGACCAGCGCATTCATGCCTGTGTTCTCTTGTCGCGTGCGTCAAAGGACGGTCGTTGCAACAAGACATAGCAATCTGCGTGCCCAAAAAATTATCTATATTTTTCAATCAGTTAAAAACAAAGGCCGAAGGATGTGTCAATCCTTCGGCCTTTTTCAGAGGGCTGCGACTGGAGGGCGACTAAAAATCGTCAGCCATTTCGTCGTCGCGACGCCCCATGCCGTACTTGCGCATTTTCTCCACCAGAGTAGTGCGACGGATGCGCAAACGTTCGGCCGCACGCGCCACCACCCCACCTGCATCGTCCAACGCCTGCTGAATCAGACTCTGCTCCAGATTGCCCAGATACTCCTTGAGATCCAGACCCTCGGTCGGCAGCAAAGCACCTGACACAAGCCCCTGAGGAACACTGGAAGACAGGGCCGCGCGCTCTTCGATGTCTTCGCGCAACGAGGCAGCCAGTTGCTCGTCCTCATCCTCGACATAGCGGAATTTCTTCGGCAGCTCGGCCACACCAATCACGCCATAGGGATGCATGATCGCCATACGCTCAACCAGGTTGGCCAGCTCACGCACGTTACCCGGCCAGTCGTGACGGCACAGGGAAAGGATCGCAGCCGAGTTGAAGCGAATCGAACCGCGCTTCTCGAACTCCATGCGTGAGATCAACTCGTTCATCAGCAGGGGAATGTCTTCGGCACGTTCGCGCAGCGGCGCCATCTCGATCGGGAAGACATTCAGGCGGTAGTACAGATCCTCGCGGAAGGTGCCCTGCTCGATCATCTGCTCGAGGTTCTTGTGGGTAGCGGCAATGATGCGCACATCCACATTCTGCGTCTTGTTGCTGCCAACACGCTCGAAGGTACGCTCCTGCAGCACACGCAGCAGCTTGACCTGCATGGGCAGCGGCATATCGCCAATCTCATCGAGAAACAGCGTGCCGCCATTGGCCAGCTCAAAGCGTCCGGCACGGCTGGTAATGGCACCGGTAAACGCCCCCTTCTCATGGCCGAACAGTTCGCTTTCCAGCAGTTCAGCCGGAATAGCACCACAGTTAACCGGCACAAACGGGCCTTCGCGGCGCTTGGAGTGATAGTGCAGGTTACGCGCCACCACTTCCTTGCCAGTACCAGACTCACCCAGGATCAACACACTGGCATCGGTATCGGCGACCTGCTGCATCATCTGCCGCACCTGACCGATGGCCCGACTGGTGCCAACCAGACTGCGGAACAGATTGGTTTCGCGCTGCCGGCCACGCTCACGGGCCTCGTCATACATCTCGCGGTAAACCTGGGCGCGATGCAACGAATCAAGCAACTGGTTGTAGCCCGGCGGCATTTCCAGACTGGCCAGCACGCGCCGGCGCAGATCTTCAGGCCAGTCGCCGGGTACCTGCTCCCCTAGGAGCAACACCGGCAGGAACTCATCACGCTCGCCCAACTCCTTGAGCAGCTCCAAGGCCCCGCCCTTGCTTTGGATAGTTCCCAGCAATACGCAGAGCAGCCCCCGCAACGACTCCTGACTTTCGCAGTGCGTTTGCCAGTTGGCGCTGTCACTGCTAATCAGCTCTTCGCCAAGGAAGGTAAAAATGACACTCAGGTCACGACGGCGATCCGCATCGTCGTCAATCAGAAGAATCTTGGTTTCACGCCACATCTTATTTTTCTGACTCATGTGGAAAACTGGAGGCGCAGTAGTGCTCTTGAAAAGCACTATTGCGGCACATTGCCACTAGTTAAGTCAAAAACTCGACATTAGTCAATTTAATGGCGTGATTTTTTTGATGTTTTGGCAGCGAGACTAAGTCGCTGAAAGACGGGGGCAAGCCCCTGAAGCAAAGACCAGCCATGATGAATGGTCAAGTTGGTCGACACTATTAGCCAAACAGCTGATAGACCTTCGCACCATGCCGGCCTTGGTTGAGTTGAGTCAGCTCCCCAGCAAGGCGTTGCTGTTCCTGCTGACAGGTCGTCACCAGCTGACGATACAGAGCCAAAAGTTCCTGCATCCGCAGCTGAAGAGCATCTGCATCCAGCGGCTCAACCATTGCAGCCTCAACTGCTTCACGGCACTGGCGATCCAACTCACCGATAGCCAGCCAATCGCGACGCGCCAATGCCTCACGCAACGCTTCGCCAGTCAGCTCTAGTAAATCGGCGGCAGGCTTCATAAGAATTACTCCCCATCTGGCTCGATGGCATCCCACGCAGTTTTAATATTCCGCAAAAGCCCCAGTACCTCGTCAATCGTTTCGATACTGCTATGCACGTTAGCCTGCACCAGGCGCATGGACATGTAGTCATAGAGCGAGGCCAGATTCTCCGCAACCTCTCCACCCTGAGAAAGATCAAGAGCCTCTCGCAAACCACCAATGATCGAAATCGCACTGCTGATCAGGGGCCCTTTCAGCTCAATCTGCCCATGCTCCATTGCCCCCCTGGCTTTAAACAATCTAGCCATGGCGCCCTCAAGAAGCATCTGGATCAGCCGATGCGGAGACGCCTCCGCCACCTGAACCTGGGTATCTACTCGCTGGTATTGCCTGAGGGCTGTAGCTGCGTTCATGTCAACTCCGGGAGGTAACTGCCTTGACCTAGTATTCATATCGGCCGCCTCTCCCACAGCTTTAATCAACTTTCAGAGCAAACCTCAACCTCTGGACCAATGGCAAGCCATGCCTGCCGAATACCATCAAGAATCTCGATTACTTCATCCAGACTCTGCGCCTCAGGCTCAAAGGGAACACGAGCCAGCCGCTTGACCATATAGTCGTAGAGCGCATCCAGATTGGCTGCAATGTCCCCACCCTGCTCTTTATCCAGACTTGCCTGCAACACACCCAGAATGCTCAAGCTGGAGCCAACAGCCTGCCCCCGCTCAGCAACATTTCCTTCCTTTACGGCCAAGCGAGCAGCCGCAAGGTGTTTAGCCGCGCCATCCAGCAAATAGCGGACTGCTTGGTAAGGAGAAAGCTCATCAGTTGACATAGATTCTTTACTCGCCTGGATGAAATTTTGCTGCATCTTCAAGAATTCTTCTTAACGACGCCGGGCAAGCTGCCCAACGCCTGCGTCAGTCTTTCGCTGGTTTTGTTCAGCTGCGACACCAAAGAGTCCATAGCCTGGAACTGGGCGTAGAGACGATCCTGAACCTGAGTCATCCGCAACTCCAGCGCCGACTTTTGTTTTTCCACGGAGCGCAGGGTTCCCTGCAAGCCATCCATTCTCTGCTGAAGAACACCACCACTTTTTGTGTAACCATCAACTCGTGAGGCCAAACGGCTCATGAGGCCGTCACTACCAGTCAGAAATGACGACACAGCAGTAAAGTTATCTCCTATAGCTTTGTTCAGCTTGGCATCGTCGACCTTGAGAGTCCCATCCTTCTGAGTGGTTATACCCAAGTCAGCCAAAACATTGATGTCACCACCACTCTGCGGAGAGACCAACTCGGCGCGCAGACCAGACAGTACAGAGCGAACAGAGGAGTCACCAACAAGCCCACCCACAACTGGGGGTTTCCCATCACCCGCGCTAACCACGGAAGTCAACTGATTTGTCGTACTGATGAGCTTATTGTACGACTCAACAAACTTCTTGATCGCCGATGTAGCTGCACCCTTGTCAACGCCTACGGTCAACTTGGTTTCAACTCCCACTTCAGCCTTCAGCAAGTTCAGCGTTACGCCTCCAACAGCATCAGAAACGGTATTGGTAGGCGGATTGATCTGAATCCCATCAACCTCAATCTGAGCATTGGCAGCCTGACTGATGAATCCCGCAGCAGCACCAGAAGACGCCAGCGCACCGATACCTGCAGAGATATTGAGGCTATCGAGATTCTTAACTGGGCTAGGTGAAGAACCTGTAAGACTGGTAGCTTCCAGGGTCAGCCCCTGCCCTGCACCTGTCTTGGTCGAGCTCAATACCAGTCGACCTGAACCGTTAGCAGGATCGGTTACAACCGATGCTGAGATACCCTTGCCAGCGACTTTCGCATTGATAGCAGTTGCGACGTCTTGCAGCTTGGCACCTTGAGCAATATCGACGACACCCTGGGCAACACCTCCGAGAGAAACCGTCAATTGCCCTGCATTGAAAGTGGCACTCGACGCCGAACTCACAGAAGCCGTGGCAACCTTACTGCTGGTTGCCAGAGCTTTGACCTGTATGGCGTATGTTCCCGCCGCAGCACCTTGGGTAGCAGTAGCAGTCAGGCGGGAGGTGTCAGCAACCGTTGCACTGATCTTCTGAAACAGAGTTGGATCCTTGAGCGAGCCGATGGCTGTCTGTAGCTCCCCAAGCGCCCCCCTGAACTGACCCAAAGCGGAGAACTTGGTGGTTGTAGCCTTCTCCAGGCGAGCCAATTGAGCATCCTTCGGAGCCCGTTCAGCACTCACGAGAGCACCGACAATCTTGTCGATATCGATTCCTGAGCCTATGCCTGAGATACCTGCCATCACACACCTCGCCAATAGGTTGACGCTGATAAGAACTGACTATCAGCTATCAATTTCCGTGCCGGAAAAAGCACACCTGGCTCAGGCCTCCGCCCGGAACAGCAAACTGCGCACTTCTTCAAGACTCTCTGCCAACTTCAAGGCGTCCTCAGAAGGAATCTGACGCACCACATCGCCCGACTCACTATCAGTGACACTGACAACCACCCTTCCGGATGAATCATCCAAGCGAAAATCCAAGTTACGCTTCACCGACTGTACAAACTCGCGGATGACTGAAACGGCTCCAGCCACTTCCTCGGCAGAAGCAGCTTGCTGCTCACCCTGTGCCCCCTTGGTGGAGCCAGCTTCCTCAACCGGCCGCTCTTCTCGAGAAAGATCAGTGCCGCTCAGCGACACTTGCTGCTGAGCAGTCGCAACAGGCGCCCTACTGTTCGCCGTAATCAATGGCGCAGGCGATTTAAGAGAACCAACGTCCATAGTGAGTTACCTCGCATGGCAAAGCGGGGAGAAGTTACTGGCACTCCTCCCCGCAGTCTAGCCGATCAACCAGACATTACTGCAGGAGACTGAGTACCGCCTGCGGCAACTGGTTCGCCTGGGCCAAGATTGCAGTACCAGCCTGCTGCAGGATCTGGTTCTTGGTCAGCTCTGAGGTTTCCGCTGCGAAATCGGTGTCCCGAATCCGGCTACGAGCGGCCGAAGCATTCTCGGAAATATTCTGCAAGTTGCTGATGGTGTTCTCGAAGCGGTTCTGCACCGCACCCAGATCCGCGCGCTGAGCATCAATTTCCTTCAGTGCCTGATCAATCACTAGCACACCTTTCTGCGCGCCATCCGCTGTAGAGATGTCAATTTTGCCGACATCACTCTTGGTTCTGTTAGCAAACGTCGTCGCCGTAATGTCGCCCAAAGTCACACCAGACGGTTCACCTGTGAAGGTGATATTGGCAGACAGCGCATTACCATCTCCCTCTTTATCCAACCCAGAGAGGACGGCAATACTTGTACCGCTCTTATAGGCGAACAACCCTTCGTTGGTATCGTTGATCGACTTGATTGCCAGCTCCTGAATCTCTGTTGCAGTAGCACCCGAAGCGATATCAAAGGTCGCTGTCTTGGCAGTCCCATTGATCGAGAAACCAACGGTTACTGTGCCAGAAGCAGTCGCAGGACCTGCCACTGCAGCACCAGATTGTGTGAAATAGTCACCTTTCAGCTCAGCAGAGCTGGCATTATTCAGACTGACGCTGATCGTTTCACCAGCGGCCGACCCGACCTGGAAGGCCTCAGTACCGAAGCTGCCATCCAGCAGCTTGCGACCACCGAAGGTGGTAGTACTACTGATACGATTCAACTCTTTCTGCAGCTGCTCAACTTCGGAGTTCAGAGCCTTACGCTCAGAATCACTGTTGCTCCCGTTAGCCGACTGCAGAGATAGATCGCGCATGCGTTGGAGGATGTTGGTCGACTGTTGCAGTGCACCCTCTGCGGTCTGCGAAAGCGAGATACCGTCGTTGGCGTTACGAGTCGCAATATTGAGACCATTAACCTGACTGGTCAGACGGTTGGAAATTTGCAGACCGGCAGCGTCATCCTTTGCACTGTTGATGCGGAAACCGGTAGACAGGCGCTGCAAGGAAGTATCCAGCGCTTTAGAAGAGACACCGAGGTTACGCTGAGTATTCAGCGATGCTACGTTTGTGTTGACGGTAAGGGCCATGATGATTGCCTCCAGTGGACCGAATAACTTGCCTGAGCATGCGAGCAGTGGGCTCTGGCTCAGGCGCCCGCAAATGTTCGCATTCGATCAAGCTATCGGCCTTTCACCAAGCAACTTTAGGCGGCCACACAAAAAAAACTGATTACTTTTTAATCTCCTTACAAATCATTGCGTTAGGACTACGCCCCCTATACCGAGCGGCTAGGGGGCGCGAGCGTCTTAGCGTATCAGGACTGCAACAACCCCAGCACAGCCTGCGGCAACTGGTTCGCCTGGGCCAAGATAGAAGTACCAGCTTGCTGCAGGATCTGATTCTTGGTCAGTTCAGAGGTCTCTGCCGCAAAGTCGGTATCTCGGATGCGACTACGAGCTGCTGATGCATTCTCGGAAATGTTCTGCAGGTTCGCGATGGTGTTCTCAAAGCGATTCTGCACCGCTCCCAGCTCAGCACGCTGCTGATCAATCACCACAAGCGCCTGATCAATGACAAGTACAGCTTTCTGTGCATTCGGCGCGCTCAGAATATCTACTTGTCCAACATCACTATTGACAGGAACTGTTGCCGCAGCAATATCTGTAAAGGTCAGTCCCAGTGTGTTCGTGAAGTCTATAGCAGGCGTGCCCAAGTTGTTTGCCGGAGTTGCCGCATCATTGTACTGAGACAGCACCTCAATTCCACCACCCGCCGTCTGATAAGCAAAGATGCCATTATTACTATCGTTGATCGCCTTGATCGCCAACTCCTGGGCCTGAGCAGCAGTTGTTCCAGATGCCACCTCGAAGGAGACAGTGACTGGCACGGTAGTGCCGGCCGGATTGGTATTAATGACGAACGAAACGGTTCCAGCACCGCTTGCGGTGCCTCCAATAGCGGCACCAGACTGAGTGAAATAATCACCTTTCAGTTGGTCAGGTCCAGCATCTCGCAACGAGACACTGATAGTTTCATTCGCCGCCGCTCCAACCTGAAATGCCGCAGTGCCAAAACTGCCATCCAATAGCTTCTTCCCACCAAATGTAGTGGTATTACTGATACGCTCAAGTTCGCGTTGAAGCTGTGCGACTTCTTCATTGAGTGCTTGCCGCTCAGAAGCACCGTTACTACCGTTAGCGGATTGCAATGCCAAGTCACGCATACGCTGGAGCACATTGGTCGTCTGCTGCAGCGCACCCTCGGCTGTCTGAGCCAGAGAAATGCCATCATTGGCATTGCGTGCAGCCACATTCAAACCGTTTACCTGGCTGGTCAGGCGATTGGAGATTTGCAGACCAGCAGCATCATCCTTGGCGCTATTGATTCTTAGACCTGTTGAAAGTCGCTGAAGCGAAGTATCAAGCGCTTTCGACGATACGTTCAGGTTACGCTGAGTATTCAGTGACGCAACATTGGTATTGACCGTGAGGGCCATGATCTCTTCCTCCAGAGATGTGTGCTTGGTACTCCCCGGCAGGCACCGCGCCTAAACCTTGGAAGATCAGCGAGCACATACGTGCTGACAACCACACTCAAGCCAAGATCATGCCAAATCCATTTAACTCTTATTTTTCAATACCTTGAGAGAATAAACGCGTCACAGCGGCAATCCTTTGCCGGTCATTGCAACGCCGGACAACCCAGCCGTTGCCGCTTATGGCAATCACAGTCATTGATTGACTCGCCTAGAAAGCACAATGCCCACGACAAGCGCGGGCATTGCAAATACGCGACGGAAGCAACTAACACACTTACTGAAATCTAGCCCTTTAGTCAGGCAGCCAGGCCCTTTGCCAGAGTTTCAGATTGTCACCTGACAACATCCACTCTCGTTTAACCGCAGTCTGCAAGCGCTGCCCCTCAACACGCAATGCATTACGCTCAGCCAATGCGCCGCGTATAGCCTCAACCCAGTCGCGATATCGATTCTTTACCAGCGTGACAGGCAATGAACCACGATAACTGACAATATCGCTGGCAATTACGGGGAATCCGCAAATACCGTACTCCAACAAGCGGAGGTTGCTCTTGCAGGCGTTGAATACATTGTCCTCTAGAGGTGCTATGGCGAGGTCCAAGCGCAAGTTAGCCAAGAACTGCGGGTAACTACTGATTTCAACACCAGGATGGAACTCAGCAACATACGGCCTCAGTTTGTCTGGGCACATCCCAAAGAAAACCCAATCAACCTCACTGGCCAGATCCCGAACAACGTCGGCGATCATTTCAAGATCCCCCTGATGCCCAACGCCACCTGCCCAACCTACCCGAGGCCGCGCGCCATCATTGACGCTGAGGACTAAATTCCCCCACCAATCCAGCGGCAGCCGGTTTTCAACCACATGAATGCGGGAGTGGTAACCCTTGAACTGATCTGCCAATGCATGGGTTGATACGACAAACCGATCAACAACGCTCAACCCCTGCCGAAGCAGTCTTACCAAGTCCTTGGACATGCTGGCACGATGAACACTTTTCATCGGCGTGTTCGGCAGGTAATCATCCAGTTCGTATATTTTGAATGCAGGCGAAAAACGCTTAGCACCCGCCATAAGTTCAAGCGCAGTAGGGTTCGTCTGGCGCTGGAAAACAATCACATCCGGAGAGAAGCGCGCCAATTCAGGCTGATTCAGCAAGCGCTCGGAAAGCGTGCCGTCGACCAGACCTTCTACACGTAATGCTTCAAACGGTTTTATGATTCGATAGTTGCCACACCCCCACGGGTCAGCGTTATGTGCCAGCACCACGGGCAACGGCCGCCAAGATAACGGCCGCCATGTCAAACCAACGTTAAGCTCCAATAAAAAACCGCCGCCATTCAGCGCAAGATTTCCGTTATAAGCCGGATCATGCGCCAGCTGGGGCAACCACTTTTCATAAACAGTATCGCGCTCGGCCAAGCACGTTTTGCGCTTGGCTTCCTGATCGCCTGACTCCAGTTCCTTCTGACTGATACCGCTCTCATGCATCACTACCGCATGTGGCGTCCAGACGACTAAATAGCCTTGCTGACCAACTTTCAAACACAGATCTACATCACTGAAGCTGGAGGTCTTCTCATCGAACCCTCCGGCCTCAGCAAAAATAGCTGTTCTAATCATCAAACAGGCAGCAGAAACCGCGCTGTAATTCTGATCCACTTGAAGTCGATTAAAGTAACCGGCTGCCTCCATCAGCTCACCAGCAAATGCAGGCGTCGCAACACCATCGACGCCTAACAGCAGGCCAGCCTGAGCAATACGACCACTCGCAGTAAGCAGCTTTGCTCCTACCACCCCAACCTCGGGACGTAGAGCATGGTTAAGCAGCTCATCCAGCCAGTCCGGATTGACGATGGCCGACTCGCCAGAGAGGAACAACAAGTAATCACCGCGCGCCTGCTGAGCTGCCAAGTTTTGAGGTAGCCCTGTGCCAGACAGCAACACACGAACCTTTTCATCATTCAAAGCGGCGACATCACGCAACCAGGCACTAACGTCAGAACGCGTGCCAGTATCAACCAGAAGCAGCTCATAATGGGCGTAGCTTGTTTTTTCCAGCAGGCTCTCGCTGCAACGCTGCAGTGCAGCCAACGGCACATCCGTAGAGATAATGATCGATACCAACGGCCTCATGGCATGACCATATTTGATCCGATAACGCGCGGCTAAACCGGGTACGACTTGAGCCTGATAGCCTCTATTGTGCAGATGACGTTCGATTACCCGACGCTCGTCAGGGTTATCGCACAAACCAGGCGCTTCGGTAATCAACAGTGGTTCGTCAATATGACCGAGCCCAGACAAACCTTCCTGCTCAATTAATCGGGTCAGCAACTCAAACTCGAAAGCTTCTGGGTACTCACTGTCGAAGCCGCCAACAGCAAGGAACAGATCCCGGCGATAGAGCCAATGACGCGCCATCACAAGAGGGAAACTGAGTAGCAGATCAAGGTTGAAACCTGGGAGGAAGACGCCACCCAGACTGCCGTCGGGCAACCGCTGCAGTTGATCGCCATAAACGGCTCGACACTCCGGATTGCGATCCAGCTCAAGCGCCGCAACCAGCAGCCCACTCTGGGTCAGCTCGTCACCGGCACGCAGCAGCATGAACCACTGACAATCACTTGCCTCAATCACATGATTGATCTGTGTCACCAGCGGCTGATCACTAACCGTCCGGAAATGCAGGTTTTCGGCCGCCGAAGTAGTCGAAACCGTCTCTTTGGTGATTACCCACACATGCAATCTGGGGTATAGGCAACGTTCCCCGATTAGACTATCGAGCGTAGCCCTGAGCGACTCAGACCGGCCTTCCGGATCGAGCACCACCACACCAATCGAGGGGCCGCCTTGACGATTATCCAGATAATCAGCGATCAATCGCTTCTCTGCGGCAGTTGGTAAGCGCCTGCTCAGCCACTCCTCCACGTCACTCTTAGGTCGCAATCCGAGACTCTGGAGCATTTTTTCGCGGCCACGCTGCAACCCTTCACTAGCCGACCCGGCATAGCGCGCATAAAGCTCGCGGTATAACGCAGGAAAGTTCTTACGCTCACGCCCCAGCATGTGATCGCCACCAGCGCCAGGTACCCGAGTGTGAACCTCACTGGTCACTGTCGGGATATGCACAAACGAATAGCGCGTGGCTAAACGCAATAACATATCCCAGTCTTCAAACGCGGCCAGTCCCGTATCGAACTCTCCGACGGCAGCCAACATTTCCCGTGGATGAGCCCAGGTATTGACCGGTATGTAGTTCTGCACGAACAGGCGATCTCGATCGAATACCTTGTGCCTGAAAGGCTGGCCACGCCCGAGCTCAATGCGTTGCCCATCCTCCAGCTTCTCGTTGACGTACTCCACACCGGTGTAGACGACGCACCCTGGATGTTGCTCAAAAGCCTCAGCCAGTACCGCCAGGTGATTGGGCAGGTAAATATCGTCGTCGTCGAGATAGACCACATAGCGCCCACGAGCCAGAGCAAGCCCTGCGTTGCGTGCAGCTGAAAGCCCTTGATTGCGGCCCTGACGGATATAAGTGATTGGGAAATCGTAGGCAGCCAGCAAGCGCTCGACAGGCTCACCATTGTCATTGATCAGGATGACTTCGAAATCGCGCAGGGTTTGACTGCCAACACTGGCCAGTGCGTCTTTAAGCAGATCGGGGCGGTTGTAGGTGGTGAGGATGACGGAGAAAAGACAGCTTACGATCGAGCCATGATTACTCTGCTCCAGCAATGCTCGGCGGATAGCATCAATGCGTGCCTGCAATGGCGCCCTAACCTCTGCCGGGTAGGCATCGAAGCGTTGACGATAGAGTTGCCAGATAGGCTGTGCTGCGCCCTGCATGCGTGCACGGGTCGGCGCGTCATCCAGGCACATTTCAAGAATCTCGGTGTGCTCGCGCAGCGGCCGGTCACTACTATAGAAACTCTTGGATATCTGCCCGCCATGCACCCGATAGCCAACGCTGGGCTGGCGTAGGAAGACAAAATCGGGAGCCACGCGCGCCAGGCGAATCCACAATTCCCAATCGCCGGCAAGCATATCGTGACGGTGAATACCACCTTCCGGTAATGCGACAAGGTGCAGAGCGCTGCGGCGCAACATTGCAGCTGAAGGAGTAATGTAGTTGTCGAAGCTGAGCAGGTCGATTACTTCGTCCCTCCCGCCCACATACGAAGAGGGCGGATGCCCAGGATGATCAGCATAATGTTGACGTACGCCATGCTCATCAATCCAGTAGCACTGGGTGTAACCCAAAGCGACGTGCGGGTTGGCATCCATAGCCTCAACCAGCGAGGACAGATGGCCTGGATAAAGAAGATCATCCGAACCGAGTACCACCACGTAGCGTCCGCGCCCGGCCGCCACGCACTTGTTGTAATTACCCGCCATACCTAGGTTATGGGCATTGACTTCAAAGTGCAGGCGCGGCTCGTTGGAATAGCTTTTTAGCACCTCAATGCTGTTGTCTGTCGAGGAGTCGTCATAAACCACTACCTCTAGCTGCACCCCCTCTTGAGCCAGAATCGAATCGATGGTCTGAGCCAGAAATGCAGCATTGTTGTAGGACATGACCGCCACGGTAACGTCGACCAGACCTTCATGAGACTCGGCAGGCAGCATCTCGGGCATTGCTCTACGGCGACGCCCTGCGAGCTCGCTCTGCAGAGTGGCAACATCCAGCGGTTGCGCTGGATGCTGTTGGTCGGCGGACCGCAGGTTCTGAGTCAACCATTGGCGCAATGAATCAATGGGAACTTCCACGCTCCAGTGGAAAACAACGCTATGGGTACCAGGCAAACCCTTGACCGGGTGATAGACCAAGCGAACGCCTACAGCAGCTGCGAGCGCGTGGAAGAACCAGTACCACATCTGCGGGTTGTCCTGAATCAGCATCACCAGCGTACTGCCCCGGGGCATCCACAATAGATTGGCAGCGGCTGCCCCAGAGCCCAGTATCGCCAGTTCGCAGCCTGCAAGCGCGCGTACCTGTGAGGCGAAATCGTGTGTTTCAGGCTGAAAGGCCTGGAAGCCATCGCGACTGAGCTCGCGAATAAGCTCCTGCTGATTAACAATTGTGCGGCCGTTACCACCTGGCGCACGGATCAGATAAACCCTGTTCTTGCCTTCGACTGCAGAGCAAAGAGCCTTGACCTGACTTGCCATCCACGCGATAGCCGGTGGATACAAGTGATATTCATCGCCACGATAGATATAACCGACGCGAGGCTCCCAGATATCAGCTGCGTCTGAGAAGTAATGCAATGTTTCCACTTGGCAGCCACTTCCTGGCTGCACACAGAGCATACGATCTCTAGGCCAGAACAAGGCCAATGTATCCATGATCGAGGCTGGCAGACCCGCCTCGATCAGCAGTACCGTATCCGGTGGCAGATCAGCCTGCTTAATCCAATAGAATCGAGGGAGTTTCTCACTCAACCAATGCGCATAGTTGTAGTTCGCCCATCCGAAGAAACTGATTGCATTGGCAACCCGAACAGGCTCGGTTTTTCCGCAGTAGAACATGCAACTACCAGCATCATCGAACTCAAGCCCGTACTTTTCATACCAAGCGTTATTCGACCTTCCGAGATTATCGTGGATGCTATCGCAGATGTATTCACCATTTTCAATATCACCAATACCCGCCATACCAGCAACCAGACGCACATTCTCGAAACGCCCGCGGTACTGAGCCAGCGTAACCTGAGCAGCTCCACGCACGCTCTGCGGCAAAGAGAAATCCACCATTTCCAGCATTGGTGGTAACCAACTCTCTGCAGCAGCCAACTCAATCAACTCTATACAGCCTTTAGCGCTACGCACAGGGACAACTTTGGCACGAACTACTGGAGGCGGCATATGACTTCCTCTGTGCATGCAGAAAACTCCGATCGAAAAAGAAAGACAGCCAACAGGCTCATCGCGACCCGATGCCGCGGCACCGATTTACTTTTTGTTGGCCGCTAGACAGAACTGGTCGTAGTCGCGGTAGTAGTCGTCTTCGCAGTAGTGCTCGGACGCAAGCACCATGCACACAGAGCCACTGGAGAAGTTATCGATCTCACGCCAGATCATTGGCGGAATATAAAGACCGTAATAGGAGCGATTGAGATGATATTTGAACTTGGTTCGACCGTCGTCCAGCAAGATATCGAAACTGCCCGACATGGCGATCAGTAACTGATGCAATCCCTTGTGTGCATGGCCACCACGATGAGAGCCGCCGGGTACGTCGTAGAGGTAGTACACGCGCTGGATATCGAAGGGAATATGCTTCCCTCCTTCAATGAAAGTGAGGTTGCCACGCCGATCCTCGATGATCGGCAGGTCAATGATCTTGCAGTGCTGAAGAGACATAGAGCGCTCCCAATACGCTGGTGGAACCCATTCCTACCTGCCTCTCGATCACCCTCCAGGTAACCGAGCCACATACCCTTTCCTGCGTCAAAAAAACATGATCAACAGAATGTTATGGCTGCAAAGCAAAACTCGAACCACTTGCTCATCAAGGCCTGAAAGCGTTACAGGCCTTAATAGTTTGCTCGACCCACTCATCCGCTATTCCCGGATATAGCGGTAAGCTGAGCACCTCGCTCGCCAGGCGTTGCGAGATCGGCAGATCCTGCCCAGCAAACTCTTGGTAGGCAGCCTGCCGATGAATTGGGATCGGATAATGAATCAGGCTCGGCACGCCACTGTGCTCGAGATGGGCTTGCAACGCCTCTCGATGCTCGCAACGCAGAACGAACTGATGCCAAACATGGCTACCGGCCACCTGGGGCACCTGAGGCAGGTAAAGGTAAGGATTGCTGACTCCGGTCAGATAGCGTTCTGCCAGATCGCGGCGCGCCTGTGCATCACCAGCCATACGTAGAAGTTTCACCCGCAAGAACGCAGCCTGTAGTTCATCTAGGCGCGAGTTGACGCCCTGGAGCTCATGTACATATTTACGACTGGAACCATAGTTGCGAAGCTTGCGAACCTGCTCGGCCAACGCTTCGTCATTTGTGGTCAAGGCGCCAGCATCACCGAGCGCACCAAGGTTCTTCACCGGGAAGAAGCTAAAACCCGCCGCATCGCCAAGAGCACCTGCCGCCACCCCCTGGGCATCCACTGCGCCATGAGCCTGAGCCGCATCCTCAATCAGCAATAGGCGATGCTGGTCAGCAATTACTCGAAGACGCTGCATATCAGCGAGCCGTCCATACAGATGCACGGCGATAATCGCCCGAGTGCGCGGACTAATGGCTGCCTGTACAGAGGTAGGATTGATGTTGAACGTGTCAGCGTCGGGTTCCACCAAGACTGGCGTAAGCCCTGCCTCACTGACAGCCAGCGCGGTAGCAACAAAACTGTTGTCGGGCAGGATCACCTCATCTCCCTCGGTCAAACGACCCAGTTGCCGGTAGCCCCGCAAGATCAGAGTCAGCGCATCCAAGCCGTTGCCCACACCGATGGCGTGTCTCACCCCACACGCAGCCGCGTATTCGGTCTCGAAAGCGGCCAACTCGGAGCCGAGCACATACCAGCCAGAACGCAATACCCGCTGAAACGCCTCGGTCAATGCTGCTTCATCGCGCAGGTTGATTCCAGCCAGATCAAGAAAAGGAAACATGTCACTCATCCAGATAACGCACGATACGTGCAGGATTGCCAACCACCAGCGCGCGTGCAGGCACATCGTGGGTAACCACCGCACCAGCACCGATCATGGCACCAGCACCTATGGTCAGGCCTGGCAGGATGACTGCCGCGGCGCCTATGGAAGCGCCGCTTTCAATCACGGTTATAGGGAAGCTTTCGGGATATTGCTTGGAGCGCGGCAGTCGATCATTGGTGAAGGTAGCGTTAGGGCCAATGAAGACATCGTCCGCAACACGCAAACCATCCCACAAGTACACGCCGCACTTCACCGTCACCCGATCGCCAAGCACTACGTCGTTCTCAATGAAACAGTGGGCGTTGATATTGCAGTCGCGGCCGATACGCGCCTGAGCGAGGATTACCACGAACTGCCAGACCGTAGTGCCCTCACCGATCGTTAGGCTTTTGACGTCCGCAGACGGATGGATTGATGCCATGTATGGACTGCCTTTAAGAGAAGTTCCGAGCGTAGCAAGCCCAGTCTAAAGCGTCACGGAAGAAGCATCTCAACCACCGGTTAATTTCCAGTAACATGACGCATCGGTAATCGCCAGGACTTGACGGCATGGCTAGCGAACTCGAACGCTTCGGTTTCCTGATTCACAACCCTGAGATGTTCAATCACTACCATGCGGTCTGGCAGCATCTGCCGGCAGGTAGCGTAGAGATTGCCGTAACAGGCACGACACAGCATGACATCGACGCCGTGATCGCCGGTTGTCAGAAATATCGACTACCGTGGCGGGACGCTGCCGAAATGCTAAGCCGCAAGGAGTACTACACCACTCTGGTGTCCAGCTTTCCGCAGAATTACCTCAAGTCTATTGGCCGATACAATCTGCGTTTCATGTACGCCAATGGCAAAGCCGGCTGGAATTTCCAATCTTGGAACCAAGTGTACGACAGCATTCTCTGCTTCGGCCCCTACCAGGCCGAAAACTTGGAGTTCTGCCGCGATACGCTGAAAATTCAGATGGGTTATCCACGTTTCGACCGCTTCTTTAACCAGCCGCTAGATCGCGCCATGCGCCTCACCGAGTTAAAACTCGACCCCAGCCGCCAGACAGTTGTATGGCTACCGACTTGGAGCACGCTCAGTTCGATCGACTTGTTCGCCACTGCTATAGCACGCCTGCAGACACGCTACAACGTGATCGTCAAACCTCATCCGATCACCATCACCGATGAAGTAGCACGTATGCACGCACTAGAGCGTTTCGCCTGCGTGATTCGCGAGCATATCGACAACGTCGAACTGTTCCAGCTTGCCGACTTCCTGCTATGCGATTACGGCGGTTCTGCCTTCGGCGGTATCTACACTGATCGCAACGTGCTGTTGCTTGATCTGCCGAATGCAGAGGCTGACCCCCTGACTGGCAAAGACTCCTCGGACATCTGGCTACGCAAGTACTTACCACATATAAGTGCACAGCAAAGCGACCATCTTGAGGAGTTGCTGGATAACACTCAACTGTGGGAGGCCCAACGACCAATCCGCAAGACCCTAAGCCAGTATTACTTTGCACCTTTCTACGGCTATGCAGGTCAGGTTGCTGCCTTGGCGATAGCCAACAGCGCCCGCTCGCTGACCTGGAGAGGCTAATGGTCATCTGGTTGATTGGCCTCTCCGGCTCTGGAAAGACCACGCTTGGACGCGAAATTACTCGTCAATGGAAGCTGCAGGCGCCTAATACCCTGCTGGTCGATGGCGACGAGGTTCGGCGTATCTTCCGCCAAGATACTCAGTCCGCGGACTACAGCCTGGCTGGTCGCCGAATCAATGCGGAGCGCATCTTCGAACTGTGCGCTTGGCTCGATACGCAAGAGATCAATGTGGTGTGCAGCATCCTCTCAATCTTCCCGGATCTGCGTACGCTCAACCGCAGCCGTTTTCGACACTACTATGAGGTTTATCTCAACCCACCCATGCAGACGCTGATCGACCGTGATACCAAAGGTCTCTATCGCAAGGCTCTGGCAGGCGAAATGAGCAACATGGTGGGAGTGGACATACCCTTCCCTCCTCCCGAAACGGCTGATATGGAAGTCGACACCAGCCAGACTAGCGACATCCGCGAGCTAGCATGTGACATTCTCCGATGCGCACTGGGAACGATGACATGAGCAGCGTCGACTACCCCTACAGCCAGGGCAACCGGCTCGAAGAGCGAAACACATACTTCTATAGCCAGTACCACGGCATGGCCTTCTTCACTGCCTGGCGCGCCAGCCGTGAGGAAGCACTGGCGCAGTTACCGTCCGCACGGGCATTGCAGTTACCCGTGACCACCGAACGTGAACAAAACGCTGAGGATACGGCCACGCTTCTGGCCGACCTGCTGAATGCGGCCGCGAATGCCCCCGACAAACGGCGCCTGGCCGAGCGCCTGCTGCAGCGTTTTGAAGTCAGCAAGCGCCTGCACCGTCGCTACGACAACGAGTTCAAGGCAATCGCTGACAGCGGCTATGACGATCTGAACCTCTATCTGCAATTCGCTGCACTGTGCCTGCATCAGGCTGACCAACACGGCGCCCTGCCCTTTCTCAATGGCCTGCTCAAGGTCGTTGACAGTCTGATCTCGATCAGAACACGCCTGAGCCCAACCCAGGGTGCTCAGCTTGCCTGGCTGATCGAAGCAGAGCACAGCTGGGTTGCACGCGTTGCCGAACAGGTCAAGGTGGAGATCGCCCCGTGATCTACCTCGATGACGTCCTGCTGATTGCGGCGCACAGCGCGCGCAGCCAAGCCTATGTGCAGACTCTAGCCACTCACGGGCTGATGCCGTCATACGCCCTTCTGCTGGGTGCCCCCTCCCTCCCCCCGAGCGTACCAAGCGAACCTGCATGCGAACTAATGGGCGTTCTACTGCCGGACCTGGGAGTTTCCCTCGACCGTACCCTGGCAGACTGCGCGGTGCCCGTCACCCGCATAGAGACACGCGACATCAACGATCCGCAGGTCATCGAAGCCGTGTGTCAACGAGCGCCGCGCCTGGTGATCTTCTCCGGCTATGGCGGGCAGATCGTCAAGAAGCCGCTGATCGAACTGGGCATCCCGCTGTTGCACGTACACAGTGGCTGGTTACCGGATTACAGGGGCAGTACCACTGTCTACTACAGCCTGCTGGAGGAAGGTGCCTGCGCTGCCAGCGCTATACTGCTTGATAAATGCATCGACACAGGACCGGTGCTCGCACGCAAGCGCTACCCGGCACCGCCACTTGGCACCGACATTGACCGTCGCTACGACACGGCTATCCGCGCCGACCTGATGCTGGAGGTGCTGCGCCGCTATCAAGCCTGCGGCAGGCTGGACCTGGCGCAGCATCAGGACGCCGGACAGGGCAACACCTACTACGTCATTCACCCGGTGCTTAAGCACCTAGCACTGCTCAGCCTGCCCGGCGAGGCAGAATGAACTCACGGCTGTTCAGCCCCGCAGCGCTTCTGGTGTGAAAAGTTGATGATAGAGCGCCAGGTCATCGGCAGCATCCACTTCCCCCCAAGATCCCTGCACCGGCGACACCGCGATCGGCATACCAGCCTGCAACAGCAGCCGCAGCAGGCTGGTCATGTCCAGGCGATCAACCTCCTCGTCACCGAGCCGTTGCAACAACTGGCGCACCTGCACCCAGCCAGCCGGGGTGAACTTGAGCAGCCCCATGTACTGCCCCTCGATTTCGTCAACACGTTGGCAACGCTCACCGATGGTCGCAAGATTGCCGGCGGCATCCAGACGGAAACTCTCGGCGTCAGCCAGAGGCTCCGTGAAACGTTGCGACCACAGCACATGCCAGTGCGGGTCGTAAGCAATCGCCAGATCCGCCTCAACACGGTTTAACGCAGCCACGGTAGCGGCGCTATAGAAGATATCGCTGTAGCTGACGATACAGGTCTCCGTGGCCAGCCAGGTATCGGCGGCCAGCAGCGTGCGAACCATGTTGCTGTGTTGCCAGCGCGGGTTCTCGAAGTAGGTCAGCGGCTCGTCAAAGCACTCGCCACGATAGCCGCGCACCAGGCCCAAACGTTCGATACCGGCACCGCGCAGCGCGTCTAGCTGCCAATCCAGCAGACGGCGACCATGCAACCGGGCAAAGCACTTGGGCTGCTCTGCGGTCAGATTACCCATTCGGCTGCCGCGCCCAGCAGCGAGGATGATGGCACGAGTCATCTAAAGCTCATCCCTTGTTCAGACAGCGATTCAGAAGCAGGCCATCCAGCTCAGCGAAGGGGTCCTCCCGTTCGGGGTGCCACATAACCCCAAGCAGTGGCAGTTGCGGGTGGAAGAAGGCCTCAATCACACCATCTTCACTACGGGCCAAAACCTCCAGTGGCGCGTCCAGCGAGCGACAACCCCATTGATGGTAACTGTTGACCTCCACTTCACCTCCCTCGACCACCAAGCGGTGGCGTGCCCCGACATGCCCGGCTACCCGTTCGAGGCGGTTGCCGAAGGCATCGAGCAGCAATTGCGCTCCTCGGCACAAAGCAAACAGTGGCACCCGCTCAGCAATAGCTCGCGCTAGCAATGCACGTTCGACAGCATCACGCTCCGGGGCATCACCACCATACTTCGCCAGATCATTACCACCACTTAGTACCACTGCAGCCGGCTGCAATTGCGTCCACAGAGCCTCCACTCGCTCTGGGCAATTGGGCACCGGTACTGATAAAAACCCATGACTGGCTAACCAGTCAGTCAGGCGCTGATCCAGCGCATCGCGGCGCTCGCCTCGGTCAACCAGCACATCAACACGCTGGCTGACCAGCACCAGCTTCACCGCAATACCTCGACACGCCGGTTGGCACAGTCGATGTTGAGCATCTGCGCCGCAGCCCACTTGCGGTAGAGCACCTCACCCGCCCCGATAACGGCAGGCAGGCCGAGTTCGTTGGCACGGATAGCCATATGAGAATTGGTGCCGCCATAGGCAGTAACAAAGCCGGCGATTCGATGAGAAAAAATCCAATCGAAACCCGGATCAGCACTGGGGATCATAACGATGGCCCCCTGTAACTGGTCGCGCTGATGGTAGTCCATCACCGCACCTGTTACCTGACGCTGGGTAATGAAGTTGGGTTCGGCCTGCGGCAGATGGAAACAGAACGCGTCTTCAGCGCGGGTGATCAGTGGAGGCAGCACGATCTGACAAGTTTCGCCGTAGCGCCGACGCCCCTCCTCAATGCTGGCGGCGAGCAATTCTTTGGGGTCAGCACTGGCAGCATGCAGCTCCTTGATCACCTGAATGTTGGCGTAAGACATGTCCTCCGCGCTGAAGCCAAGGTCACGACCCAGCTCGCGAAAAAGGGACAGTGCATCGGACAGATTGCGCGTAAACACGAACTTGGCGTACTCACGCAGCTCGATGCCAGCCTGGAGGAAATCGAACAGTCCCACAACATCGTGGGAAAGTCCGTGCTCACTGAGCAAGCGACTGATTTCACGCATCTGAGCCAGCGACAGAGCAAAACGGGCACTATCGGGACGCGGCTCGATTGCCAAGTTATGCCAGTCGAAATAGAGATCGGGAGCCTCGTCGTAGCGCGGCGACAGGATGTCATAGGTACCAGGGCGCAAATGGCCATATCGGGCCAAGAACGTGGTGCGATCAAGCTGAGCCAGATCTTGGGTCATCTGCCCACTAACCGTGGACAGCCCATTAAGAAAAGCATCGTATTCGCTCTGGTCGAGCACGCCCACAGTGACCAGCGAGCGTAGCAGTTGCACAGCAATGAAGCCCGCCCGTGCCAGCCCAGCAAACGGCAGCGTGCCGTAGCGGCGGCAGTCTTCCAGCAACCAGTAAATGCGCGTGACCGGATCGGTATCGGCACCGAGTATCTCGTCACGCCTTGCCAGCAGCACATCGAGTTTTTGCCGGTCAGTGCGCCACAGGCCGGTCTCATTATGGACGATCCGATTGGTCAGCTCACGCAGACTATCGGCCAGACGCTGACATTCCGCCTCGCTGAAACCAGCATCCTGCAAAGTTTTCAGACGCTGCGGCAGATCTAGTGTGTAGCAGGAGAAGACAATTTCGAACTCGACCTTGTCGTGCAGGTTAGGGGCAGCCAACAAGCGCTCAATGTAGTAGTTGACCAGCTTGTCAGCCAGGACGCCATCTATGTCGCGGGGAATAAAGGAGTTGAAGCTGACACGCACATCGATGTAAGGCAGCCCGTGGAAATGCAGCATCAGCGGGAAACTACGCAAGTTGCGATAGCCGTAATTATTTCGCTGATAAGCCCAGATCATGTCCGTGACCAATTCGCGATATAGGGACAGCGCCAGCGGTCGTGGCCTCACGCCGATGATCTCGGCCGGATTCCAGTCAGGCATCACGCCAAACACTGTGCGCTCACCATGCAGAAATGGCTGCGGGCGAATCCCCTGAGCGATGCGATCATGAATCAGGCGCACCAGCTTGCCGTGAGCTTTGGCATCAGCTGGTTCAGCGGTGAGAACCAGCGGCCTGACCTGCAATAAGTAGAGCCGCTCCTGTGAGTCCACCGCAAACTCGATATCAATGGCCAGACGCCCGAACAATTCCTGCAGCTCACGCAACAACGTCACAACAGGCGCCAAGTTCTGCGGCAACTCATCAACAGCGTGATGGGCATAGAAAGTACGCACCTCGTTCGAACAACCCGATGTGACGAGATCGGTACGCCCACTGCCTTCGTCGTAATTGATGACGAAGTACGGAGCCAACGTCGCAGGATCAAGACCGAAGCCAACACCCGCCATGCGCACATCGGTGATCATTGGCTGAACGAATATCTGATCATCCGGACTGGAGCGCGGTCCTGCCATTGATTTGAGCACGTGCTCAATAGCATTCGGCAGCGCTTCGGCACTAATGTTTAGGCAAGAATCAAAAGCACCCGCCGCAGAACTCTGCTCACCATCTTCATGGTTACTGCAGCTGCGTACCGCCATATTGCCCCAGCCCATACGACGCACCTGAGCTAGACAAGCATCAGCATCCCTCCGCCACTGCGCTACACTGAAAAGTATTTGCGGAAGCAGATAAGCGCTTTGTAAACGGCCTTGGAGCAGCGAAAGAGAGGCCGCTTTGGTAGAAAAGCCCAGAGTCTGCTCGGTCATGTCACCGCCGAATCAAAATGGAAACATTGTTGACTGAAACTGAAAAAATCAGCGCAACTGGTCGAATAAACTCAATCCCGCTACCTTCACGTAACTCTGCTGAGCTGCTTCTAGAATCACGCTCTCGAATGACAAACGAGAGAGCGCTTCAGCGTAATCCAAATCCTGAAGATCGGATTGCACCGCGGTGTTGATCAGGCTGACGTCCTCGTTGAACGACTCCGTAGACTCGAGAACATTGAGGCGCGCGCCGATCTCACCACGCCCCTGAAGAACCTGCCCCAGCACGGCGTCCAGGTTGCTCAGTGCCACGGCCACATTGTCCCTGACCACCAGTCCACCCTGGGGACTATCCTGCGCCTGCTCCAGTGAGCGCCGCAGATCAGCCACCACATTCAGCATGCCGCGCTTCTCGACTGCCGGGTTACGGTTGACAGCAAAGCTATCACCTGTCGCCGGAATGCCGTCGATCGCGACACGTACGCCGGCATAACGGATCACATCACTGGTAGTAGCATCTGTGTCCACACTCCCGCTGCTGAGCACAACAGCCGGAGCCGCGAGATCAAACACTTCATAAGCAGTTGGCGAAGTAAAGCGTATGCCAAACCCGTCTGTAGCCGTCAGCGTTGCATCCGGGAACGTTGAGTCGTATGCAAGCTTGTCCTCAACCAGTCCGAGCGAAATCGAGGCTGTGCTCGCACTGGGCGTCTTGCTGGTCGTCACCCGATTGGCATTGGTGACATCTTCAAACAACACCTTGCCATTATCATTGATCGGCAAATAGGTGCTGCTCGCAATTTGAATCTCGCGCTGCCCCTCATCGCCCAAATAGGCGTACTCACCGGTCGCAGGATCGAGAATGAAAGGAACATTTTTGCCCAGATTGCCCGAAAACAGGTATTCACCACGAGCATTGCGACTGTTGAGCAGATTCAGCAACTCATCCTCACGCTCAGCAAGCTCCTTGGCCAAGGCTGCCTTATCGGTCTTGTCCTGAGCAGCGTCACCGGCTTGAACGGCAATTTCACGAACGCGCTGCAGGACATTACCCACAGAATTGAGGATGGACTCTTCCTGCGTCAGGCTGTTCTTGGCAGCCGTGATATTGGACGAATACTGCTCGTACTGGGCCTTTTCCTGGCTTAACTGCAGCAAACGCGCAGAAGCCACTGGATCATCGGCCGGGGTCAGAATCTTTTTGCCGGTACTGATCTGTTCCTGAGTACGGGTCACGTTACTGTAATTACGCTGGATACCCGTAACACCGTTATTGAATGCCTGGATACTAGAGATTCTCATGCTGGCGGCCTCTAACGGAACGTGCTGATCAGGGTGTCAAACAGACTGCGCGCGGTCTGAATGATCTGCGCTGATGCTTGATAATACTGCTGAAACTGGATCAGCTTGGCGGCCTCTTCGTCCAGACTGACCCCCGAGAGCGAGTCACGGTTGTCCTTGGCCTGCTTGAGCACAATGGCACTCGCTTCATTGTCGATACGGGCCTGACTGGTTAAGGTACCCACCCGCTCGACCAGATCACCGTAACCATCGGTAAAACTCACACCCGTGGTGCCGGGAACGGTTACGCCGATGGTGGCCTTTGACTGCAACGCCACAAGCTTCAATGCATTGCTGTTATTGGACACACCACTGGCATTAAAGCTCAGGGTAAAACTGTCACCCTGCTGCGGCACACCACTGAGTGTGAAATCAAAATTATAAGTGCCGCTGCCATTGGTCATCTGCAGCCGTAACTGGTTGCTCTGCCCTGGTGTAAGGCCAGTCGCCAGCGGACTGATATAGGACAGCGTGACGCCAGCCGGGAGAGCACCGGTAAGCGTCGGCGGCACAGCCGCAGCGTTGTAGGAAAGAGTAATACCTGCTCCAAACTGTGCAGAGAGCGCTGCAGGATCAATCGGACTGGGGCCGGAGGCCAGATCAGGCTGACCGATTTTCCCGGTGCCACGATTGTTCAGGGTCGCCACCGCTTTGGCAGCACCGGCTAGCGCCAGTTGATCCGACTGATCCAGTACACGAGTAATCTCGGTAGCACCGCGACGCGTCGGCTGAATGGTCAGTCGGTCACCATTGTTGAAAGTGGTACCGGACACTACCAGGCTTGCGCCATCGAAATTGAGCGTCGTCGGCAGGGTGCCTACAGCACCAGTCTGAAGTACCTGACTGTCTGACAGACGACGCAGCTGGTACTGACCAGCCTCAATGGCCAGTTCATAATCACTGGTCGTGAGTTGCGTGGTATCCGTGATATTCAGCACACCGCCAATGTCGCCCGTGTTTCCCGGCGGAACGATCACACGCAGAGATGCTGCCTGAGCATCGTTGATGTCTTTGAACAGATCGGCACCTGCCTGACCGCGAAGATCAAGCCCCTGCCCCAGCTGGGTATTCACCTCATTGCTGATTGCCAGTGCCAGCCGGCCCAGCGAATTGAAGGTGTTATCCAGCACGTCTGAGCGAAACTTCAGCAACCCGCCCATTTCCCCACCGGACAACAACGGCGTAACGTTTTGCACCGATGCCCCGGAAGTGAAGAGGATGTCGAAACGACTGGGATCGGCCAGGCCCGGAACAGCGCTCAGGGTAGCCGACGAGTTACCGACCACTAGCGGCTGGCCGCTGCCAACGAAAATGTTCAGCGTGGCATCATCCTGTTCGACCACCTGTACACCTATCAGCTGAGACAGCTGACGAACCGTCTCTTCACGAGCATCCAGCAAATCGTTGGGCTCAGACCCATTGGATTTGGCAATGGCAATCGCATCGTTGTAGCGCCCGATGGCAGCCGCGAGGCGATTGACCTGATCTACCTGATCGCCCAACTGGGTGTTGAGCGTTTCGTTCTGCTTGGCAATCTGGTCATAAATCGTGTTGAAACGCTTGGCCAAACCTTCCGCTTCGGACAACAACAATTGCCGGGCTGGAATATTGGCCGGGTCCTCCGACGCGGTCTGCAGGGCCGCAAAGAACTTCTGCAAGCCCGGAGTCACCCCGGTCTGGGTGTTGGCCAAAAGGGAATCGATCTGCTCGATCTGTCCGCGGTAGGCTGTCAGGTCGCTGTTCAGACTGGTGCTGTTACGCAACTGATTGAACAGAAACTCGCTCGCCAGCCGGCGAATTTCAACGGTCTGCGCACCAGACCCAATGTAGCCAGACCCGCTGAACTGCGGAATTCGTGTCGCCTGAACAGTATCCTGACGGCTATAGCCAGGCGTGTTGACGTTGGTGATGTTATGGCCGGTGACCGTCAGCGACGTCTTGTTGACCGTCAGGCCCGACAGGCCAATGTTCAGTAAATCAGCCATGTGCCACCTCAGCCGCGCGTGGACTCGGCATCAGCACTGGCTACCGCTTGGTAGGCCTGCATCTGCCGGGCGATCTGGGAGATCTTGCGCGCGTACTGCGGGTCGGTCGCATAACCGGCCTGCTGCAGCTCTCGCACGAAGCCCTCGGGGTTATTATCGGCCTCTTCCAGCGCCTCTTGATAACGCTCATTGCCCTTAAGGAAGCTCACATAGTCCTTGAAGCTGTGCTCGAAGGACTCATAGGCACGGAAGGACGCGGCCTCACGAACGGCTTTGCCACCCTTGTACTCGGTGGTCAGCACCCGTGCCGACTCGCCTTCCCAACCGCCCAGCGACTTGATGCCGAACAGGTTGTGGCTGCTGGTGCCATCGCCCTGGCGGATGATCGACTTGCCCCAGCCGGTTTCCAGCGCGGCCTGAGCCACCAGATAGCGCGGGTCGATGCCGAGGCTTTGCGCTGCCTCTTCAGCCATGGGCAACATGGTGGCGACGAACTCTTCGGGCGAGGCAAAAGCGGCCTTACCCGGCGCCAGCGGCGGCTGGGCAATACGCCGGCCACTGATGGCATCGCTGCCTGCGACGTTGAGCGGCTTACTCTGCGGTGCGGCAAAGGCCTGAGCCGGCACCCAATCGGCGCCACTTAGCGGTTGCGCTGCCAAACCGGCGGTTGCCTCACCGGCAGACGGCACGATACCGGCCAGCAGGCGATCGGTCAGCTTGCCGGGCAGCGACAGGCGCCGCTGATTGAGCAGCTTGGAGTCATCACGAGAACTGTCGGATACCGTTTCGGCTTTACTGCCCTTCTCTGGCCAAACCGCCTTCTGGGTGGCTGCCACCTGAGCAAACGGATTGGGCCGGCTGTCGGCCTGCTTCATCTTCGACATCTGCCGTACCAGCACATCGGCCAGGCCCATGCCCTGATTCTTGGCCAGGGTCACCGCCAGTTGCTGATCGTGCATGCCTTCGTAGAACTGGGTGTCCTTGCTGTTCATGAAGTTGCCGTCGGCAAACACCTGATTGGCCGAACGCATGGCTTTCATCATTTCATTGAGAAACAACGACTCGAACTCCTGCGCCACCTTGCGCAGGTTGCCCTCGCTGTCGCGGTCCTTGCCGACCTTGAGCTGATTCAGGCGATTGAGATCGGTATAGGCGCCGGAGTCGACACCACCGCCGATTCCGGCCATCAGACGAGAATCCATACTGGCCTCCTCAGATCACGATCAGGTCGGCTTGCAGGGCGCCGGCCTGTTTCAAAGCTTCAAGAATGGCCATCAGGTCCGAGGGCGCTGCGCCCACCTGATTGACCGCCCGCACAATTTCATCCAGCGTGGTGCCGGGACCGAATTTGAACATCGGCTTGGCCTCCTGCGCGGCATCCACCTTGGAGCGCGGCACCACGGCCGTCTGCCCTCCCGATAGTGCTTCCGGCTGGCTGACGATAGGGTCTTCGGTGATGGTCACGGTCAGGCTGCCATGGGTGACCGCCGCTGGTGACACCTTGACGTTCTGACCGATGACGATGGTGCCGGTACGCGAATTGATGATGACCTTGGCTGCAGCCTGGCCCGGATCGACTTCCAGATTTTCCAGAATGGCCATGTAGTCGACCCGCTGGTTTGGATCGATCGGCGCACTGACCCGCACCGAACCGCCGTCCACGGCAGTGGCCACACCCGGTCCGAGCAGTTCGTTGAGCTTGTCGACGATGTTCTTGGCCGTGGTGAAATCCGGGCGGTTGAGGTTCAGGGTCAGGGTATTGCCCTGCTCGAAACCACTCGGCACCGGGCGTTCTACGGTTGCCCCGGAAGGAATGCGGCCCGCCGTCGGTACGTTGACGGTAATGCGCGAACCATCACTGCCCTCGGCGTCAAAACCACCGACCACCAGATTGCCCTGGGCCACCGCATAGATATTGCCGTCGATACCTTTCATTGGCGTCATCAGCAGACTGCCGCCACGCAGGCTCTTGGCATTACCGATAGCCGACACGGTGATATCGATCTGCTGGCCCGGCTTGGCAAAGGGCGGCAGGTCGGCATGGATCGACACCGCCGCTACGTTCTTCAACTGCACGCTGCCACCCGGCGGCACCTTGATGCCGAACTGCGCCAGCATGTTGTTGAAGGTCTGCAGGGTGAACGGCGTCTGGGTCGTCTGGTCACCCGTGCCGTTCAGACCAACCACCAGGCCATAACCGATCAGTTGATTGCTGCGCACGCCCTGGATACTGGCGATATCCTTCAGCCGCTCGGCGTGAGCAGGAGGCGCCAGCAGCAGCCACAGCAGGCAGAGCACGGCTACCAGGCTGTAGGAAATGCCATCTTGATCGGCACGGGGTTGTCTGCTCATGAGCTGCACCTGATCAGAACGGCCACAGCGGGCTCATGAAGAAACGATCCAGCCAGCCCGGCTGACTGGCATCGGCAAAGGCACCAGTGCCGGAATAGGTGATCCGCGCATCCGCCACCCGGGTCGAAGCCACGGTATTGTCGGTGGCGATATCGTCAGCGCGGACCATCCCGGAGATACGCACCAGTTCGTCACCGGTATTCAGCGTCAGCCATTTCTCGCCTCGTACGGCCAGGATGCCGTTGGGCAGCACCTCGGAAACGGTGACGGTGATCGAACCGGTCAGGCTGTTGCTCTGCCCGGCCTTGCTGTCGCCTTCGGTCTCACGGGTGGCGTTGTACTGCGCGCCCAGACTGAGGTTGCTGCCATTGATCGGGTTGAGGCCGATATCCGGGTTATCCACGGAAACCGAACCACCGAACAGCGAGGTCAGGCCGATATTCGCCGTGCTGTCCTTGGCCATTGCCGAGTTGGCGTTCTTGCTGGCCTGGGTCTTCTCGTTGAGGGTGATGGTAATGATGTCACCAACGCGGAACGCCTTGCGGTCGTTGTACAGATCCATGCCGAAGCCGGGCTGAAAGATCGCCCCGTTGTTCTGCGCAGCGGGCAGCGGCGTGCGCGGCAGCACCGGTGCGTAGTAAGGGTCATTCGGCTTTGGCGCCGGCGCCACACAGCCCAACAGCAGGCTGGCGCCGAGGAGCGTGGAGCAAAGTGTCAGCCGTTTCATGTCCCCTACCTCACTGCGACGGGATCAGACTCAGAGGTTCTGCGTGATGAACGAGAGCATCTGGTCGGCGGTGGAAACCACCTTGGAGTTCATTTCATACGCGCGCTGGGTGGTGATCATGTTGACCAGTTCCTCCACCACACTGACGTTTGAGTTCTCCAGTGTGTTCTGCAGCACCGTACCCAGACCGGTCAGTCCCGGAGTGCCGACCTGCGGCGCACCGCTGGAACCGGTCTCCAGGAACAGGTTGTTGCCGATGGCCTGTAGGCCGGCTGGATTGATGAAGTCGGCAGTCTGGATATTGCCCACCACCTGCGGCGTCGGATTGCCGAAGGTAGTCACCGACACGGTACCGTCTTCACCCACGGTGAAGGTCTGGGTCTCCGGCGGAATGACGATGGCCGGCTCCAGAGCAAAACCTTGTGAAGTGACGATCTGCCCATCAGAACTCAGATGGAAGCTGCCATCGCGGGTATAGGACGTGGTGCCATCGGGCAGCAAAACCTGGAAGAAGCCGCGTCCATTGACCGCCATATCCAGCGGCTGCTCAGTGGTCTGCAGGCTGCCTTCGGTGAAGATCTTCTGGGTGCCGACGATGCGCACACCGGTACCCAGCTGCAGCCCGGACGGTAGCTCGCTGTCCTGGGTCGACTGGCCACCTGGCTGACGCCGGATCTGGTACAGCAGATCCTCGAACTCGGCGCGATCACGCTTGAAGCCCGTAGTGGAAACGTTGGCCAGGTTGTTGGAAATGGTCGTCAGGTTCATGTCCTGGGCGGACAGACCCGTTTTGCTGACCCACAGTGCCGGTAACATCGCAGCTCTCCTCGGGCGCCAAGTTAATGGCGCCCTCTTCTACTGATTAGCTAAGTTGCATGACCCGTGCCACCGCCGAGGCATTGTCCTCGGCAGTGCGCATCATCTTCACGTGCAGTTCAAACTGGCGGGCCAACGCAAGCATCGAGGTCATCTCGGCCACCGCATTGACGTTGCTGCTTTCCAGAAAGCCCGAGGTCAGCCGAACATTGGCGTCGGCCGGCTGGGTAGCCGGCTCCTTCAGACGGATCATGCCGTCCTCACCCTTGACCAGACTCTTGGGGTCGGGATTGACCATCTTGATGCGGTCAACCTGCGCCACCACGTTAGGCGCCTCACCCAGCGAGCGGATACTGATGGTGCCATCCTGGCCAATCTCGATCTGCTGCTGCGGCGGCACGGCAATCGGCCCGGCATTGCCGAGCACCGGCAAACCACTGCCGGTGCGCAACATACCCAGAGCGTCAATTTTCATGCTGGCAGTGCGTACATAGGCTTCACTGCCGTCAGGCGCCTGCACAGCCAGCCAGCCCTGCCCCTCGATCGCAACATCCAGTTCATTACCGGTTTCCTGCAGGGTACCCGGAGTGAAATCGGTGGCCGGCCGCTCACTCATGGCGTACACCCGCGCCGGGTAGCCGTCACCGAACAGCGGCATGGAGCGCGCCTGCTCGAAATCACGACGGAACCCACTGGTCGACAGGTTGGCCAGATTGTTGGCATGAGCGCGCTGAGCCAGGGTGTTCTGGCTGGCACCGCTCATGGCGAGGTAAAGCATCTTGTCCATGTCACTCTCCGCAATGGGGCTGACCCCGTGCTGTTAAAGAGACATGAGCAAAGCCTGTGCCAGCATCAGAATGAGAACACAAGCAATTGATTAAAAAGGAAATATTCTAGATAGAAGAAAGTCACCGGCCAGCACATGCCGGCAGCGGCAAGACGTTTTTGCCGCCACCTGCCGGTGGCGGCAATCTCATCAGCGGATATTGAGGATCGTCTGGGTAATGGCGCTTTCGGTCTCAATGGTCTTGGCATTTGCCTGGTAGTTACGCTGAGCCACGATCAGATTGACGAGTTGGTCCGACAGCTCAACGTTGGAATCTTCCAGTGCACCGGACTGCAAGGCACCCAGTGTTCCAGAACGAGGCGTCCCTACCACAGGCTCTCCGGATTCAAATGACTGCACCCACTGAGTCTTGCCCTGAGGCGTCAAACCCTGAACATTGGCAAAGTTGGCCAACACCACCTGCCCCTGGGTCTTGGACTGACCATTGGTGTAGCGGGCAAAAATCACTCCTGTATCGTCGATTTCCAAGCCAGCCAGCTGGCCTGTGGTATAGCCGTCCTGAGTAATGCTATTAACCGCAAAGGTACTGGCAAACTGCGTTGAGCCCCTGACGTCCATCGTGAAGCCTGTTGCATTTGGCGCAGCACCATTGGCGATACGTAAACCTGTATTGACCGGATCAGGTGCTGTTGGCGTCCAACTAGCAGCGGGAAAATTAAAGATACCTGCCGGGTCGCTAACAGCTGGAGCACCACCAATAGCCGCAATAGATTGCAACTGACCCGCGGAATCAAAGCTCACTGTATAACTGTAGGGAGAAACGTTTGCAGCAACGGGCGGGCCTGCGACAGTTGGCGTAGCCGGGTTCACGCCATCAATAAGCACATGCATTGTCCACTGGTTCGTCGCTGGGGCAGCATTCTTGACGAAGTACTGGGTCAGCACATGCGAGTTGCCCTGTGAGTCGTAGATATTAACCGACGTCGACGAGTTGTAAGACAGCGGATCGTTGGGATTGAACGTCGCCGCATTCGCTGGGCGCAAGCTGGTCGAATTCAGGTTGAAGTTCTGCGTAATGGCGGAGGTCGGTTTCGGCTCTTGACTATCCGTCTGGACCTGCAAGTCAGTCTGCACGCCGTTAATCAGGTTGCCGTTCGCATCAACCCCATAGCCCTGCAAGCGGTAGCCGAAGTTATCCACGATATAGCCGGATTTATCCGTACCAAAATAACCAGCGCGCGTGTAACTGACCGCCCCGTTATTACTGACGGTAAAGAACCCATTGCCATTGATAGCCAGATCAAGGGAGTTTTTGGTGTAGTTGATGTTCCCCTGATTGAACAACTGAGAAACGTCAGCCAGCAACACACCACTACCCTGCGGGTTGGAGCCCGAGCCCAGCACCGAGGCCGCATAAACGTCGGCGAACTCAGCCCGCGACTGCTTGAAGCCAACGGTTCCCGCGTTGGAAATATTGTTGCCGGTGACATTGAGGTCACTGGTTGCAGCCCTAAGGCCGCTCAAACCGATATTGAATGACATCGCAAACTCCTAGACCGGCTCACCAGTCATTACTGACCAATCACTTGTACCTTCGACAGGCCGATGCTACCCAGCCCAGCCAGATTCAACATGAGCTCTCCACCACCCTGAGCAAGAGTGACGCTATCGACATTGGCAGGCAGCATCGTGGTAAGCCCTTTGGTCTCTTTACCGTAGGAAGCTTGAGCTTCGAATCGATAGGAACCAGGCGGCAAGGTATTGCCGCCGGAGTCTTTGCCATCCCACATGAAGCTGACATTTCCTGCCGCCTGTGCCCCCAGATTCACACGACTGACCAGAACACCCTTGCTGTCGTAAACATTGACATACACATTGCCGCTACTGGCGGGCAGAACCGCACTTGCCCTGAATGTCTGCGAAGTGTCGACTTGCGCCTTGTCGGTCGGAACTATGACCTTGCGCCCGACCAGGGAAGATGCCTGAAGAGCCTGGGATGACTGATAGCCAGACAGCAGCGACTCCATTCTGGTATTGAGCTTCTCGATACCCTCCACCTGACTGAACTGCGCCAGCTGGGCAATGAACTCGCCATTTTCCTGGGGCGAAAGCGGATCCTGGTTATTGAGCTGAGCCACCAGCAGGTTGAGAAACTCGTTCTTGCCCAGATCCTTATTGGTCTTGCTCTCGGTTTTCAGCTGGTACTGATCCAGCACGCTTCCGGTTGCATTGACGCCGCTACTAATACTCATGACTGCTCAACTCCTTACGTTTACTGACCCAGGGTCAGCACACGCTGCATCATCTGCTTGGCGGTATTCATCATTTCCACATTGGTCTGGAAAGCCCGGCTGGCAGAGATCATGTCCGCCATTTCTTCCACCACGTTGACATTGGGGTAGTACACGTAGCCATTGGCATCGGCGGCCGGGTGATTGGGCTCGTAACGCGGCATCAGACTGGCCTGATCCTCAATCACGCCCAGCACCTGCACCCCGGCACCGGAATTGTCCTGATCGGCAAACAGCGAGCCACGATCACCATTGGCCGCCTGATCAAATACCGTGGCAAACACCGGATGACGCGCCCGGTAGGTCTGATCAATGCTTGACGAGACGGTCTCGGCGTTGGCGATGTTGCTGGAGATGGTGTTCAGGCGAGTGCTCTGGGCACTCATGCCGGTTCCCGCGATATTGAAGACGCTCGACAAGGACATGACTGCTCTCCGTTATTCGCCGCGCAAGGCGCCCATCAGGCCCTTGAACTTGCTGTTGAGGAAGGTAAAGCTGGCCTGAAACTGCACGGCATTCTCCGCATAGCGCGCCTGCTCCTGCTGCATATCCACCGAGTTCTGGTCGAGGGCCGCATGCATCGGACTGCGAAAGCGCAGAGCCGGGTCTGCCAGCTCTACGCCCTCCAGAGCAAAGTGCTGCTCATGGGTGCGCTGCATGCGCATGCCGCTCTCGCGCTGCTGAGCCTGCTCGGCCAGCACAGCCGAGAAATCCAGATCGCGCGCCTTGAAATTGGGGGTGTCGGCATTGGCTATGTTGTTGGCCAGCACTTCGGCACGCTGAGCGCGAAAGTTCAGCGCCTTCTCATGGATTCCGAGTGCTTTGTCGAAGCTGATGCTCATGGCCGCAACCTGCCGTTCTGTGGTGACGACAAGACTTTAGCAACCCCCGTGCCATCTTTATTTTCCCATATATTTCAATAACTTAATAAAATCTCACTGGTTTTAGCAAAGGAAAGCGGCAATCCTTATCCGCCCACCGGCAAAGCCGGAAAAATGCCGGCAAAAAAAACGGAAGGCTCAGCCTTCCGTTCTCATGTGTCACGCCGCAGCGGTTATTTCACCCTGTAGATGATCCCCGGACTGCACTGCACCATCTGATAATGGTCCGGCAGACCATTAAGGGCCTCAGACGCCCCCAGGAACAAATAGCCACCCGGCTTCAGCGTGGCATGGATGCGCGTCAGGATGTCCTTCTTAACCTCAGCCGAGAAATAGATCAGCACATTGCGGCAGAACACCACATCGAACTTGCCCAGACTGGCATAGCTATCCAGCAAGTTCAGCGCGCGAAACTCGACGCGATTCTTGATCGCAGGCTTTAGCACCCAGCGTCCAGGCCCCTTGGCATCAAAGTAGCGATTCAAGCGTTCCTGCGACAAGCCACGCCCCATTGCCAGACTGTCGTACTCACCAGACTTCGCAGCATTGAGCATGGAACCGGAAAGATCAGTAGCCACAATCTGAACACCCGCCTTGAGCTGGCCAAGATTGGTTCTTTCAAACTCATCCAGCGTCATCGACAGCGAATAGGGCTCCTGGCCGGAGGAGCTGGCCGCAGACCATATCCGCAATCGCTGGCCAGGATTGGCTTTGATCAATTCAGGCAGAACGCGCGTCTTCATCACCTCAAAGGGATAGGTATCTCGAAACCACAGCGTCTCGTTGGTGGTCATGGCATCGACCACCTGCTCCTTGAGACCTCCACGCGGCTGAGCCTGCATGCGCTGAACAAGCTCACCCAAGGTTTTAATACCTTGTTGCTCCATAAGCTTATTCAGACGACTGGACACCAGATACTGCTTGTTGCTGCCCAGCAGGATACCGCAGGCCTTTTCCAGAAATACGCGGAACAGCTCAAAATCAGCGTTTACAGACACTAGTCAGGCCTCGCCCACTGCTTAAACCTGCCGAGAAATCCATCTCAGCCCCCATCCACGGCATTGATGCGGTCAATTACCCGTGCTGCCAGTTCATCGGGCTTGAACTTCGCCAGGAAATCATCTGCACCGACTTTTTTAACCATGGCCTGGTTGAACACCCCAGACAACGAAGTATGCAGGATGATATGCAATTTCTGCATGCGCGGATCATTGCGAATCTCCGCCGTGAGGGTGTAGCCATCCATTTCCGGCATCTCGATGTCAGATATCAGCATCAGCAATTCACGCTCCGGTGATTTGCCCTCCTGCACCATATTCAGCAGATAGTTGTAAGCCTCCCTACCGTCATTAAGTGCCACCACCTCAACGCCAACCGTCTCAAGGCAGCGCACAACCTGTTTGCGCGCCACGGAGGAGTCGTCACAAATCAGCACGCGCTTGGATACTGCTTTGCTCTGGGTCGCGACATCTACGACGCCATCAGAAATGGCCTCATTAGTCGGGGAAACCTCGGCAAGGATTTTCTCCACGTCAATGATTTCAACCAGCTGTTTATCAACCCGCGTTACAGCAGTCAGGTAATGCTCGCGACCAGTCCCCTTGGGTGGCGGATGAATCTCCTCCCAGTTCATGTTGACGATTCGCTCAACCGACTGAACGAGGAAACCCTGAATCTTCGAGTTGTACTCGGTAATGATGACGAAGCTGTTCTTCAGGTCATCCAGCCCACGGCGCCCGGTTGCCATCGACAGATCGAGAATGGGAATTGTGCCCCCACGGATATTGGCCACCCCGCGAACGACCGGGCTCGACTTCGGCATGATCGTGAGTTTGGGGCACTGGAGGACTTCTTTGACCTTGAACACATTGATGCCATACAGCTGAGAGCTGTCCAAACGAAACAGCAGCAGCTCGAGACGATTCTGCCCCACCAGCTGAGTTCGCTGGTTAACCGAGTCCAAAATACCGGCCATGCCCTGACTCCTTAATGGGAATGTATGGTCTGCACGCAATTGAGAGTAGCAGTGCGGCACGCTGCTTGCTTTTTCACCGGCATGAAAAAGTATTCGTCAGTTTTACGTCGACAGCCAGCCCTGGCACTACTTATCGGAGCCTTGAGCACTTTCGTGCTCGAGGATTTGGCTCAGGCAAGCCCTGCCTTCACCACCAGCGAAATGCTTATCGGCGCCAGCCAGAGCTTTCTTGAGCAACGGGTCGCCGAATATTTACAACAAGGCGGCATAGATGGCCGCCCCCAAATAGAGATCAATCGCCTCGACAGCCGCCTGCGCCTGGCTGCTTGCGATACTCCCTTGAGCATTCGGCTCGAAACGCCCAGTGAGCCTATTGGGCGTATCAGCCTGCGTGTTCGCTGCGATAGCACGACACAGTGGACGGTCTTTGTGCCCGCCCAAGTCAAGCTCTACAGACAGATAGTTGTAGCCAGCCGCCCCCTGAAAAGGCAAACGCTGCTGGGTAACGCGGACGTTCACCTCGCCGAACGCGATGTGGGCACTCTCAACGCTGGATATCTGACGGAGCTTACGCAAGCTATTGGCAACAAAAGTACTCGGCCACTGTTGGCAGATCAGGCACTCACCCCCAATATGGTCGAAATGGCGGATGTCATTAGCAAGGGTGATCAGGTAGTTATAAGCGCAGGCACCCACAATATGAGTGTAAAAATGCCCGGCGAGGCACTATCCGATGGAGCACCAGGGGAGCAAATAAGGGTGCGTAA
Organism: Pseudomonas sp. HAR-UPW-AIA-41; assembly: GCF_002304225.1. GTDB lineage: Bacteria > Pseudomonadota > Gammaproteobacteria > Pseudomonadales > Pseudomonadaceae > Aquipseudomonas. The sequence goes on from NZ_NSLB01000002.1 coordinate 157,581, forward strand.
CCTGAGCTCACAGAGGGTAATCAAGGCTCGGGTGACAGGGCCTGGCCAAGTTGAAGTGAGCATGTAGGCATGAATCTTGTTATGCATAATCAGCCCAATTGTTTAGACTGATTTTTGACGAAGCTTGTCGCTAAAGTTTTTCCGCCTGCAACCGAAACAGTGGCAAGCGTCCAATTCTTCGAGGTTCACACCATGGTCATCGACTTCAATAGGCCCCTTGGCAGCGGCGCAGCCCAAGCTGGCAAAGCCGGTGCCAACCAAAGTAGCGGGAAAGCTGAGATCCCTTCGACTCAGACCCAGTCGCAGACTGAGCCTAAGATCAGTAGCAAGGGTGGCGAATCCGTGATGTTAAGCAACGAAGCGCAGCAACTGCAGAAAGTGGCAGACAAGCTTCGCGACCTGCCGAGCATTGATAAAGAAAAGGTTGCTCGCTTGAAGCAAGCCATCGCTGACGGCAGCTATGCAGTAGACAGCCAAAAAGTTGCCAGCAAACTTCTGGACTTCGAATCCCAGCGTTAAGCCTCTGGCTGCGCTTGGTGACAACCTATTTCCCGAGGCAGCCATGTCAACCGATGCCCTGCATCAACTCCTTCTCGACGACATTGAGCATGCACAGCAACTGCTCAAGCTAATAGATGCCGAATATGAGGCGCTGCAAGCGCGCGACCTTCAGGCACTAGAAAAGCTGCTAGTTGAGAAACTCCCTCTGCTCACATCACTCGATCAGCATAGCCAGCAACGCAGTCGCATCTTGATTGAGAAGCACCTGAGTCCCGACGCTGCAGGCCTCAAGCGTTACGCAGAGCAGTCCACTAGCGGTGAACCACTGATCCAAGACAGCGAACATTTGGCAGAATTGATCAGTGAGTGCCAGAAAGCGAATGTGCGCAACGGCCGCTTAATCAAGGCCAACCAGAGCAGCACCTCCAGTCTACTCAATATTATTCGCGGCACTCATGGCCAAGGCCTCTATGATAGCCGCGGTGGCGCAGCTAGAATCGCCAGCAAAAGACCGATCAGCCAAGCCTGACGACGCACTAAGAAGCCCCACTACAAGCGTGCGGGGACTTAGCTTTCTGGGAGATGTTCGCAGCGTGTCCAGCCCTTTTGCCGAGGATGATGGTCCTCAACCGCCTAAAGTCCTCAAAACACCGCTGGAGGTCTGCGCCAGCTTACGCATGCTTGAGCAGAATCATGATGCGCTGGTCGTCACCTTTGAAGGTCGTAGCCAACGCTTTCAGAGCTACCTCGTACACCTTGATCGCGAGCGCGGCCGGTTGGCTCTGGATGAAATGTTCCCTACCGACGCAGAGCGACTGCTAAACAGCGGCGAAAGCTTTCACGTCGAGGGTTACCACGAAGGAATTCGTATCGCCTGGGAGTGCACACAGGTGAAAGCCGGGGAACATGAAGGGAGCCGCTGTTTCTGGGCCACGATCCCCAAAGAAATCACCTATCACCAACGCAGAAACGCCTTTCGTGCCAGCATCAAACATAGCCAGTCGATTGCTGTAGAAATGTCTGGCAAACACCTCAGAATGCCCGTACGCGGACAGATGCTGGACATTTCCGCTACCGGCTGTCGCCTCCGCTTCCCAGGCAACCTAGGTGATCGCCTGCAAACCGGGCAGATCTATGAATGCCTGCACTTTGCCACGCCTTTTGGCAAGCTGAATGTCGCAATTGAACTGCGCCATCTGGACTTCCAACTCAAGGTCAATACAACCTTTGCCGGAGTGCGCTTCCACCAAGTCGCCGGCCTCGATCAACGCCATATCGAGCGCTTCGTCTATCAGTTGCAGCGTGAATCCCGCCGCACGGGACTGGACGACTGAAATAGCGACGCCCGCTGAGCGGGCGTCGCCAACAGATCAAATCTGCGTCGCAAGTACCCTTCTCTCCCAGGGCGAGATTTCCCCGAGAAAATCACCCAGCTCCATCGTTTTGCAAGCCAGATAACCTTCGATGAACTCTTCACCAAACACCTCGCGCGCTCGCAGACTTCCTCGCAGTCTGCGCAACGCCTCCTGCAAGCTGTCCGGCAGAAGCAACTCCGATGGCGCCTCAACCTCGCCACTCACAGGTGTAGATGGCTGCAGCTGCTGCTCCATCCCATAAAGCCCCCCAGCCAAGCTGGCAGCCAGCGCCAGATAAGGATTGGCGTCCGCTCCCGGAAGACGGTTTTCCACCCGACGAGCCTCGGGCCCACTGGCGGGAATGCGCAGCCCAGCCGAACGGTTATCGTACGACCAACACGCGTTATTGGGCGAAGCATAGGGATTGCAAAGACGCTGGAACGAATTGATGTTCGGCGCGAACAACAACGTAAAGTCGGCTAGAGAAGCCTGCAGCCCGCCGATGAAGTGATAGAACGCCGGCGTCGCCTCTCCATCGTCGGCCGTAAAGATATTCCGCCCCTGCGCATCCACCACGCTCTGATGAATATGCATGGAACTGCCAGCGGTATGAGCCAGCGGTTTGGCCATACACACCGCCAGCAAGCCATGTTGAAGCGCCACTTCCCGCAACAGGTGCTTAAACAGAAAGGTCTGATCGGCAATCAGCAGGGGCTCACCATGAATCAGATTGATCTCGAACTGACTGGTGCCCATTTCATGCATAAAGGTGTCACGGGGGATACCTACGGCATCCATACAGCGATAGACATCCTCGAAAAAAGGACGCAAGCCGTTGCCCGAAGTGACACTGAAAGCAGAGAACCCTGACTCCCGCCGCCCATCGACACCTACCGGAGGCAGGAACGGCTGCTGCGGATCGCCATGCCGATCGAAAATGAAAAACTCCAGCTCGGTCGCCACCACAGGCTCCAACCCCTTGGCCCGATAGTTCGCCACAACGCGCTTGAGCAAATTGCGCGTAGACAGACCGGAACCCTGACCTGCCAGTTCATCAGCATCGCAAATGGCCAGGGCACGCGAAGGCTTTGACCAAGGCAGCACATGCACCTGCCCGGGCACAGCATTGAGCACCAAGTCACCGTCATCACCACCATAGAACCGCGCCGCCGGGTAGCCACCCATAACACACTGCAACATCACGCCCCGCGCTAACTGCAGGCGCCTCCCCGAGAGAAAACCCTCGACCGTCATGACCTTGCCACGCGGGATACCATTGAGATCCGCTGTCACGCACTCGATCTCGACGACCCCAGACAACTGTTCACGCAAAGCGGTCAACTCTGTGCTAGTCAACATCAGATAATCCTTGAAATGACTGTACCCACAGCAATTCAAGCAAATGCCGCGGATGCTTGAGGTATCAAGTTTGCACCAAGACGTGCAGGAGAAAATAGGCAAGGGAGGGAACTGGTGTCCCAGAGAGGGGTCGAACCTCCAACCTTCCCCTTAGGAGGGGGATGCTCTATCCAATTGAGCTACTGGGACACTGGCGCCGACGGACGCCGGACGTGCGGCATGGTAACGACCCACGGGGCATTTGTCATGCCTGCAGCAACACCACGCATATAAGTGTCAGGCCCGCGCATTTGTCAGATTGAGCACATTTCAGACAATTGGTGCTGGCCAATCGCCGCCATGCCAACGAGAATCCGCCTATATGTTGGCGTCAACGGAATGACCCTGCAATTAACAGCGATAACACCCCTGTAGCGGATTGCCAGTATCGCTTTAACCTGCCAACCGGTTTAATGTATGCGCCCTATGAAACAGGCATCCTACTCCAGCCGTACGGCTGACAAATTTGTGGTTCGACTCCCTGAAGGTATGCGCGAGCGCATATCCGACGTGGCTCGTGATCATCACCGGAGCATGAACTCCGAAATCATTTCGCGCCTAGAGCAAAGCCTCGTACAGGAAGGCGCACTTGATGCTAACAGCCCGCGAACCCTGGACAGCAGCGATCTGACCCTGGCCGAGCGCGAACTACTGCAGCGCTTCCGCCAGCTCAGCCGCCGCCAGCAAAACGCCTTGGTCGCTCTGATTGCTCACGACGCTGAAATTAGTGCTAGTGACGACTGAACACATTTAACACGAACAAAAAAGCCGCTCACAGAGCGGCTTTTTTGTTCTGTTTCCTAAAGCAAAAACAACGTGGCCAAACCCAGGAATATAAAAAAACCACCACTGTCGGTCATGGCCGTGATCATCACGCTGGCACCCATCGCCGGATCACGCCCCAACCGCGCCAGCGTCATGGGAATCAGAACCCCCATCAATGCCGCCAAGAGCAGATTCAAGGTCATGGCCCCTGTCATCACCACGCCAAGCGACCAACTGTCATAAAGCAGGTAGGCCACCACACCAATGACCCCGCCCCAGACAAGACCATTGATCAACGCCACCGCAAGCTCCTTACGCAGCAGTCGCGAGGTATTACTGGTGCCCAGCTGATCAAGTGCCATCGCGCGCACGATCATGGTGATGGTCTGATTACCGGAGTTGCCACCAATGCCCGCGACAATAGGCATCAAAGCCGCGAGCGCCACCAGCTTCTCGATCGAGCCCTCGAACATGCCGATCACGCGCGATGCCACGAAGGCCGTAATCAAGTTCACCGCCAGCCAGGCCCAACGGTTGCCCAGAGACTTCCACACCGAGGCGAAGATGTCTTCCTCCTCGCGCAGACCCGCCATGTTGAGCACTTCGGTTTCGCTTTCTTCACGAATCAGGTCAACCATTTCATCGATGGTCAGACGCCCGGTGAGCTTGCCTGTACGATCAACGACCGGAGCGGAAATCAGGTCATAACGCTCGAAAGCCTGAGCTGCGTCATGGGCATCCTCATCCGGATGGAAAATCACCGGATCACTGGCCATCACCTCGACAACCAGCTTTTCCGGATCATTGACCAGCAATCGCTTGACCGGCAGAACACCCTTGAGGATGCCGTCATAATCGACGACAAACAGCTTGTCCGTATGACCCGGCAACTCTTTCAGACGACGCAGGTAGCGCAGCACTACTTCGAGACTGACATCCTCACGGATAGTCACCATTTCGAAGTCCATCAGCGCGCCAACCTGATCCTCTTCATAGGACAACGCCGAGCGGACCCGCTCGCGATCCTGAGCATCCAGGGAGTCCATCAGCTCATGAACCACATCGCGAGGGAGCTCTGGCGCAAGATCGGCCAGCTCATCGGCATCCATGTCGCGCGCAGCGGCGAGAATCTCGTGATCATCCATGTCGGCGATCAGTGATTCACGCACGGCATCCGAGACTTCGAGGAGGATGTCACCGTCGCGCTCGGCCTTGACCAACTGCCAGACAGTCAGACGGTCGCCAAGCGGCAAGGCTTCGAGAATGTGGGCAATATCTGCAGGGTGCAGCTCATCCAGCTTGCGCTGAAGCTCGGCCAGATTCTGCCGATGCACCAGATTTTCTACCCGCGCGTGCTGATGGCCTTCCTGGCGGTGTGCGAGATCTTCGACCAGTTTATGCCGATGCAGGAGATCGACCACTTGGGCCAAACGATCCTGCAGGCTATCTGGAGCCTTCTTGAATTCTACTTCGGACATAGCGTGCTCCTCCCCCAGTAGGCGAGCACGCTACAGAGGGAATCAAACAGTCAGTACGCTGAACAATCGAGGTTCTGAGTGACTACTGGGTAAGTCCATGGTTGGGTTCCACAAGCCCCGACGGGGCTGACACGACAATAATAACAGCTCATCTGAAGACAGGCTTGTCAAAATCACGGCAAGAACAAGCATTTGCAACGCAAAGTTAAAGCACCAAGAAGAACTGGACAGCACCCTGAGCCGATCTACGCTGAAACTGTCGTCAGGAGGACGCCTTATGCACGGATCGCTGAAATCAGGCTTGCTCAGTCTGAGCCTACTCATCCCTCAAACATCATTTGCCACCAGCGTGTTTCGCTGTCAGGACGCCAATGGGCATGTGACCTATACCCTGAGCGGCTGCCCAACCAGCCATGACCAGGCAATACAGCAAGCCAACAATCCCACACCCAGCTCAGGGCGCCCCACCCTCATGGCAGCGCCAAGCAAAAGCACAAGAACAAGCGAACGCTCAGACAATCAGCAGCCCACCGTTGTTGGAACACGAGACGACGGCTGCGGCAATCAGCTCAGCAGCAGTGAAAAGCGCAGCGCCATCATCCGCAAAGAGGTCCGGCGCGGCATGGCGCGCAGTGACATCGAGAGCGCGCTTGGCAAGCCCAACAGCAGCAACGAACAAAATGGCCAGACCCGCTACACCTATCAGGACCAGAACGGCCGAAAGCGGCAAGTCAGCTTTGATGAAAACGGCTGCGTCAGAAGCAAACGCTAGAAAAACAAAAGGCCCGCATCACTGCGAGCCTTTTGAAAAATGGCGCACTCAGGAGGATTCGAACCTCCGACCGCCCGGTTCGTAGCCGGGTACTCTATCCAGCTGAGCTATGAGTGCGCTGAGGGCATGAATTATAGGTGTTTTAAATCATATCTCAATCTTTTTCTTTAAATTTCAACAACTTAAAGATGATCGATAACACCTATAAAACAAATATGGCGGAGAAGGGGGGATTCGAACCCCCGACACCCTTTTGAGGTGTACTCCCTTAGCAGGGGAGCGCCTTCGGCCACTCGGCCACCTCTCCGCAACACGGGGCGCATAATAACCAGCTTTTCCCCGTTTGCAAAGCAAAAAATGCAGAAAAATTAGTGGTTTGGTTCGTGATCCTTTTCTTTTTGGATCCGCTGATAAATCTCTTCGCGGTGCACCGCGACTTCCTTGGGAGCATTGACGCCAATGCGCACCTGGTTACCTTTGACACCCAGAACGGTGACAGTAACGTCATCGCCCACCATCAGGGTTTCTCCAACCCGACGAGTCAAAATAAGCATTCCTTTCTCCTTTCGGATATCTGTTCAGGACAACACGTTCGATCTGCAAGAAAAATGGTGTCAAACCCAGCGATCTCAAGACCATCCAAGTCCTTCACCCAAGTATTGACCACGACTGGCAAAAAGAAAGTTCCGCCAGCAAGCCAAAAAAGACAAAAGGCGCGGACTAGCCGCGCCTTTCGAGTCAAACCTTACTCACCCTGTCGGGCCGGAGCATCCAGCTCGAAAGCAGTATGCAGAGCGCGGACCGCCAGCTCGAGGTATTTCTCCTCGATCACCACCGAAATCTTGATTTCCGAAGTGGAGATCATCTGGATGTTGATGTTCTCTTTTGCCAGCGCCTCGAACATGCGACTGGCTACACCCGCATGGGAGCGCATGCCAACACCGACGATGGAAACCTTGGCAATGTTGGTGTCACCACTGACTTCGCGAGCGCCGATAGCTTCTGCAGTCTGCTTCAGTACATCCAGAGCCTTCTGGTAGTCGTTGCGGTGCACAGTGAAGGTGAAATCGGTGGTGTTATCGTGCGAGACGTTCTGCACGATCATGTCCACTTCGATATTGGCACCACTGACAGGGCCCAGAATTTTAAAAGCCACACCGGGAGTATCCGGCACGCCACGGATGGTCAGCTTGGCCTCGTCGCGGTTGAAGGCGATACCGGAAATGATCGGCTGTTCCATGGATTCCTCGTCATCAAGGGTAATGAGGGTGCCCGGACCCTCCTGAAAGCTGTGCAGGACGCGCAGCGGCACGTTGTACTTGCCGGCAAACTCGACCGAACGAATCTGCAGCACCTTGGAGCCGAGACTGGCCATCTCGAGCATTTCTTCGAAAGTGATCTTTTCCAGGCGACGCGCCTGGGCCACAACACGCGGATCGGTGGTGTAGACGCCATCGACGTCGGTGTAGATCTGGCACTCGTCAGCCTTCAGCGCCGCCGCCAGAGCCACGCCTGTGGTGTCGGAACCGCCACGACCCAGAGTGGTGATGTTGCCCTGCTCGTCCACACCCTGGAAGCCGGCCACAACAACAACACGCCCGGCACTCAGATCGGCACGAATCTTCTCGTCATCAATCTGCAGAATGCGCGCCTTGTTGAAGGCACTGTCGGTAAGAATGCGCACCTGGTTGCCAGTGTAGGAAACCGCCGGAACACCACGATTGATCAGCGCCATGGCCAGCAGAGCGATAGTCACCTGCTCACCGGTGGACACCATCATATCCAGCTCACGCGGCTCCGGATTGCCGTCACTGGCCTGTTTGGCCAGATCGATCAGGCGATTGGTCTCACCACTCATTGCGGAAACCACGACCACGATGTCGTCGCCGTTTTCGCGGAACTTCTTCACCTTGTCGGCCACCTGCTGGATACGCTCGATGGTGCCGACGGAGGTGCCCCCAAACTTCTGTACGATCAAAGCCATTTCAAAGCCGCCTGATTCTGCGAGGGCGCCCATTACACCCACAACGGGTCACACTGCCAAGGCTCGTCGGACGCGCTGCGAGCCTGGCTGAATGGTGTTTAAACGGTCTGTTCGACGTAAGCCCTAGCCAACGCCAGTGCCTCGTCCAGTTTGGCAACATCGGTACCACCACCGCGCGCCATATCCGGACGACCACCGCCCTTGCCGCCCACAGCTGCAGCAGCCTGTTTCATCAGGTCGCCGGCCTTGAGCTGCGCCGTAAGGTTCTGGGTCACACCGGCAACCAGCGTGATCTTGCCGTCCAGCTCGCCACCGAGCAGGATCAACGCACTGCCAAGCTTGTTCTTCAGCTGATCGACCAGGGCCAACAGGGCATCGCCATCCAGACCGTCGAGACGGGCAGCCAGCACTTTCACACCCTTGGTATCGACAGCAGAGCCCGCCAGATCATCACCAGCCGCACTGGCAGCCTTGGCCTTAAGCTGCTCCAGCTCTTTCTCCAGCTGACGGTTGCGCTCCAGAACACCAGCCAGGCGCTCCAGGACGTTGTCGCGATTACCCTTGACCAGCGTCGCCGCTTCCTTGAGCTGCTCTTCAGCCGCATTCAGGTAAGCCAGCGCCGCGGAACCGGTCACGCCTTCAATTCGGCGCACACCGGAGGCCACACCACCTTCACTGGTGATCTTGAACACGCCGATATCACCGGTACGCGCCACGTGAGTACCGCCGCACAGCTCGACCGAGAAGCCGCCGCCCATGGTAAGCACGCGCACGCTGTCGCCGTACTTCTCACCGAACAGGGCCATGGCCCCCTTCTGCTTGGCCGTGTCGATATCGGTGACTTCGGTTTCCACCGCACTGTTCTTGCGGATCTCAGCGTTGACCAGATCTTCCAGCGCCTTGATCTGCTCGGACTTGATGGCCTCGAAGTGGCTGAAGTCAAAACGCAGACGCTGACTGTCGACCAGCGAGCCCTTCTGTTGCACATGTTCACCCAACACCTGACGCAGCGCGGCATGCAGCAGGTGCGTGGCCGAGTGGTTCAGTGCCGTTGCCTGGCGCACCGAAGCATCCACCTGCGCGGTTACAGCCGCGGCCGCCTTGAGCACGCCGCTGGCCACTACACCATGGTGCAGGAAGGCGCCACCGGCCTTGGTGGTATCGCGCACGTCAAAGCGCAGCCCCGGCGCAGCGAGATAACCGCTGTCACCGACCTGACCGCCGGACTCGGCATAGAACGGCGTACGGTCAAGCACCACCACGCCCTCCTCACCCTCAGCCAGACTCTCGACCGCAGCCCCAGCCTTGAACAGGCCGACAACCTTGGCTTCGCCAACGGTAGTGCTGTAGCCGGTGAATTCGGTGTCAACGTCGACCTTGACCAGACTGTTGTAATCCAGACCGAAGGCGCTGGCGGCACGCGCACGCTCGCGCTGGGCCTCCATCTCACGCTCGAAACCGGCCTCATCGATGCTCAGGCCGCGCTCGCGGGCGATATCACCGGTCAGGTCCATGGGGAAGCCGTAGGTGTCGTACAGTTTGAAGACCACCTCACCCGGAATTTCCTTGCCGGTCAGTTCGGCGAGATCCTGCTCCAGAATCTTCAGACCCTGCTCCAGGGTCTTGGCAAACTGCTCTTCCTCGGTTTTCAGCACGCGCTCGACATGCGCCTGCTGCTCCACCAGCTCAGGGAAGGCAAAGCCCATCTCGCTGGCCAGGGCGGCATAGATCTTGTGGAAGAAGGTACCGCTGGCACCGAGCTTGTTGCCGTGACGGCAGGCGCGGCGAATGATGCGACGCAGCACATAGCCGCGACCTTCGTTGGACGGTAGTACGCCGTCGGCAATCAGGAAGCCGCAGGAACGGATATGGTCAGCCACCACCTTCAGCGAGGCCTGGCCTTCGTTGGCGCAGCCAATCGCGGCTGCCGCCGCATTCAGCAGGCTCTGGAACAGGTCGATCTCGTAGTTCGAGTTGACGTGTTGCAGCACTGCGCTGATGCGCTCCAGCCCCATGCCGGTGTCCACGCTCGGCGCCGGCAGCGGGTGCAGCACGCCGTCCGCGGTGCGGTTGAACTGCATGAACACGTTGTTCCAGATCTCGATGTAACGGTCGCCGTCTTCTTCCGGTGAGCCGGGCGGGCCGCCCCAGATGTGCTCGCCATGGTCGAAGAAGATTTCGGTGCACGGACCGCAAGGACCGGTATCGCCCATCGCCCAGAAGTTATCGGAGGCGTACGGCGCACCCTTGTTGTCGCCGATGCGCACCATGCGCTCTGCCGGGATGCCGACTTCCTGAGTCCAGATGTCATAGGCCTCATCGTCGGTGGCATAGACGGTGACCCAGAGCTTTTCCTTGGGCAGGTTCAGCCACTTGTCGCTGGTCAGGAACTCCCAGGCGTAAGTAATGGCATCGCGCTTGAAATAGTCGCCGAAGCTGAAGTTACCCAGCATCTCGAAAAACGTGTGGTGACGCGCGGTGTAGCCGACGTTCTCCAGATCGTTGTGCTTGCCGCCGGCACGCACACACTTCTGGCTGGTGGTAGCGCGGGTATAGGCGCGTTTTTCCAAGCCGAGGAAACAGTCCTTGAACTGGTTCATCCCCGCGTTGGTGAACAGCAGGGTCGGATCATTCGCCGGAATCAGCGAACTGGAGGCCACACGGGCGTGCCCCTTCTCTTCGAAGAAGCGGAGGAAGGCTTCACGGATTTCTGCGCTTTTCATTCAGGTCTTCCAGGCGAACTGCGGGCAAAAAATGCCGACAAAACCCGCATTATATCGGGCTCAGCGCCAGGAAAAAGCCTTTTCTGCGAGAGACTCAGAGGGAAACGGCTGGAACCACGATAATTCCGGCACGCAGACCGTTTTTCACCTTGGGATTGGGGAAGATGATGCGGGCGCCCTCCTCCTCGATCAGCCAGCGACTACCCGCAATGTCCTCGGCCAGCAGGAAGCCCTTGGGCAAGGCGGTGAAGTTCTCCACATCGGGCGCCAGATGCAGCTGAAAACCGTCACTGTGCTTGATCACCTCACGCGCCACAACGAACAGCTGCAGCCCGCTGAAATCCTCATCATCACCGCTACTGCCATTGGCGATCAGATCACGTAACACGGCCTCCAGCCGCATGAGATTGACACCCTGGTTCTCCCCGAACGGGCGCGCCTTGCCCAGTTCCAGAGTAAAGGCTTCAGCCTGCAGGTGCGCATAGGTGTGCGAGCTGAAGGTAATACCGGTCTTGTTCTGCAGCAGCACGGCACCGATGCCGGCATCGCGCAGCCGGGCCAGCTGGCGGGCCGAGTGCTGGCAGCCATCGCGGTAGGGATAGAGGGCAAACTGCTCGATCTGCGAACCGCGGATGGCGGTGTGCAGGTCGTAATGCAGGCGCTCGCGACCGGCAAGACTGAAGAAATTGGCCGCAAGCTGTTCCAGCTCTCCGGCACGCAACGCCTCGAAGCCACTGGCCGCTTCATGCCGACCACTGAACAGGCGGTTGATGTCCTGCTCCACATAGCGCTCACCGCGGCGCATGGCTTCGGGATTGCCCAGCAGAAAGAGAATCCGCACCCGCGGCCGCAGCTCACCGCTGGCAATCGCCTGCAACAGCCGGTCGAGCAGCTCGATCGGCGCCGTCTCGTTACCGTGCAGGCCGGCGGACAAGAGCAGGTCCAGCCCGGCATCCTCCGACTTGATCGGACTGACCTCCAGAGCCCCCTCGGCCAGCCAGTGCAAACGCACACCAGCAGCCGTCAACTGAATCTTCTCGGTTGGCTCACGGCCGGCCAGCGTCAGATCAAGCAGTTTGCCGAGGGACAGCATGGGGACTCCTCCGTCAGACCACCTCAGTGGTCGTGATTGCAATCCGGGCCGTGCACATGGTCATCGTCATCACCCATTGATTCCATTTCCAGCTGCAAACTGACCAGATTGGTGGCTTGCGGGCGCAGCAGCAGGTTGGCGTACTCGGTGTCACCATCCTCAACATCCACACCGATCAACAGCTGATCACCCACCGGCTGAATCCACAACTCCTTGCCCTGCCAGACCACGGCAAACCGCGTGCAGGAAGTTTCCAGCTGGGTGCCGTCGGTATCTTCAAGAATCAGTTGCAGGGCATCGGACATGGGATCGTTACTCTCAGACTAGTTGGAATGGATAAACCGAGCCCAGTTTAAGGATCTGCGTCAGTTCGTCCAAGGCCGCACGACACTCCACCAGCAACTGCGGATCAGCCAGATCGGCCTCGCTCAGGCGGTCGCGGTAGTGCTTGCCGACCCAGGCAACCAGCGTGTCGTGCAGCGTCGGCGTCATGATCACGCCCGGATTGACCGCCGCCAGCTCGGTTTCGTTGAGAGCCACGCGCAGGCGCAGACAAGCAGGTCCGCCGCCGTTCTGCATGCTCTGCTTGAGGTCGAAAACCTTGACCTCGCGAATCGGGCCGTTACCCGCCGTCAGTTGCTGCAGGTAATCCCAGACCCGCGCGTTCTTGTGGCACTCCTCCGGAACAATCAGCAGCATGCTGCCATCGGTACGGGTCAGCAGCTGGCTGTTGAACAGGTAGGAGCGCACCGCATCTTCAACGCTGACCGCCTCGCGCGGCACGCAGACGGCCTGGAAGCGACCACCACGGCGCGCCAGCTTGTCACCCAGCTCTGCCAGTACCCGCTCGGTATCGAGGAAGGCATCCTGGTGATAGAACAGCACCTCGCCGTTGCCCACGGCAATCACGTCGTTGTGGAACACACCCTGATCGATCACCGCCGGATTCTGCTGGGCATAAACCACACCATCGTCGCTCAGGCCATGCAGGCGGGCCACCGCCTGACAGGCTTCTAGGGTCTGCCGCGCGGGATAGCGCTGCGGCGCCGGATAGCGCGGATCGAAGGCGCTGCGGCCGAACACGAAAAACTCCACCCCCGCCTCGCCGTAGCCGGCACAGAAACGCGTGTGATTGGCTGCCCCCTCATCGCCGAACTGGCTAACCGCCGGCAGCGCAGCGTGGTGAGCAAAGTGCTGCGGATTGGCGAACATGGCGCCAAGCACCCGACTGGCAGTCGGATGCTCGATGCTGCGGTGAAACTTGCAGTTGAGGTTGGCCGCCGTGAAGTGCACACGCCCGTCGGCCGTATCGGCACTCGGGCTGACGGTGCAGGAGTTGGCCGTCCACATGCTGGAAGCGGAGCTGCAGGCCGCCAGCAGCGGCATGGCTTCCTTCGCCGCCCGGGCGATCACCTCGGCATCGCTGCCGGTAAAGCCGAGGCTGCGCAGCGCGGCCACATCCTGACGCTCCTGCGGGGCAAAAACGCCCTGCTTGAAGCCCATATCCATCAGCGCCTTCATCTTGCCCAGCCCCTGCAGCGCCGCCTCTTTCGGGCTGGAAACCGCCTGACTGTTGCTCTGCGAGGCCACGTTGCCGTAGGACAGACCGCCGTAGTTATGGGTCGGACCAACCAGGCCATCAAAGTTCATTTCATAGGCAGGAATCACAGACTTACTCCTGGGGTCAGAGTGGCGGGCAGGCTCAGACTCTCGCATTCGAGCGAGGCCACCGGATAGGCGCAGTAGTCGGCCGCGTAATAGGCGCTCGGGCGGTGGTTGCCCGACGCACCGATGCCGCCGAACGGCGCGGTGCTGGCCGCCCCGGTCAGTTGCTTGTTCCAGTTGACGATGCCGGCGCGACTTTCCAGCCAGAACTGCTCGTAGCGGGCCTTGTCGTCCGACAGCAGACCGGCGGCCAGACCGAAAGCTGTATTGTTGGCCTCGGCGATGGCGGCCTCGAAGCTGCTGTAACGGATCACCTGCAGCAGTGGCCCGAAGAACTCCTCGTCGGGTCGTGCAGCAACGGCCGTGACATCGACGATACCCGGCGTCAGCAACGCCGCATCAGCCTGCGGCTGAGTCATGGTCAGCAGCGCCGTGGCGCCACGCGCCAGCAGATCGGCCTGAGCCGCCAACAGCTGCTGGGCGGCCTGCAGGGAAATCACCGAACCCATGAACGGCGCCGGCTGCTCGTCATAGCGCCCCACCTTGATCTGCCGGCAGACTTCGACCAGCCGGGCCAGCAGGGCATCGCCCCAGCTGCCCGCCGGCACCAGCAGACGACGGGCACAGGTGCAGCGCTGGCCGGCCGAGATAAACGCGGACTGGATGATGGTGTAGACCGCAGCCTCGACATCCTGAACCTGATCGACCAGCAGCGGGTTATTGCCGCCCATTTCCAGCGCCAGAATCTTGTCCGGGCGACCAGCGAACTGGCTGTGCAGCAGGTTGCCGGTACGGCTGGAGCCGGTGAAAAACAGACCATCGATGCCCGGATTACCGGCCAGGGCCACGCCGGTCTCGCGGGCGCCCTGCAGCAGATTGAGCACGCCTGCCGGCAGGCCGGCCTCGATCCAGCACTTGACGGTCAGCTCGGCCACCAGCGGCGTCAGCTCGCTGGGCTTGAACAGCACGCAGTTCCCGGCCAGCAGTGCCGGCACGATATGGCCATTGGGCAGGTGACCGGGGAAATTGTAGGGGCCGAACACCGCCACCACGCCATGCGGCTTGTGGCGCAGCACGGCCGTGGCATCGGCCAGCGGGCCGCTCTTCTCACCGGTACGTTCGCGATAGCTCTGGACCGAGATGGCTACCTTGTTGACCATGCTGGTGACTTCGGTGGCGGCTTCCCACAGCGGCTTGCCGGTTTCCTCACCGATGGCGCGGGCTAGCAGATCGGCCTTGTCCTTGAGGCAGGCGGCAAAGCGCTCGAGCACGGCGATGCGCTCCTCCAGCGGGCGCCGCCCCCAGGCCGGGAAGGCCTGACGGGCAGCCTGTACGGCGGCCTCGACCTGCTCGGCAGTGGCGCCCTGCCCCTGCCAGATCACCGCCTGACTGACCGGATTGAGCGATTCGAACGCCTCACCCTGCCCCGCCTGCCAGACGCCTGCAATAAATTGGCTGCTCATCTTGTTATGGTCCTCGACAGCAAAACCCGGCCACGGGGGCCGCGGCGAAAATCAGTTCTGCGCGTCACGCGCCGACAACGGCACGGCCCGCACCTGGCTGCCTGCAGTGAGTTGCAGACGCTTGGCGGTCAGGGCATCAACCACCAGGGTGCCGGAAGCCACCCGCGCCGGTGCGGCGGTAATGCGGCAGTCCTCGCGCTTGCGGTTGTGCATCAGGTACGGCACGGCCTCGTCACCCGGGGTGCCGATGGCCAGGATCAGCAACTGGCTGTCGGCCACGGCGCGAATCTTGTCGGTCTGCACTTCGATGGCCGGGCCTGCGTCGAAAATGTCGACATAGCCCTGATAGCTGAAACCTTCGCCCTTGAGCATGGCCAGCGCAGGTTCCGTGTGCGGGTGCACACGCCCGATCACGGCCTGTGCTTCCTCGGTGAGGAAACAGGTATAGAGCGGGAACTTGGGCATCAGCTCGGCAATGAAGGACTTGTTGCCCAGGCCGGTGAGGTAGTCCGCGCGGGAGAATTCCATGGTGAAGAAGTGCCGGCCCAGGCTTTCCCAGAACGGCGAGCGACCATCGGCGTCGGACATGCCGCGCATTTCGGCAATGACCTTGTCGCCGAACAGTTCACGGAATTCGGCGATGAACATGAAGCGCGCCTTGGACAGCAGACGGCCATTGAGGCCGCTGCGATGATCGGCATGCAGGAACAGCGAGCAGAGTTCGGAATGCCCGGTCAGGTCGTTGGCCAGGAACAGCGTGGGAATTTCACGGTGAATGCCCAGTTCCTGCGAGGCACTGACGGTCAGGCCGACGCGGAAGTTGTACCAGGGCTCACGCTTGCCCACGGCGCCTGCTACTGCAGAGATCCCCACCACCTCGCCGTCATCGTTTTCCATGACGAACAGGTAATCGGCATCGGCGCGCTCGGCCTCGCCTCTGAAGGTCTTCTCCGCCCAGCTCACGCGATGGGACAGGCGCTCCTCATTGGCCGGCAGAGTGGTCAGGCCGGTACCGGTGCTCTGCGCCAGAGCCATCAGTGCCGGCAGGTCGCTGCTGCGCACGGGACGAACAATCATAGTGCCTCCAGGCTTTCAGGGCCGTCGCCACAGGCGCTCGGCCAGCATGCCGCAGGGTGCCGCCGCAGGGCGACGCCCGGTTGATCGATCAGAGGGCGACCAGGCGCACCGTGGCGCCCTCACCCACACCCAGCGCCTCGGCAGCCTCTGCCGACAGGGTCACCGGCTTGCCGGGCACCCAGTCGAGGTCGGCAACGATGGCGCGGAAATCCTGCAACTGGCCGTTGCACACCAGGTACTGGCGGCCGCCCTTGCCGGGTTCGCCGACGCGCACCGGCACCACGCGGCTCTGGCTGATCGAAAGAATGCTGCTGGTGCGCGCATGCAGGGTCGGCCCGCCATCGAAGATGTCGATGTAGTGGTCGGTCTCGAAGCCCTCGCGCATGAGAATGTCGAAATTGACCTGGGCGCGCGGGTAAACCTGGCCCATGACCTCCTGCGCCTCATCCGGCAGCAGCGGCACGTAGATCGGGTAATGCGGCATCAGCTCGGCGAGGAAGGTACGGCTCTTCAGGCCGCACAGGCGCTCGGCCTCGACGTAGCTCATGTCGAAGAAGTTGCGGCCCACGGCATTCCAGAACGGCGACTCGCCCTGCTCGTCGCTGTAACCGACGATCTCCACCACCACCGCATCGGAGAAGCGCTCCGGGTGACTGGCGAGAAACAGCAGGCGGCCACGCGAGTTGAGCTCGGCGTAAGGCGTATCCACCAGTTCGGGCTGCACGTAGTAGCTGGTCAGCAGGCTGTTGCCGGTGAGGTCATGGCACAGCGAGAGGACGTGAATCTTGTTGTGGATGCCCAGCGAGCGCGAGGCATGCACGAAGGTTTCGTTGCGAAAGCTGTAGAAGGGTTCGGAGTAACCGGCCGAGGCGACCACCCCGGAGCAGCCGACCAGACGTCCGGTCTGACTGTCTTCGAGGACGAAGAAGTAGCTCTCCTCGCCGTTGAAACTGACTTCGGCACCGAACGAGGCTTCCGAGGCCTGGATCTTCTCCTGCAGACGCTGCAGATCGTCCGGCAGGGAAGTGACACCAATCGGGCTATCCGCCGCCAGGCGCTGTACCTCGGCGAGATCGGACAATTGCGCAGGGCGCATCACCAGCATGGTGTCACTCCTTCTTGTAAAAACTCCGGCAAACCTGAGCCTGCCAGAGAAAACCGGGGGATGAGGGTCACCCCGGTACGCATGGAATCGTCAGGTCGCGGGCCCAGGCACGCGACCGCCCGTCATGCCGTCAACTGACGCACGGCACGTTCGAAACGCTTGAGACCTTCATCAATATCGGCGTCTTCCACCACCAGGCTCGGGGCGAAACGCACCACATCCGGGCTGGCCTGCAGCACCATCACGCCTTCTGCGGCAGCGGCATCCAGCACCGCCTTGGCCTTGCCCTTCCAGGCATCACTGAGCACGCAGCCCAGCAGCAGGCCCAGACCACGAACCTCGCTGAACAGACCGGTCGCCTGACCGATGGCCAGCAGGCGGTTGCGGAACTGCTCGCTCTTGGCAGTCACGCCAGCCAGCACCTCGGGGGTGTTGACGATGTCGATCACGGCCTCGGCCACCGCACAGGCCAGCGGATTGCCGCCATAGGTGGTGCCGTGGGTGCCGACTGCCAGGTGTTTGGCAATCGCGTCAGTGGTCAGCATGGCGCCGATCGGGAAGCCACCACCCAGGCTCTTGGCACTGGAAAGGATGTCCGGGGTCACGCCGTAGTGCTGGTAGGCATACAGATGGCCGCTGCGGCCCATGCCGGTCTGCACTTCGTCGAAGATCAGCAGGGCGTTGTGCTGGTTGCACAGTTCGCGGGCGCCTTCCAGATAGGCCTGCTGAGCCGGCAGCACGCCGCCCTCGCCCTGCACCGGCTCCAGAATGACGGCGCAGGTCTTGTCCGAGATGGCTGCTTTCAGCGCCTCCAGATCGTTGAACGGAATGTGCGTGATACCGGCGATCTTCGGGCCGAAGCCGTCGGAATACTTGGGTTGACCACCGACGTTCACGGTAAACAGGGTACGGCCGTGGAAGCTGTTCAGCGCCGCGATGATTTCGTACTTGTCTTCACCGAACTCTTCGCAGGCATAACGACGCGCCAGTTTCAGTGCCGCTTCGTTGGCCTCGGCGCCGGAGTTGCAGAAGAACACGCGGTCGGCAAAAGTGGCGTCCACCAGCTTGTGCGCCAGGCGCAGGGCCG
Organism: Pseudomonas sp. HAR-UPW-AIA-41; assembly: GCF_002304225.1. Taxonomy (GTDB): domain Bacteria; phylum Pseudomonadota; class Gammaproteobacteria; order Pseudomonadales; family Pseudomonadaceae; genus Aquipseudomonas. Next base: position 176,047 of record NZ_NSLB01000002.1, read on the forward strand.
GCTCATTGGTGAACACGTTGGAGATGTGCCAGAGCTTGCCCGCCTGCTCGGTGAGCGCCTTGACCAGTGCCGGATGGGCATGACCGAGGGTGTTGACGGCGATGCCGCCGGCAAAGTCGATCAGCTCGCGGCCCGACTGGTCCCAGACGCGGGAGCCTTCGCCGCGAACCGGAATGAAGGCGGCCGGGGCGTAGTTGGGAACCATTACCTGATCGAAATCGGCGCGTTGCACATGCGAAGCGGACATCGGGGTCTCCTGCCTAGAGCGGCTATCGATGAAAGGATTGTAGGGACTGATTGGCAACCGGCATTGCCGCCATGCGACAACTTCTTACAGCGCCAACACGGCGCCAGCCGGGGCTTACAGAAAAGCGACAGAAAGCGTCGGGAAGGCGCAGTTTAAACGCTGCGCAGGCGTATTAGGACCCATTCGACGGCAATTTGACGGCTTTTACCGCGAAGCCGGGCAACCCTCGACCGACGTGGTTTCAGTCCAGACGACCGCTGGCAATGGATTCACCGGCCGCCCAAAGGCCCCACTCGCCCGGCTGAAACAGCGTCCACTGCTCATTGTCGGTGAGCGCCTCGGTGGCCAGTACGGTGACCACATCATTGGCCGTGGTCTGCGCCTTGAAGTCGACTTCCAGCTCGACATCCTTGAGATGCGCCGGGCCAAAGGGCGCACGCCGGGTAATGCGCGCCAGCTTGGTGCTGCAGAAACCGAACAGCCACTGGCCATTGCTCAGCAGGCAGTTGAACACGCCCTGGCGGCGGTACTCGGCGCAGGCGCTGAGCAGCAGCGGCAGGAGCAACTGCACCGGCACATCATCGGCAAAAGCGCCGCGGATACGATTGAGCAGATCGCAGAACACCGCCTCGCTGTCGGTATCACCCACCGGACGATAGAAATCCCGCCGCCCGGCGAAGTCCGTCAGTTGACCGTTGTGGGCGAAGCACCAGTTGCGCCCCCATAGCTCACGCACGAAGGGATGGGTGTTGGCCAGACAGACCTGCCCCACATTGGCCTGACGCACATGGGCGATGACCACTTCGCTCTTGATCGGAAAGCGCTGCACCAGCTGCGCCACTTCCGAGTCGCAACCCGGCGCCGGTCCTGAAACAGGCGCACGCCCCGCCCCTCGTAAAAAGCCACGCCCCAGCCGTCCTTGTGAGGCCCGGTACGACCGCCCCGCTGCATCAGGCCGGTGAAACTGAAGACGATATCGGTGGGCACGTTGGCATTCATGCCCAGCAGTTCGCACATCTCAGGGCTCCTGCGCCAGAGCTGCGCGCAGCTGCTCGGCCTCAGCCAGAAAGCGCCGCTCCAGACGCGCACGCGCCAGCGGCAGGAAGCGGGTCAGGGCGCGCCACAGCAGGGCAACCAGATCACCGCGACGGCGCGGAATCAAGTGCAGATGCAGGTGCGGCACATGCTGGTTGCTTTCGGGGCCATCGTTGACCAGCAGATTGATGCCGCGCGCACCGTAGCCCGCCCGGCGCAGGGCACGCGCCAGGCGCTCGGTGAGCGGCAGCAGTGCGGCGCGGGCAGCCGGATCGAGATCACTCAGGTAAGGCGCATGCTGGCGGGAAACCACCAGCACATGAGCCGGGCGCAGCGGGAAGATATCCAGCAGGACGATGAAATGCTCGTCCTCATAAATGCGGTGAGCCGGCAGGCGACCGGCTTCGATGGCACAGAAGACGCAATCCATGCGCGCAGCTCCTAGAGACGCGGTTCGATGCGCAGGCGGCGATCGCCATGGGCATCCCGGCGGGTGTCGACGTCGGCGCGGCCTTCGCGATCCATCAGCTCACGCAGGGTCGGCTCATCGTCCTCGACGACCGTCTGGCGCGGCTTGCGGCGCGACTGCCACCAGCTTTCCAGCGGCCAGCGCACGAAGGCAAATGCCAGGTAGAGCGCCATACCGATGGCGCCGTACATGGCCAGATCGGAGAAGGCCAGCGGGTTGTTGCCGACCTTGAACAGAATATCCAGCGCGGCAATCGCCACGGCCGGGGCATACAGCTCGCGGGCCGGATCGACAATGGTCGGCGTCAGCAGCAGCACCGCCATCAGCATTCGCAACGGCTCGCGCAACCAGCGCCACATCCAGCCGGTCATCTGGAACCACACCAGCAGGCAGCCGAGTCCGGCAACGGCATACAGGGCCCAGGCAAGCAGATAGTCGTTCTCGGTCATCGTGGCGCGTGGCATGGCTGGTCAGGGGGCACGTATGATAGCCGCTTTGCCCGTTGTCGTCTGCCAAGAGAGCCCGCCATGCCCACCGCCCCGATTGCCCGTGCCGAGCACGGCGCCGACCCTTACGCCTGGCTGGAGCAACGCGACAGCGAAGCCGTACTGGCTTACCTGCAAGCGGAAAACGCCTACCTGGAAGAGTCCCTGGCAGGGCAGAGTAACCTGCGCGAGCAGCTGTTTCAGGAGATCAAGGGGCGCATCCGCGAAACCGACCTCAGCCTGCCGACCCCCTGGGGCGATTACCTGTACTACCAGCGCACCCAGGCGGGCGACGAGTACCCGCGGCACTACCGCTGCAACCGCCAGGGCGACAGCCTGGTCGTGGACGAAGCCAGCGAGCAACTGCTGCTCGACCCCAACGTTCTGGCCGAAGGCGGCTATCTGAGTCTGGGCGCATTCAGCATCAGCCCCGACCAGCGTCTGCTGGCCTACAGCCTCGACCGCAGCGGCGATGAAATCTACCAGCTGTTCGTCAAGGACTTAGGCAGCGGCGCCATCACCGCCCTGCCCTTCGGCGAGGCCGACGGCAGCCTGACCTGGGCCAATGACAGCCAGACCCTGTTCTTCGCCACCCTCGACGACACCCACCGGCCGCACCGCCTGTTTCGCCACCGGCTGGGCGATGCTGGCGCCAGCCTGGTGTTCGAGGAAGAGGACGGACGCTACTTTCTCAGCTGCCACCGCGCCAGCTCCGAACGTCAGCTGATCCTGCTGCTGTCGAGCAAGACCACCAGCGAAGCCTGGGTGCTGGATGCTGTGCAGCCCCACGCCGACTTCCGCTGCCTGGCCCGCCGCGAGGAAGGCCATGAGTACTACCCCGATCACGGCTTCCTCGACGGCCGCTGGTGCTGGTTCATTCGCAGCAACCAGAGCGGCATCAACTTCGCGCTCTATCAAGCCGCCGAGGATCGCCCGGAGCGCACCCACTGGCAGGAGATGGTCGCCCACGACCCGGCCGTGATGCTCGAAGGCCTGACCCTCAATCTCGAGGCCATGGTCCTCAGTCTGCGCGAGGGCGGTCTGCCGCTGCTGGAGCTGCGCAGCAACGGCCAGCCGCCCCGACGCCTGAGCCTGCCGGATGCGGCCTACAGCCTCTATGTGCAGGACAGTCTGGAGTTCCACAGCCCGGTACTGCACCTGCGTTACGAGGCGCTCAACCGGCCGGCGCAGATCCGCCAGCTGGACCTGCGCAGCGGCGAGCAGCGCGTGCTCAAGGAAACCCCGGTGGAAGGGCCGTTCGACGCCGATGCCTACGTCAGTCGCCGCCTCTGGGCAACGGCCGCGGACGGCACCCAGGTGCCGATCAGTCTGGTAGGCCGCCGCGAGATACTGGCGGCCGGAGAACCTGCGCCGCTCTATCTGTATGGTTACGGCGCCTATGGCGAGTGCCTCGACCCCTGGTTTTCCCACGCCCGCCTGAGTCTGCTGGAGCGCGGTTTCATCTTCGCCATCGCCCATGTGCGTGGCGGCGGCGAACTGGGCGAAGCCTGGTACCGCGCCGGCAAGCTGGAACACAAGCAGAATACGTTCGGCGATTTCATCGCCTGTGCCGAAGCCCTGATCAGTGAGGGCCTGACCACGGCCCGGCAACTGGCAATCAGCGGCGGCAGTGCCGGCGGGCTGTTGATCGGCGCCGTGCTCAATCAGCGTCCCGAGCTGTTCGCCGCAGCGATTGCCGAAGTGCCCTTCGTCGATGTGCTGAACACCATGCTCAACCCCGATCTGCCGCTGACAGTCACCGAGTACGACGAGTGGGGCGACCCCAACGAGGCAGAGGTCCATGCACGGATCAAGGCCTATGCGCCTTATGAGAATGTGCAGCGCCAGACCTATCCGGCGCTGCTGGCCGTGGCCGGCTACCACGACAGCCGCGTGCAGTACTGGGAAGCGGCCAAATGGGTGGCCAAGCTGCGCACGCGCAAGACCGACGATCACCTGCTGCTGCTCAAGACCGACTTCGACGCCGGCCATGGCGGCATGAGCGGCCGTTACCAGGCGCTGCGCGATGTGGCGCTGGAGTATGCCTTCCTGCTCAAGGTGCTTGGACTTATCCAGCAATCCTGAGCCGCAAAAGAAAACCCCGTCGCGATGGCTCGCGGCGGGGCTCTCAAGGGCGACAGATGCCGCCGTCTTACATATGGTTTTTCTTGAACTGGGCGATGGTATCGTCCGGACGGCCTTCTTCCTTCTGCAGGCCGTAGGTCACCGACACGCCATCCGGGCCACCACCGATGTCGGTGTAGCGGAAGATCGGCTCACCGAGCTGAATCATGTCCTTCATGTCGCCGTAGCGCTTGAACACATAAATGCGCCCTTCCTGACGCACTTCACCGTAGAACGGATGCGCTGGCACCAGAGCGACCTTGAGGAACTGGTAAGCGGCAATCTGCTCCAGCGGCTTGCCCTGATCTTCGGCGCGCAGGGCGAGAATCAGCTCCTGACCGGCCGGATCCTTCTCTTCCAGTTTGCGCAGAACCGGGGCCTTCTCGGTGCTGAGGAAGTTTTTGAATACCTGGTAGTCATCGAAGACATACACCTGGGTTTCTGTGCGCACCTGGTACCAGTCTTCGTTGTTCAGCGCCGGAGCCTTGCTGGCCACGGGAACCTGGCTGCTACAGGCACTGACGGCGGCTGCCAGCAGGGCGAAGGAAACTGGTTTGAGAAACGACATGGCAACTCCTGGGAAGGCGATGATTGAGGCCTGCCACCTTGCCGAAGTTCCATGACCGCGCAGTGAATTTACCGTGTCAGTTAGATGACAGACACACCCGCTCGCCGCCTGCCGGCACCAGCGTTAGACTGGTGCAACGACTACTCAGGAGCGCCACCCCATGGCCCAGCCACCCTCTCCCACCAGCAAGGTTGACCGCCTGCTTGCCGAAGCCCAGCGCGATCGCGAGCAGAGCTACCGGGCCAAGGCCCTGCGCATGTACCCGCACATCTGCGGGCGCTGCGGGCGCGAGTTCAGCGGCAAGCGCCTGAGCGAACTGACGGTACACCACCGCGACCACAACCACGACAACAACCCAGAAGACGGCTCCAACTGGGAGCTGCTGTGCCTGTACTGCCATGACAACGAGCACCAGCGGCAGGTCGATGCGCACTACCAGACCAGCGATGCCGGGCGCGGTGGCGCCAGCACGGTCAAGCACAAGGCCTTCGCCGACCTGGCCAAGCTGCTGGGCAAAAGCGACAGCTGAAATGAAAAGGCCCGGTTTAACCGGGCCTTTTCATTTTGTGCGGACTCAGAACCTGCTTACGATCTTGCGAGCTAGAGCGAGACAAGGCAAAAACAGCCGAAGAAGCGCAGTTTACCAGTGGTAAATGAGCATAACTCGCTACGCTCGCCCCTTCGGGGCCGCACTAAAGTGCGTTGGCCATAAGCGGCCTGCTGAGGCTGTTTTTAACGCCGTATCGCCGACGCGCAGCGGATCGTAAACAGGTTCTCAGCGCAGCAACGGTGTATCCAGCACAGTGGACGGCCCGCGCAGCACACTTTCGGTCACCGCAATGAAGTCCTGCGTGCTGACCTTGTCCATGCGCATCAGGCCACGGGTGACGTTATCCAGCGACAGCTCACCCTTGGTGGTCTCACGGATTTCCTTGTCCAGCTCAATCAACAGAATCACCGCCCGCGCCGTGGACTGGCCAGTGGAATGTTCGGTACGCAGGGTTTTGACCGGTTTGCTCCACTGGCGCAGCTTGTCGCGCACCTTGGCGTAGCGGTCCTCGCTCATGCCGCCGGCACGGCGTACCAGCTCGATGGCGTAGTACTCGGCCAGGCCCTCGGCAATCCAGTCGCTGCGATCGGTATCGCGGATACGGCTGAACACGTGGGTCAGCTCGTGCACCAGAGAGCTGGTGCCGTTCTCGCTGACCAGCGGGCGGTCGGCATGCAGGAACAGGGAGTTGCCGGCCGACAAACCGCCACGCCACATCGGCTCACCCGCGCCGACCACCAGCAGCTTGCCCGGGTCGCGCGGAAACACATACTGCGCATGCGGCCAAACGAAGCTGAGCATGGTCAGTGCATCCATGCGGCGCATGCCCTCGCCGATCGGAGCGGCTACCGTCACATCGGTATTACCCAACTGGGCGCGGCGGGTGCCGATCTTGCCGGCCAGAATCCAGCCAGTGGGCCGGTCGAACAGACGCGCTGGATTGTCGATGCGGAAGCGGTTCTTGCCGATACGTGGCCAGCCGGTTTCCACCGACGGCCACCCCTTGGGCAGCTCGAATTGCAGGCGCGACACCAGCTGTGTGCCGTCGACCTGATCCAGACGCGCACTGGGAACCAGATCATCACCACGCATCAGTACCCAGTCCGGCGTCATGCGCGCATCGAAACGACCGTCCTCGCGCTCATGGCTGACCTTGACCTTGTAGGTCAGACTCGACTTGCCGCTCTTGGGCTGCCAGACACCGCTGTGCGGCGCACTCTGCTGCCACTGGCCATCCGTCTGGAAGTCGCTGTAGTAGCCCTTCTTGCCCAGATTGAAGGTCAGGCTGCGCACCTCCTCGCCTTCATCCAGGGTAATGCGCACTTCAGCCTGATCGGACTCCGGCAGGAAGCGCACGTTGTAGTCCAGATCAACGCGATTCTTCGCCAGCAAGGGCGTGGACAGCAGCAACAGGGCCAGCGGCAAGGCAGAGAAACGACGCTCAAGCATGATGGAAATGTCCTTTTGGCAGACCTGCCCGCAACGGACAGGCAATGAAATGCAGCGTAGCGGATGCCTGTTACGGCATCAGCCCGCGCGGAAGATCAGGTGTTCTTCCCAGTCCTCTTCGGCCACGGCATGCTCGGCAAGCATCTTGCCGGACTGGGAAATGCCGGCGTCGTGCACGGCCTGTGGATCGCCGCAGACCAGGTGGTGCCAGGACAGCAGGTCCTTGCCCTCGCTGACCAGGCGGTAGGCACAGGTCGGCGGCAGCCAGCGGAACTCTTCAGCCTGGGCCGGTGTGAGCTGGATGCAGTCCGGCACGAAATCGCGGCGTTTCTCGTAATTGGTGCAGCGGCAGGTCTTCAGGTCGAGCAGTTTGCAGGCGATACGCGTGTAATAGACGCAGCCATCGTCCTCGTCTTCGAGCTTCTGCAGACAGCACAGGCCGCAACCGTCGCACAGCGACTCCCACTCCTCCTGATCGAGCTGATCAAGAGTCTTGCGCTTCCAGAAGGGTTCCACTTTGGCGGCCATGGCCCGCTACCTCATCACCACGCCGACACCGGGCCGGCTCAAACCTGACACTTGGAGTCCCATCACACGGGATCGTTCATGCGCAGCAGTTCATCGGGCAGATGCTCGATGTATTCCTCTTCAGGTGGCGGCATCTGCAGGTGATAGCCCTGCTTGTCGAGGTTTTCCAGAACCGTGTGGATGTCCTCACGGGCCAGCTGACGCTCGGGGCTGAGCACCAGATCAAAGGCATGCTGCGGCGCACCAAACGCAGTGAGCAGCCCCTCGGGCACGCGCTTGAGCGCATCGGCCTTGAGCACATAGAGGTACATCTCGCGCTTGCGCGGACTACGGTAGATCGAACAGATACGTTTCATACTCACTCCAGGACCGCCAAAAGGTCGGCACCCATCAGTTCGCGGCGCCAGCCGCGCAGGGAATCGGGCAGCTGGTAAGGGCCATTGGGGTAGCCTGTGCGTAACAGGGCCTCCAGGCTTTTCTTGCGCAGCATGAGTTCAGGAGCCATCTGCAGACGTTCGGCTGCCTGCTGACCAACAGCCCGCAGACGTTTGAGCACCGCACTGGCCTCGATCGGCAGTGGTTCAGCCAGGCGCTCCGGACACTGTTCAGGGGGCGTGGCCGCCGCCTCGCGAATCAGCCTGAGCAGGGTTTCGCCATCCTGGCGCACGGTACGCGGGTGCATATCGTCGATGCGCGCCAGGGCCACGCTGTTGTCCGGCTGATAACGCGCCAGAGGCCACAGCGAGGCCTCGCGCAAAATGCGGTTGCGCGGCTGATTGCGCTTGCGCGCCTCACGCTCGCGCCAGGCACAAAGCGCACGCAACACCGCCAGCTGCTGCGGATTGAGCTTCCAGGCCAGTTTGGCATCCAGATAAGCCAGCTCGGGATCGACCTCCCGGCGCAGATTGCCCACCAGCTCGGCACCATCTTCCAGCAGCCACGCCAGTTTATCCGCCGGCAGACGCGGCAGCAGCCGCTGGTAGACCTCGACCAGATACTCGGCGTCCTGCGCGGCATACAGCTCCTGCATGGCCGTCAGCGGACGCTGCAGCCAGTCGGAACGGGTCTCGTCCTTGGGCAGTTCGATGCCCAGCTCATGCTGCACCAGGCGCGAGTAGCCCATGGAGAAGCCGATATTCAGGTAGGCCGCCGCCAGCTGGGTATCGAACAGCGGCTGCGGCAGGCTGCCGGTCAGGCGCAGAAAGACTTCCAGATCCTCGCTGCAGGCATGCACGACCTTGACCACGGCCGGATCTTCGAGCAAAGCGGAAAAGGGTCGCCAGTCATTGACCAGCAGCGGATCAATCAGACAGGCACTCCGGCCATCACCGACCTGCACAAGTCCCGCCTTGGGATAGAAGGTATCGACCCGCATGAACTCGGTATCCAGCGCCACGAACGGCAATTGCCGCCAGCCGGCGCAGGCCTCGGCCAGAGCGGCATCGTCACGGATCCAGTGAATCTCAATCGCCACAGGGCTCTCCTTCATCATTGCCGCGCAGTATATAGGCTCGCCCCTCTGCCGGGCAGGGTCATGCCGACTGGGCACCCCTGCCCAAGGAGGCGGCAAACTCTGTATGCTCGCCAGCTTTCCCCCGTCACAAGGCAGATAACAAGATGAAGAAACTGCTTGGCCTGATCACCCTTCTGGTCGCTGCGGTCGCCGTTTACCTCGGCATTACCCCCAGCCCGATCCGCCCACTGGCCTGGGAGGCGCCCACCGCCCCGTTGCCGGTTGGCGCCATGGAACCCAACGACACGCTGATGAAGGCCGAACTGCTCGCTGTTGGCCAGATCGAAGGCCCGGAAGACACCGCCGTCGACAGCCAGGGCCGTCTGTATGCTGGCCTGCATGACGGTCGCATCGTCCGTCTCGATGCCCAAGGCCAGGTCGAAACCTTCGCCAACACTCAGGGGCGCCCGCTGGGCATGGACTTCGACCAGAACGGCAATCTGATCGTCGCCGATGCCTGGAAGGGGCTGCTGCGCATTGATGGTAAAGGCCAGATCGAGGTGCTCAGCACCTCCGCCGACGGCCTGCCGTTTGCCTTCACCGACGATCTGGATATCGCCAGCGACGGCCGCATCTATTTCAGCGACGCCTCCAGCCGCTTCAACCAGCCGGACTACCTGCTCGACCTGCTCGAAGCGCGCCCCCATGGCCGCCTGCTGCGCTACGACCCGGCCAGCAAGCAGACCGAGGTGCTCCTGCGCGAGCTGTACTTTGCCAATGGTGTGGCACTGTCGGCCAAGGAGGACTTCGTGCTGGTCAACGAAACCTACCGTTACCGCATCACCCGCTACTGGCTCAAAGGGGACAAGGCCGGTCAGAGCGATGTGTTCATCGAAAACCTGCCGGGCCTGCCGGATAACCTGCAGGGCGACCGTGCCGGCACGTTCTGGGTCGCCATGCCGACGCCGCGCAAAGCCGACGCCGACTTCCTGCACCGTCACCCGTGGCTCAAGGCGCAACTGGCCAAGCTGCCCCGTGCCCTGTGGCCGAAGGCCGTCCCCTATGGCCTGGCGGTGGCTCTCAACGAACAGGGTGAAATCATCCAGAGCCTGCATGACAGCAGCGGGACCCACCTGCGCATGATCACCTCCGCCAAACCGGTGGGCGATTACCTGTATCTGGGCAGCCTGAACAACGACCGCATCGGCAAGCTGAGAATCCGCTGAGTTTTTTCTAGCAATAAAAAGGGGCCGCAGATGCGGCCCCTTTTTATTGCTGGCGCAGGTCAGGCAATGCGTGAAAGCAAGGCCTTGGCCTCACGCTTCTGCTCATCGCTGCCATCACTGATCAGTTGATTGAGGATATTGCAGGCCTCGTCCAGATTGCCCTGTTCGATATAGGCCAGCGCCTGATTGAGCTGACTGAGGTGTTCACGCTTACCTTCCAGATGGCTCAGATCATGGTCCTGCTCGAAGCTGCGGAAGTCGCTCAAGGTCTTACCCACTGGCTCGCGTTCCCAAGGCGCTAGCTCCTCGCTCTCCTCAACCGTCACAGTACGCGCCGAAGCCCGGCGCTCAAACGCCTGCGGTAACTCGGTCAGTTCGCTATGACCCATTTCAAAGACCTCAGGCAATTCGCTGAGATTGCTGCCAATCAGGCTGCTTTCTTCAAGGCCTTTGCTTGCCGGCCGCACCGCCTGAAACGGCTCTATCTGGTCCCATTCAGCATCCAACGGCAGGTCTTCGAGGTTCAGTTTGAAGTCATCTTCCAATAACGGACTGGCTTCATTAAGTGGTGCCACCGCCTCATGCAACACTTCGGCCGATTTACCCGCTGACAAAGATGCATACTGTTCTCGAATACGCGCCAGCGGCGTGGCGCACTCTGGGATGCTCTGCAGTACCGCGAGCTCGCGCTTGAAACCTACTTCATCACCGAGTTGCGCCAAGACCTCAAGCAGCCGCAAGCGCAACTCGTGACGTCCAGGCTCTTGCTCTACGGCCCGCCTCAAGCACGCACGCGCCTCAGCAAAGTTGCCGTAAGCGATATACACATTGGCAGCAGCCAGAGCATCGCTATTGCGCACGGGTGCAACCGGAATCAACTGCTCTGCTGGCGCTGATCCAGAGGGCATCGGCGCTACTCGCGGCGCCTGCATTAAAGTCGCAGGAGTTATCGAGGGAGCGGCTGCATCCTGTCTTGACCGTTTTTTACCACGGCGCAACCAACCGGCAGCGGCCAAAGCAGCCAGCAGTAGACTCGAAGCCAACCACCAGTGCCAGATGCTTGGTGTTTCAGTGCCGATACTGGCAGAGGCCGGCACCGCCGCGGCAGTGGGTTTCTCAGAGACAGGAACATCCTTGGGCACAACAGACTCAGGCCGAGATTCAGTTTGCTGCAGACGCAGCTGCAACTCGGCGATCTGCTGATCACGCTGACTGACAGCCTGCTGCAGAGTATTGAGCTGCTGACTGAGTATCTGCAGTTGTGCCATCAGTGCAGCATTCTGCTGCTGATTGGCCTGCAGCTCGGCATCCAGACGCTGCTGCAACTGCTCAACCGACTTAACCTCAGCCGATACAGGTATAGGTTGCTGCACTGAGCCCGGCGTTGCTACAGCCTGAGCAGAAACTTCAACAACCCCACCAGTTGGACGACCAATCGCAGTGCCGGCAACAACTGCGGGGGACTCGATCGGAGTGAACGGCCGCGCTTCATCTGGCAGTAAAAGCTCGACATTAGCCAACAGCCGTGACGAATCCCCTCCCATGAAAGCTTGGGGATTGAGCGCAAGAATACCCTCCATCAAACGCTGTATAGACAGGGGGCTCCCAGCCTGCTGCAAGCGCTTGGCGATCAACCACAAGCTATCACCGCGACGCACCTGATAACGCTCACCTCGCGTGGCAGCGGGCATTACCTGCGGCACACTGATGCGAGCTGTATCAGGCTGTTCGAAGCGAGGCGACAAGCCGGCCAGAGGCGCTGCCTGCTGGCGATAGGCAGAAGATTCCGGAGGATCGAAGAGCACTGTGAATTCGCGTACAAAATGACCGCCTGGCCTGACCACTTCCACCAGGAAATTCAGGTAAGGCTCGCGCATGGCTTTGTTGCTTTGCACCCGGATATAGCGCTCGCTGCCCTGCAACACTGGGGTAAAGCGCAAGTCATTGAGTACGTAAAGACGCTCAACGCCAGCCCGGGCAAATGCCTGCTCACCGGCCAGGCGAACCTTGAACTCGTCAGCCTCCAGCTGGCTGGCATCGACCAGTTCAATTCGCGCGTCAAGTGGTTGATTGAGTGCCGAATACAGGGTGATCTCACCCAAGCCAAGCGCCATCGCGGCTCCCGGGCACAGCACCGAGCTGGAAGCAAGCGTGAAAAGCAATGTGCGCATCTGTGGCATAACGCCTCCTCAAGCGCTGACTTTTCGATCGTCGCATTCCCTTGATGACCACAAGTCAGGCTATTCCCTCATGGTGCAGGCACCACCCTGGCGCTGCGCCTGTATTCAGTATGGTCTCTGTCAGGCAATGTGCTTGCCACATTGCCTGACAATCTGCCGAATGGTCGTAGCCAGCATAGTTACCGCGGCCGCAGCAGCCAAGCTGGCCATAAGGTCAGGATAAAGCACAATGCCATCACGCAGAAAGTCTGTGCAAAAGCCTCCGCCTCCGCCAAAGAATTCCCACCCAGAGCGGCATGCCGCCACTCAAGGAAGTAGGTCAGCAGATTGACACCAAAAGCACCGCCTAGTTGGCGCACGAAGGTAATCACCCCCGCGGCGCTGGCTAAGTGCCGTTCTGGAAGGGCGTCCAGCGCAACGGCATTCAGCGCCGGCAACAGCAGGCCGAAGCCGACTCGTCCCAAGCAGGCCAGAAGACATAGCAAGGCGAATCCGGCCGGCGAACCCCAGGCAGCAAATCCCAGTGCTGAAGCGACGAAAAACAACAGTCCCGCAACCAGAAGCCAAGCTAGCGGAAAACGATCAGACAACCAGCCTCCGGCGAAGGAGGCCAGCCCCAACGCCACCCCGGCCGGTAATAACAGCAGCCCCGCTCGACCGGCTGAATAGCCCTCGACCGTTTGCAAAAACAACGGTATCAGGTAGGTCGAGCCATACAGACCAAATCCCAGTACCAAAGCCACCCAACTGGCCTGACGAAAGGCCGCGCTCTGCCAAAGCATCAGCGGTAACAGAGGCTGAGGACTGAATCGACTGCGCCTTACAAATCGCCATGTAGCCAGTAACGACAACAGCCCAGGCCCCCAGGCTCGCCATTCGGACCAGCCGAAGCGCTGGGCTTCGGCCAGGCTACCCAACGCAGCGAACAAGGCCAGCAGCAACCAGATAAATGCCAGGTAATCCAGCCTTGGCGGCTGTGGGCTGCGCTCGTCGGGCAACAGCCAAATAGCCCCGATAATGGCCAGCGCACAGAGCGGTAGTGGCATCCAGAATACCGCTGGCCAACCGAAATGATCGACCAGATAACCACCGATGGTTGGCCCCAATGAAGGCGCGATCATCACCCCAAGGCCATAGATACCCAGAGCCATGCCCCGACCGCCAGAGGCATAGACACGAAAGATCAGCACCATGGCCAACGGCTGGACGATACCGGCGCAGCCACCCTGGGCAATGCGCACAGCGATCAGCTGCCAGGCCTGGTCGGCCGCCAGAGCCAGCAATGAGCTGAGCACGAACAGGCCAAGACCCAGCAGCACGGTCAGGCGCGTGCCGAGCCGCTGCTGAGTCCAGTTGGCCAGTAGCAGTCCGGCTGTCATTGCCGCAAGGAAACCGGTCGATAGCCATTGGGCCAAAGGCCGGCCAATGGAAAAGTCGTCCATGATTGCCGGCAGTGCCACATTGACACTGGTCGAGGCCAGAACCATGGCCATACTGCCCAACATCAATAGACTGAGCAGCCAAAGCGGATAACGGGGGCCGAAGCGCGCCTGCAGCTGCGCCAGATCGGCCGCCATCAAAGCTGTTCCAGATTGGCCAGCATGCGCGAATGAACCTGCTGACAGATACGCAGCTCCTCCTCGCCAATACCGGCAAAGAGCTCGTTGCGCAACTGCCCGGAAATCGCCTCGATCTGCGCAATCAACGGCCGCGCTGCCGGGCACAGACTGATCTGTTTGGCACGGCGGTCGCCGGCTACCGCCCGGCGCTCGACCAGGCCCTGCTGCTCCAGACCATCGAGCAGACGGGCCAGGGTCGGCCCCTCCACGGCCAGACTGGCCGCCAGCTCGCGCTGGGTCGGCAATCCATCGAAACGCGCGAGATGTAACAGAACCAGCCAGCGCGCCTGGGACAGCCCCAGGTCGGCCAGACGCCGATCCAGCTCCGCACGCCAGCCCCGCGACAGCTGGGCCAGCTGCATGGCAAAACGGTGTTTATCGGGTTGCGCCATGAATCGTGATCCGCAAAGTTTGGTAATCGCTAACTATTAGCCAGCTAACCATACTGCGAAAAACCAGACAAGTAGACCAAAGGAGGCGCTAAGTCGCACCCTGGCTCGCGCTACCACTTCGCATACTGATCCTCGACGAAGCCCCACAGCTGATCGATGGGCACCGGCTGGCGCCCTCTGGGCCGCAGTTCACCGGTAAACCGCCCGAAGATCTGCTTGAAGTTGCTGGCGATCAGCCCGGCATTGACCCGTTCCTGATGCATGCCGGCACCACTGAAGCGCAACGCCACCTGACCATCGTTGGAGGTGATGGTCCAGGGCTCCAGCGGCCGATCACGATTGAAGGCAAAGCGCACGCCATCGACCTTGATCAGCTCGCCATCGAGCCAGAAACAGTTCTCGCTGAAACTGGTTTCGTTGACTCCACAGGACAGGTTAAGCCCGACCCGCTGGCCGTCCACCTGCCCGGACAGGCAGGCCCAGTTCCAGAAGGTTTCCGGGCGCATGTAGCCGGCCGACCAGTCGTGATGGGCGAAGGCATCAATGGCCTCAAGATCGAAATCACCGAGTCTGCTGCGGATCCGCCCCTGGCAACGCACGCCCGCCACCTTCTGCGCATAGACCCAGCCGTTGACCGCCGTCGGCGTGCACAGGCACATCGGCGCAAAGGCCGGCTCGCGCTCGCTGAAGCGGGCCTCGATCGAGGTGCCGTCATCCAGCGTCACCGAGAGATGCTTCTCCAGACTGGCGCCGCTGTTTTCCAGACGCAGGCGATTGTGCCCCCAGCGCAGCTCGCACACGCCCTGATTGGGGTTCTGGCTGAACAGCGTGCCCATGCCCAGAGGCAGCTTGAACTGACGTTTGATCATGCGGCCGCTGGCCGGATGGAACAGGTAGACAAAGCCCACGCCCAGGAGGCTGAGGTTGGCCAACGCGCAGCCACCGATCAGTTGATCGCTGATGATGCCGAAATACTGGAACTGGTGAAAACGCCGCCATTTGGCCAACGCCCCTAGAGGCCGGCCCATGGGCGAGCGAAAATCAAAATCGCGGTAGTTGATCAGCTCAGGAGCAGCGGCAAATTGACCGTAATGAGGCTGGCCGTCGGCCTGGATAAGCTGGTGCATGCACTTTGCCCAAGAGACTAAAAAGTCGATCCTAGCAGTGCGTCAGGCAGGCTCAACTCACTAATCGGGCCAGCCAAGCCGGCAAAAGCGGCCAACGAGGGTAGGAGCCTCAGTAAGCTATCTGATTACGGCCATTGGCCTTTGCCAGATACAGCGCACGGTCCGCTTGCTCGTACAACTGGGTCAGCGGCAGACCTTCGGCTGGCTGCAGAGTGGCAACGCCGACCGACAGTGTCAGAACCGTACTCGAAGTAGAGCCACGATGTTCGATGCCGAGCCGCTCCAACTCCTCGCGCAAACCTTCAGCTAGCTGCAGCGCAACAGCCTGGTCACTGCCGTACAACAGCACGGCAAACTCTTCGCCGCCCAGACGAACAGCCATGTCCAGCGGCCGCCGAGCCCGCTCCTCGACTAAACGTGCCACGGCCTGCAAAGCATGATCGCCAGCATGATGACCATAAGCATCGTTGTAGGCCTTGAAGTGATCGACATCGGCTATCAGCAACGACAACGGAACGCCATCACGCTGCCCCTGCCCCCACAATGCGACCATCTGACGGTTGAAACTACGCCGGTTGTGCAAGCTGGTAAGACCATCACGATCAGCCAGCAACTCCATCAAACGAGTATTGAGGAAGTTCTCCCGCGACTTGTACTCCAGCAGGTAACAACCTACTGCGCCTACCACGCTGCCAGACAACAAGAACAGCAGGTTGTTGATCAAACGTGGCAAGGGGTAGTTCACCCAGTACTCACCAAGGCCATAGGACAGAACACCCAACAGGGAAACCACGAGCGCTTGGCGCAGGCGCAAACCAGCCAGGAAGTAGCCTGCCATACTGATCAGCAGTAACCCTTCGTAGGGAAAGTTATGATCACTCCGGTGCGCAATGGCCACAACAACGGCAGCTCCAATGCCCAGAGCAGCGATGGTTGCCAGGCTCATCCACTCAAGTTGCTGCCTGCTCTGGCCCTTCCACAGCAGCCAACCGCACCTCAGCAAAACAGCCAACACAATGAGGCGAACACCAGTCATCCACCAGCGCTCATAGGAACTAATCAGCAAATGATCAAGAACAGCGAACAGTAGCCAGAGGATCGTGCCAACCACCAAGGTGATACGCAACAAACCCTCAGTCTGAGCAAACTGCGCCTCGCGGTACTCACGCTCCAACGCTCCATGAAACCGCAGCCAGGTAAAACCACCCAGCAACTGGTCAACGTAGGGATTGGGGCGGACTTCGTCCAGCCAGGCCTGATGAGGGGACAAGCAGATGCCTTATCGGAACGGGTTCAGCTGAACATTAGTCCCTACGGCTGCAGGTAACAAGCTCAGCTACAGCTCGAACTCGCTCTGCAGTGCGGCACGTACACAGTACAGCACCCCCTCCTCGACCCGCCCGCGGAACATCGGGGCGATCGCGGCCGCCGCCGGCAGATCGCCGTCACCATCGAGGAAGGCATCCTGGATCTCGCCCAGCAGTTCCTCGGGCAGATCCAGCGCCTGCTCCAGCGACAACTGGTTGCGGGTGATGGCCTCGGCCAGCAGGTTGTACACGCTCTTTTCCGCGCACTTGAGCTGGTTGGCGATCTGCGCCGGGGTCATACCGGCACGGGCCAGGCTGACCAGCTCGTGGCGCAGGTCGGCGACCACCACCGGTGCCGCTTCTTCGCCCTGATTGAGCACCTCGAGGAAAGCCTCGCCATAGCGATCCAGCTTGCGCGCGCCCACCCCGCTGACCCGCGCCATGTCGCTGAGGGTACGCGGCTGACTGCGCAACATCTCCAGCAGGGTAGAGTCGGGGAAGATCACATAAGGCGGTACCTCATGCTCCTCAGCCAGTCGCCGGCGCAGAGCCCGCAGCGCCTCCCAGGTGGCGCGCTCATCGGCACGCACCAGCTGACTGGCCGCGCTGGCCGACGCCTTCGGCGCCGTCTGCGGTTTCAGATCACGGCGAAGCTGCAGGGTCACTTCCCCACGCAGCAGCGGGCGACAGGTCTCGGACAGACGCAGGCCGCCAAAGCCATCTAGATCGATATCTGCCAGCCCGCGCCCCACCAACTGGCGGAACAGGCTGCGCCACTCGCCCTCGTTCAGCGCCTTGCCAACACCAAACACCGCCAGGTGCTGATGGCCGGCGGTGCGGATCTTGTCGTTCTCACGCCCCAAGAGGATGTCGACCAGATGTCCGACGCCATAGCGCTGGCCGCTGCGATAGATCGCCGACAGTGCCTGACGCGCGGGCTCAGTGGCATCCCAGGTCTGCACCCCGTCGATGCAGTTGTCGCAGTGCCCGCAGGGCTTGGCCAGCTCCTCGTCGAAATAGGCCAGCAGCGCCTGGCGCCGGCAGCGGATCTCCTCACACAGGGCCAGCATGGCTTCAAGCTTGTGCTGTTCGATGCGCTTGTGCCGCTCATCACCCTCGGAGTTGGCCAGCATCTGCTTGAGCAGCAGCACGTCCTGCAGGCCGTAGGCCATCCAGGCATCCGCCGGCAAGCCATCGCGGCCGGCACGGCCGGTTTCCTGGTAATAGGCCTCCAGCGACTTGGGCAGATCGAGGTGGGCCACGAACCGCACGTTGGGTTTGTCGATACCCATGCCGAACGCGATGGTCGCCACCATGATCAGCCCTTCCTCATTGAGAAAGCGCTTCTGGTGATAGCTGCGCAGATCGCTGGAAAGGCCGGCGTGATACGGCAGCGCCGGGAAGCCCTGTTCGCTGAGAAACGCCGCCACTTCATCAACCTTCTTGCGCGACAGGCAGTACACGATGCCCGCATCGCCCTTGCGCTCGGCGAGAAAGGCCAGCAGCTGCTTGCGCGGCTGATCCTTGGGCACGATGCGGTAGAAGATATTCGGCCGGTCGAAACTGGAGAGAAAGCGCTCGGCCTGATCCAGGTGCAGGCGCTGGGCGATCTCCTCGCGGGTGCGTTTGTCCGCCGTGGCGGTCAGGGCAATGCGTGGCACGTTGGGGAACAGCTCGGCCAGTTGCCCCAGCTGCAGGTATTCCGGACGGAAGTCATGCCCCCACTGGGACACGCAGTGGGCTTCGTCAATGGCGAACAGGGCAATCTGCAGACGCTGTAGAAACGCCAGCATGCGCGGCTGCACCAGACGCTCCGGGGCCACATAGAGCAGCTTGATCTCCCCCTGGCGAATGCGCTCGGCCACTTCGCGCTGCTCATCCAGGCTCAGGCTGGAGTTCAGCGCCACTGCCGCGACACCCAACTCATCCAGCGTGGAGACCTGATCCTCCATCAGTGCGATCAGTGGCGACACCACCACCGCCAGGCCTTCGCGCAGCAGTGCCGGCACCTGATAGCACAGGGACTTGCCGCCGCCGGTAGGCATCAGCACCAGAGCATCGCCGCCGTCGGCCACGCGCTGGATGATCGCCGCCTGCTGACCGCGGAAAGCGTCGTATCCGAAAACATCTTTGAGAATGCGCGAAGCGGCAGAAGGCATGGTGTAGGTCTGAATGGCTGGCAAATCCGGGGGCGCAGTATACGTCAGCCATGCCGCGAATCATGGCCTCGCCTGTCGGCCGTGCTTTTAGCAGGCCACGAGGCTAGAATTTAACGTCTTACATTCGAACGATCCCTCAAGGTAGCCCCCGATGTCCTTCGCTGAGCAACTGCACCGCCTGCAAGCCTTTCTCGATGCCGATGACCTGCACGAGGAAGCCCTGGACTACATGGCGGCCCACGGCTACCTGACAGCCCTGGCCATCTGCACCGAGCAGGTGCCGGCACGTGAGTGGATCGATGCCCTCTTCGCCGAGCCACCGCACTACCGCAACGACGCTGAGCGCGCCGAAATCGAAGAAACCCTGCAACAGCTCAAGGCTCACATCGGCCGCCAACTGGCCAGCGACGACGACATGGAGCTGCCCTGCGAGCTGGATCTGGGCGAAGTGCCGGACGACTCCGACCTGCGCGGCTGGTGCATCGGCTTCATGGAAGGCGTATTCCTGCGCGAAGGCGCCTGGTTCGAGAACGCCGAGGACGAAGTCAGCGAGCTGCTGCTGCCGATCATGGTCGGCTCCGGCCTGTTCGAGGATCAGCCCGAGTTTGCCGAAATGGCCAGCAACCCGGACCTGATGGACGAGATGATCGAGCAGATCCCGGAAATCCTCACCGCCCTGTTCCTCCTCTTCAATGCCCCGGAAGAAAAGCCGGCGCTGCTCAAGCCCCGCCACCACTGAGCCACGCATGTCGCATCGCGACATCGAGCAAAGTCGTTCGCCCGTGATCCGCACGCTGCTGCTGGCGATCGGCTGGCTCAGCGTGATTCTCGGCATCATCGGCATCTTCCTGCCGGTGTTGCCGACCACGCCCTTTCTACTTCTGGCCGCCGCCTGCTTTGCCCGCAGCTCGCGGCGCTTCTACCTGTGGCTGGTCGAGCACCCGCGCCTCGGCCCTTGGGTACGCGATTATCTGGACGGCCACGGCATTCCGCTCAAGGCCAAGATCTATAGCATTGCCCTGATGTGGGCCAGTATCAGCCTGTCCTGTTATCTGGTGCCCGTGCTGCCGGCACGCCTGTTCATGCTGTGCAGCGGCACGCTGGTGACGCTGTACATCCTCAAGCAGAAAACCCTGCCGCTGCGCTGATCCGGCAACTTCCGACCAGCGGCAGCCAAGCCAGCCCTGCGTGCCAGCTCAACGCCTAGACTGGAGCTGTTCAGCTCTGTCAGGGATGTCTGCCTGTCATGATCTCGCGCCCACTCATGCTGCGCCCGCTTTCTGCCGCACTCTGCGGCAGCCTGGCACTGTGGCTGAGCGCATGGGCCGAATGGTCGGCCTGGGACTTCACCCAGATCCTGCTCAAGGCCGAGCAGCGTTACGGCAACCTGGGCAATGCCAAAACCCGCCTGCTGGCCTGGAACGAACTGATGCAGACCAGCAGCGGCCTGGGCGAAACGGAAAAGCTGAAGCTGGTAAACAGCTTCTTCAACCGCCAGTTCCGCTTCTCCGACGACAGCCGTAACTGGCGCCAGACCGACTACTGGGCCACTCCG
Organism: Pseudomonas sp. HAR-UPW-AIA-41; assembly: GCF_002304225.1. GTDB lineage: Bacteria > Pseudomonadota > Gammaproteobacteria > Pseudomonadales > Pseudomonadaceae > Aquipseudomonas. The sequence continues at coordinate 196,520 of NZ_NSLB01000002.1, forward strand.
GTGGAAGCGCTGATCAAGGGGGCCGGCGACTGCGAGGACTACTCCATCGCCAAGTATTTCACCCTGCGTCGCCTCGGGGTGCCCAGCGAAAAACTGCGCATCACCTACGTCAAGGCCCTGCAGTACAACCAGGCGCACATGGTCCTGACTTACTACGCCAGCCCCACCGCCACGCCGCTGGTGCTGGACAACCTGATCGGCGAGATCCGGTCGGCCTCGCTGCGCAAGGACCTGCTGCCGGTCTATGCCTTCAACGCCGAGGGCCTGTACCTGCCCAACGGCAAAAAAGGCGACAGCAAGAAGCTCTCGCGCTGGCAAGAACTGCTGCAGAAGATGAAGGCCGAAGGCTTTGCCATCGGCGAGGGATAGGAGAAGCCCATGTCACTACTCAAACAACTGTTCCTGGCCATCTGCCTGTTTCTGGTGGTGGCCTTTACCGGCAGTTTCATCTCCGGCGTGGAGAATTCCCGTGAGCAACTGCTTGGCCAGCTGCGCTCGCACGCTCAGGACGCCGCCACGGCCCTGGGGCTGTCGATGACCCCGCATGTGGACGACCCGGCGATGATCGAGCTGATGGTCAGTTCGATATTCGATAGCGGCTACTTTGCAACCATTCGCGTGGTGCGCATCCCAGACAACAAGATCATCGTTGAGCGGCGCACCACAACTACCCCTGAAAAAGTTCCGGGCTGGTTCATCAAGCTGGTAGATCTTCAACCTCAGGGCGGCGATGCCCTGATCATGCGCGGCTGGGAACAAGCCGCGCGGGTCGAGGTACTCAGCCATCCTCAGTTCGCTTTGACCAAGCTGTGGGACAGTGCCTTCGGCAGCGGTCTGTGGCTATTGCTATGCGGTGTGGTGAGCGCCGTGCTCGGAGGGTGGTTATTGCGTCACCAGCTCAAGCCGCTGGACACCATGGTGCAGCAGGCTCAGGCCATTACCCGGCGCGAATTCCTGACCATGCCCAAGGTGCCGCACACCCCGGAACTCAAGCGCGTGGTGGTGGCGATGAACCAGATGGTCGAGAAACTCAAAGCGCTGTTTGCCGAAGAAGCCGCCCGCAGCGAGAAGCTCCGCGAAGAAGCCTACCAGGACACCCTGACCGGCCTGGCCAACCGCCGCCTGTTCGATGCCACCCTGAGCAACCTGCTGACGGTCAGCGAGAATCATACAGAAGGCTATCTGATGCTGATGCGGGTCAATGACCTCGGCGGCCTCAACCAGCGCCTGGGGGGCCAGCGCACCGATGCGCTGATTCAGGACATTGCCGAGCTATTCAAGACCCTGCTGGCGGAACACGGCAAACCCAATTGGCTGGTCGCACGCAGCCGTGGCGGAGAATTCACCTTTCTTGCCCCAGGCCTTTCCAGCGAGGAAGCCGAGTCAAATGCCAACCGCCTTTGTCAGCAACTGGAGAACCTGCGCGCCACCGGCGCCAGTGATTGCACGCCCGTAATGCACATGGGCATCACGACCTTCCGTCCCGGCGAAGAAGCAGCGGCCGTCTTTGCCCGTGCCGATCAGGCCCTAGCCCAGGCCCAGAGCCAATCAAGCAAGGCATGGCAGCGCCTGGACAGTTTCGATGCCCAGCCCACTCAAGGCCTGCATCAATGGCGTGAGTGGGTCGACGACGCCCTCAACAGCAATCAGCTACAGCTGTATTTCCAGCCGGTAGTGCAATGCGCAGCCACCGACGTAATGCTTCATCACAAGGTACTGGCACGACTGCTAGATCCCAAGGGTGAAGCCATCGCTGCTGGACGCTTCTTACCATGGATTGAACGCCTGGGCTGGATGGCACGCTTTGACCTGGCCATGCTCGAGCAATGCCTCACGCGCCTACAGCAACAGCCGCGACCGCTGGCCATAAGCCTGTCTGCTGCCACCCTGTTAGAGCCCGGAAGCCGGGCCCGCCTTCTAGGGATGTTACGCGAGCACAACCAGCATGCAGCCCTTCTGACCATCGAGATAGATGAGCACCAGTTACCTGAAACCAAAGAAATGGAGCGCCTGTGTCTGGCCATTCGCGGCACCGGCTTCCAGGTTGCCCTGCAGCATTTCGGTGGGCGCTTCAGCCTCATCGGCAACCTCACCCACCTGGGTCTCGCGTACCTGAAAATCGATGGCAGTTACATCCGAACCATCGATCAGGAGAGCGACAAGCGCCTGTTCATTGAGGCCATTTACCGAGCCAGCAACAGCATTGACCTGCCACTGATCGCGGAAATGGTAGAGACCCAGGGTGAGCTGGACGTACTGAAGGAATTGGGCATTCAGGGAGCCATGGGTCGCCTGATCGGCGCGCCCGAGCCTTGGAATGCAGGCTGATCGATCGAGCACATACAGAAATTAAAAAGCCCGCCCCGAGAGGGCGGGCTTAAGATCGCCTGATGTCTATCAGGCAGTTTTCAGTGCATTGTCATCCAACAGGTTGGTGATGATCGTAGCCTCATTGCTGGAGCCGTAGAACGTCGACAGGTTGATGTTATCCAGCATTACCTGCTGTACCACTGGACCTGCTGCCTCAGCTCGGACATCAATGGTAGTGGTCGTGCCTGCAAAGGCGAAGTCCAGATAGTTCTGCAGGTCAGTCGGGTTACTTCCAACCCCCGAGAGCAGCTGCGACAGATCCAACTTGTCGGAATTGACGCCACTTGCATCGAGATTGAAGTCGGTGATGTGATCCAGGCCACCACCGAGCCCACCTTTCTGCCAGACGTAGGTGTCTTTTCCGGAACCACCCGACATGGTGTCGCCACCCACCCCGCCGATCAGGAAGTCATCGCCACCCAGGCCAACCAGGGTGTCATTGCCGCCGGCGCCGAACAGCACGTTGGCACTACCGTTACCCGTAAGGGTGTCGCCAAAGTTGGAACCAATCAGGTTCTCGATTCCGCTGAGGGTATCGAGTCCAGCACCGCCCGTGTTTTGCTGAAGCCCGGTGTTCAGGCTGACGCTCACGCTGGCTCCGATGTCGATGTAGGTCGCGGCATCGACACCTGTACCGCCTATCAAGGTGTCGTTACCCAGCCCACCAGCCAGGATGTCGTTGCCAGTACCACCGTCCAGGGTATCGTTGCCGCCCAGGCCGATCAGCACATCGTCGCCATCACCACCGTTGAGGCTATCTGCGGTGCCATCCCGGCCAAGCAGAATCTCATTGCGGAAGGTGCCGGTTAGGGTGTTTGAGCCTGCGCTGCGAGTCACATCCACAACCGCAGTGTCCAGCACTGAACTGCCATTGATGGAGGCACAGTAGTTGAAGCGACCGCCATCGCTTGCGCTGCCGTTCTCCTCAGTGAAACTGACTGTGCCGACGCCCAAGCCGGCGAAACCATCCGCTGCCCCCGAAACATTAAACACTGAGAGCAAGCCACTGCTCGACCCCGTATCGTTGGCCAGCAGCGCCCAGGTCGGAATATTGATGACATCGTCACCTGCCTGCGTGTTCACATTGGTCAAAACCAGATCATCGCGGATGACCATCGCGCCCTGACCGGGGGTGATGTTGATATTGAGGTTGGCCGATGCGGCATCGCCGTCATTGTCGATGAGTGTGAAGGCGATGGTCGCCACCACAATCGAGTTGATGGCACTCGGCGGTGTGTAGGTATAAGACCCGGTGAGCATGTTCACTGCGATGCTCGAGCCGCCGCCCATGGTCACCGTCAACACGTTGCCGCTCAGACTGCCATTGTTGGCACCGGGACCAGAGGCAACAAAGGTGTTGGTGAGTTTGTCGTAGCTGTAGGTCTTGCCGGCAATCACCAGGCTGCCCACGAAACCGCCATCAGCACCAAAGCCGCCACCGCTCGTAAGGTTGCCAGGAATCGGTGAAGCCTGAGCGGTAGCCACCAGGGTTGCCGTGAGGTCATTCAGGTCATCGACCTCAATGGCATTGGTGTTTCCACCGCCAGCGGTACCGTTGTAGGCAATCGGATTGAGTGCCGAGGCATCAACACCCGTTCCCATACCCAGCGCATAGGAGCGGATGTTATTTGCCGTGAGGAAGTTGATCCAAGCCTGCTCCTCCGACACGCCGCCGTTGGAATAGGGTGTCGGCCAGCCTGCGGCCGATCCCGCCACATTGGATATTCCAGCATCATCGGACGGCGTATTGGGATACCCATCAGAGAGGAAGTAGGCAACGTTCTGTACGTTGCCGGTGGCCAGCTTGCCGGCATCGTCATAGACGTTGATGGCGTCTATCAGAGCCTCGTCATAGTTGGTACTGCCACCGTCACTGGTGGCGAGAATGGCAGCCTTGGCCTCCGTAACCGTTACCCACGTGCTCTCGACATTAGCCCCTGAGGAAAAGGTGACAAAGCTGACGCGCACATCTCCAAGTGCGTCGTACTGCTCCAACAGTTCCAGCAGAGCATTCTTCGCCACCTGCAAGCGATCCATGCTACCAACGCCCGAGGCATCCCCCATGCTGCCGGAGACATCCAGCACGATCAGCAGGTTGCTGTTCAGACTGACCGCCGCCTGGCCGGATTGGGTCTGATTGACTGCACTCGGCGCATCATCGCGGAAGCTGATGGCATTGCCGAGGTTGATGGTGGCAGTGCTCGTATCACCATCCTTGTCGGTGATGGTCGCGGTCAGTTGCACCAGGTTGGCAGCCCCAAGGCTGGTTTCCTGATCCGGCCCACTATTGGGCGTATGCACGATTGCACGCTGCTGATCCAGGGTCACCTGGCCAGAACCATTGACCGTAACCGTAAAGGCAACCTGCCCGCCTGCACCCCCAACCCGGCCCACGATGGTTCCGCTCTCGTTGTAGAGCAGGATATTGCTGCCCGTGGCCGAGTCATCCAATCCACTGTCTACGCCGGCCGAGCTGACGCCAAGGGCATAGGTGATGCTACCCGCACCATCAGCTCCGTAGCTGCTGGAGAAGGAGCCGGCGAAACTGGTCGTGGCATTGGTCGCCAGGTTGCTCTCATCCACCTGCAGACTATCGGCGGTCACCGGGCCAGCGCTGATGCTGGGGCCGTCATCACGGAAGCTGATGGCATTGCCCAGGTTCACCGTGGCTGTGTTGCTATCGCCATCCTTGTCGGTGATGGTGGCGCTTAGCTGAACCAGGTTGGCCGCCCCCAGGCTCGACTCCTGATCGACGCCGGCGTTGGGGGTGTGAATGATCGCCCGCTGCTGATCCAGCGTGACCTGACCGGAGCCGTTGACCGTGACAGTGAAGGCAATCTGCCCACCCACACCGCCAACACGGCCCACGATGGTGCCGCTCTCGTTGTAGAGCAGGATATTGCTACCCGTGACGGAATCATCCAGACCACTGTCTACACCGGCCGAGCTGACGCCAAGGGCGTAGGTGATGCTACCCGCGCCATCGGCACCATAGCTGCTGGTGAACACGCCGGCGAAGTTGGTCGTGGCGTTGACCGTCAGATCGCTTTCGTCCACCTGCAGGCTATCGGCGGTCACCGCACCCGCGGAGATACTCGGACCGTCGTCGCGGAAGCTGATGGCATTGCCCAGATTGAGCGTGGCCGTGCTGCTGTCGCCGTCCTTGTCGGTGATGGTGGCGCTGAGCTGAACCATATTGGCCGCACCCAGGCTCGACTCCTGGTCGACGCCGGAGTTGGGAGTGTGGATGATCGCCCTCTGCTGATCCAGGGTGACCTGGCCGGAGCCGTTTACCGTGACCGTGAAGGCAATCTGCCCACCTAGACCACCAACCCTGCCGACTATCACTCCAGCCTCGTTGTACAGCAGGATATTGCTGCCGGTGGCGGAGTCATCCAGACCACTGTCCACACCCGCCGCACTGACGCTGAGGCTGTAGGTGGTACTTCCGGCGCCATCTGCACCGTAATTGCCGCTGAACGCACCAGCAAAGTTGGTGCTGGCATCCCCGAGCAGATTGCTTTCGTCCACCTGCAATGTGTCGATACCGGCCGAGCCTGCACTGATGCTCGGACCATCGTCACGGAAGCTGATGGCCTCGCCCAGATTGAGCGTGGCTGAAGTACTGTCGCCATCCCTGTCGGTGATAGTCGCAGTCAGCTGGACCAGATTGGCCGCACCCAGGCTGCTTTCCTGATCAACTCCGGTATTGGGGGTATGGATGATCGCGCGTTGTTGATCAAGCGTGACCAGACCCGAGCCATTCACCGTGACGGTGAAAGCAATCTGCCCACCCGCACCACCAACCCGGCCGACAATCACACCCGCTTCGTTGTACAGCAGGATGTTACTGCCGGTGGCGGAGTCATCCAGACCGCTGTCCACACCGGCCGAACTGACGCCCAGCGCATATGTGGTGGTGCCCGCACCGTCGGCACCGTAGCTACCCGTGAAGGCACCCGCGAAGCTGGTGCTGGCATTGGTACTGAGGCTGGTTTCATCCACCTGCAAGCTATCTGCCGTCGCAACACCGACACTGATGCTCGGGCCATCATCGCGGAAGCTGATGGCCTCGCCCAGATTGAGCGTGGCTGAAGTACTGTCACCATCCTTGTCGGTGATGGTGGCCGTCAACCGAATCAGGTTGGCAGCACCCAGGCTGCTTTCCTGATCGGCTCCGCTATTGGGGGTATGCACGATCGCACGGAGTTGATCGAGCGAGACGACGCCCGAGCCATTCACCGAAACGGTGAAAGCAATCTGCCCACCCGCGCCGCCAACCCGCCCCACGATTACTCCAGCCTCGTTGTACAGCAGGATGTTGCTGCCGGTGGCAGAGTCATCCAGACCACTGTCCACGCCGGGGGCACTAACGCTGAGGTTGTAGGTGGTGGTTCCGCTGCCATCGCCGCCGTAACCGCCAGTGAAGGCGCCGGCGAAGTTGGTACTGGCATTCACGCTCAGGTTGGTTTCGTCCACCTGCAGCGAATCTGCCGGAGCAGAGCCCGCCGCAATAGCCGGCACGTCATCCTCGATCTGTACCAGGAAATCACCGGCCAGGGCCACGGGGGTCGCGCCATTACTGGCCTGCAGGATGCTGGCAAAGTTCATCACCAGCAGCTCGTTATCGTCGCCATTGCCCAGCGGGTGGTCGACCGGCCGGCTGAGGGTGAAGGTGTAGTCCCCATCCGTCTCCACCGTCAGAGTGAACACGGTTGGGCCTGCGACTCCAGCCTTGGCGGTCAGCGTACCCCCAGACACGCTGTACACGAGAGCCACGCCACCAGAGGTCACTGGAGCAAGACCCGCGGTATTGGTGGAAAGGCCAAACTGCACACCGGCAGAGGGACCAATCGCCAGATCGCTGAGGTTGCCGGTTGCAACCGTAGTCACCGTGTCGTTATCGGTAATACCGCCGGGCAGCTCATCCTCGTCAACCTTGGCGATGACCGGGCTGATGTCCTCGACATAGACCGTGAGGGTAGCCTCGGAAGGGTCGCCATCCTTATCGACGATGACATAGTCGAAGGTCTCGACCTTATCGCCACTGCTGGTGCTGGGTGCACGGTAGGTCCAGGCACCGGTGGCGAAGTTGAAGTCCAGTTCACCGCCGCCCGCAGTGGGAATGTCGGTCAGCTGATTACCCAGGATATTCGGCCCGCTGCTCGGGTCGATCACCCCGGCGCCATTCCATACGTAGGTGATGCCGTTGATCTCGATGGACAGAATCCGGCCCGGGCCGTCGGCGCCATAACCGTCGTCGTCACCGCTACCGCCATTGTTGACGCCGTCGCTGCCATGCAGCACGTTGCCGTTGACCAGACCACCCACCACATCGTCGAGCAGGGTGTCGACCAGATCGTCGAAATCATCCACCCGCAGCGGATCGTTGTTCGGGCCGGCATCCAGGTCCACATCCTCCAGACGCTGGTCGACGATGCCGTTACCGATGCCGATGGTGGTCACCGTGATGCCGTTGCTGTCGATAAAGTTGTTCCAGGCAGTCGCCGTGCTGTCGGCCAGCGAATTACCGCCGGTGCCGGTCTGCTGGTTGGGGTTACCGTCGCTGATGAACACCACCTGGTTGTTCCAGCCCGGCAGCGGCGTGAACGTATCCATGGTCTCTTCGATGGCATCGGTGAAGTCGGTGCCATTGCCGATGGTGTTGGGCCGCACGCCCCCCGGCTCGGACGGATTGAGGGCGTTGACCTGGGCAGCGAAGGCGGCCGCACTGTCGAACGGCCCGAACGACAGTGCACTTTCCGAGAACACCACCAGCTGAACCTGCACGGCGCCACCGGCGCTGGCGAACAGTTCCTGACCGGCCGTGCGCACGGCGTCCAGCATCAGGTTCAGCTCGCTGGTGCTGATGCTGCCGCTGAAGTCGAGGACGAACACCATGTTGATGTCCTCGGTCTGCCCCGTGGAGACGTAAGCCACGTCGTCCTGGGCTACCGGTGTGTCGTCGTCGACATTGACGGTCAGCGACCCGGTGGTGGTGTCACCATCCTTGTCGGTGACCTGATAGGTCAGGGTGAACGGCTGGTTGTTCTCCAGATCAGCATTGGCATGCTGGATAGGGGCATTCTGGGTGACGGTATAGGCACCGGTCGCGCTGTTCAGCGTCAAGGTCAGCACCGTCGTGCCACCCTGCTTGACCAGCAACTGCGAGCCATCCGGGCTGGCCTGATAGGTGAAGCCACCCGGCGCACCGGACTCCAGCCACTTCAACACACCCGCGCCATCGGCACCGAAGTTGTGCTGCAGCGTGCCGCTCACATTCAGCGCGTCGGCATCATCGCTACCAGCAGGGCCGCCGGCTATACCGCCTGCCAGGGCATCGTCATCCAGTTGCACAACAGCATTGGCACTGGTGGAGGGACCGTCATCGTCAAAGGCGATCTTGCCACCCAGATCCAGGGTCTTGTCGGCGGTGGCGAAGTCACCGTCACCATCGGTGATGGTGGCCGTCAGGGTCAGGCCGATCTTGCCGGCGAGCAGCACTTCCTCCTGGCTGCTGTAGTTACTGGCGGAACCGGGGGCATCGTGGAAGATTTCCTGGAACTGGGTCAGGGTGACCTGGCCAGTGCCCGAGTTCACCGCCAGTGAGAAGACGGTGTTGCCAGCCGCCACCCCGACAAGGGTTGCCGAGGAGGAGCCAACAATCTCACCACCAATCTTGTACAGGTAGATGGGGCCTGCGGCGCTGTTCATGCCAGAGGCCAGTGGACCATTGCCGCCAGACAGCAGGTTGAGGCTGTAAGACTGGACAATGTTGCCGGGACCATCAGCACCGTGGCTGGATGAAGAGACGACCAGAGCACCGCCGAAGTTGCCGGTATCGGTATCGGAGCTGGCACCTATGGTCTGGGCATCCTGGGTATTCAGGGTCGGCACCGGCGCGGTTCCAAAGCCCAGCGTGATGCGAGGGCCGTCGTCGTCGAACGCCACCTTGCCACCGAGGTCGAGGGTCTTGTCGGCACTGGCGGTATCGCCGTCACCGTCAGTGATCACCACTGTGCCCTTCAGGCCTACGAGGCCGCTGCCCAGCACGGCTTCCTGGTTGCCGTAGTTGCTGCCGACACCCGGGGCGCTATGGTCAATCTCCTCGAACTGGGTCAGGGTGACCTGGCCGGTCGCCGAGTTCACCGAGAGGGTGAAGATGGTATTGCTCGGATCGACGCCCGCCTCGCTGGCCGAGGTCGAGCCGTAGATCACTCCTCCGCTCTCGTAGAGATAGACGGTAGCGCCGTCGCTGCTGAGCCCAGAGGAAGTGCCCTCCGCGGCGATCATGGTCAATGCATAGCTGGAACTGACACCTCCCGCACCATCGGCACCGTAATTCTGACTGGTGATGGTGAACGCACCGGAGAAAGAGTCGGTATCACTGTCTGAAGCACCGCCAATCGTCTGCGCATCCTGGGTATTGAGCACCTCCGAATGCTGGCCGAAGCCCAGGCTGATGCTGGGGCCATGGTCATCGAAGGCAACCTTGCCGCCGAGGTCCAGGGTCACACTGTCGGAGTGGGTATCCTGGTCGTAATCGCGAATGGTTGCCGTGCCCTGCAAGCCAACCAGATTCGCGCCCAGCAGGGCCTCCTGACTGTCGTAGTTGCCATTGGCACCTGGCAACTCATGGTCGATCTCCTGATACTGGTTCAGGGTGACGACGCCCGAGCCGTTGACCGACAGGGTGAAGATGGTATTGCTGCCGCTGATGGCTCCCTCGCTACCAGCCGTGGAGCCGATGATGGTGCCACCCGGTGTCTGATAAAGGCGAATGGCGGCACCATCGCTGCTGAGGCCGGCGAGCGTCCCTTCGGCAACCAGCAGGACCATGGAATAGCTCCAGGTCACCGCGCCGGGACCATCGGCACCGTGGTTGGCGGTGGCCGAGAAGGCACCGCTGAAGTTGCTGCTGGCCGAATCGAAATTGCTCCCGATCGTTTCGGCATCCTGTGTGTTGAGGGCAACGGGCTGCTGGCCGCTGAGCACCGCATCGACGAGCGGAATGTCGTCTTCGACATGGATCAGGAAGTTGCCAGCCAGGGTCAACGGCGCACTGCCGTCGTTGGCCTGCAGGATGCTTGAGAAATCCAGCGTCAGCAGTTGGTTGTCATTGCTGCCATCGGCAGGATGATCCAGCGCCTTCTCCAGATTGAAGGTGTAGTCGCCGTTATCAATCACCTGCAGGGTGAACACCACGGGGCCGGCAGGACCAGCGGTCGCGGTAAGGGTATTGCCCAGTACGCTGTAGACCAGCGCCACACCACCGGAAGAAGCCGGAGTGATGCCACTGGTGTCGGTGGACAGGGTGAAGTGCAACCCGGCATCGGGGCCGACCACCAGCTCGGCCACGCTGCCGCTGACGGAATCGGTCACCGAGTCCAGATCATCGATGCCATCGGGCAGATTGTCCTCATCGACAAAACCCTCCACTGGACCGGTATCTTCCACATGGATGGTCAGCGTTGCGGTGGACGGGTCGCCGTCATTGTCGACGATGACGTAATCGAAGGTCTCCGTCTTGTCGCCATCGAGATTGGCCGGAGCCTGGTAGCTCCAGGCGCCAGTCTGGAAGTTGAAGCTCAGCTTGCCACCGGCAAGGGTGAGCACGTTGCTCAGCTGCTCATCGCCATCCAGTACGCCATCCCAGGTGTAGGTAACACCGTCGATCTCAAGGGACAGGATACGGCCGGGACCATCCGCGCCGTAGGCATCGTCATCGCCACCGCCTACGGCATTGTCGTTGCCCTGCAGGACATTGCCGGTGACCAGACCTCCGGTGACCTGGTCCACCAGGGTGTCGACCAGATCATCGAAGTCGTCGACTCGCAGCGGGTCGTTGTTCGGCCCGGCATCCAGATCCACGTCTTCCAGGCGCTGATCGATAATGCCGTTACCGACGCCGATAGTGGTCACGGTAATGCCGTTGCTGTCGACGAAGTTGTTCCAGGCAGTCGCCGTGCTGTCGGCCAGCGAATTCCCGCCGGTGCCTGTCTGCTGATTGGGGTTGCCGTCGCTGATGAACACTACCTGATTGTTCCAGCCCGGCAGCGGTGTAAACGCATCCATGGTCTCTTCGATGGCATCGGTGAAATCGGTGCCATTACCAATGGAGTTGGGACGCACGCCGCCCGGCTCGGACGGATTGAGGCCGTTGATCTGGGCAGTGAAGGCAGCGACGCTGTCAAACGGCCCGAACGACAGTGCACTCTCCGAAAACACCACCAGTTGAACCTGAACAGCTCCGGTCGCCGTGTTGAACAGCTCTTGCCCAGCCGTGCGCACGGCATCGAGCATCTGATTCAGCTCGCTGTCGCTGATGCTACCGCTGAAGTCCAGCACGAACACCAGGTTGACGTCCTGGGTCTGGCCCGACAGTACGGTGGCCTGGTCGTCCTGGGCCACCGGTATGTCGTCTTCGACATTGATCACGAAGCTGCCATCGGCAAAGCCATCCACCGGGTCGCCATCGCCATCGGTGGCGGTCAGCACACCGGAGAAGTCGATCGGCAGCCCGAGCAACTGGTCATCATCGGTGCTGCCAGGCAGCGGATGATCCAGCGGCCCCTGCAGCTCGAAGCTGTAGCTGCCGTCGGGATTGACCGTGAGGGTGAAGACCGGATTGCCACCGGCAGTGGCAGTCAGCACATTGCCGACCACCGAGTAACTCAGCGCAATGGAGTCCGAGGTCAGGCCCTGTGCCTCCAGGGTCGCAATATCGAGCGGATCGTCACTCAGGCCGAAGTCACCCGCACCATCAGCGCCGAAGTTGACCAGCGCATTGAGTGAACCGATAGGACCGGATACCGAGGTACCTTCACCGTCGCCATCACCGATGCCACCCGCCAGTTCGTCCTCGTCGACATTGGCCGTGACCACCGGGATAGGGTTCTGCTCGCTGTCGTACTTCAGCTCGACAGCCACCGGAATATCATCTTCCACACGAATCACGAAGCTGCCCGGATTCAGCCCACTCAGCGGGTCGCCATCGCCGTCGGTGGCGGTGATCACCGACGAGAAGTCGATGCCCGACGCCAACAGCTCGCTGTCGCCGGCCGGCGTGCCGTCAGCCACCGGATGATCCAGCGGACCGGACAGGGTGAAGGTGTAACTGCCGTCACCCTCCACCTGCAGGGTGAAGATGGTATTGCCGCCAGCGGTGGCAGTCAGCAGATTGCCGACCACGGTGAAGCTCAGCGCCACACCTCCGGAGGTCAGGCCTTGCGCCTGCAGAGCGCCGATCGCAGCTGGGCTGCCAGTCAGGCCAACCGTGCCGGGGCCATCGGCCCCGAAGTTGATGGCCGCAAACAGCGCACCCTCGGCGCCTGTAGCCACGGTTCCGGTGGTGTCGCCATCGGTGATACCGCCGGGCAACTCATCCTCGTCGACCTGGTTGCTGACCCATGGACGCTGCCCGATCTCGCGGGCCACCGGAACGTCATCCTCGACATCAATGGCGAAGCTGCCGTTCGGCAGATTCACGGCCATCGGGTCACCGTCGCCATCGGTGGCAGTGATCATCTGCGAGAAGTCGATGCCCAGACCGGCCAGCGTCTCACCATCCAGCGCGCTGTCCGCGATCGGGTGATCGAGCGGGCCACTCAGTACGAACTCGTAGCTGCCATTGGCATCCACGGTGAGGGTGAAAATGGTATTGCCGTTGGCAGTCGCGGTCAGCACGTTGCCGACCACGCTGTAGGTCAGCTCGGTGCCCTCGGACTTGAGGTCCTGCGCATCGAGCGAACTGGTGTCGCTGGAGAGCCCTACGCTGCCGGGACCGTCGGCACCGAAGTCGATCAGCGCAAACAGGTCGCCCGGGTCACCGGCGGCAATGGTGGTCTGGCCACCCTCCTCGTTGCCCTCGTAGGGGGCACCGTCGAGCAGGGTCAGAGCGTCTTCCTGAACCTCCTGATGGATGACCGTCTTCTCGCCACCATCCGGACGCGGCACATCGTCCTCGACGTTGACGGTGAAACTGCCGGCCGGGAAGCCACCGGCCAGCGGGTCGCCATCGCCATCCGTAACGGTCAGCACGCCGGAGAAGTCGACGCCCAATGCCGGCAGCAGTTCACTGTCAAAACTGCCATCGGGAACCGGATGATCCAGAGGGCCTTCGAGCACGAACTCCCAGCTGCCATCGGTATTCACCGTAAGGGTGAAGATGGTTTCGCCGCCAGCTATAGCCGTCAGCACATTGCCAACCACCTCGTAGGTCAGCGGATCACCGCCGGACTTGAGGTCTTGGGCCTCCAGGGAGCTGACATCAGTAGACAGCCCGAATTCGCCGGGCCCATCGGCACCGAAACTGACCAAGCCACTGAGCGAACCCGTGGTAGCACTGCCCACGGTCGTGGTCTGACTGCCCTCCGGGTTCCCCTGGTAGGGAGCACCGCTGCCCACGCTCAACGCATCCTCATGAACCACACCGGAGACGGAGCTACCCTCTTCGCCTCCCGCCAGCACCGGCACGTCATCCTCGATGTCGACGGTAAAGCTACCGGAGGGGAAGCCGCCTACCAATGGATCTCCATCACCGTCGGTCGCAGTGAGGATGCCCGAGAAATCGATACCCAGACCGGGCAGGTCTTCCGAGTCAAAGCCGCCATCGGCAATCGGATGTTCTATCGGACCCTGCAGTACAAACTCCCAACTACCGTCGCCGTTGACGGTCAGGGTGAAAATGGTTTCGCCGCCGGCGCTGGCAGTCAGTACATTGCCAACCACCTCGTAGGTCAGCGGATCGCCGCTGGAGGTGAGCCCTTGCAAGTCGAGGGAGCTGACATCCGTAGACAACCCAAAGTCGCCAGGGCCATCGGCACCGAAGTTGACCAGGGCTGAAAGCGAGCCCGCCAGTCCGGTGGCCGTTGTAGTCTGACCACCCTCTGGATTGCCATCATGGGGCGCACCATCGCCACTGCTGAGCGCATCCTCGTGGACGATGCCCGTGACTTGCGGGAAATCCTGCCGCGCAAATTCGCCTTCGTCACGACTACCCGCCCATTGCGGCACATCATCCTCGACATCGATAACGAAGCTGCCGCCGTTAAAGGTGCCGACCGAGTCGCCATCACCGTCGACTGCAGTCAGGACACCGGAGAAGTCGATCGGCAACTCAAGAAACTCATCATCGTTGCCATCCGGAGTCGGGTGATCCAGCTGCCCAACCAGGGTAAAGGTGAAGCTGCCGTCGCCGCCCACCTGCAGGGTGAAAATGGTTTCGCCGCCCGCCGATGCGGTGAGCACGTTACCCGCCACGCTGTAGCTCAGCGCTGTGCCGCCAGAGGTCAGCCCCTGGGCCTCCAGGCTGGCAATCGCCACCGGGCTGCCTGACAAACCGAAGCTGCCAATGCCATCGGCGCCAAAGTTGACCAGCGCCCCCAGCGCACCGGGAGCGCCGCTGGCGACATTGGTGACGAAGTCTCCGTCGGTGATGCCATCGGAAGTTTCGTCTTCGTCAACGGCGGCAGATACCTGAGCAGCCTCGCCCTCCGTCAGGATGGGGCCGTCATCGTTCACCAGCACATTCAGCTGCACGGTCGGCGAAACATCGCCGTCCAGGTCGAACATGCGTACGCCGAAGCTCTCGCCTACCTGGTCGGCAGCACCTGTGGCGTTGGGATTGCCGTGATTCAGGGTGTTGTCGGTCAGGGTGTAGGTCCAGTTACCCGCGGCGTCGACAACCAGAACGCCATACTGCCCCTGCACTACACCACCGGCGGTAACATCTATCCAATTACCGTTGACATCTTGGATCTGAACGGAGGCCACCCCATCAGGTGAGTTGATCAGCAAGTTGCCACTGGCCTGCTCTGCACCGCTGACGGGGTTGGTCCCGTCAGCCAATGCCTCCTCGTCAACAACCGCAGGGCCGGTAACGATAGTGCCTTCTGCATCCTCGTACTCGACGATGATTTCAGGAGTGAAATCCAGGATCGGATCGGGATCGACTATAGGTTCAGGATCCGGAAACTCAGGACCAGTACTCAAACCCTCTGTGGGATAGCCAATGGTGGGATCAAGCGCACCACCAACCTCTGAGAGCAACACAAACGAGTGCCCACCTCCAACTCCTCCAGCGCCACCGGCACCGCCTGCACCACCGGCACCTGGGCCAGCCGCCGTGGCTTCACCCACCTGAGTAGGGTCCACGCCCGCTTCAATCGCAGCCTGCAATTGCTCAACTTCGGTCAACTCATCCTGGCTTGGCGGCGCTGGAGGAGCATCTTCGGCGGCGGCTGATGGTGTCGTACTGCTACCCGCCAGCATCTGCTCATCGAGAGGGAGCGTACTGTCGCGTCCTACGGTCAGCTCACCGCCATTGGTCAGACGAATGGCGACGGCGCCAGAAGCCCCTGTGACGATCTGTTCACCGGCAAAAACCCGGTCACCTTCAGCGAGAGGGCGGCGAGTCCCATCGCCTGCTACCGCAAACACCTCGCCGACAACTGTTCTGACGACACCAATCAAAGTAGCCATGAATCCATCCTCCACGCTGCAGTCGTAACTGACGGCAATAGCAAAAAGCCAGGTAGCTCTGCGGATACCGGATATTCAGCAGGAGGCGATCAGTCTTGATGGGCGCAAGCACACAAAAAGCACACAGTGACGAAAAAATGGCACCCTGTCTGCCATACAGCTACCCGTCAATTTCACTCCCCGATTCGTCCCGTCAGAGTTCTGACTATCATTCACTTAGAAGCCGACGAACGGTCAAAAACCACTGATTCGTATGGACTTCTGCATCCAAGATTGGTCCTGATCCCCAGCTCTGCATAAGATTTTTTCCTCATAAAAGTTGCGTCCTTTTTTTCTAAGCTAGGCTCAAGGATGTTCTTAGCTATTGAGTGTCTGTTAAGTCCCCTGCTCGAAATGGCGCAAACGCAATTAATTGGCGACCCTATTCAAGCACTCATATAAAGGAGATACCCTCATGCGCGTACTTACTCCGCTGCGGAGCGCCATGCTGGTTGCCATGGCAAGCACATCGCTTCATGCAATGACTCTCACCGAAGCCATTCAAAGCACTCTGGATAACCATCCCGAGATAGCCGCCAGTGCCAGCAGCCGACTGGTTGCCGATGAGGATGTAAAGGTTGCCAAGGGGGGATATCTACCAACCGTAGACCTGCTTTCCGGCTACGGTCGCGAGCACACCGACAGCCCCTCTACACGTGTGCCCGTTGGCAGTCACAACACTGAGACTCTGACTTACAGCACCAATGAGTTGCGGCTGAGGCAAATGCTGTTCGACGGCTTCAACACGCCAAATGAAGTCGCACGTACCGAAGCGGTAGTGAATTCTCGTGCCTATTACCTGCTGGGCACTGCAGAAAGCCTGGCTCTGCGTACCGTCGAGGTTTACCTCGATGTACTAAAACGACGCGAGATGGTTTCGCTGGCAGAGAACAACCTGCGCGCTCACCAGCGCGTACATGATCAGATCAGCCTACGCAGCGACCAGGGTGTCGGCAGCACCGCAGACCGTGACCAATCCGCAGCCCGTCTGGCCCTGGCACAGAACAACCTCTACACAGAACAGGTCAATCTGCGCGATGCCGAAGCCAACTTCTTCAGCGCAACCGGGCGCATGGCTGACGAACTGGAATCACCGGCCTCCATCAAGGGAGAGGTTCCCGAGGACGTCAACAGTGCCCGCCAAGTAGTGATCAACAACAACCCCTACCTGAAATCCGCGCAGGCCGATGTCCAGGCTGCCGAGAAGCAGTATGAGGTCGCCAAGTCGCCCTTCTATCCGCGTTTCGACGCGGAGCTGTCGACCTCGGCCGGTAACAACAACGGCGGCGATGAAGGCCACGACAAGGGCTGGCGAGCCGCCGTGGTAATGAACTACAACCTGTTCAACGGCATGCGCGATAAAGCACGCCTGCAAGGTGCTGCCTATCAGATCAACGAAGCCATGGACATTCGCAACAATGCCCTGCGGGTTCTCAACGAGAACCTCAACCTGGCCTGGAACGCTCTGGAAAATGCCCGCCTGCAGACTCCCAGGGCACGAGACTACGCCGAATACAGCGCCAGCACCCGTGAGGCCTATCAGCAACAATTCAGCCTTGGCCAGCGCACCCTGCTGGATCTGCTCGACAGTGAAAACGAGCTTTTTACCGCCAATCGACGCTACACCGAAGTGCGCTACATAGAAGAGTTCTCCATGTATCGCCTGATGGCTGCCATGGGTGAGCTGTTGCGCAAACAAGGGGTCGTGGTACCGGCGGAAGCGGTAGCCCTGACCGAGGTCAAGAGTGAGGCGAGCCTGCCCAATCTGAAGTAGTTGTCACGCAGGAGCCGTACACTTGACCAGCATGGCGCAACCAGGCGGCATGGATCGCGACCCAAGGCAGAGTCATGACGATCCGTTACTCGATGGTCTGCTGATTCTTTGTCAGCAACATAATCGCAGCGCCAGCAGAGCCAGCCTCACGGCTGGCCTGCCGCTGCCCAACCAGCGCCTTACTCCCGAGTTGCTGGCTCGTTCAGCCGCACGGGCTGGCCTGCAGGCTCGCCTGCTACGGCGGGAGCTCAAGAACATTTCCGCGCTCAACCTACCGGTGCTGCTGTTGCTCAACGACGGCACCAGTGCAGTGCTCAAGCGCTGGAAAGATGATGAGGCGTTGATCCTGCCTTGTGAAGCCGAAGGCGGCGAGCAATGGGTGGAACGCAGCGCGCTGGCTGAGGCCTATTCCGGGCGAGCACTTTACGCCCGACCAAGGCATGAGCTGGAAGAGTTGCGTGAACCGCTGCTTCCTCGCGTCAATGCCTGGTTCCGGGACACACTCAAACTGTCGCGTTGGCTGTATTCGGATGCTGTACTGGCCAGTCTGATGATCAACCTCCTGGGCCTGATGATCCCGCTGTTTGTCATGCAGACTTACGACCGAGTAGTCCCCAACCAGGCCACAGCCACACTCTGGGTGCTGACCATTGGCCTGCTTATCGGCACGCTATTCGAACTACTGCTGCGACTGCTGCGCGCCTATCTGCTGGATATGGCTGGCAAAAAGACCGATGTGGTGCTTTCAGCCACACTGTTTGAACGAATCACCGGCATGTCCATGGCGGCACGCCCCGCCACCGTGGGTGGATTTGCCCAAAGCATTCACGACTTCCAGGGACTGCGAGAGTTTCTTACAGCGGTGACGCTGACCAGTCTGATCGACCTGCCATTCGCCCTACTGATGATGCTGGTGATTGGCCTGCTCGGCGGACCATTGGTCATCATCCCCCTGATCGCCTTCCCAATCACTGCAGTATTCGCTCTAGTAATCCAGGCGCGCCTGCGCGACACCGTACAAAAGAGTCTTAGCCTCGGAGCCGAGCGCCAGGCGCTGCTGATTGAAACCCTGGCGGGTCTGGAAACCCTCAAAGCCTGTAGCGCCGAAAGCGAACGTCAGCATCGCTGGGAAACCACCCACGGAGCGCTGACCCGCCTCGACAGTCATGCGCGCAATCTCGCCTCGATTGCGACCAATGGAACACTGTTCCTGCAACAGCTGGCAGGTATGGCCACCATTATCTGCGGGGTTTACCTGATCATTGCCGGGCAGATGAGCGTTGGCGCACTCGTTGCCTGCTACATGCTTGGCAGCCGAGTCATGGCACCACTAGGGCAGATTGCCGGTCTGATAACCCGCTATCAGCAGGCTCGCCTGACCATGACCAGCACCGATGCGCTGATGGCACTTCCCCAGGAACGCAATGCCGAACAACGCCCCCTGGAGCGTACACGCCTGCATGGCGGTATCGATGCTCGACAATTGAGCTTTCGCTACCCCGGGCAAAGCAGCAACGCACTGAGCAACATCAGTCTGCACATCAAACCTGGCGAGCGCATAGGCATCATCGGCCGTAGTGGCTCGGGCAAGAGTACGCTGGCACGACTGTTGATGAACTACTACAACCCCGATGAAGGCCAGCTGTTGGTCGACGGCATTGACCTGCGCCAACTCGACGTTGCTGATCTACGCCACCAGATCGGTTACGTCGCCCACGACTTGCCACTACTCTCCGGGAGTTTGCGTGACAACCTGACTCTGGGCGCCCACTACGTCAGCGACGAACACATGTTGGAGGTTGCCAATATCACCGGCGTCACCGAGCTGGCCCGGCAGCATCCACAAGGTTTTGACCGCCCCGTTGGCGAGCGCGGCCAGCTGCTCTCCGGCGGCCAGAGGCAGATGGTGTTGCTGGCCCGCGCCCTGCTCCTTGACCCACCGATACTGCTACTGGATGAGCCCACCAGCTCAATGGACAACACCAGTGAGGACGCGCTGCGCCACCGATTGGAACAATGGTCGAAAGGCAAAACCTTGCTGCTGGTTACCCACCGCGCCTCGATGCTGTCACTGGTCGAACGCCTGGTGGTGCTGGACAACGGCCATGTTGTGGCTGACGGCCCAAAAGACGCCGTAATCGATGCGTTGCGCAAAGGCCGGGTCGGTCCGGCTCTCGGCTAGGAACACAAGATGCCCAAGAAGCAAGACGAGATCGGCTATCGCGAGCGCATGCTGCAAGCCAAAAGGGACACCGAGTTCATGCCCGAAGTCGAGGGCACCATTCTCGAGGACAGTCCCTGGGCGGCTCGAATCACCGTATGGGTAGTCTGCGCTCTGCTCCTGATCGCTCTGCTGTGGGCCAAGTTTGCTGTATTGGACGAAGTCACCACTGGAGAGGGTAAAGCGATTCCATCGAGCAAGGTGCAGACGATTCAAAACCTAGAAGGCGGTATCGTCGCCGAAATCTTCATCCGTGAAGGCCAAGTGGTAAACAAGGGAGATACTCTCCTGCGACTGGACGACACCCGATTCATTTCCAACCAGGGCGAAACCGAAGCAGACCGCCTGGCTCTGATTACCCGCGTTGAACGGCTGTCCGCAGAAGCTGAAGACCGTCCAATAGAGCTGCCTGAAGAAGTATCCCAGCAGGCCCCGCAACTGGTCGAAGATGAACTGGCACTCTACCGCTCACGCCAGCAACGCCTTTCCAGCGACATCAAGACACTGGACGAACAACTACGACAAAAAAACCAGGAACTGGCTGAATTCCGCTCCAAGGCAGCGCAATACCGTTCCAGCCTCGGTCTGATCCAGCAGGAGCTGAACATGTCGCAGCCGCTGGTGCAGACTGGCGCCATCTCCCCGGTGGAAATTCTCCGTCTGCGCCGTAGCGCAGTGGAAGTACGCGGCTCACTGGACGCCACCACTCTGGCCATCCCTCGTGCAGAAGCGGCCATCGACGAGATAAAGAGCAAAATGCAGAGTGTCGAACTGGCTTTTCGAGAAGATGCACTGAAGGAACTCAATCAAGCCAGGACTGAGCTGCAGAAAATCACCGCCACCAGTGTCGCCATCGAGGATCGTGTCAGTCGTACCACTGTGGTATCGCCCGTACACGGCATCATCAAACTGCTCAAAGTCAACACCATTGGCGGCGTGGTGCAGCCCGGCAGTGATCTGGTGGAAATCGTGCCTCTGGAAGACAGCCTGCTGATCGAAGCCAAGGTGCGCCCAAAGGATGTCGCCTTCCTTCATCCCGGGCAGAAAGCCATGGTCAAGTTCAGCGCTTACGACTACACCATCTACGGTGGACTCAAGGCCAAGCTGGAAGTGATCAGTGCAGACACCATCACCGACGAGGAAGGCAACAGTTTCTACCTGATCCAGGTGCGCACCGATAAAAGCCACCTGGGCAGCGATGAAAAACCACTGTTGATCATCCCCGGCATGATCGCGACGGTGGATATCATCACCGGACAGAAGAGCGTGCTCGACTACCTGCTCAAACCCGTTTTGAAGGCACGTGCTGAAGCACTGCGCGAACGCTAGCCATCGTGATTGCGCCGGTAGGTCTCTTCTCCCATCGCCGCAATCTGTCCCTCAATCAGCGCCTCGAACGGTCGCAACAGTGCACTGAAATCGGCTGGTGCTTCCCAGCAATTGAGCACTTCAACAATTGCTTCAAGCGTCGACAAGGCTCCCGCCATCGGCGCTTTGCGCAGCCGGTAGCGCGACTCCAAGCCCTCTGGCAGGCGCACCCGCGGCAGCCTGGCCAACTGCGGATTGACATGCAATAACTTGCGCGCCTTGCGCCAGGTTCCATCGGGAACCACCAGCAGCGTCTGCCTGCCCTGCCCCGCACGCCACTCACCAATCGGCAGGGCATCCTCCCCCGGGAACAGCAGCACCGGTTCGACATCGGGCTCTGCCAGCCAACTGTCCAGCTCGGCGAACTGCTCACCAACTTCCAAGCGGGCCTGTTGCAAGCCCAGAGCAGCCAGTCGCGCCGTGTTCAGGGCATGGACTGCTTCTCTCTCATGCTGCAACAGCAACAAACGCGTGCGACTGGGCAGGCTGGGAATCAGCGGGCACAGGCAATGACTCAAGGGGCGGCAGCAGGCAGCACAACGGGGGCGCGACATCAGAACTCTCCGGCAAGCCGGCATTGTGCCACAGCCAACCTACGGCAACTTGTCGCGCGCCCTTCTGTCGCGCGGCCATGGGTCATCTGCGACGCAGGCGCTGCGGCACCTAAAGTTCACCACTTAATAAAAATCGATCCGTTTAACGTTTCGCCAAGGAAATCCCATGCCTTCCGTTCATTTCCGTCGCAGCTTGCTCGCCGCTAGTCTCGCCTGCGCATTCAGCGCCCATGCCAGCACCGTAGAGCTTGAACAGATTCGGGTCAGTGATACGCCCAGCAATGATCCAACCGCACCTTCGCTGAGCGAACGCCGCGCCGAACTGGATAAGGTTCCCGGTGCTGTGAGCACAGTCGACAGCGAAACCTACAAGAACGGCCGCAGCAGCAACCTGAAAGACGTTCTGGGCATGGCGACTGGGGTTTACATCCAACCCCGCTTTGGCGCAGAGGAGGCTCGCCTGTCGATCCGTGGCTCAGGCCTTCAGCGCACCTTCCATGGTCGCGGTTTGCTGCTGCTTCAGGATGGCGCGCCGATCAACTATGCCGATGGCAGTTTCGACTTCCAGGACATCGAGCCACTGGCAATGGACTACATCGAAGTACTGCGCGGCGCCAACGCCTGGCAGTACGGCGCCACCAACCTGGGAGGCGCGATCAATTTCCGCAGCCCCACCGGCAAAACGTCGCCCGGCGTGATCCTGCGCAGCGAGGCCGGCAGTGATGGCTACCAACGCCTGTTCGGCTCAGCGGCTGAGGACTTTGGCAACTGGGATGGCTACGTCGCCGCCTCCACCTATCAGCAAGACGGTTTCCGCGACCATGCGGATCAGGACAATCAACGCTACTTCGCCAATATTGGTGGCCGCCTCAATGAGCGCCTCAGCACACGCTTCTATGTCAGCCATGTGGAAACCGATTCGGAGCTGCCAGGCAGCCTGACCAAGGCACAGCTGCGGGAAGACCCTGAGCAAGCCAGTGCCAGCAGCATCACGGGCGACCAGAAGCGTGACTACACCCTCAACCGCGTGGGCAATATCACCACGCTGGAGCTGGACAACGGCCATAGCCTGGAACTGTCGACCTACTACCGCGAGAAGCACCTGTTTCACCCCATCTTCCAGGTGCTGGATATCGACAGCGAAGACTACGGCACCCGGTTGGCTCACCACTGGCAGGACGCTGCTGGCTGGCGCTGGACCGGTGGCGTAGAGGCCAGCCAGGGCCGTAACTGGGACTCGCGCTATCAGAATGTGTCGGGACACTCCGGCCGTAAAGTCAACGAACTGCACCAGACTGCGCGTAATCTGAATGCCTTTGGCGAGCTGGAGATTCCGTTGGCCGAGCGCTGGGCGCTGATCGCCGGCGCCGCCTGGCTGCATCAGGATCGTGATCAGGATGACCGTCTGCGCTGCAATGCCTTCGTATCAGGCTTCTGCCTGCCGCAGAATGAATCCTTCAACGAAACCTACCAGGGCCATATCGGCCGCATCGGCCTGCGTCATGATCTGGCAGAGGGTCTGCAGCTTTACACCAACCTCAGCCAGAGCATGGAGCCGCCAACCTTCTCCGAACTGTCCGGCGCTCAAATCACCAACGTCAATGAGGAGCAACGCGCCAACACCCTCGAAGCAGGCCTGCGCTGGAGTCAGCCAGACTATGCACTGGATCTGGCTGTGTACCGCAGCGAAGTGCGCGACGAACTGCTTTCGCTCAACGATGCCAACGGGCAACCGCTGGGCACAATCAACGCTGACCGTACCCTGCACCAGGGCATTGAGCTGGGTGGAGAGTTGCATGTGGGTAGCTTTGTCGCCCGCGGACAGTACCTCTACAACGACTTCCGCTTCGTTAACGATGACACCTATGGCGACAACGCACTGGCCGGTATGCCGAGCCAGTTCCTCAAAGGCGAGGTTCTGTGGGAGCAGGATGGCTGGTATGCCGGCCCGACCGCCGAGTGGGTTCCGGTGCACTACGCCGTCGATCACGCCGAAACGCTGTACGCCGAAGGCTATGCCATCTGGGGCCTGAAAGGCGGCTACCGTCCGAGTGAAGGATTGGGCTTCTTCATCGAAGGCCGCAATCTTTCGGATAAGACCTACATTGCCACCACCGGCGTGATCGCGGATGCCAATGGGCAAGACAGCGCTCAGTTCATGCCAGGTGATGGCCGCAGCCTCTTCGCCGGAATCGAGTGGCGGATGTGAATATGAGTCAGACTCAGCCGTTGCGAAAATCCAGCGGCTGGCATCAGCGACTGCTGCGACTGCTTCCCTGGCACCGACGACTGGCCCTTGTGGCCAGCATCGGCGTACTTAGCTGGGCGCTGTCGGGCATGCTGCATCCGCTGATGACAGCACTACAGCCACAGCCGGCAACACCAATGCCGCCACAGACACCACAGCTCCTTGAGGGCCTGCAGGCTCCTCGTGATGTTCTGCAAGCCGCAGGGATTGCCCAGGTACAAGCGCTGCGTCTGATCGTTCTGGACGGTGAAGCCTGGTATCAGGTGCGCTTAGCCGGGCAACTGACACCCCGTTACTGGAACGCCCGCAGCGGTGCTGCCGCCGACCTCTCGGAGCGTCATGCCGAGCAACTGGCGGCTCATTTTCTGGGCAGCACAGAAGCACTCAAGGCCGGCATCACCCTCAACCAGTTCGGGGCTGAATACGCCTACATCAACCGGCTGCTTCCCGTGGTGCAAGTCAATACGGCACGTGACGATGGTCTGCGCGTCTATGTGGACCTGTTTCAGGATCGTCTGGGCACGCTGGTTGATGATCGCAAGGCACTGTTCAGCAGCGCCTTTCTCAACCTGCACAGTTTTGCCTGGCTGGACGGCACGGGGAGCTTCAGGCCGCTACTGATGTTGCTTCTGCTCGCGGCAGTCCTGCTCACGGTGCTGATGGGCATCAGCCTGTTCGTCGCGAGGCGTCAGGCTCGAACAACCCTGCGCCGCCTCCACGGCATTGGCGGAGTTGGTCTGGCGATTCTGAGCCTGGGTTTTGCCAGCAGCGCCTGTTGGCATGTGTTGCACAAGCACACTGCCCAGCCTGCGCCCGCTGGTTTCACACCGGCGCTGGATGTCAGCGCACTGACCACCGCGCCAAATGGAAGCTGGCTGGAAGCCCATGAAACGCTACAGCGTGTCAGCCTGCTGCAGCTCGACGGTAAACCGATCTGGCGCCTGCAAGGTCAGCGATTCGGCAAGCTACCCACGCTGCGCTACGTAGATGCTCTGGGACAACCACTCGACGACATTGCACCTCTGCGCTATGCCGAACAGCGCTTCGCTCACTACGCCCGGCAATTGGGGCTCGCAGAACCAAAGACGATCACTCTGCAAACGCAGTTTGATCATGAGTATGGCTTTGTCATGAAGCGCTTACCGGTGCTCAAAGCGCACTATGCCGACGACCAGCGGAGCAGCCTGTACATCGACCCACTGGATGGAGCGCTCAGTGCGCACATTACCCAGCCTGACAGACTGGAAGGTTTTTCCTTCGCCTACCTGCACAAGTGGGCATTTCTGAATGACTGGAGCAAAACTGGCAAAGACGTGCTGCTGACACTGGCAGCCCTCGCCCATCTGCTGCTGGTAGCGGGCGGCCTGTGGCTTTATCGGCAAAGTCGCCGCTGACTCAGGCTCTTAACGCAAAAGCCCCTGGTTCTCACCAGGGGCTTTTGTTTTAGCGCCGTTGACGCTGCTGCAGTTGTCGCCGTCGCAGCTCTTCGGCCGTCATGACCCTGACAGGCTCAAGGCGAGGCGCATCGACCAGCCCCAGCATCTGGAGCCATGCTTGAAACATGCTGTGCAACCTGGCTTTCATACTGCTACCTCCTGCCAAGAGCGCTACCGAAACCGCTTTTCCAGCGGACAATTCAAGCTTAGCCGATTACGCCGGCCATAGCCTGACGCAAATCATTTCATTCCATTAACTCGGCAGGAGACCGCTGCCGGCGATACGGGAATACGTCGATCACCTTGCCCTCGCGAATCTGCTCCTGCAGCCCCTGCCAGTACTCGGCCTTGTACAGATCACCATGCAGCTGGTTGAACAGCTTGCGGTGTTTGATATCGGCAAAGAGGAAGGTCGGGAACTCCTCGGGGAACACGTCATTGGGGCCGACCGAGTACCAGGGCTCGCTGGACATTTCGTCCTCCGGGTAACGCGGTGGCGGGATACGCCGGAAGTTCACCTCGGTCAGGTAGCTGATCTCGTCGTAGTCGTAGAACACCACGCGGCCATGACGGGTGACGCCGAAATTCTTCAGCAGCATGTCGCCGGGGAAGATATTGGCCGCCGCCAGTTGCTTGATGGCCAGACCATAATCATCCAACGCATCACGCACCTGAGCCTCGTTGGCCTGCTCCAGGTAGATGTTCAGCGGAGTCATGCGGCGCTCGGTCCAGCAGTGCCGTACCAGCACCATGTCGCCCTGCACCTGCACGGTCGAGGGAGCCACTTCCAGCAGTTCGACCAGACACTCGGGATCGAACTTCGACAGCGGGAAGCGGAAGTCGGAGAACTCCTGGGTATCGGCCATGCGCCCGACCCGGTCGACGCTTTTCACCAGGCGGTACTTCTCCACCACCGTGGCCCGATCTACGTTCTTCGACGGCGAGAAGCGGTCCTTGATGATCTTGAACACGGTATTGAAGCCCGGCAGGGTGAACACGCTCATGACCATGCCGCGCACACCGGGCGCCATGATGAAGCGGTCATCCGAGTTGGCCAGGTGGCTGATCAGCGCCCGGTAGAACTCCGACTTGCCGTGCTTGTAGAAACCGATCGAGGTGTACAGCTCGGCGATGTGCTTGCCCGGCAGGATCTTGCGCAGGAAACCGATGAACTCGGCCGGATAGCCGACCCGCACCATGAAGTAGGAACGGGTGAAGGAGAAGATGATCGACACTTCCGATTCATCGGTGATCAGAGCATCGACGCTGATGCCCTGCCCTTCGCGGTGGAGAAACGGCAGCACCAGTGGCCACTGTTCGTCGCGGGTATAAATGCGTCCGACCAGATAGGCACCCTTGTTGCGATACAGGCGCGAGCTGAACAGCTCGATGCACAGTTCCGGATCCTTGCACACCCAGTCCGGCAGATTCTGCCGCAGCTGGGTGAGCAGGTGTTTCTCATCACGCTCGCGGTTCTCGTACGGCACCTCGAACTTGTAGTCGTCGAAGATCTCCGCCATGGCCCGTTCCAAATCACCACGCGGGTGATAGCTGCGCACCTGCGGCGCCCGCTCGTTGAGGCGCAACGCCGGACGGGTGGTGTGGATGAACATGCAGCCGTCGCTGATCTGGTCATGATTGAACAGACCGCAGAAGATCGAGTTGTACCAGGTCTCGGCCAACTCATCGTCGAAGCGGCTGTCGATCAAACCGATGTAAGCGAACTTGATCAGCGGCCAACGTTCGATGTCCTGCAAATCACCGTTGATAAAACGCTGATGAAGCGTCTCGATCACCTCGCTGACCTTTTCCTCGTAGAGGTTGATCCGCTCAGCCGAAGCCTGCTGAATTTCCTGCCACTGCGCCTGCTCGAAGCGACGCCGGCCACCGTTGGTGATCTGCCGGAAATGCTCACGGTAATCATCGAAGCCATCGAGTATCGCCTGAGCGATAGCGGCCGCCGCCTGTTGCTGGACCATAGAACTGCCTCTGTGGTTGGCAGGCCGTTGAAAAACTACCTGCGTTGTCCGGCCGTTGTTAAAAACAGCCTCAAAATGCTCATTTACAGCACGTAAATTGCGCTTTATCGGCTGCTTTTGCCTAGGCCAGCCTTCCTCGCAAACGCTTTTCAACAGCCTGTTAGAGCGAAAGCCCGAGCTTAGCCAGTGCGCCGCTTCAGGGAAAGCGCGACGAACGGATTGTTGCAGCCACCCGCCACCACGAGCGCGCCGCTCAAGCCAGGTGCTGTTCGCGCAGGTACTGCTCCAGGTAATGGATAAACACCTGGACCTTATGCGCGTGGCGCCTGTGGCTGGGATACACGGCCAGGATATGCGCGCCGAAAGCGTCCGGGTCCACCGACCAGTCCGGCAGCAACCGCACCAGCCGGCCATCAGCCAGGTAGGGCGCCACGCTCCACAGCGGCGCATGCAGAATACCCAGCCCAGCAAGAGCACTGTTCAGCAGCAGATCATAGTTGCCGCTGAGCAGCCGCCCGACCGGCAACTCCAGGCGCCGCACCTCCTCACCGCGGCGCAGCTGCCAGATATGCCGATTGAGGGCCGGATGCCAGTACAGCAACCAGTCGTGCTCAAGCAGGTTGTCCAGCCGCACTTCCAGCGGCTGGCGCGCCAGATAGGTCGGACTGGCAGCCAGCACGATCTCATTGCGGCCGATCGGCCTGGCAATCAAGCCCGGCAGATCACAGGCACCCTCATGCAAGATCAGGTCGTGCCCGCTGCCGAGAATGGACTGATCGTCGTCGCTCAAATCCACCTGCAGGCGCAGCTGCGGATGATCCAGGGCGAAGCGTGCACACACCTCGCCTAGGAAGGCCGCACCGAAGGCCAGCGGCGCGGCGATACGCAGTTCTCCATGCAGTTTGCGCTGCAACTGACCAATCGCCTCGCTGGCCTGCCCAAGGCAGGCCAGCGCCTCACGGACAGCTTGAGCATACAGGCGGCCGGCTTCGGTCAACTGAATGCGCCGCGTGCTGCGTTCGAACAGTCGCGCCCCCAATTCAGCCTCCAGCGCCGCAATGGTCTTGGCCACGGCCGAAGGAGTCTTGCCCAACTGCTCGGCGGCCCGACTGAAGCTGTTCTGCTCTACCACGCACACCAGAGTGGTCAGCGCACTGTACTTGTCCACGATTTAGTCCCAACAGGAATAAAAGTTATGCCAGAAGTCCGCTTTCGGCAGATCGAAACATTTCCTTAGTCTGCGGCCAAGCCTAACAAAAACAAGGATTACAACATGCACCGGGTTCTTCCCACTCTTCTTGGCCTGACCATCGCTTGTGCCTCAACGGAAAGCATGGCCGCTGCCGACCTGATCATCACCCACGCCAAGGTCTACACCGCCGAACCGGGCCAGGCCCTGCAGCAGGCAGTCGCCATCGAGGATGGCAAGATCCTCAAGGTCGGCAGCAACAGCGAGATGGAGGCACTGGCCGACGCCGGTACGCAGCGCATCAACCTCGGCGGCAAGGTGCTGATGCCGGGCATGATCGACACCCACAGCCACCCGGTCATGGCCGCCCTCGACAGCCTGGGCGCCAACCTCTACGACGAACTGCTGCCGCTGGAGCAGTTCGAGCAATGGCTGATCGAGGAAGAGAAAGCCGGCCGCGCCAAACATCAGGGCGTGGTACTGGTCAGCGGCATGAACTCCTCCTACTGGGAACAGGCAGAAGGCCTCGGTCAGCGCTTCAATCAGGGCCGCTGGCAGGACGTACCGGTGGTACTCAGCGGCATCGACGGCCACACCGGCTGGGCCAACAACGCAATGCTCAAGCGGGTCGGCATCGACGCCGCCATGGTCAGGGCGCAGCCGGAGAAGGAACGCAGTTTCATCGGCCACAGCGCCGACTTCACGCCCAACGGCTACCTGGCCGAAACGGCCTGGGATTTGGTGCGCAGCCAGCTGCCGGCTCCGGACGATGAGCTGATGCTGCAGGCAGCGCGCAAGGCGGTAGCAGTCAACAACTCGGTGGGTGTGACCGCCTGGATGGATGCCGCCGCCAACGGCGGAGTCGGCGCCTCGCTGTTCGAGATGCGCCCCACCGAGCAGGACCTGGGAGTCCTGCCGCTGTACCGGAGCCTGTCCGAGAAGGGTGAACTGAGCGCCCATGTCGCGGCCCTGCTGCTGGCGCATCCACAAAGCCTGCCGAAAGACCTGGAGGTACAGGCCAAGGTGATGCAGCAGTTCGCCAACGTGCCGAACCTGACCTTCCCCGGCATCAAGATTTTCCTCGACGGCATCATGGAGTTCCCCGGCCAGACCGCCGCCATGCTCGATCCGTTCAAGAACAGCCTCAAGCGCGGCCAGTTGCTGATCGACCCCGCCACCTTCCCCAAACTGGTGGAAGCGGCCGAGCAGCGCGGCTGGATCGTACACATGCACGCCGTGGGCGACCGGGCCGTGCGCGAGGGGCTCAACGCCGTGGCCAAAGCCCGCCAGCTCTCGCCGGCGCCGGTACCGCACAGCATCAGCCACCTGCAAACGGTCAATCCCAAGGAGTTTCCGCGCTTCAGGGAGCTGGGGGTGATCGCCTCCATGCAGCTGCTCTGGGCCACCGCCGAGACCTACACCGAGGAACTGGTCAAACCCTATGTCAGCGCCATGGCCTATCAGTATCAATACCCGGCCCGCTCGCTGAACAAGGCCGGCGCGACCATCGCCGGGGCCAGCGACTGGCCGGTGTCCAGCCCCAACCCGTGGAACGCCATCGCCCAGGCCAGCACCCGCAAGGGACCTCTGGGCGTGCTCAATGCCGCCGAGAGCATCGACCGCCAGAGCATGTTCCAGGCCTACACCCTCAACGCCGCCAAGGCTCTGCGTCTGGAGCAGCGCATCGGCTCCATCGCCCCGGGCAAGCAGGCCGACCTGATCGTGCTGGATCGCGATGTATTCACGGTCAGTGATGCCGAACTGTTCGACACCCAGGTCGTGACCACCTACTTCGCCGGCAAACCGGTGTACCAGGCCCCGACCGACAACAGCGTCGCCCAAGCGCAATAACGCCGTCATTGCCGCACCGCCCTGCGCACTATGCGCAGTGGTCGGCTGCGGCCCTGTATCTGCCGCCATACAACAACCACAACAGGGCTCAACCATGCACGCATGCAAACCACTCATCCTGGCGTTCGCCGCACTCACCACCAGCCAGCTGGCGCAGGCTGTCGAACTCAGCGATTCACTGAACCTGGCCATTACCCCGGCCCTGGTCAGCGACTACCGCAGCAGCGGCATCTCGCAGACCCTCGGTGATCCCGCCGCGCAACTCGACATGATGCTCAGCCACGCCAGCGGCCTGTATGCCGGGGTGTGGACCAGCAACGTCGAGTTCGGCTACGACTGGGAGAAGGACGATGACTACGGCACCCGCCAGGAGGTCGACTATTACGCCGGCTACTACTGGCAACTGAGCGACGACATCAGTCTGGACACCTACTACAACAAGTACACCTACCCCGGCGAAAGCCAGTTCAACGGCGCCGATATCTACCTGACCCTTGAGGCCTATGGCTTCTTCATCGGTGGCAAGCACTCCCACGACACCGACAATACCGCCGTCACGCAGTACCTGGGATACCGCACTCAGCTGCCGCTGGAGATCGGTCTGGAGCTGCGTGCTGAACAGGTCGACTACAAGGACGAGGTGTTCTGGAACGCTGACTGGACCAAAGGTGAAGAGAAGTACAACAACTGGGAGGTCAAACTGACCCGCGACATGCTCGGCGCCACCTGGAGCCTGAGCTATGTCGACACCGACCTGTCCGATGCCCAGTGCGCCAGCTTTTCCGGCTACGACGACCTGTGCTCGGCCGGGGCGGTGGCAAGTGTCAGTAAATCTTTCTGAAACTGTAACGGTAGATTGACGGCCAGTTGTCGATTGCGCCGCCGCAACGGCGGCGTAAGCTGAGCGCCTCATTTCAGGACGCGCCCCATGCAACCCGCCGATCTGCTGCGCCTCATCAGCCTTGCCGCCATCTGGGGTGCCAGCTTTCTCTTCATGCGCATCGCCGCGCCGGTGCTGGGGGCCATCCCCACCGCCTTCTTCCGGGTGTCCCTGGCGGCACTCGGCCTGTTCGCCCTGCTTCTGGTGCTGCGCGTGCCGCTGGACTTTCGCGGCAAGCTGCGCGCCACCCTGGCGCTCGGCCTGATCAATTCAGGGATTCCCGCCACCTGCTACACCTTCGCCGCCCTGGTGCTGCCGGCCGGCTACTCGGCCATCTTCAACGCCACCACGCCGCTGATGGGCGTGCTGATCGGCGCCCTGTTCTTTCGCGAAGGGCTGACCCTGGGCAAGGGCATCGGGGTATTTCTTGGCTTGTTCGGCGTCGCCCTGCTGACCCGCACCGGGCCACTGGCCTTCAATCTGGAACTGCTCTGGGGCGCCCTCGCCTGCCTCGGCGCCACCACCTGCTACGGCTTTGCCGGTTACCTGGCCCGACGCTGGCTGGATCAGCAGGGCGGGCTGGACAGTCGGCTGGCCTCTCTGGGCAGCATGCTCGGCGCCTGCCTGTTGCTCACGCCGATCTTCCTCTGGTCGCTGTGGAGCCAGCCACCAGCCAGCTGGGGCGGCAGCCGCGAATGGCTGGCCCTGCTCGGCCTGGGCCTGCTCTGCACGGCGTTCGCCTATGTCCTGTACTTCCAGCTGCTGAGCCGCGCCGGCCCGCTGAAAGCCATGGCGGTGACCTTCCTGATCCCGCCATTCGGCGTGTTGTGGGGCGTGTTGCTGCTCGATGAGCCGCTGTCCTGGGCTTATCTGTACGGCGGCGCACTGATCCTGGTGGCGCTGTATCTGGTGCTGCGGCCGCAGGTGACCAGCGGCGAGCCGGCCTGACCCTCAGCCGCCGAGCAGATCACTCGCCGCATGGCGGTTCGCCCGGCAGCACCGGCGGGTGCTGGGTGAGGTCACGGGACAGCGCCTCGCCGGCATCGCGCTGCACCGCCGTCAACTGCTCGGCCAGTTTGTCCCGCAGCCCGACCACCTCGGCATCGCCCTCGCTGGCCGCCAGATTGAGCCAGGCGTAGGCCTGCACCTTATCCTTGGGCAGACCGTAACCCACCACCTGCAGGGCACCGAGCCGCGCCTGCGCCTCGCTGCTGCCCTGCTGCGCCGCGTGCAGCCAGCACTGCGCGGCGCGGCGGTAACGGGCATTGTCGTAATAGCGCTGGGCCAGGCTCACCGCCGCCGGACGCGAACCCTGGCGCACCGCGGCCCGCAGCCAGCGCTCACCGTGCTGACCAGTAAGCAGCTCGCCCAGACGAAACTGCGCATCCACCTGCCCGGCAATCGCCGCCTGCTCCAGCAGGTACAGACCCTGCTCGCGATCACCACCCTCCAGCGCCTTGAGTCCGCCGAGGTAGTCATCGGTGGCCGAAGCCTGCAACTGGGTACCGAACAGCAGGCCCGCCAAGAGCAGGCCGCCACGGGAAAACGCTGACGTCACTGCTGCAGTTCCTGCTCGCTGAACAGGCCGTCAAACAGCATGCTGGACAGGTAGCGTTCGCCCGAATCCGGCAGGATCACCACAATGGTCTTGCCCTGCATCGCAGGCTCAGCAGCCAGCTTCAGCGCCGCCGCCATGGCCGCACCGCAGGAGATGCCGCAGAGGATGCCCTCTTCCTGCATCAGGCGCAGAGCAGTCGCCTTGGACTCGTCGTCAGTCACCTGTACCACGCGATCGACGATCGACAGGTCGAGGTTCTTTGGCACAAAGCCGGCGCCAATGCCCTGAATCTTGTGCGGGCTGGGCTTGACCTCATCGCCAGCCAGGGTCTGGCTGATCACCGGCGAGCCGACCGGTTCCACCGCCACCGAGGTAATGGCTTTGCCCATCACGTTCTTGATATAGCGGGAAACGCCGGTAATGGTGCCGCCAGTGCCGACCCCGGCCACCAGTACGTCGATGGCGCCGTCGGTGTCGTTCCAGATTTCCGGACCGGTGGTCTTCTCGTGAATCGCCGGGTTGGCCGGGTTTTCGAACTGCTGCGGCATGAAGTACTGCGCCGGGTCGCTGGCGAGGATTTCCTCGGCCTTGGCAATCGCGCCCTTCATGCCCTTGGCCGGTTCGGTCAGCACCAGCTCGGCGCCCAGCGCCTTGAGCACCTTGCGCCGCTCCAGACTCATGGAGGCCGGCATGGTCAGTACCAGCTTGTAGCCTTTGGCAGCTGCCACGAAGGCCAGGCCGATACCGGTGTTGCCGGAAGTCGGCTCGACGATGGTCATGCCCGGCTTGAGCGCGCCACGCTGCTCAGCATCCCAGATCAGGTTGGCGCCGATCCGGCATTTGACCGAGTAGCCCGGGTTGCGGCCTTCGATCTTGGCCAGAATGGTCACGCCCTGCGGGCCCAGACGGTTGATGCGCACCAGCGGGGTGTTGCCGATGGACTCGGCGTTGTTGGCAAAAATGCGGCTCATGGCGAGTTCCTTGCGAAAGGCCGGAAAAGACCACAAGCCTAAGTCCCGTGCCGATTCGAGTCCAGCCGGCAAACGCAAGTTGGGTGACCCGCCATTCAGTGACTGAATGGCCCGTCTGCGTTCACAGCCACCTTGCCCGCGCGTTATAGTCGGCTTTTCCAATACTGTACCGGCCGGTTTCCTTGCCGGCCTTACCGTCCGAGGTTTCCCATGAAGTTCGAAGGCACTCAGTCCTACGTCGCCACCGATGACCTGAAGCTCGCGGTCAACGCCGCCATCACCCTGCAGCGCCCGCTGCTGGTCAAGGGCGAGCCGGGTACCGGCAAGACCATGCTGGCCGAGCAACTGGCCGACGCCTTCGGTGCCCGCCTGATCACCTGGCACATCAAATCCACCACCAAGGCGCACCAGGGTCTGTACGAGTACGACGCGGTCAGCCGTCTGCGCGACTCGCAGCTGGACTCGGACAAGGTCCACGACGTCAAGAACTACATCAAGAAAGGCAAGCTGTGGGAGGCCTTCGAGTCCGAAGAGCGGGTCATCCTGCTGATCGACGAAATCGACAAGGCCGACATCGAGTTCCCCAACGACCTGTTGCAGGAACTCGACAAGATGGAGTTCTACGTTTACGAGACCAACGAAACCATCAAGGCCAAGCAGCGCCCGATCATCATCATCACCTCGAACAACGAGAAGGAACTGCCGGACGCCTTCCTGCGCCGCTGCTTCTTCCACTACATCGCCTTCCCCGACCGCGACACCCTGCAGAAAATCGTCGACGTGCACTACCCGGGCATCAGCGGCAGCCTGGTTGCCGAAGCGCTGGACGTGTTCTTCGACGTGCGCAAGGTGCCGGGCCTGAAGAAGAAGCCGTCCACCAGCGAGCTGGTCGACTGGCTGAAGCTGCTGATGGCCGACAACATCGGCGAAGCCGTGCTGCGCGAACGTGATCCGACCAAGGCCATCCCGCCGCTGGCCGGTGCTCTGGTGAAGAACGAGCAGGATGTGATGCTTCTCGAACGCCTGGCCTTCATGGCCCGCCGCGCCGGTCGCTAAACCAGGCCGGCTGCGCGTCGGCCAGGCTGCGTTGAGAGCGGGCTCGGAATGCTCATTTACATCAGTAAACTGCGCTTCCTCGCCCACTCCCGCCTTGCCTGGCTCTAGCTCGCTCGCCCCTCCCACCGTGCGAGCAATCGAGTCACAGATTTAACCGAGGGCACGTCCATGCTGCTCAACCTGTTCAATGAAATGCGCGCGGCCAAGGTGCCCGTGTCGGTGCGCGAGCTGCTCGACCTGATCAACGCGTTGAAGCACAACGTGGTGTTCGCCGATATGGACGAGTTCTACTACCTCGCCCGGGCGATCCTGGTGAAGGACGAGCGTCACTTCGACAAGTTCGACCGTGCCTTCGGTGCCTACTTCAAAGGCCTGGAGAACCTCAACGAGCACCTGGAAGCGCTGATTCCCGAGGAATGGCTGCGCAAGGAATTCGAGCGTCTTCTGAGCGATGAGGAACGCGCACAGATCCAGTCCCTCGGTGGCCTGGACAAGCTGATCGAAGAGTTCAAGAAGCGCCTGGAAGAACAGAAGGAGCGCCACGAAGGCGGCAACAAGTGGATCGGCACCGGCGGCACCAGCCCCTTCGGCTCCGGCGGCTACAACCCCGAGGGCATCCGCGTCGGCGATGCCGGCAAGCGCCAGGGCAAAGCCGCCAAGGTGTGGGACCAGCGCGAGTACAAGAACCTCGACGACCAGGTCGAGCTGGGCACGCGCAACATCAAGGTGGCCTTGCGCCGCCTGCGCAAGTTCGCCCGCGAGGGCGCCGCGGAAGAGTTCGACCTCGGCGGCACCATCGACCACACCGCCAAGGACGGCGGCCTGCTGAATATCCAGATGCGTCCGGAGCGGCGCAACACGGTGAAGCTGCTGATCCTGTTCGACATCGGCGGCTCGATGGACGCCCACGTCAAGGTCTGCGAGGAACTGTTCTCGGCGTGCAAGACCGAGTTCAAGCACCTGGAGTACTTCTACTTCCACAACTTCATCTACGAAAGCGTGTGGAAGAACAACCTGCGCCGCACCAGCGAGCGTTACCCTACCCATGACCTGCTGCACAAGTACGGTCCGGACTGGAAGGTCGTGTTCGTCGGCGACGCCGCCATGGCGCCCTACGAGATCACCCAGGCCGGCGGCAGCGTGGAGCACTGGAACGAGGAAGCCGGCTACGTCTGGATGAAACGCTTCATGGAGAAATACAAGAAGCTCATCTGGATCAACCCCTACCCCAAGAGCAGCTGGGACTACACCGCCTCCACCGGGCTGGTGCGCGAGCTGATCAACGACCAGATGCACCCGCTGACGCTGCAGGGGCTGGAAGAAGGCATGCGTTTTCTCTCCAAATAAGCCCTGGGCAGTAACAGCCGAGGCCGCCTGTTCAGGCGGCCTCTTCATTGGGCGGGATACGCCCGACCAACAGAAACACAGCTTGTAAAACACCCGCTGCCCGCCTGCGCGACAACCGCAGGTATGCTTTGGTTCCCCTGGTTTGCAAAAGAATCCAATGTCAGCCCTGTCGGAACCTCCCAGTTGCTGCTTTCCCCACAAGGAAAGCCCGTGCAACTCACAACCTCTTCAGTCAGACTCCCCGCGGTCTCTTAGCGACCTGCTGGCGCAGCTTCTGATCCCGCTGGATCATTTCCCACGACTCGATCTCGACAGCAGCCGTGGCGCCATGCGCGCGACCGTGATGCACAGCGCTCCCGGTTACCTGCTGGTTTTCAGCAGCGCCGAAGAAGCCTTCCCGCTGGGCTATGTTCAGAGAGCAGCACTGGCCATCGAGCTGCTGACCGGCAATCGCGCCGACGTGCACCGCCTCGTCACCCTGACGCCCTGCCTGCCGGTATCCATCAGCCTCGACGAAGCATTGCGCCAGCTCAACCGCAAGCAGGCCGAGCTGGGCATACTCTGTGATCAGCAGGGAACTCCCCTGGGCGCCTGCACACGCGAATGCCTGCAGCAACTGGCGTCTGCCCAGCAGCTATCCTGCTGAGCGCCCGGACAAGACCTCGAATACCGAATCAATGAATAGACAGTGCGCGGAAGCCGCACTGGGAGAACTACGATGGAATTTTTTGCCCTGGCCTTGCTGATCGTCCTCAATGGCCTGTTCGCCATGTCGGAGATCGCGCTGGTCGCCGCCAGAAAAGCCCGGCTGATGAAGCTCGCGGCCGATGGCGACTCATCGGCCGCCGTGGCTCTGAAACTTGGCGAAGACCCGACCAAGTTTCTCTCGACCATCCAGATCGGCATCACCTCCATCGGCATACTCAACGGTATCGTCGGTGAGGCCGTGCTGGCTGCGCCTCTGGCGGAATGGCTGAAATCGCTTGGTGTCGACAGCGCCACGGCCAGCATCGGTGCTACCGCCGGCGTGGTGATCGTGATCACCTATGTTTCCATCGTGATCGGCGAATTGGTGCCCAAGCGCATCGGCCAGCTCAACCCGGAAGCCATCGCCCGCCTGGTTGCCCGGCCGATGGTGACCCTGTCCTTCCTGACCCGCCCGTTCGTGCTGCTGCTGTCCTGGTCGACCCACACCATTCTGCGCATCATGGGTGTGCGTATGGTCAACAACTCCGGCGTCACCGAGGAAGAAATCCACGCCATGCTCGAAGAAGGCTCGGAGTCCGGCGTCATCGAACAGCACCAGCACGAGATGGTGCGCAACGTGTTCCGTCTGGACGACCGCCAGCTCGGTTCGCTGATGATCCCGCGCTCGGATCTGGTCTACATCGATGTGCGCAAGCCGGCGCAAGAGAACATCCAGCTGATGATCGAATCGGAGCACTCGCGCTTCCCGGTGTGTGACGGCGGCCTGGACAACCTGCTGGGTGTAGTCCATGCCAAACAGGCCTTTGCCTGCCTGGCCAAAGGTGAACAACCTGACTTCACCGCCCAGCTGCATCACTGCGTCTACGTGCCGGAAACCCTCACCGGCATGGAGTTGCTTGAGCAGTTCCGCGCCAGCGGCATGCAGATGGCCTTCGTCATCGACGAGTACGGCGAGCTGGAGGGTATCGTCACCCTGCAGGACGTGCTGGAAGCCGTCACCGGTGAGTTCACCCCCAACAATGCCGATGACGCCTGGGCCGTGCAGCGACACGACGGTTCCTGGCTGCTGGACGGCGCCATCCCCATTCCGGAGATGAAGGATCGCCTGACGCTCAAAAGCGTTCCCGAAGAAGACAAGGGCCGCTTTCACACCGTGTCCGGCATGATCATGCTGCTGCTGGGCCGCGTACCGGCCACCAGCGACCGGGTTCAGTGGGATGGCTGGATGTTCGAAGTGGTCGACATGGACGGCAAGCGCATCGACAAGGTGCTGGCAACCCCGGTGGAAACAACCGAAGACGATGAAGACAACAGCTTGCCCTGGACCGATACGGAAAACCGCAATCCCGGCAAACAACGATAACCCTCTCGGGTATTAGCAGGCGGGCGTCCGGTTACTCTCAGCCGCGCTCGACCATCAGCGGCTGGGCATCGGCAGGGTGCTGGCCGCGGCGCTGGTTGCGGTCATCCCGCGGCGTGACGCCGAAGAAGTTGCGGTAGGCACTGGAGAAGTGCGGGCCGGATGAAAAACCACACGACAGTCCGATCTGGATGATCGACTTGCTGGTCTGCATCAGCATCTGCCGCGCACGGTTCAGGCGCAGCTCCAGGTAGTACTGGCTGGGTACGCGGTTGAGGTACTGCTTGAAGATGCGTTCCAGCTGGCGGCGCGACACACAGACATGCTGGGAAATCTCGTCGGTGGTCAGCGGCTCTTCGATGTTGGCTTCCATCAGCAGCACGGCCTGGGTCAGCTTGGGATGGCTGGAGCCCAGACGGTTCTGCAGTGGAATGCGCTGGCGCTCGCCGCCTTCGCGAATACGCTCGACCACCAGTTCCTCGCTGACCGCACCGGCCAGTTCGGCGCCGTGATCACGGCTGAGCACCGCCAGCAGCAGGTCGACCACGGTCATGCCGCCACAGGCCGTCAGGCGGTCACGGTCCCAGTCGAACAGATGGTTGGTGGCAATGGCCTTGGGGTAACGCTCGGCGAACTCGTCCAGCCAGCGCCAGTGCACAGCGGCACGATAGCCATCGAGCAGGCCCAGCTGGGCCAGGGGAAACACACCGGCGGCAAAAGCCCCCAGTACGCAGCCACTACGCGCGGCCTGTTTGAGAGCACTCTGCAACGCCGGCGGCATATTCGCCGGAGGTTCGTCGGCGAACAGAAACAGACGCTCCGTCTGTTCCAGCGTACCGTTCCAGAGCTCCCCCGGCAGACGCCAGCCATGGCTCTCGGCAAAAGGCTCGGCATGCAGCAGCTGCAGCTCGTAATGGGCATCGGCATGCACGCGGCGTGCAACCCGCAGCACCTCCTCCGCCAGCGCCAGTGTCATGGGGCGCACGGAGGGCCAAAGCAGAAAGGTGATGCGCTGCGGGATCGTCATGGTGTGCAAGTCTAGACGCTTATTTCAGGCTGCCGGAAAGGAACTGTTTCAGACGTTCAGACTGCGGATTGGCCAGCACTTCCTTCGGACAGCCGGTTTCCTCCACCAGCCCCTTGTGCAGGAATACCAGCTGGTTGGACACCTCACGGGCAAAGCCCATTTCGTGGGTCACCACCACCATGGTGCGGCCTTCCTGCGCCAGGTCCTGCATGACCTTGAGCACCTCGCCGACCAGCTCGG
The DNA here is from genome assembly GCF_002304225.1 of Pseudomonas sp. HAR-UPW-AIA-41. Classification (GTDB taxonomy): domain Bacteria; phylum Pseudomonadota; class Gammaproteobacteria; order Pseudomonadales; family Pseudomonadaceae; genus Aquipseudomonas. The sequence goes on from NZ_NSLB01000002.1 coordinate 236,178, forward strand.
GGTCGAGAGCCGAGGTCGGCTCGTCGAACAGCATGACTTCCGGCTCCATGGCCAGCGCGCGGGCAATGGCCACGCGCTGCTGCTCGCCACCGGACATATGCCCCGGATAGGCATCCTTGCGGTGCGCCACACCGACCTTGGCCAGGTAGTGTTCAGCCTTGTCGCGGGCCTCGGCCTTGCTCACGCCGAGCACATGCACGGGCGCTTCCATGACGTTGTCCAGCGCGCTCATGTGCGACCACAGGTTGAAGTGCTGAAACACCATCGACAGGCGCGAGCGCATGCGCTGCAGCTGCTTGGCATCCACGGCCTTGAGCGCACCATCCTTGCCGGGCTTGAGCTTGAGCTCCTCGCCATTGAGCAGAATCCTGCCCGAATGCGGCTGCTCCAGCAGGTTGATGCAGCGCAGGAAGGTACTCTTGCCCGAGCCGCTGGAGCCGATGATGCTGATCACATCGCCCGCCTTGGCCGCCAGGGACACGCCCTTTAGCACTTCATTGCTGCCGTAGCGCTTGTGCAGATCCTGAACTTCGAGTTTGTACATGGTTTTGACTCTCTGGAAGCGAATCAGTCGCTGAGCAAGCGACCCTGACGAATGGGAGTAGCGCCGGCGACCTTGACCAGCCACAGCCCCGGCTGGGCGAAGCGCAGGCGTTCGCGGGCATAGACAATGCCAGCAGTCTCGGCGCGGACGATGCTGTGGCGGTCATCCAGCGGATCTATCACCTCGAACAGCGGATCGCCCACAGCCACCCGCGCGCCAACCGGCTGCAGGTAACCGACCACCCCGGCATGGGGCGCAAGGGCATACTGGGCGCCGTCGAAAGGCGTGGCCGGGCAGCACTCGGCTGGGGCCTCGGGCCAGGCTCCATCGATCAGCCCGCGCTCGGCGAGGAAGGCCAGAATGGCTTCGGCCTGGGCGGTGCAGCGTTCGGCGCCGGTGTCGAGCATGCCGCCCAGTTCCACGGTGGCAGCCAGGCAGGCCAGCGGCAACTGAGGATAACGCGGGGCCAGACGCAACCAGGGGGTTGAGCAGGCCTCGTCGAACGAGCTGCCGCCGGCATCCTCGGCCATCAGCAGAGCACCGGCGCCAAGACGCGCAGCCAGCGGCTTCAGGGCCTCGGCCTGTTGCGGCAGGGCATACAGGTGCACGCAGGCCTCGAAGTCGCAGTGCAGGTCGAGCACCAGATCAGCGTCGCAGGCATGGCGCAGCAGCAGACGCTGCAGCCCCTGCAACTCGGACCCCGCCGACGGCAGGTTATCGAGCGCCTGGCGCATGGCCTGACGAACCCGCGCCACGTTCTGCTCGGCGTCATCGTCCAGACGACCGACCAGTGCCTCACCGATCAGCACGTCCAGCGCCGGAAAATCGCGGTTGAAGTTGCGGCCACTGCCCAGCTCGAAGCGACCCTGATGGGTGGCCTGAAACATCTGGCCCAGCCCGATGGGGTTGGCCACTGGCACCAGTTCGATCACGCCGCGCAGCCGGCCTTCGGCTTCCAGCTCGCGCAGGCGGCGCTTGAGCTCCACCGCCACACGCATGCCCGGCAGCTCGTCGGCATGCAGACTGGCCTGGATGTAGGCCTTGCGGCTGCCGGCGCCGAAGCGCAGCACGGTGAGGCTGCGCTGGGTACCCGGCATGCCCCAGGGCAACGGATGGTCGATACGCTGCATGGCCGCCTCAGTGCTTGCGCGGGGCCAGATAGGCCAGCCAGCGGTGCTCGGCCAGCTTGAACAGGCGCACCAGCACGAAGGTCAGCGCCAGGTAGAACAGGCCGGCGGTTACGAAGGCTTCGAACGGCATGTAGTACTGCGAGTTGACCGTGCGCGCCGCACCGGTGATGTCGATCAGCGTCACCATCGAGGCCAGACTGGTGGTGTGCAGCATCATGATCACCTCGTTGCTGTACTGCGGCAGTGCCCGGCGCAGTGCCGAGGGCAGCAGGATGCGGCGGTAGAAGGTGAAGCGCGACATACCCATGGCCTTGGCCGCCTCGATCTCGCCATGGGGCGTGGCCTTGAGGCTGCCGGCCAGAATCTCCGCCGAATAGGCGCTGGTGTTGATGGCGAACGCCAGGCAGGCGCAGAAGGTGGCGTTGGACAGCCAGGGCCACAGGGCGCTGGCACGGACCGCCTCGAACTGGGCCAGGCCGTAGTAGATCAAAAACAGCTGCACCATCATCGGCGTACCGCGGATGACATAGGTGTAGAGCCAGGCCGGGAAATTGACCGCCGCCTGTTTGGAGATGCGCATCAGTGCCAGCGGCACGGCCAGCGCCAGACCGAAGAACAGCGAGATGGCCAACAGTTTGAGGGTTACCAGCACACCACCGAAGTACAGCGGCAGGCTGTCCCACACCACGTTGTAGTCAAAGATCATGGCGTTACCCTCAGATTTCAGCGGTCTTCACGCCGACCGAATAGCGTTTCTCGACGAAACGCAGGGCCAGCAGCGAAACACTGGTGATCAGCAGGTAGATGCCGGCCACCGCCAGGTAGAAGGTGAACGGCTGGTGGGTGGCGTCGGCCGCATTCTTGGCCTTGAACATCATGTCCTGCAGGCCGACCACCGAGATCAGCGCGGTGGCCTTGGTCAGCACCAGCCAGTTGTTGGTGAAGCCGGGAATGGCCAGGCGGATCATCTGCGGCACCAGGATGCGGAAGAACACCTGCAGGCCACTGAAGCCATAGGCCAGACCGGCCTCGGCCTGTCCCTTGGGGATGGCCATGAAGGCACCGCGGAAGGTTTCCGACAGGTAGGCGCCGTAGATGAAGCCGAGGGTACCGACACCGGCGATGAACGGGTCGATGTCGATGTAGTCGTCGTGTCCCAGCATCGGGGCGATGCGGTTCACCATGTCCTGGCCGCCGTAGAAGATCAGCAGGATCAGGACCAGATCGGGAATGCCGCGGATGACCGTGGCATAGGCCTCGCCCATGCCGGACAGCCAGCGCAGCGGCGAGAGGCGGAAGGCCGCGCCGAGCAGGCCGAGACCGACGGCCACGGCCATCGAGCTCAGTGCCAGCTGCAGGGTCAGCCAGGTGCCATCGAGTATGGTGGCGCCGTAACCATTGAGCATGATCAGACTTCCTCATGCAGAGCGCGGATCGCGCCGCCAGGGGAGATCGGGCCGCTGAGAGGGGATCACCCGCACAGCGGAGCAGCGTTGCGGGGCCGCTCAGGCGGCCCCGGCGGCATTATTCGCCGTAGACGTTGAACTTGAAGTACTTGTCCTGAATGGCTTGGTACTTGCCGTTGGCACGGATGGCGGCGATGGCGGCGTTGAATTTCTCCGCGGTGGCCTTGTCACCCTTGCGCACAGCAATACCTGCGCCGTTGCCGAAGTACTTCTCGTCATTGAAGTCAGGCCCTACCAGAACGAAGCCCTTGCCGGCATCGGTCTTGAGGAAGCCGTCGTCGATGTTGACCACGTCGGCCAGGGTGGCGTCCACACGGCCAGCCGCCAGATCCAGGAAAGCTTCGTTCTGCGAGCTGTAACGAACGATCTCGATACCGGCAGGCGCAAACTTGTCGGTGGCATAGCGGTCGTAGGTCGAGGCGCGCTGCACCGCTACTTTCTTGCCCTTCAGATCAACAAGCGGATCATTGACGGTCGAACCAGCCTTCATCGCCAGCTTGCCGGGGGTGTGGTAGTACTTGTCGGTGAAGTCCACAGACTTCAGACGGTCTTCGGTGATGCTCATGGACGACAGCACGGCGTCAAACTTGCGTACCTTGAGCGCCGGGATCAGGCCATCGAACTCCTGTTCGATCCACTGGCACTTGACCTTCATCTCCTCGCACAGGGCATTGCCGATGTCGTAGTCGAAGCCGGTGATGGCGCCTTCCGGGGTCTTCATGGCGAAGGGGGGATAGGCGGCTTCAATGCCAATGCGCAGAGGCTTGTCGTCGGCCTGAGCCAGAGGGGCCAGCAGGGCCATGGTCAGTGCGCCGAGCAGTGCAATCTTTTTCATCTTGTGACTCCCGAGATAGGAATGAGCGATTGGCAGTTGAAGCGTTTTCGTCATCTGGCCAGTGTAGAAAGTATCGTGAGCCCTGCCTGCGCAAGACGCAGGCTTAAGCCGCCAGGACGGTGCTCGGCATTCTAGCGACGGTGCAAAGGGGGTTATTTCCTGGATGCGACAACTAATTACAGAAGGCAGGTGAGGCGCGGGATGAGCCCTTGACAGGGCAGGCAAAAAATGACCGAGCAGACAGCTTTTAAAACCTGTAATTCATTCAATTCCCAGGCCAACTTAATCCGACTGACGGTAATGCCTGATATAGAGCGGTTGCACAATACGCATCCTGCCTCACAACCGTAGAATGCTGGGTGCCTATGCCCCATCCGAGAGCCTGACGTTACCCGCTGCACTGTTACCTGCCCTACACAATGAACAAGGCCCGCACAGCGATTGCCAGGCGGGCCTTGCTCACGCCCCGGCTTGTGGCTGGGGCGTTGCGGTCTGAAGAGGCTTATGCCGCCTGCATGCCGCGATGGGTGTCGATCAGGTGTTGCACCACACTGGGGTCGGCCAGGGTGGAGATGTCGCCGAGAGAATCGTATTCGGCGACGGCGATCTTGCGCAGGATGCGGCGCATGATCTTGCCCGAGCGGGTCTTCGGCAATCCCGGAGCCCACTGGATGACATCGGGCGAGGCGATCGGGCCGATCTCCTTGCGTACCCAGTTGCGCAGTTCCTGACGCAGCGCTTCGCTGGGCTCTTCGCCGCTGTTCAGGGTGACGTACACATAAATGCCCTGCCCCTTGATGTCGTGCGGCATGCCGACCACGGCTGCCTCAGCGACTTTCGGGTGAGCGACCATGGCGCTTTCAATCTCGGCGGTGCCCATGCGGTGGCCGGAGACGTTCAGAACGTCATCCACTCGACCGGTAATCCAGTAGTAGCCGTCCTCGTCGCGACGGGCGCCGTCACCGGTGAAGTACATGCCCTTGAAGGTCTTGAAGTAGGTGTCGACGTAGCGGTCGTGGTCGCCGTACAGGGTACGGGCCTGACCCGGCCAGGAGTCGATGATCACCAGATTGCCCTCGGTGGCGCCGTCCAGCAGGTTGCCCAGGTTGTCCACCAGCGCCGGCTGCACACCGAAGAACGGACGGGTGGCCGAGCCCGGCTTGAGCGCGGTGGCACCCGGCAGCGGGCTGATCAGGATGCCGCCGGTTTCGGTCTGCCACCAGGTGTCGACGATCGGGCAGCGGCCCTGACCCACGGCATCGTAATACCAGTGCCAGGCTTCCGGGTTGATCGGCTCACCCACCGAACCGAGCAGACGCAGGCTGGAGCCGTCGGCACCATCCACCGCCGCGCGGCCTTCGGCCATCATGGCGCGGATTGCGGTCGGCGCGGTGTAGAGGATGTTGACCTTGTGCTTGTCGATGATCTTCTGCACACGGGTCACGTCCGGGTAGTTCGGCACGCCCTCGAACAGCAGCGTAGTGGCGCCATTGGTCAGCGGGCCGTAGACGATGTAGCTGTGACCGGTGACCCAGCCCACGTCGGCGGTGCACCAGTAGACCTCGCCCGGCTTGTAGTCGAACACGTATTCGTGGGTCATCGAGGCGTATACCAGGTAGCCGCCGGTGGTGTGCAGCACACCCTTGGGCTTGCCGGTGGAGCCGGAGGTATAGAGGATGAACATCGGCTCTTCGGCGCCCATCTCTTTCGGTGCGCAGGAGCTTGACGCAACCTTCATCAGGTCCTCGTACCAGACATCGCGGTGGCCGTGCCATTTGATGTCGCCACCAGTGCGTTTGACCACCACGATCTTCTGCACGCTGGAGGTTTCGGGATTGGTCAGCGCATCGTCGACGTTGGCCTTGAGCGGAGTCTTCTTGCCGCCGCGCACGCCTTCATCCGCGGTGATGACGATCTTCGACTTGCAGTCGATGATGCGTCCGGCCAGCGCCTCCGGCGAGAAGCCGCCAAACACCACCGAGTGGATGGCGCCGATGCGGGTACAGGCGAGCATGGCCACCACGGCTTCCGGGATCATCGGCATGTAGATGGTCACAACGTCGCCGCGGTGCACGTCCTGGCCGCGCAGGGCGTTGGCGAACTTGCACACCTGCTCGTGCAGCTGACGGTAGGTGATTTCCTGATGCTCGGACGGATCGTCGCCTTCCCAGAGGATGGCGATCTGATCACCGCGGGTTTCCAGATGACGGTCCAGGCAGTTGGCCGAGACGTTCAGGGTGCCGTCGGCGAACCACTTGATATCGACATGGTGATCGTCGAAGGAGGTCTGCTTGACCTTGGTGAACGGCTGAATCCAGTCGAGGCGCTTGGCCTGCTCGCGCCAGAAGCCATCCGGATTGATGATCGACTGCTGGTACATCGCCTTGTAGCGGGCATCATCCACCAGGGACTGGGCCGCCACTTCCGGGCGAACAGGATAGAGGTTGGCAGAGCTCATGGTGGTGTCCTCAAAAGCGGTTATTGGGTCTGTGTCGACTTTGTACCGCTCGCCTCCCTCTCCCAGCCATTCGACCATGGTCTTACCGCAACAGCAGCCTGATCCCGCCTGTAACCCCCAATTTTGAGGCGCTGCGCAAAAAAAATGGCGGCCACATTGGCCGCCAACTCGGGTGCCTCGGGGGAAGCACCGCAATCACACGCGTCTTGGGGTAACACATCTCTCGGTAATCAGTATTAGCAGGCCCGGCCAAAGGTGCCATTCGACCAAGGTCGCGTCCGACCGGAGGCCTTTGCCGGCCGACCAGCGAGTGATCAGAAATCCACCCGCCCGCGTCCGGCCTTGATTGCGCCGCGCTTCTGCTTGCCATCCAGACGCCGCTGCTGCGAACCACGGGTGGGTTTGGTCGGGCGCCGGGGTTTGTCGCTACGACCGGCCGCTTGCAGCAGTTCCTGCAATCGCTGCAGGGCATCGGCGCGGTTTTGCAGCTGGGTGCGGTATTGCTGGGCCTTGATGATCACCACGCCCTCAGCGGTGATGCGCGCATCACGCAGCTCCAGCAGACGCTGCTTGTAGAACGGCGGCAACGACGAGGCCTGGCTGTCGAAGCGCAGGTGCATGGCGCTGGACAGCTTGTTGACGTTCTGCCCGCCAGCGCCCTGAGCGCGGATGGCGGTCAGCTCGATTTCATCGAGCTGCAGACGCACGGAACGGGAGATCTCCAGCATGGGCCAATACTCGCAAAACTAGGCAGCTAGATTACTTGCAGCGGCAAGAGCAGGACAGCTTCCCAGAATCGACTAGTCTTGCCTGAACAGTTCGTGCACAGGGAGTCCGGAACATGACCCTGCAACAAAAGATGATCCTCGCTGGCGTACTTAGCGTACTCGCAGCCGTTGCGTTGGGAGGGATAGGTTACTGGGGGCAGGTGCAGGTGGCACAAGGGCTGGCGCACAACCAGCTGAGCCTGCAGGCTCTGCGCAATCATCTGGAAGGCGACATGATGCACGACGGCTTACGGGCGGATGTGCTCAATGCCTTCGTTATAGAGCCGACTGATGCTGCTGCAGTGGATCAGTTGCGAAACGATCTCAAAGAGCACAGTGAGTGGTTCCAACGCACGCTAGAAGACAATGCCAAATTGCCTCTGGGTGGGAAGGTCAGCGCGGCAATCGCTCAATCGCGCCCAGCACTTGCTGCCTATATCAGCGAAGCACAAAAAGTGGCCGAACTGGCACTCAAGGACCGCGCTGCAGCACATCAAGCACTTTCTGGCTTTGAAGCCAGCTTCAGCGAGCTGGAGGAGAAGAATGAGGCGCTCAGTCAGTTAATTGAAGACATGGCGCAGCACAACAAAGCCGAGGCCGAAGCGAGTAGCTCAAGGGCCAATCTACTGTTGGTAGTGGGCATACTGGCAATAACCGGGTTACTCGCCCTGCTCACTCAACAACTCATGCGTGCTGTACTTCGCCCGCTGCTTAAAACCGTCAGCGTCGCTCAGGCCATTGCCAGCGGAAACCTGTGCAATCACATAGAAGTGGAAAGCCAAGACGAAGCAGGCCAGATGCAACAGGCACTGATCGTTATGCAGAACAATCTGCGGCAAATGATCGATACCATCCGCAACGAGAGCACTCAACTACACAACACCGCGGTCTACCTCAACCAGACCTCGCAGAATATTGTTGAAGGCGCCAGTGAACAGGCCGACAGCGCCACCAGCGTAGCTGCGGCCATGGAACAAATGATCCACAACATCCAGCAGATTTCCGAACATGCGCGCAATGCCCAAGGCATCTCGTCGCAATCCGAGCAACTGGCCAGCAGTGGGGGCCAGGTCATACTCGATGTGGTTGATGGCATGAGCCGCATTGCCGATGCAGTCAACCAGTCATCAAGCACCATCAGCGTACTGGGTCAGTCTTCGGAAGAGATTTACTCAATCATCCAGGTGATCAACAGCATCGCTGAACAGACCAATCTACTGGCCCTCAATGCCGCTATTGAGGCCGCACGAGCAGGCGAAGCCGGGCGTGGATTTGCCGTGGTTGCCGATGAAGTTCGGAATCTGGCAGCACGAACCTCGCAATCGACCCAAGAAATCACCCAGATGATCGAACGCATCCGCAGCAGCACTGAGCAAGCTGTGAGCAGCATGGCAACTGGCGTTGAACGGGTCAGCAGCGGTGTCTCACTAGCTCAGCAGGCAGGTGCCTCCATCAATGAGATACGGCATGGAGCTCAACGTGCTGCCGCGATGGTGCAAGAAATCTCCAGCACCATCGCCGAGCAAAGCAAAGCGAGCAACGAGGTAGCGCTGCGCGTGGAACAAATCAGCGTGGTCGCGCAACGCAACCATGCCTCCATTCATCAATTGGCTGCGGCTACCGAGCAAATGGAGTCCGTGGTGAAAGCCATGCAAAGTTCAGTAGCCCGCTTCAACCTCTAGCGCTCAGTGCCAACAGGCCCGTGACCAAGTTCTGAAACGAGTGATTGAAGGCCTCTCACTCTTGCGACGGACTTCACGGGCCAATACTGGCAACATCGAAATTTTCCGCAAACAGCCTGAGCATTATCTGGCTCGGAACGAGCGTCGTCTGTGTCGACCATAGACGCCACACTGGACAGCCAGGCCCTGCAAGAAAGCTGACATGCGCTGAAAATACCTGCGCAGCGCCCTGCTCGATCTGAACAGTCAGAGCAATCCAAGGACCAGTAGCTCCGGACGTGCCATCGCTCCAACCAACGGCAACCAGCATGCCCTAGTCCTGAGCAATCAGTGAATCAGGCTAAGCCAAACCGCCAGTGCCCGGTGACGTCGACCTATACCCAGCGGCGAGTTAATCTGCCACACAACTAACACGCCGGGAGTCGCCCTATGATCGAACTCCGCCAAGCCCACTGCCTCCCCTGCTACGGCAAGCCCTCCCCGATTACGGTTTCTGAGCAGCAAGAGCTGCTCAGGCAATTGCCCGGCTGGAAAATCATCGAGATCGAAGGTGTTACCCGCCTGCAGCGGGCCTTTCACTTCGGCAACTTTGCCGAGGCGCTGACCTTCACCAACCGCCTCGGCGAGCTGGCCGAAGCCGCCGACCATCACCCCGCGCTGCTGACCGAGTGGGGCAAAGTGACGGCCAGCTGGTGGACCCACAGCTGTGCCGGCCTGCAGCTGAACGATTTCATTCTCGCCGCGCGCTGCGATCTGCTGAGCGAAACTGCCGAGGGCCTGCGCGAGGGCTGAAAGTCAGTGCTGCAGGTGGCCGTACAGTTTGGCGTAAAGCCCGCCTTCGGCGATCAGTTGCTGGTGCCCTCCCTGCTCGGCGATATGCCCGCCATCGAACACCAGTACTCGGTCCGCCTGCTTAACCGCGGACAGGCGGTGGGCAATGATCAGCGTGGTACGCCCCTGCAGGAACTCGCCGAGCGCCTGATGCAGAGCATATTCGGTGGCAGCATCCAGCGCTGAAGTGGCCTCATCCAGAATCACCACCTTGGGCTTGGCCAGAATCATCCGGGCAATTGCCAGGCGCTGCCGCTGGCCACCGGACAGGCGCACACCGGAGCGGCCGACCACACTGTCCAGCCCATGCGGCAAGCCGCGCACGGTGTCCGCCAGCTGGGCAATGCCGAGGGCGTGCCAGCATTCGTCATCCGTGACCGTACGCCCCATGCTGAGGTTGGCACGCACCGTGTCATTGAACAGCGCCGGATGCTGAAGCACCACCGCGACGTTGTCGCGAATGCCGGTCAGGCCGATCTCCTGCTGACTCACCCCGCCGAAACGGATGGTCCCAGCCTGGGGCGTATAAAGACCGAGCAGCAACTGCACCAGAGTGCTCTTGCCACCGCCCGAAGCGCCGACGATCGCCACTTTCTCGCCCGCATGGATATGCAGATTGAGCCCGTCGAGCACCGGCTCATCGCGGTAGGCAAAGCGCAGGCCCTCGATCTCGATACCCAGCGTCTCCACGCCGGCAAAGGGATCGCGGCTTTGCGGGTATTGCGGCTCATCGGCGCGCGCCAGCAGCTCGTTGAGCCGTTGCAGCGCGGCCCCTGCGGCATAGTAGGCATACTGCAGGCCGAGCAGTTGCTCGACCGGGCCGATCATGAACCACAGGTAGCTGAACACCGCGAGCATCTGGCCGATCGTCAGGTCGGAAAACAGCACGGTGAGCATCGCCGCGGCGCGGAAAACATCGATACCGAACTGGAACAGCAGACCGCTGGCGCGGCCTGCCGCATCGCTCTTCCATAGCGAGGCCACGGCGAAATCGCGTACCTCCTCGGCCCGCTGGCCAAGACGACCAAGGAAGAAGCCCTGACGGTTGCTGGCACGCACCTCGCCAATCGCCTCCAGGGTTTCGCTCAGCGCCTGGGTAAAGCGCGCGGTGCTGTCGTTCTCGAGCTTCTTCAGGTGCTTGACCCGCTTGCCCAACTGCACCGTGGCGTAGATCACCAGCGGGTTGAACAGCAGGATCAGCAGCGCCAGCTGCCAGTGCATCCAAAGCAGGATCGCCGCAGTGCCCGTGAGGGTGAGCACAGCCACCAGAAACTTGCTCAGGGTTTCGCCGACGAACTTGTCCAGGGTATCCAGGTCGGTCACCAGATGAGCCGTCACCGTGCCGCTGCCCAGGCTTTCATACTCGCCCAGAGAAATGCGCTTGAGCCGTTCGATCAGACGCAGGCGCAGGCGATAGACGATGTCCTTGGACAAACGGGCAAACAGACGCGCCTGCAGCACGTTGAACAGCAAGGCACTGCAACGCAGCAACAGGGTGCTGGCCAGGATCAGGCCGATATAGCCGGCAGCCTGCTGCCAGGCCGAAGGCAACACCCGGTCCATCACCCGCAGGGCGGCATCCCCCTGATGGAGCAGTACCTCGTCGACCAGCAGCGGCAGCAGTAGCGGGATCGGCACACTGGCCAGCACGCCGAGCACCGCCAGCAGATTGGCCAGCAACAGCGCCTTGCGGTGACGCAGGGCGAGCTGGCGGATCTCCGCCCAGCTCAGCCGGTCGGGCGCAGCCTCAGGCATGGGTCACGCGCTCCAGCCAGCGACCGAGCAGCGGCTGCAGTTGCTCCAGCGGCTGGTAGCCGTTGGTCAGCAAGGCAAACTGCCCCTTGTGCTCGGCCAGCAGCGTGGGAAAGCCACTGATGCCCAGACCATCGACCCAGGCGAAATCCGCCGCGGTGGCTGCCTGAGCGGCATCAAAGGCTTCGGCAAAAGCCTGCCGTGGCAAACCGGCGGCTTCAGCCAGAGCCAGCAGCTCGGCAGTTCGGGTCACATCGCGGCCCTCGGCATAGAACGCCTGCTGGATGCCCTTGAGCAGCGCCGGCAGGGCTGAAGCGTCCAGAGCACGGGCAGCGACCAGCGCACGGCAGGCCGGTTCGGTGTCGTAGACGAATCCGGGCGGCATGGCCCCTTCAAAGCGGAAGGCCTGGCCGGTGGTTTCCGCCACCGCCCGCCAGTGTTCGAGGATGGTCTGGCGCAACTGGCCATCCAGCGCCATACCGGTGGCGCGACGCAAACCGCCAAGCCGCAGCTCCAGCGCCACGCCAAACCGCGCCGCCTGCTCGGTGAGCGCCTCGACCACCGGGGCAAACCCCCAGCACCAGGAGCACATGGGGTCCATTACATAGAGCAGGCGGGTGGCAGCCATTTCAGTGCTCCTCGGCCTTGTAGTTGAAACCGATCGGATGTGGCAGGTTGCGCGCTGCCGCCAGTTCGATCTGCCGGCGCCGGGCACGGGCCGAGGCACGGGTCTTCTCCGGCAGGCTGTCCCAGCAGTGCGGACAACTGATACCCGCCTCGTAATGTTCGGACTGACGATCTTCAGCCGAGACCGGCTGACGGCAGGCATGGCAATGCTCGTAATCACCCCGCGAGAGGTCATGACGCACGGTCACCCGGTTATCGAACACATAACAGTCGCCGCGCCACTTCGACTCGGTCTCGGGCACCTCTTCGAGGTATTTGAGAATGCCGCCCTTGAGGTGATACACCTCGGCAAAGCCTTCCCCCAGCATGTAACTGGACGCCTTCTCGCAACGGATGCCACCGGTGCAGAACATCGCGACCTTCTTGTGCCGGCTGGGGTCGAAGTGCGCCTTGATGTACTCGGGGAACTCGCGGAACGACGCTGTCTTGGGATCAATGGCGCCCTCAAAGGTACCGATGGCCACTTCATAGTCGTTGCGCGTGTCGATCAGCAGCACTTCAGGGTCGCTGATCAGGGCATTCCAGTCGGCGGGCTCAATATAGGTGCCAACCGCCTTATTGGGATCAACCCCGGGCACGCCGAGGGTGACGATTTCCTTCTTCAGCTTCACCTTGGTTCGGTAGAACGGCTGCTCATCGCAGTACGACTCTTTATGGTCGACATCCGCCAGACGCGGGTCCTGCCGCAGCCAGACAAGCAAGGCATCGATGGCTTCACGACTGCCGGACACCGTACCGTTGATGCCCTCCTCGGCCAGCAGCAGTGTGCCCTTGATCTCATGTTGCAGAAGGGTTGCCAGCAGCGGCTCGCGCAACGCGAGGTAATCAGGCAGGGAGACGAACTTGTAGAGCGCCGCGACGACGATGGGAGCGGTCATGGGGATACCTCGGTGAGCGCCCGCGTAAAGGGCGAACCTGAAACAAAGGCGCCGGCTCAGGGCCGGCGCGGTGTTGCAGTCTAACAAAAGCCCTGGCGCAGGCCCAAGCCATGTCGACTCAGTGGTCGTGCTTGCTGCCGCCGCGGCAGGTCGGCGAATCCGGCACTACCGCCTGCGCCGCCCACTCTTCGGGTGTGTAGGTATGCAATGCCAGGGCATGCACCTGCCCCATCAGCTCACCGAGGGTGGCATACACCCGCTGATGACGTTTCACGGCATTGAGCCCGGCAAACTGCTCACTGACGATCACCGCCTTGTAGTGGGTTTCCTGGCCACGGCTGTGCATGTGGCTTTCATCCAGCACATCCAAGTGCTCGGGCTGCAGATCGGCCAGGCTGGCCAGCAGACGCTCACGCATGGACATGCTTATTTGACTCCCAGTTCCTTGTTCATCTCAGCAACGAGTTTGTTGACCTGAGGCACGGCGCTCTGCAGTTTCGCCTGAGTCAGGCGTGCCGACTCGGCCGTCAGCATCGGCATGTTTTCCAGCACTTTCTTGCCCAGCGGCGACTGGTAGAAGGCCATCAACTCCTTGAGCTCCTTCTCGCTGAACGCATTGGTGTAAAGCTTGACCAGTTCGGGCCTGAGCACCGGCCAACCGACGGCTTTATCCAGCTCGGCATTGGCCTTGGCCTGGTAACGTTCCAGCACGGCCTTCTTGCTCTCCGGCGCCTTGGCCTGGGCAAAGCCCTGAGCAAACATCTGCTGCACCTGGGCATACACCGGCACGGTCAGTTTGTCGGCACGGGCGAGTTTGAGGAACGCCTCGGCCTCGGCGGCATGGCTGGCAGCATCGGCCAGAACCTGGCCACTGAGGGCCGACAGGAGAAGGGCAGAACTGAGGAGGCGCAGCGCTTTCATCGAAAATCCCGTTCGAGGTTGGAAAGTTCGGCATTCTGCGCCCAAGCTGCGAACGGCTCAAGCAACCAAAGGTGTGCACTGGCGCACAGGACAAACTGGCGACAACACACCGTTTATCCGATTGCCAAAAGGCCAGCACTTGCCACTGACCGGCAATGACGGCACGCTGACAGCCCCTAACCTATTCGTATGACCACGGCTTTGCACACAAGGATGTGTCCATGAACAGTCTGGTTTCACCGCTGCCGGCCAGTGCGCTGGTTCCACTGTGTCTGAGTGACGGTCGACTGAACCCCGAGGCCGTCGGTTGGTCGGCACGCCCTCAGTTTGACTGCCATATTCCTGGGCATTTCGGCCGACGAAAGCGCTGGAATCACTGGTGTATCACCACTCCAAACTGGATGCTTGCAATTACTCTGGCCGATCTTGATCTGATTGGTTTTGCAGCGGCCTACTTCCTGGATCTGCACTCTGGAAAAAGCATCGCCTTCACACGACTGAGCTTGCTCGGACATGGCTGCGATCTGCCAGACACACCTCAAGCCAGTCAGGTCTTCGAGCACCCGCAACTGCATATTCGTGTCGACGAGCAAGCCGGGCGCACTCGTCTGAGCGTTAATGCACCAGACATTGGCGGACAGAACCTGCAGGTGGAGCTGGACATCCAACGTCCGGCGCACCTTGAATCCATGAACCTGGTAGTACCTTTGCCCAAGAACGGCTTCCATGCCAGCTGTCGCCAGCTAGGATTGCCAGTGATTGGCAGCATCCAGTTGGGTACTTACCACTACCAATGTATCCCGGGACGCAGCTTTGCCAGCCTGGATTTCGGTCGCGGCTTATGGCCACACCGCAGCAATTGGTCACGCGTTGCCTTCGCTGCGCCAGGCGGGATCGCTGGCAACTTTGGCCGCGGCTGGACCGATGGCAGTGGATTAACTGACAACGCACTGTGGCTTGGCGGCAAACTGACCAAACTGAATAGCCAAGTCAGCTTCCATCCGGGCAACAGCATCGACCCTCTCAGCCCCTGGCCCATCCGTAGCGAATGCGGACGAGTTGAGCTGACTTTCAGCCCCCGTCAACTGCACCGGACCTGCCCAAAACTCGGTCCGCTGTACCACGACAACAGGCAGTGGTTTGGCGAGTTCAGCGGGGTGGTACAGGGCGAGGATGGCAACAAAGTGCCCGTGCACAGTGCGCTGGGATGGATTGGCCTGAATCAGGCCCGCTGGTGAGCACTATTGCGCAAAAAACAACCACTGGTCGTTTGCTCCAACACAAACGATACCGCTGATTAGACTGAAGCTGGTCACCCTTGACAGACAGGAGACCGCGCCATGTTCGGTAAACGCAGCCTAGACCCTGCCCCACGCAGCCATTATCGCAGCGAGAGGGTGAGCGCCATTAATGGCCAGTATTTCTTTTCTACCCGTGAAGGCACGCTGGAAGGCCCCTACTTCACGCGGGTAGACGCTGAGCGCAATATCGACCAATACATCCGCCGCATGCAGCAGGCCAGTGCCTTGATCGCCCGAGCGAGCAGCCTCAGCAACTGATAGTACCGCCTAAAGATCCTGTTCGAAGGCAGCAGCCAGCGCATCATTAACCGTGCGCAATACCTTAACCCGAGCAAAGCGCTTGTCGTTAGCCTCAACCAGCGTCCATGGCGCTGATGAATTACTGGTCCGGTCGACCATGTCGCACACAGCATCGACGTATTGGTCCCACTTATCGCGATTTCGCCAGTCCTCTTCCGTGATTTTGAAACGCTTGAAGCCTACCTCCTCCCGCTCCTTGAAGCGTGCGTACTGAGTTTCTTTGTCAATCGCCAGCCAGAACTTCACCAGCACGATACGCCCGCGAGCCAGTTGATCCTCAAAGTCGTTGATCTCGCCATAGGCACGCAACCAGTCAGCCTGCGAGCAAAATCCTTCGACCCTCTCAACCAGAACCCGTCCATACCAGGATCGATCAAAGATCGCCATTTTCCCGCGTGCAGGAATATGCCGCCAGAAGCGCCACAGATACGGCTGAGCCCGCTCTTCCTCTGTTGGCGCAGCCACAGGAATCACATGGTACTGCCGCGGATCAAGCGCAGCAGCCAAACGACGAATAGCGCCACCTTTACCAGCCGCATCGTTGCCTTCAAACACAACAACAAGTCCGTGCTGACGCATACGCTTGTCGCGCATCAGCCGGGCAAAACGCGCCTGTTCGGTGGCGAGCTGAGCTTTATAGGCGTCCTTGGCCAGCACCTGAGTCAGGTCAAGGCTGTCAATCAGACTACGGTTATCAAGGCTGGACACCAGCGGAGCAGAGTGCGGATGACGCTGCGGCCGCTGCTGCTCTTGCAAGGCCACCTGCAAACCATCCAAAAGGGTCCGGGCCACGAACAGGCTGCGATAGTTCTCATCAGCACCGGGCACCACATACCAGGGAGCGTAATCGCGACTGGTCTGACGTATAACCCGCTCACCATGACGCACGAACTTGTCGTAGACCTTGGACTGCTGCCAGTCGAGGGGGCTCAGTCGCCATCTGGAAAGAGGATCAGCCTCCAGCTCCTTAAGGCGATTTTTCATCTGTTTCTTTGAAAGATGAAACCAGAACTTGAAGATCAATGCCCCTTCATCACAGAGCATGCGCTCCAACCGCTCGGCACCATCAATAGCCTGATCAAGCACCGCATCGCCGATGCGATCATCGACGCGCGCCTGAAGCATCTGGCTGTACCAGTTACCAAAAAAGATACCTATGCGCCCCTTGGGAGGAAGCTTGCGCCAGTATCGCCACGCTGGAGGACGCGCCAGCTCTTCATCTGTCTGCACATCGAAAGTTTCGACACGAATCAACCGTGGGTCCATCCACTCGTTGAGCAGCTTGACCGTCTCACCCTTACCCGCACCCTCAATGCCATTGATCAGAATGATCACGGGAAAGCGTGCCTGCTGCTGCAGTTCAAATTGCGCCTCCAGCAGAGCCTCGCGCAACGCTGGCAATTGCTCTTTGAAAGACTCTTCATCGATGGTGTGTTTGATTTCTGCTGACTCGAACATCCCAATCTCCCTGTGCAATGCTGTCTACCCTAGTCGATCAGCGCAGGCTTGTCTGTGCGGTAAACTAGCGACTTTACCGGACGCCGAGCTTCCCCATGAATGACTTCCAGCACGCCTTGCTCCACTGGGACGAGCAGGGGCAACCACTGTCCAGCAGTTACGATGACGTGTACTTCTCCAAGGCCAACGGCCTGGAGGAAACCCGCTATGTATTCCTCGCCAACAGCCATCTGCCCGAGCGTTTTGCCGCTCTGGCCGAACACGCGCAGCTGTGCATCGGGGAAACCGGTTTCGGCACCGGCCTGAATTTCCTCTGTGCCTGGCAGCTGTTTGAGCAGCGCGCGCCGGGCACTGCCCGCCTGCACTTTGTCAGCGTGGAAAAGCACCCTTTGCAGCTGGCCGACCTGGCCCGCGCCCTGCAGCTGTGGCCGGAACTTGAACCCTACAGCCGTGCCCTGCTGGCGCAATATCAGGGTATCCACCCGGGCTTCCAGCGTCTGAGCTTTGCCGCTGGCCGCGTGCAGCTGACCCTGTTGATCGGCGATGCCAGCACCAGCCTGGCCGAGCTGGATGCCCAGATCGATGCCTGGTTCCTCGATGGTTTTTCCCCGGCCAAGAACCCGGAGATGTGGTCGCCGGAACTGTTCGCCCAACTGGCGCGGCTCTCTGCTCCGGGAGCTACCCTGGCCACGTTCGCCAGCACCGGCTTTGTCCGCCGGGGGCTCATCGAGGCCGGTTTCAGCATGCGCAAGGTGCCCGGCTTCGGCAAGAAATGGGAGATGCTCCAGGGCCACTACAGTGGCCCGCAGCAGCCAGCCGGAAAACCCTGGTACGCCCGCCCGCCGGCTTCACACGAACGCCGCGCACTGGTCATCGGTGGCGGCCTGGCCGGCTGCAGCAGCGCCGCGAGTCTCGCGGCCCGTGGCTGGCAAGTCAGCCTGCTGGAACGCCACAGCGCACTGGCCCAGGAGGCCTCCGGAAACCCGCAGGGCGTGCTGTATCTCAAACTGTCGGCGCACCATACGCCGCTGTCGCAACTGATTGTCAGCGGCTACGGGCGCACCCGCCGGTTGCTGCAGGAGCTGCCTGAGGATCAAGCCTGGCAGCCCTGCGGCGTGCTCCAGCTGGGGCTTGACGACAAGGAACAAGCCCGCCAGAGCAGCCTTGCCGCCGCCTTTCCCGCTGATCTGCTGCGTCAGGTTGACCGTCACGAAGCCGAACAGCTGAGCGGCATCGAGCTGCCCAGTGGCGGATTGTTCTACCCCCATGCCGGCTGGGCCCACCCGCCAGCGCTGTGCCGGATGCTGGCCGAACACCCTCGAATCAGCCTGCTGTTGCATCAGGAGGCGCTGGAGCTGCGCCGCGCCGATGGCCAGTGGCAAGCTTGGAGCGGCACGCAACTACTGGCACAGGCACCGGTGGTCATTCTTGCCAGCGCCGTGGAGATTCTGCGGTTTCCCCAGACGGCGGGCATGCCGCTCAAAGGCATCCGCGGGCAAATCACCCGTCTGCCGGCCACTTCTGCCAGTCAGTCCCTGAAAACCGTGGTCTGCGCCGAAGGCTATGTGGCGCCCGCCTGGAGGGGCGAACATACCCTTGGCGCCAGCTTCAATTTCCAACGCCTGGATAGCCAGCCTTCGACAGAAGAACATGCCAGCAATCTGGAGCTACTCGGCGAAATCTCCCGGGATCTGAGCCAGCGCCTGCAGGTCGATCAGCTTGATCCTGCACGGCTCGAGGGCCGGGCCGCGCTGCGCTGCACCACCTCCGACTATCTGCCCCTGGTTGGCCCGCTGGCCGATGCTGACGCCTTCGCCCGGGACTATGCAGTACTGGCCAAGGACGCACGACAGACGCCTGATAGTCCTTGCCCCTGGCAGGAGGGCCTCTACCTCAACAGCGGTCATGGCTCGCGCGGTCTGATTACCGCCCCACTGTCCGGAGAGCTGCTGGCCTCCTGGCTCAACAACGAACCTCTGCCACTGCCGCGGGCGGTGGCCGAAGCCTGCCACCCCAACCGTTATCTGCTGCGCCAACTGGTGCGCGGCAAATAACCGCGTCCGGGCCAATTGCCAGCCTGTATGGCCGACAACATACTCCATAGGGTATTCACCAACGGAGTTATGAGGATGCGCAATACCCTGCTGACGCTGAGCCTCTGCCTGCCCCTGAGCGTTCAGGCGGCTGACATCAGCGCCCTGAGTGAAGAAGCCCGGCGCCTGATCGCGCCCTTGCAACAGGCCCTGCAACAGAGCGTGCAACAAGCCATGCAGCAAGGTGGTGCCTTGCAGGCTGTGGCCAGCTGCCAGATTCAGGCTCCGGCGCTGACCGCAGCACATAGCCCGGCACCCTGGAAGGTGGCGCGCACCGCCTTGCGCGTGCGCAATCCCGGCAATCAGCCAGATGTCTGGGAACAGCAGGTTCTACAGCGTTTTTCCGACCGCGCGGCAGCAGGTGAGCCACTGCCCGGCATGCATGAGCAAGCCATTGTTGATGGCCAGTTCCGCTATATGCAGGCCATCCCCACCGGGCAACCCTGTCTGACCTGCCACGGTGAGAAGCTCAGTCCGGAGTTGGCGGCCAAACTGGATTCGCTTTACCCTGCCGACCAGGCCCGCGGTTTCAAGCTGGGCGAGCTGCGCGGCGCCTTTACCCTGAGCCGCCCTTTGGAGAGTCCATGAGCGATAGCCAGAATCCGCAACAAGACGCCATGCTAAAGCGCCTGGCACGTGTCGAAGGACAGATTCGTGGGCTGCAGGCCATGATTCGCCGCGGCGAGGACTGCGAGGCCATCGCGCAGCAGTTCGCCGCCTCGCGTAAAGCCTTGGAAAAAGCCTACCAGCAGATGCTCGCCTGCCTGTTGGAAGAGGCTCTGCTCACGCCGGAACAGTCTCCCGCCGAGGCGCTGGCACAGGTCCGCGCCATCTTTACCAAATACACCTGAACTCAACCCTGACGATACGGCAGGGCCTGCCGCGCCTGTTCGGCATAGGCTTGCAAAGCCGGTCGTTCCTGCTGCAGAAAATCCGCCACAGCCGTGCGCAGACCGGGGTGGCAGAGGTAGTGCCACGACTCGGTCAGCTGCGGCTCAAAGCCACGAATCAGCTTGTGCTCGCCCTGAGCGCCGGCGTCGAAACGTGCCAACCCCTGCGCAATGGCCTGGTCGATGCCCTGGTACAGACAGGTTTCGAAATGCAGGAAATTGAAGTCGATGAGGCAACCCCAGTAGCGGCCATACAGGCAATCAGCCCCCTGCAGACTGAAAGCCATCGCCACCGGCCTACCGTGCTGACGCGCCAGCACCACACGGATGGATTGCGGCATGCGTTCGGCCAGCAGACTGAAGAACAACCGCGTCAGATAGGGTTGCTGCCCACGTACCCAATAGGTATTGGCATAACAGGCGTAGACGAAGTCCCACTCGGCCTCACTCAACTGGCTCCCGCTGCGCCAGTCGAACTCCAGGCCCTGCCCCGCCAGTTGCTCACGTTCCTTGCGCAGCTGTTTGCGCTTGCGCGAAGTAAAGCTGTCGAGAAAATCCTGAAAGTCGCGATAGCCGTGGTTGTGCCAATGAAACTGACACCCCAGACGCTGCAGCCAGCCCTGCTGCTGAGCCAGCAGAGCGCCCTCCTCCGGCAGGGTGAAGTTGATATGCCAACTGGAAATCCCTTGCTCGGCCAGCTCCGCCACGCCCTGCTCCAACAGAGAGCTCAGAGCTGACGGCTGCCCCAGCAGACGCGGCCCAACCACGGGCGTAAACGGCACGCCACTGAGCAACTTGGGGTAATAGGCAATCCCAGCACGCTGGCAAGCATCAGCCCAGGCCCAGTCGAATACATACTCACCCCGAGAATGGCTCTTCACCCAGGCCGGCAGCACAGCCTGCGCATTCCCTCTCTCATCACGCCACAAACGATGACTGCTCTGCCAGCCACAGCCAAGCACCGCACTGCCGCTGTCTTCCAGACTGGAGAGAAAAGCGTGCTGCTGAAACGGCTGAGCCGTTGCTGGCAGCAGCCCATCCCACTCACGGGCGCTGATCTGCTGAAGGCTATGGAGGATATGCACGGTCATGGGAGTGAGTCTGGACTTTCCTCCAGACGAAAAAAAGCCCCGCCAATGGCGGGGCTTAAGGGGGAGCAGTCAGCTGATGAAGTCTGACTTAGAACACGTACTGGGCACGCAGGGAGATGGCACGACCGTCATCATCGTCATTGCCGGCAGCGAAGCGACCATTCTGCAGTTTGACGGTGTCTTCATTAGACTGAGTCATCAGATAATTAGCCGAGATCTTTACCGCCTCATTGGCGTACCAGTTCACACCCAGAGTGTGCACTTTGGCCTCGCTCTCATTGATGGCGACACCACCTACAGTAGCCATGGTCTGATCGTCTTCGACGTTCAGATTGTCATAGCGGTAGAAGACCTCCCAAGCACCGTTGACCTTGTCAAACGGCTTAATGGCATCGAACTTAGCACCATCAAGCTTGTAGATGCGCGACTCACCGGTCAGGGTATAGGCCAGCTGCATGTTATAGCCGGTGGCCTCACGATCACCGTTGGTGTTGTAGCCGCTCAGATCACGCTTGAGGTACTCACTCTGCACCGAGAACGGGCCGGTCATGTAAGCGAATTCCAGGCCTACGACACTGTCATCCTCAAAACCGCCGGTAACACCAGCGTCAGCTGGAGCAAGAATCAGTTGATCCGAGTTGGCTTGGTTCTCGGAAACACCACGCACGCCCAAACGGCTGCGAATACGGCCGTCAAACTTGGTGCCATCACTTTCGTTACCATAGCTGCGGGTTGCGTAATCCACACCAAAGTGCAGAACCTCTGTTTCGCTAACAATCGGAGCAACCACACCACGCATGAAGTAGCTATTGACGTCCTTGCCATCCTCATCTTCGAGGTAAACACCGGAATCCTGCTGCTGGAGGCTAGCCGAACCGTAGAACATGCCGCCGTAGGTGCCATTGACCTGAACGCCCATACCGTTCTCGTGATCCGTGGTCCAGGAAGCCAGGTCCAGAACCGGCGAGCGCTCAATCGCAGTTACCCACTTGGAGCTGGTAGCCTTTTCCAGGCTGTAATCCGGATCGAAGCGCCCCATGCGGATATTGATCGGAGAGAAGCCGGTATAGGTGATGGTGGCTTCATCAAACTTGTTTTCGTTACCACGGTTGTCGGTAAAGTCGTAGTTGATCTGGTAACGCCAATCTTTGTAGTTACCGCCGATTTCGATCTGTGCACGACGGAAATAGGCTTCGTTGGCAGATTCGTTATTGGTGGTATAGAAACCATCGAACTGATCGAAGTCAGCCTGAATACGGCCGCCCAGTTTGAAGCTGTACTGCTTGTCGGTGGTGGCTACTTCCAGACCGCTCTTGGTCTTGATCACGATATCGGTGCCATCGGTGGTCACGGTACCGGCCATGGCCTGGGCCGAAACGGCCAGTGCCAGAGCGCTGGCGGCAAAACCGGCAAACTGCTTACGCATCATCGAGGATTCCCCTAATTGGTCTTTGCGTTCAAAAACACGCGGGCTTTGCCCTGCGGTGTTGGAGGGGAATCTTGGCGGGGGGTTATTTCAGCTCAGTTGCTTTTAGATGAAAGTTCCATGACAGAGGAACTTTTTTATTACCAAAAAAACGGATCAGAAAAAGAGGTCTCGATGTGCCAGCGAAACCTCTCCAAATGCCTTGAAACGACTGTTTTCAAGCCATAGAACGCCAGCGCCTGGCTATCCAGAAATCCAGACTGAACCAGCGCCCTGCACCCGTGAAGAAGAGCGTCACCAACATCACCAGATACGTGGCGGCAAACTCGATGCCGTTGTTCAGCACCACAAACTTGCCACTGCTCGTCAGCCAGTCGTAGTTGCCGTGCTCCTTGAGCAATGCCCTGGCCCGCTCGATTTTCTCCACCGAGGCCAGCACCCGCTCATTGGCAAAGGGTGCCGAAGGATCAGCTATCGCCTGCCAGCCATAGGGCCAATGCACCGCGACAATGGCGACCAGCATGGTGATGATCAGCGGAATGCTCACCCAGCGTACAGCCAGGCCGAATAGCAGCAGAATCGCCCCACCCGCCTCGGTCAGTGCCGCCAGCCAGGCCAACAGCTCAGGAAATGGCAACCCCAAGCCCCAGTCGGGGTTACCGAACCAGGCGATGGTTGAAGGCATGTCCGCCAGCTTGTGCATACCCGCCATCCAGAAAATTGGTACTAGATAAAGGCGCAACAGCAACGGGCCGAGAAAGTCGAGACGACGGGTAGCATCCAGGCCATCCTGGAAGCGATTGAGCAGTTTCAGCATGAAAATCTCCAGTAGTCAGGCGCCAAGGCGCCTGAGCGTTCAGCGGGTCGGAGGAAACCAGATGTCCTGGCGCTGCCAGTCATCCAGCAGTGCCTGGGCATGAGTGAAATAGGGTTCATCAGCCGCAATACCGCTGGCATCGGCCAAAGCAAGTAATGCCGGCGCACTCGCCTCACCCGCCTGCAGGCGCAGAGCCAGGTGATAGGCGAACGGCGAGAGTTGCTGGAAGCGCACCTTGTCCGAGCGATCGCGCCAGGCCAGCAGGCAGGTCGGCTCGGCTGGTGCTTGCTGGGGACTGTACTCAGCGCTCAGACGCTGCACTGGCCAGGCGTATGCCAACGGCCAGGCCAGCGGCGACCAGCCTTGTGCGGGCAATTCGGCCTCCGCCACATCCAGCTCAAGCTCGACCCGCTCGTAATGCGCCAGTTCGATGAGAAACGGCGGATCATCCGCTTCGGCAACGAAGCCGTGCTGCAACCAGCCGACAAACTCCGCGCCGATCTCGAGGAAATACGGCGTGGCGCAGCGGTGTCCGGCAATGAAACTGCGCACCAGGCGCTGCCAGCGCGCATCGTCGAACAGCCGGCGCAGCACCGGAAAACCGCTGCTGAGAAAGCTCTCGATGTTGTTGAAGAACAGGCCTTCGTAGACCGCCATGCGCTCGGCGGTGATGCCCGGTAACAGCGCCTGCGACTCGGGCTGACGAATGCGCGCGGCGAAGGCCAGCTGGTCACGCTCGCTCATCGCCGGGCCTCCTGTTGCAGGGCGCGGATCTGCGCGACCTCGGCGTACAGCTCGGCCACCGGCGGGAAGTTGAAGTCGCGCTCCAGCAGAGTCGGGCGCACGCCATGCAGCGCGTAAGCCTGCCGAAGCAAAGCCCACACCGGGTCGCACACCGGTGCACCGTGGGTGTCGATCTTCAGATCGGTCGCCTCGTCGTAATGTCCGGCCATGTGCAGATAGGCAATGCGCTCGCCCGGTATGGCCTGGATATAGGCCAGCGGGTCGAAGCTGAAATTGGTCGCGTTGACGTAGACGTTGTTGATGTCCAGCAGCAGCCGGCAATCCGCTTCGTCCAGCACCGCACGAATGAAGGTGGTCTCGTCCAGCTCGCCGGGCAGGCGCGCATAGGCCGAGACGTTTTCGATGATCAACGGCCGCTCCAGCACATCCTGCACGGTGCGAATGCGCGCGGCGACTCGTTGCACGGTTTGCGCAGTGAACGGCAACGGCATCAGGTCGTACAGCTGGCCCTCGTCGGCGCAGGCAGAGAGGTGCTCGCTATAACCACGGATGCGGTGCTCGTCGAGAAAAACCTTGATGGCCTTGAGCGGCCCGATATCAAGCGGCGCCACACCACCGAGGTTGAGAGACAGACCATGACAGAGAAACGGCACGCGCTCGCTGAGGCTGCGCAGCTGGCGGGCAAAACGCCCGCCAACGCCGATCCAGTTTTCCGGGGCAATTTCAAGGAAATCCACCTGTCCCACGGCGCTGTCTGCCAGCGCCGCCAGCAGGCCGCGACGCAGGCCAAGGCCGGCGCCGCTGACAAACGACTGCATGGTCATGTCCCTATTGCCTTACTCGGCCTTCTCGGCACCACACTTGCCTTCGCCACACTTGCCTTCTTTGGCGGCCTTGCCTTCCTCACCGCAGCTGCCTTCTTTAGCTGCCTTGTCACCGCCACACTTGCCCTCTTCGGCTTTCATCTGCCCGCCGCACTTCCCCTCGCCACAGGAACCTTCATGGCCCTTTTCATGAGCAGCCAGGCTGTAGCCACTGCTCAGCTCCTGAGTGGCAAACGGGTTACTCGCTGCCGACGCAGAAGCAGCAGAGCCCAGCAAAGCGACGCCGAGGGTGACAACTACGGAATTCAGCTTATTCATATAACGCTCCAGTGGTGATTCGCAGACAGGGCCGGCATGGCCCCTTCGCAACACTAGACGCGGATGAAAAGCGAACGTTACAGCCGATCACAAAAAGTTTTCGGTCGACTGTCACTTGGTACAGCAGGAGAGATTACAAGGTTCTGAGCGAAGCTCAGGGCTCACGCCGCTGCTGCGCCAAGCGCTCAGCCAGAGCGTCAAGCTCCGGGATTGCGGCATCCGGCAGCTGACGCAATACATGCTGACTGACCTTCATCTGGCGTATGAAGCGCCGGCAATGGCGGCACATGGCCAGGTGAGCACGCACGCCCAGACGCTCGCGCAGGCTCAACTGGCCATCGAGGAAATCGCTGGAATGGGCAACCAGATCCTTGCAGCTCAGCATTGGCCGGTCTCCTGAAAATGCTCGAGGGTGGCAAACACCTTGAGTCGTGCACGATGCAGCAGCACGCGGACATTGGAGAGCGAAAGCTCGAGAAGATTACAAATTTCCTCCAGCTCCAGTCCCTGCCGCTCGCGCAGCAGCAATACGCTGGCCTGCATCTCGGAAAGGCTGGCCAGGGTCTTTTCCAGACACTGGCGCAGCTGCTCCTCGCTGAGCAACGCTTCAGGCGAGTCTTCATGCCAGTCGTGCGGTGGTGTCTGCCAGTGGCCGTCAGCGGCAAAACGCTCAGCGCCAATGGTGCCGTGCGGACCGGGAAGGTCATCCAGCAGTACTTCGCGGCGGTTGTGCTTGAGACGGGTTTTGGCCGTGTTGGCCGTGATGGTCAGCAGCCAGGTTTTCAGACTACTGCGCTGCTGAAAGCCGTCGAGGTTGCGCACCACGGCCAGCCAGGCGTCCTGCACCACTTCGTCGGCATGACGACTGCCGACGATGGCATAGGCCACTGCACGCATGGCGCCCTGATACCGTGTCACCAGCTCCTTGTACGCGCGCTGCTCGCCGGCCAGCAGGCGGGCGAGCAGTTCATCCTCGGTCTGATCCGCCATAGGCGGTTCAGGCCTTCTTGCGCAGAATCACACTACCTATGGAGTAGCCTGCACCGAAGGAGCTGAGCACGCCCAGCGCGCCAGCCGGCAGGTCATCCTGATATTTGTGCAGGGCGATTACCGAACCGGCCGAACTGGTGTTGGCGTAGGTGTCGAGGATCACCGGAGCTTCATGCGGTTCGGCATCACGGCCGAGCAGTTTGCGCGCAATCAGCAGGTTCATGTTGAGGTTGGCCTGATGCAGCCAGAAGCGCTTGACGTCGGCGACGTTCAACTGGTTTTCCGCCAGGTGTGCGGCAATCAGTTCGGCCACCATCGGGCAGACATCCTTGAACACCTTGCGCCCTTCCTGAACAAACAGCTTGTCGCGGGCACCGATGCCTTCTTCCGCACAGCGGTTGAGGAAGCCGAAGTTGTTGCGGATATTGTTGGAGAACTGGGTAACCAGCTTGGTGCCGAGCACATCCCACTGATAGGCCGAGGTCGCCAGGTCGGCGCGCTCGATGATCACGGCAGTCGCCGCATCACCAAAGATGAAATGGCTGTCACGGTCGCGGAAGTTCAGGTGACCGGTGCAGATTTCCGGGTTGACCATGAGAATCGCCCGGGCCTGGCCGGTCTGCACCGCATTGGTGGCAGCCTGAATGCCGAAGGTGGCCGAGGAGCAGGCCACGTTCATGTCATAGGCCCAGCCATTGATGCCCAGTGCCGCCTGCACTTCCACGGCCACTGCCGGGTAGGCGCGCTGCGGGTTGGAACAGGCGAGAATCACGCCGTCGATATCGGCCGCCGTCTTGCCAGCCCGCTGCAGAGCTTCCCTGGCAGCGCCGACGGCCATCTCGCAGAGAATCGACCACTCTTCGTTGGGACGCTCCGGGATGCGCGGCGTCATGCGCTGCGGGTCGAGGATGCCCGCCTTGTCAATCACATAGCGGCTCTTGATCCCCGACGCCTTCTCGATGAACGCCTCGCTGGACTCACTCAGCGCCTCGACCTCACCGAGCTCGATCGCAGCGGCGTTATCGGCATTGAACTGTTGGACATAGGCATTGAAAGCCGTCACCAGCTCCGCGTTGGAGATGCTGTTGGCCGGGGTAAACAGACCGGTGCCACTGATTACGACGTTGTGCACGGACTTTCCTCTTTATTGTCATGGGCGCCCACGGCGGCCGGTTGCACATCACGCCTGCGGCCCGCAGCCCCAGGCAAAAATTCAGGCAATGTTGCCGTACCACAGCACTGTGCGCTGGCAACATTTGGCAAAGGATGGAGTTTGCCACAGCCACGACGCCACTGCCTGCTTGTCAGACAGATGCACAGCCGTTTAAGCCACACTTGGCCAGCAGGTATCTGCCGAACGATGCGGCATGCGGATCGGCCTCAGGGCTGCAAGAGAAGGTTCAACTGTTCGCGGTAGGCCGGGGACTCGCGTTGTCGCTGGATTTCCGCCCAAATCTGCTCGACCAGCTGCGGCTGATGCCGCTGCAACCGATGCGACAGCATCAGGTAGTAGGCCTTGGTCTCCAGCGGCAGGCTGGCCTTTTCGATCACCGCCGCCAGCTCGGCATTGCCCTCCAGCACATGATCGGCGCGCAGGGCCTGCAAGGCTACGGCCTGCACCCGACGGGTAGCCAGCATGTACAGCAGGGCTTCAGGATCACGACTGCTCTCCACGACAGCGGCACCATGCAGGCGAAGGAAATCGACAATGGAGAAGCCACTGAGCGTACCTATTGCCCCCTCCAACTGGCGGAACTCGCTGCCGTTCCAGCCCACCGCGTTGTCCTTGCGCGAATAGAGGGCGTAGACCTGTGTGTGCAGACGCTTGCTTTCATCGACCCGGCCGTCGCTGTCCAGGGGATAGACGCCATGCACAAGACGCTCGGGCATGTAGCTGGCGGCAAAGGCGCCATCGTAGGCACCTTTTTCCAAGCCGGAGAGACAGCGCCGCCAGGGCACTGCCACCCAGCTGACCTGCAGATCGAGAGTCGCAGCCACCTGTTTGAGCAGCAGCAGATTAAGCCCGCTCCCGTCAGGCATCACCCAGGGGAAGGACTCCTTGTCTTCATAGCAAAAGGTCAGACTGGGTGACCGAGCTTCCTCGGCAACCACAGCAGGCAATACCCCGTATAGCCACAACAGCAACAGCAAAAACCGCATCCACGGCCCCCTTGCATCCCGCCCCATATCCCTTGGCACAGTATAGGCAGAGCGGGTCATCGGCTGGCGATCGGCATTCCCGTTACAATCGCGCCTGCTTACCAGGGTCTAGGGTTACCACCAGACTCTCACTCGCGTGACCTGCCTATCCGCATTCACAGCGAACCACCCGGCCCCCGGTTACCACCGGCTGCCCGTTGCCAGGAACACACCCATGATCCTCCGCCCGCTTTTGCACATCATCAACCACACCAGCCTGGTCGCGCAGATTGCCCTTGGCCTGCTGGCCGGGATTCTGCTCGCCTGGCTCTGGCCTGAGGCCACCGCCAGCGTCGGGTTTCTCGGCAACCTGTTCATCAGCGCCCTGAAAGCCGTTGCTCCCGTTCTGGTCTTCATTCTGGTGGCCTCGGCGATTGCCAACCACAGCCCCGGGCAACCGACGCATATCCGTCCGATCCTGCTGCTGTATCTGATCGGCACGCTCGCTGCCGCCGTGGTTGCGGTGGTGGCCAGCTCCCTGTGGCCCTCCACCCTGGTGCTGGCCGAGAGCGCCCAGAATGCCAGCCCACCGGGCGGTATCGCCGAAGTACTCAAGACGCTGGCACTCAATGTGGTGGACAACCCGGTCAATGCCCTGCTCAAGGCCAACTTTGTCGGGATTCTGGCCTGGGCCATCGGTATCGGCCTGGCCATCCGTCATGGCAGTGACAGCACACGCGCCGTGTTCCATGACCTTGCCCAGGGGGTGACTCTCATCGTGCGCGCGGTGATTCGCTGCGCGCCGCTGGGTGTCTTTGGTCTGGTTGCCACCACCTTTGCCGATGCTGGCCTCAAGGCTCTGCTGGGCTATGTGCATCTGCTCGCCGTACTGCTCGGCTGCATGCTGTTTGTCGCCCTGGTGGTGAACCCGCTGATCGTGTTCAGCCAGATCCGCCGCAATCCCTATCCGCTGGTGCTGACCTGCCTGCGTGAAAGCGGCATCACGGCGTTCTTTACCCGCAGCTCGGCGGCCAATGTGCCGGTAAACCTGCAACTGTGCGAACGCCTGGGCTTGCATGAAGACACCTATGCCGTGTCCATTCCGCTGGGAGCCACCATCAACATGGCCGGCGCCGCCATCACCATCAGCGTGCTGACCCTGGCCGCCGTGCACACCCTCGGCATCGCCGTGGACCTGCCAAGTGCCCTGCTGCTCTGCGTGGTCTCGGCGGTCTGTGCCTGTGGCGCCTCCGGCGTAGCCGGCGGTTCGCTGCTGCTGATCCCGCTGGCGTGCAGCCTGTTCGGCATTCCCGGTGATGTCGCCCTGCAGGTCGTGGCCATCGGCTTCATCATCGGCATCCTGCAGGACAGTGCGGAAACGGCGCTCAACTCATCGACCGACGCCCTGTTCACCGCTGCTGCCTGCCTCGCACGCGAGTCTCGCAGCTGAGTGCGACCGCACAGAGGCACGACTGCCGGTTCAGAACAAAAAAGCCCCTGACCTTTGTGGTCAGGGGCTTTTTCTTGCAGCGGCTTGGCGGCACAGCCGCCATCCGCATCAGGCCAGATCGAAACGATCCAGATTCATCACCTTGGTCCAGGCCGCCACGAAATCATTGACGAACTTCGCCTGCGCATCGCTGGCGGCATACACCTCGGCCAGAGCACGCAGCTGCGAGTTGGAGCCGAACACCAGATCGGTGACGGTCGCCGTCCACTTCAGCTGGCCACTGGCACGGTCCCGCCCTTCCAGCACACCGGCACTGGCCGAACGTTTCCACTGAGTGCCCATGTCGAGCAGATTGACGAAGAAGTCATTGCTCAGAGTTCCCGGCCGCTGGGTGAATACGCCATGGCCTGAGTGATCGAAGTTGGCACCCAGTGCACGCATGCCACCGATCAGCACGGTCATTTCCGGCGCGGTCAGGGTCAGCAACTGAGCCTTGTCGACCAGCAACTCGGCCGCCTTCTCCTCCAGCCCCGGCCGTACGTAATTTCGGAAACCATCGGCAGCCGGCTCCAGCACGGCAAAGGACTCGACATCGGTCTGCGCCTGACTGGCATCGGTGCGGCCCGGAGCAAAGGGCACCTTGACCTCGACACCGGCCTGTTTGGCCGCTGCCTCAACCGCTGCTGCACCGGCCAGCACAATCAGATCAGCCAGCGAGATTTTCTTGCCGCCGGTCGCTGCTGCATTGAAGTCTTTCTGGATCGACTCCAGCACCGCCAGCACCTTGGCCAGCTCAGCCGGCTGGTTCACCGCCCAGCCCTTCTGCGGCGCCAGGCGGATGCGCGCACCGTTGGCGCCGCCACGCTTGTCGCTGCCACGGAAGGTCGAGGCCGAGGCCCAGGCGGTAGTGACCAGTTGCGCGACCGAGAGGCCGGAAGCCAGCACCTTGGCCTTGAGCGCTGCCACATCCTGCTCATTCACCAGCGGGTGATCCACAGCCGGTACCGGGTCCTGCCAGATCAGCTCTTCCTTGGGCACCAGCTTGCCCAGATAACGGGCACGCGGGCCCATGTCACGGTGAGTCAGCTTGAACCAGGCACGGGCGAAGGCATCGGCAAACACCTGCGGGTCCTGATGGAAGCGCCGTGAAATCTTCTCGTACGCCGGATCCATGCGCAGCGACAGGTCGGCGGTGGTCATCATCGGCGGGTGTTTCTTCGACGGATCGTGAGCATCGGGAATCAGGTGCTCGGGCTTGCAGTTCTTCGGGGTCCACTGATGGGCACCGGCCGGGCTCTTGGTCAGCTCCCACTCGTAACCGAACAGCATGTCGAAGTAGCCGTTGTCCCAGGTGGTGGGATTAGGCTTCCAGGCACCCTCGATGCCGCTGGTAGTGGTGTGCACGCCCTTGCCACTGCCGAACTTATTGATCCAGCCCAGGCCCTGTTCTTCGATACCCGCGGCTTCCGGCTCCGGGCCGACCAGCGACGGATCGCCAGCGCCGTGGGCCTTGCCAAAGGTGTGACCGCCGGCGACCAGCGCCACGGTTTCCTCGTCGTTCATCGCCATGCGGGCAAAGGTTTCCCGCACATCACGGCCGGACGCTACCGGATCAGGGTTGCCGTCCGGGCCTTCGGGGTTCACATAGATCAGGCCCATCTGTACTGCCGCCAGCGGATTGTCGAGCTGGCGATCACCCTGATAACGGCTGTTGGGCTTGTCACTGGTGGCCAGCCACTCGCGCTCGGCACCCCAGTAGATATCCTCTTCCGGTTCCCAGATGTCGGCACGACCACCGGCAAAACCGAAGGTCTTGAAGCCCATGGACTCTAGGGCGACGTTACCGGCCAGAATGAACAGGTCGGCCCAGGAAATCTGGCGGCCGTATTTCTGCTTGATCGGCCACAACAGACGACGGGCTTTATCCAGGTTGCCATTGTCCGGCCAGCTGTTGAGCGGGGCAAAGCGCTGGTTGCCGGTGCCGGCACCGCCGCGGCCATCCTGAATCCGGTAGGTACCGGCGGCGTGCCAGGCCATGCGGATCATCAGACCACCGTAGTGCCCCCAGTCGGCCGGCCACCAGTCCTGGGAGTCGGTCATCAGCGCGGTGAGGTCCTTGACCAGGGCGTCGAGGTCCAGCTTCTTGAATTCCTCGGCGTAGTTGAACGCCTCGCCCATGGGGTCGGACTTGGCAGAATGCTGATGAAGAATGCTCAGCTTGAGCTGATTGGGCCACCAGTCGGCATTCGACGGGCCTCCGGCAATGGTGTGCTTGGCAGCACCGGCAGCGAACGGGCATTTGGCTTCGTTTGACATGGTCTTTCCTTCCTTTTGCTTGCGCCTAATTCGTGGACAGAGTGTTGACCCTGGCCCCCAAACCTCGCCAATAGGTTTTGGGAATGGCACTGATAGTAGTCAGGAACTAGACAGCGGAAGCCCCGTTAGTCAGCCGCTCTCAGATGGAGTGTTGCAAACGAATACAAAGTGCTCTCTTTGACCGAGCCTGCCCGGTGCAGGAAGGCTCTAGGCCTCCACTGCACTCCACTGTTTGCTCAGCCGCTTGTCCGACACTGCCATCCTGGTGCCCAGTTGCTGGGCGAACAGCGAAACGCGGTATTCCTCCAGCATCCAGCGATACAGCACCAGCTCGGCATCACGCTTGCCCTCCTGAGCATGCTTGGCGGCGCGGGCCTGGTATTGCTCCCAGGCGGCAGTGAGCTCGGCGGTCCACACGCGGTCACGCTGCAGCTGTGCGGCAATTTTATCGAAGCGCTGCTCGATGGCCTTGAGGTAGCGCGGCACTTCCCTGAGCCACTCGGCCGGGGTTTCACGCACAAAGCCCGCATAGACCAGATGGCTCAGTTGCAGCTTGATGTCATTCAGGGCCATGGCCTGGGCCAGGTCGATCTTGCCCTTAAAGCGCTTTTGCAGGCCGTGGGCCAGCTGCAGGATGCTCAGGGTCAGACGGGCGATACGCTCGGCATGCGCCGCCCAGTCACCGCGCTTGCGTTCGGCCAGAGCGGCCAGCGCCGCACCATCGCGCGGCAACTGCGGCTCACCCTCGAGAATGCAGGCATCCAGACTGGCCAGCAGAATATCTTCGACCAGCGCTTCGGGGCGGCCCAGCTCGCGGTACAGCAAGCCCAGCTCGGTCAGCCCCGGCAGCTTGCCACGCAGGTACTTGGCCGGCTCGGCCAGTTGCTGCAGGAGCAGTCGCTGCAGGGCACGACGATGCTGGTAGTCGGCTTCGGCCTGTGTGGCAAAGCGCCCTTCCTTGACCTCGCCCGCCTCCTCGACCAGCGCCGGGAACACCGTCATCGAGAGG
Source organism: Pseudomonas sp. HAR-UPW-AIA-41 (assembly GCF_002304225.1). GTDB lineage: Bacteria > Pseudomonadota > Gammaproteobacteria > Pseudomonadales > Pseudomonadaceae > Aquipseudomonas. The sequence continues at coordinate 269,295 of NZ_NSLB01000002.1, forward strand.
CCGGCGATCTTCTGCTGGGTCTTCTCGGCGACCTGAGCAAAAGCCTTGGCCTCGACGGGCTTCTGTTCCTGCTTCTGCTGCGGAATGGCCAGCGCCGCCTGACTGGCCTCGGCGAAGCGCGCGCACTGCTCGGCCAGATCACGGCCTTCGCCGAGGAACTTGCCGCGCGCATCCACCACTTCAAGGTTCATGCGCAGATGCGCCTCCAGACCCGCCGCCGATTCGGCCCAGGCTTCCTCTGACACGCGGGCGCCGGTCATGCGGGTCAGTTCGCGGCCGAGCGATTCAGGCAGAGAACCCTCGCCAAAGGCGATCTTCGACAGGGCCGCGCCGACGAAATCCGGCACCGGCACGAAGTTCTTGCGGATAGCCTTGGGCAGACCGCGCACCAAAGCGATGGCCTTGGCCTCCAGCAGACCCGGCACCAGCCACTCCAGGCGCTCGGCCGGAAGCTGCGGCAGCAGGGGCGCCGGCACGCGCAGAGTCACACCATCGCGGGCATGGCCGGGCTCGAAGTGATAGGTGAGCGGCAGGCGCAACTCACCAATACGCAACTGGTCCGGGTACTGCGCGGCGGTAACCTCACTGGCCTCTCGGGCCAGTACATCCTCCTCGCGCATCAGCAGCAGCTGCGGGTCCTTGGCGCTGCCCTGCTTGTACCAGCTGTCGAAGCTGGCGGCCTGGCAGATATCGGCCGGCAGCCTGGCATCGTAGTAGGCGAACAGGGTTTCTTCGTCGGCGAGAATGTCGCGTCGGCGGGCCTTGGCCTCCAGCTCATCGAGCAGCTCCAGCAGCTCGCGGTTGGCCGTAAGGCATTTGGCGCGGCTGTTGATTTCACCCCCGACCAGCCCTTCGCGGATAAACAGCTCGCGCGCGGCCACCGGATCGACCGGCCCATAGTGCACCGGTCGGCGACCGACCACGATCAGACCATAGAGCGTCACCTGCTCGTAGGCCACCACCTGGCCGCGCTTCTTCTCCCAGTGCGGCTCGAAGTGGTTTTTCTTGATCAGATGGCCGGCCAGCGGCTCGATCCAGTCCGGCTCGATCTTGGCGACCATGCGGGCGAATAGCTTGGTGGTTTCCACCAGTTCGGCGGCCATCACCCAGGCCGGCTTCTTGCGGCCGATCACCGAAGAGGGATGAATCCAGAAACGCCGCTGACGCGCGCCGAGGTAATCGCCGTCCTCGGTCTTCTGGCCGATCTGACTGAGCAGGCCGGAGAGGATCGCCTTGTGCACCGCGGCATAGTTCTTGGCGCGCTGCACCGCTTCACTGGCCTCGGCCTGTTCACGGGCAATCACATTGACCTTGGTGTCGTTGGTCGGCTTGACCGGCTGGGGCGCCGGCTGGCGCTCACGCTTATCCGGAGCTTTCGCCGCCGCCAGCTGCAGCTCGCGGGCGATCAGCACCAGTTGGCGGTGCGCGTCGCGCCATTCGCGCAGGCGCATGTAATTGAGGAAGTTCTTCTTGCACCAGCTGCGCAGCGGATTGCTGCCCAGCTCCTGGCGCTTCTTCTCGAAGCCGCGCCACAGGTTGATCAGCGCGGCGAAGTCGGAATCCACATCCTTCCACTGGGCATGGGCCTGGTCGGCGGCCTGCTGGCGGTCCATCGGCCGCTCGCGCGGGTCCTGTACCGACAGCGCCGAGGCGACAATGAGTATCTCGTCCAGGCTGCCCAGCTTGGCCGCCTCAAGCACCATACGGCCCAGGCGCGGGTCGATGGGCAGGCGCGCCAGCTGCCGGCCCAGCGGTGTCAGCTGGCCCTCGCGGTTGACCGCCGAGAGTTCCTGCAACAGGGTGAAGCCATCGCTGATGGCCTTGCCATCCGGCGGCTCGATAAAGGGGAAGGCCTCGATGCTGCCCAGACGCAGGTGCAGCATCTGCAGAATCACGGCGGCCAGGTTGGTACGCAGTATTTCCGGATCAGTGAAGGCCGGACGGCCGAGGAAATCCTCCTCGCTGTACAGGCGCACGCAGATGCCCGGCTCGACCCGCCCGCAACGACCCTTGCGCTGGTTGGCGCTGGCCTGGGAGATGGCCTCGATGGGCAGGCGCTGAACCTTGGCACGGTAGCTGTAGCGGCTGATACGCGCCGTACCGGAGTCGATCACATAACGGATGCCCGGCACGGTCAGCGAGGTTTCCGCCACGTTGGTGGCCAGCACGATCTTGCGCCCGGCCATGGGTGCGAAGATTTTCTGCTGCTCGGCCGGAGTCAGCCGCGCATACAGCGGCAGTACCTCGGTCAGGCGCAGATTGGCCTTGCGCAGCACCTCGGCAGCCTCGCGGATCTCGCGCTCGCCGGGGAGGAAGATCAGCACATCGCCAGGGCGCTTGCCCTCGGCCTTCTCATGGGCGGCGATTTCGTCCAGCGCGGCGAGGATGCCCTGATCGACGGTCAGGTCATCCAGCAGGCTCTCGCCCTCCTCGTCCACCTCGGCCGCCAGCGGGCGGTACCAGGTCTCCACGGGATAGGTGCGGCCGGACACTTCCACAATCGGCGCATCGTTGAAGTGCTTGCTGAAGCGCTCCAGATCGATGGTGGCCGAGGTAATGATCACCTTGAGATCGGGGCGGCGCGGCAGCAGGGTCTTCAGGTAGCCGAGGAGGAAGTCGATGTTCAGCGAACGCTCATGGGCCTCGTCGACGATGATGGTGTCGTACTTTTCCAGGTAGCGGTCGTGCTGGGTTTCGGCCAGCAGGATACCGTCGGTCATCAGCTTGATCAGGCTGCTGTCCTTGCTCTGATCCTCGAAGCGCACCTGATAGCCGACCAGCTCACCCAGCGGTGTGCCGATCTCCTCGGCCACACGGGTCGCCACGCTGCGCGCCGCCAGACGGCGCGGCTGGGTGTGGCCGATCAGGCCGTGCACGCCACGACCGATCTCCAGACAGATCTTCGGCAACTGGGTGGTCTTGCCCGAGCCGGTTTCGCCGGCGATCACCAGCACCTGATGCTTTTCCAGCGCGGCCTTGATCTCGTCGCGCTTGGCGGCGATCGGCAGGGCATCGTCGTAACCCATGACCGGCACGCTGCGCCTGCGCGCCTCGACCTTGGCCACCGAGGCCTGGAAACGCTCCAGCCACTGCGTCAGTTTGCCTTCATCCCAGCCCGGCGTGCCGGCCGACTTGCGCAGGTCGTGAAGCTGACGACGCAGGCGGTGGCGATCGACCAGCAAGGCCTGGTCGAGGTTGTGGTGCAGTTGATCGAAGGCAGGCGTGGCGTTGGTCATCGGTGACAGCAGCAGTCTCGGGAAAGGCGGCGATTGTCGCAGATTTCCCTTCCCGCGACTGTTCCGCGGCGAGCTGTACCCGTGCAGAAAAGCAAAAGCCCCGCCGAGGCGGGGCTTTTGCTGAAGCAGGCGAGCTTACTTCTTGCCCAGCTTCTTGAGTTCCTCGTCACGCAGCTCGCGACGCAGGATCTTGCCGACGTTGGTGGTCGGCAGGCTCTCGCGGAACTCCACGGCACGGGGCATCTTGTAGCCGGTGACGTTGGCGCGCATGTGCTCCATCACCTGCTCCTTGGTCAGGCTCTCGCCCGGTTTGACCACCACGAACAGCTTGATCGCCTCGCCGGACTTCTCGTCCGGAATACCGATGGCGGCGCACTGCAGCACGCCCGGCAGGGTCGCCAGCACGTCTTCCAGCTCGTTCGGGTAAACGTTGAAACCGGAGACCAGAATCATGTCCTTCTTGCGGTCGACGATGCGCATGTAGCCGTCTTCCTGAATCACGGCGATGTCACCGGTCTTCAGCCAGCCCTCGGCGTCGAGGATCTCGTCGGTGGCTTCCTGACGCTGCCAGTAACCCTTCATCACCTGCGGGCCCTGTACGCACAGCTCGCCGATAGCGCCGATGCCCAGGTCCTTGCCTTCGTCGTCGACCACTTTGCAGGAGGTCGAAGGTACCGGAATACCGATGGTGCCGATCTGGTTGTTCTGGAACGGGTTTACCGACACCACCGGGCTGGTTTCGGTCATGCCGAAACCTTCACTGATGGCGCAGCCAGTGACTTCCTTCCAGCGCTCGGCAGTGGCCATTTGCAGGGCCATACCGCCGGAGAAGGTGGCTTTCAGCGAGGAGAAGTCCAGCTTGCGGAACTCCTCGTTGTTGCACAGCGCCACGAACAGGGTGTTCAGGCCGACAAAGCCGGTGAAGCGGTACTTGGCCAGATCCTTGATCATGGCCGGCAGGTCACGCGGGTTGCTGATCAGCACGTTGTGACCGCCAATCAGCATCATGGCCATGCAATGGAAGGTGAAGGCGTAGATGTGGTAGAGCGGCAGCGGCGCGATCAGCACCTCTTCGCCCTCGCTCATCTCGGAGCCCATCAGCGACTTGACCTGCAGCATGTTGGCGATCAGGTTGCGGTGGGTCAGCATGGCGCCCTTGGCCACGCCGGTGGTGCCGCCGGTGTACTGCAGCACGGCAATGTCACCGGAGGCCGGGTTGGCTTCCTTGACGGCCTGGCCCTTGCCCTTGGCCAGCGCGGCGTTGAGCTTGACGGCCTGCGGCAGATTGAACGCCGGCACCATCTTCTTCACGTGCTTGACCACGGTGTTGACCAAGAGACGCTTGAGCGGCGGCAGCATGTCGCCCACTTCGGTCACGACCACGTGCTTGATGCCGGTCTTGGGCAGCACTTCCTCGGCCAGGTGGGCCATGTTGGCCAGGCACACCAGCGCCTTGGCGCCGGAGTCATTGAACTGGTGTTCCATCTCCCGCGCGGTGTACAGCGGGTTGGTGTTGACTACGATAAGGCCGGCGCGCATGGCACCGAAAACCACCACCGGGTATTGCAGGATGTTCGGCATCTGCACGGCGATACGGTCACCCGGCTGCAGGCTGGTGTGCTGCTGCAGATACGCAGCGAAGGCGCCTGACAGTTCGTACACCTGTGCATAGGTAAGGGTTTTGCCCAGGCTGCTGAACGCCGGTTTGGCGGCAAAGCGTTGGCAGGACTCCTTCAGGACCGCGAGGATGTTCGGGTACTGATCGGGATTGATTTCGGCAGGAATGCCCGCAGGGTATTTGTCCTTCCAGAAATTAGCAGTCATGGAGGCCCACTCTCCTAAAGCAACAACTGATCTTCACCCCCCCCGAAGGGGTGGTTGTTTATTGTGTTCTGTGCGCTTTTCTGCCTGGCAGTTGGCAAAAAACCGGTCGAGCGTAGCAGCTTTGCCAGTGGCTAACCAGAGCCAAAACTGCCCTCACCAGTCTCAAAAGTGACCAGAAATGCCGCAACCAGTCATCTTTCAAGCAACAACCGTTCACCGAGAACCGGAAAAATCGCCATAAAAAACCCCGCGTAATGAAACCGCGGGGTTTCTGACCGATAAGGGATCAGGCGATATCGCGCAGCTCGCGCCGCAGGATCTTGCCGACCGGGGTCATGGGCAGGGCATCCTTGAGCACAATGTGCCGCGGGACCTTGTAACCGGTGAAGTTCTCCTTGCAGTAGGCCTTGAGCTCCTCGACCGTCACCGCCCCGCCTGCACGAGGCACCACGAACAGCTTCACCGCTTCCCCGGAACGCTCGTCCGGCACGCCGATGGCGGCACAGCTGGCCACCTGCGGGTGAGCCATGACCACATCCTCGATCTCGTTGGGATACACGTTGAAGCCGGAGACAATAATCATGTCCTTCTTGCGATCGACGATGCGCACAAAGCCATCCGGGTCAATCACCGCGATGTCACCGCTCTTGAACCAGCCCTCGGCATCCATCACCTCGGCGGTGGCTTCCGGACGCTGCCAGTAGCCTTTCATCACCTGCGGCCCCTTGATGCACAGCTCGCCACGCTCGCCGACCGGCAGTTCATGGCCGTCGTCATCGATCACCTTGAATGCCGTTCCCGGCACCGGAATGCCCACAGTGCCGAGACGGGCCAGCTTGCCGTAGCCGTTGGTGCTGGCCACCGGCGAGGTTTCGGTCAGACCGTAACCCTCCACCACCGGGCAGCCGGTCATGGCCTGCCAACGCTCGGCGGTTGCCTTGACCAGCGCCGTACCACCGGAGTTGGTGACCTTGAGATTGGAGAAGTCCAGATCCTTGAACTCGGGATGGTCCATCAACGCCACGAACAGGGTATTGAGCCCCAGCAGCGCAGAGAAGCGCCACTTTTTCAGCTCTTTGACAAATCCGGGAATATCCCGCGGATTGGTGATCAGGATGTTGTGGTTGCCGTTGACCATCATGCACATGCAGTTCGCGGTGAAGGCATAGATGTGGTAAAGCGGCAGCGGCGCGATCATGATCTCTTGCCCCTGTTTCATCAGCGGCTGGCCATTGTCGTCCAGCTGCGACAGACAGGCATCGACCTGCTGCATGTTGGCCACCAGATTGCCGTGGGTGAGCATGGCGCCCTTGGCTACCCCGGTGGTGCCGCCGGTGTACTGCAGCACGGCAATGTCGTCCAGGCTCAGTGACACAGGTTTGAGAGCGCACCCCCTGCCCTCGGCCAGCACGCTTTTGAACGACAGGGCCAGCGGGAGGTGATAGGCCGGCACCATCTTCTTGACCTTTTTCACCACGGTATTGACCAGCCAACCCTTGAGGCTTGGCAGCATGTCGCCCATGCGCGCCTCGATCAGGTAATCGATGCTGGTATCCGGCAGTACCTCCTGCACCAGGTGGCCAAACAGGTTGACGTAAACCAGCGCACGAACGCCGGCATCCTTGAACTGGTGCTTCATTTCCCGCGCGGTGTACAGCGGGTTGGTGTTGACCACGATAAGGCCGGCGCGCAATGCGCCGAACACGGCGATCGGGTATTGCAGGATATTGGGCATCTGCACGGCGATGCGCTCGCCGGGCTTGAGATCGGTATGGCGCTGCAGGTAGGCGGCAAAGGCGGCCGACAGGCGATCCAGCTCGGCGTAGGTGAGGGTCACGCCCATATTGCTGAACGCCGGGCGGTCAGCGAACTTCTTGCACGAGCGCTCGAACACTTCAACAACTGAAGCATAAGCGCTCGGGTCGATATCATTGGGCACGCCCGGCGGGCGCTTGTCGTTCCAGAAATCAGCCTGCATTTATTTTTATCCTCCGGCCTGAGTGTGTCTGGCCCGCTGCTTGCGGGATGGACCGACGTTATCAGCTCCGCCGGCCACGGCATATAGTGTGACCAGTGCTATTGACCCGCTGAATTGTTTACAACAATGTCAGGCCAACAGCCGCGCTTGGCTATAGTCGTTAAACAGACTCGGAAACTTTTCCATGCGACTTGGCCTGCTACTGATCTGCCTGCTTAGTTGCCTCGGACTTCAGGCCCGGGAGATCCGGCTGGCCAGCCTCGACTACCCGCCGTTCAGCAGCCCGAGACTGCAGGAAGGCGGCACGCTGGTGGCACTGAGCCGTGCCGCCCTTGAGCGGCACGGCCACAGCCTGATAGTCGACTACATGCCCTGGGCGCGTGTCGTACTGGCCATAAAACGCGGGGACTATGACGGCGCCCTGCCGCTCTGGCCCACGGACCTGGTCGGCTTGGACCTGCGTCCATCGCGCCCGCTGGCCTACAGCGAAATGGGCTTTTTCATACGCCGCGACAGTCCTCTGCTGGGGCTTCCCCTAGAGGACCTCAAAGGCCTGCGCGTCGGTATTGTCCGCGGCTATGCCTATCCCAAACGCCTGCTCTCTGGCGTGATACCCGAGGAAGCCGCCAGCGACATCAGCAACCTGCGCAAGCTGGCGGCCAAGCGCTTCGATCTCGTACTACTGGAACGTGAGGTCGGCCTGCATCTGCTGCATGAGGAGCCGCTCCTGGGCCAGCAACTGATCTGGCAGGGGCGCATGCATGAACGCATTCCATTGCTGGTCGGTCTGCGCCCGACCCGCAACGGCGAAGAGGATCTGATCGAACAGTTCGATGACGGCCTCAAACAGCTGCTGGAGAGCGGCGAGTACCTGCGCATTCTGCGCACATCGGTTCGCTGAGGCTTTGCGCGGCTAAGCCGCTTGTGCACAATGCCTGCACACTCCGGGCAAAAGGACCCGATATGCTGCACGATGCCTACTGGCTAAGCGCCACTGATGCCACCCCGCTCTTCGTCAATCACTGGGCACCCGAACAGGCGCCGCGGGCGGCGGTCATGCTGGCCCACGGCATGGCCGAACACAGCGGCCGCTATGCGCGCTTGGGAGAAGCGCTGGCCGCCATCGGCATCAGTCTCTACGCGCTCGATCTGCGCGGCCATGGCCGGACGGCCGAGCATGGAACCCTAGGTCACTATGCCGACAGCGACGGCTGGAGCAAGGTGGTTGGCGATCTGGCCACGCTCAACCATCACATCCGCCAGCAACTGCCACATGCGCCCATCGTGCTGCTTGCCCACAGCATGGGAACTTACATTGGCCAGGCCTATCTGATGCAGCACAGCTGCAGCCTGCAGGCAGCCATCCTTTCTGGCTCTAACTACCAACCGGAGGCGCTCTACCGCGCCGCCGAATGGATTGCCCGCGCTGAACGCTGGCGCCTGGGTCCGACGGGCCGTAGCAAGCTGCTCAATTTCCTGTCATTCGGCTCATTCAATAAAGCCTTCAAGCCCAACCGCAGTGAGTTCGACTGGCTTAGCCGCGACACGACGGAAGTGGATCGCTATATCAACGATCCGCTCTGTGGCTTTATCTGTACCACCCAGCTATGGATTGATCTGCTGGGTGGTCTGCAGCAAATCACCCCGACCGATAACCTGGCACAGATCGAAAACGACCTTCCTATCCTGGTGGTCGGTGGTGAACGTGACCCGGTCAGTCAGGGCAAGCGCCTACGCGATCTCGCTGAAGCACTTCGTCGAGCAGGCCTCACGGATGTTGAGCTGAAGATTTACGCCGACGGCCGCCATGAGCTGCTCAACGAAAGCAATCGCGACGAAGTGACCGCTTATTTGACCCACTGGCTGGAACAGGCGCTTACCCGCCCTCGCCAGTGCCCCCCCCCGCAACAGGAGCCCGCATGACTCAGGTCAGCAACATACCCTACGACGCCCTTGAAGTCGGCCAGAAGGCCAGCATCAGCAAGACCGTGGAAGAACGCGACGTGCAGCTGTTTGCTGCCGTCTCCGGTGACAACAACCCGGTACACCTGGATGCGGCGTTCGCCGCCGAAACCCTGTTCAAGGAGCGGATTGCACACGGCATGTTCAGCGGCGCACTGATCAGTGCCGCCATCGCCTGTGAACTGCCCGGCCCTGGCACCATTTACCTCGGCCAGCAACTCCGTTTCACCCGCCCGGTGAAACTCGGCGACACCCTAACCGTGGAACTGGAAGTACTGGAAAAACTGCCCAAGGGGCGCGTGCGCCTGGCCACCCGCGTGTTCAATCAGAACGCCGAGCAGGTTGTCGATGGCGAAGCCGAAGTGCTGGCCCCGCGCGCCGCGCAGACGGTGAGCATGCCGGCGATGCCTCAGGTCACCATCGCCTGACCGCAGCAGCCTATGAAAAAGCCGGCCTCAGTGGCCGCTTTTTCATATCAGGCAAAAAAAATGGGCGATTCAAATCGCCCAAAATGCCTTGCGTGCCTGTAAACCGGAAGAACTAGCCTTGCTTGCGCTTGTGCGAGTCCTTCCAGATGAAAACACCGACGCCTGCGCAGAACACCACACACAGACCAACGATCAGAATTCCGGAAAGTACGACTTCATCGAGAAACATGGGGAGCCTCCTGCAACTGTGGCGCCTTGAAAGGATGGCTCCACGTTACCAGCGCAGGAGTGAGGAAAATTGATCTGCATCAATAGCCGCAAACAGCGATAGCCCGTCGTGGATCAGGACTGACGCAGATCAAAAGAGCGAGCTTTCAGCGTTTCTTCGGCTTGTTCTTGGCCTTTTTTTTGACAACCGCGAGCGGCATGGCCTGTTCGAAGGCCTGACGCATCTCCTGCAGACGTTTCTCGTGCACGTCATGGATGCGCTTGCATCGCTCGGCAGAGAAGTCGATCAGCTTGTCTTCACTCATGGCGCGGCCCTACCAGGCGAAAGGTGAGATTGAGCCGTGGCGCGCAGGGCTTGCGCGTCTTGGCCACCTGATGCTGCCAATGATGCTGGGTTTGCCCGGCCATGACCAGCAGCGAGCCATGCCCCAGCATCAGGGAATGCTCGATGCGCGTCCCGCCCTTACGCCGCAGATCGAAACGCCGCTCGCCACCCAGGCTGAGCGAGGCGATCAGCGGATTGCGCCCCAGTTCGGCCTCGTCGTCACTGTGCCAGCCCATGGAATCCTGACCATCGCGATACAGGTTGAGCAGCACCGCATTCAGCGGCTGGCCCACCTGCGCCTCGACCTGACGACGAATCTCGGCAAGCAGCGGCGTCCAGGGCAGGGGCTGATGTTCAACACCGGAATAACGGTAACGCGCCTGCGCATCGCCATACCAGGCCACCTGACGCGGCGTCGCCAGCCAGCGGCCATGAATGAACAGTTGCGGCTGACTCCAGGGGGTTTCACGCAGCAACTGCGCCAGCCAGGCATCAGCCATCTCGGGCGACAACCACTGCGGCAACCAGTGCAGCTCGGCATCCGCCAGCTGCAGCGGCTCATCGGCAAACAGCATCACACCTCCACATCCACCCACAGCCCCTGGCGCGGCAGATCCTCCAGCCCTGGCGCGACCTCCTCGTCCTGATGCTCGGCCATTTCCTGCGGGGTGTGCCCCTTGCGCTGGCGCCGGCGCTGCTCCTCGCGCAGGCGCTCGGCAACCTCCTGCGGATGACGGCGGTCGAGGGTGATCGCCGCTTCGGCAGAAGCGCCCTGAGCGGGCGTCACCGGCGGGATCTCCGCGCGCGGCTTGACCGGATCCTGCTGCGCCGTGACCGGGGCCAGACTGTGAGGGATAGGCGGCAACATACTGATGCTCCTTTTATCAGGCTGTCGGCCTGAACCCAGGCGACTTGATGCGTGCTCGCTACACTGCATTGGAAAGGTGCTTTGCGGAATGGTTTCCTGCCAGCCCCGCCGGTTTTTCCGTCGCCCTGTGCACACTGTTCCGCTACCATAGCCGGCTTTTTTTGGCAGGCGTAACAATCACATGGCGGGAAGTCGCATGGCACAGCAGTATGAACCAGGACAACGTTGGATCAGTGACAGCGAGGCGGAACTCGGACTGGGCACCATCCTAACCGCCGACGGTCGCCTGCTCACCGTGCTCTACCCGGCCACCGGCGAAACCCGCCAGTACGCCCAGCGCAACGCCCCGCTGACCCGCGTGCGCTTCGCCCCCGGTGACGAGATCACCCACTTCGACAACTGGAAGATGACCGTGCAGAGCGTCGATGATGTCGACGGCCTGCTGATCTACCACGGCCTCAACGCGCAGAACGAGCTGTGCACCCTGCCGGAAACCCAGCTGTCCAACTTCATCCAGTTCCGCCTGGCCAGCGACCGCCTGTTCGCCGGGCAGATCGATCCGCTGAACTGGTTCGCCCTGCGCTACCACACCCTGGAGCACCGCTCGCGCCTGCTCCAGTCGAACCTCTGGGGACTGGGCGGCAGCCGTGCCCAACCGATTGCCCACCAGCTGCACATCGCCCGCGAAGTGGCCGACCGCATCGCCCCGCGCGTTCTGCTGGCCGACGAAGTGGGCCTGGGCAAAACCATCGAAGCCGGCCTGGTGATCCATCGCCAGCTGCTCTCGGGCCGCGCCAGCCGCGTGCTGATCCTGGTACCGGAAAACCTCCAGCACCAGTGGCTGGTGGAAATGCGCCGGCGCTTCAACCTGCAGGTGGCGCTGTTCGATGAAGAGCGTTTCATCGAGAGCGATGCCGACAACCCGTTCGAGGATACCCAGCTGGCGCTGGTTGCCCTGGAATGGCTGAAGGACGACAGCAAAGCCGCCGAGGCCGTGCTCGCTGCCGGCTGGGACCTGCTGGTGGTCGACGAAGCCCACCACCTGGTCTGGCACCCGGAAAGTGCCAGCGCCGAGTACCGGCTGGTCGAGCAACTGGCCCGGCGCAGCGCCGGCGTGCTGCTGCTGACAGCCACGCCGGAGCAGTTGGGGCTGGACAGTCACTTCGCCCGCCTGCGCCTGCTGGACCCGGATCGTTTCCACGATCTGGAAGCCTTCCGCGCCGAGAGCGCGCAGTACAAGCCGGTGGCCGAAGCGGTGCAGGAGCTGCTCGATCACGGCCAGCTCAGCAAAGAGGCGCGCGAGGCCATTCAGGGCTTCCTCGGCGCCGAGGGCGACAGCCTGCTGGCTGAAATCGCCAGCGGCGATGAAGAAGCACGCGCCCGCCTGGTGCGCGAACTGCTCGACCGTCACGGCACCGGCCGCGTGCTGTTTCGCAACACCCGCGCCGCAGTACAGGGGTTCCCCGAACGCAACCTGCACCCCTACCCGCTGCCCAATCCGGCCGAATACATGGAGCTGCCGCTGGGCGAGCACCCGGACCTCTACCCGGAAGTCAGCTTCCAGGCCCAGCAGGATGGCGAAGAAGAGCGCTGGTGGCGCTTCGACCCGCGCGTCGAATGGCTGATCGACACCCTGAAGATGCTGAAAAAGGTCAAGGTCCTGGTGATCTGCGCCCACGCCGAAACCGCGCTGGATCTGGAAGACGCCCTGCGCGTGCGCTCCGGCATTCCGGCCACGGTGTTCCATGAAGGCATGAGCATCCTTGAGCGCGACCGGGCGGCTGCCTACTTCGCCGACGAGGAATTCGGTGCCCAGGTGCTGATCTGTTCCGAGATCGGCAGTGAAGGCCGCAACTTCCAGTTCAGCCACCACCTGGTGCTGTTCGACCTGCCCGCCCACCCTGACCTGCTCGAGCAGCGCATCGGTCGTCTGGACCGCATTGGTCAGAAGCACACCATTCAGCTGCATGCGCCCTATCTGGAAGACAGCGCCCAGGCTCGCCTGTTCCAGTGGTACCACGAGGCGCTGAACGCCTTCCTTAATACCTGCCCGACCGGCAACGCCCTGCAGCATCAGTTCGGCCCGCGCCTGCTGCCCTTGCTGGAAGGTGGCGACGATGCCGCCTGGCAGGCACTGATCAACGACGCCAAAAATGAGCGCCTGCGCCTGGAAGGCGAGCTGCACAGCGGCCGCGACCGCCTACTGGAGCTGAACTCCGGGGGGGCCGGCGAGGGTGAAGCGCTGGTCGAGGCCATCCTCGAGCAGGACGACCAGTTCAGCCTGCCGATCTACATGGAAGAGCTGCTCGACGCCTTCGGCATCGACAGCGAAGACCATTCGGACAACGCCCTGATCCTCAAGCCCGGCGAGAAGATGCTGGATGCCGGCTTCCCATTAGGCGACGACGAAGGCGTGACCATCAGCTACGACCGCGACCTGGCGCTGGCCCGCGAAGACATGCAGTTCATCACCTGGGAACACCCCATGGTGCAGGGTGGCATGGACCTGGTGCTGTCCGGCTCGATGGGCAACACCGCCGTGGCGCTGATCAAGAACAAGGCACTCAAGCCCGGTACCGTGCTGCTCGAACTGCTGTTCGTCAGCGAGGCCGTGGCACCCAAGACCCTGCAGCTTGGCCGTTTCTTCCCGCCGGTGGCGCTGCGCTGCCTGCTCGACAGCAACGGCAATGATCTGGCCAGCAAGGTCGCCTTCGACACCCTCAACGATCAGCTGGAAAGCGTGCCGCGCGGCAGCGCCAACAAGTTCGTGCAGGCCCAGCGCGATGCCCTGAGCAAGCAGATTGGCGCCGCCGAGACCAAGATTGCGCCGCAGCATGCCGCCCGTGTTGCCGAAGCCAAGCGGCGCCTGGCTGCCGAACTGGATGAAGAACTGGCCCGCCTGACCGCCCTCAAAGCCGTCAATCCGACAGTGCGCGACAGCGAGATTGAGGCGACCCGGCGCCAGCGTGACGAAAGCCTGGCCTTCCTCGACAAAGCTGCCCTGCGCCTGGAAGCTATCCGCGTCCTGGTGGCGGGCTGAGCATGAACATGGCGCCTGGCTTCAGGTGCCAAAGCGGTTCACCCGATCAGTGCCCGCCAGGTATCGAGCCAGACCAGACCTGCGTCCGTTGATGCCTGTGGCCGGTACTCGGCCGCCAGCCAGCGCTCATAACCCGTCGCGCGCAAGGCGGCGATGGCCGCAGCAAAATCGAGCGTGCCACTACCGGGCTCATGCCGGCCCGGGCAGTCGGCAAACTGCACATGACCAATACGGCCGGCCAGCAGCGCGATGCCCGCAGGAATATCCAGCCCCTGCCGGGCCATGTGGTAAAGGTCGAACTGCGCGTGCAGATTGGGGTGATCCACCGCGCGTAACAGTTCATCGAGTTCCTGCGGGGTGCTGATCAGAAAACCCGGCATATCCAGCGGATTGATCGCCTCGCACAGCACACCGATGCCCAATACGGCAAAAGCCTCGGCAGCGCGGCGCAGGTTAGCCGCGAGACAGGTCAATGCCTGATGGCGCCCCACACCTTCGGCCAGCCGCCCCGGCAACACATTGACCCACTGCGGCCGGACCATGGCGGCATAGCTCAGGGCCTCCTGCAGGGCAGCATCGAACTCAGCCTGGCGCGCCGGCACTGCCGCCAGCCCCGGCCCACCAGACATCAGATCACCGGCCGGCACATTGATCAGCACCAGCGGCAGGCCGGCGCGCTCCAGCGCTTCCTTGAGCGCAATGGCCGGCACCTCATAGGGGAACTGGATTTCCACCCCGGCAAAACCTGCCACGGCAGCAGCCCGCACCCGCTCCAGAAGCGGCAGCTCGTTGAACAGCAGGGACAAATTGGCGGCGAGCTTCATGCTTTGTCCTCGAACAGCCCGATCAGGGTCGCCGGATCCTTGTGCAGCGCGCCCTGCTGGCCGTGCAGACGCATCAACTGCGCTGCCAGGCCGCTCATCGGCGTAGCCGATGCACTAGCCTGCGACAGCTTCACGGCTGTATCCAGATCCTTGAGCAGGGTTCGCACATGCCATTTGATCGGCTCAAAACGGCGCTCGGCCATTTGCGGCGCCAGAATCTGCAACGGCTTCGAATCGGCAAAGCCACCAGCCAGCGCCGGCGCCAGCAGCGTGGCATCCACGCCGCTACGCTCGGCCAGAGCCACCACCTCGGCAATCACCAGCGCATTGCAGGCGACGATCATCTGGTTGCAGACCTTGGTCACCTGCCCGGCACCCACTGCGCCCATATGGGTCAGGCGCTGGCCCAGGTGTTCGGCAATCGGACGCAGCCGCTGGATATCGTCGTGGTCACCACCGGCCATGATCGCCAGGGTGCCGGCTTCGGCTCCCGGGGTGCCACCGGAAACCGGCGCATCGACCCAGCGCATGCCGGTACGCGCCAGCAACTCGGCAGCCATCTCGCGGGTTGCCGCCGGATCGGAGCTGGAAAAATCCACCAGCAACTGGCCGGGGCGCGCGGTCTCGGCCAGCCCGCCAACGCCGAAGACAACCTCACGCACCGCGGCGGTATCTGCCAGGCACAGCAGCACAATCTCCGCCCGCTCACAGAGCTCGGCAGGCTGTTCGACACGCTGGGCACCCTGTTCCAGCAACGGCAGACACTTGTCAGCCGAGCGGTTCCACAGGGTCAGGGGAAAACCGGCCGCCAGCAGACGGCGGCACATCGGCAGGCCCATCAGGCCGATGCCGGCAAAAGCGAGGGAAGGAAGGGATTGAATCATGCTGGCACCCGTCATGCTGAACGGGTGCCAGTGTACCAGCGCGGCTGGCGCGAAGCGTCCGGCTTAGAGGCCGTCTTTTTCCAGGTGATCGAAGTTCACGCTTTCGCCCGGCTGCGCACCGAGCTTGTTGCGGATGTCATCGAACATGGCATCAAACTCGGCATGCCCACGCATGATCGGGCTCGCATTGGCCGGCAGACCGTGTTTGACCACCGCCTTGGCAATGAGGCTGGCGAAGTTGAAAGCCGTATCGCGGTGCATGTCGAACTCTTCGACAAAGGCCTTGCCATCAATCTCGCCGGCAACCTTGAAGTGCATCAGCGTGCCTTCGGTGGCATCGTGCCGGACCTCGTAGTTCACATCGATACTGAATTCGGGAACACCCGGCATCCCTGGCATATTCTTGCGATGCAGATGACCTGGCTCAAACATGGACTGGCACTCCTTTGTGGGTCTTTGTCAGCCATTGAGCTTCGCGGAAAAAACCCACTGCGTCCAGCCCGGAAAACAGCGCGGGATCAATGTAACCGGGGCTTTTCCTCACGTTCCTGAATCACCACCCAGGGCGCCACCACCACGGCCCACAGATCAGGGTCCCGCGCCAGCAGATCTTCAGCCAGAGCTGCCTCGACCTTGGCCAGCTGGCCATTGCTCAGCCAGGCCGAAACGCTGGTCTTGTCATCCGTGGCCAGAGCCTCCGCTACCGCTACCAGATCAGCCTTGGCATCAACCCAGAGCAAAGCGCCCCGGGCGAAGAAGGGTTGCAGCTCCTGCCAGGAGATTTTCGCGGTTTCCCCCAGCAGCTTGGCATAGAGGGTGCTAGTTTGTTCGGTCATGGGCAGTTTTCCTGGGCCGATCCGGTAGTCGATAAGGGCCGGCATGATACCCGGCAAACCTCGGTGAATGAACCGTTCACGGAGTTGGCCAAACGATCAGAAAAAACCAAACCTACGCCGTTTTTCTGTATGTTTGTTACGCCCATGCGACACCAGTAAAACCGCCCTGAATGCTCGGCTTTTCAAGGCACAAAGCAGCACTCTACACTGTGCCGGTACAGTTGCCCGGCCGGTGTCCGCGGCAGCCATTCCTGCCTGTCACCATGACGGCACGGATAACAACAACTTATAAAGACCAACGAGTGGAGCACTATGAACAAGGCTACTAAGCAGATGACCAAGCTGTTTGCCGCCATGGCCATGGCCGGCGTTGCCAGCTACTCCGTAGCGGCTGACACCATCAAGATCGCCCTGGCCGGCCCGGTTACCGGTGCGGTTGCGCAATACGGCGAAATGCAGTTCATCGGTGCCAAGATGGCCATCGAGCAGATCAACAAGGCCGGCGGCGTCAATGGCGCCATGCTCGAAGGCGTGGTTTACGACGACGCCTGCGACCCGAAGCAAGCCGTGGCTGTCGCCAACAAGATCGTCAACGACGAAGTGCAATACGTGGTTGGCCACCTGTGCTCCAGCTCCACTCAGCCGGCATCCGATATCTATGAAGATGAAGGCATCCTGATGATCACCGCGGCCTCCACCAGCCCGGACATCACCGCTCGCGGCTACCAGCTGGTGTTCCGCACCATTGGTCTGGACAGCCTGCAGGGCCCGACCGCCGGCAAGTTCATTGCCGAGAAGGTCAAGCCCAAGACCGTGGCCGTCATTCACGACAAGCAGCAGTACGGTGAAGGCATTGCCACTGCCGTGAAGCAGACCCTGGAAGCCGCTGGCACCAAGGTTGCCCTGTTCGAAGGCATCAACGCCGGCGACAAGGACTTCTCGGCCATGATCGCCAAGCTGAAGCAGGCCAACGTCGACTTCGTCTACTACGGCGGCTACCACCCGGAACTGGGCCTGCTGCTGCGTCAGTCGGCCGAGAAAGGCCTGACCGCCAAGTTCATGGGTCCGGAAGGCGTGGGCAACAAGGAAATCTCGGCTATCGCCGGCCCGGCCTCCGAAGGCCTGCTGGTCACCCTGCCGAAGTCCTTCGACCAGGATCCGAAGAACCAGGCGCTGGTTGAAGCCTTCAAGGCCAAGAACCAGGACCCGACCGGCCCGTTCGTGTTCCCGGCCTACGCCGCGGTACAGGTCATGGCCGAAGGCATGAAGAAAGCCGGCAGCACCGACACCGCCAAGGTGGCTGAAGCTCTGCGCGCCAACAGCTTCGAAACTCCGACCGGCACCCTCGCCTTCGACGAGAAGGGTGACCTGAAGGACTTCAGCTTCGTGGTCTACAACTGGCACCAGGACGGCACCAAGTCCGAAGCCAAGTAAGCCCATGCGTTAACCCAAAGCCCACTGCACCTGCAGTGGGCTTTGTTTATTCGAGCAATCCGGATATTCGCCGCGCTACCCGCGCCGCCCCCGCAGGGATATCCGAGGAGTCAGGTAATGCCCGATCTCTATCACTATCTGCAGCAGCTGGTTAACGGCCTGACTGTTGGCAGTACCTACGCCCTGATCGCCATTGGCTACACCATGGTCTACGGCATCATTGGCATGATCAATTTCGCCCATGGCGAGGTGTACATGATTGGCTCGTACGTGGCCTTCATCGTCATCGCCGGGCTGTCCCTGATGGGACTCGACAGCCTGCCACTGGTTATCACCGCCGCCTTCGCCGCGAGCGTGATCGTCACCAGTGCCTATGGCTACAGTATCGAACGGGTGGCCTATCGCCCCCTGCGTGGCAGCAACCGTCTGATCCCGCTGATTTCAGCGATCGGCATGTCGATCTTCCTGCAGAACGAAGTGCTGCTGGCCCAGGACTCCAAGGACAAGGCCATCCCCAACCTGCTGCCGGGCAACTTCGTGATCGGTGCCGACAGCATGAGCGGCGTGACCATCTCCTACATGCAGGTGCTGATCTTCGTCATCACCTTCGTGGTGATGCTGGGTCTGACCGCTTTCATCTCCCGCTCACGGCTTGGCCGCGCCTGCCGCGCCTGCGCCGAAGACATCAAGATGGCCAACCTGCTGGGCATCAACACCAACAACATCATCGCCCTGACCTTCGTCATCGGCGCCGCACTGGCTGCCGTGGCTGCCGTGCTGCTGGGCCTGCAATACGGCGTGATCAACCCGCACCTGGGCTTCCTGGCCGGCATCAAGGCCTTCACCGCTGCGGTGCTTGGCGGCATCGGCAGCATCCCCGGCGCCATGCTTGGCGGCCTGCTGCTGGGCGTGGCCGAAGCCTTTGGCGCCGATATCTTTGGCGACCAGTACAAGGACGTAGTGGCCTTCAGCCTGCTGGTTCTGGTGTTGCTGTTCCGTCCGACCGGCATTCTCGGTCGTCCGGAGGTGGAAAAAGTATGATGGCCCGCTCACTCAACAATCGTCTCAAGACCGCCTTCTTCAGCGCCCTGCTGGTACTGGCCGTGGCCTACCCGGTACTGGGCCTGAAGCTGACCACCGTGGGCATCAAGCTGGAAGTGCATGGCGCCAGCCCCGCCATGCTCTGGACCATCGCCGCCGCCGCTGTGGGCATGTTCCTCTGGCAACTGCTGCGTGATCGCCTGGACGGGCCGCTGAGCAGCCTGCCCAGCCTCCCCGGCCTGCCTGCCTCGGCCAGCAACTTCCTGACCCTGCCCTCGACCCAGCGCTGGATCATCCTCGGCCTGATCGTGGTTGGTCTGGCCTGGCCGTTCTTTGGCAGCCGCGGCGCGGTGGATATCGCTACCCTGATCCTGATCTACGTGATGCTAGGCCTCGGCCTGAACATCGTGGTCGGTCTGGCTGGCCTGCTGGATCTGGGCTACGTCGGCTTCTATGCCGTCGGCGCCTACAGCTATGCCCTGCTCTCGCATTACTACGGCCTGGGCTTCTGGACCTGCCTGCCAATCGCCGGCGCACTGGCGGCGCTGTTCGGCTTCCTCCTCGGTTTCCCGGTACTGCGCCTGCGCGGTGACTACCTGGCCATCGTGACACTGGGCTTCGGCGAGATCATCCGCATCCTGCTGCGCAACATGACAGAGGTCACCGGTGGCCCCAACGGCATCAGCAATATCGACAAGCCGACCCTGTTCGGCCTGTCCTTCGAGCGCCGTGCTGCTGAAGGCATGCAGACCTTCCACGAATACTTCGGCATTGCCTACAACGGCATCAACAAGGTGATCTTCCTCTACCTGGTTGCCCTGCTGCTGGTGCTGCTGACCCTGTTCGTGATCAACCGTCTGCTGCGCATGCCGATCGGCCGCGCCTGGGAAGCCCTGCGCGAAGACGAGATCGCCTGCCGCGCGCTGGGCATGAACCCCACTGTGATCAAGCTGTCGGCCTTTACCCTGGGTGCCTGCTTCGCCGGTTTCGCCGGTAGTTTCTTCGCCGCCCGTCAGGGTCTGGTCACCCCGGAGTCCTTCACCTTCATCGAGTCGGCGATCATCCTCGCCATCGTTGTTCTGGGTGGCATGGGCTCGCAGCTGGGCATCATCCTCGCTGCGGTCGTGATGATCCTGCTGCCTGAGCTGATGCGTGAATTCAGCGAATACCGCATGCTGATGTTCGGTGCGCTGATGGTACTGATGATGATCTGGCGTCCGCAGGGCCTGCTGCCCATGCAACGCCCGCACCTGGAGTTGAAACCATGAGCCGCCCGATTCTTGAAGTCAGCGGGCTGACCATGCGCTTCGGCGGCCTGCTGGCCGTCAACAATGTCGCCCTCACCGTGCAACCCAAGCAGGTGGTCTCGATGATCGGCCCGAATGGCGCCGGCAAGACCACCGTATTCAACTGCCTGACCGGTTTCTATCAGCCAACCGGCGGCGTGATCCTTCTGGATGATGAGCCGATCCATAACCTGCCCGGGCACAAGATCGCCCAGAAAGGCGTGGTACGCACCTTCCAGAACGTCCGCCTGTTCAAGGAAATGACGGCAGTCGAGAACCTGCTAGTTGCCCAGCACCGTCACCTGAACACCAACTTCCTCGCCGGTCTGCTGAAGACGCCGGACTTCCGCCGCAGCGAAAAGGCCGCCATGGAGTACGCCGCCCACTGGCTGGAACAGGTCAACCTGACGGACGTGGCCAACCGCCCGGCCGGCACCCTGGCCTACGGCCAGCAGCGCCGTCTGGAAATCGCCCGCTGCATGATGACCCGCCCGCGCATCCTGATGCTCGACGAGCCTGCAGCCGGCCTGAACCCCAAGGAAACCGAAGACCTCAAGGCCCTGATCGGCATGCTGCGCGACAAGCACGATGTCACCGTGCTGCTGATCGAGCACGACATGCATCTGGTCATGAGCATTTCCGACCATATCTACGTGATCAATCAGGGGACTCCCCTGGCCGACGGCACGCCGGAGCAGATCCGCAACAACCCGGACGTCATCAAAGCCTATCTGGGGGAAGCGTGAGCATGCTGACTTTCAAGAACGTCTCTACTTTCTACGGCAAGATCCAGGCGCTGCACGACATCAATGTCGAAGTGCGCAAAGGCGAGATCGTCACGCTGATCGGCGCCAACGGCGCCGGCAAGTCGACTCTGCTGATGACCCTGTGTGGTTCGCCCCGCGCGGCCAGCGGCAGCATCCGTTATCAGGGTGAAGAGCTGGTCGGGCTGGACACCCCGGAGATCATGCGCAAGAGCATCGCTGTGGTGCCCGAAGGCCGCCGCGTATTCGCCCGCCTGACCGTGGAAGAGAACCTGGCCATGGGTGGCTTCTTCGGCACCAAGGCCGACAATCAGGAGCAACTGGACAAAGTCCTGCACCTGTTCCCGCGCCTGAAAGAACGTTTCGAGCAACGCGCGGGCACCATGAGTGGCGGGGAACAGCAGATGCTCGCCATTGGCCGGGCGCTGATGAGCAAGCCGCAGTTGCTGCTGCTCGACGAGCCGTCACTGGGTCTGGCCCCGATCATCATCCAGCAGATCTTCGACATCATTGAGCAGCTGCGCAAAGATGGCGTGACCGTGTTTCTGGTTGAGCAGAACGCCAACCAGGCGCTCAAGCTGGCTGATCGCGGCTATGTGCTGGAAAACGGTCGCATCGTCATGCAGGGCAGCGGCGCCGACCTGCTCGTCGACCCGAAAGTGCGCGACGCCTACCTCGGCGGCTGACGCACCCACCTCCTTGCCGCCCTGCGGCAAGGAGGCCTTCTCCAACTATCAGGCCAGCAGCACGACTGCAGCCACAATCACACCCAGCACCAGCGCCCCGGCCACCAGCAGCAAGCGACGGTTACCGTTTGCCGGCGCCTGAACCGGTACCTGAGGAGCAGCAGCCTGTGCCCGCGCCGGATTGAGCGCCGCCGCCTGGCTGACCTGCGGCTTGCCCGCCGGCTTGGGCACCTTGACGGCCTGCATGAATACCGTGGCATCTTCATCGGCCTGAGGCTGCTCGATCTCGACCTTGGGCCCGATCACCAGAAGACTGACCGACCCCATGCGCAGTTCATCGCCAGGGCGCAGCGGGCCCGCCACCAGCTTTTCCTGATTGACGAAGACGCCGTTGGCCGACCCCAGATCCTTGAAATACAACACGTCATCCTGCAGGAAGAACTCGCAGTGACGGCGCGACA
The DNA here is from genome assembly GCF_002304225.1 of Pseudomonas sp. HAR-UPW-AIA-41. Classification (GTDB taxonomy): domain Bacteria; phylum Pseudomonadota; class Gammaproteobacteria; order Pseudomonadales; family Pseudomonadaceae; genus Aquipseudomonas. The sequence continues at coordinate 291,400 of NZ_NSLB01000002.1, forward strand.
GTTCCTGATCGCTGGCAAAACACAGCTCGCACTGCGCGGAGCGGCCGAAAGTCTGCGATGAGCTGATCGGGTATTTGTGGCCCTGATGCTCACCCTTGATCACCTGCAGGGACCAGCGGGCGCCTGCACCCTCCAGGCGTACGCTGCTCTTGGCCGGATCACTCAATTCCATTTCAACAGTGCCCACGCGCAGCACATCACCAGAGCGCAGCTGGTAACGGCTGCCGATACGCTCGTCATTGACGAAGGTGCCGCTCTGGCTCCCGCAGTCACTGAGGTAGTAATGCCCCTGCTCCTGACGGATTTCGGCATGAAACGCACTGACGCCGGCATCACTCATGACCAGTTGGTTACGCCCATCCTGGCCGATGGTGAAACGCTCTTCCGTGAGCCAGAGCGGCGCCTGGCGACCGTCTTTGAAATGCAGCTTGAGCATCGTTCGTGTTAACCCTGTTGCTGATGGCAGCCCGCTGACCGCAGGCCGCGCTTATTGGCCAAAAAGATTGTTCCACACCCGTTTCAGGGTATTCGGCTCTTCCTTGGGCGGTTCAGGCTCGGCCTTGCTCTGCTGTGCCTGTTGCTGCTGGCGCTGAGCCTTTGCCGCACGCGCGGACGCCTGCAGGCGCTGGTGTTCACGCTGCATCTGCAGCAGCTCAGCATGCTCGGGCTGCACCTCCAGGCCGCGCTCGATCATGCTCAGTGCCAGCGGGAAGTTGAAGCGAGCATAGGCATCCTTGGCCAGATCGCGGTAAAGCTCGGCAACCTGCTGCAAACCTGCCAGCGCCTCAGCATTGTCGGCCTGCAGCGCAAGAATCTGCCGGTAGTAGAACACCGCGCTGTCATCTTCCGGGGTCAGCAGACGCTTTTCGGCAATGCTCTTCTGCGCCTGCGCCAGGTAACCGGCGATACGCGCCTCCAGCAGGCGCTGAAGACCGTCCAGCGCAGCGGCAGCCGTGGCATCCAGCGCCAATGCCTGGCGGTAGTAGTAGTCGGCGTTGTCATCGGCCGGTTCGAGCAGCTTGCCTTCACTCAGACGCTGATCGCCCAGCACGACAAAGGAGGCCACACGTGCCTGCAGAACACGCTGTAGGCCTTCGAGTGCCGCACGGTTGTCGTCATCCAGCAACAGCACCTGCTGGAAATAGTGATCGGCGTTGTCCTGCTCCGGCGCCACCAGCTGCCCTTCGGCAAGACGCTGCTCAGCCTGGGCCAACAAGGCCTTGATCTGGCTCTGCTGCTGCCAGTACAGCCAGCCCGCCACACCAGTGCCCACGGCAACCAGCAGGGTCAGCACCAGCAACAGCGGCATCATCGACCGCCTTGGGGCAACTGCCGCCTTGCCGGCGCTGTTCGCGCCCACCGCAGGTGGAGCCACTGCGGCCTGGACCGCCACCTTATGTGCCGGACGCACCTGGGTGGCATCGGGGTCACCCAGATCGATGCCCTCCAGCGCCTTGAGCAGGGCCCGGCAATCGGCAAAGCGCTTGCTCGGGTCCTTGGCCAGCATGCGATTGAGCACGCCCTGGAACACGGCCAGGTACTCCGGCAGCGTCGGCACACCCATCTGCACGTGATTCATCACAGTCTGGGTAAAGTTGGCGCCACGGTAGGGATTACTGCCGGTGAGCATCTCCAGAAAGATCACGCCCAGGCTGTAGATGTCGCTGCGCGCATCCAGACGCAGACACTGGGTCTGCTCCGGGCTGCTGTAGGCAGGACTTCCCACGGCGACGCCGAAGTGGGTCAATTCGCTGTCGATCTGGGTGTCCTTGGCAATCCCGAAATCGGTGATCACCGCCGTGCCGTCGCTGCGAAAGAGGATATTGGCCGGTTTGATATCACGGTGAATCAGGCCTTTCTCATGCACTACGGACAGGCCGGTGGCGATCTGCCGGACGATCTCCAGCGCCCGGGCCGGGGCAAAAATCTCGCCTTTGTGCTGGGCCAGATCACCGCCGGGAACGAATTCCATCGCCAGGTAGTAACGACCATCGGCAAGGCGATTGATGTCGTAGATGGTGATGACCGAGGGCGTATGCAGGGAGGCAACGATATGCCCCTCCTGAATGAAGCGGGTATTGAACTCTTCATCATCGGCACTAAGCAGCACCTTGACCGCCACCTTGCGCTGCAAGGACTGCTGAGTAGCCAGATACACCTCGGCCATGCCGCCCTTACCGAGGCGGCCATGTACGGTGTAACCGGGAATATCGATCACTGTGTCATTCATAGGAAATTCAGATATCAGGCGCGTTTGCGCAAGGCGAACAGATGACCGAACAGGCCACGCTTACGCGGTTCACTGGCCGGCTCCAGCGGTATCGACGGCGCCAGCACAATGCAGGAAATATTGTCCTTGCCGCCATGTTGCTTGGCTGCATCGACCAGCGCCGATACAAGGCCATCGAGCGTTGCAGCTTGGGTAGAAAGACCAAGAATCTGCTCATCCTCCAACTCGGTGCTCAGCCCATCGCTGCATAACAGGAGGATTTCCCCGGACTGCAACTGACCTTGTAAGAACCCCGGCTCGAAGTCTTCCACAGGCAGCCCCAGACACTGGGTAATCACGTTACGTCGGGGATGCTGACGCGCCTGCTGCGCGGTCATTTCACCGGCATCGACCATCGCCTGCACCCAGCTGTGATCACGACTTAGTTGTTCGACCTGCTGGGCACTGATGCGGTAGGCACGACTGTCCCCGACCCAGGTCAGCCGGAAGTCGATACCCTGCAACTGCACGGCCACGAGAGTGGTTCCCATGCCCCGGCTGGCACTGTCCTCGGCGGCGGCAGCCATAATCGCCGCGTGCGCGGAGCGCACTGCCGTGAGCAGATCAGTCCCCCGCGCCACCTCATCCTGCAGCACCTTGACGGCCAGAGCGCTGGCCACCTCGCCACGCTGATGCCCGCCCATGCCGTCGGCCACGGCCCACAGGCCAAGCTCGTGATTGCACAACAAGGCATCTTCATTGTGCTCACGCACCTGCCCCGGATCACTCAGAGCGGCAAAGTGCGCATGGCTGGCTGAAGGAGAACTGGACATAGGCAAGGCAAAGACCTGTATACGACGGACATAGTCTAAGGACGGGCCGACAACGGGCACAGCCGACGGCACGCGATGAGCATGATGCTTGGACACCCGGAGGCTGACCAGCCACCGGGCCCAATGACGCAGGCGAACTGTTAACCAGTCGAGGGTTGCCGCCCCGCCACAGGCAAACTCACCCTCTGGCGGAAGTCGCTATAATGCCGGCTGCTTCCCTATCTGCGCAGTTCAGTCCATGACCCAGCACACGCCTGAAACCGAAAACCCCACCCTGTCGACAGCCGAAACTTCCCCCGAAGAGAAAACCAACGTCGGCTTCAGCTTTTCTGCCGCCAAGCTCGCCGAGCTGGCCCGCCAGAAAAAGGCTCAGCCCTGGTACCAGCAAGGCAACAACTGCAACCATGACCAGCGCCCCGGCCCAGCCCCGCGCGGTTCACGTCGTTCCATGGGCAAACGCTGACCCCAGCCTTGGTTGGGCGCCGACCATCCGGCGGAATCCCCGCACCAAAAGGCGGCATTCCCCTTGTCATGGCAGGCTTAATCTCTGCATGCTAACCGCATAACAAAAAGGCCTAGAGCCAAGGAATGCGCTGGCATGCTGAACCGCCTGAAGAACGACTTTCAACTGTCGATCATTTCTCTCATGGGCCTGTTCGGGGTTCTGGGGATTACCCCCTACGCCGTCTACCGTCTGAGCGAACATAACTGGGTGGTCGGCATCGCCGACTGCGTCATCGTCCTCTCCACCCTGCTGGCAGTAGCCCATGCCTGGCGAACGGGCGATACGGTCAAGCCCGGCCTCTGGGTATCAGTCATCTTCTCCATCGCAGCCACCGTGATCACCATCAAACTGGGGGTCAACGGCCTATTCTGGATTTATCCACTAATCCTCTTCAACTTCTTCATGGTCACCCCAGGCAAGGCATTGGTGACCATGATTGGCGTGCTAAGTGCACTCGTCGGCTATGCCAGCCTCAATGCCGGCACAGTCTTCGAGAGCCACTATCAGATGGTCTCCTTCCTAGTGACCACGGGCATGGCCAGCATACTCGCCTTTATTTTTGCCTACCGTACGCGCAACCAGCGCGATCAACTGCAACGACTGGCAAGTCAGGACCCACTCACTGGCGCGCGTAATCGCCGGGCCATGAGCGAGGAACTGCAGATGGCAGTTGCAGCCAAACAGCGCAACAGCACTGATTTCGGCGTTCTGGCTATGGATCTGGACCACTTCAAACAGATCAATGACCGCTTTGGCCACCATGTCGGCGACCGCGTACTCACCGACTTTGTCAGCCTGGTCAAGAGTCACTCGCGCAAACAGGACCGCCTCTATCGCCTGGGTGGCGAGGAGTTCCTCCTGCTTTTGCCAGACACCGACAGCGCCGGCCTTAAAGCCGCCGCCGAACACCTGCTGCAACAGGTCAATCAGGGGCTGAGCAGCCCGGGCGGAGCAGTGACCGTATCGATCGGCGGCGCCAACCTGCAACACGATGAAAGCTGGGAAAGCTGGCTACACCGCGCGGACCAACAGCTGTATGCCGCCAAACATGGTGGCCGCAACCGAAGCTGTATTGCCATTCCGGCCTGAAGTCCCGAATCACCTTCGCGCACGCACAAAAAAGGCAGCCGAAGCTGCCTCTCTTGCATGATGCCTGAGCAGACCATCAGCCTTCGAACAGCCCCTTAACCGGGAACAAGTTGTCGAACTGTGCCTGGCTCTTGGTCGCCTTGGCCTGGAAGGTTTTCATCATGTCATTGGGACGGAACATGCCGGACTGCCAGGTGGCCATGTACTTGAGGCTGTCGGCCACGCTGTGATCGCGACTGTAGTTGAGCATTTCCTTGCAGCCGGTCACGGCCAGCGGGGAATGCTTGGCGATCTGCGCCGCAATGGCCATCACGCCCTCCAGCATCGCCTCCTGATTGTCAAAAACCTGATTGACCAGACCGAGCGCCAGCGCTTCCTGTGCCGAGAAGTTGCGCCCGGTAAAGGCCAGCTCACGGACTACGCCCTGGGGAATGAGTTTCGGCAAACGCTGCAGAGTGCCGACGTCTGCCGTCATGCCCAGCTCGGTTTCCTTGATAGTGAAGTAAGCATCTGCCGTGGCATAACGGCAATCAGCCGCACAGACCATGTCCAGCGCACCGCCGATACAACCGCCATGAATCGCTGCCAGCACCGGCAAACGCACCTCTTCCAACGAGCTCAGCGTTGCCTGCAGTTGCATCACCACACGACGCAGGTTTTCCGCCATACGCCCCGGGTCGCCGCCCATCGGCACGCTCTTCGGATTGGTAAAGACGCCCAGGTCCATACCGGCGGAAAAGTGTTTGCCGGTGGAAGAAATGACAATAACCCGCGCCTCGCCGCTCGCTTCGATGTCGCGCATGCACTGCGGCAACTCCACCCAGAAATCGGCATTCATCGAGTTGAGCGCCTCCGGGCGGCTCAACTGCACATGGGCAATGTGCTCAGCCAGGGTGACAGTGAAGCTTTTATAGGTCATCGCGAATACCCATCGAGAGGCCCAGGCGGAATGCCCAAGCTGGCAGTGCGCCACGATAGGAGGGCAATCCTGACACTGTCAAGTTCACCTAGGTCAACCAACCCGGCGCTGTTTATACTCACCCCATGAGCACACAAGAACCGCTTTATCACCATGGCAACCTGCGTCAGGCACTGCTCGACAGCAGCCTGGCAATCCTGCGTAGCGAAGGGATAGCAGCCCTGTCGCTGCGTCGCCTGGCCGAACACTCCGGTGTCTCGCGCGGCGCGCCCTACCACCATTTTCGCGACAAGCAGGCATTGCTCGCGGCAGTTGGCGAGCTGGGGTTTGCCGAGCTGAATAAACTTCTGCAGACCTTGGTTGAAGATGAACAGCAGCCTTTGCGCGAACGCCTGCACCAAGCCGTGCTGGGCTATCTTGACTTCGCCACTCAACAACCCGAGCTGTATGCCCTGATGTTCGGCCGGACCTTATGGCAGAGCAGCAACGATGTTGGCACCGCAGAGTTCCAGCGCTACGCCAAGGATTGCTTCCGGCAGTACGTGCATCTGTTCGAGCAACTCGACAACAGCCTAGGCCTTCCCAGCCTCACTCATCTGCGCAAGGCGCAACTGCTTTGGGCCACGCTGCACGGGCTGGCCAAGCTGAGCAGTGATGGCATCTTTGTCAAACCTGAGGACCTGGCCGACATCGCCCTCCAGGCACTGCCTCCCCTAAGCACGATCAGCAGCCACCCAGCAGAAATCGGAGAAATGATTAGGTGAAACCCCTCCAGTCGAGTATGGTGTGTCCACTGGCTGCATGTGTCACCGTAAATCGACTTGTTTAGATCTCGATCCATTCACACCATCGGTTTCTTTACTCTTTGCACTCAGTCACGGCCCGGGCTGTTCCGGCGCTGTGCAAACTTTGTTCAAGGAGACTCCCATGTCCGAACGTCAAACTGGCACCGTCAAGTGGTTCAACGATGAGAAAGGCTTCGGCTTCATCACCCCGGAAAACGGTCCTGACCTGTTTGTGCACTACCGCTCGATCCAGAGCACCGGCTTCAAAAGCCTGCAGGAAGGCCAAAAGGTCTCCTTCGTGGCTGTGAAAGGCCAGAAAGGCATGCAAGCTGACGAGGTACAGGTGGTCTAATCACCTGCCCCGTCAAAGAGAACCGGCCCACGGGCCGGTTTTTTTATCTCCGCTGTCTATCCAAGGCAGCAGCAACTGCAGAGGATCAGCAAATGCGCGTGAAGGGCTCGAATAAAGTTGCCAAACCGGCTCCGGCCGTGGAAACCCGCGAATCCATCGAGGCTCAGGTTGCGGCCTTTCTGCAAAGCGGCGGCGAAATCCAGCAGGTAGAGCGCGGCGTCAGTGGCCAGGTATGGACACCGAGCCGACAGATCTCTCTGGGCAAGAAGTAAGTCGTTGTTATCGTGGCTGCAGGCTGCTCAATAGCCTGCGCCGCCACACTGCTCCGCCGACCGATACTTCGACCAACCTCCAGTAACCCAGTCAGAGGCTAGTTTCGCGCATGCGAAATATGAAAGCTCTGCACTCCGGGATGCAGCTCCAGCGCCTTGGCCAAACCTATCATCGGCGTGCCACAGTTACGGCAGTTGGCGATAGCCACAAAGCGCCACTCAGGAGCGCCTTGGGAAAAACTGATGCTGATTGACCCCATGGCCATATCGAAGCCATGCGTCATCAGGAATGCACGCAAAGCGCCTTCCTCTGGACAGAATCCATCGTCAAAGCGCAACGTAAGACCTATAGCAGGGCGCTGCGGCAACCAAGACTCAATTCGCGAAAGACCCAGCATGCACATGGCCGACAGCAACGCTAACAGAATGCCTGCCGCATAAAAGCCCACCCCCACCAGCACACCGATGGCTGATGAGGCCCAGATAGAGGCCGCCGTGGTCAGGCCGCTGATATTGAGCCCCTCACGCATGATCACACCAGCACCGAGAAAACCGATGCCTGTGACAATCCCCTGAATGATCCGGGTCGGGTCAGTGCCCATGGCACTTGGCGTGGCATGCCCGCCATACCAGCCGACCGAGTAGCCGGCAATCACCGTCAGAGCACAAGACGCCATGCACACCAGCCCATAGGTGCGCATGCCCGCCGCACGGCCATGGTAGGCGCGCTCATAACCCACCAGGCACCCCAGCAGCAGGGCGCCCAGTAGGTTGAGGAAAATCACCAGATTGATCTGCAGCGACTGAGCAGACCAGTAGTCAAGCAGGCTGGGTAACGACAGAGGCTGCATGATCACTTGCTCCACAGGGACTTATTGCTAAGCGTAGATAAGTCCCCGAGGAACAGCAGAGTGACAAGAGAAAATAGCGCCCTCAGGGCAGACGGATTCGGTCACTCTCGATGACGATCAGACCCTGCTTGTACAAGCCACCAATTGCCTTCTTGAAATTGCCCTTGCTCACGCCGAACAGACTGCTGATCTGCTCCGGCGAGCTCTTGTCACTGAGGGGTAACTGACCGTCTGCTTCACGCAACTTGGCCAGAATCTGCTCGCTCAGGCTGCTGGCAGCCTCGCGCCCAAGCGGTTGCAGACTGAGACTGATCTTGCCATCAGCCCGCACTTCACGAATGAAGCCACGTTCGCGCATACCGCCACGCAGGAACTTGAACACTTCGTTGTTGTGAATCAGGCCCCAGTGCTCGTTGTTGATGATGGCCTTGAAGCCCATATCGGTCTTTTCCACCACCAGCAAATCAACTTCCTGACCTGTCTCATAGCGCACCGGGGTCTTGTCCAAATGCCGGTCCAACCGAGCCGTGGCAGTAATCCTACGGGTACGCTGATCGAGATAGACATACACCACGCAGTAATCACCAACCTGCAGCGGACGCTTTTCTTCCGAATGAGGCAGCAACAGATCCTTGGGCAGCCCCCAGTCAAGGAAGAGGCCCACACGATTGATCTCTACGACCTTGAGGCTGGCAAAGCCGCCAACCTGCACCTTGGGTTTCTGTGTCGTAGCAATCAGACGATCTTCACTGTCCAGGTAGACAAAGACATTCAGCCAGTCGCCCACCTCCAGCTCTTCACCCTTGGGGATATAACGCTTGGGCAGAAGAATCTCGCCATCGACGCCGCCATCCAGATAGAGGCCGAAATCGGTGTACTTAGTGATTTGCAGAGAGTTGTATCGGCCAATGGCTGCCATGGGAAATACCAGAACTGATCAGCCTGCATTCTAACTCAGCGCAGAGACCACATGCCGCTCTCGTGACGGTGACGACCTGCAAACGCCGTATTCTCTAGTCAATGAGAGCCCCTCTGAACGCCCAAAGACTGAAGCAGAAACCGAGCAACACTATTTATTTTGCAATCTGGCTAATCTTCCAGTATCTCACCGGATATATTTCGAAATAGTGTCAGATTCGGTTTACATGCAACTGTTGCATGCACCGACTTGTCTTAATTACGCCCTTATTGCTTTACGGAGCGTCCGTGCATCCTCCCAGCAGCCGGCTGTTGTCTTCTGTGTTTGCCTGGTTGGCGCCGGCCAGCCTGTTTTTTCTGATTCCCCTGATCAGCCGCTGGAGCCTGAACTGGCAGCATCCCTATGGCTACCTGTCAGACTTGGCTTTCGGCCTGGCGCTTTTCATGCTCTGCCGCGGCCGCCCGCGCTGGTTCGCGCTGCCGTTGATGCTGCTCTGGCTGCTCTGCCAGATCGGCAGCCTCGAAATGATTGAAGCCGTAGGCCGGATGCCTGAGCTGAATGACCTACGTTATCTGGCCGACCCGCAATTCATTGGCAACTCGACTGCCGGCAGCAGCGGCGGTCTTAGTCATCCTCTGATCGCAGCCGCACTGTTACTGGCACTGCTGCTCAGCCTGCTGCATCGCCCGTTGCCTCAGGAGCGCCCCCCTACCTGGCTGCTGGCTCTGCCTGCCGCACTGCTGGTCGGCCATGCCGCCAGCCAGTGGTATCAGCCCAGCGAAGTCAGCCAGTGGCAACAGTTCAACCTGCCGCACAAGTGGCTGGCCGAAGGCCTCAGTCGAGTTCAGTTGAATCTTGAGGAACAACTGGATGGCACGCCGGAGGCCGAGCCGGACATCAGCAGCCTTACCCAACTGGACCTCAATGGCCGCAAGCTGGTGGCTGATCGCGGCCAGGCACGCAATGTTCTGATCATTACCCTGGAAGGTATTCCCGGCGCCTATATCAGCGCCAACCGTACCGCCCTGAACGTTCCCAGCGGCCCGCCTCTGATGCCCAAGCTGAGCGCGTGGGCTGAACGCGGCATGAGCACCCCTGACTACGTGCTGCATAGCCATCAGACCATACGCGGCCTGTACGCCATGCTTTGCGGCGACTACAGCAAACTCGACTCGGGCACGCCCAAGGGGGTTGAGCTGCTCAACAACACCAGTCGCAGCCGCCAGTGCCTGCCCGCACAGCTGCGCCAGCGCGGTTTTTCCACGCATTTCTTGCAGGGCGCCGGGCTGCGCTTCATGGCCAAGGACAAGATCATGCCGCAAATGGGTTTCCAGAAGACCCTGGGGCGTGACTGGTTCCGCAACAAACCCAATCTGGAATTTCCCTGGGGCATGGACGACAAGGCCTACTTCGAGGGCGCCCTGGGTTACGTCAAACAGCTGCGCCATCAGCGCCAGCCATGGATGCTGACCCTGCTGACCGTCGGCACCCACCAGCCCTACTCGGCCCCCGAGGATTACCTGCAGCACTATCCGGACGGCAAGCAGGCCGCTGTGGCCTATCTGGATGATGCCATCGACAACTTCCTCAGCCAGCTGGACAAGATGGGCGTGCTGAAAAACACCCTGGTCGTCATCACCTCCGACGAGTCCCATGGTATCGACAACGTACGCCTGGCCTCGGCCTGGGGCCTCAACCTGGTCCTCGCCCCCGAGCAGAACCGCCTGCCGGCACTCAAGGGCGGCGTCTACGGTCATGTCGACCTGACCACCTCGGTGCTCGACTACTTCGGCCTGCCGGTACCGGGCAATCTGATCGGCCGCTCGCTGTTCCGCGACTACGACAATGGCCGGCCGATGATCTCCTACACCAACGGCCTGCTGCGCCTGCACGACGGTCAGGAAACCTTCAGCGAGTGCGACTTCCAGCAGGTATGCCGGCGTTACCGCAGCGAGGGCTTCATTGCCGCCGAAGCCGAATTCCTGGGCCGCTTTCGTGGTCGTGAGGCCCGCCTGATCAGCCGCAGCGCGGCTCTGCTTGATCAGTCGCTGCAGGGCGGACAGGCCGGCCAGCAATACCAGTTCGCCACCCGCGAGCGCATCCGCCTCAAGGACAGCATTCACGACGACTGGGCCGACAACTTGATCGGTGCCCAGTACCTCGAAATGCCTAGCCACAGTCGCACCACAGTAACCCTGAAGATTCGCCCCGTGAAACTCGACCGTGAAGGCGCGCGCCTGCTGCTCAAAACCAAAGAATATGATCGCGATATCAACCTGGCCATCCCGCCGCTGCCACCACTCAAGGCAGGACAGCCCCTGGAACTGAGCTTTGACTTCGCCAACGAGAAAGCGCGCAAGGCTTTTTCCTTCCACCTGCTGGCAGAAGGCCGTGGCGCCATCGAAATCACCGATTTCAGCGTAACCACACTCCCCATCGAAGTGCCGACACTGGAAGAGCCCAACCCGCCGGCCAGCGCCCTGCGCTAGATACGGCCTGGCTCAGTGACTGCCCGCCCGGGATATGCCGCAGGCGAGCGCCTGTGTCATGATCGTTTCCGTCTTTTTCCCGGTCGGCTCCCTTACAGCAGTGCTGTTGGAGACGCCGGGACATTTGCAGTGCCGGATCGAACACCCGATCGCCTAGCCAACCTGACACAGCCAAGGAAGTGCCATGACACCAGCCCCTGCGGACAACAAACTCATCTCCCGTGACCTGCTCGATGTGCTGATCCGCGCCGGCCTGATCGGCGTGCTGGTGATGTTCTGCTACCAGGTCTTTCAGCCCTTCCTCAATCTGATGCTGTGGTCGATGATCCTCGCGATCACCCTCTACCCAGCGCACGGCCTGCTGAAGGCCCGCATGGGCAACAGTGATGGCCGCGCCGCCACTGCGCTGGTGGTTGTCAGCATCGCCATCCTGCTGGTTCCCGTGTATCTGCTGGGCGCCTCCATGGCCGACTCGATCGAGAGCACTATCGCACTGGTCAAGAGTGGCGACATGCATATCCCCCGCCCTGCCGAGTCAGTAGCCAGCTGGCCGCTAATCGGTCAGCAGCTGCACGACCTCTGGCTACAGGCCTCCACCGACCTGACCAGTCTGCTGAAGAAGGTCGCCCCGCAGCTCAAGGATGTGAGCCTTGACCTGCTCGGCAAGCTGGCCGGTATCGGCATGGGCTTTCTGGTGTTCATTTTCGCCCTGATCATTGCCGGCATATTCATGGCCTTCGGCGAGAGCGGTAGCCGCAGCGCCGTACAGATCTTCTCGCGCATTTCCGGCCCAGCAAAAGGCCCCAAAATCGCTGAACTGTGCACCGCAACCATCCGCGCTGTCGCCCAGGGTGTGGTCGGCATTGCCTTTATCCAGATGTTGCTGATCGGCGCCGGCTTTGTCGTCATGGGCGTACCTGGCGCCGGGCTGCTGGCCCTGGCGGTCCTGCTCCTCGGCATCATGCAACTGCCGGCCACACTGATCACCATTCCGGTGATCGCCTATGTCTTTGCCACCGAAGGCGCCAGCGTGGCCTCCATCGCTTTCGCGATCTATACCTTTGTGGCCGGTCTGGTCGACAACGTACTCAAGCCACTGCTGCTCGGCCGCGGCGTTGCCGTGCCAATGCCGGTGGTGCTGATCGGCGCGCTTGGCGGGATGGTGACCAGCGGCATCATCGGTCTATTCATTGGCCCGGTCATCCTTGGGGTCGGCTACCAGCTGTTCTGGCAGTGGGTGGAAGACCAGAACGAACAGAGCAATACGAGCGACAACAACGCCGGGCAATGACAGTCCCCATGCACCAGCGTGCACTGCTCCCTATTGCCCTCGGCGCCCTGACGCTCAGTGGCTGCGTGCGCCTGGGGCCGGACTTCCAGGCCACACCCGTCACCTGGCTGGATGGCTGGAACAGCGAAGCCATCAGCCAAGTCAGCCAACAGCGAACCCAGCCGGATAACCGCCAGTGGTGGCGAGTCTTCAACGACCCCGTGCTCGACCGTCTGATCGCCGAAGCCGACGCGCACAACAGCAGCCTGAAAATTGCCGGTCTGCGCGTTATCGAAGCCCGGGCTCAGTTGGGCATCGCTGAGAGCAGACGCTATCCGCAGGTACAGCAGGCCAGTGCCGAACGCCTGTATCTGGATCGCAATCAGTCCGGCGGCCGCAATCCTCAGGACAGCAGCCTCTGGCAATACAGCGCCGGCTTTGATGTCGGCTGGGAACTGGACTTCTGGGGCCGTTTCAGCCGCGCCATAGAATCTGCCGACGCTGCTTTCTTCGCCGCCCAGGCCAACTACGAGGACCTGCTGGTACTGCTGCGTGCTCAGGTCGCCCAAACCTATTTCGCTCTGCGCACGGCCGAAGCACGCCTGCGCATCGCCCGCGAGAACGCCAAGCGGCAGAAGCGCAGTTTTGAAATCACCGAGCGCCTGTTCGCCAGCGGCAACAGCGATGAGCTCGACCTGCAACAGGCCAAGACCCAGTACCTGGGCACCCTCAGCAGCGTGCCGGAATTCGAGGCGCAGGTGCGCCAGACCCGCAATGCCCTGGCCGTACTGATCGGCCAGGCGCCCGGACCGCTGAGCCAGCTGGAGGAAAAAACCGGGCTTATCCCCCTCCTCGACCAGGCCATCCTCGACGATGTGCCGGCCAACCTGCTGCTGCGCCGCCCCGATATCCGTGCTGCCGAACTGCAGGTGGCCGCCCAGTCGGCACGGGTCGGCGTCGCCGAAACCGACCTGTATCCGGCCATCACCCTGCTCGGCAGCATCGGCTGGTCAGCCTCCTCGCTCAGCGGCAGCTCCAGCAGCCTGGACACTGGGGGCGGCCCCAGCCTGCGCTGGAACCTTTTCGATCACGGCGCCATCAAGAACAACATCCGCGCTCAGGACGCCCGCCTGCAGCAATTGATCGAGAGCTACCGCGACAGCGTGCGCCAGGCCGCGCGCGAGGCTGACGATGCCGCCACCGGGCTGAGCAAGGCCCTGGAGCGCGAACGCATCCTGCGCGAAGCCGCCTTCTCAGCCACCCGCTCCCTGACCCTGGCCACCGCGCAGTACCGCGAGGGCTACTCCGACTTCCAGCGTGTGCTGGATGCCCAGCGGGCGCTGTTCGTGCAGCAGGACAGCTACCTGCTCAGCCGCAGCAGCGCTGTCAGCAGCCTGATCGCGCTGTACAAGGCTCTCGGTGGCGGCTGGTACAGCAACCAGCCACTGCTCGACGATGCCACCCGCCAGCAGATGCAACAGCGTACCGACTGGGGCGATCTGCTGGACGACACCCAAACTCCCGCTACCGCACAAGACCCGCAGCCATGACCGACACCGCCCCGGCCAAACCGGCCAACCCCGCCAAGACCGACCCGGCCAAGCTCGGCGCCACGGGCGTGGCAATCGTCATCGGCCTGAGCCTGTGCTGGTATCTGCTGGCCGATCGCTACACGCCCTATACCCAGCAGGCGCGGGTACAGGCTTTCGTGGTGCCGGTGGCGGCCGAAGTGGCTGGCCGGGTCACTGCCGTGCATGTGCATGACAACCAGCGCGTTGAAGCCGGTCAGTTGCTGTTCGAGATCGACCGCAGCAACTACCAGATCGCCGCCGACCGCGCCCGTGCCGACCTCGAGGCCATGCGCCGGCAGATCGGCGCCAACACCGCCGGTATCGACTCGGCCATCGGCGCCCTGCAGGCTGCCGAAGCCAACGAACTCAAGGCCCGTCAGGACCGCGACCGTCTCGAACGCCTGTACCGCGAGGACAGTGGCACCATTTCCCTGCGCCGCCTGGAAGTCTCCCGCGCCACCTTCAGCGAAGCGGTGAGCAGAGTTGCCGCCGCCCGGGCCGAGGTGCAGCGTGCACGCGAGCAGGAAGGCGGCAGCGGCGAAGACAACGCCCGCCTGCAAAGCGCCGCCGCTGCGCTGGTCAAGGCCGAACTGGACTTGAGCAACAGCCAGGTGCGCGCCCGCTCCGGCGGTCTGATTACCGACCTGCGCACGGAAGTGGGCCAGTTCGCCGCCGCCGGCAGCCCGGTCATGACCCTGATTGGCCTGAATGATGTGTGGATCAGCGCCGAGATGACGGAGAACAACCTCGGCCATTTAAAGACTGGCTCGCCAGTGAGCATCGTCCTCGATGCCCTGCCGGGTCAGGTATTCAGCGGGCGCATCCGCAGCATCGGCTACGGCGTCAGTGTCGGCCAGAGTACCGCACCCGGCAGCCTGCCCACGGTGGAAAACAGCCGCGACTGGCTGCGGGCCGCCCAGCGTTTTCCGGTAATCGTCGAATTCGCACCCGGCGAGTTGCCACCCATGGCAGGACTGCGTGTCGGTGGCCAGGCCGAGGTGATGGCCTTCCCCACCGAAGGCAACCCCCTCAACCCGCTCGGCCGCCTGTTCCTCCGGCTGATGAGCTGGCTGTCGTTCGCCTACTAGCCCGGCGATGAGCAGCCACGGCGACCCTCGCCCCCGGCGCCTGCTGCGCCTGGCCACCGGCACCACGCTGGCGCTGGTGGCCAGTTTCGGCCTGGCCCTGCCCGTGCCCTTCATTGCGCCGATGCTGACGCTGTTTCTGCTGGCCATGCGTAATCAGGCGCTGCCTCCCGTTGCAGCACTGGCCCTGCCGGCACTGATCACGCTGACCACCGGCGCCAGCCTGTTGCTGATTCCATTGTTGCAGCATGCGGCCCTGGCCGGCGTGCTGCTGGTCGGCCTGTGTCTGAGTGCCTGCTTTGCCTTTCAACTGCGTGGTGGCAATGCCCTGCTCAGTACCTTTCTGGTGATTGGCCTGACCATGATCACAGCAGCTGGCACCACCTCCTTCAGTCTGAGCATGACCGTCATCGAAGCGCTGGCCAAAGGCCTTCTGCTGGCCACCCTGACCACACTGCTCAGTCACTGGCTGTTCCCCGAACCTGCTGGCCTGAGCGAACCGCCCCCGCCAGCGCCAACACCAGAAGCCGAGCACGGCTGGATTGCCCTGCGCGCCACACTGGTCGTCATGCCGGCCTACCTGCTCGCCCTGATCGACCCCAGTCGCTTCATGCCGCTGATCATGCAGGCGGTCAATCTGGGCCAGCAGACCTGCGCCAGCGATGCCCGCCAGGCCGGGTGGGAACTGCTCGGCTCCACCCTGCTGGCCGGCCTGCTGGCCATTCTGTTCTGGGGCCTGCTGAGCATTTTCCCGCACCTGTGGATGTTTGCCCTGTGGATGCTGCTGTTCATCCTGCTGGTCGGGCGCAAACTCTATGCCCTGAGCCGCACCCGGCTGAGCCCGAAGTTCTGGCTCAACAGCCTGTCCACCCTGATTCTGCTGCTCGGCCAGTCGGTGCAGGACAGCGCCAACGGCAAGGATGTCTACGGCGCCTTCGCCATCCGCATGGGCCTGTTCATTGCCGTGGCCCTGTATGCCACGCTGATGGTCCAGCTTTTCGACAACCAGCGCCGCAAGCGGCGCCTGAGCATCTGAGAGAACCCCATGCTTACCGAACTCCTGGTCGGACTGCCGGTGATGCTGATCTGCCTGGCCCTGCAGGCGGGCTTTGCCACTCTGTGCATGAACTTCTACCTGCGCTACAACCGCACCCACACCGGGCCCAGCGGGTTCCTGCGCAGCAGCCTGCTGCTGTCGATGGTGATGCTGACCATGCTGCTGAGCAACTTCCTGCAGATGGCCTTGTGGGCCGCCCTTTTCCGCCTGCTCGGCGAATTCGACAGCGCCAGCGCGGCCCTGTATTTCTCCGGGGTGACCTTCGCCACGCTGGGCTACGGCGATGTGGTGCTCTCACCCGAGTGGCGCCTGCTCGGCCCGCTGGAGGCCGCCAACGGCATCCTCATGTTCGGCGTCTCCACCGCAGTGATGACCGCGGCGGTGATGGATGTGCTCAAGCGCAACACCGCCGCTCAGCGTTTGGAGCAACGCCAGGGCGACTGACAGCCTTCGCGCACTTTCTTGCAGGGCATTTAAAAGCCGGGCATTGCCCGGCTTTTTCGCGATGCCTGTGTATCAGGTCTTCGGCAGGGTAACGCCGGTCTGGCCCTGGTACTTGCCGCCACGGTCGGCATAGGACGTCTCGCAGGCTTCATCCGACTGCAGGAACAGCATCTGCGCCACACCCTCGTTGGCGTAGATCTTCGCCGGCAGCGTCGTGGTATTGGAGAACTCCAGGGTCACGTGACCTTCCCACTCCGGCTCCAGCGGGGTGACGTTGACGATGATGCCGCAGCGCGCGTAGGTGCTCTTGCCCAGGCAGATAGTCAGCACATCGCGCGGGATGCGGAAGTACTCGACGGTACGGGCCAGCGCAAAGGAGTTTGGCGGAATGATGCACACCGGGCCTTTGACATCGACAAAGCTCTTCTCATCGAAGTTCTTCGGGTCGACGGTGGCCGAGTGAATGTTGGTGAACACCTTGAACTCGTCGGCGCAGCGCACGTCGTAGCCGTAGCTGGAAACCCCGTAGGAGATCAGGCGCTCGCTGCCCTCGGTGCGCACCTGACGCTCGACGAAGGGCTCGATCATCCCGTGTTCCTGCGCCATGCGGCGAATCCACTTGTCCGATTTGATGCTCATGACGGGCGTCCTGACTCAAGGTGTGGTGAAAAACTGAGCGCGCATCTTACCGGCTGCCCCCATGCGCAGCCAAGCACCAGCGCAGGGCAGATGCCCGTTCAACAGAGCAGCGGCAGTTGGTGACCGGCCCGTTGCAGCAACTGGGTCAGTGTCTCAGCCGGCAGCGGCCGGCTGAACCAGTAGCCCTGTGCCTCGTCGCACTGGTTGGCCAGCAGGAAGTCGCGGGCCTTGGCATCCTCGACGCCCTCGGCAATCGAGCGGATACCCAGGCTGCGGGCCATCTGCACCACCATACGCACGATGGTGGCGTTGGCCGGCACCTCACGCAGGCTGCGCACAAAGGACTGGTCGATCTTCAGCTTGTCCACCGGCAGACGACTGAGGTAGGCCAGACTGGAATAACCCGTACCGAAATCATCGATCGACAGCTGAACGCCCAGCGCCTTGAGGCGCTGCAGGTTGTCCAGCACATGCTCGGTCCCCTCGATCAGGATGGTCTCGGTCAGCTCCAGCTCCAGCAGAGCCGGATCCAGCCCATGTTCGAGCAGTGCAGCCGCCACGCAGTCGACCAGATCGCCGCGCTTGAATTGCACCCCGGACAGGTTCACCGCCACCACCAGAGGCTGACCGGCGCGCTGCCAGGCCGCGGCCTGGGCGCAGGCCTGCTGCAGCACCCACTCACCCAGCGGCACGATCAGTCCGCTCTGCTCGGCCACACCGATGAAGTCGGCCGGCGCAATGCGGCCGAGCTGCGGATGCTGCCAGCGCACCAGCGCCTCGGCACCGATCACCCGCCCGCTCATCAGCTCGACCTGAGGCTGATACTCGAGGAACAGCTCGTTCTGCACCAGCGCCCGGCGCAAGCCGGTGCGCAACTGCAGATGCGCCGCCGCATCGCGGTTCATCGATTCGCTGTAGAAGCGGAAGGTATTGCGCCCGTCCTGCTTGGCATGGCTCATAGCACTGTCAGCCTTCTTCAGCAGGCTGTCACTGTCCTCGCCATCCTCGGGATAAAGGGCAATGCCGATGGACAGGGTACAAATCAGCTCATGCCCGGCGATGACGAAGGGCTTGAGAAAAGCCTGAATGATCTGCTCGGCCAGTTCGGCCGGCTGATCCAGATCCTTTACGCCGGCCAGAACAATCGCAAATTCATCGGAGTCCAGACGGCCCAGCGGGCACTGCTCCCCCAGCAACTGGCGCAGGCGCTCGGCCACCGCACGCAGAAGCTGATCACCCACCGCCTGACCTAGCGAGGCATTGATGCTGCGAAAATCGTCCAGATCCAGATAGAGCAAGGCGGCCTGCAGCTGACGCCGTGCCGAACTGACCATGGCCTGACTGAGCTGCTCCTGAACGATCAGGCGATTGGGCAGCTCGGTCAGCGGGTCATGACAGGTAAGAAATTCCAGCCGTGCCTGAGTCGCCTTCTGCTCGGAAATATCGAAGAAAAAACTCACATAGTTGGTGATCTGCCCGGCCTCGCGAATCGCCGTGATGCTCAGCCACTCCGGGTACACCTCGCCGTTCTTGCGCCGGTTCCACACCTCGCCCTGCCAGTAGCCACGCTCCTGCAGGCTGCGCCACATGTTCTGGTAGAAGGTCCGGTCATGCCGGCCGGAGGACAACAGGCTCGGCCGCCGCCCCTTGACCTCGGCGGCGCTGTAGCCGGTCATGTCACTGAAGGCGCGGTTGACCTCAAGAATGCCGGCCTGACTGTCGGTCAGCATGATCGCCTGATTGCTGCTCTCGAATACCTTGCCCAGCAGGCTCAGGGTCTGCTCCTGGCGCTGACGCTCCAGGACGATGCCGATGATCGAGGCACCGATCTCCAGAATCTTGCGGTGGAAAGCGCCGGGTTCGCGCCCGACGAAGCTGGACAGGGCAAAGGTGCCAAGAACCTGCTGGCCGGCACCGCGGATCGGCATCGACCAGCAGGCCATGAGGCCGTAATCCAGCGCCAGCGGACGAAGCTCCTGCCAGCGCGGATCGCTGTGGGTGTTGCTGACGAACACTGCCTCCCCACGGTACACCGCGTTGCCACAGGAACCGGCGTGCGGACCCGGGCGCAGATTGCTCAGGCGCACCGCCGCCGCGGCCGGAATGCTCGGCGCCACATACAGCTGCAGCAGTTTCTGCTCGTCCAGCAGCATCACGCTGGCCACGGCATCGGGCAGCAACTGCTCCTCCAGCAGACAGACCTGACGGATGACCGCCAGGTGATCGAGGTTCTGCGCCACTGCAGCCAGGATTTCCTGCTGCAGGTGCAGGATTTCCTGCTGCTCGGACTCGGACAAGTCTTCGTCGCACAGGGACGGGGTCAACGCCTGGGGGATAAGGTTCATGCGGAAAAGGCCAACTACACGCCGGGTACTGCTGCGGGGGTACAGCGAGAAAGACGCGAGAGATTATCAACAACGATCTCGCGAAAAACTGACCCAGAGCAATATCCGGCCAGCTTGCCGCACACAAGCTGACCTGTCGGACAGACGGTGATCAGTCGTCGCTGATCACGATCGACGGCATTGCGGCGGCACCCAGACCGCTCTGGCTGATACGCGCACCGACGCAGCGCGCCATTTCCTGATAGATCATGGCGATCTGACTTTCCGGGTCGGCCACCGTGGTCGGCTTGCCGTCATCGGCCTGCAGGCGAATGGCCATCGACAGCGGCAGCGAGGCCAGCAGGTCGACGCCGTACTGCGCCGCCAGCTTCTCGCCCCCGCCCTCGCCGAACAGGTGCTCGGCATGGCCGCAGTTGCTGCAGATATGCACGGCCATGTTCTCCACCACGCCCAGCACCGGGATATTGACCTTGCGGAACATCTCCACGCCCTTGCGCGCATCAAGCAGGGCCAGATCCTGCGGCGTGGTGACGATCACGCTGCCGGCCACCGGCACCTTCTGCGCCAGGGTCAGGTGGATATCGCCGGTACCCGGCGGCATATCGATCACCAGATAATCGAGGTTGTCCCAGGCGGTCTGGGTAATCAGCTGGATCAGCGCCCCGGAGACCATCGGCCCGCGCCAGACCACCGGCGTGTTGTCGTCGGTGAGAAAAGCCATCGACATCACCTGCACGCCGTGCGCGGTGATGGGCACAAACCACTTCTGGTCCTTGATTGCCGGCCGCGTGCCCTCGGCGATACCGAACATGATGCCCTGACTGGGGCCATAGATATCGGCATCGAGAATGCCCACCCGCGCGCCCTCGCGGGCCAGCGCAAGTGCCAGGTTGGCGGCGGTGGTGGACTTGCCGACCCCGCCCTTGCCCGAAGCCACGGCAATGATGTTCTTCACGTTGGCCAGCGCCGGCACCTGCTCCTGCGCCTTGTGCGGTTCGATGCGCACATCCACCTGCACACTGGCCGAGTCGATACCCTCGTGGTTCTCCAGCGCCATCTGCAGCATCTGCGCCCAGCCGCTCTTGAACAGGCCGCAGGCATAGCCCAGTTCCAGACGCACGCTGACCTTGCCACCCTGAATATCGATCTCGCGCACACAGCCGGCACTCACCGGATCGAGGTTCAGGTGCGGATCGGTGAACTGACGCAGGACGGTTTCAACCAGCTGGCGGTTAACAGCGCTCATGGCAACTCCAGAAAAGACCGAGCAAAACAGGCGGGCATCTTACCCGAGCAGCGCCCGGCCTGCATGCCCACACCCGGCCGTGGCGGCGTGACCAAGCGCCGCTGCGGATGAAAAAAATGCGCCGCGCCTATATAGTTGCCGACCTTTCCCGTGTCACCAGTGCAGCCGATCATCATGTCCGAAGCCCGCAAGATTCTCGTCACCAGCGCCCTGCCCTACGCCAATGGCTCCATTCACCTGGGCCATATGCTCGAGTACATCCAGACCGACATGTGGGTGCGTTTCCAGAAACTGCGCGGCAACCAGTGCACCTACGTCTGCGCCGACGACGCCCACGGCTCGGCCATCATGCTGCGCGCCGAGAAGGAAGGCATCACCCCGGAACAGCTGATCGCCAACGTACAGGCCGAGCACAGTGCCGACTTCGCCGACTTCCTGGTCGACTTCGACAACTACCACTCGACCCATGCCGAGGAAAACCGCGAACTGGCCTGCGGCATCTATCTGGCGCTGCGCGACAAGGGCCACATCGCCACCCGTTCGGTAACCCAGTACTTCGACCCCGAGAAGGGCATGTTCCTCGCCGACCGCTTCATCAAGGGCACCTGCCCCAAGTGCGCGGCCGAGGACCAGTACGGCGACAACTGCGAGAAGTGTGGTGCCACCTACGCCCCGACCGACCTGAAAAACCCGCGCTCGGCCATTTCCGGCGCCGTGCCGGTGCTCAAGGAATCCAAGCACTTCTTCTTCAAGCTGCCCGATTTCGAAGCCATGCTGAAAAGCTGGACACGCAGCGGCACCCTGCAGGACGCCGTGGCCAACAAGATTGCCGAATGGCTGGACGGCGGCCTGCAGGAGTGGGACATCTCCCGCGACGCGCCCTACTTCGGCTTCGAGATCCCCGATGAGCCGGGCAAGTACTTCTACGTCTGGCTGGACGCGCCGGTCGGCTACATGGCCAGCTTCAAGAACCTCTGCGCCAAGCGCCCGGAGCTGGATTTCGACGCCTACTGGGGCAAGGACTCCACCGCCGAGCTGTACCACTTCATCGGCAAGGACATCGTCAACTTCCACGCCCTGTTCTGGCCGGCCATGCTCGAAGGCGCCGGCTACCGCAAGCCCACCGCGGTCAACGTGCACGGCTACCTGACCGTCAACGGCCAGAAGATGTCCAAGTCGCGCGGCACCTTCATCAAGGCGCGCACCTACCTGGATCACCTGAACCCGGAATACCTGCGCTACTACTACGCCAGCAAACTGGGCCGCAGCGTCGATGACCTCGACCTCAACCTCGAGGATTTCGTGCAGAAGGTCAATGCCGACCTGGTCGGCAAGGTGGTCAACATTGCCAGCCGCTGCGCCGGCTTTATCCACAAGGGCAATAACGGCGTACTGGTCAGCGCCAATCCCGAGCCGGAACTGTGGGACGCCTTCCAGACTGCCGCACCGAGCATTGCCGACGCCTACGAGGCCCGCGACTTTGCCCGCGCCATGCGCGAAATCATGGCCCTGGCCGACCGCGCCAATGCCTGGATCGCCGACAAGGCGCCGTGGTCGCTGAACAAGGTGGAAGGAAAGCAGGCCGAAGTGCAGGAAATCTGCGCCCTGGGCGTCAACCTGTTCCGCCAGCTGGTGATCATGCTCAAACCCGTGCTGCCCAAGCTGGCCGCCGATGCCGAGGCCTTCCTGAATGTTGCGCCGCTAAGCTGGGCCGACCTGACCACGCCGCTGGCCAACCACCAGCTGAATCCGTTCAACCCGCTGCTGACCCGCATCGAGCCGGCAAAAATCGACGCCATGATCGAAGCCTCCAAGGAAGACCTCGCCGCCGAGAACGCCGCACCGGCTGCCGCCGGCAATGGCGAACTGACCAAGGACCCGCTGGCCGCCGAGATCAACTTCGACGCCTTTGCCGCCGTTGACCTGCGCATCGCGCTGATCGAGAAGTGCGAGTTTGTCGAGGGCGCAGACAAGCTGCTGCGCCTGACTCTGGATATCGGCGACGCCAAGCGCAACGTGTTCAGCGGCATCAAGAGCGCCTACCCGAACCCGAGCGAACTGGAAGGCCGCCTGACCCTGTACGTGGCCAACCTGGCCCCGCGCAAGATGAAGTTCGGCATCAGCGAAGGCATGGTCCTGGCCGCAGGCCCAGGCGGCAGCGAAATCTACCTGCTCAGCCCGGACAGCGGCGCCAAGCCGGGGCAGCGGGTCAAGTAACCCGCCAGGCTGAGCTAGCCTTAACCACGCAAACAAGCCGGCAATTGCCGGCTTGTTTGCGTCTTGGCGCTTCACGATAATAAGCGCCCCCATTTCCCCGGCCCCGGCCAGCGCACACGGTGTTATCGATGACCGAACTCGCCCTGATCATGGTTAGCGCCATCCTGGTCAACAACTTCGTGCTGGTGCAGTTCCTCGGTCTGTGCCCGTTCATGGGCGTATCGAAGAAGATCGAGACGGCCATCGGCCTCGCGCTGGCGACCACATTCGTCCTCACCCTGGCCGCCATGTGCAGCTATCTGGTGCAGGAGTACATCCTCGAACCGCTGAACATCGAGTACCTGCGCACCATCAGCTTCATTCTGGTGATCGCCGTGGTGGTGCAGTTCACCGAAATGGTGGTGAAGAAGAGCAGCCCCCTGCTCTACCGCGTTCTGGGCATTTTCCTGCCGCTGATCACCACCAACTGCATCGTCCTCGGCGTGGCGCTGCTCAATGCCAACAAGGCCGAATTCACCTTCCTCAGTGCCAGCGTCAACGGCTTTGCCGCGGGCCTGGGCTTCTCCCTGGTACTGGTGCTGTTCGCCGCCATGCGTGAGCGCATTGCCATTGCCGATGTACCCAAGCCGTTCCAGGGCGCGGCCATCGGCATGATTACCGCCGGGCTGATGTCGCTGGCGTTCATGGGCTTTGCCGGGTTGATCAAACTATGAGTCTGGTGCTGATTGCGGTACTGGCCATCCTCGCGCTGTGTCTGATCTGCGGCGCCATCCTCGGTTTCGCGGCAGTGCGCTTCAAGGTCGAGGGCGATCCCATCGCCGAACAGATCAACGCCCTGCTGCCACAGACCCAGTGCGGCCAGTGCGGCTATCCGGGCTGCAAGCCCTACGCCGAGGCCATCGCAGCCGGCGACAAGATCAACAAGTGCCCACCCGGTGGCGAGGCCACCATCCAGGCGCTCGCCGATCTGCTCGATGTGGAGGCCGAACCGCTGGACGCCGAGGGCGGCGAGAAGCCGCAGATGGTCGCCTTCATCCGTGAAGCCGAATGCATCGGCTGCACCAAGTGCATCCAGGCCTGCCCGGTTGACGCCATCGTCGGCGCCGCCAAGCAGATGCACACGGTGATCGCCAGCGAGTGCACCGGCTGTGACCTCTGCGTGGAGCCCTGCCCGGTCGACTGTATCGACATGATTCCGGTTGGCAGCACGCTGCAGGGCTGGAAATGGGACCTGCCCGTACCGGCCAGCCAACTGATCGCAACCGACCGGGAGCACGCGGCATGACAGCCCTGATCGACCACGCCCAACAGATCTGGGACATCCCCGGCGGCATCCACCCGGCCGAGTGCAAGACACTCTCCAACGGCTCGCCCATTCAACAGGCTCCACTGCCCCGCCAGTTGATCGTACCGCTCAACCAGCACATCGGTGCGGCGGCCGAACCCTGCGTGGCGGTGGGTGACCGCGTACTCAAGGGCCAGTTGATCGCCAAGGCCAATGGCTTTGTCAGCGTCGCCGTGCATGCGCCAACGTCCGGACTCGTCAGCTTTATCGGCCCGCAGCCCTACCCGCATGTTTCCGGCCTGCCGGCGCCGGCCATCGTGATCGACAGCGATGGCCAGGATGAGTGGGGCGAGCTGGCGCCCTGCCCGGACTACCGCCAGCTGGACAGTGAGGCGTTGCTGGCGAAAATCCGCGATGCCGGTATCAACGGTCTTGGCGGCGCCGGTTTCCCCACCGCCGTCAAACTCAAGGCCCGTGCCGCCCAGAAAATTCATACCCTGGTGATCAACGGCACTGAGTGCGAGCCCTACATCACCGCCGATGACCTGCTGATGCGCGAGTACGCCGCCGAGCTGGTTTCCGGCATCGACATTCTGGTGCAGCTGATCCAGCCCGATGAAGTGCTGATCGGCATCGAGGACAACAAGCCCGAGGCCATCGCTGCCGTGCGCGCCGCGCTGACCGAGCGCAGCTACACACTCAAGGTGTTCCCGACCAAGTACCCGTCCGGTGGCGAGAAGCAGCTGATCCAGATCCTCACCGGCCGGGAAGTCCCCAGCGGTGGCCTGCCGGCCGATATCGGCATCGTCTGCCAGAACGTCGGCACCTGTGTGGCCATCCATGACGCAGTGGTGCACGGCAAACCGCTGATCGAGCGCATCACCACCCTCACCGGCGAAGCGCTGGCACGCCCCGGCAACGTGCGCGCGCTGATCGGCACCCCGGTGGGCGAACTGCTTGCCTTTGCCGGCCTGGATGAGCGCAAACTCAACCGTCTGATCATGGGCGGGCCGATGATGGGCTTCACCCTGCCCTCGCTGGATGTGCCGCTGATCAAGACCAGCAACTGCCTCTTGGCCTCGACCCGTCAGGAACTGCCGACACCGCCGCCCGCCATGGCCTGCATCCGCTGTGGCGAGTGCGCCGAGGCCTGCCCGGCCAGCCTGCTACCGCAACAGCTGCACTTCTTTGCCCTCGGCCAGCAACACGACCAGCTCAAGGCGCACAACCTGTTCGACTGCATCGAGTGCGGCGCCTGTGCCTATGTCTGCCCGTCGAGCATTCCGCTGGTGCAGTACTACCGCGCGGCCAAGGCCGAGATTCGCGAACTGGAACAGAAGCAGCAGAAGGCCGAACACTCCAAGCAGCGTTTCGAATGGCGCCAGGAGCGTCTGCGCCGCGCCGAAGAGCAGAAGGAAGCCGAGCGCATCGCCCGTGCCGAGCGTGCCGCCAAAGCCAAGGCGCCCAGGCCGAAGCCGCCACTGCGACTGCCGCGCCCTCGGCCGCCGATGAGCAGATCAAGCGCCTGAAGATCGAAGCCAGCATGGCGCAGGTCGCCCTGAAGAAGGCCGAGAAGCAGCTCGCCACCCACGACACCACTGAACTGCAGGCACAGGTCGCGTCGTTGCGCACCGCCGCCGATGCCGCCCAGCAGGCCCTGCAGGAAGCACTCGCGGCTGCCCCGCCTGCGCCAGTGCCTACGTCCGCACAGCCGGCCGCCGACGAGGCGCTGAAGAAGGCCAAGATCGAAGCCGCCATGTTGAAGGCGCAGATCCGCAAGCTGGAAAAGATCGAAGCGCCGACGACCGAACAGCAGAGCGAGCTGGACACTCTGCGTCAGCAGCTCACTCAGGCCGAGCAGGCTCTGGCCAGCGCCGAAGCCAGCGCGCCAGCTGCTCCCGCCAAACCCGCCGGCGACGAAGCACTGAAGAAGGCCAAGATCGAAGCGGCCATGCTCAGGGCGCAGATCCGCAAACTGGAAAAGATCGAGGCCCCGACGGCCGAGCAGCAGAGCGAACTGGTTGCCCTGCGCCAGCAACTGAGTCAGGCCGAGCAGGCTCTGGCCGCTGCTGAAAGCACTGCCGCCAGCGCACCCGCCGCCCCCGCCAATTCTCCAGGCGAGGAAGCCCTGAAGAAGGCCAAGATCGAACTGGCGATGAAGCGCGCCGAGCTGAAGAAAGCGGAAAAGGCCGGGGCCGACGAAGCCAGCCTCGCCACCCTGCGCAGCGCCCTGGCGGAGGCCGAACAGGCCCTGCACGCTGCCGAGGAGGCTTCCGGCAAACCGGCACCTGAGCTGCAGCGCCACAACAAATCGGGCGTCGACGATGCCCTGCGTGCACTGAAGACCGAGGTTGCCTTCGCCCGTGCCGATCTGCGCAAGCTGGAGCGCGATGACGCCGCCAGCAGCGAGGCGCTGGACGCCGCGCGTACCCGACTGGCGGCCGCCGAACAGGCCCTGGCCGCCCATCAAGGTTGAATTCCGGAGACTCCATGGCCCTGCCCCGCATCACATCGCCCCACGCCAAGGGCAACAACCGCACCCAGCGCGTCATGCTGCTGGTGGCGGCGGCCTGCGCCCCTGGCGCCTTGGCCCTCACCTGGCTGTTCGGCATCGGCACGCTGGTCAATCTGGTCTGGGCCAGTCTGGTCGCAGTGGCAGTAGAAGCTGCCATTCTGGCAGTACGCCGCCGCCCGCTGGCGTTTTTCCTCAAGGACGGCAGCGCCCTGGTCACCGCTGTGCTGCTGGCCCTGGCATTGCCGCCCTATGCACCCTGGTGGCTGACTCTGGTGGCCGTCGGCTTTGCCATCGTCTTCGGCAAGCAGCTCTATGGCGGCCTCGGACAGAACCCCTTCAACCCGGCCATGCTCGGCTATGTAGTGGTGCTGATCTCCTTCCCCATCCCCATGACCAGCTGGCCAGCGCCCCACAGCGTGGGCGCATGGGAAGGCCTGCAGCACATCTTCGGTCTGGCCAGCCTGCCGGACGGCTGGAGCCAGGCCACAGCACTGGACAGCCTCAAGCTCAACAAGAGCCTGACCATGGACGAGCTGTGGGCGCAAAACCCGGCCTTTGGTCAGTTTGGCGGCAAGGCCGTGGAGTGGGTCAATCTCGCGTTTCTCCTTGGCGGCCTGTTCCTGATCCACAAGAAGATCATCAGCTGGCACGCGCCGCTGGGCATGCTCGGCGCCCTGTTCGTCATGAGCCTGATCTTCTGGAACGGCTCAGGCTCGGACTCCAACGGCTCGCCGCTGTTCCACCTGCTGACCGGGGCCACCATGCTCGGCGCCTTCTTCATCGTCACCGACCCGGTGTCCGGCGCCACCAGCAACCTTGGCCGCGTGATCTTCGGCGCCGGTGTCGGCATTCTGGTGTACCTGATCCGCACCTGGGGCGGTTATCCGGATGGCGTGGCCTTTGCCGTGCTGCTGATGAACCTCGCCGCACCGACCATCGACTACTACACCCGCCCGCGCACCTACGGCCACCGCAAGGCCGAGCGCGGCTTCAAGCTGGGGGAATGACATGGCCCTGCCGGATATCTCCCGTTCGATGCTGAACAACAGCCTGGTCCTCGGGCTGTTTGCCGTACTCACGGTCGGCCTGGTCGCCATCACCCAGTTCGGCACGGCCGAGCGCATTGCTGCCGCCGAACGCGAGGCCAAGGCCCGCGCGCTTGGCGAAATCCTGCCCGCCGGCAGCTACGACAACCACCTGCTCGACCATCCGCGCGAGGTGTTCGATCCACTGCTCGGCAACAAGACCGCCACCCCGGCCTATCTGGCCACCCTCAAGGGCCAGGCCAGCGGCATCATCCTTCAGGCCACCGCGCCGGATGGCTACAGCGGCAGCATCGTGTTGCTGGTGGGCGTGCTGGCCGACGGCCGTCTGGCTGGCGTGCGGGTCATCGGCCACAAGGAAACCCCCGGCCTGGGCGACAAGATCGAACTGGCCAAGAGCCCGTGGATTCGCAGCTTCGAAGGCCGCTCGCTGACCAGTCCCGACGAGTCGGGCTGGGCGGTGAAGAAGGATGGCGGTCAGTTCGACCAGTTCGCCGGCGCCACCATCACCCCGCGTGCGGTGGTCAAGGCGGTGCACAAGGCGCTGCAATACTTCGATGCGCACAAGGCCGAGTTGCTGGCCGTGCAGGAGAACAGCCATGGCTAGTTATCGCGAGATCGCCGTCAACGGCCTGTGGAAGAACAACCCGGGACTGGTGCAGCTGCTGGGCCTGTGCCCCCTGCTCGGGGTCAGCAATTCCATGGTCAACGCCCTCGGCATGGGCATCGCCACCGCGCTGGTGCTGGCCGCCTCGAATGCTGCCGTGGCACTGGTGCGCAATCAGGTCACCGACGCCGTGCGCCTGCCGGTGTTCGTGATGATCATCGCCGCGCTGACCACCTGCATTGAACTACTGATGCAGGCCTTCACCTACGAGCTGTACCAGATCCTCGGCATCTTCATCCCGCTGATCACCACCAACTGCATCATCCTCGGCCGCGCCGAGGCCTTTGCCGCGAAGAACAGCGTGCTGCACGCCAGTTTTGACGGCCTGATGATGGGCGCAGGCTTCGGCCTGGTGATGCTGGCCATCGGCACCGTGCGCGAGCTGCTCGGCACCGGCGCCATTCTCGGCAACATGCACCTGCTGTTCGGCCCGATCGCCGCCCACTGGCAGCTGACTCTGTTCAGCGACTACT
This sequence comes from Pseudomonas sp. HAR-UPW-AIA-41, assembly GCF_002304225.1. GTDB lineage: Bacteria > Pseudomonadota > Gammaproteobacteria > Pseudomonadales > Pseudomonadaceae > Aquipseudomonas. Next base: position 320,480 of record NZ_NSLB01000002.1, read on the forward strand.
CCGGCTTCCTGCTGGCCATTCTGCCGCCGGGCGCCTTCCTTGTGCTGGGCCTTTTGATCGCGCTGAAAAACGTGCTCGACGAACGTGCCGCCGAAAGGGCCAAGGCCACCGCTGCCGCACCGGCACCGGCCACCAGCCGCCGCGTGCGCGTGACCGGGGTGATCGAGTAAGCATGAACGCCGCCAAGCGCCTGGAAATCTTCCGCCGCCTGCACGAGGACAACCCCGAGCCGAAGACCGAGCTGAACTACAGCTCGCCCTTCGAGCTGCTGATCGCGGTGATTCTCTCGGCCCAGGCCACCGATGTGGGCGTTAACAAGGCCACCGACAAGCTGTTCCCGGTGGCCAACACCCCGGAAGCCATCTTCGCCCTGGGCTACGACGGTCTGTGCCAGTACATCAAGACCATCGGCCTGTACCCGAGCAAGGCGAAGAACGTCATCGAGACCTGCCGCCTGCTGGTCGAAAAACACGGCAGCCAGGTACCGGACAACCGCGAAGACCTCGAAGCTCTGCCTGGCGTCGGGCGCAAGACCGCCAACGTGGTGCTCAACACCGCCTTCCGCCAGCCGGCCATGGCGGTGGACACGCACATCTTCCGCGTCAGCAACCGTACCGGCATCGCGCCGGGCAAGAACGTGCTGGAAGTGGAGAAGAAGCTGCTCAAGTTCGTGCCAAAGGACTACCTGCTCGACGCCCACCACTGGCTGATTCTGCATGGCCGCTACGTGTGCAAGGCACGCAAGCCGCAGTGTGGCAGCTGCCGAATCGAGGACCTGTGCGAGTTCAAGGCGAAAACTTCTGACGATTGATGGCTTATAGATTTTTCCAAGCCACTGATTGAAAAAATCTTTTTTACCCTCCAGAACTTTGTCGCTATAAGGTGCGCCATCAGCACCCCGATCGTTGGAGTGAAGCCATGAGCACTGAAACAGAAGACATCGCCCTGGAAGACGACTTCGTCGCGGAAGACGAGGACAGCACTGTCGCGCCCGCTGCCCCGGTGGTCGCCAAGACCAATCTGGCCAAGCGCCGGGTCATCGACAACCTGCTGGAGGAGCGCCGGCTGCAGAAGCAGCTCAGCGACTACGACTTCGACCTCTGAAGCGTACCCCCATATGAAAAAGCCCCGCACTTGGCGGGGCTTTTTCATGTCACAGAGGAATCAGGCGGCGCTGCCGGCGGCTTCCTTGATCAGGCTCTGCAGCTCACCCTTTTCGAACATCTCGGTGATGATGTCGCTGCCGCCGACCAGTTCGCCCTTGACCCACAGCTGCGGGAAAGTCGGCCAGTTGGCGTACTTCGGCAGCTCGGCGCGGATTTCCGGGTTCTGCAGGATGTCGACATAGGCGAACTTCTCGCCACAGGCCATCACTGCCTGCGCGGCACGAGCGGAAAAACCGCACTGAGGGGCATTCGGCGAACCCTTCATGTACAGCAGGATGGTGTTGTTGGCGATCTGATCTTTGATGGTTTCAATGATGTCCATGGGGCACCTCGACGACTGAATACGAACCGTGCAAGACCGGCCTGCGGCCGATTGGGTGGCCGCAGTTTACCGGAAAGTCGAGCGCGCCGCTTGGTCTTTGCCAACCTGGAACCGGTTCAAAGGCCAGCGAGCTGGAGGCATGCAAGGCGAAAGCAGGTGAGAAGCGCACGCCTACAGGGATGTAGGCGTTAGAGCGAAGCAGGAGCCAGAGCCGAGTTTACGAGCGGTAAATGAGCATTCCGAACCTGCTTTTAACGCAGCAGAACCGACGCGCAGCAGACTCTGGACAGGTTCCTAGAACCAGCCGGTGATGGCCGCCTTGGTCTTGCCCAGCAGCACCAGGGTGTTGAGCTTGAACAGCGCCCAGCTGTCGCCCTCCTCCAGCACTTCCTCCCCGCAGCGCGGATCGGAACGTTGCAGGGCGCCGATCATCTTGCGGGTCACCGGGATGGATTCGCAGCCATGCCCCGTTTCGCAGACAAAATCCCAGGGCTGGCGCGCCGGGGCATGGCAGGCAAAGCAGTTGCCGCCGAAGCGGTTGTTGACCTCGGCAAAACCCCGTGCGCGCACAGTGGAACCCTTCTCGCTGACATCCAGCTCGAAGAACTCCCAGTCACCGGTAGCCGGGCTGAAGCCGGCCTCGCGCTTGACCATGACCTCACTGGGCACCAGCTGCACCACCGAGCCCGGCGGGTAGATCGCCCCCTTGGGTGCATTGGCCGCCGCCAGAGTGCCTTCGAGGTTGCCCAGCAGGTTGTCGACATAGAAATGCCGCACCGGAGTCATCTCACGGATACAGCGGAAGCTGTCCGCCCCGACCTTCATGGCCTCACCCGCCGCCGTCAGGCTCAAGGGCAACAGGCTCAGGCTGACGGTCAACAGCGCGGCTCGATTGAAGTGTTTCACAGGCTGGTCACCTCCACAGGTACGCCATTGAGTGCGGCATTGCCGGACAGCTCATCCAGAAAGCGCTCGTCGGTCAGATCGTTGGCACTGGCACCGGGTTGCGCGCTGGCAATGGCCATCCGCACCCCGGCCCGGTTGTGCCCCCAGCCATGGGGCAGACTGACCACCCCACGCATCACCTCGTCACTGCCGGCCACCTCCACTTCCACGCTGCCAACCCGCGAGCGCACCTGCACCCGCTGACCATCGTCCAGGCCACGGGCGGCCAGGTCGTCCGGGTGCATCAACAGCTGGTGACGGGGCTTGCCCTTCACCAGACGGTGGTAGTTGTGCATCCAGGAGTTGTTGCTGCGCACATGGCGACGGCCGATCAGCAGCAGTTCGCCACCGGCCGGCTGCGGCTGGGCCGCAAAGCGCGACAGATCGCCCAGCAGCAGCGCCGGAGCGGCCTGCACCTGCTTGTCGGCGGTTTTCAGGCGAGCGGCCAGGTTGGGCCTGAGCGGGCCGAGATCGATACCGTGAGGGGCATCGCGCAGTGCCGCCAGACTGAGCTTGTGCTCGCTCTTGTCGCCATAGGGGCCAAAGCGCAGGCCCATGTCGATCATCTGTTGCGGTGCCATGGTCGGTTTCAGTTCCACACCGGTGCGGGCGGCAAAGGCCTTGGCCAGACCGATGAAGATTTCCCAGTCATGCAGCACGCCCTCCGGCTTGGGCAGCACCGCCTCGTTGAAGCGGGTGACATTGCGCACGGCAAAGACGTTGAAGGTGGTGTCGTAGTGATCATGCTCCAGCGGCGCGGTCGGCGGCAGGATCAGGTCGGCGTAGCGGGTGGTCTCGTTGATGTACAGGTCCACCGAAACCATGAACTCCAGCCCCTCCAGCGCCTGCTCCAGCTGCCGGCCATTGGGTGTGGACAGCACCGGGTTGCCGGCCACCGTGACCAGCGCGCGCACCTGCCCTTCACCGGGCGTGAGCATTTCCTCGGCCAGCGCCGCGACCGGCAGTTCGCCGCCGTACTCCGGCAGGCCGGACACGCGGCTCTGCCAACGGTTGAAACTGCCACCGGAGGTAGCCGCCACCAGATCCACCGCCGGCGAGGTGCAGAGCACGCCGCCTTCGCGGTCGAGGTTGCCGGTGACCAGATTGATCAGCTGCACCAGCCACTGGCACAGGGTGCCGAAGGCCTGTGTGGACACGCCCATGCGTCCGTAACAGACCGCCTTGTCGGCGGCGGCGAACTCCCGCGCCAGCTGGCGGATGGCGCTGGCGTCGATACCGCAGCGCAGCGCCATGGCTTCAGCCGTGAACGGCGCGATGGCCGCGCGCACTTCGTCCAGCCCCACCACCGGCAGGTGAGTGGCGCGACCAAGGTTTTCCTCCAGCAGGGTATTGAGCAGCCCCAGCAGCAGCGCGGCGTCCTGCCCGGGACGGATGAAAAGGTGCTGATCGGCAATGGCCGCCGTCTCGCTGCGCCGGGGATCGACCACCACCAGCCTGCCGCCGCGCTTCTGGATGGCCTTGAGGCGCTTCTCCACGTCCGGCACGGTCATGATGCTGCCATTGGAGGCCAGCGGGTTGCCGCCGAGGATCAGCATGAAATCGGTATGGTCGATGTCCGGGATCGGAATCAGCAGACCATGGCCATACATCTGCAGGCTGGTCAGGTGATGCGGCAGCTGGTCCACCGAGGTGGCCGAGAAGCGGTTGCGCGTCTTCAGCAAGCCGAGGAAGTAGTTGCTGTGGGTCATCAGCCCGTAGTTGTGCACGCTGGGATTGCCCTGATACACCGCCACGGCGTTCTGCCCATGGGCCGCCCGAATCGAACTCAGGCGTTCGGCAACCAGTTCAAAAGCTTCGTCCCAGCCGATGGCCTGCCACTCGCTGCCGATCCGGCGCATGGGCTGGCGCAGGCGGTCCGGGTCATTCTGGATATCCTGCAGGGCGACCGCCTTCGGGCAGATATGGCCGCGGCTGAAGCTGTCCTGGGTATCGCCCTTGATCGACAGGATCTGCACGCCGCCCTGCTCATCCGGGGCGGTCTCGATGGTCAGGCCGCAGATGGCCTCGCACAGGTGGCAGGCACGGTGATGCTGGGTCTTGCTCATGGCTAACCTCATTTTTGTAGGCGAGACGACCGGTCGGGTCAGTCCATGCCCGCCAATCTAAAAAGCCCTGGCTCTGCTGACCAGCCTATCGTGACAGCTGAATCCCCCATCATCAGGCCGGTCGATGGGCGGCCGGTGCCTGATTTGCGCCGCCGCGTCATTTCCTTATAAGATTCCGGCCTTCCTGTTTGTCGCCACCGCGCGGCTTGTGCCGCGGGTTCCGCCGTTTTCCCCGCAAAACCGAACCCCCGGCCGCTCCCTCCAGTAGTTAAGGTACGACCATGAGTGTTAGGCATTTTCTCTCGTTGACGGATTTCAGCCCCCAGGAACTGGTGGCCCTGATCCGCCGCGGCATCGAGCTGAAAGACCTGCGCAACAAGGGCGTGCTGCTGGAGCCGCTGAAGAACCGCGTGCTGGGCATGATCTTCGAGAAAGCCTCGACCCGCACCCGCCTGTCCTTCGAGGCCGGTATGATCCAGCTCGGCGGTCAGGCCATTTTCCTCTCGCCGCGCGACACCCAGCTGGGCCGTGGCGAGCCGATCAGCGACACCGCCATCGTCATGTCGCGCATGCTCGATGCGGTGATGATCCGCACCTACGCCCACAGCACCCTGACCGATTTTGCCGCGCACTCGACCGTGCCGGTGATCAACGGCCTGTCGGACGATCTGCATCCCTGCCAGCTGCTGGCCGACATGCAGACCTTCCGCGAGGCGCGCGGCAATATTGCCGGCAAGACGGTGGCCTGGGTCGGTGATGGCAACAACATGTGCAACACCTATCTGGAAGCCGCCGTGCAGTTCGACTTCCAGCTCAATATCGCCTGCCCGGAAGGCTACGAGCCCAAGGCCGAGTTCCTCGCGCTGGCCGGTGATCGCGCGCAGATCATCCGCGACCCGCTGGAAGCCGTGCGCGGCGCCCATCTGGTCAGCACCGACGTCTGGGCTTCCATGGGCCAGGAAGAGGAAATGGCCATCCGCCAGAAAGCCTTTGCGCCCTACCAGGTGACCCGTGAGCTGCTGGATTCCGCCGATCCGTCGGTGATCTTCCTGCACTGCCTGCCGGCCCACCGCGGCGAGGAAATCAGCCACGACCTGCTGGACGACCCGCGCTCGCTGGCCTGGGATCAGGCGGAGAACCGCCTGCACGCACAGAAGGCCCTGCTCGAACTGCTCGTCGAACACGCCCACCGGGTCTGAACATGAATCAGACTGCCCCGCTGTTGCTGCTGCGTGACCTGGTCTGCGGCTATCAGGAACAGAAGGTGGTGCAGGAACTCAATCTGCACCTCAAGCAGGGCGATATCGGTTGCCTGCTCGGCCCGTCGGGCTGCGGCAAGACCACTACCCTGCGCGCCATTGCCGGCTTCGAACCCGTTCAGGCTGGCTCTATCGAGCTCAATGGCGAAGTGATCTCCAGGGCCGGTTTTACCCTGGCTCCGGAGAAACGCCGCATCGGCATGGTGTTTCAGGATTACGCGCTGTTCCCCCACCTGTCAGTGGAAGACAACGTCGCCTTCGGTATCCACCGCGATCCAAATGCCGCGCGGATCACCGCCGAGCTGCTCGATCTGGTCAAGCTGGGCGCGCTGGCCAAACGCTTTCCCCATGAGCTGTCCGGTGGCCAGCAGCAGCGTGTGGCTCTGGCCCGCGCCCTGGCCCCGCAACCGGCGCTTCTGCTGCTGGATGAGCCCTTCTCCAACCTCGATGGCGAACTGCGCCGCCGCCTGAGCCAGGAGGTTCGCGAGATCCTCAAGGCCCGCGGCACCAGCGCCATTCTGGTGACCCACGATCAGGAAGAAGCCTTCGCCGTCAGCGACCATATCGGCGTGTTCAATGCCGGCCGCCTGCAGCAGTGGGACACTCCGTTCAACCTGTACCACGAGCCGCTCACCCCGTTCGTGGCCAGTTTTATCGGCCAGGGTTACTTCATTCGCGGCCAGGTACTCAGCCCGGACACGGTGCAGACCGAACTGGGCGTGCTGCGCGGCAACCGCGCCTACAACCTGGCCAACGGCAGCGCGGTGGACGTTCTGCTGCGCCCGGACGATATCGTCTACAGCGAAGACAGCCCGCTCAAGGCGCGCATCAGCGGCAAGACCTTCCTCGGTGCCGCTACCCTCTACCGCCTGCAGCTGCCCACGGGTTCACTGCTGGAAGCCATTTTCCCCAGCCATGCCGACCATCAGCCCGGCGAAGAAGTCGGCATTCGCGTGGCGGCCGACCACCTGGTGCTGTTCCCCGCGCAGGGCAGCGTGGCCGCGCACCTGCCTCTGGGCGAATCAGGCGTGCGCCGCTTTAGCAGCGACGCCTGAGCGACTGCTACTCAGCCAGTCCAGATCAGATCAATAGTTCGCCACTGGCAACCCGGCGCGCTTGCCCGGCAATCTTCACCCGCTCGCCCTCCAGACGGCAGCGCAGTTCGCCGCCCCGGTTCGAACACTGGAAGGCTGCCAGCTCTGTTTTGCCCAGACGCTCGGCCCAGTACGGGATCAGGCTGCAGTGGATAGAGCCGGTCACCGGATCCTCGTCCACACCCAGCGCCGGCGCGAAATAACGCGAGACGAAGTCATACTGCTCCCCGGGCGCAGTAACTATCAGCCCGAGAAACGGCCACTGCGCCAGAACGTTGAGGTCCGGCTGACAGGCACGCACGGCCGCCTCCGACTCCAGCACCACCATCAGCTCGCGGGTGGTAAAGGCCGCCTGTACCGGCTGCCCGACCAGTTGCTGCAACTCGGCATCGACGGTCCTCGCCAGTGGTGCCTGGGTCGGGAAATCCAGCTCCAGCCAGTCGCCCTGACGGGTAACCGCCAACGGCCCGGACAAACTGTCGAACTGCAGCACCGGCGTCGGCTCACCGTACACCTCGAACAGCACATGGGCGGCCGCCAGAGTGGCATGACCGCACAGCGGCACTTCGCAACTGGGCGTGAACCAGCGAATGCGCCAGCGCTCATCCTCGCGCACCACGAAAACCGTCTCGGAGAGATTGTGCTCGGCAGCGATGCGTTGCATCAGCGCCTCATCCAGCCACTGTTCAAGGCGATAGACCATGGCCGGATTACCGGCGAAAGGCCGGTCACTGAACGCGTCGACCTGATGAAAAGCGAGGGGCATGGCGATTCTCCTGAGTGTTCACTGATGCAGCATGGCGCAGTCACACCCGAGAGCTGCCATACAGCGGACCCGAAAATGGGCATAACAGCCAGGCAACTGCACAAAGGCAAAGCATATGGCTGCCTCGGGCCACCTGCCCTGACACTGCAAAACCGCAACAATTCGTTAATAAACAAGACACTAGCGTAACTGGCATAGTCTCTGCTTAGTCCAGCCCCGGACAGCACAACGGCGTGTCTGCCAACCCGACAACGACGTCACGAAGCCCGCTCTGATCAGAGATGGCGGCTCGTGGCGTTTTTTTTTGCGTCTTGGCACAAGGAATACCGATATGCGTCTTCACACTCTCTCCGTCCTTTCTCTGGCCGTCTGCGGCGCTTTCAGCAGCGGCGCCATGGCCGCCGAAGAGCTGGCCAATCTGGTCGAATTCGGCAAGGTCAACGTCGACGCCCGCTACCGCTACGAGCACGTCGATCAGGACAACGCCCTCAACAACGCCAACGCCCAGACCCTGCGCACCCGCCTTACCGTACAGAGCGGCAAGTGGTACGGGCTCTCCGGCCTGGTCGAGGCGGACAACGTCAGCCGCATCGGCGATGCCTCCTACAACAGCACCCGCAATGGTCAGAAAGACTTCTCGGTGGTCGCCGACCCGGACGGCAGCGAGATCAACCAGGCACTGATGCGCTATGACTTCAAGAAAGGCAACGTGGTCGCCGGCCGCCAGCGCATCCTGCTGGACAACCAGCGCTTCATCGGCGGTGTGGCCTGGCGCCAGAACGAGCAGACATTCGATGGCGTGCTCGGCCAGGTCAAACCGCTGACCGGCATGACCCTGACCTACGGCTACATCGACAACGTCAACAGCATCTGGGGCCCGGACGACAACCGCTTCGACAACAAGACCAACCCGGCCAATATCGAAGGCCACAGCCACCTGTTCAATGCCCAGTACATCCTGATGCGTGATCGCCGCGGCGCGCCGCAGCTGACCCTGACCGGATACAGCTACCTGCTGGGTCTGGACAACATCGCCACTACCGCCGCCGCGCCGCTGGGCAGCCTCTCCAGCCGCACCAATGGCCTGCGCGCCACCGGTGCCATCGGCCCCTTCAGCCTGGTCGGCGAATACGCCCAGCAGCAGGACTACGCCGACAATCCGATGGATCTGGACAGCGAGTACTACCTGGCCGAGCTCGGTTACACCTGGCAGGGCGTGGTGTTCAAGGGCGGCTACGAGGTGCTCGGTGGTGATGAAGGCGCCGGCAACCGTGCTTTCCAGACGCCACTGGCCACCAAGCACCTGTTCCAGGGCTGGGCTGACGTATTCCTCACCACCCCGGCCGACGGCATCGAGGACGCCTATGTCGGCGTCACCGCGCCCCTGCTGGGTGGTCAGGTCCAGGCCTGGTACCACGACTACAGCGCCGAACAGGGCAGCGACAGCTACGGTGACGAGATCAACCTTTCCTACGGCCGCCCCATCCCCGCCGTACCGGGTCTGGTCGCTCTGGTGAAGTACGCCACCTACGACGCCGACACGCCACTGCTGCGCGGCAATGTCGCCAACGTCGACACCGACAAGCTCTGGCTGCAACTGCAGTACACCTACTAAGTGTCAGCAGCAGGCACGGGGTTGCCTGGCAGCCTCGTTGCCGCAAGGAGAACACCATGCGTCAACTGATCTCACGCAGCCTGCTTGCCCTCAGTCTCAGTCTGGGCAGCCTGCCCTGCTGGGCGGTAATCAACGATGCCGAAGCGATGAACCTGTCCGGCATGCAACGCATGCTCAGCCAGCGCATCGCCAAGAGCTACCTGATGATTGGCAGTCAGGTTCGCCCGGACGTGGCCAATCAGCAGCTCGATCAGAGCCTGGCCAAGTTCGAAAGCAACTACCTGGCACTCGGCGAATATGCCCCCAGCGAGGAAATTCGCCGCGAACTGCAGGTCGTCGAGAATCTCTGGCACGAGTACCGCAATCTGGTGCTGGAAACCCCGGACAAAAAAGGCGCGACCGAAGTGCTGGCACAAAGCGACCGCCTGCTGGCCCAGTGCGAAAAAGTGGTCAAGCTGATCGAGGCTTACACCGGCAGCCGCTCGGCACAACTGGTGAACCGCAGCGGCCGGCAACGCATGCTCAGTCAGCGCATTGCCAAGCTTTACCTGGCCATGAGCTGGCATGTCCCCGTCGCCGGTCTGGAGCAACAGTTCAATCAGGCAGTAACCGAGTTCGATACGGCGCTGGGCCAGCTACAGACTGCCGAAGAGAACACCCCGGCCATTACCGAGGCACTGAAGAAAGTCGATGCCCAGTGGGCTTTCTCCCGCGCCGGCTTCAAGCTGTCCAACGACTCGCGCTATGTGCCGACCGTCATCAGCACCACCACGGAAACCCTGTTGTGGCAGATGAACGACCTGACCACCGCCTATGAGGGAGTGATGTCCAGTCGCTTGGTCAGCGCCCTTCCCTGACCCCGTAGCGCTCGAGCAGAGCTTGCATCCGGCCATCGGCTCGATAACGCTGCAGCCCCTGATCGAGCAGCTGCACATAATCGCGACTGCGCGGCAGGGCCGGAGAGAACGCCAGGTAAATGGGAATATCCGGCTGCTGACAACCGGCATGACGCACCGTGCCGCTGTAGCCACGCCGGGCCAGGTACTCCTGCATCACCCAGCTGTTCTCCAGCACCACATCAACCCGCCCCTCCAGCAGTTTGGCCAGGTTCAGCGCCAGCGCGTGCTGGCCTGCCGACGCCTGCAGACGCTGCGGGTTGCCCTGTTCGGCCTGCACGTAAGCATCCAGCTCCTCGCCGTAGCTGTAGTCGTTGACCACGGCCAGACGCTGCGTATGCAAGGACTTCAGGGAATCAAAATGCCACTGGCTCTCCCGGACGGTGTAGAAGCAGTTGCGTGACTGGCTGACCGGCTGAGCAGTGAAGACGAAGTCCGGTGCATCACTGCGCGCGGCACCGATGACCGCATCGATATAGCCATACCGCGCTTCATGCAGGGCCCGCGCCCAGTTGATCACACGGTATTCGACGCTGATGCCGGCCTCGGCAAAGATGTCACGGGCCAGCTCGACATAGATGCCCGGCCGGGGCGAATCAGGCGCGCAGTTGACCGGGCACCAGAGGTCGCCGGCAATCACCAGGGTTTCCCCCGGCGCCTGCCCGCTCAGCAGCAGTGCGGCAACACCCAACCATGCCTGCCTGACTCTCCGCATTCCCTGCCCTCAGCCGTGATCAACCTTCGCTGCGCACCCGCTTGACTGCATCCAGCCAGCCCTCATAGAGGCGGGTACGATGAGCCTCGCCCATGCGCGGTTCGAAACGCCGGTCACGGTGCCACATCCGCGCGATGTCATCCAGACTGGCGTATAGCCCCAGCTGCAGGCCAGCCAGGTAGGCCACGCCCAGTGCCGTGGTTTCGGTGACTTCCGGGCGCTCCACCGGCACGCCGAGAATATCGGCGAGGAACTGCATGACCCAGTTATTGACCACCATGCCGCCATCCACCCGCAGCGCGCTGGGCGCGGCCGCGCCGTCCTGGCGCATCGCTTCGAGCAGGTCGCAGGTCTGGTAGCAGACCGACTGCAGGCCGGCGGTAACGATTTCCTTGATCCCGGTGTCGCGAGTCAGGCCGAAGATCGCGCCACGCGCGCGAGGGTCCCAGTAGGGTGCGCCGAGACCGGTGAAGGCCGGCACCAGGTAGACACCGCAGGCATCGCCCGTGGCCTCAGCCAGTGCCTCGGTATCGCGGGCATGGCTGATCAGCTTGATACCGTCGCGCAGCCACTGCACCGCCGCGCCCGCCACGAAGATGCTGCCCTCCACCGCGTAGGTGGTCTGACCGTTGAGGCGGTAGCCGACCGTGGTCAGCAGGCGGTGCTGCGAGGCCACCGGAGTGGTGCCGGTGTTCTGGATCATGAAGCAACCGGTGCCGTAGGTGCTCTTGACCATGCCGGGCTGGAAGCAGGCCTGTCCGATCAGCGCGGCCTGTTGGTCCCCCGCCATGCCCAACACCGGAATTGCCGCACCAAGCAGTTCCGCCGAGGTGGTGCCGAAGTCGGCGGCGCAGTCGAGCACCTCCGGCAGCAGGCTGCGCGGAATCTCGAACAGGTCAAGCAGCTCCTGATCCCACTGCTGGCTGTGGATATTGAACAGCAGGGTACGCGAGGCATTGGTGGCATCGGTCTTGTACGAGCGGCCGTCGGTCAGGCGCCACAGCAGGAAGCTGTCCACCGTGCCGAAACGCAGTTCGCCACGCTCGGCGCGCTCGCGGGCGCCGGGCACCGTGTCGAGAATCCAGCGAATCTTGGTGGCCGAGAAATACGGATCGATCAGCAGACCGGTCTTGGCCGCCACCGCCGCCTCGTGGCCCTTGTCCTTCAGCCCGGCGCAGTAATCGGCAGTACGACGGTCCTGCCAGACAATGGCCGGATGGATCGGCGTACCAGTCGCGGCATCCCACACCAGAGTGGTTTCACGCTGGTTGGTGATACCGATGGCAGCAATTTCCGACGCCTGCAGACCGCTGTTCTGCAGGGCTTCGCGACAGACCTTGAGGGTGGTCAGCCAGATCTCCTCGCCGTCATGCTCGACCCAGCCATCCTTGGGGAAATACTGTTTGAACTCCTGCTGGGCGCTGGTCACCGGCAGCCCCTGGGCGCTGAAGACAATGGCGCGGCTGCTGGTGGTGCCCTGGTCGATGGCGAGAAGGTACTGACTCATTGTTGTGCTCCGACGTGCCCGTGCGGATGCGGGCGCGCTTGATGGTTGGATAAAGAAGGTTATTAGCCGCGGGCCAGCTCGGCAAATTGCCCGGCTGTCAGCTCAGACAGCACGCTGGCGCTCAGCTCGACCTCCAGGCCGCGCCGGCCGGCACTGACATAGATGCTCGGCCACTGCCCGGCCGACTGATCGATAAAGGTACGCAGGCGCTTCTTCTGCCCCAGCGGGCTGATGCCGCCGAGCAGGTAACCGGTACTGCGCTGCGCCGCCTGAGGATCGGCCATCTCGGCCTTCTTGGCCCCGGCCGCGCTGGCCAGTGCCTTGAGATCGAGGCTGCCGGCCACCGGCACCACGGCCACCAGCAGTTCCCCCTTCTCGGTCGCCGCCAGCAGGGTCTTGAACACCCGTGCCGGCTCCAGTCCGAGCTTCTCGGCAGCCTCAAGCCCGTAGGAAGGGGCCTTGGGATCGTGTTGATAGCTGTGCACACGATGTTCCGCGCGCTGTTTCTTGAGCAGATCGATAGCCGGTGTCATGTTCGTTTCCGAAAACAAACGAAAAGATGCGCTACCTTAACGGAAAAAACGGCAGGGCGCAGTTTTTAACGCCGCGCAGAGGCGGCCCACAGGGTGGCAGCCATGCCTGGCAAGGCATAAAAACTCTCCCCGGCAGCCTGTATACTCCCGCCATCTCAAGGAGTGTCCGCATGACTCTAGCGCCGCGCCAGCAGCAGTTGCTCGACCGCATCCATGAAACCGGCTATGCCAGTATCGATGAGTTGGCCCAGGCCTTTGCCGTCACCCCGCAGACCATCCGCCGCGACATCAACCAGCTGGCTGAACTCGGTCTGGTGCGGCGCACCCACGGCGGCGCGGCGAGCGAAGGCAGCAGCACACGCAATACCGCCTACAGCATGCGCGCCGAGCAGATGCGCGAGGAGAAACAGCGCATCGCCGAAGCAGTGGCGGCGGCCATTCCCGACCACGCCTCGCTGTTCATCAATATCGGCACCACCACCGAAGCCATCGCCCGCGCCCTGCTCAACCACCGCGGCCTCAAGGTGATCACCAACAACCTGCACGTGGCCGCCACCCTGGCTGGTAAGGATGACTTCGAAGTACTGGTGGCTGGTGGCATGGTGCGCAGCGACGGCGGCGTGGTCGGCCAGGCGGCCGTGGATTTCATCCAGCAGTTCAAGGTCGACTTCGCCCTGGTCGGCATCAGCGGCATCGACGAGGACGGCAGCCTGCTCGACTTCGACTTCCAGGAAGTGCGCGTGTCGCAGACCATCATCGACAACGCCCGTCAGGTGTTTCTCGCCGTCGACTCTAGCAAGTTCGGTCGCAACGCCGTAGTGCGTCTGGGCTCGCTGAGCCTGGTCGACCGCGTGTTCACCGACCATGCCCGCCGGCGGCCATCGCCCAGCAGCTGCAGCAACAGAAGATCCGTCTCGATATCGTCTGAGAACCTGTTCAAAGTCTGCTGCCCGTCGGCCAGGCTGCGTTGAAATCGGGCTCAGAATGCTCATTTACCGCTCGTAAACTGCGCTTCTTCGCCCAATTTCGCCTTGCCTGGCTCTAGCTCGCGAGACTTTGAACAGGTTCTGAGGCCACCCTTCCCCCTCCAACCGAAAATCCGACCAGATGACTGGTCAGACAGCGCAGCTTCGCCTAGACTATTTTCGAAAGTGAACATTAAAGTTCGATTTCGATAAGCTATTTCGAAAATCGATTTCGAAACGAGGACTCCGCCATGCACAGCCAGACCACCCTCAACACCCCTCTGGGCGAAATCTATGACCTGGCGGTGATCGGCGGTGGCATCAATGGTGTGGGCATCGCGGCCGATGCCGCCGGACGCGGCCTGTCGGTGTTCCTTTGCGAAAAGGACGACCTGGCACAGCACACCTCCTCGGCCAGCAGCAAGCTGATCCATGGCGGCCTGCGCTATCTGGAGCACTACGAGTTCCGCCTGGTGCGCGAAGCCCTGGCCGAACGCGAGGTGCTGCTGGCCAAGGCCCCACACATCGTCAAACCACTGCGTTTCATCCTGCCGCATCGCCCGCACCTGCGCCCGGCTTGGATGATCCGCGCCGGCCTGTTCCTCTACGATCACCTGGGCAAGCGCGAGAAGCTGCCGGGCTCGCGCGGCATGCGCTTCGGCGCCGACAGCCCGCTCAGAAGCGAGATCAACCGTGGCTTCGAATACTCCGACTGCTGGGTCGACGATGCCCGTCTAGTGGTACTCAACGCCATGAGCGCCCGCGAGCATGGCGCACACATTCACACCCGCACGCGCTGCGTCAGCGCGAGGCGCAGCAAGGGCCTGTGGCACATTCATCTGGAACGGGCCGATGGCAGCCTGCTGTCGATCCGCGCCCGCGCGCTGGTCAATGCCGCTGGCCCCTGGGTGGCACGCTTCATCCGCGAGGACCTCAAGCAAAGCTCGCCCTATGGCATCCGCCTGATCCAGGGCAGCCACATCATCGTGCCGCGCCTGTTCGAAGGTGAGCAGGCGTTCATCCTGCAGAACGAGGATGGCCGCATCGTCTTCGCCATTCCCTATCTGGATCGCTTCACCCTGATCGGCACCACCGACCGCGAATACCAGGGCAACCCGGCCGAGGTGAAGATCAGCGACGAGGAAATCGACTACCTGCTGGCGATCAGCAACGCTCACTTCCGCCAGCAACTGCAACGCAGCGACATCCTGCACACCTATGCCGGCGTGCGTCCGCTGTGCGATGACGAATCCGACGAACCTTCGGCCATCACCCGCGACTACACCCTGGCGCTGGCCGCCAATGCCGGGGAAGCCCCGCTGCTGTCGGTGTTCGGCGGCAAACTGACGACCTACCGCAAACTGGCCGAAGCCGCACTGGCCCAACTGGCGCCCTTCTTCCCCGGCATGCGCGGCAGCTGGACGGCCAGCGCACCACTGCCGGGCGGCGAACAGATGACATCGGTGCAGGCACTGGCCGACAGCCTCTGCCAGACCTACAGCTGGCTGCCCGAAAGCCTCGCGCGGCGCTGGAGCACCTGCTACGGCAGCCGAGTCGAGCGCCTGCTGGCAGGCGTCCGCCACCTCAGCGATCTGGGCGAACACCTGGGCGGCGGCCTGTATGCCCGCGAAGTCGATTACCTGTGTCAGGAGGAATGGGCACAGAGCGCCGAAGACATCCTCTGGCGCCGCAGCAAACTCGGCCTGTTCCTCACCCCGGCCCAGCAGAGCCAGGTAGCCGCCTACCTGCAGCAACACCCGCACAGCCCTCAGGACGCCCACGCGGCCTGACAGCAGCCCCCGAGCAAGTCCCCTTCAGCCCCGCCCGAGCGGGGCTTTTTTCTATTGGCCACGCAGGCAGTCGAGTGCCTATGAAACCATCGGCACGACCCTATGCGCCAAACGGCCTCAGCCAGAGGGAGGGCCGGTTCAAGCCAGCGCGAAAAAACGGCCTCACTCGGGAGGCCGTTTTATCAACATGAAGAGCGCTTGCAGCGCTACTCCACTTGCAGTCCGGGAGCCCCGCGCAGCCGATCGAAGACGACTACCACCAGCAGGGTCAAGCTCACCGGCAGCAGCCAACCGAGACTGTCGCCGGCCTGCGGCAGCTGGCCGATGGCAGCCGGCACCCAGGACTTGAGGCCAGCCGCCGCCAGCCCATCGAACACACCGAACAGCAGCGTCACCGCCATGACCGGGATGAACACCCGGCGCGGCTCACACCACAGGCTGCTCGCCAGGCTCAGGCCGACCAGCACGATGGCCAGCGGATACATACCGACCAGCACCGGCACCGACACGCTGATCAGCTGGGTCAGCCCCTGATTGGCCACCAGCTGGCTGAACAGTGCCAGCGCGATCACCACCGTGCGGTAGGACAGCGGCAGCAACTGGCTGAAGAACTCGCCACAGGCCGTCAGCAGGCCCACGGCCGTGGTCAGGCAGGCCAGGGTGATGACCACCGCCAGCAGCAGGCTGCCGGCCGTG
This sequence comes from Pseudomonas sp. HAR-UPW-AIA-41, assembly GCF_002304225.1. Classification (GTDB taxonomy): domain Bacteria; phylum Pseudomonadota; class Gammaproteobacteria; order Pseudomonadales; family Pseudomonadaceae; genus Aquipseudomonas. Next base: position 336,815 of record NZ_NSLB01000002.1, read on the forward strand.
CCGAAGGTGTGCTGCACATAGCTGGAGAGAATCTGCACGCCATTCTGCGCGTCACCGGCAATACCCTGGCTGGTGGCGCCGAGGTAGAACAGCGCGAGATAGACCAGCGACAGGCCGACGGCGGCGATCAACCCGGCACTAATGGCATAGCGGGTGATCAGCGCCTCGTTGCGCACACCACGGTCACGGATGGCGGTGGCAATGACGATGCCGAACACCAAGGCGCCGAGGGTATCCATGGTCAGGTAGCCCTGCAGGAAGCCCTGCAGCAGCGGCGCCTCACGGTAGGCCTGAGCACTCTCCCCCACCGCTCCGGCCGGCGCGAGCAGGGCCGCACCGCCCAGTACCAGCAGCGCAGCCAGCAGCACCGGGGTGATCCACTTGCCGATGCGGTCGACCAACTGACCCGGATTCAGCGCGAGAAACAGCGCCACGGCGAAATACCCCAGGCTGTAGAGCCCCAGAGCAAGCTGGCTGTTGCCACTGAAGGGCGCCATGCCCATCTCGAAGGCCACCACCGCGGTACGCGGCGTAGCGAACAGCGGGCCGATGGCGAGATAGACCACCACCGCGAACAGCAGCCCGGCACCGCGGCCCAGCGGTGCGGTGAGTTTGTCCAGGCCGCCGCCGACACGGGCCAGCGCCACCACGGTAAGCAGCGGCAGGCCGACGCCGGTCAGCAGAAAGCCCAGCGCGGCACTCCAGACCTGCTCGCCGGCAGCCATGCCGGCACTGGGCGGGAAGATGATGTTGCCGGCGCCGAGAAACAGGGCAAAGGTCATGAAGCCCAGGGCGAGCAGATCGAAACGATTGAGGCGATGCATAGAGGAATTACCACGACAGCGAGGGAGCCGGCGACCGCAGCCGGCGGCGAAGGCCGCCACCTTACTGCAAGGCCCGGCGCCCGGCATGTACCGGCGGTAAGCGCGTCCGCCAGGCTAAAGCGCATGTCGCAAATCCGTAACTATCCTGACCAACTAGACAGTTATCTACTGCACCCAGACGGCCTCGCCATCCAACCGCCCGGCCAGTTGCGGGGCCTGCACCTGCTGGGCTGCCAGGTGTGCCTGCACGGCCTGCAGCAGGGGGCGCTTGAAGGCGCTCTGAAAGCGATGGGCCAGCCCGGGAATCAGCACCAGCTCGCTGCCACGGATATGCGCCGCCACGTGCACACCGTGCATCACCGGCAACAGGGGATCGGCAGTACCGTGCACCACCAGAGTCGGCACGCGCAGGCGGTTGAGCAACTCGACCCGGCTGGGCTCGGCCAGCACGGCCAGCAACTGGCGCTGGATGCCCTGCGGATAGTGCGCGCGGTCATAGCTTCGCGCCGCCTGGCGCAGCAGCGCGGCACGGTCATCCGGCACCTGCGGACTGCCCAGAGCGGCCAGCAGATCGGCCTGCTGCTCCAGTGCCACCTGGCGGTTGGGCGCTTCACGCCGCGCCAGCAACTCCAGCAACTGTGCGCGGGGGGCCGGCAGGCCCTGGGCACTGCTGCTGGTCATCAGCAGCGTCAGGCTGCGCACCCGCTCGGGAGCCAGGTCAGCCATGTGCTGGGCGATCATCCCGCCCATGCTGGCACCGAGCAGATGAAACTGCTCGATACCCAACTGATCCATCAGCTGCAGGCCATCGACCGCCATGTCGCGCAGGTGATACGGCGCCTCGACCGGCAGGCCCAGGCGGTAGCGGATGGCCGCATAGGTGAGACTGGCGTCAGGTTCTTCCCCCTTGAGACGCGACAGGCCGACATCACGGTTATCGAAACGAATCACCCGCCAGCCGGCCTGACACAGGCTGCCCAGCACCTCGTCAGGCCAGTCGATCAGTTGCCCGCCCAGGCCCATCACCAGCAGCAGGGCCGGATCGCTCTCGCGGCCGATACTCTGGTAGGCCAGACGCACCTCTCCCAGGTCAGCCATGGCTGTTGGGGCACGCGTATCACAGGGTGTGGCGGCAATAGCCACCGACGCGCCCAACAGGGCGACGATAGGAAGTAACCAGCGCATGGGGAGTCCATCCAGAGCGAAGCATGACGGCAAGCGGCAAGTCTGGCCAAACGCCCGCCACTGCGCTGCCACAAAGCCGTGACAATTTGATGAAGCCCGCCGAACGGTCGTGACTCACCCAGGCCTTGTCCCGCTACCCGTTTCAACAGGCACAACGTGCCTTCGCCCAGTAGAATCCTCGCCCCAACCCTGTCGACCCGACCGCCATGTCCAGCACTGCCTACACCACCCTGCAGCAACACCTCAGCCAGGCCCTCGCCTCGCCGCCCGGCGAAACCCGCCGCCTGTTCCACGGCCGTGGCAGGCTGTGGCCTGGACTGGAGCAGATCACGGTGGACTGGCTGCAGGGCATCGTTCTGGTGGCGCTGTTCCGCGAGCCGGAAAGCGCCGATCTGACCGCGCTCAGGCAGATGCTGCTGGAGCTGACGCAAACGCCGGTCTGGCAGGCCAGCAGCGCCCACACCCTGCTGTTGCAGCACCGCTACCGCCAGCAGGACAGTGCCGAATGGCTGCTGGGTGAGGCAGTAGAGCACTGGCAGATCACCGAGAACGGCCTGCGCTACCTGCTCGACCTGGGCAGCAAGCAGAACAGCGGCCTGTTCCTCGACATGCGCCTGGGTCGTCAGTGGGTCCAGGCCAATGCCAGCGGGCTCCGCGTGCTGAACCTGTTCGCCTACACCTGCGCCTTCTCGGTCGCAGCACTGGCCGGCGGCGCCAGCCGGGTGGTCAACCTGGACATGGCCCGCGCAGCCCTCAGCCGTGGCCGCGACAACCACCGGCTGAACCAGCAGGACCTCAGCCGGGTCAGCTTCCTCGGCCACGACCTGTTCAAGTCCTGGGGCAAGCTGCGCAAGGACGGCCCCTTTGATCTGATCATCATCGACCCGCCCACCTTCCAGAAAGGCAGCTTCGCCCTGACTCAGGATTACCAGAAGATCCTGCGCCGCCTGCCCGAACTGCTCAGCCCCGGCGGCAGCGTGCTGGCCTGCGTCAACGACCCGGACATCGGTCCGGACTTTCTCATCGACGGCATGGCCCATGAGGCGCCGGGACTGCGCTTCATCGAGCGACTGAACAACCCGCCGGAGTTCGCCGACATCCACCCGGACAGCGCCCTCAAGGTCCTGCTGTTTCGCCAGCAGGAAGCCGTTCAGGACTGAAGGGCGAATAAAGGCCGCGCAACGCTGGATTTTTTGCGACACAGATCACACAATCCAGCTTGATGCCGACCACGGCAACAGGATGCAGAGCGGCACTAGGCCGCCAATAACTCGAACCCCGCAGGCCGGCGCCCAGCGCCGGACCGTAACAGGGCAAAACGATGGACTTCTACCGCAAGCACGCGCACCGGATCGAACACCTGTCAGACCTGCTGCTGACCCGTGCCGAGCAGTTCATGGCCGAACAGGGCACACCGGCGCTGCCGCCGGCAGTGCACGCCGAGCTGATGCAACCCCTCGATGCCGGCGACCTGCCCGCCTTTGCCCAGGCCCTGCGTGAAGCGGCCGTGCACTTCGTCATGGCCGGCAACTCCGCCGAGTTCTGGTCCCTGCTCAATGCCCTGCAGTCACTCTGCCAGGCCCTGGAAAAAGCCTGGCACAGCCAGGCTGACGAGAGTGGCGAACGCGCACTGGATCACCTGCAAGAGCAACTCGCCAGCCAAACGGCCTGAGCCTAGGTCAGCTCAGCGCGCAGCTGACGGGCCGCCGCCACCATGTTCACCAGCGCCGCTTCGGTCTCCGGCCAGGCACGGGTTTTCAGGCCGCAGTCCGGGTTGACCCACAGGCGCTCGGCAGGCACCCGACGGGCAGCCTTTTTCATCAGACGTACCATCTCGGCACTGTCCGGCACACGCGGTGAGTGGATGTCGTAGACGCCCGGGCCGATCTCGTTGGGGTACTCGAAGCGCTCGAAGGCATCCAGCAGCTCCATGTCCGAACGCGAGGTCTCGATGGTGATCACGTCGGCATCCATGGCGGCGATGGACTCGATCACGTCGTTGAACTCGCTGTAGCACATGTGGGTGTGAATCTGCGTCTCGTCGCGCACGCCCGAGGCGCACAGGCGGAAGGCCTCGGTGGCCCAGTCCAGATAGCCCTGCCACTGGGCGCGGCGCAGCGGCAGGCCCTCGCGGAAAGCCGCTTCGTCGATCTGGATGATCCTGATGCCGGCCGCTTCCAGATCCACCACCTCGTCACGGATGGCCAGTGCCAGCTGGCGCGCCTGCTGTTCGCGGGAAATATCTGCGCGCGGGAATGACCACATCAGCATGGTCACAGGTCCGGTCAGCATGCCCTTCATCACCTTGTCGGTGCAGCGCTGGGCGTAGCTGATCCAGTCCACCGTCATCGGCTGCGGACGGGACAAATCGCCATAGATGATCGCCGGTTTCACACAGCGCGAGCCGTAGCTCTGTACCCAGCCGAAGCGGGTGAAGGCATAACCGTCGAGCTGCTCGGCGAAGTACTCGACCATGTCGTTGCGCTCGGCCTCGCCATGCACCAGCACGTCCAGACCCAGTTGCTCCTGTACCTGCACCGCGTGGCGGATCTCGCTGTGCATCGCCTCGGTGTATTCGGCCTGGGACAGCTTGCCGGCCTTGAACGCCTGGCGCGCCAGACGGATGGCCGAGGTCTGCGGGAAGGAGCCGATGGTGGTGGTGGGGAATGGCGGTAGGTTGAGCAGCGCCCGCTGCCTGGCGATACGCTCGGCGAACGGAGACTGGCGCTGACTGTCCCGGGCGGTAACGGCGGCCAGACGTTTCTGCACCGCCGGCTTGTGGATGCGCGGCGAAGCGGCACGGCTGGCCTGCACGGCACGGCTCAACGCGAGAGCATGCTCAACTTCGGCTGCGGCCGGCTGATTCAGGGCAAGCGCCAGCACCGCCACTTCGCGGCACTTCTGCACGGCGAAGGCCAGCCAGCTCTTCAGCTCAGCATCCAGCTCCGTTTCGCGCTCCAGGTCCACCGGTACATGCAAGAGTGAAGAGCTGGGCGCGACCCACAGGCGACTGCCCAGGCGTTCGTGGGCCTGCTGCAGTACCTCCAGCGCCTGCGCGAGGTCAGTGCGCCAGATATTGCGGCCATCGACCACGCCCAGCGACAGCACCTTGTAAGCCGGCAGGCGGTCGAGGATGGCCGGGAACTGCTCGGGCGCGCGCACCAGATCGATGTGCAGACCGTCCACCGGCAGGCCGGCGGCCAGGCCGAGGTTATCTTCCAGACCCGCGAAGTAGGTGGCGATCAGCTTCCGGCCCGGCTCCTTCTGCAGCAGGTTGTAGGCACGCTCGAAGGCATTCTTCCAGTCCTGCGGCAGATCCAGCGCGAGGATAGGCTCGTCGATCTGCACCCAGTCGATGCCCTGGGCAGCCAGACGCTGGAAAATCTCGCCATAGACCGGCAGCAGGCGCTCCAGCAGGTCGAGCTTGTCGAAGCTGTTGGCTTCACCCTTGCACTTGCCCAGCCACAGGTAGGTCAGCGGGCCGATCAGCACCGGCTTGAGGTTGTGACCGAGAGCCTTGCCCTCCGCCACTTCCTCGAACAGCTGCTCCCAGCTCAGGGCAAACTGCTGGTCGGCGGTGAATTCAGGCACCAGGTAGTGGTAGTTGCTGTCGAACCACTTGGTCATCTCTTGCGCATGTGCGCCACCACAGCAGGTGCTGTGGCTGCTCTTGTTTCCAGAAACGCCACGCGCCATGCCGAACAGGGTGTCCAGCGTCGGCTGGCCGGCATAGGGGCGGAAACGCTCGGGAATCACGCCGAACATCAGCGAGTGGGTCAGCACCTGGTCGTACCAAGCGAAATCGCCGACCGGCAGCAGTTCGATACCGGCATCCTTCTGCAGCTGCCAGTGCTCGGCGCGCAGGCGGGCGCCCACCTCGCGCAGACCGGCCTCGGCCAGTTCGCCTTTCCAGTAGGCTTCCAGCGCCTTCTTCAATTCGCGGTCGCGGCCAATGCGCGGGAAACCGAGGTTGTGGGCCAATGCCATGGGTGTCTCTCCTTGTCTGTGGATAGCGACATTCTCGGCAGCCAGACAAAGTGAGACAAACTCAATAAATTCTTGATTAACTCAAGTTTAATTCATGCAAGAGGCACCTTTCGGCGCCCCTTTCTCGCATCAGGTCCCTGATTTGAACCGGCTGAACGCCCGCGTCAGCGCCCGGTTGAACGCCTTGGCGTTGTCGTTCTTGGTGTAGAGCGTGGCGCGCACCTCAGCCGGTGGGTAGGTGCCGGGGTCGGCCAGAATGGCCGGATCGACCGTCTTGTCCGCCGCCGGTACCGCATTGGCATAGAACACCGTGTTGGTGATGGCTCCGATCACCTCGGGGGTCATCAGGTGGTCCATCAGCGCCAGCGCCGCCTCGGGATGCGGCGCATCCCTGGGAATGACCATGGCATCGAACCAGATCAGCGCCCCTTCGCGCGGGATGCTGTAGCTCAGCGAATAGGGCTTGCCGGCCTGCTGGGCCTGGCCGGCGGCGATGCCGACGTTGCCGTTCCACGACATCGCCAGACAGGTGTCGCCGTTGGCCAGATCGGCGATGTTGCGGTCATTGTCGAAGTAGCGGATATGCGGCCGCACCTGAGCCAGGTGTGCCTCGACCTTTTTCAGGTCATCCAGGTTCTGCTTATTGATGTCCAGCCCCAGGTAGCGGAAGGCGGCGGCGAACACCTCATTGGGATCGTTGAGGTAGCTCACCCCGCAGTCGGCGAACTTCGCCACCACCTGCGGATCGAGCAGCATGGCCCAGCTGTTCACCGGTGCCTCGGGCATACGCCTGGCAATGGCCTGCTGCTGGTAACCAAAACCGGTGGTGCCCCACAGGTAGATGCCGGCGTAGCGGTTGCCCGGGTCGAAGGCCGCCATGTGCCTGGCGAACTCCGGCCCGATGCCGGCGAAGTTAGGCAGCGCGGCCTTGTCCAGCGGCCGCAGCGCGCCGCTCTGGATCGCCCGCTGCAGGTGCTGGCCGGCGGTCAGCACCAGATCGTAGCCGCTGCGGCCGGTGAGCAGCTTGGTTTCCACGGTTTCCAGCGAGTCGAAGTGATCGACCACCACCTTGATCCCGGTCTTCTGCTCGAAGGATGACAGGGTGTCCGGCGCCAGGTACTCGTTCCAGATATAGAGGTTGACCTGCTTGGCGGGCTCGGCCGCCAGCGCACTCGCGCAGACGGACAACGCCAGGGCCAGCCATGAGGCGGGCAGTTTCATGCTGGCCTCCTAGCGCTTGGGCGCGGCGTATTGCGGAGAGGTGATGCAGGCAACGTTGCCGCCACCGAGCAGGATCTCGCGCGAATTCTGGATACCGAGAATGCGGTGCTGGGGGAACAGCTCGGCGAGCGTCGCCTGGGCGATGCGGTCATTCGGGTCGTTGAACAGCGGTACGACGATGGCCGAGTTGCCGGCGTAGTAGTTGATGTAGGACGCGCAGATCTGCGTGCCGGCCTGACGGGTGTGGGTGGCGTCGTCCTGGTCCAGGCCCTCGGCTTCTTCCGCCGTCCACTCCAGCACGCGCGGCTGCGGCAGCTTGTGGATCTGCAGCTCGCGGCCCTGGGCATCGCGGGTGCTGCGCAGGATGTCGTAGGCCTCCTGATAGATTTCCCACTGCGGATCGCTGCGGTCGTCGGTCCACTGCATCACCACCACACCGGGGCGGACGAAGCAGGCCAGGTCGTCGATATGGCCGTCGGTTTCATCGAACTTGCAGCCGCGCGGCAGCCAGATCACCTGCTCGGCGCCCAGGTAGTCCTGCAAACGGCGGGTCATCTCGTCCTTGCCCAGATGGGCATTGCGGTTGCGGTTGAGCAGGCACTGCTCGGTGGTCAGGAGGGTGCGCTGACCGTCGCTCTGGATGCCACCCATCTCGGCAATGAAGGGCGCGCGGTAGCGGTCGAAGCCCTCGATCTCGAGGATCTTCTGAGCAATCTGGTCGTCCTTGTCCCAGGGATAGTAGAGGCCGCCATCGAGGCCGCCGTAGGCGTTGAACTCGAAGTCCACGCCGCGCACCTCGCCGGTCGCGTCGTTGAGCAGAAAGGCCGGGCCGCTGTCGCGGAGCCAGGTGTCGTTGCAGGTCATCTCCACCACCCGCACATGGGCCGGCAACTGACGGCGGGCGTTGGCGTACTGGGCGGCCGAGGCGCAGACGGTGACCGGCTCGCTGCTGGCGATGGCGGTGACGATCTCGACCCAGACCTTCTGCGCCGGCTTGCCGCCGTTGCGCCAGACGTCCGGGCGCTCCGGCCAGCCGAGCCAGCAGCGGGATTTGGGTTCGAATTCGCCGGGCAGGCGGAAGCCGTCGGCTTTGGGCAGGGAAGTCAGGGTACGGGCCATTGCAGGGGACTCATCGGTGGCGGTTGGATGAGCCGACAGTACCCGTGCCAGAGCGTCCGCGACCAATGACCATTATCGCGGAACCATTGAATTCAATTCACAGATCAACCAACTGATCAGTGAACCATTCAATGAACTGCGCCACCGCCGGCTTGTCCAGCCTCAGGCGTTCGCAGACCAGCGCGTACTGCCCGAGCGAGGCCACCTGTGCCGCAAACGGACGCACCAGACGGCCGCTGGCCAGATCCTCGGCGCTGGTCAGGTTGTCGCCGATGGCCACGCCCTGCCCGCGCGCCGCCGCTTCCATGGTCAGCCCGGCGTGGCCGAGGTACAGGTGACGCGCCGGCTGGATATCGCCGGCATGAGTGGTCAGCCAGGCGGTCCAGGTCTTGCCGTCCTGGTCGTCATGCAGCAGGCAGTGGCGGGCCAGATCGCGCGGGTGCTTGAGCGGCTGCTGGTTGAACAGCCCCGGGCTGCACACCGGAAAGAACTGCAGGGTCGGCAGCGGCCGCACGAAGTAGGCGCTGGCATCCTCGGGGCCGGTGCCGTAGGTGATCGCCAGGTCGATCTCAGCTCCCGGCAGCGCCGCTTCCAGCGGCTGCTCATGCAGGTGCAGGGTGATCTGCGGGTGACGCTCGGTGAAGTCGGCCAGCCGGCCGATCAGCCATTTCTGCGCCAGTTCCACCGTCACCGCAATCCGCAGCTGGGCCTGGGAACCGGGGTCGCGCAGCTCGTCGCAGGCCTCACCGATCAGCTCGAAGGCCTGCTGCAGGCTGCGCAGCAGGCGCCGCGCGGCCGGCGTCGGGCGCACCTGCCGCCCCTCCCGCTCGAACAGCGGCGTACCGAGCTGCTCCTCGAGCTGGCGGATCTGGTGGCTGACCGCACTGTCAGTCACACACAACTCGGCCGCTGCACGGCCGAAATGGGCGTGGCGGGCGGCAGCCTCGAAGGTGCGCAGGGCGGTGAGCGAAGGCAGGCGGCGCATGGACGACTCCGGAAACGGGCAGGCCCGCATGCTGGCCCAGAGCAGGGCTTCGGGCAAGCGCTCGACAGCCCGGCCATCTTGAAGGAAACTCACCAGAATCGTGAAACACCATAAGTTTTACTCACCGAGGCCTGACATGCTCGAACTGCGCCATCTGAAAACCCTGCACGCCCTGCGCGAGGCCGACAGCCTGGTGGAAGCCGCCGAGCGCCTGCACCTGACCCAGTCGGCGCTGTCGCACCAGTTCAAGGAGCTGGAGAGCCAGCTGGGTCTGTCGCTGTTCATCCGCAAGACCAAGCCGGTGCGCTTCACCAGCGCCGGCCTGCGCCTGCTGCAACTGGCCGACAGCCTGCTGCCGCAGCTGCGCGCCGCCGAACGCGACCTGGCCCGGCTGGCCGGCGGCACGGCCGGCCGCCTGCACATGGCCATCGAGTGCCACAGCTGTTTCCAGTGGCTGATGCCGACCATCGACCAGTTCCGCGATGCCTGGCCGGAGGTGGAGCTGGACCTGGCCTCTGGCTTCTCCTTCGCCCCGCTGCCGGCGCTGGCCCGTGGCGACCTGGATCTGGTGGTCACCTCCGACCCGGTGGACATGCCTGGCATCACCTACGTCCCCCTGTTCACCTACGAGGCCATGCTGGCGGTGGCCAACCAGCATCCGCTGGCGGGCAAGCCCTACGTGATGCCGGAAGACCTGGCGCGGGAAATCCTCATCACCTATCCGGTGGAGCGAGACCGGCTGGATATCTTCACCCGCTTCCTTGAACCGGCCGACGTCGAACCGGCGCAGGTGCGCACCTCGGAACTGACGGTGATGATGATGCAGCTGGTGGCCAGCGGCCGGGGCGTCTGCGGCCTGCCCAACTGGGCGCTGCATGAGTACAGCTCGCGCGGCTACGTGACCGCCAAACGCCTGGGCGACAAGGGCCTGTTCGCTACCCTGTATGCCGGTATCCGCGCCGACATGCTGGATGCGCCGTTCATGCGCGACTTTCTGCTCACCGCCAAGGACACCTCGTTCGCCACCCTCGAAGGCGTCAGCGCCGCGCGCAGCTGAGCCTTTCCCTGCAAGGATGCAGTATGAAAGCATTGCAAGACCCGCAGCTGGAAATCCCCCACGGCAACGCCGCCGTGTGGCGCTACATGGCGCAATGGAAGCTGGAGAAACTGCTGCTGGACCGCGCCCTGTTCTTCCCCAATGCCAGCCGCCTGTCCGACCAGTACGAAGTATCGATCCCGGCCAGCACGCTAAAAGCCAAGCGCGATGAACTGGCCGCCAGCGGCCTCCAGGGGCAGAGTCTGGAGACCGCGCTGGCGGCCTTTCACTGGGAGTGCAACCCGCTCAAGGAGCAGGTACTGGTCAATTGCTGGTCGCTCAGTGCCCACGAATCCTACGCATTGTGGAAGATCTACCTGGGCGGCGAGCGCAACGGCGTGGCCATCCGCAGTACGGTCAGCAGCCTGCGCCGCGCCCTGCTGCAGGGTGGCGATGACTACCCGCAGGATTTCTACCTGGCCAAAGTGCAATACCGGCGGCATCTGACCGTGGCGCAGGCGGAACGCCTGGCGGTGATCACCACCAAGAAGCCGTTCTACGATTTCGAAAAGGAACTGCGCCTGTTCATCCTCGATGGCCAGGACAACCGCCCCAAAGGCCAGCACGCACCCTTCGATGCCAGTCAGGGTCGCAACGTGCGGATCGATCTGCCGCGGCTGATCCAGCAGGTGTACGTTTCACCCTTCGCCGACCCCGGCTATGCCGAACAGGTCAGCCAGCGACTGCACGAAGCGGGGCTGAACCCGCTACTGCTGCGCCAGTCGGAAATTCGCGATCGCTGATCAGGCTTTGCGCACCAGACGCAGGCCCGACAACACCACTGCAAAGACCGCCAGGCTGGCGCTGTACAGCACCAGCGCCGGCAGAGCGAGAAACAGACCCAGCACGGCCAGCCACCAGCCGGCCGCACGCGGCAGGAAGAAGGCAACAAGGGCGGCCAGCAGCGCAGCGCCGGCAATCACCCGGAAGTGAATCAGCAGGCCCAGCGCACTACGAACCTCGCACTGCCAGAGTCCGGCCTGCTCCACGCACAGCCCGACCCACTTGGCATCCTCCATCAGGGCAAAGCGCACGCCATAGCTGGCAGCCAGCCACAGGGGCACGAGGAGCAGGAGAAGCAGGGCGGAACGGCGGGTCATGCGGTAACTCCAGACGTATGTCGGCGGGCACAATTCAACGGGCGCCAAGGATACCGGGCGACCACGCCACTGCAAACCGCTGATGCGCGTTAAAAAAGCCACCACCCACTTGCGCCAAACCAGCGGAGCGGGTCCACTGCATCCATCCATCACGGAGGATCAGCATGCCCATTTTCCTGCGCCTGGCAGCCCTGGCTTTCACCAGTTGCCTGAGCCTGACGGCCGTGGCCAACAGCACGGTGCCGGCCAGCTATGGCTTTCCCATCAGTAACCCGTTCGAGGCCACCATTGCCGGCACCCCGGCGGAACTGCGCCCAACACTGCCATCCGACGACGAGATCGATCAGGGCGACTACAGCCTCAACCTGCTGCCCAAGCGCGAAGCCAGGCTGCCGTCCAACTTCTGGCCGGTCAAACGCCTGAGCTACCGTTTGGCCCGTCAGGCTGGCCCGGCACCGCTGATCTTCATCATCGCCGGCACCGGCGGGCATTACAGCGGCGGCAAGATGGAGTTCCTCAAGCGCCTGTACTACGGCGCCGGCTACCACGTGGTGCAACTGTCCTCACCCACCAGTTACGACTTCATGGCCGCCGCCTCGCGCCACGCCACGCCGGGTTTCAGCGTGGAGGATGCCAAGGACCTGTATCGCGCCATGATCGCCATCCGCGAGCAACAGGAGAACCTGAAAATCACCGAGTTCTACCTGACCGGCTACAGCCTGGGCGGCCTCAACTCGGCGTTCGTCAGCCATCTCGACGAACAGGAGCGTGTGTTCAACTTCAAGCGCGTGCTGCTGATCAACCCACCGGTCAACCTCTACACCTCCGTGAGCAATCTGCAGCTACTGGTGCAGAGTGAAGTGCCGGCGGTGCGCAATCAGGGCAGCTTCTTCGAGTTGCTGCTGGGCAAGCTCACCCACTACTTCCAAGACAAGGGCCATATCCAGATGGATGACGCCCTGCTCTACGACTTCCAGGAATCGAAGCAGCGTCTGTCCAACGAAGAAATGGCCATGCTGATCGGCTCGTCGTTCCGCTTCACCGCTTCGGACATCGCCTTCACCTCCGACCTGATCAACCAGCGCGGCTTCATCACCCCGCCGCGCTACCCGATCGACGATGGCACCAGCCTGACCCCGTTCTATAAACGCGCCCTGCTGTGCGACTTCGACTGCTACATGACCGAGCAACTGATCCCGTTCTGGCGTAAGAAATACGAGGGCAGCGGCCTGCAGATGCTGATCCAGCAAACCAGCCTGTATGCACTGGAGGACTACCTGCGCCAGTCACCGAAAATCGCCGTGATGCACAACGCCGATGACCTGATCCTCGGCCCCGGCGACCTCGGTTTCCTCAGGCGCACCTTCGGCGAGCGCCTGACCCTTTATCCGCGCGGCGGCCACTGCGGCAATATGGACTACCGCGACAACAGCCAAGCAATGCTGGAGTTCTTCCGTGGCTAAGTACCTTTTCCTTGCCCTGCTCCTGACCGCTCCCCTGGCTCAGGCCGAGCATGGCGCCGACGCCGACGGCTACACCCGGCCACTGGAACACCTGAAGATCAACCCGGCGCTGGACCAGCGCGAGTTCGAGCGCTCGACCCTGGATGCCCTGGATATCTACGACCCGTGGGAGTCGTGGAACCGGCGCGTGTACCACTTCAACTACCGCGCCGATCAGTGGGTCATGCTGCCGGTGGTGCGCGGCTATGAGAAGGTCACCCCCGGTTTTGTGCGCAGTGGCGTGAGCAACTTCTTCAGCAATCTCGGCGACATCCCCAACCTGCTCAACAGTCTGTTGCAGCTCAAAGGGCAGCGCTCGATGGAGATTACCGGGCGCCTGCTGTTCAACACGACAGTGGGCGTTTTCGGCCTGTGGGACCCGGCCAGCCGCATGGGCCTGGCCAAGCAGAGCGAGGATTTCGGCCAGACCCTCGGCTTCTATGGCGTACCCGACGGTCCGTTCGTCATGCTGCCGCTACTGGGGCCGTCCAACCTGCGCGACACCGGCGGTCTGGTGGTGGATTTCGCGGCCGAAAGCCAGGTGAATTTCCTCAATGTGGCCGAGGTCAGCAGCGATCACCCCGAGGTCACGCTGCTGCGCGCCATCGACAAGCGCTACAGCACACCCCTGCGCTACGGCCAGCTGAACAGCCCGTTCGAGTACGTGAAGCTGCGCTACGTCTACAGCAAGGCACGTGACCTGCAGATCGCCGAATGACTCAGCGAGCGCCGGGGCTCATGGCCTCGGCCACACTCTGCTGAGAAGCCTCGGCAACACGCGTTTCCACGCCCAGATTGATCACCGGCGCGGGCATCTGTTGCAGGCCGAGGAAGCGGCACAGTTCTTCCTTCTGCGCCATGGCGTCCTGATAACCCAGCTCGATCAGCTCATTGCAGTAGCCGGGTTCGAACAGCAGGTAACTGAGCACCCCGGCACCACTGGCCCGGGTCGCCCCCGGCCCACGCAGGAACAGGCGCAGGGCTTTGGGCAGCTCACGCCGATGGCGGGCGGCAATCTGATCCAGAGGCCGGCTCGGCGAGATCACCAGCACGTCCACCGGCTTGCTGCCCAACCCCTTGCTGCGGGCATCCGGCGGCACCAGCCGGCCCAGATGGTTGATCCGCTCGAGCAGTTCGATATCGCTTTCCAGATTGTCGATGAAGGTGCTGTTGAGCATATGCCCGCTGATCTGCGCCAGAGTCGGCGGCTTGCCGGTCTGATTGCGCGGAGTCGCTTCGGCAGTGGTCCGTGCGTTGTTGCTCACCCCCACGACCAGCACGCGGCTCGCGCCCAGATGCAGCGCCGGACTGATCGGCGCCGACTGGCGAACCGCACCATCACCGAAATACTCGCGATTGACCCGCACCGGCGGGAAAATCAGCGGAATGGCCGCGCTGGCCATCAGGTGCTCAAGACTCAGACGAGTCGGCACCCCGACACGGCGATGACGGAACCAGGGATCGATAGCCGCTCGCCCCTGATAGAAAGTCACCGCCTGCCCCGATTCGTAACCAAAGGCCGTTACCGCCACCGCCCGCAACCGACGTCGCGCCACGGCAGCGGCAATCCCGGAGAAATCCAGTTCGCGGCTGAGCAAGTCCCGCAGTGGCGCGTTATCCAGCAGTGCGACCGGCACGTCGCCGCCCAGACCCAGCAGGCTGTGGCCGACAAATCGCGCACTCTGCTGCAGCACACCAGCCCAGTCGCTACGGTACACATTGTGCGTATGAAAGCCCTGCCAGACCTGGGTCAGGCGGTGAATCGCCTCGGTGAAATGCAGGGCTCCGCAGGCCAGCCCCACGGCATTGATCGCGCCGGCCGAGGTGCCAACGATGACCGGAAAGGGGTTATGCGCGGCATCCGGCAGCAAGTCGGCAATCGCCGAAAGCACGCCAACCTGATAGGCGGCGCGGGCACCGCCGCCGGAGAGGATGAGGCCGGTTATCGAACGACCTTGGCTGGGGCTGTCTGTCACGTCGGGCACTTCCTTGAACTATGCAGCGAGTATAGCCAAGCGCCCTGAGGCCGCCGCCCTAGCCTTTCTTGCGGTACAACTTCGGCTCACCGGCCGGGCGCGTTTTGAAGCGCCGGTGTGCCCACAGGTACTGCTCGGGCTGCTGGCGGATTGCCTGCTCAATCCACTGATTGATGCGCAGGCAGTCGGCTTCCTCGCTGTCTCCCGGGAAGTCAGCCAGAGCCGGGTGCACGGTGACCTTATAGCCGGAGCCATCGGCCAGGCGCGTCTGGGTGAAGGGCACCACCCGCGCACGACCGAGGCGGGCAAATTTGCTGGTTGCGGTAACAGTCGCCGCCTGCACGCCAAACAGCGGCACGAACAGACTGCGCTGAGCGCCATAGTCCTGATCCGGGGCATACCAGACCACGCCACCCGCGCGCAGGACCTTGAGCATGCCGCGTACATCATCGCGCTCGATCGCCCCGAGCAGACGCTGTTCACGGCCATGACGCTGGATGAAATCAAACAATGGATTCTTGTGCGCGCGGTACATGCCATACATATCCTGCTGCATGCACAGAAGCGCGCCCCCCATTTCCAGGGTGGTGAAGTGCAAGGCCATGAGAATCACCCCCTGACCATCGGCCTCGGCCTGACGCAGATGCTCCAGCCCCTCGACCGTCCCCAGGCGCTTGAGCCGTTCCACCGGCCACCACCAGCTGATGGCCATCTCGAAGAAGGTCATCCCTGTGGAAGCAAAATTCTCACGCAGCAGACGCTGGCGCTCGCCGACCGAGAGTTCAGGAAAACACAGTTCCAGGTTGCGTGCGGCAATACGCCGGCGCGAGCCCGCCAGGTGGTACATCAGTCCGCCCAGTCCCCGCCCCAGCACCACCAGCCAGCGATACGGCAACTGCACCACCAGCCAGAGCAGCCCCATGCCCAGCCACAGCGGCCAGAAGCGCGGATGCAGGAAATAGATACGAAAAGCCGGACGATCCATCACGAAATCCGAAAAGACGACAAAGGCGCGCATTCTACATGGCTTGCGACAGGCAGGGCTTCTGGTTATAAGTCGTGGCCATTTGTACCGATGGGCGATCCATGAGCCAGCCAGACCTTCTCGACCAAGACCCCGTATTCCTGCTCAAGGGCAGCATGCTGGCCACCACCATTCTCGAGCTCAGCCACAACGACCTGGCTCGCCTGGATCGCCAACTTGAAGAAAAGGTCGCGCAAGCCCCGGCCTTCTTCGAGAACATCCCGCTGATCATCGCCGTGGACAAGCTGCCCGAAGCCGAAGGTCAGATCGACCTGGCCGCCCTGATGCAACTGTGCGGCAAGCATGGCCTGCGCACCCTGGCCCTGCGCGCAGGGCGCGAGGAAGACATCGCCGCCGCCAGCGCTCTCGACCTACCAGTGCTGCCGCCGTCCGGGGCGCGGGAAAAACTGATCGAACTGGTCGAAGCGCGCCAGGCTGCGGCAGAACCTGCGGCCCCTGCCGAGCTGGAAAAACCCAAAGAACCCGAGCGCAAGCCAACCAAGGTCATCAATCACCCGATCCGCGGCGGCCAGCAGATCTACGCCGCCGATGGCGATCTGGTGGTACTCGGCCCGGTCAGTGCCGGCGCCGAACTGCTGGCCGACGGCAACATCCATGTCTACGGCCCCATGCGCGGCAGAGCCCTGGCAGGCGTCAAGGGCGACACCAGCGCACAGATTTTCTGCCAGCAGATGGGCGCAGAGATGCTCTCCATCGCCGGTATTTACAAGGTCGCCGAAGACCTGCGCCGCGATCCGCAATGGGGACGCAGCGTGCATGTCAGCTTGTCGGGAGATGTGTTGAACATCACCCGCCTTTAACGGATACTGCGGCGCAATTCAGGGGACTGTTCCCACTTCGTTCACGGCCGCGACGGCACCCGCTTTTGCGCGGAGCTAGGCGCGAGACACGAAGTTTGGTCGTCCAAATGAGCTGTCGAGCAACAACGTTCCGCGCAAAAGCGGGCCCGTCCCTCCGGGTTACGCACAAAATCGCGCCATGCGTCGTTGCGGAACTTGCCAAGGGATCACCATTGCCGGCGTTCCACGCCTAGCCTGGCGCGATTTTGCGCAGTAACGCGGCTCGCGAACGAAGTGGGAACAGCCCCCAAGGACCAAAGGGCATTCGGAAGCCAGGGTACTGGCGCCGGTTTTCCCGCTTTTTCATATATTTGGGGTGAATCACCTTGGCCAAGATCCTCGTAGTCACTTCCGGCAAGGGTGGCGTGGGCAAAACCACCACCAGCGCCGCCATCGGCACCGGCCTCGCCCTGCGCGGGCACAAGACCGTCATCGTCGACTTCGACGTCGGCCTGCGTAACCTCGACCTGATCATGGGCTGCGAGCGCCGCGTGGTGTACGACTTCGTCAACGTGATCAATGGCGAGGCCACCCTCAGCCAGGCCCTGATCAAGGACAAGCGTCTGGAAAACCTCTACGTGCTGGCCGCCAGCCAGACCCGTGACAAAGAGGCCCTGACCAAGGAAGGCGTCGGCAAGGTCATCGACGAACTGGCGCAAAACTTCGAATACGTCATCTGCGACTCCCCGGCCGGCATCGAGACCGGTGCGCACATGGCCATGTACTTCGCCGACGAAGCCATTGTCGTGACCAACCCGGAAGTGTCCTCGGTCCGCGACTCCGACCGCATGCTCGGCCTGCTGGCCAGCAAGTCCCGCCGCGCCGAACAGGGCCTGGAGCCGATCAAGGAACGCCTGCTGCTGACCCGCTACAACCCGGAGCGCGTGACCAAGGGCGAAATGCTCGGTGTGGAAGACGTCGAGGAAATCCTCGCCATCAACCTGCTCGGCGTGATCCCGGAGTCCCAGGCCGTACTGAAAGCCTCCAACCAGGGCGTACCGGTGATCCTCGACGAACAAAGCGATGCCGGCCAGGCCTACGGCGATGCCGTTGACCGCCTGCTGGGCAAGGATGTACCGCATCGATTCCTCGATGTGCAGAAGAAAGGACTCATGCAACGCCTGTTTGGAGCGCGCTAATGAACATTTTCGATTTCTTTCGTGAGCGCAAGAAGGAAACCCCTGCGTCGATTGCGAAAGAGCGTCTGTCGATCATCGTCGCCCACGAGCGCGGCCAGCGCAGCCAGCCGGACTATCTGCCGGCCCTGCAGAAAGAGCTGGTCGAGGTGATCCGCAAGTACGTCAATATCGACCAGAACCAGGTTCAGGTAGCGCTGGAGAATCAGGGCAGCTGCTCCATTCTGGAACTCAACATCACGCTCCCCGATCGCTGATCGGTTGCGCGCACACAACGGCGGCCCAGGCCGCCGTTGTCATTTGTGGAACGCCCATGCCGCTGTCGAATGTCGAAATCATCCATCAGGACGCCGCCCTGCTGGTGATCAACAAGCCCACCCTGCTGCTCTCGGTACCCGGCCGCGCCGAAGACAACCGCGACTGCCTGGTGACCCGCCTGCAGGAGAACGGCTATCCGGAAGCCCGCATCGTCCACCGCCTGGACTGGGAAACGTCCGGCATCATCGTGCTGGCCCGCGACGCCGACAGCCACCGTGAGCTGTCCCGGCAGTTCCACGACCGCGAGACCGAGAAGGCCTATACCGCCCTGTGCTGGGGCCAGCCAGAAGCCGACAGCGGCAGTATCAACCTGCCGCTGCGCTACGACCCGCCCACCAAGCCACGGCATGTGGTCGATCACGAACTGGGCAAGCATGCGCTGACCTACTGGCGTGTACTGGAGCGCTGCGGTGACTACTGCCGCGTCGAGCTGACGCCCATTACCGGCCGCTCGCACCAGCTGCGCGTACATATGCTGTCGATCGGCCACCCGCTGCTCGGCGACGGTCTGTACGCCCACGAACAGGCTCTGGCCGCCTGGCCACGCCTGTGCCTGCACGCCAGCATGCTCAGCCTGACCCACCCGCAAACCGGCGAGCGGATGCGCTTCGAGAGCCCCGCACCGTTCTGAGGACTGGCTGAGCCTTCATGACTCCGCCGGGCCGGGCAAATCCTTTACACTGCGCCCATCCCGTCTGGAGTCCGTTATGCGCGAAGAGCTGAATCAGGGCCTGATCGATTTCCTCAAGGCCTCGCCTACACCCTTCCACGCCACCGCAAGCCTGGCTCAACGCCTGGAAGCGGCCGGTTACAAGCGCCTCGACGAGCGCGACGCCTGGCCGGTGCAGCCGCACGGGCGTTACTACGTCACCCGCAACGACTCCTCGATCATCGCCATCAAGCTCGGCAAGCGGCCTCTGCTCGAAGGCGGCCTGCGGCTGGTCGGCGCCCACACCGACAGCCCCTGCCTGCGCGTCAAACCCAACCCGGAACTAACCCGCCAGGGCTTCTGGCAGCTGGGCGTGGAGGTCTATGGCGGCGCCCTGTACGCGCCATGGTTCGACCGCGATCTGTCGCTGGCCGGACGCGTCACCTACCGCACCGCCGGCAAGGTGGAAAGCGCTCTGATCGACTTCCAGGCACCGCTGGCGGTCATTCCCAACCTGGCCATCCACCTCAACCGCGAGGCCAACCAGGGCTGGGTGATCAACGCACAGAACGAACTGCCACCGATACTCGCCCAACTGAGCGACCCGAGTGCAGCCGACTTCCGCGCTCTGCTGGCCGACCAACTGGCCCGCGAGCACGACCTGGCCGCCGATGCCATCCTCGATTACGAACTGTCGTTCTACGACACTCAGAGCGCGGCCGTGATCGGCCTCAACCGCGACTTCATTGCCGGCGCCCGTCTGGACAACCTGCTGTCCTGCTACGCCGGCCTGCAGGCCCTGCTCGACTCCAGCGACGAGGAAAGCGGTGTTCTGGTGTGCACCGACCACGAGGAAGTCGGCTCCTGCTCGGCCTGCGGCGCCGACGGCCCGTTCCTGGAGCAGGTATTGCGCCGCCTGCTGCCCGAAGGCGATGCCGTGGTGCGCATCCTCCAGCGCTCGCTGCTGGTGTCGGCCGACAATGCCCACGGCGTGCACCCCAACTACGCCGACAAGCACGACGCCAACCACGGCCCCAAGCTCAACGCCGGCCCGGTGATCAAGATCAACAACAACCAGCGCTACGCCACCAACAGCGAAACCGCCGGTTTCTTCCGCCACCTGTGCCTGGAGAACGAAGTACCGGTGCAGAGCTTCGTGACCCGCAGCGACATGGGCTGTGGTTCGACCATCGGCCCGATCACCGCCAGCCAGCTGGGCGTGCGCACCGTCGACATCGGCCTGCCAACCTTCGCCATGCACTCGATCCGCGAACTGGCTGGCAGTCACGACCTGGCGCACCTGGTCACCGTGCTGCGCGCGTTCTACAACAGCGCCGATCTGCCGTAAGGCCTTTCAGCGGCGCATGAAAAAGCCGGGCATGCCCGGCTTTTTGCTGCCTGAGGACCTGTCAGTCCGGCACTTCCACGCTGACGTGAATGGCGTCATGCCGCCAGTACTCCACGTCACAGTCGATCACCCGCCCATGCTGATCGCGGTTGACCCGTGTGATCAGCAGTGCCGGGCTGCCGGCGGTGACCTTGAGGATGCTGGCCGCTTCCGCCGGCAGGGCGGTGGGCACCATGTCGAAAGCCACCCGACCATAGCGAATGTCGTATTCACTGGCATACAGATCAGTCAGGGAGCGGGTCAGGTCGAAATCCAGAATACCGGGGAACACCTGCGGATTGAGGTAATGCTCGACATACAGCACCAGGCGCCCGTCGATGCGCCGCGCCCGGCGAATCTGGATCACGCTGGACAAGGCCGGCAACTCAAGGCGCGCACACATCTCAGCCGGCGTCGGCACGATACGCGCACTCAGCACCTCCGTCTCCGGAACCCGCCCCTGCTCACCGACCATGGCGTGAAAATGGCTGCGTACCAGCGGGTTGTAGGCGATCCGCGGCGGCGAAACGAACCAGCCACGGCGGTCCTCGCGATAGATCAGGCCCTGGGCCTCCATCTGCCCCAGCGCCTCACGCAGCGTGATGCGGGTGGTATCGAACACCTCCGCCAGCTGGCGTTCGGCCGGCAACTTCCCCCCCTGAGGCAGCAGGCCATGCTCGATCTGCTCCTGCAGAGCACGGCAGATGGCGGTCACGGTGCGGGGCGCTTCTTCGCGCATGGATACAGCTCCATATTGGACTAGACCATAAAAGCATAAACGCCCAAATGGCCGAATTTGTGACTGATTTCTGCGCAGTTTATGACTGCCGCCAGACAGTAGCGATTTCTTACCATGAAGTCGCCACCCCTTCTGCAGATCTTCCGCACGGCGCTTTGAAAAACAGCCACACGGGGCTGCAGGAATGATTGGGGGCACAGGAGAACTGCAGAGACAGTTCGACGCTGCAATAAAAACGTCACCTGCCATGGTTAGATTGGCTCGCGTCTTGCTGATCTAGACCAAACCACCTGAAAAGGACTCACACATGAAACGCTTGCTGCTGGCTTCACTGCTGGGCTCGACACTGGCACTCAACGTCCAGGCTTCAACTGTGGATATTCAGGCACTCGAAAAGGCCGCCCGCGCCGAAGGCGCTGTCAACAGCGTCGGCATGCCGGACAGCTGGGCCAACTGGAAGGACACCTGGGCTGATCTGCAAAAGCTTTACGGCCTCAAGCACATGGATACCGACATGAGTTCGGCTCAGGAAATCGCCAAATTCGCCGCCGAAAAGGACAACGCCACGGCGGATATCGGTGATGTCGGCGCCGCATTCGGCCCTATTGCGGTGCAGCAGGGCGTCACCCAGGCCTTCAAACCGAGCACGTGGGAGCAGATCCCGGCCTGGGCCAAGGATGCCGACGGTCACTGGATGCTGGCCTACACCGGCTCCATCGCCTTTATCGTGAACAAGACGCTGGTCAAGGATATTCCGCGCTCCTGGGCCGACCTGAAAAACGGCAGCTACAAAGTCACCATCGGCGATGTCAGCACCGCCGCCCAAGCCACCAATGGTGTCCTCGCTGCCGCCATCGCCAACGGCGGCAACGAGCACAACATCCAGCCGGCTCTGGACTTCTTCGCCACCCTGGCCAAGCAGAACCGTCTCGGTCTGTCGAACCCGACCATCCAGACCCTGGAGAAGGGTGAAGTGGAAGTCGGTATCGTCTGGGACTTCAACGGCCTGTCTTACCGGGACCAGATCGACCCGAGCCGCTTCGAAGTACTGATCCCCTCCGATGGCTCGGTGATCTCCGGTTACACCACCATCATCAACAAGTACGCGAAAAACCCCAACGCGGCCAAACTGGCGCGTGAATACATCCTCTCCGATGCCGGCCAGATCAATCTGGCCAAGGGTAACGCCCGCCCGATACGTGCCGAGTTCCTGAAGCTGCCAGCCGATGTGCAGGCCAAGCTGCTGCCGCAGGAGCAATATGCCAAGGTCCAGCCGGTCAAAGACGGCGCCGCCTGGGAGGCCACGGCCAAGGCACTGCCTCAGCTCTGGCAGGAACACGTCATCATCGAAATGCAGTAAGCGAAACGGGGCCGGCCAGCCGGCCCCATTTCCTGCAGGAATGCTGTCATGCCCCACAAAGTCATTCTGGTGATTCTCGACGGCCTGAACTATCAGGTCGCCGAACATGCCCTGGGCCATTTGCAGGCCTACCGGGCCGCCGGCCGCGCGCAGCTGTACAAGCTGGATTGTGAACTGCCGGCCCTGTCACGCCCGCTCTACGAGTGCCTGCTGACCGGCAGCGCGCCCATCGAAAGTGGCGTGGTGCACAATCAGGTCGTGCGCCTGTCGAATCAGCAGAGCCTGTTTCACCTCGCCCGCGAGGCTGGCCTGACCACCGCGGCGGCGGCCTACCACTGGATCAGTGAGCTGTATAACCGCTCGCCCTTTGTCGCCGTGCGCGACCGCCATACCAGCGACCCGAGCCTGCCGATCCAGCACGGGCACTTCTACTACGCCGACCACTATCCGGACTCCCACCTGTTCGTGGATGCCGAGAGCCTGCGCCTGCGTCACCAGCCCGATTTTCTGCTGGTACACCCGATGAATATCGATGATGCCGGCCACCGCCACGGTGCCGACTCGGCGCAATACCGCAACAGCGCCCGCAGTGCCGACATTCTGCTGGCCGATTACCTGCAGGCCTGGCTGGATGCCGGCTATCAGGTGATGGTGACGGCCGACCACGGCATGAATAACGACCGCTCGCACAACGGCCTGTTGCCCGAGGAACGTGAGGTTCCCCTGTTCGTGATTGGCTCAGCCTTCAGCCTGAACCCCGATGCCCGGCCGAAGCAGACCGAACTGTGCGGCACCCTCTGCAGCCTGCTGGGCCTGGCCCATGACAAACCGCGCTGCGCGGAGCTGCTCGCATGAGCCGGCGTCTGCCCCGTGGCAAATGGCTGGCCCTGCTGTGCCTCGTGCCCTTTGCGGTGTTTTTTACTGCCTTCCAGATCGCGCCGCTGCTCTGGGTAGCGGTGCACAGCCTGATCACTCCGGACGGCTGGGGACTGGGCAACTTCAGCAAACTGTTCGCCTCGCGCTTTTACCTGCAGGCGGTGCAGCACAGTCTGGAAATTGCCTTTTACTCCAGCGTGCTGGGCCTGCTGATTGCCCTCTTCGGCAGTTACTCATTGCGTCAGATCGACAGCCGCCTGCGCGATCTGGTGATGGCCTTTGCCAACATGAGCAGCAACTTTGCCGGGGTGCCGCTGGCGTTCGCCTTCATCATCCTGCTGGGCTTCAACGGCGCGCTGACCCTGCTGCTGAAACAGGCGGGACTGATCGAGGATTTCAACCTCTATTCGCGCAACGGCCTGATCCTGCTGTACACCTACTTCCAGATTCCGCTGGGCGTACTCCTCCTCTACCCGGCCTTCGATGCGCTGCGCCAGGACTGGCAGGAGTCCGCCACCCTGCTCGGCGCCAACCGCTGGCAGTACTGGCGTCATATCGCTCTGCCGGTGCTGACCCCTGCCCTGCTCGGCACCTTTGTCATCCTGCTGGCCAACGCACTGGGCGCCTACGCCACGGTGTATGCCCTGACCACCGGCAACTTCAACGTGCTGCCTATCCGTATTGCCGCACTGGTCTCGGGCGACATCAACCTGGACCCCAACCTGGCCAGCGCCCTGTCCATGCTGCTGGTCGGGCTCATGGCGCTGATCACCCTAGTTCACCAGTGGCTGCTGAGGAGGAGCTACCATGTCGCGCGCTAATCAGCTCTACCACCGCAGCGTGGTCTGGCTGCTGCTGTTGATTCTCCTGCTGCCACTGCTGGGCACCCTGCTCTATTCGCTGGCCACCAGTTGGTCTGCCACCATCCTGCCCAGCGGCCTGACCCTCAAGTGGTATGGC
Organism: Pseudomonas sp. HAR-UPW-AIA-41; assembly: GCF_002304225.1. Taxonomy (GTDB): domain Bacteria; phylum Pseudomonadota; class Gammaproteobacteria; order Pseudomonadales; family Pseudomonadaceae; genus Aquipseudomonas. The sequence goes on from NZ_NSLB01000002.1 coordinate 361,119, forward strand.
GCGCTGTGGAGTGATGCGCGCTTTCTCACCGCCTTTGCGCAATCCCTGCTGGTATGCGCCGGTGCCTTGTTGCTGGCGGTGCTGCTGATTCTGCCGCTGCTGTTCGTGGTGCATTACCACTTCCCGCGCCTGGACGGTCTGATGAATCTGCTGATTCTGCTGCCGTTTGCCGTGCCACCGGTGGTGTCCTCGGTCGGCTTGTTGCAGCTCTATGGCTCGGGGCCGCTGGCCATGGTCGGCACGCCGTGGATTCTGCTCGGCTGCTATTTCAGCCTGTCACTGCCGTTCATCTACCGTGCCATCAGCAACAACCTGCAGGCCATCCACCTGCATGACCTGATGGATGCCGCCCAACTGCTCGGTGCCAGCCCGCTGCAGGCCGCGCTGCAGGTGATTCTGCCCAACCTGCGCAAAGGCCTGATGGTCTCGCTGTTTCTGTCCTTCAGCTTCCTGTTCGGCGAGTTTGTCTTTGCCAACCTGCTGGTGGGCACCCGCTTTGAGACTCTGCAGGTCTACCTCAACAACATGCGCAACAGCAGCGGCCACTTCAACAGCGCGCTGGTGATCTTGTATTTCAGCTTCGTCGTACTCTGCACCTGGGCGGCCAGCCGCCTGAACAAGGATCGGACATGAGTTACCTGAGCATTCGCGGTCTGCACAAGCAGTACGCCGCCACCCCGGTATTCCGTGACATCAACTGCGAAATCAACCGGGGCGAATTCGTCACCCTGCTCGGCCCGTCCGGCTGCGGCAAGTCCACGCTGCTGCGCTGCATCGCCGGCCTGACAGCGGTCGATGGAGGGCAGATTGTCCTCGACGGGCAGGATCTGCTGCCGCTTTCCCCGCAAAAGCGCGGCATCGGCATGGTGTTCCAGAGCTATGCACTGTTCCCCAACCTGACGGTCGCGGAGAACGTCGCCTTCGGCCTGCGCATGCAGAAAGTCGCCAGAGACGAATGCCGCCAGCGCGTGGAGGACATCCTCGCCCTGGTTGAACTCAGCGCCCATGCCGACCGCTACCCGCACCAGCTCTCCGGTGGCCAGTGCCAGCGCGTCGCCCTGGCCCGCTCGCTGGTCACCCGGCCACGACTATTGCTGCTCGATGAGCCGTTGTCGGCGCTGGACGCCCGTATCCGCAAGCACCTGCGCGAGCAGATTCGCAGCATTCAGCAGGAGCTGGGGCTGACCACCCTCTTCGTGACCCACGACCAGGAGGAAGCACTGATCCTCTCTGACCGCATTGTCCTCATGAATGCCGGACAGATCGTGCAGAGTGGCAGCGCCGAGATGCTCTACACCGAACCTGCCAACGCCTTTGCCGCCGGTTTCATTGGTAACTACAACCTGCTCGATGCCGAGCAGGCCAGCCGCCTCCTGCAACGCCCGCAACCCCGGCAGATCGCTATTCGCCCGGAGGCCATCAGCCTGCAGGCAGAGGGTTCGCTGCGCGGCATCGTGCAGGGTCACAGCCTGCTGGGCAACGTGATCCGCTACCGCGTGCAGGCCCATGGCGTCGATCTGCTGGTGGATGTCCTCAACCGCTCAGCCGACGACCTGCTGCCGGCAGGCAGTGCCGTGAACCTGAACATTGATCCAACCGCTATTCGTGAGGTGGCCTGATGGCCCTGGCAATTTTCGATCTCGATGAAACCCTGATCGACGGCGACTGTGCGTCGCTCTGGGCGCAGCACATGGTGGACCTGCAGTGGGTCGACGGTGACAGTTTCCTCGCCCGCGAGCAGGAGCTGATGAGGCTGTACGGCCGGGGCGAACTGGCCATGGAGGATTACATGGCGTTCACCCTTTCCCCTCTGGTCGGCCGCACGCCCGAAGAAGTGGCTTACGTCGTCGGCCCCTTCGTTGAGGACGTCATCGAGCCGCTGATTTTCAGTGATGCCATGCGCTGCATCGCCGAGCACCGCGCTGCCGGCGACCGCATTCTGGTCATCTCCGCTTCCGCCGTGTTTCTGGTCGAAGCCATCGCCGAACGTCTGGGCATCGGTGAAGTGCTGGCCATCGATCTGGAGCAGCAGCATGGCTGTTACAGCGGCAGGACCTGCGGTGTGCTCACGTACCGTGAAGGCAAGGTCACCCGCCTGCAGCACTGGCTCGGCGAGCAGGCTGAAAGCCTCGAAGGCGCCTTCTTCTACTCCGACTCGCGCAATGACCTGCCGCTGCTGTCGCAGGTCAGCAACCCCCGCGCGGTCAACCCCGACGAGGCGCTGCGGGCCCACGCACAGGAGAACGGCTGGCCCATTCTCGCCTGGCACTGACGCACCTGCCGCTGCCTGCTACCCTGCGCGTCTGCCATCGACCTACAGGGAGCCCTCATGGAGTCGGTCATTTCCATCCAGCAGTTGAGCAAGACCTATGCGTCGGGTCACAGCGCGCTGCGTGAGATCAATCTGGAGATCCGCCGCGGCGAGATCTTCGCCCTGCTCGGCCCCAACGGGGCCGGCAAGACCACCCTCATCAGCATCGTCTGCGGCATCGTCAATCCGGGCAGCGGCCAGGTGCTGGTCGCCGGCCACGATATCGTCCGCGACTACCGCGCCTCGCGCTCGGAAATCGGTCTGGTGCCGCAGGAACTGGTCAACGACGTGTTCGAAACGGTCTGGGCCACCGTGCGTTTCAGCCGCGGCCTGTTCGGCAAGAAGCCAAACCCGGCCTACCTGGAGCAACTGCTCAAGGACCTGTCGCTGTGGGACAAGCGCGACGCCAAGCTGATCGAGCTGTCCGGCGGCATGAAGCGCCGGGTGATGATCGCCAAGGCACTGTCCCACGAGCCCTCCATCCTGTTTCTCGACGAACCCACCGCCGGCGTGGATGTCGAGCTGCGCCGCGACATGTGGGCCATGGTGCGGCGCCTGCGCGAGCGCGGCGTGACCATCATCCTCACCACCCACTACATCGAGGAGGCCGAGGAGATGGCCGACCGCATCGGGGTGATCCGTCAGGGCCAGCTGATTCTGGTCGAGGACAAACACACCCTGATGCAGCGTCTGGGGCGCAAGGAGTTGCAGCTGCAGCTCAAGCAGCCCCTCGCCGCCGTGCCCGCCAGCCTGGCGGCGTATCAGCTGGAACTGCTGGATGACGGCCACGCCCTGCGCTACGCCTACGACGCCCAGCAGGAACAGACCGGCATTGCCGAACTGCTCGCCGCGCTGGCAAGCGCCGGCATCGAGTTCAAGGACCTGAAATCCAGCGAGAGCTCGCTGGAGGAAATCTTCGTCAATCTGGTGAGGAACCGCGCATGAACCTGCAGGCCGTCCGCGCCATCTACCTGTTCGAACTGGCCCGCACCTGGCGCACGCTGCTGCAGAGCATCGCCACGCCGGTAATCAGCACCTCGCTGTACTTCGTGGTGTTCGGCTCGGCCATCGGTTCGAGCATGACCGAGGTCCACGGCGTCAGTTACGGCGCCTTCATCGTGCCCGGGCTGATCATGCTGGCCCTGCTCACCGAGAGCATCTCCAACGCCTCTTTCGGCATCTACATGCCACGCTACTCGGGCACCATCTACGAGCTGCTCTCGGCGCCGGTGTCGCCACTGGAGATCGTCATCGGCTATGTCGGCGCCGCCGCCACCAAGTCGATCATCCTCGGTCTGGTGATCCTGATCACCGCACGGCTGTTCGTCGACTTCGAGATCCTCCACCCGCTGTGGATGTTCGCCCTGCTGCTGCTCACCGCGTTCAGCTTCAGCCTGTTCGGCTTCATTATCGGCATCTGGGCCGACGGCTGGGAAAAGCTGCAGGTGGTGCCGGCGCTGATCGTCACGCCGCTGGCCTTCCTCGGCGGCAGCTTCTACTCCATCAGCATGCTGCCGCCGCTGTGGCAAACCATCACCCTGTTCAACCCGGTGGTGTACCTGATCAACGCCTTCCGCTGGAGCTTCTTCGGCGTGGCGGATGTGGATGTCGGCATCAGTCTGGCGATGATGGCCGGTTTCCTGGCCATCTGCCTGGGCGTGGTCAGCTGGATGTTCCGCAGCGGCTACCGGCTGAAGAACTGACGCGATTCAAAGCTGCTCGGCGTCGCTGCTCTCGGCGCCGGGCTCGTCGTCCGGGTCATCATCATTGTCGGCACAGATGGCGCCCAGACACTGCAGGCGATGCTCGCCCTGAGCACTGCGCAGTTGCCAGTCCTCGCCGTCCTGCCGGGCAGCGGCCAGCTCCTCGGCCGTGAAGCTCCACACGCGCCGGCTGCGGCCATCCATGCACTCGATGAGCAGGGCCGGCTCGGTGTCCTTGAGGGTGAACTGCCAGGCATGCAGGTCGTCGATAATCAGCATGTCGCAGCTTTCCAGCACGCTGCGCAGGGTGGTCGAGGTTTGGCTCATGACTGAATGTCCGCAAAAGAAAGGCGCGCATGATAGAGCATTCCTCAGGTGCGCTTGAGATGATCGCGCCGGGCGGCTAACGTGGCGCCACTGTTTTGGAGACCCCGCATGCGCAACCTTCGCTCTTCCCTGCTGCTGATCCTGCCGCTGTTCGCCGGCTGCCAGACCCTCGCCGATCTGGAATACAAGGACCCGGTGAAAAAGCCCAGCCAACGTCTGCAGGGCGAAATCAGCCGTCAGGGCGACCGCTGGCTGCTGCGGCCGTGTCAGGAGCAGCGCCGTTTTGTGCTCAGCGATGGCGAAGGCCAGGACAACCTCAAGGATCTGGCCAGCCTGGCCGCCGACGGCCAGAGCAGGCTCTATGGCGACTTCAAGGGCCAGCTCGACAGCAGCACCGAGGCCGGTGTCAACGGCCAGTTCAACATCACTCGCCGCTACCGGGTGCAGGGTGAAGGCCTTGGCTGCGAAGACCCCAACTACAAGCGTGTACGCGTCCAGGCCAGCGGTCATGAACCGGACTGGAGCATCGCCGTCACCAGCAAGGGGCTGATTCTCAGCCGCCCCGGTCAGGAAGACCTGGCCCTGCCCTATCTGGAAGAAGACCTGCTGCAGGGCCGGCGCAATTTCTCCAGCGCGGCCAACGGCCAGCAACTGGAACTCTGGGTCGCCCCGCAACGCTGCGAGGACAGCATGAGCGGCAGCGTGCAGCACCTCAGCGCCGAACTGCGCCTCAATGGCCAGGTCATGCGCGGCTGCGCCTACTATGGCGGCGCACAAAGCGACTAAGACACGGGCAACCCCGTTTGTTTGGCCAACACTGCCTATGCTGAGGTAAACCCCTCAGCGAGGCAGTCTCATGTTGCGTATTGCCATCAACGGTTACGGCCGTATCGGCCGGGCCGTGGTCCGCGCCCTGTTCGAACGCGGCCTGCACCAGCGCCTGCATCTGGAAGCGATCAATGACCTCGGTGATTTCTCCACCCTGGCCCACCTGACCCGCTTCGATTCCACCTTCGGCCGCTTTCCGCACACCGTCCACCTGCGCGATGACATCCTGCAGATCAACGGCCAGTCGGTGCATCTGTTTCAGCAGCGCGACACCGTCAAACTGCCCTGGGGCAAGCTGGGCGTGGATGTGGTGCTGGAATGCTCGGGCAAGCTGAAAAGCCGCCAGAGTGCCGAGCAGCACCTGATTGCCGGCGCCCCGCGCGTGCTGCTGTCACATCCGCTGGACAGCGCCGATCTCACCGTGGTCTACGGCGTCAACCATGAGCTGCTGGGCAGCCAGCAACTGGTGTCCAACGCCTCCTGCACCACCAACTGCCTGGCGCCACTGGCCAAGGTGCTGCACGAAGCGGTCGGCATTAGTCAGGGCTTGGTCACTACGGTGCATGCCTATACCAACGACCAGAACCTGCTGGACAAGGAGCACGACGATCTCTACCGGGCCCGCGCCGCTGCCCTGTCGATGATTCCCACCAGCACCGGGGCGGCCAAGGCCATCGGTCTGGTCCTGCCGGAGCTGGCCGGCCGCCTGGATGGTCTGGCGGTTCGTGTGCCCACGCCCAACGTGTCACTGGTCGACCTCAGCTTCCAGGCCGAACGTGCCTGCAGCGTGGCCAGCATCAATCAGGCCCTGCAGCAGGGTGCTCGGCAGTTGCCGCTGGGGGTTATGGAGTGCAATGACCTGCCTCTGGTCTCCGCCGACTTCAATGGCTACCCGGTGTCCTGCGTGGTCGATCTCAACCACACCCGCGTGCAGGGTAGTCTGGTCAAGGTACTGGCCTGGTACGACAACGAGTGGGCCTTTGCCAACCGCATGCTTGACGTGTTGCTGGCCTGGCTGCACCCGCTGGAGCAGCAGTACAGCACACCCCGCGGCGCAGGCTAAAGCGTGACATAAGTCACAATTTTTTGGTTGCTTTTGTAAAGCAAAGCAAACACTATCGGACGACATTTCGCACGCCCGTACTGCCGGTGGCGCGTTCGACAACAGATCAATAACAACAGTCCGAGGTTCTTCCCATGCGTCTCCGCTTCGCAAAATCGTTGGTCAGTCTGGCGCTTGGTGGCCTACTGGCCAGCACCAGCGCCCTGGCCGAAACCACCTTGCGTATCTACAACTGGTCGGACTACATCGCCGAAGACACCATTGCCAACTTCGAGAAAGAAACCGGCATCAAGGTGGTCTACGACGTCTTCGACAGTAACGAGACCCTGGAAGCCAAACTGCTGTCCGGCCGCTCCGGCTACGACATCGTAGTACCCACCGCGCATTTCCTGTCCAAGCAGATCAAGGCCGGTGCCTTCCAGAAGCTGGACAAATCTCAGCTACCAAACATGAGCCATCTTGACCCGATCCTGATGCAGCAACTGCAGAAAGCAGACCCGGGCAACGAATACGCCGTGCCTTATCTGTGGGGCACCAATGGCATTGGCTACAACGAGAAGAAGGTGAAGGAAATCCTGGGCGAGGACGCTCCGGTCGACTCCCTGCAGCTGGTTCTCGAACCCAAATATGCCGAGAAGCTGGCCAAATGCGGTATCGCCGTGCTCGACTCCGGCGACGAGATTTTCCCGCTGGTGCTCAACTACATGGGCCTGCCGGGCGAAAGTACCAATGCCGCGGATTACACCAAGGCCGCCGAAAAGCTCAAGAGCGTGCGCCCGTACATCAAGTACTTCCACTCCTCGCGCTACATCAGCGACCTGGCCAATGGTGATATCTGCGTAGCCCTCGGCTACTCCGGCGACGTCTTGCAAGCGGCATCCCGTGCCAATGAGGCCGGTAACGGTCAGGTGATCAAGTACAGCATCCCCAAAGAAGGCTCGATGCTGTGGTTCGACATGATGGCCATCCCAGCCGATGCCAAGGAGCCCAAGGCTGCACTGGCCTTCATCAACTACATCCTGCGTCCGGAAGTGATCGCACCGATCTCCAACTACGTGGCCTACGCCAACCCGAACAAGGACGCCAAATCGCTGGTGGATGAAGCCATCACCAACAATCCCGGCGTCTACCCTTCCGAGGAAGTGCTCAAGACCCTGTGGGTATCCGATGTACTGCCACAGAAAGTCCTGCGCGCCATGACCCGCGCTTGGACCAAGGTCAAAGGCGGCAACTGATTCAGTCGCGCCAGCGCGCACTGCCGGCGACCACCGCCGGCAGTGCCGCCCCCTCTTCCGCGCACGCGCGTATCCGCTCCAGATCCTCTGCCAGCTCAAATCCATTGGCCTGCAACCAGGCTCCGTCGTAGTAGCTGCCCGCGTAACGCTCCCCGCCATCGCACAGAATCGCCACCACCGAGCCTCGTTCGCCCCGCTCGTGCATGCGCCAGGCCGCCAGCAACGCTCCCACCAGATTGGTTCCCGTCGAGGCCCCGACCCGCCGTCCCAGCCGGCCGCTCAGGTAGTGCATGGCCGCCAGCGACAGGTTGTCCGGCACCCGGCACATGGCATCCAGCACGTCGGGCATGAAAGAAGGCTCCACCTGTGGCCTGCCGATACCTTCGATCCGCGAACCGTCCTCGCGCCTCAGCGTGCGGTCACCGCTCACGAATGCCTCGTAGAACACCGAACGTTCAGCATCCGCACACAGCACCCGGGTCGGGTGCTGACGGTAGCGGACATAACGCCCGAGCGTGGCCAGCGTGCCGCCCGTTCCCGGGCTCGATACCAGCCAGCAGGGCAGCGGATTCGGCTCGAAACGCATCTGCTGGAAGATCGACTCGGCGATGTTGTTGTTGGCCCGCCAGTCCGTAGCCCTCTCGGCGTAGGTGAACTGATCCATGAAATGTCCGCCGGTTTCACGCGCCAGCTGGCGCGACGCCTCATGCAGGGCGCACGGATCATCGACCAGATGGCTCTGCCCGCCATAGAACTCGATCTGGGCAATCTTGGCCTTCGAGGTTGTGGCCGGCATCACCGCGATAAACGGCAACCCGAGCAGCCGGGCGAAATACGCCTCGGAAACCGCCGTCGAGCCACTGGAGGCTTCGATCACCGGCGCGCCAGGCCGCAGCCAGCCGTTACAGAGCGCGTACAGAAACAGGGAACGGGCCAAACGGTGCTTCAGGCTGCCGGTCGGGTGGCTGGACTCATCCTTGAAGTACAGATCCACGCCCGGGAACCCAGGCAGCGCCAACGGAATCAGGTGCGTGTCCGCGCTGCGCTGGAAGTCGGCCTCGATCCGCCGCACGGCCTCGCCCACCCACTGCCGGTAATCGTTCATGGGGTCTCCTCAGTCAAGAATGCCGGCCGGTGCCGGCGCCTGTGATCGCCACTGGCTCAGGGCCAGCCCCGCAAAAACCAGCCCCGCCGCCAGGATCTGAGCACCCGACAGCCGCTCGCCCAGCAATGTCACCGCGAAAATCAGGGTGAACACCGGAATCAGGTTGACCCAGGCTGCCGCCTGCGAGGCCGGCAGGCGGGCTACGGCGTAATTGAACAGCCCGTAGGCCCCGACCGTTACCAAGGTCCCCAGGTAGATCACCGCCAGTCCTCCCTGCCAGCCCGGCAGTGCCGGTGAAGGCTCCAGCCAGAACGCCAGGGGCGTGAAAAACAGCGTCCCGGCAAAGGCCTGCAAAGCTGTCAGCAGAAACGTCGAATAGCGCGAGGACAGGTGCTTGAGCAGCAAGGTATAGCCAGTGGCGCAGAGCATGGCCAGAAACTCGAAGGCATTACCCAGCAACGGGTTGGGCGCGCCCTCCTGCGCATCGCCGGCCAGGCTCAGCCAGACGGCCCCGGCAATCGCCACCCCGAAGCCGATCAGAGTCATGCGGCTGACGCGTTCGCCCAGCAGAACATAGGCGCCGACGGCCACCAGCAGGGGGAGAAGCGCGGTGATCATGCCGGCCTGCGCAGCGCTGGTGTTCTGCAGGGCCAAGGCCTCGAAGATGAAGTACAGGCAGGGCTCGCAGAGGGTCAGCCCCAGCAGGTACTTCCAGTCCCCGGGCTGGTAACGCATCTCTCCGCGCCAGCGCCAGGCCAGCGCAAACAGCCCGGCACCAATCAGCATGCGGGCGGCAATCACCCACAGCGCCGGCAATTCGGCAAAAGCCAGCTTCAAAGCGATGAAGGAACTGCCCCACAGGGCCATGGCCAGCACCAGCGCCAGCAGCGCCCCGTTTGCGCGCGCCATAAGTACTCCCGAGAAAACCTCAGTATAGAGGCCGGCCTACCGGGGCTGCGGTACAGCCGGACGCTATTGCACCCGTACAGCCCCCTGAAAATCCGCATATAGCAAATAAGAATATAGTTTTTGTTTAACCAAACTCTTTATCTGGTTAGGCTTTAAAGCGTCTTTCAAGGAGTATTCCCATGACTGCACTGCGAAACGCGCTTGCGCGATTCTTTCAACTGGAGTCGGCCAGCGGCCTGCTGCTGATTGCTGCCGCCGTGCTCGCCATGCTGATCAGCAACTCCCCCTTTGCCCACTTTTACAGTTCGCTTCTGGATGTGCCGGTAGCCGTTCAGATTGGCGCGCTGAAGATCGCCAAACCCCTGCTGCTGTGGATCAACGACGGTCTGATGGCGATCTTCTTCCTGCTGGTCGGGCTGGAGCTCAAGCGCGAGGTGGTCTACGGCCAGTTGGCCACTCCCTCGCAGATTATCCTGCCGGGTGCCGCGGCTATCGGCGGCATGCTGGTACCGGCACTGGTGTATGTCTGGTTCAACCATGGCGACAGCGAAGCCATGCGCGGTTGGGCCATTCCCATGGCCACCGATATCGCCTTCGCCTTGGGCGTGCTGGCCCTGCTTGGCTCGCGGGTTCCGACCTCGCTCAAGCTGTTCCTGATGACCCTGGCGATCATTGACGACCTGGGCGCCATCATCGTCATCGCCCTGTTCTACTCCAGCGAACTTTCCAGCCTCTCACTGATGCTGGCGGGCGCGGCACTGATCGGCCTGCTTGCCCTCAACCGCATGGGCGTACGCCAACTGGGCCCTTACCTGCTGCTGGGTCTGTTCCTCTGGGTCTGCGTGCTGAAAAGCGGCGTGCACGCCACGCTGGCCGGTGTGGCGCTGGCGTTCTTCATTCCGGTCAAAGGCGATAACCCCGAGCACTCGCCGCTGGCCACACTGGAGCACGCCCTGCATGGCTGGGTGGCCTTTGGCATTCTGCCGCTGTTTGCCTTCGCCAATGCCGGTGTCTCGCTGGAGGGCATGAACCTGCAGAGTTTCCTGCAACCGGTACCGCTGGGCATTGCCGCCGGCCTGCTGCTGGGCAAGACCGTCGGCGTCCTTGGTCTGACGGCCATCGCCGTGTTCACCCGCATGGCCCGCCTGCCCGAAGGCGCCAACTGGGGGCAACTGCTGGGCGTGGCCGTACTCTGCGGCATCGGCTTTACCATGAGCCTGTTTGTCGGCTCCCTGGCTTTCACCCCGGATGTCAGCCCCTATGCCGGCCAGGACCGCATGGGCATTCTCACCGGCTCACTGCTGGCCGCCGTGCTCGGTTATGTGATCTGCCGGCTGAGCAGCCGCGCCCCGGCTAACTGACCCCGGTGCACAATAAAAAGGCCCGTCCAGTGGACGGGCCTTTTTGTTAGCTCTTGCGAGGGGAATTACTCGTCCATCTGCGACTGCAGGTAGTTCTGCAAACCGACCTTCTCGATCAGGCCGAGCTGGGTTTCCAGCCAGTCCACATGCTCTTCCTCGGACTCGAGGATCTCTTCGAGCAACTCGCGGGTGGCGTAATCGCCGGCGCTCTCGCAATAGGCAATCGCCGCCTTCAGGTCGGGAATGCCCTTCATCTCCAGCTTGAGATCGCACTCCAGCATTTCCTTGACGTTCTCGCCGATCAGCAGCTTGCCCAGATCCTGCAGGTTGGGCAGACCTTCGAGAAAGAGAATGCGCTTGGTCAGCTTGTCGGCATGCTTCATCTCGTCGATGGACTCGTGGTACTCGTGCTCGCCGAGCTTTTCCAGTCCCCAGTCCTGATACATGCGCGCGTGCAGGAAGTACTGGTTGATGGCCACCAGTTCGTTGCCAAGGATCTTGTTCAGATGCTGAATGACCTTCTTGTCGCCTTTCATGACCCGCGCCTCTATCAAGCTCAGTGAAGTAATGCCCGAGTCTGGTCCGCGGTCTTCCTACTGTCAAACGCAGAAGCAAGCCGGCCGGCACGGACCAGCCCTGCCGGTGACAGACATAACCCTGAACCCCTGAAATGCAGGCGAAAAAAAACCGGGCATGGCCCGGTTTTACCCGATGCTTACGCTCACGCCACGGCGTAGGTGGCCGGCGTGAAGGTCTGCACGCCAACCTGCCCCACATGGGCGGTGTGCATATTGCTCACGGTTTCGCGGACGATCTGTTTGGCCAGACAGGCGCACTTGCCGCACTGGGAGCCCACCCCCAAGGTTTCGCGCACTTCGCGATAGCTGCAGCAGCCTTCGTAGATGGCTTCGCGGATCTGGCCGTCGGTAATCCCGTTGCAGAGGCAGACGTACATGCGAATGAGTCCTGATTAAGCGTATGCGCAGAGCTTAATCTTAATGAGAATGCTTGTCAAAACATCCGCTATTTATTCGCAACAACCTCTGTACATCTATATCCAATGCTTTGGCTGAGCCTGACCACAGGGCACGCCGACCAACAGGGCCGGCCAAGCAAATACAAAAAACCCGGCCAAGGCCGGGTTTCGTTCTGGACACAGGCACTCAGTCCTCGTCGTCCATCCAGCCGCCCATCTGCTTCCAGCTGTTGACGATGCCGCAGAACAGCTCGGCCGTCTTCTCGGTGTCATAACGCGCCGAGTGTGCTTCCTTGCCGTCGAAGGCAATACCAGCTGCCTGACAGGCCTTGGCAAGGACTGTCTGACCATAAGCCAGACCGGCGAGAGTTGCGGTATCGAAGCTGGAGAACGGATGGAATGGATTGCGCTTCAGGGCCGTGCGATTGACCGCGGCATTGAGAAAGCCAAGGTCGAAACTGCTGTTGTGCCCGACCAGGATCGCCCGCTTGCAGCCATTGGCCTTGAGCGACTTGCGGATGCCGCGGAAGATTTCGCCCAGTGCCTGCTCTTCACTCACGGCCATGCGCAGCGGGTGATCCAGCTTGATGCCGGTGAAATCCAGCGCCGCCTGCTCGATATTGGCCCCGGCGAAGGGTTCGATACGGAAGAAATAGGTGTGCTCGGGGAACAGCAGGCCCTCCTCGTCCATGCCGATGGTGACCGCGGCAATTTCCAGCAAGGCATCGGTGGCCGCATTGAAGCCACCGGTCTCGACATCCACCACCACCGGCAGGTAGCCACGGAAACGACGGGCCATCGGCGGCTTGAGTCCGCCGCTGTGCGGCTCCAGTTCGTCTTCGTAGTACTCCAGATCCTCACTCATCGACGAGTCTCCAGCGCAGCTGCTCATTGGCTCGCAGCGGCACGACTTCGAAATCGCCGAACGGCAGGCTGGCCGGTGCCGTCCACTCCTCGCGTACCAGAGTGATGCGGTCGGTGTTGCGCGGCAGGCCGTAGAAATCAGCACCAAAGTGGCTGGCAAAGGCTTCCAGCTTGTCCAGAGCGCCCTGCTGCTCGAACACCTCGGCGTAGAGTTCGATGGCGGCATAGGCGGTATAGCAGCCGGCACAGCCACAGGCGGCTTCCTTGGCGTGCTTGGCATGCGGCGCCGAGTCGGTGCCGAGGAAGAACTTCGGGTTGCCACTGGTGGCCGCCTCCAGCAACGCCTGCTGGTGGGTGCCGCGCTTGAGAATCGGCAGGCAGTAGAAATGCGGGCGGATACCGCCAACCAGCATGTGGTTACGGTTGTACAGCAGATGGTGGGCAGTGATCGTGGCGCCGACATTGGCCGGCGCGGCCTTAACGAACGCGGCGGCATCGCCGGTGGTGATGTGTTCGAACACCACCTTCAGGGTCGGGAAACGCTCGACCACGCGGGTCAGGTGCTCATCGATGAAACGCTTCTCACGGTCGAACACGTCGACCTCGGGACGGGTCACCTCGCCATGCACCAGCAGCGGCAGGCCGATCTCGGCCATGGCCTCCAGCGCCGGGAAGATCTTGTCCAGGCTGGTCACCCCGGAATCGGAGTTGGTGGTCGCCCCGGCCGGGTACAGCTTGGCGGCATGCACAAATCCGCTGGCCTTGGCGCCACGCACATCATCGGGCGTGGTGTTGTCGGTGAGGTACAGCACCATCAGCGGTTCGAAACGGCTGCCGGCGGGCGCGCCGCGAGAATGCGCTGACGGTAGGCGTCGGCCTCGGCGGCATTGCGTACCGGCGGCACCAGGTTGGGCATGACGATGGCACGGCCGAAGGTGCGGGCAGCATCACCGACGGTCTGCGCCAGGGCGGCACCGTCACGCAGATGGATGTGCCAGTCATCGGGGCGCAGCAGAGAAATACGGTCGGACATGAAGACTTTCCTGGCGGGTAAAACGTGGGCAAATGCTACCGGAAAAGGCCGATTGCCGGGCAGCGAATTTCACCGACCGGTCACCAGCTGTCGCCCGGCATCAAGTTTGCGAGCCTGCCGCCGATACTGACTGCATCGACCCTTGTCACTCTGGAGCGCACTGTGCACCAGCCCACATTTGCCCTGCTCGGCCTGATGCTGAGCCTGCCGGCCACGGCCCTGACCTTCCAGCCCCGACTGGAAAAGGCCCAGTGGCAGGTCGAAGGCGACCAGTTCGAGTGCCGTCTGAGCCAGCCGGTGGCGGACTTTGGCAGTGGCGAGTTTGTGCGCAAGGCCGGCGAGCAGGCGATCTTTCGCCTCAACGCCAGCGAGCGCCTGCTGGGCCAGGGACAAGCCACCCTGCTGGCCGCAGCTGCCCCCTGGCAACCGGGACGAGGCGACATCAACCTCGGGGCGGTCAAGGTGCAGTTCGGCAGCACCCCGCTGGCCACCAGCGAAGCCCAGGCCGCGCGCCTGCTGACCGGTCTGCTGGAAGGCCGCAGCCCGCTGGTACGCCACCAGAGCTGGCAGGGCGACCGCACCGAAGTGCGCCTGCTGCCAACGCACTTCGCCAAGGCCTACGCCGAGTTTGCCACCTGTAACACCAAGCTGCTGCCGGTGAATTTCGAGCAGATCAGGAACACCCAGATCGGTTTTGCCAGCGGTATTGCTCTGGATGATCTGGGCAAGGCCAAGCTGGACATCATCCTCGAGTACCTCAAGGCCGACCCGACGGTGAACCGCATCCAGCTGGACGGCCACTCCGACAACAGTGGCAATCGCCTGCTCAACCGTGACCACTCCCGGCGACGGGCCCTGGCCGTCATGGAGTACCTGAAAGCCAAGGGCATCGCCGAAGAGCAGATCACCCTGCGCTTCCATGGCGAGCGCTATCCGCTGGTACCCAACAACTCCGCCAGCAACCGGGCGAAAAACCGCCGGGTAACCATCACCCTGTCGCGCGAACCTGAAGCCGAAGAAGCACCCGCGCCGACCACGCCGACCAGCAGCGACACTCCCGCGGCCACCTCCTGAATCCATCATCCTCAGTCGCTTTGTCGTCAGAGGGTGTCGCGCCCCTGTAAAAGAGCGTCTACCACCGGTAGAATCGTGCGCTTTTCCGTACAACCCCGTGGAGCTGATGGCATGACGGACGTTAAGAAGGTCGTTCTGGCCTATTCCGGTGGCCTGGACACCTCGGTGATCCTCAAGTGGCTGCAAGACACCTACAACTGTGAAATCGTGACTTTCACCGCTGACCTCGGTCAGGGCGAAGAAGTCGAGCCAGCCCGTGCCAAGGCCCAGGCCCTGGGCGTGAAGGAAATCTACATCGACGACCTGCGCGAAGAGTTCGTGCGTGATTTCGTCTACCCGATGTTCCGCGCCAATACCGTTTACGAAGGCGAGTACCTGCTGGGCACCTCCATCGCCCGCCCGCTGATCGCCAAGCGCCTGATCGAGATCGCCAACGAGACCGGCGCCGACGCCATCTCCCACGGTGCCACCGGCAAGGGCAACGACCAGGTGCGCTTCGAGCTGGGCGCCTATGCACTCAAGCCGGGCGTGAAAGTGATCGCCCCCTGGCGCGAGTGGGACCTGCTGTCCCGCGAGAAGCTGATGGATTACGCCGAAACCCACGGCATCCCGATCGAGCGTCACGGCAAGAAGAAGTCGCCCTACTCCATGGACGCCAACCTCCTGCACATCTCCTATGAAGGCGGCGTGCTGGAAGACACCTGGACCGAGCACGAAGAAGACATGTGGCGTTGGACCGTCTGCCCGCAGAAGGCGCCGGACGTTCCCACCTACATCGAGCTGACCTACCGCAAGGGCGACATTGTTGCCATCGACGGCAAGGAAATGACCCCGGCCCAGGTGCTGACCGAACTGAACCGCATCGGCGGCGAGAACGGCATCGGCCGTCTGGACATCGTCGAGAACCGTTACGTCGGTATGAAGTCGCGCGGCTGCTACGAGACCCCCGGCGGCACCATCATGCTGCGCGCCCACCGCGCCATCGAGTCCATCACCCTGGACCGCGAAGTGGCCCACCTGAAAGACGAGCTGATGCCGAAATACGCCAGCCTGATCTACAACGGCTACTGGTGGAGCCCGGAGCGTCTGATGCTGCAGCAGATGATCGACGCCTCCCAGGCCAACGTGAACGGCGTCGTGCGCCTGAAGCTGTACAAGGGCAACGTCATCGTCACCGGCCGCAAGTCCGACGATTCGCTGTTCGACGCCAACATCGCCACCTTTGAAGAAGACGGCGGCGCCTACAACCAGGCGGATGCCGGCGGCTTCATCAAGCTCAATGCACTGCGCATGCGCATTGCGGCGGGCAAAGGCCGCAGCCCGCTGAAATAAGCGACTGCAGCTGTTAAAAAGCCCCGTGCGGCCACGACCCGCACGGGGCTTTTTTCATTCCGGCGCAGCTTGCTGGCGCCGCCAGGCCGCCGGCGTGCAACCGGCCCAGCGCCGGAAGGCATGGATGAAGGCCGCCGCCTCGGCATAGCCCAGCGCCAGCGCCACCTGTTCGACACTCTGGGTACCACTGCCCAGCAATTGCCGGGCACGACTGAAGCGGGTCTCGTCGAGCAACTGGCGATAACTGCTGCCGGCGGCGCTCAGCTGATGACGCAGAGTGCGTTCGGCCAGGCCGAGCGCAGCGGCCACCTGAGCCGCATCCGGATAGCCCTGCGAATACAACGCCAGGTGCTGGCGTACCTGAGCGACCACGTCGCCACCCCGCTGCTCCTGCAGTTGCTGCGCCAGACGCTCATCGCATTGCCCGCGATAGTAGGCATGGGCCGTCGGGTCGGCCGTTGGCAGCTTCAGCTGCAGGTGCTCGTTGGCAATCCAGAAGCGCGCCTGCTCGGCACCAAAGCGCACCGGGCAACCGTAATAGGCCTCGTAGGGCCGGCCGTCCGCCGGCGCGGGATATGGCACCTCGACCCGCGCAGCGCGCAGATTCAGGCCGAGATTGTTCTGCAGATCGAGCAGCAGCTTGTAGGTACCGGCCATTTCCACATCGACCAGAAAACGCCGACCGGGCTCGGGCAGCTCCAGCGGCGTCAGGCACAGCGCACTCTCGCGCTCACCGGGCACGAAACTCAGCGGACTGAAGAGAAAAGTCAGTTGCTGGTAGCGCAACCCGCACTGCAACGCCTCATAGGCATTGGCGCAGGTCAGCAACAGGAAGCTGAACGGCCCGTAGCCGGTGAAGCCAAAACCCTGCCCCAGCGTCAGACCCAGATCGGCGCGTGGCAAGCGGCCGGCCAGATCACAGAGCAGACGCAGCTCGAGCGCACGGTCGATGCGCGCGCCGGGAGCCAGTTGCTCCTCGGAAAGACCATAGCTGGCCAGCACCGGCGACAGATCGAAGCCCTCGGCACGCAGGGTATTGAGCATGTACAGCAGGCCGAGCACGGGTTGAGTGGTCATACGGATCACTTGCCGGAATTATCAATTTATCCTGCCACCCTAGCATATCCCCACAAAACGGCAGCCCATTAAAGTGCGGGTCATCGGCCAACCCGCCGCCCGACAACAAGAAGGAAGACTGCCCATGAATGCTCGCGTTACCCCCTCGTTCGATCCTGCCACCGCGCCCTCGCCGCTGCTGGTGGATGTCGCCATCATCGGCGCCGGCTTTGGCGGCCTGTGCATGGCCATCCAGCTGTTGAAAAACGGCAATGATCGCTTCGTAGTGCTGGAAAAAGCCGCCGAAGTGGGCGGCACCTGGCGCGACAACAGCTACCCGGGCGCGGCCTGCGATGTGCAATCGCACATGTACTCCTTCTCCTTCGCCGGCAAGGCGGACTGGAGCCAGCGCTATGCGCCCTGGCAGGAAATCCAGCAGTACATCCTCGACACCACCGACGCCTACGGCCTGCGCCGCTACATTCGCCCCAACTGCATGGTCAGCGGCGCCCGCTTCGACAAGAGCACCGCGCTCTGGACACTGGACACCGCCGCCGGCGATGTGATCCGCGCACGCCATGTGGTGCTCGCCTCCGGGCCATTGCATGTGCCTTCCATCCCTCAGTTCAAGGGCATGGAGACCTTCAAGGGGGCGCTGTTCCATTCGGCGCAGTGGGATCACAGCGTCGATCTCAAGGGCAAGAAAGTCATTTCGATCGGTACCGGCGGCAGCGCCATCCAGTACTGCCCGGAGATTGCTCCGGAGGTCGAGCAACTGACCGTGATGCAACGCACGCCGGCCTGGGTCATCCCGCGCGATACGCGCAAGTACCCCGAGTGGAAGAAAAAACTCTTCGCCCGCTTCCCGCTGATCCGCAAGCTGCACCGTGCGCGCCTGTACTGGAGCAACGAATCGCGCGTCTGGCCGATCTTCAATCCGGCGATCGCCAGGGTCCTGCAGAACCTGGCCAAGCTGTTCATCCGATACCAGGTCAAGGATCCCGAACAGGTGCGCCGGCTGACCCCGGACTATGTGCTGGGCTGCAAGCGCATCCTGATCTCCAACAAGTGGTACCCCATGTTCAACCGCAGCAACGTGGAGCTGGTCAGCGAGGGCGTGCGCGAGATCCGCGAACACTCGCTGGTGACCAGCAGCGGCCGCGAGATAGAAGCCGACTGCATCATCCTTGGTACCGGTTTCCAGGTCGACCCGCGCCTGTACATGCAGGACTTCCCCTGCAGCGGTCTGCCCGGCCATGAACTGATGGACGACTGGAAGGATGGTGCCGAGGCCTATCTGGGCATCAGCGTGCATGGCTACCCCAACCTGCACCAGCTGGTCGGCCCCAACACCGCGCTGGGGCACAACTCGATCATCTTCATGATCGAAGCGCAGGTGCACTACATCCTCGAAGCCATGAAGGCCATGGACAACCGCGGCGCCGACTACCTGGATGTAAAGCCCGAAGCGCAGGCGCGTTTCAATGCCAAGGTGCAGGCAGCCATGAAAGGGACGGTATGGAGCTCAGGCTGCGTCAGCTGGTACCAGCAGGGCGACGGCAAGAACTTCACCATCTGGCCCTGGTCCACCTGGCGTTACTGGCTGGCCACGCGCCAGGTACCGCTCGCCGACTACAGTTTCCACCGCCGCGAGGCCCAGCCGGAGCCGCGCCGCCAACAGAAAGCCGTAGAGTCTGCCTGACAGCGGAAACAAAAACGCCCCGCAACGCGGGGCGTTTTCGCTGAATGTTTGATCAGTGAGCGACGCGACTGGTGCCGTTGACGCTCATGATGCGCACACGCTCGCCAACCCGGAAAATCTCGTTTTCCTGCACTTCCTGGACGTAAGCGCGCAATGAACCGTCATCTTCACGCACGGTAATCTCGACTCCCTGAGTACGGGTCAAGCCCTCTTCTGCAGCAGCTCCCAGCATACCGCCCGCCACTGCACCAATAATGGCTGCTACGGTGCTGCCTTTACCGCCACCAATCCCACTGGCAGCCACACCACCCACACCTGCACCGGCAATAGCCCCAATCGGCGTTTTGCTGCCTTCGATCTTCACAGGCCGCAGGCTCTCGATCGTGCCCATACGCACAGTCTGCACCTGGCGCGCTTCATCTCGGGAATAGGAGTCGCCGGTCAGACTCGACTGGCAGCCGCCAAGCAGCAGGCCAACACTGGTCATGGCAGCCAGCAGCACAACGGATTTACGCATGATGAATCCTCGCTTTAAAGGTGTGTCCATTAGACAGCGGCAAGTGCCAAGTGTCACCGCTGATATGGGAAAAACTCTGGGGCGGCGCGACAATCAGTCTAGTGTCATCAGCCAGGCTTCCTGCAGTAGCCTGCACGCGAGCAGAGGATAGCCTATGGATTACTTCATTATTTTCATCACCACCGCCGCCGGCCTGTACTTTCACTGGTGGCTGTTTGTGCGGATTCGCCGCTGGAGCGACCGCGACCTGGCCCTGTCGATGGCCGAAGGCGATGCCGGCAAACGTGCCTACATGCTCGAACAGCTGGCCCTGGCGCAGACCCAGAAAATCAAGCGCCGCGACCTAACAGAGTGGCTGCAGCAGGCCGCCGCGCACTACCGCCCCTGAGCCGCATGCCACAGGCGAGCAATGGCTCCCATACGTGACTCGATCTGCGGCCCGGCACAGGCCAGGGCCTCTGCCAGCGACTGCGGCCCCTCGCACAGACTGAACGCCGCGCTCACCCCCTGCTCATAAAGCGCCTCATAGCCAGGCCCCAGACTGCCCCCGAGAGCGACCACCGGCACACCGGCGGCCTGAGCCAGTCGCGCCACGCCCAGCGGGGTCTTGCCATGCAGGGTCTGGCCATCCAGGCGTCCCTCGCCGGTCACCAACAGATCAGCGCCCCGCAGATGCTCAGCCAGCCCCACCTGCTCGGCAACCAGGCTCACGCCCGGCCGCAGCTCTGCAGCCAACACACAACGCAGGGCAAAACCGATACCACCGGCCGCACCGCTGCCAGGAACAGTTGCCACCGACTGCTCGGTGGCAGCCTCCAGCAAAGCTGCAAAGTGCCCCAGCGCGGCATCCAGCTGCGCCACCTGAGCCGCGCTGGCGCCCTTCTGCGGACCAAACACGGCCGAAGCACCGCGCGGGCCGCAAAGCGGATTATCGACATCCACCGCCGCCTCGAAGGTACAGCGCTTAAGGCCTTGATTCAGTCCGGAGAGATCGACATGACGCAAGCGCGCCAGCGCTGCGCCGCCGCGTTCGAGCTCGGCACCGCCGGCGTCACGCAGACTCACCCCGAGGGCCTGCAGCAGACCGGCACCACCATCGTTGCAGGCACTGCCTCCAAGGGTCAGCAGCAAATGACGGGCTCCCTGCCGGAGCGCTTCGCCAATCAACTGACCGGTGCCATAACTGCTGGCACGCAGCACGTCACGCCGGGCAGGCTCAACCAGTGCCAGTCCACTGGCGGCCGCCACTTCGATAATCGCCGTACCGTCCGCAAGCAGCCCCCAGTCGGCCTGCACGGGTTCGCCGAGAGGCCCCTCGACCCAGGCCTGCAGGCGCTGGCCGCCACGGGACGCAAGCAAAGCATCCAGCGTGCCTTCACCGCCGTCGGCCATTGGCACGCAGATGCATTCAGCCTGCGGATCAACCGCCAGCCAGCCACGCGCCATGGCCGCCGCGACTTCGCCGGCGGTCAGGCACTCTTTGAAGGAATCGGGGGCAAAGACCACCCGCATGGATCAGGGCGCCAGCCGCTCACGCAGCCAGCCACCATCGACCAGGCGGTAGTTCAGGCGGTCATGCAGACGGCTGGGGCGGCCCTGCCAGAACTCGATACGCTCGGGCAGCAGGCGATAACCACCCCAGTGTTCCGGGCAGTGCGGCGCGGTATTGAGGAAGCGCTCCTGGGTCACGGCCAGCAACCGCTCCAGCTCGCTGCGATCGGCGATGACGCGACTCTGCGGTGAAGCCCAGGCACCCAGGCGACTACCCAGCGGTCGTACCTGGAAGTAAGCATCGGACTCTTCAGCAGTGACGCGCTCTACCCGGCCCTCGATGCGCACCTGGCGCTCCAGGGTTGGCCAGAAGAAGGTCATGGCCGCAAACGGTCGCGCCACCAACTGCTCGCCTTTGGCACTGTCGTAATTACTGAAGAAGGTAAAGCCACGCTCATCCAGCGCTTTGAGCAGCAGCACCCGGCAGTGCGGACGGCCGTCAGCGTCAACCGTGGCGAGCGTCATGGCATTGGGCTCAACCGGCAACTGTTCGGTTTTGACCGCCTCGTCAAACCAACGATGAAACAGGCTCAACGGTTCATCCGGAGCCTGAGCTTCGCTCAGGCCGTCCCGGGTGTAGTCACGCCGCATATCGGCGATGTTCTGAGTCATGGCAATGCTCCGCAAGAAAAGTCTGAGCGCAGCTTAATTGGCCTTGGGTTTGCTGGTTTGATCTGCGACAAGAGTCGGTTGAGCTGGCTGGTTATAGAAATTCATCAACGCCACGAGGGTGTTCTTCGGCGTCAGGATAATTTCTACCCGGCGGTTGAGCTCACGCCCTGCTGCACTGTCGTTAGCGGCACGCGGCATGTTTGACCCCATGCCCTTAAGCAGCATGCGATCACGCTGCAGGCCGCTCAGGCGGAAGATCGAGGCCACCGCCATGGCGCGCTGCTCGCTGAGTTTCAGATTCTGCTCGGCGGCACCGCTGCTGTCGGCATGGCCGAGTACTAGTACAGCGGCATCGGCGTCCTGCTCGGCAATCTTGGCCAGCTTGGTCAGCGGGCCGAGCTTGGCCGGCATCAGCATTTGTGGACGGTCGGGGTTGAAACCACCCTTGACCGGCATATGGACTGCCAACACATTGCGACGCCGCTCAAGGGTAAAACCGCTACCCTCAATCGCTGCTTTGAGCTTTGGCTCGTAGCGATCAAGCCAGGCCTTGGTCTCGCCCGCCAGGGCTTCAACTTCCTGCTTGGGTGTCAGCGGTTTCTTATCACTGGCCCCTACCGACTCCCTGGGAGCGCCACTGCAGCCGGCGAGGACGGCCAGACTGAGCAAAAAAATGATTTTCTTCATGGTTATTCCCCCCAATGGAATAGTGCGCTGACCCGAAACTACCGACGGGTTCATGCTGCTGGCCATGATAAGCGCTCTGCGGCGCTATTGCCTTGCAATCTGTCGGCTCACAGCCGTCCAGCCTGCTAGGCAATCTTAAAGCTGCTGCACACAACAGAACGGACAGCACTCAGACACAGCTACAAATTTTCACCAAGCAAACGAGCCAGGCGCTGCGCGCGCGGGTCCATCAGCACATAGGGGCCGAGGCTGTTGGTCACGAAGGCGAACGCCACGCCGCGCTGTGGATCGGCAAAGCCGATGGAGCCACCGGCTCCGGGATGGCCAAAGGCCTGCGGACCGAGACCATAGGTAGCATTGGCCACCTGAGGCTGATCAAGCATGCAGCCGAGACCGAAACGGGTCTGGGTCAGCAGGGTGCGGTCCTCGCCACAGGCGTGTTCACGGGTCAGTTCTGCAAGCAAGGCCGCATCCAGCAAACGTCCCTGCAGCAAGCCCGTGTAGAAACCGGCCAGCGCCCGCGCCGTGCCATGGCCGTTGGCCGCCGGCTGCTGCATGCGGCGCCACTCCGGTTTGTTGGTGCTGGTCATGATCGACGGCGGATTGGTGAAGGCCCGCGTGGTCATCGAGGCCGGCTCGCTCATCATGCAGCGCAGTAGACGCTGGGCGGCGGCATCGCCCAGGTCGCCCTTCTTGCGGCCGATGGCAGCCACCCGCGGGAACTCGTCATCGTGCAGACCGATATGAAAATCCAGCCCCAGCGGAATGGCCGTGCGCCGCACGATGGCCTCGCCCGGCCCACAGCCCTCGACCCGCCGGATCAGCTCACCGAGCAGCCAGCCATAAGTGATCGGGGCATAGCCGTGCCCGCTGCCCGGCTCCCACCAAGGCTGTTCCGCTGCCAGCGCCGCGGTCATGGCCTGCCAGTCATACAGCGCTTCGGGCGCCAGCATCTGGCGCAGGGCTGGCAGACCAGCCTGATGGCTGAGCAACTGACGCAGGGTGATGGCGCCCTTGCCGGCCTGGGCAAATTCCGGCCAGTCCTGCGCCACCGGCCGATCCAACGCCAGCTTGCCTTCGCCCACCAGCTGCAGGGCCGCCACCGCCGTAAAGGTCTTGGTACAGGAGAACAGATTGGCCAGGGTGTCGCTGTGCCAGGCCTGCTCGCCATCCTTGTCGGCCACACCGGCCCACAGGTCGAGCACGGTTTCCCCGTCGATCTGCACGCACAGGGCGGCACCGCGCTCCTGCGGATCGTTGAACAGTTCAGCGAAGGCATCCTTCACTGCCTCGAAACGAAGATCGAAATAGCCCTGAATCTGCACAGCCGGACTCCTGCACTGCGGGTTAAATGAGTAGCGGGGCGCGATTGTTTCAGGCCCACCCCGCGCAGGAAACCCGGCGCAAGGTGGGCGCACGCCTTATTGAGCGGCGGAATGCCCCGGCATAGGTGCCGCAAGCGGGGCCTTCAGCCAGTTCGGCAACTGCAGATTGGCCTTGCGCACCTGCTCGACAAAGCCCTGCCAGGGGCGATCGGTAATGGCTACCAGACCCAGATGGCCGTTCTCGCCATCCAGCAGGCGGCCACTCGCGGGCTGGTCCAGGTACTGGAACCAGTGCGCACCGACGATCAGCGGATGGCGGGCTGCCTTTTCCAGGAACTGGGCATAGGCCAGGCCACGCTCCTCCTCCTTGTACACCTCAACCACCCCGCCCCAGAACGGCCCGCGGTCACGCGAGCCGAAGTGGAACTCGCTGATCATCACCGGCTTGTTCAGCGCCTTGAGTGCGGCAAAGTCGTAGCCATGCTCCGGCTCCCGGGTGTACAGGTTGAAGCTCAGCACATCGCAATACTGCGCACAGGCAGCCACCGCCTCGGGGGTGCTGACGGCAAAACGTCCGCCGAGCAGCAGGTGATTGGGCGCATGCCATTCCAGCGAATCGGCGATGGTCTTGAAGTAGGTGTCAGCGTAGGTGCGCAGGAAACGCTGCAGATCCTTTTCAATGGCCGGGAACTCGGCACTCGGCAACGGCGCCTGGAACCCCGGATCCTCCATCAGCTCCCAAGCCTTCAGCTCGATACCCCAGGCCCTGGAAAGCCCTTCATGGTTGCGGTACTTGTCGCGCAGCTGCTTGAGAAAGACGCGTTTGGCCGGCACATCGGTGGTCAGACGCAGGGTGGCATAAGCCAGCGCGTAGCGTGCCTGAGGCTCATTGCCCGGGGCTGCCCAGGCCACCTCGTTGTCGGCAAAGAACCCGAGCAGCCAGGGATCTTCCCGGTGGTCACGGGCGGTAATCGCCACCGCACG
The DNA here is from genome assembly GCF_002304225.1 of Pseudomonas sp. HAR-UPW-AIA-41. Lineage (GTDB taxonomy): Bacteria > Pseudomonadota > Gammaproteobacteria > Pseudomonadales > Pseudomonadaceae > Aquipseudomonas. The sequence continues at coordinate 385,674 of NZ_NSLB01000002.1, forward strand.
TTCAACCGCCATGGCGAAGCGCGGGTCGAACGGATCGGGCACACCACCCCACCAGGCATTGCCGCTGTCGATGGTGGCAAAGTCCCCCTGAATCGACAGTGAGATGGTGTAGGGAATGCGGTCCTGGCCGCTGAAGACGCCCTCGCTCCAGCCACCCAGCGTATTGAAACCCCAGGCCTGCAGGCGTTGCAGGGCGCTGCTGCGCCAGGCAGACAGATCGGCCTCGCCGTAGCTGCGCGCGCGGTTGGCGGCATAAAAGTCATACCACTGGCCCTGGGCATAGCCACGCCCCCGATTGGCCGCATTACCACTGCGGCTGTCGGACTCTCCGTAGAAGGCAGCCAGAGGCTCACCGGGTTTGGGCAGCTGCATGAACATGCTTTCCCGGCCGGTGACGTAAGTCTGGCTCTGGTGAGGCGTCACCGCGTTGACCCCGAGGGAAAAGAACGGATTGCCTTCCGGCGTCACCAGATACCACTGTCCGTCACGCTGTTCGGTACGGAAAAAACCATTGGCCTCGAATGGCTGACTGGTCTGCCAGCCGCCAAAACGGTCCTGAACTGGACGCTGCTTGAGCCAGCCCTGCACTTGCTGCTGCTCACGGACAACCTCGTTCTTGAGCTGGGCATCGCTGGTGATCTTACCTGGCCAGTCGCGTCGGGTGGACTGCCCGTAGCGGTCGATCAAGCCGGCATAGACAGCGGACAGAGGCGCCTCCGGCTGACTGCCAAAACGCCCCAGCAAGAGGCTTTGCGCAGTCTGCGGCTGCTCCAGGGACAACTCCACGCGCTTGATCTGGCGCGCGTCCAGCTGGCCACTGACCTCGGTGGCCACCAGCACACTCTGACCGTTATGCCGCCAGGGCATCGGTGGTGCTGCGCGCATCCCCTGAGCAATAGGCGCCGTGACCTGCAAGGGCACCAGCAGGGTTTGCGCCGGCCCGGCCGGAATAGCAATACGGCTGCTGAGCTGCTGACCATCCAGCGACTCGATCCGCACCAGCAGGGTCAGATCCCAGTCCATGGCATTCTGCAGACGCAGGCTCATGGCGCCCTGCTGCGACCAGTCCCAACTGCCCTGCGCCGGGGTCAGCGTCAGACTTGGTTGGGCGGCAGGACTGAAAGTCACGCGGCGAAGAATCTCACCCTGACCATTGGTCTCAGCCTGCAGGTCAGGCAACACAGCATCTTTCAGGATGACCTGAACACTATCGAGCGGCCGAACAAAATTGAATAACACCTGCTCCGCAGCCATGACCTGACTGGAAGCTCCCAGCAAAGCCACGAATAGCGCGGCAGACAGCCGACCACGGAGTTGCACGACTCCCTTTGTCACGATCAGACCTCTCAAGAATCAACCTGTTACGCGGTGAATTTTTACTTATTAAGCCGAGCAAAACCCTGACTTCTGACTATTGTTTTTCATAGGATCAAACCGTTGGAGCGTTTTCATGGATCTGCACAGCCTCTTCAATCAACTGCATACCCTGCCCACTATTCCTAAGGTCGCTCAAGACCTGATTCTGCAATTCGACAACCCTAATACCAGTATCGACAGCGTGGCGCGCAACATATCACTCGATCCGGTGATTGCAGCCAAAGTATTGCGTTTGGCCAACTCCGCACGCTTCCGCGGCGCTCGCGAAGCCGCCAGTGTTGAAGATGCCGCCAGCCGACTGGGCTTCAATACCTTACGCACACTGGTATTGGCCTCGGCAGTAACAGGAGCCTTCAATACAGATTCGGGCTTCGACCTCAAAGCTTTCTGGCTGCACAGTTTCAAAGTGGCCAGCCTCTGCCGGCTATTGGCCAAAAGCCGCGGTGTGGCGGCAGAAACCGCCTTTACCTGCGGCATGATGCACAACATCGGTGAACTTTTGATTCAGACCGGCGCACCGGAAATTGCCGCCCGCCTCAACCGCAAGGCGGCCACGGACGCGGCCGGACGCGTTGCGCAGGAAACCCTCCAACTGGGTTTCGGCTTCCCAGAGGTGGGCGCCGAACTGGCCAAGCGCTGGCAGTTGCCGGAAGTGATTCAGCAGGCCATCGCCCTGCAGGCACAACCGCACAAGGCCGGGGCAGACATGCCGCTGCCGCGCCTGATGGCCCAGGCCGTGATGATTGCCGAGGCCATCGACCAGCATAACGGCGATCTTGAGGCGACCAAGAACGAGCTGGACAACCCGCTCTGCGAAGGTCTGGACATGGAGGATCTGTTCAGCAAGCTGCCCGAGGTGCTGGAGGCCGACAAGGCCTTTGCCCAGTTGCTCAACTAACCCGCTCAGGCAATCTCGCGGCGAAACGGCGGCAGGGCATTGAGAATGGCCTTGCCGTAACGTTGAGTCACCACCCGGCGATCCAGCAGGGTGATGATGCCGCGGTCTTCCTCGGTTCGCAGCAGCCGGCCGCAGGCCTGAACCAACCGCAACGAGGCGTCGGGGACGGCAATTTCCATGAAGGGATTGCCGCCGCGGGCCTCGATCCATTCCGACAGGGCTGCCTCCACCGGGTCATCCGGCACGGCAAAGGGAATCTTGGCGATAACCACGTGCTCGCAATAGGCGCCGGGCAGGTCCACGCCTTCGGCGAAACTGGCCAGACCGAACAGCACACTCGCCTCACCGTCATCGACTCTGGACTTGTGCTTGTTCAGGGTTTCCTGCTTGGACAGATTGCCCTGAATCAGCACCCGCTTGCGCCAGTCCCGCGGCAGACCATCGAAGACTTCCTGCATCTGCTTGCGCGAAGCAAACAGCACCAGGCTGCCACGCTCGCCATTCACCAGATTGGGCAGTTCGCGGATGATGGCCGCCGTGTGCGCCGCCGCATCGCGCGGATCGGCATTGAGATCAGGCACGCGCAGTACACCGGCATCGGCATGCATGAACGGGCTGGGGACCACGGCGGTAACTGCCGAACGCGGCAGGCCGGCGCGCATACGGAAACGGTCGAAACTGTTCAGCGCGGTCAGTGTGGCCGAGGTCACCAGGGCACCGTAGGCAACATTCCACAGATTGCGGCGCAAGGTTTCGGCCGCCAGAATCGGACTGGCATTAACCTCTATATCGAAAAGCGCACCGCTTTCGGCCAGAGTCAGCCAGCGCGCCATCGGCGGGCTGTCCTCGGGGTCTTCGGCGGTAAAGGCCAGCCACAGGTCCCAGTTACCCTGAGCGCGGGCCAGCAGACTGCCAAACAGCGGATACCACTCCTCGGCCTGATGGCTGGCGATACCGATACCCGCCTCGCCATCCATCGCCTGCTTGAGCAGTTCAGCCAGGCGGGTGAACAGATCGGTGAGTTTGGCAAACCCCTTCTTCAGCTCGATGCCCATCTCGCGCAGGTGATCAGGCACAACGCCCGCCGGGAACCGGTGCCGTGGACGCTCGCGCCCTTCCATGTCCTCACCGGCGCGGAAATCGGCCAGCTCCTCGCAGGCGCCGAACATGAACTGCTGCTGACTGCGCAGCTCGCGGGCCAGCTCCGGCACCTGCTCGACCAGACGCCCCAGCTCTCCCGGCATGGGATGCTGAGCCAGAAGTTTGCTCAGGTTCTTGTCGATCTGTGCCAGCCAGTCGGCGGTGGCACGCAGGCGGGTGTAATGGGCGAAATGGCCAATGGCCTTGTCCGGCAGGTGATGGCCTTCGTCGAAGACATAGACGGTCTCGCGCGGGTCAGGCAACACGGCACCGCCCCCCAGAGCCAGGTCAGCCAGAACCATGTCGTGGTTGGTGACGATCACATCGACCTTGGTCATGCCTTCCCGAGCCTTGTAGAAGGCACATTGCTGGAAGTTGGGACAATGCCGATTGGTGCACTGACTGTGATCGGTTGTGAGGCGTGCCCAGTCCTCGTCCTCGATGGCCTCAGGCCAGGCATCACGGTCACCATCCCAGCGGTTGCCGGCCAGGCGCTCGATCATGGTGTTGAACAGTTTCTGGCTGCGCTCGTCGACATCGATGCGAAAGCCTTCATCGGCAAACAGCTGGGCAGTGGCACTCTGCGCCTGACCTTCCTGCAACAGCGCATCGAGCTTGGACAGACACAGGTAACGACCGCGTCCCTTAGCCAGAGCGAAGCTGAAACTGAGCCCGCTGTTGCGCAGCAGGTCCGGCAGATCCTTGTGAACGATCTGCTCCTGCAGCGCCACGGTGGCGGTGGCGATCACCAGCCGCTTGCCAGCCGCCTTGGCTGCCGGAATGGCGGCCAGGCTGTAGGCCACCGTCTTGCCCGTACCGGTTCCGGCCTCCACCGCGACCACGGCCGGCTCCCCCTCCCGATGGCCTTCATCGTCACAGCGAATGCCGCCCAGCCCTTTAGCCACCTCAGCAATCATCAGGCGCTGGCCATAACGGGGCTTGTGGCCCTTGGCCTCGAGAAAGCGAGTGTAAGCGCCCTGGATCTGGGCTTTGAGTTCGGCACTGAGCATGGATCGGACAACGCTAGAGCTGGATAAATTCTCAGTACTTTATCAGGCTGGCTATCATAGCGCCCCGTCTTTCCATCGCCGGAGTCCGAGATGACGCCCTTCGCCCCGCTCTATGCCCTGCATGTCCTCGCCGCCCTCATCTGGGTCGGCGGCATGTTCTTCGCCTGGATGATTCTGCGCCCCGCTGCTGTAGATACCCTGCAGGCCCCCGAACGCCTGCGTTTGTGGGCCTCGGTATTTCAGCGGTTCTTCCGCTGGGTATGGCTGGCCGTGCTGGTGCTGCCGATCAGTGGCATGGGCCTGTTGCACCTGCGCTTTGCCGGTCTGGAAACTGCGCCGCGCTACGTGCAGATCATGATGGGCCTGTACCTGGCCATGCTCGCCCTGTTCCTGCGCGTGCAACTGCTGCAACTGCCGGTGCTGCGCCAGACGATTACTGCCGAAAACTGGCCCGCCGGCGGTGAAGCACTGGGGAAAATCCGCCGCCTGGTGGGCTTCAACCTGCTGCTTGGCCTGCTGCTGGTTACTCTGGCGAGCGCCCGCCCGACGCTCTGATCAAGCGCTTTCCAGACTGTCTGCTGTCCTGCCTTCTGCAGGCAGTCGCAAGGCGCCAAACAGCAGGACCAGCAGGGCTGACGCTAGGGATGGGACTGCTGCTTAAGCAGCTGATGATAAAAAGCCACAGTCAGCAGGTTGAGCACCAGCATGGTGGCGCCAAGCAACTGCAACAGCATAGAAAATGGCTGATTCAGTGGGCTCAGCTGGTTGCTCAGCAACAGCCCCCAGAACAGCAGCACAAGAGCACAGGCGATAGCGCGTAACCAGAGCATGGGTAATCTCCGCACAACAGAAGCCGCCACCATAGCCTTGGCCTGTGCCGAACACCAGAAACGACAAGGGGCGCCTGAGCGCCCCTGTTCGGTCATAACAATACTCAACGATCGACGAACAATTCCACCCGACGGTTCTGCGCCCTCCCGGCATCGGTCGAGTTATCCGCAGCCGGCTGGCTTTCCCCCTGCCCGGCAGCCGAAAGCTTCTCGGCCGGCACGCCATGGCTGGACAGGTAGCTGACCACGCTCTGTGCACGACGCTCGGAAAGGCCCTGATTGTAGGCATCCGAACCCACACTGTCGGTATGCCCGACTACCCGCACACTGACCAGACTGGCACCGGTCAGGCGATTGGCTACCTGCTCCAGAACCGCCTGTGCATTCCCCGTCAGCTCGGCCGAATTGAACTCGAACAGCACATTGCCCAGGTCACTGAGCACAATGACTTCGTCCTGAGCGACCTCGGGTTCGGCAACGACAGCGGGTGTTGGAGCAGGATCATCCTTGTACGGACAACCGTTGGGGAAAACTGCAGAGCCTGCCGGCGTATCCGGACAGCGGTCTCGGCGGTCATGCACCCCGTCATGGTCCTGATCGCCATCCTGCGCGTAGCAGATCAGGCCGCCGACCAAAGCACCGGCCGCAGCGCCACCGCCGGCCCAGGCTGAGCTTTCGATAGCACCCAGTCCGCCGCCTACGGCACCGCCGATCAAGCTACAAATAGGCCAGTTCTGCTGATTGAGTGCCGCATCCCCCGTGCTGGAGGTTGAAACACAACCAGTGAGAACACTGCTGACCAAGAGAAGGGGTAGTGCAGCCCGTGAGAGTCTTGTTCTCATGGCATGATCTCCTGTGTCTCCGGTTAAATTCCGGTGACACAGGAGTTAAGACCACACTATGTAGGTCTACAAGACAGCCTGCGAACGGCCAGACCAGAGGTCATGACCGCCACAGGCCTGAGGCGACTTACGGACGAGCTTCGACTTCGGCTTCAACGCGGCGGTTGATGGCACGGCCTTCTTCGGTGGCGTTATCGGCAACCGGACGGCTCTCGCCATAACCTACGGCATTGAGGCGATCGCCACCCACACCGTACTGGTTGACCAGCACGTCACGCACCGCACCGGCACGCTTCTCGGAGAGCGACTGGTTGTAGGCATCGGTGCCCACGGAGTCGGTGTGACCTTCAACAGTGGCGGTGGTCTGCGGGTACTGGCTCATGAAGTCGGCCAGGGCCTTGATGTCGGCCTGGCTTTCCGGCTTGACCACGGCCTTGTCGAAGTCGAACTTCACATCCAGCTCAACACGTACTGGCTCGGCGGCTTCAGCCACAGGCGCCGGTGCCGGTGCTTCTTCCTGCACCGGGCAGCCATCGGCATCGACCTTGGTGCCCTTCGGCGTGCCCGGGCACTTGTCGAGCTTGTTGACCACGCCGTCACCATCAGCATCACCGTGTACCCAGCAATAGGCGGCACCGGTGATGGCGCCGACGCCCAGACCACCAGCTGCCCACTGAGCACTTTCGATAGCACCCAGTGCGGCACCACCCACACCACCAACAGCGGCACAGGTCGGCCAGTCACTTTCAACCAGACCGGCACAACCACTCAACAGGCCGCTAACCAGAATCAGGGGTACTGCAGTCCTTACCATGCTCATTGTTGACTCTCCTCGATGAATCGGTTTATCCCGATTTTGGAATTAAAGACGCTACTTTTAAAATCCGTCAAATCTAGTCAGTACGATAACGTCACGTTAGGCTTCCTGATCGAAAAAAGGGACGCCCATGACTATCGCCACTTCTTCACGCACCCCACAGCAAGCCCTGGCCGCCCTGCTGGACCGCTATCAACCTCGCAGCCTGCTGGTGCTGGGCGCCAGCGAAATGCCTGCCGTCAAAGCCTTTGTAGAGGCTCATCCGGATTGCCGTATTGACCACAGTCAAACCGCGCCTCTCAACGCCGAGCTGGCAGCCAAGCGTTATGACCTGGCGCTGGTGGTGGACTGCCTGGAGCATCTGTCCAAACGAGAAGGACTGGAGCTGCTCGGCGGTATTCGCAACCTAAACAGCAACCGACTGGCAGTTCTGGCCGACCTGACCGCCTGTCAGTGGCAGGAAACCGACTTCTTTGCCCTGGCTCTTCAGGCCAGCGAGTGTTTCCAGCGAGAGCAGCAGACCCTGCGCCTGTTCACCTACGACCTTCTCAGCTACAAGCAGGTGCCGGACTGGCTGAATGCCAAGTTCTGGGCCAACCCGGAAAACTTCGGCAAATACTGGTGGTGAGATGACTCCGTCAAACTGCCCCTGCAGCTCCGGCCTGAGCTACGAACACTGCTGCGCGCCACTGCACAGGGGTGAGAATGCCGCCAACGCCGCGGCACTGATGCGCTCGCGCTACTGCGCCTACGTGCTGGGTGAAATCGACTATCTGGTCAGCACCACACTGCCGGCCCAGCAGGCAGGACTGGATCGTCCGGCCATTGAACAGTGGAGTCGTGAAAGCCAATGGCTAGGGCTTACGGTGGAACAGCATGAAGAGCTGCCCGGCCAACCCCGGCATTCCCGTGTCACCTTCACCGCCCGGTGGCTCGATGCGCAAGGTGAGCACAGCCACCGGGAAAACTCGGCCTTCGTCGAAGTGGCAGGCCGCTGGTTCTTTATCGACCCGACTGTTCCGGGCAAATACGGTCGCAACGACCCCTGCCCCTGTAGCAGCGGGAAGAAATTCAAGAAGTGCTGCAGTGAGTTTTTGCCGGGCTGATGCCTGGCGCTCAAAGCACCTTGAGGTGCGAGGTGTCCGGTGGCGGAGCCGCCGGTTCAGGCTTGGCCTGCCCAATGTCGCTACCCACAGGCGCCAGACTGAACTGACTGAGATCGACCGCCGGTGCCATCGGCTCGGCCGGCTGATCCTGCAGATCGGCGCCTACCGGAGCCAGACCGAAGTCCGGCGCATCCACATCGATGAAAGCAGCCATGTATTCATCACGCGGCGCCACTTGCAGCCGTCCGCCACTGGCACTCACCGCCCCTGGTGCAGAAGCCGCCGACGTGCTGGGCGCAGCCGGCTCTGCTGGAGGGGGTGCCAGTTCGATATTTTCGATGGGCAAGTCCATATCCAGCACATCGACCACCGCGCCGGCCCGCTCCAGAGTAATGCGGTACTTTTCCGCAGCAGCCGGATCGAGATTGTTCTTGATGACCATGCGCCGGCCGGAAAACAGCAGGGCAATGCGCTGCGCATCAGCCTGAAACAGACGGGCCAGATTGGCCTTGACCTGCTCCAGGTCCGCACCGGGCTGGATCTGCCCGGAAAAGGCAATCTCGTAACGGCTCATGGTCACACTCCTGTCAAATTGACGCGCTAGCCTCGCGCGCCGCTGGCGGGCAAACGCGTCTACGTCCAGCACTCTGGCACGCTCTTGGCCTGACAGTATGGCGCAGGTTTTTTTCCGTCTACAACCGATTGCAGCCAAGCGCTTGCTTGTTACACTGGGCCATCTGGTGGAGTAACCGCATGCGGCAACAGGCAAAACTGATAACAATAATAAGCCGACTGATCCTGTTGGGCCTGCTATTGGCACTCAATGGCTGTTCTACCTGGTTCACTGCCGATTTCACCGCGCCCAAGGTGCATCTGGTCAAGGTCGACATCATCAAGGCCAAGCTGCTTGAACAGCGCTTCATGCTGCATTTCCGCATCGAAAACCCCAACAACTTCAGCCTGCCCATCCGCGGCCTGAGCTACAACGTCAGCCTGAACAACATCAAGCTGGCCGAGGGCCAGACCAGCACCTGGTTCACCGTACCTGCTCATGGCCGTGAAACCTTCAAGGTGCCGGTGAACACCAACCTCTGGCGACACGTCAAACGGGTAGTGAAGATGCTTGAGCGGCCGGATCAGCCGATCCGTTATCAGCTCTCCGGCGAAGTCGAAACCGGGCTGATGTTTGGCAAGAGCGTGCACGTGCAGCGCGAAGGCGAGATAATTCCGGGCAACTACATCCCGGAGTGACTCCCATGAACCAGCAACCCCATGTTCACGGCCCAGACTGCAACCACGATCACGACCATCATCATGATCACGGCCACGTGCATGGCCCGCACTGCAACCATGGCCCGGCCGAACCGACTCGCAATCCGCTGAAGGATGTCGGCCGCAATGATCCCTGCCCCTGTGGCAGCAGCAAGAAATTCAAGAAGTGCCACGGCGCCTGACGCCGCCCCGGCCCATCCGAAGATGGGCCTTTCACCAGTCAGACATCCTTGCAGCGCCCGGCCAGCCTCACTAAGGTAGCCACAACCTCTTCCGCCCCACTTTTCCATGCCCCAGGAGCCCGTGATGGCTTTGCGCCTGATCTCCCGTCCTTTTGCCCTCACCGCCACCAGCGCCCTGCTGGTCAGCATGCTCGGCATCAGTGGCTGTCAGTCTTTCCTTAACGGCCGTTATGCCAGCAGCCTGCACCCGGATCGCGGCAGCGTGGCGGTCAAGGGACTGGCGCAGAACGTCAGCATTCGCCGTAACGAACTGGGCATGCCGCTGATCGAGGCCAGCAACTTCCACGACACCCTGTTTGCCATCGGCTACGTGCACGCCAGTGACCGCCTCAGCCAGATGGTCGGCATGCGCCTGATGGCCGAGGGGCGCCTGGCCGAGATGGCGGGACCCGGGGCACTGGATATCGACCGTTTCATGCGCGCGGTCAATCTGAAGAAAAGTGCCGAGGTGCTCTATCGCAATGCCTCACCGCAGCTGAAGAAGTTCTTCGAGGTCTATGCCCGAGGGGTCAACGCCTACCTGTACCGCTACCAGGACAAACTGCCGATGGACCTGGCCGAGTCCGGTTACCGGCCGGCCTACTGGAAGCCGCAGGATTCGGTGCTGATCTTCTGCCTGCTCAACTTCGGCCTAGCGGTGAACCTGCAGGAGGAAATTGCCTCGCTGGTTCTGGCGCAGAAAGTGGGTGCCGACAAACTCGCCTGGCTCAGCCCGATCTACCCGGACGAACCCTTGCCCTTCGATGAGGCCGAGAAACTCAAGGGCCTGAGCCTGACAGGTCAACTGCAAGGCCTCAGCCAGATCGGTCAGGCCAGCCAGCAGATCGCCGCGCTCAACATGCTCGGCGTGGCCGCCTCGAACAACTGGGCCATCGCGCCAGAGCAGGCGCGTTACGGCAAGAGCCTGCTGGCCAACGACACGCACCTGCCGATTGCCATGCCCTCGGTGTGGAACTTCATCCATGTACGCTCGCCGCGCTATCAGGCCGCCGGCGTCTCGGTGGCCGGGGTACCGGCGGTGGTGGCCGGTTTCAACGGCAAGCTGGCCTGGGGCATGACCATGGTCATGGCCGATAACCAGGACCTGTTCCTCGAAAAAGTCCGTCGCGAAGGCAGCCGCCTGCTGTATCTGGCCGACGGCAAGTGGCTGCCGGCCACGGCCCGCCAGGAAACCTTCTTTATAAAGGGGGAGCGGCCAGTCCGCGAAACCCTGTTCGAGACCCGTCACGGCCCGCTGCTCAACAGCGTGCTGGGCGAGCGCAAGCACATGCTGCAGCCAATGCAGCTGCAGAGCGGTCTGGGCATTGCCCTGCAGACCACCCAGTTCGAAGCCGACCAGTCGCTGGACGCCTTCTTCAAGCTGTCCCGCGCCCAGTCGGTCGACGAAGCCCATGAGTCGACCCGGGCCATCCGTGCCATGGGCCTGAACATGGTCTATGCCGATGCCCAGCACATCGCCTGGCAGGTGACCGGGCGCTACCCGAACCGCCGCGCCGGCCGTGGCCTGCTGCCCTCCCCCGGCTGGGACAGCCGCTACGACTGGGATGGCTACGCCGACCCGATGCTCCATCCCTATGATCAGGACCCGGCACAGGGCTGGCTCGGCACAGCCAACCACCGCACTGCTCCCAGCGGTTATGGCGTGCAGATGTCCAACTCCTGGTATTACCCAGAGCGTGCCGAGCGCATTGCGCAAATGGCAGGCAATGGCAAGCAGGATCAGAAAAGCATGATTGCCATGCAGTACGACCAGCAGTCGCCGTTCATGCCCAAACTCAAGGCCATGCTCCAGGACCCGGCCATGCAACCGGCGCTGCAGAGCGCGATCAAATCGCTGCCCGCTGCCGAGCGCCAGGACGCCGAACGCAGCCTGCAGAGCCTGCTGCGTTTCAATGGCCGCCTGACGGCCACCTCGGCTGACGCCGTGCTCTACGGTGCCTTCCTCCACGAAAGTGCCCGGGCGATCTTCCAGGATGAACTTGGCGCCGACGGCACGCCGGCCTGGGAGGCGCTGGTGGAAACCGCCAATCTGTCCTACTCGGCACAGGCCGATCACCTGCTTGGCCAGCTCGACAGCCCGTTCTGGGACGACCAGCGCACACCACAGAAGGAAGACAAGCCGGTCATCCTCGCCCGCAGCCTGGCCGCGGCCCAGGCTTATGCGCGCCAGGCCATGGGCAGCAATCCGGCCACATGGCAATGGGGCAAGCTGCACCAGTACAACTTCGCCACCGAAACCACGCAGATGGCGCCCTACATGAGTGCCAGCGAGCGTGCCGGCATCAATGCCATCCGCGATTATCTGGACCGCGGGCCCTACGCCGCCGGAGGCGACCACTCCACGCTGAATGTGTCGGCCTACCACTGGGGCAAGGACTTCGACACCTGGCTGATTCCGGCCATGCGCATCGTTGTCGACTTCAGCCGTGAGGAGCCGCTGATCGGCCTGAACAGCACCGGCCAGTCCGGTAACCCGGCAAGCCCGCACTACGCCGACGGCATCGACGCTTGGCTCAAGGGCCAGTACATGAGCTTCCCGTTCCAGTCGAAAAACCTCGAGCGCGCCTACGGCAGCACGCGCCTGACCCTGATGCCAGGGCGCTGATGACCACTCGTCGCCCGGCGCTGAACTTACTGCTGCCGGGTTACTCAGAGTTAACGGACTTACTCCATATCTTCAGGGCGCTCTCGGGCGCCCTTTCTTTTTGCCCGTCATTTTCCGCCGTTGTGAGCTAGCGTTTTAAGGCACACCCGGCGGATTGGCTCTCTTGCGCAAACCACTGCTTACCCGACTGCTCAAGTTGCGTGAACTCGACAACACCTGGCGCGCGCGCGTGCAGCAGGAAAACCTCAAGCGCCTGTACTTTCTCGCGCTGTTCGGAGTGCTCCTGAGCCTAAGCCAGATAGTGCTGTTCTGGCTGCTGGACGCCCAGGGATCAGCCAGAGAAGCACGCTGGCGCGAAATATCCCTGCTCGTACACCCCGCCATTCTGCTGCTTTCACTGTTGATCGGCGGACTCACCCTTCGCCTGCGCCACTTGGACAATCAGAGCGAGGCAGTCGAGCTGCTGAGTATCCTGACGGCGACACTAGTACTAGCAGTAGGCCTGATGCTGACGGCCTTTGATCAACTTGTGATTCAGGGGGTAACGCCACTGGTCACCGCCTGTAGTATCACTGCCCTACTGCTGTATTTGCGGCCGCTCACAGCTTTTGCTCTTTTCAGCAGCGCACTGTTCATCAGCCTGCTCATCATCAACGAACTGTCACCCAGCCCAGCTCAAAGGCTCAGCAGCACCATGAACAGCATCACCGCCTGCGCCAGCGGCCTGCTGGTGTCGTGGATTCTTTATCGCAATTTTCTGCGCGAACAGCAGTTGCGCAAGGTGCTCTTGCGTCAACGCGAAACACTCAAGGCACGCACCCGCCAACTGCAATTTCAGGCCACCCACGACACCCTGACCGGACTGTTCAACCGCCGCGAGTTCGAGCGTCTCACGGAAAACGAGTTGTCACGGGTGAACCGGCATCCAGCGCCGCTCAGCCTGCTCATGCTGGATCTCGATCACTTCAAGGCCATCAACGATAACTTTGGCCATCCCGCCGGAGATGCAGTGATTCGCCATGTTGCCCGCCTGCTCAGCGAACACACCCGCAACTGCGACACCATCGGACGACTTGGCGGCGAAGAGTTCATCATTCTGCTGCCCGAAACCGATCTGCCTCAGGCCCAGCAAACCGCTGAAAAGTTACGCGGACTGATAGAGCACAGTGCCATTGATGTCGATAACGGGCGACTGAGGATCACCGCCAGCGTCGGCTTGGCTTGCTTAGCCCCTGGCTGCCAGACAGACCTGAGCCCTCTCTACCTGGCTGCCGACCAAGCGTTGTACAGAGCCAAGCGGGCAGGACGTAACAGGGTCGAACACTTCTACTTCACCCCATCAGCACCGGACTTGAGCTCTCCGCCTCTGTCCTGACCGAACGCCAGGCAGCCTCAGCAAAAGTATCCAACTGTTCAAGGAGCGGTGTGGTTATGCGCCCGGCTAGCCAATGACGCGCATAGTCATGCGTCGGGCCTACCACCAAAGCGGCAAATACCTCGATCGGCAAGTCGCGCAAGGCTCCTCTGTAAGGTGCAAACCAGTCATGCAAGCGCTCCTGGAACAGCTGCTGATCACCGCGCAACCGCTCAGTCGCGTCCTCGTGACGTACCTGCGCCCGGTGATGGAAGCAGAAGCGCGCCCAATCCGGATTGGCGCTGATCCACTCCACATTTGCCGCGACCAGCGCCTTGATCCCCTCTTCCGCGCCGTTAGCCGAGTCCAGCCGGCTGGCTACCTGCAAGGCGAAGTCACGCATGCCCTCGATGAACACCGCTGCGGCGATGGCCTCCTTGTTGCCAAAGTGGTGGTAGAGACTCCCCACACTGGTGGCACTGGCCTCACGGATCATGTCGATGGTTGTCCCCGACACACCATGCTCACTGAAGCAACGCAGCGCCGCGTCGATGATCTGGCGCTTGCGCCCCCGGCTTTTCGACTGGACAGCCGTCATACCTGCACCCAAAACTAGAATAATATTCTAATAGCTGACATTCTTGGCCGCGTCAGCCAACCACAACACCGAGCTATCGCCATGAATGCACTCAAAGCGTTTAACTTCGCCCGCCGATTCCCCGCCGGACTCTGGCTTTTCAGCCGCGCAGTGTGCTGGACAGCCCCCTACTTTGCCAGCATCCGCCCGCAGATCCGGGTGTTACAACCAGGCAGAGCGGAAGTCACCATGAAGAAACGCCGGGCGGTGCAGAATCATCTGCAGACCGTACACGCCATTGCCATGTGCAACATGGCCGAGCTGGCCGGAGGGATGTGCACGGACGTGTCCATCCCGCGCGGCAGCCGCTGGATACCGGCGGGCATGACCGTTGAATACCTGAAAAAGGCTAAAACCGACCTCGTCGCGGTGGCCGACGGCCAGCACATCGACTGGACCACCACCGGGGAAGTGATAGTGCCAGTCGAGGTTCGCGACACCTCAGCGGAACTGGTATTCCGAGCTCAGATCCGCATGAACCTAAAGCACGGTTGATCATTGCCCTCAGGGTTGAGGGCTTACAGCTCTGACCGCATTGCGCGTGTGAGCACCAAAGTGGCCAATCAACTCGATGATCAATTGCTGTAACTGAGCATCGGGTTTGGGCGCAGCCTGCTGATTCCCCTTGCTGAAATCACCGGGAGTCGGCTGCTCGACCAGCCACTTACCAATCAGGGCATCAAACTGATCAGCCTGCTGACGAGACTCATAAGCCACCGTATCGCGCAGATAGCGGTAGTCAAACGCCGGGTACTGAGCATCTTTACCCTGATTGATGTATGACATGAGCAACGGCCGCTGAGCATCGCCAGTCGCCAGTTCGCTGCGCAGCCAGCGCAACTGGTATTTCTCGACTTCGGTATGCCGGGTCGCCACTCGCTCAATGGCAGCCTGCTTATCTTCTGGGAAGCCCGCCAGCGCCTTGGCGGCCGTCCAGATCAGACCTGCCGTGGTCTCCCCCGGCAACACGGTGGAGTGGTACGGCTGAGTCAGGTCCTGAATGTAGTGCAGCCCCCAACCAAGGAAGCGATAGCCCCAGTAGGGATGGCCTTGCTCGAAGGCAAAGCGTGCCAGCCCGAAGTACTGATAGGCACGCCACTGCGGGTAGGTACGGGTGAGGAAAGGCCCGGCCGCAAATACCAGCGGGCTCTCGTGGTAATAGCCAATATGAAAAGGTGCCTGCGACGAGTATTCGAATCGGGCATCGCCAAAGGGCTGGGGGCCGAAATTGTAGAGCGCACCCACTTTGCCCGGATTGTCACTGAAGAGATTGATGTCGTGGCCGTAGTCCGGCTCGTCCGCAGCCGTGCTGGTGATGGCCAGAGGACTCAGTTTTTCGCCCTCACTGACGCCGTAAAAGCGCCAGTCATTCCACATACTCAGCTGGCGTGACACGGTAACGGCCGAGGCCTCCAGGCGCTGACGCTGCCCCGGCAATACGCCAGGCAAGGCCTGGATAAAGTAGGCAAGACGAATCTCCGGGTTAATCCGTAGCGCCTGCAGAAAAGCAGACTTTCTATCCGGAGCGCCAGGCTGCCAGCGCAGGCTGTCAGGACGCTCCGGATAACCGTCGAAATGAGCCCTGGCAAATGCTTCCTGCTCATCCAGCAGGACCTGCAGTTCCTGTTCTTCGGCGGTCAAAAAACGCTCTAACGACTCAACTTCAATCGACTCGTCGCTCATGCCCGGCAAAGGTGCCAACGCCAGACTGCTGCCCATCGAGTGGTTGGACCACGCCTGAGCCTGAAAAGGCAGTAAGAACAGAACAGCACAACAGGCAGACAGCAGTTTCATCACAAACTCCAGGCAGACATCCGGCCATGCTCACAACGACGGCCACTGTAGCTCTGCAGCCTACCAGCCATGCGCCGTCTGAACACTGTCCACTGCGGACATGGCCACTCACCAATCACGCCGTTACTGCGGCAGATAGCGCAAGCGTATGCGCTGATCCTCGCCACGCTGCTGCACCCGCAGCAGTGCCTGATCAAAACGGTCACGCTGCTCGGCACGGATAAAACCGACCTGATAAGGCGTGGGCGGAAAGATGTCGAACCAGTCCACCGCCTGGGTGATATCGACCTGATCGGCGACCTCGCGACTGAGGTACTCGAAGATATTGCGCTCGGCTACTACCAGATCGGTGCGCCCACTGAACAAAAGGCGGTTACGCCCAAGCTGCTGAGCCTCCTCGTGGTAGCGCGGATTGTTATCAGCCATCTGCTGGAACTCCGGACCGAGCAGATAGCGGGCGCGCTGGTAAGCACTGACCGAAAAACTACCCAGGTCAGAAACCTGACGGATCGACAGATGCCGAGAAGCTAGGGCTCCCACCATATTTTGGTAGTGAATATAGGGCTGTGAGTAGAAGGCCCGGACCCCGCTACGTTCGTTAGTCGTGGTGATCGCATCAATTTCACCCCGGGCCAGAAGCAGGTGCAGGCGCTCCTGCGGGGCATACACGGGATCAATCTGCCACCCTGCTTCACTGACTGCAGCGGCGACGATTTCGTACTCGATACCGCGCTGCAGCCCCTCGAAGATATAGGGCGGTTTGTTCAGGCCAAAACCAACACGCAGCTGCTCCGCGCTCCAGCTCACCTGCAGACCTGCAAACCACACCAGCAGCCAGCACCACCGCATAGAAACCGCCCCCGTCATCACTGCGCCGTATAGTTGGCAATAGCGCTGCCACCGGCTGCATCAGTCTAGACTGATGCCTCCTGTGCAACCCAGTTTGTGGAGCTCCATCATGTTGAAAGCCGAATACCAGCAACGCGGCCCGGTGCCGCAGGACGTCATCGCCGCCGTGCCCTTCGACTTGCCGGAACTCGGTGCCGGCGAAGCGCGGGTAAAAGTGCTGGCGGCCCCGATCAACCCCTCCGACGTACTCACCCTCACCGGTGAATACGGCATGCTGCCTCCACTGCCGGCCATTGGCGGCAACGAGGGCGTAGGCCGCGTGGAAGCAGTAGGCGCTGACGTCGAAGGCCTCAAACCAGGCCAGATGGTGCTGCTGCCGGTCGGTTGCGGCACCTGGCGCAGCCACCTGCAGGTCCAGGCCAAGCAGTTGATCCCGCTGCCGGAAGCCGACCCGCTGCAACTGGCCATGCTCACCGTCAACCCGCCAACCGCTTATCTGATGCTGCGCGAGTTTGTTGACCTCAAGCCTGGCGACTGGGTCATCCAGAACGCCGCCAACTCCGGCGTCGGCAGCTACCTGATTCAGCTGGCGAAAATCCGCGGTCTGAAGACGGTCAACGTAGTGCGCCGCGAGTCCGCCATCGATGCCGTCAAGGCCGAGGGCGGCGATGTGGTGCTGGTCGATGGCCGCGATCTGCACAAGCGCGTGCGAGAGGCCACGGGTGGCGCCACCATCAAGCTGGGTATCGATGCCGTGGCCGGTCAGTCCACTGACCACCTGGCGCAATGCCTCGCCGAAGAAGGTGTGCTGGTTAACTACGGCCGCATGAGTGGTGAGCCGTGCCAGGTCACGCCCAGTTCGTTTGTCTTCCGCGACGTGACCCTGCGCGGTTTCTGGCTGGCCAAATGGTTCCAGAAGGCCAGCCAGACCGAGCAGATGCAGGTGTTTGGCGAGCTGATCGGACTGATTGCCCAGGGCAAACTGAAGACCCGCATCGGCGCCACTTACGATGTCAGCGAGATCCAGCAGGCGGTAGCCGCCGCTGCGGCCGGCGAGCGCGACGGCAAAATCCTCGTCGTGCCGAAATAAGCGTGATGGTGGCATGAAAAAGGGCGCCCGAAGGCGCCCTTTTTGCTTCCCGGAATCACCGTTTTCCGGCCGTGATTACTCGGCCGCCGGCTTGCGCCGCTTCAGCGGAGCGGTGCCGTCGGAGTTGCCGACCAGGCTCGGGCCGGAAGACTTGGCCTTGTCGGCACTCGGCTTGCGCCGCGCAGGAGCCTTGCCGACAGTCTTCTTGCCATCCTTCTTGTCGGTCTTTTTCTTCTTCACGCCAGCGGCCTTGCCCGAGGCCTTGAGCTTCTTCGGCCCCTGGTAGTGAGCCTTGAGCCCCTGGATGTTGCGGCGCTCGAAACGCTGCTTGAGGTAGCGCTCGATGCTCGACATCAGGTTCCAGTCGCCATGGCAGATCAGCGAGATGGCCAGCCCATCAGCGCCAGCACGGCCTGTACGACCGATACGGTGCACATACTCGTCACCCGAGCGCGGCAGATCGAAGTTGATCACCAGATCCAGACCTTCGACATCCAGACCACGAGCCGCCACATCGGTGGCCACCAGAATCTTCGCGCCGCCCTGCTTCATGCGCTCGATGGCCTGCTTGCGCTCCTTGTGATCCTTGTCGCCATGCAGAATGAACACCTTGTGCTGGCTGGCCACCAGATGACCATAGAGGCGGTCGGCCTGGGCACGGGTATTGGTGAAGATGATCGCCTTCTGATACGTCTCATTGGCCAGCAACCACTCGACGAGGCGCTCCTTGTGGTCGTTGTCGTCAGCCGTGATGATTTGCTGACGCGTGCCCTCATTGAGCTGACTGACGCGGTTGACCTGCAGGTGCAGCGGCTCACGCAGCACGCTGGAGACCATCTCGCGCAGGCCGCTGCCGCCGTTGGTGGCAGAGAACAGCATGGTCTGCTGGCGCTGCGCGCACTCGTTGGCCAGGCGAGTGACATCTTCGGCAAAGCCCATGTCGAGCATGCGGTCGGCTTCGTCCAGCACCAGCACCTCAACCTGATCAAGCTTGAGATGGCCGGCATTCAGGTGCTCCAGCAAACGCCCCGGGGTGGCTATCAGCACATCCGGACATTTGCGCAGGAGGGCGGCCTGCACCTTGAAATCCTCCCCCCCAGTGATCAGGCCGGACTTGAGGAAGGTGAACTGGGAAAAACGCTCCACTTCCTTGAGGGTCTGCTGGGCCAGTTCGCGGGTCGGCAGCAGGATCAGCGAACGCACGTCACTGCGGGCCCGTGACGCGCCGTCGCCGAGCAGTCGGTTGAGCAGCGGCAGCACGAAGGCCGCCGTCTTGCCACTGCCGGTCTGCGCGGTCACCTGCAGATCGCGGCCCTCCAGGGCCGGCGGAATCGCCGTCTGCTGCACAGGCGTGGGCTCGGTGAAATTGAGCTCAGCCACGGCTTTGAGCAGGCGTTCATGCAGGGCAAATTGGGCAAACACGGCGGGCACCTCGGTGAAAAACGGGAAATCAGCTGCATAGGGTAACGGTTAGCGCAGCAAATCGCCCCTTTTACTGCACGCAGCCGAGCCTAAACTGGCAATTGCTAGCTCCCTAGACCACTACCCGGAGGCCAACATGGTAAACACCCGCACTCTCCTGCTAGGTACCAGCGCACTGGCACTGAGCCTCTGTCTGCAAGCCGCCCCAAACAACGACAAGAACCACGGCCAAGCCAGCAAAGGGCAACAGCACAGTCAGAAGCACAACAACCAAAGCGCCTTGGATAAGAGCGATACCGGAGGCAAGCACGCCCAGGAGTACCAGCGTGACTATCACAACGATTACCAGGCAGACCTGAGTGAAATCGAACGTATTCTGCGTGGTTATCAAAGCCCAACACCGGCCAAAGCACTACCGCCGGGTATTGCCAAGAACCTCGCGAGAGGCAAACCGCTGCCACCTGGTATTGCCAAGCAGATCGACCCGACCCTGGCCCGCCAACTGCCCTACTACCCCGGCTACGAGTGGCGCCAGTACGGCACCGACGCCGTACTGGTAGAGGTCGGTACGACAATCGTGCGCGAAGTGCTGCGCGACATCCTGCGATGAGTGGCACAAGCCCACTCGGAATTGACCTGTAGCAGATAGCCACTGGCCACCAGCGCTCATACTGAAACAGTCAATGTCCCGGGAGTTCGCAAGTAATGACTGTGCAACTGAAAACCAGTACCGAGCTGCGTGAGTGGCTTCGTCAGCATCGCTGTGGCAACCCCCACCACACCAGCCTGGGAATCCTGCTGTTGGAAAGTGGAGTGATTACCTCGGCACAGCTGGAACGGGCACTGAGCTATCAGCACGAGCACCCGGATAAAGGTCGTCTCGGGCAGATCCTGCTGGAGATGAAAATGATCAGCCCCGAGCGTTTGGCGCTCACGGTCGCCGAGCAACTGGGCATCCCGCGTATTGATCTGGAAGACTTCGATTTCGACCAGAACTGTATCAGCCTTATCCCTGAGGGGATGGCAAGGCGCTACCTGGTGGTCCCTCTGATGCTGGAAGGGGAACGCCTGATCATCGCCACGCCCGACCCAACACACAGCGAACTGCTGCATCTGCTGGGGTTCGTTACCGGCAAACCGGTGGAAGCCGTAATGGCCACGCCAGGAGCCATTGAGGAAACCGTCAACCACCTGTATGCCTGCGCAGCCGCTGACCAGCTGCCGGAAAATGAAATCGACGAGCAACCGCTAAGCTTGCACCGCATCAAGCAACTAGCCGAAGACAAACCGACCGTCCGTTTTGTTGAAAACCTGCTGGAAGAGGCGATCAGCCGGCGCGCCTCCGATATCCACCTGCGCCCTGGCGAACATGATGTCAGTGTGCTGCTGCGAATTGACGGACTCTTGCAGGAACTGCGCAAAGTCAAACGTGCCCACCTCCCAGCAATTGTCAGCCGCATCAAGATCATCGGCGGGATGAACATCGCCGAGCACCGCCTGCCCCAGGATGGCCGACACATGGTCCATCTCGGTGATCGCACCATCGACCTGCGCCTGTCGATCATGCCCACGGTGCATGGTGAAAGCGTAGTCATCCGGATTCTCGATACCCAGCAGAGCATGAAAAGCCTCGATCAGATCGGTTTCAGCGAGCAGGACGTCTCGCGCTTCCGCAACCTGATCAGCCACAACCAGGGCATCCTGCTGGTCACCGGCCCTACGGGCTCGGGCAAGAGCACCACCCTCTACGCAGCCCTGAACACCATCAAGGCCAGCGGTGTGAACATCATCACCGTGGAAGACCCGGTGGAATACCAGATCGACGGTATCCGCCAGATCCAGGTCAAACCGGCGATCGGCTACACCTTCGCCCGCGCCCTGCGCCACATCCTGCGCCATGACCCGGATGTGATCATGGTCGGCGAGATCCGCGACCAGGAAACCGCCCTGATGGCAGCCGAGAGTGCCCTCACCGGCCACCTGGTGCTGTCCACACTGCACACCAACAGTGCCGCGGCCACGGTCACCCGCCTGCTGGAAATCGGTATCGCCCCCTATCTGCTCAATGCCAGTCTGCTCGGCGTGCTGGCTCAGCGTCTGGTACGACGTAACTGCCCGCACTGCCTGGTCGAAGAGAATGTGCCCGAGCACGTCCGCAACGCGCTGGGATTGAAGGCGGACGAACTTTTTTACATCGGCAAGGGCTGTCCACACTGTCACGGCAAGGGAATCTCTGGCCGGGTCGCGGCTTATGAGCTGCTGGAAGTAACGCCCGCGCTGCGTGCCATGATCGAGCCGTCGGTAGAGGCCCAGAAAATCGAGCAGCAAGCGATTGCCGACGGCATGCGCCCCCTGACACAAAGCGCCCTGCAACTGGCACGCAACAAACAGATTTCGCTGGCGGAGGTCTATCGCGTGCGCCTCGAATAGCCCTCAGCTGGTGCCGTAGCGCGCCTGCTTACGCAGCAGGCGCGCGCTATCCCAACCGGTGAGCAGCACCGCCAGCCAGATCGGCAGATAGGTCAGCAGCTGTGCCGGATCGAATGTTTCACCGAGAAACAGCACCGAAGCGGCGAACAGCAACACCGGCTCGACATAGCTGAGAATGCCGAATAGCCCCAGCGGCAACAGGCGACTGGCAGCCATCATGGCGCCAAACGCCAGGGCACTGAACAGCCCCAGCCCCGGCAGCAGCCAGGTCAGCTGCGGCGCCTGCTGCAGCAGATCGGTCTGCCCCAGGAAAAGAATCAGGCCGATCGCCAGCGGCGCCAGCACCAGCATTTCCAGAATGAAGCCGGACAAGGCATCCAGGCGCATCCAGCGGCGCAGCATGAAATACGGCGGATAGCCCAGCGCGGAGACCAGGGTGACCCAGGAAAAGGCACCGGTCAGCCATAACTCATGCGCCACGCCCAGCAGGGCACAGCCCACCGCCACCTTCTGCAGCGGACGCAGGCGCTCGCCATAGAACAGGCGGCCGACCAGCACCATGGCCAGCGGCAGGAGGAAATAGCCCAGCGAGACGTCCAGCATGTGCCCGGTCAGCGGCGCCCAGAGAAAGATGCCCCACTGCACCCCCATCATTGCCGCCGACAGTGGCAGCGCCAGACACAACAGCGGCTCATGCCGCAGACGCCGAAAAGCAGCCAGCAGCACCGGCCACTGGCGCATCAGCAGCACCAGCAGAAGCACCGCCGGGATCGACCAGAGCACGCGCTGGGCGAAAATCTGCACGGCATCGAGCGGCGCCAGCCAGCGCACATAGCCCGGCATCAGGGCAAACATGAACGATGAGGCCAGCGACAGCGCCACCCCTTGACCCGACAACTTCACAACAACCTCCGGCCACCGTCGGCCGGGCAGAATCCCAGCACAATGCGTGCAGTATTTTTAACACAGCAGACGTAAAAAAACCGGCCTGTTTACACAGACCGGCAGGCTCGGGGTTCTGACCCCGACAGGGCGACCGGCGGAGCAGCCGGCCGCAGGAGAGCTTCAGACAACCTCGGCAATGGCCTGGCGCGCCGCTGCCAGGCCGCGCTGCTGGAACTCATCCCCCATGTTCAGGCCTTCGGCATGGATGAACTGCACGTCATGAATGCCGATAAAAGCAAGCGCCTGACGCAGATAGGGTTCCTGATGATCCAGCGGGCCGCCAGCGTACACTCCACCACGGGCCGTCAGGACGATGGCACGCTTGCCACTGAGCAGTCCCTGCGGGCCGGTCTCGGTGTATTTGAAGGTCACCCCGGCGCGCAGCACATGGTCCAGCCAGGCTTTCAGGGTGCTGGGGATGCCGAAGTTGTACATCGGCGCGGCCAGCACCAGCACATCGGCAGCCAGCAGCTCCTCGGTCAGTTCGTTGGAACGGGCCAGGGCCGCCTGCTCGGCGGGGGTCTGCTCGGCAGCCGATTTCATCCAGCCGCCCAGCAGGTCGGTATCCAGGTGCGGCAAAACCGTGCTGGCCAGATCGCGCTGGACGATCTGATCGGCCGGATGGCTGGCCTGCCAGCGCTGGAGAAATTCGGCGGTGAGCTGGCGGGAAATCGAGCCCTGCTGACGGGCACTGCTTTCAACAACGAGAAGACGCGACATGGTGGGCTCCATCGGGGTGGTGTGTGTCGATGGGGCCCAGTTTGCCCAGCAGCTGATCGATAAAAAAGCGCAAAAATCCGCTTTAAAAGATCACCAAATTCGATTAATCATGTCACTTGCTGTCAGCGAGGTGACAGGTCAGCTTGATCCGCAGGCGAATCACACTGCGTTTGAACTTGACCGTCAGATTGGCCTCGCCGCGGGCCGGCAGCACGGCCTTGCGCGTGCGTCCGGCCTCCGGGCCGTTGCGGAACACCGCCGTGCACTGCGCTGCGCTGTCGCCAAGGTTGTAGAGCGCCAGGGCCGCCATGTCATGGTCGATTTCGATGGTCTGATAGGACACTTCGGCACCGTTCATCTGCTTGTCCACTTCAATGGGATAAGCCAGGGCGACACCGGGCAGCAGGCACAACAGGGCAAGACAGACGGATTTCATCGGGCGGCTCCTTGAACGAGGGCGCCAGATTAAAAGTACTGGGGCGGCATTACCAGCGCCCATGGAGAAGCAAGATGAAGGCTCCCCGCGTAACGCTGGACCAGTGGCGTACCCTGCAGGCCGTGGTCGACCATGGCGGCTTTGCCCAGGCCGCCGAGGTGCTGCACCGCTCGCAGTCCTCGGTCAGCTACACCGTGGCGCGCATGCAGGAGCAGCTCGGAGTGCCGCTGCTGCGCATCGAAGGACGCAAGGCCGTGCTGACCGAGGCCGGAGAGGTGCTGCTGCGCCGCTCGCGACCACTGGTCAATCAGGCCAGCCAGCTGGAGGAACTGGCCCTGCACATGGAACAGGGCTGGGAAGCCGAGGTGCGCCTGGTTGTGGACGCCGCCTACCCCACCGCACGCCTGCTGCAGGCCCTCGCGGCCTTCATGCCGCAAAGCCGCGGCTGCCGCATCAAGCTGCGCGAGGAAGTGCTCTCCGGGGTTGAGGAAGTGCTGCTGGAAGGCTCCACCGATCTGGCCATCAGCAGCCTGTCGATTGCCGGCTACCTGGGCCGCGAGCTGGAAGCCGTGGAATTTCTCCCGGTCGCCCACCACGACCACGCCCTGCACCGCCTGCAGCGAGAACTGACCTTTCAGGATCTGGAAACCCAGCTGCAGGTGGTGATCCGCGACAGCGGGCGCACCCAGCCACGCGATGTCGGCTGGCTCGGTGCCGAACAGCGCTGGACGGTCGGCAGCCTGGCCACGGCCGCCACCTTCGTTGCCAGCGGCCTGGGCTTTGCCTGGCTGCCGCGGCACCTGATCGAACGCGAGCTGAACGAGGGGCTGCTGAAAATTCTGCCCCTGCAACAGGGCGCCATCCGCCACCCGCGTTTCTACCTGTACGCCAACAAGAGCAAACCGCTGGGCCCGGCCACGCAGATTCTGGTCGACCTCTTGACCACCTTCGACGCCGTGCCGCTGAATGCAGCCTATGCCGCTCCCCAACGCTAAGGACAGCCCATGCCCTACTTCACCCACCAGAACTGCCAGCTGCACTACGAAGAATATGGTCAGGGCGAACCACTGCTGCTGGTTCACGGCCTGGGCTCAAGCATCCGCGACTGGGAATACCAGATCCCCGTACTGCGCCAGCACTACCGGGTGATTGCCCTGGATGTGCGCGGCCACGGCCAGTCCGACAAACCGCGCCAGCGCTACCGGATCGCCACCTTCGCCGCCGATGTCGCCGCGCTGATCGAGCATCTGGGGCTGCAGCAGGTGCATCTGGTCGGCATCAGCATGGGCGGCATGATCGGCTTTCAGCTCGGCGTCGACCGCCCCGACCTGCTGCGCAGCCTGACCATCGTCAACAGCGGTCCCGAGGTCAAACCCCACTCGCTGCGTGACTGCGTGGAAATCGGCAAGCGCTGGCTGCTGTCACGTCTGCTCAGCCTCGACACCATTGCCAGGGCGCTGGGCAAACTGCTCTTTCCCAAACCGGAACAGGCCGATCTGCGGCGCAAGATCGAACAGCGCTGGCCGGAAAACGACAAACGCGCCTACCTCGCCAGCCTGGATGCCATCATCGGCTGGGGTGTGCGTGAGCGTCTGGCACGCATCAACTGCCCGACCCTGGTGGTCACCGCCGACCGCGACTACACGCCGGTCAGCCTCAAGGAAGCCTACGTACGCGAACTGCCCGACGCCCGCCTGGTGGTGATCGAAGACTCGCGCCACGCCACGCCGCTGGACCAACCCGAACGATTCAACCAGACCCTGCTGGAGTTCATCCGCAGCCACGCCCAACCTGCCTAAGGAAAACACCATGCTCAAACACCTCATGATGACGGCCTGCACCCTGCTGCTCAGCGGCCAGCTGCTCGCTACAGAAAAGCCGCACGTACTGCTGACCACCTCGATGGGCGAGATCGAACTGGAACTGGACGACGCCAAGGCACCGGTCACCGTGGCCAACTTCCTCGGCTACGTCGATGCCGGCTACTACAACGGCACCGTGTTCCACCGCGTAATCCCCAACTTCATGATCCAGGGTGGTGGTTTCACCGCCGACATGCAGCAGAAGGAAACCCGCGCCCCGATCAAGAACGAAGCCGACAACGGCCTGGCCAACGAGCGTGGCAGCATCGCCATGGCCCGCACCAATGATCCGGATTCGGCCACCAGCCAGTTCTTCATCAACCACAAGGACAACGACTTCCTCAACCGCAGCGGCAGCAGCGCCGGCTACGCGGTGTTCGGCAAGGTCGTGCGTGGCCTTGATGTGCTCGACAAGATTGCCCAGGTGCCCACCGGCAACCGTGGCATGCACCAGAACGTGCCGCGCGAACCGGTACTGATCCAGGCCGCCAGCCGTCTCTGAGCACTGCCTCAGAGCCTGCACTAGACTGTTGTAGGACCCTGCTGCGCTTTGCTCCGGCGCGGCGATCAGCAGGGCCTTGTCGCCGTACCTCACCGAGACCGCTGCATGCCGCGCCTGCTCCTGGCTTTCCTGCTGTGCCTTATGAGCGCCCCACTGTGGGCCCTGCCCAGTGCCGTGCTGGATCGCAACGACGTACGCTTGCCGCTTGGCCCACAGATGGGCTACCTGCGCGACGACGGAGGCAAGCTGAGTCTTGAGGATGTACTGGCACAACCTGACAGCGCGTTCACCGAAGTAGTCAAGGATCACGCCAATCTGGGCAAGAACAACGCCGTCTGGTGGTTCAAGGTCCATCTCGATAACCGCCTACCCCATGAGCTTCGTGGCTTTTTCGAGATCAACTATCCACTGCTGGACGATATCCAGCTGACGCTGATAAACCCTGACGGCAGTCGGCTGAAGCAGCGCAGTGGCGATCGCCAGGCGTTCTCCAGCCGTCCGGTACAGGTACGCAACTTCTGGTTCCCCACGGAACTACAACCTGGCAACAGCATCCTGTTGCTGCGCATCGAAACCACCAGCACGGTCTTCGTACCGCTGGTGTTTGCCACCAGTGGCGCCAGCGCCGCCGAACAGGAAAATCTCATGGGATTGAACGGTGCCTTCTATGGCGTCGTCTTTGCCATGTTCTGCTACAACCTGTTCCTGTTTCTGGTGCTGCGCGAACGCGCCTATTTCTGGTACCTGGTGTACAGCGCCAACATCGCCCTGTTCGCTGCCTGCTTCGATGGCATGCTGTTCAAGCTATTGCCCGAACACGTCGCCCTGCAGTCAGTGAGCATCTACATCGTCATGTATGCACATTGCCTGGCCGCCACTCAGTTCAGCCGCCACTTCCTGCAGACCCCGGAACATTTTCCGCAACTGGATCGTGCCCTGCGACTGATGATGCTGCTCATTCTGGTCATCTTCCTTGGAGGACCACTGATCGGCCTGCAAGCCTGGAATATCCTGGCGAGCCTCACGGTACTCTCCAACTCGCTGCTGCTGCTTCTGGTCGGTATCCATGTCTGGCGCCGTGGTCAGCGCTTTGGCTCCTATTACATTTTTGCCTGGGGCATTCTGCTGTTCTCATTCATTGCGGTGACCACGGGTTCACTCGGTCTGGAACTGTTCGGCAGTTTCGGCGCTTCGGCCGTGAAGACGGGCGTCACAATTGAACTGATCACACTCTCCATTGGCCTTGCCGATCGCATCAATACCCTTAAGGAAGAAGGCTTCCGCTCACGCAGAGAAGCAGAACAGGCCGTGGTCGAGAGCGAAGCCAAGAGCCGCTTCCTGGCCAAGATGAGCCACGAGATCCGTACCCCACTCAACGGGGTACTGGGCATGCTGCAACTGCTCAAGGAAACCCCGCTTGATCGCAGCCAGCGCTTCTATGTCGACACCATTGCCAGTTCCGGCTCGGCACTGATGACGGTGATCAACGACATCCTCGACTACGCGCGCATCGAGTCCGGCAAGATGGCGCTGGAAGAAATACAGATCGACCTGGAACAGTTGCTCTCGGAAACCTTCAGCCTGTTCACCGCCCAGGCGCTGGACAAGCGCCTGCGCCTTTACCTGAGCATGGAACATGGTGTGCCACGCTACATACACGGTGATCCGACCCGCCTGAAACAGGTGTTGATGAACCTGCTTGGCAATGCCCTGAAATTCACCGCCGAGGGCCAGGTCAGCCTCACGGCCCGAGTACTGGAGTTACCTGGACAGGCACCACGGCTGCAAATCGTTGTTAGCGACAGTGGCATCGGTATCCGCCCGGAAGCCTTGGAAACGCTATTCAAATCCTTTGCCCAAGCTGACTCCAGCACTACCCGTCGCTATGGTGGAACCGGTCTCGGCCTGGCTATCAGCAAGGATCTGGTGGAAATGATGGGCGGCCATATCGAGGTGCAGAGCACCCTTGGCCAGGGCACCCGGTTCAGCTTCGACATTGCCCTCAGCCCCTCCGACCAAACAGAACGTGATGAGCTGTGTGACCTGCTCAACGGCCAGCATGCCGTGCTGGCTTCGCTCGACAGCGACGGCCTGCAACATCTCTCCCACCTGTTGCAACGCTGGGGGCTGCAGACTGAGCTTTGCCGTACTCCCGAGCAACTCAACAGCGCCATGCACAGCTACCGCCAACCGCCGCTACTCATCGTCATGGCTCCCTGGCCAGGTGGTCCACAACAGGCACTGGACGGCCTGCGCTCACAGCTTGGCAAGGGCCAAAAGGTCCTCCTTCTGTGTCCACCGGAGCACTGCCGTCCCAACCAGACTGGCATGACCCTGAGCATTACCAACCTGGCCCAGCCGGTAGCCATTACCCCGCTGCGACAAGCCCTGCAGGAGCTTTATCGTCCCACCGCCCAAGTGTTGCAGATGACACCACGCGAACTGCCCCCGACCTGCGGCCCTGCACCCTGCGTGCTGGTTGCCGAAGACAACCCGGTCAACCAACTGGTCATCCAGGGGTTTCTCGGCAAGCGCGGCTATCAGGTTCGCCTCGTCACCAACGGCCTAAACGCCGTTGAAGAGTTCCGCCGCGCGCCGCAGCGGTATCAACTGATTCTGATGGACTGCGAAATGCCGGAAATGGATGGTTTCGAGGCCACCCGTCAGATTCGCCATTTCGAGAAGCAGCAAGGCCTGCTGCCAGTACCGGTAATCGCACTGACCGCGCACATCTTTGACGAGCATCGCGAGGAAGGTCAGCGCGCCGGTATGAACGAGTTTCTCGGCAAACCAGTCGATCGTGTGCAGCTGTATGCCACCCTCGACCGCTACCTCGACAGCGGTGCCTGACTCAGGCACCCTGCGTCGCCGCACCGCCGAGACTGCCGCATGCTGATCCCTTACCAGATGCTCGAAGCCGACACCCTGCAACGCCTGATCGAGGACTTCGTCACCCGAGAAGGCACCGACAACGGCGACGACACGCCGCTGACTACCCGGGTGGCGCGCGTGCAGCAGGCGCTGAAGCGCCGCGAGGCCGTGATTGCCTTCGACAGCGAGCATCAGCAGTGCCAGTTGCTGCTCAGCAGCGAAGTGCCACGCGAGTGGCTGGAAGACCTGCAAGCCGGTCAGGGCGCCGAGTAGCGCGGCCCCAGCAGCAGAACGGCCGCACCGAGCAGGCACAGGGCCACGCCCAGCCAGTCACTGAGCAGCGGCTTCTGCCGCTCCACCAGTGCCAGCCAGACCAGCGCCGCCACCACGTACACACCACCGTAGGCGGCGTAGGCGCGCCCGGCGAACGCAGCCTCGGCCCGGGTCAGCAACAGAGAAAACAGCAGCAGGCTGATCAGACCCGGCAGGCACCACCAGATGGAGCGGTCCAGGCGCAGCCACAACCAGAAGCTGTAGCAACCGGCGATCTCGAAGAACGCCGCCAGGGCGAACCACAGGTAACTGCTCACCGCCTCAGCTCGCTCTCGTGCTCCCAGGTGCAGCGCACGCGCAGATCGTCTTCATTGGGGCTGTGAAAACCGCGCTCGCTCTCCCAGCGGAAGGTGTGAGTGCCGTTCAGCTCGGTTTCCAGATGCACCACCGCGCTGGCCCAGTACAGACGCTTGAGCAGGGCCTCGAACTCGGCCACCCACAACGCCCATTCGTACTCGACCGCCCTGTAGCTGGCACCGAAATGGATCATCTGGGTCTGGAACAGGCCGGCGCCCTCCTCCTGACAGCAGGAGAACATGTCGCGCCCAATGAACGGCCAGGCATCTCCCGCGGGC
Source organism: Pseudomonas sp. HAR-UPW-AIA-41 (assembly GCF_002304225.1). Taxonomy (GTDB): domain Bacteria; phylum Pseudomonadota; class Gammaproteobacteria; order Pseudomonadales; family Pseudomonadaceae; genus Aquipseudomonas. The sequence continues at coordinate 415,633 of NZ_NSLB01000002.1, forward strand.
AGGCTGGCCAGTACCCGGCGGTTGATGCTGCGGCGCAGACGCTGCTCGCCCGCATCCTGGGAGGGCCAGTCGCGGATGCAGCCGTAGACCAGAGATTCCGATTCCACGCAAAGACTCCAGAAAAACCAGGCTGCCTTCTAACACAGGCGCCGGCCACTGGAAAGGAACGCCGTGGCAACTGCACGGTAAGGCGCGCAAAGGCCGGCAGAAAGACCGGCCCAGAGCCGCTGCGCACTCACACAAGCGCGCAGCGGCCAGCCGGGGGGGGGGACGGCTCAGGCCGGTTGGGTCTTGCTGCGCATCTTCGCGGCCATGTTGGCCATTTCGTCGTACAGCAGCTGCGGGTTCTTCTGCTTCAGCGCCCAGGCCATGCGCCCCTGCTCGTGGGGCAGAATCATGAAACTGCCCTTGGCCACTTCGGCATAGACATAGTCGGCGATATCGGCGGCGCTGATCGGCGAACTTTCCAGCAACTTGCCGACCTGTTGCTTCATGGCCGGGGTCGGGCCACGGAAGGAGTCCAACAGATTGGTCTGGAAGAACGACGGGCAGACCACATGCACGCCGACCTGCTGATCGCGCAGTTCGATCAGCAGGCTCTCGGACAACGCCACCACACCGGCCTTAGCCACGTTGTAGTTGCTCATCGCCGGGCCCTGCATCAGCGCCGCCATGGAGGCGATGTTGATGATCTTGCCGTGGCTCTTCTGCAGCAGCGGCAGGAAGGCCTTGCAGCCCTTGACCACGCCCATCAGGTTGATCGCGATCTGCCAGTCCCAGTCTTCCAGCGACAGTTCGTTGAAGAAGCCGCCGGAGGCCACACCGGCATTGTTGATGGCCACATCAATACCACCCAGACGCTCCTCGCAGGCCTGAGCCAGCGCAGTGAGCTGGCTGTAGTCCCGCACATCGCAGCGCTGGGTAAAGCCATCACCGCCGGCTTCGCGGACCAGGCTGAGGGTTTCGGCCAGACCGGCTTCGTTGACATCGGCCAGCGCCAGCTGACTGCCTTCGCGCGCCCAGCGCAGGGCCAGCTCGCGGCCCAGGCCAGAGCCTGCGCCAGTGATCATAATGCGGTTTTGCATGAGAAGGGCTCCATCGGTGAACAGCAAGATGGGGCCAGTCTAGCCAGCCCCGGAGGTAGCCACAGCCTTCATCAGGCTACTGAATGACCGCTCAGCGAGTCAGACCGGGGGGCGAGCCTGAGTTCTCGCGAACTCGATGAAAGCTTCCACCGGCAGCGGCCGGGCAAACAGGTAGCCCTGCCCCTGACTGCAGCCGAGCTGACTGAGCAGCGCCAGCACCTCACGGTCCTCGATGCCCTCGGCGGTGGTCTGCAGACCGAGGCTGTCAGCCATACCGGCAATGGCCGAGACGATGGCACGAGCGGAATGATCGCTGGACAGGCTGCCGACGAAGGAGCGGTCGATCTTCAGGCGGTCGACCTTGAAACGCTGCAGGTAGGACAGGTTGGAGTAGCCGGTGCCGAAGTCGTCGATCGACAGGCTCACGCCCAAACGCTTGAGGCGTGTCAGCAACTCGGCGAAATCGCGACTGTCCTGCAGCAGAACCGACTCGGTCAGTTCCAGCTCCAGGCAGGATGGCGGCACTGCATGACGCTGCAGAGCAGTTGACACCACACGGTCCAGGTTGCCCCGGCGGAACTGCACCGGCGACAGGTTCACCGCCAGCACCAGCCGCGGCAGTCCCTGTGCCTGCCAGGCAGCGAGCTGGGCGCAGGCCTGATCGATCACCCACTCGCCGATCTCGACGATAAGCCCACTGCGTTCGGCATAGCCGATGAAGGTTTCCGGTCCGCGCAGCCCCTGCTCCGGGGAATTCCAGCGCAGCAGCGCCTCGGCACCGCGAAGCTGGCCGGTCTGCAGATCAACCACCGGCTGGTAGTGCAGGACGAACTGCTCGTGCTGCAAGGCGCCGCGCAGCCCTGCATCAAGTTGCATCTGCGCGGCCTGACTGGCATTCATCTGCGCATCGAAGAAACGGAAGGTGCGACGACCGGCGGCCTTAGCCTCGTACATGGCCATATCGGCATGCTGGCTGAGACTGGCAAAACAGTCACCGTCGCCCGGATAAAGCGCAATGCCAATCGAACAACTGCAATTGAGCGCCACCTCGCCCAGTTGAAGAGGCGCGCTCAGATTTGCCTGGATTTTGCGTGCCACCTTCACGGCCCCTTCGCTGTGCTCCAGCTCGGCCAGCACCAGAAGGAACTCATCACCACCCAAACGGCAGACCGTATCGGTTTCGCGCACGCTGGCGCGCAAGCGCGCGGCCACTTCCCGCAACAGCTCGTCACCCTGGGCATGACCGAAGGAGTCATTGACCGCCTTGAAATTGTCGAGATCCAGATACAGCAGTGCTACCTGGCGGCCGGCCCGGTGCGCCTGCTGCAGAGCCTGTTCAAGACGATCACGCGCCAGCAGGCGATTGGGCAGGCCAGTCAGAGCATCGTGCTGGGCCTGGTAGGCCAGACTCACCTCCGACTCGCGAACCCGGCGGTTCTCCGCGCGCAGGCGTGCCAGCAGACTGCGCAGATCACTGGCCAGCCACCACACGGTGCAGGCGATGACCGAGAGGAATACCGCAGAGTTAATAAAGCGTCGCAGCCCCAGTGGTTGCACCTCGAAGGTACGTAGTCCGCTGATCTCTGCATAGTTGAGCCAGCCGAGCCAAGCCAACATCAAGAACAGCAGAGCAAACAACAGGCGCATGCGCGCGAGCATGCCAGCAATCACCAGAATCGCCCCGTAGCCCAACAAAACACCGTTGTAGGGCCCCTGATCGAACCACATGGCCAAGGAAGCCAAGGCGAACATCGACAGAATCAGCAACTGACGCGCCGGCTCATGGCGGCCGATCCGGCTCAACCAGAGACTCACTCCGACCAGCAGCCATCCGGACACTATGATCAGCAGAACATGGCGGCGTTCAACCTGAATATTGGTGAGTGCCATGAATGGCAGACAGACCAGCAACAGCTGGCAGATCTGTTCGATACGCCGTACCTGTAGCTGGCGGTGACTGACCAGATGATCCTCGAGGGGCGGTTGCGGCGAATTCATCGGGCCCTGCTCTCCGTGACCGGACTCTCGCCCGTGACAGCAACTATAGCCTGACAGGCGCCGCAAAAAAAAAGCCGCCCCGAAGGGCGGCTGGAGTGGTCTGGCTGCGGAACGCTTCAGTGAGCCACGGCGCCGCTGGCACCAAGGCCGGTCTGCGAACGCACGAACTGCGGAATGAAGCGGGCACGTTCTTCGTCGGCGGCAGTCGACTTGTCGGTAACCGAGAAGAACCAGATGCCGGCAAAGGCGATCGCCATGGAGAACAGCGCCGGGTACTCGTAGGGGAACACAGCCTGGGCATTGCCCAGCACCTGCACCCACACGGTCGGGCCGAGGATCATCAGGGCCACGGCGGTAATCAGGCCCAGCGCTCCACCGATCAGCGCACCACGAGTGGTCAGTTTCTTCCAGTACATGGAGAGGAACAGCACCGGGAAGTTGCAGCTGGCAGCGATGGAGAAAGCCAGACCCACCATGAAGGCGATGTTCTGCTTCTCGAACAGGATGCCGAGGCCGATGGCCAGCACACCCAGGCACAGGGTGGTGATCTTCGACACGCGCAGCTCATCCTTGTCGCTGGCCTTGCCCTTCTTGATCACACTGGCGTACAGGTCGTGGGACACCGCCGAGGCGCCAGCCAGGGTCAGACCGGCGACCACCGCCAGGATTGTGGCGAAGGCCACGGCCGAGATGAAGCCCAGGAACAGGCTGCCGCCCACCGCATTGGCCAGGTGGATAGCCGCCATGTTGTTGCCGCCGAGTAGCACACCACTGGCATCCTTGAAGGCTGGGTTGGTGCCCACCAGCAGAATGGCGCCGAAGCCGATAATGAAGGTCAGGATGTAGAAGTAGCCGATGAAGCCGGTGGCGTAGAACACCGATTTGCGGGCTTCCTTGGCGTCGGAGACGGTGAAGAAGCGCATCAGGATATGCGGCAGACCAGCGGTACCGAACATCAGCGCCAGGCCCAGGGAGATGGCCGAGATCGGGTCCTTGACCAGACCGCCGGGGCTCATGATGGCCTCACCCTTCGGATGCGCAGCAATAGCCTCGGAGAACAGCTGGGCAAAGTCGAAGTTGACGTGCTTGAGCACCATCAGCGCCATGAAGGACGCACCGGACAGCAGCAGTACGGCCTTGATGATCTGTACCCAGGTGGTGGCCAGCATGCCGCCGAACAGCACGTAGCAGACCATCAGGATGCCGACCAGAATCACTGCCACGTGGTAGTTCAGGCCGAACAGCAGCTCGATCAGCTTGCCGGCACCAACCATCTGCGCGATCAGGTAGAAGGCCACCACTACCAGCGACCCACAGGCCGACAAGGTGCGGATTTCCTTCTGCTTGAGGCGGTAGCTGGCCACATCGGCGAAAGTAAACTTGCCCAAGTTGCGCAGGCGCTCGGCGATCAGGAAGAGAATCACCGGCCAGCCGACCAGGAAGCCGATCGAGTAGATCAGGCCGTCATAGCCGGAAGCGAACACCAGCGCGGAAATCCCCAGGAAGGAGGCTGCCGACATGTAGTCGCCGGCGATCGCCAGGCCGTTCTGGAAGCCGGTGATGCTGCCGCCAGCGGTGTAGTAATCGGCTGCCGAGGTGTTGCGCTTGGCCGCCCAGTAGGTGATGCACAAGGTGGCGCCGACGAAGACCACGAACATCAGGATGGCGGAAATATTCAGCGGTTGGCGCTGCACTTCGCCTTCAATGGCACCGGCCGCCCAGAGGGTCGGCGCCAGGGCCAGCAGGCCCAGGGTGGAAAGGATGCGGGCGATCATTTCTGAACCTCCTCCAGGATGCTCTGGTTCATGGCATCGAACTCGCCGTTGGCACGCTTGACGTAGATACCCGTCAGCACGAAGGCCGAGAGAATCAGGCCGATTCCCAGGGGAATACCCCAGGTGGTCGGGCTGTCCGGACTGATGCGGGTGCCAAGCAGTTGCGGTTCGAAGGCGATCAGCAGGATGAAGGCCAAATACAGGCCCAGCATGATCAGCGACAGCAGCCAGGCGAAACGATCTCGCTTGGCCACCAGTTCCTGGAAGCGCGGATTGGATTGAATCCGCTCATAGATGGGGTCGTTCATTGTTAGAGTCCTCCGCAGCTCAAGTGCTGTGAGTCCACTCTAGGACGACCAGATATGGGCGACAGACGACCTTAGTCGTAGATCAGTGCCCTCCTCGACCAAAGTCGCAGGCATACATCTACGCACTCCAGCCGAGCATCAGGGCAGACCGGGCCAGGCGCAACGCACGCCGCAGAAACGGCATACCCGAATCAAACCACCAGCAGTCGACTAAAGATTATCGGGAATCACCAGTCCCTTACGCCGATAAACCTCGATGTCGATGCCGAATGCCCCACTTGGATACACCTCTTTGACACGGTATGGCCGCCCTCGGGCATCCGTCACCGCCTCTTGCAGGTTAATCACCCGCTCTGCACGCGGCTGCTTGTGCTCGTCCAGCACCAGCAGCAGTTTGGGCTTGAGTTTGCTCAAGGGCGAACAGCCGATGATGATGCCTACCTCGCCGTTGCTCATCTCGACAATCTCTCCCGGCGGATAGATCCCCACACGCCGCACGAACAGCTTGACCATGTCCTCGTCGAAATGCGTCCCCCGCGCTTCGAACAGAATGCGCAGCGCCTCGAGGCTGGACTTGCCCTTGCTGTAGGGGCGGTCACTGTTGATCGCATCGTAGGCATCTACCACCGCCACGATCTTGGCAAAAAAGGGAATACGCGCCGCATCCAGACCGCGCGGATAGCCACGGCCATCCAGGCGCTCGTGGTGGGAAAAAGCCACGTCCACCGCTGCCGGGGTCACCTGCTGATTGCTCATCAGCAACTTGCGCCCCTCGACCGCATGGCTTTGCATGATCAGCAGCTCTTCTTCTGTCAACGCGCCCGGCTTGTTGAGAATGGCGCTGGGGACTTTGATTTTCCCCACATCATGGAGCATGCCGCACATCCCCAGATGCTCCAGCTCGGCTTGCCGCAACCCCAGCTCACGCCCCAGAGCAATGGAGAAAATCGCCACTCGCAGACAATGCTCGGCGGTGTACTCATCGCTGTTCTTGATTCGAGCCAGCCAGAGCATCGCACCGGGGTTGCGCAGCATGCTTTCGACACACTCCTTGACCACGACCTTGACCTGCTTCACGTCAAGCTCATGCCCCAGACGAGCAGCCTCCAGTAGTCGCAGCGAGTGCTCGCGCGCAGCATGGAAAGCCGGTTCAGCCGCCTGTATTTCCTGACCGAAATCGACCTTGGCCACAACCGGCTGAAGATGTTCCGCCGCCACAGACAGCAGGTTTTCACTGACTTGCTGTTGCAGGCCAACAGAGCGTTTGGCATCAACCCAGACGAACTGACAAACCTCACCAAGCAGGACTATCTCCTGCGGATGACGAATACGAAATCCCTGGAACAGAAAAGGAGTTTCCTGCCAGGGCCGGTCGAGTTCGCAGACATACATGCCAAGCGTCAACTGCTCGACGGGAATTCTGATGCGGTCGGCTGTGCCGGAATCCGCCATAAAAATACTCCGCGGAAAATATGGGGCCGCGCCTACATGATGGTAATACGCCACCACCAAATATAACCATGATTGCCTGACACTATAGACACGATGCACAGCAGCGATTTCACGGGAGGTTTCAGGCTGACTAGGCTTGCCAACAAGGAATGATTCTCACCTGAGGCACGCCATCATGCTCAAGACCATCACCTTCACCGTCATGCACTTCTGCATCGCCTTCGGCGTAGCCTATGCCCTGACCGGCAGCGTGACCGTGGGCGGCCTGGTGGCCGCCGTCGAGCCGCTGTGCAACTCGGTCGCGTTCTTCTTCCACGAAAAGATCTGGCAGCGCGTGGAGCGCAAGAAGCAGCAGGCCAGCCAGATTCCGCGCCACGCCTGGCTGCATCATCACGCCTGAGAACCTCTTCAAAGTCTCGCGAGCTAGAGCAAGGCAAGGCGCAACGACCATCGGGTGAGAAAGCGCACGCCTACAGGGATGTAGGCGGTAGAGCGAAGCAGGAAGCCAGAGCCGAGTTTACGGGGTGTAAATGAGCATTCTGAGCCCGACTTCAACGCAGCATGGCCGACGCGCAGCGGACTTTGAAGAGGTTCTGAGCGTCCGACCAGCGGGAAATCCGCTAAGATGCGCGGCTTCGTTGGACTGACGCCTGACCGCCATGACTCAGACTCGCCGTTTCCCCCTGCTTCCCTTCCTGTTCAGCACCTTGCTGGCCCTGTTTGCCCTCGCCGGCCTGTGGCTGTGGATCGGTCAACCGGTCCACCTGGCCGACGCGGCGACACCGACGCACAAGCTGCAATGCGCCTCCTACAGCCCGTTCGACAAGGACCAGTCGCCCTTCGACCAGCCCTTCGTGCTGCGTCCCGAGCGCATGGACGCGGACCTCGCCCTGCTGGCCACCCGTTTCGAGTGCGTGCGCACCTATTCCATGACCGGGTTGGAGGCCATCCCCGAGCTGGCCCGCAAGCACGGCCTGAAGCTGATGCTCGGCGCCTGGGTCAGCAGCAACCCGGTCGACACCCAGCTGGAAATCGATGCCCTGATCAAGGCCGCCAACGCCAACCCCGACGTGGTCACCTCGGTGATCGTCGGCAACGAGGCGCTGCTGCGCAAGGAAGTCACCGGTGCCCAGCTGGTCAGCCTGATCGAACAGGTCAAGGCCGGCGTCGAGCAACCGGTGACCTATGCCGATGTCTGGGAGTTCTGGCTGCAGTACCCGGAAGTCGCCCCGGCCGTGGACTTCCTCACCATCCACCTGCTGCCCTACTGGGAAGATGATCCGCGCGGCATCGATGCCGCCCTTGCCCACGTGGCGCAGATCCGCCAGGTCTTCGGCAGCAAGTTCGCTCCCAAGGACATCTTCATCGGCGAAACCGGCTGGCCCAGCGAAGGCCGCCAGCGCGAAACCGCCCTGCCCAGCCGGGTCAACGAAGCCCGCTTCATCCGCGGTTTCGTGCATATCGCCGAGCAGAATGGCTGGCACTACAACCTGATCGAAGCCTTTGACCAGCCGTGGAAACGCGAAAGCGAAGGCGCCGTCGGTGGCTACTGGGGCCTGTTCGATGCCGATCGCCAGGACAAGGGCGTGCTCGCCGGCCCGGTGTCCAACCTGCCGCACTGGCAGCAATGGCTGGCTCTGTCGCTGGCGCTGTTCGGCGCCAGCCTGCTGCTGGCCGGCAATCCCGGCACCACCCGCAATGCTCTGCTGCTGCCAGTAACGGCCGCCCTGGGCGCCGCCTGCACGGCGCTCTGGCTGGAACTGGCCGGCATCACCAGCCGCTTTGCCGGCGAATGGCTGTGGGCCGCGCTGCTGACAGGACTCAACCTGCTGGTGCTGGCCCATGCGGCGCTGGGCCTTGGCAGTCGTCAGGGCTGGCGCGCCACCGTCCATGCCTGGCTGCAGGCCCGTGGTCACTGGTGGCTGCTGGGCGCCGGTTTTGCCGGTGCCGTACTGATGCTGGGCCTGGTGTTCGATGCCCGCTACCGCAGCTTCCCCAGCGCCGCCCTACTGCTGCCGGCGGTGGTCTACCTGCTGGCTCCGGTGTGCGTACCGCGCCGCGAAGTCACCCTGCTGGCTGCCCTGATCGGCGCGGGTATCGTGCCCCAGCTGTACCAGGAAACCCTGAGCAACTGGCAGGCCATTGGCTGGGCTATCACCAGCACACTGCTCTGTGGCGCACTATGGCGCAGCCTGAGCAGAAGTCGCGTGTAGTTCGCCAGACAAACACCCTCACTCAAGGATGATGCGAATGCGCCACTGGTTCTGGATAGGGTTGCTCGGCAGCGGACTTAACACTGCTACTGCGGCTACTGACGAGCAACTGGCCATGGCGCTGCTGCTGTTTCCGCAGGCCCGTGAGTGGCAGGCTATTTCCAGCCTTCCAGTAGTCGATGACAACTGGCTGGACAACAACGGCTGGCTGCTGCGCAAACATCTGCTCGAGCAAGTGCCGGCCGCGGACAGCCTCGAATCGCCCGATTGCTCCTTTATCAACCGTGCCCTGCTGGAGGAGCATCCTCGGGCAACTATCAGACGCCTTGACTTGGACACCGACGGAACAGCCGACCTGCTCTACAGTGGCTCGGCTTACTGCCGCGAGGGCGAGCTAACCGTGTTCTGGAAGAGCGACCCCCGAGGCTTTCCCAACGGGCTGGTTACCCAACGTGCAGATGAGCTGCTGTTCGCGAAACCTGCAAAAGCCCCGCAGCTGCTCACGTTGCGCAGCGGTTGCTGCGGCGACCCAATGGATCGCTATGAACTGGCCCATGAGCAGGCCTGGGTGCCCAAACACCTGCAGGGTGGCGGTGACCCGTTGCCTGCGCGCCACTCGATAACCGCCCTCGGACATCTGACCCTGAGGCTTGCTCCGCAGCTAGACAACCACTACAACCCCGATCTCAGCCAGTTCTATAACGCGGCCGCATTCGGCAACATCAGCAGACTGTACATGCCCGGAGCACAAGTATTCCCGCTAAAAAGCCTGCGAGATGCTCAGGGCCAAGAGTGGAAACTGATCCGGGTCGAGGAAGGCAGTGCGCCCCTGAGCGTCCATGCTCCCCTGCCAGCCAACGTCGGCTGGGTTGAGGCCCGTTGCCTGACCGAGCAGTGCCCCCCACCAGCGCTGACGCCCTGATAAACTGCCGGCTTTACGAATGAACACTGCGAGCCGCCCATGCCGATCCGCCACTGCATCGTCCACCTGATCGACAAGAAGCCCGACGGCAGCCCTGCCGTGCTGCATGCACGCGACTCCGAACTGGCCAGCAGCCAGGCCATGGAAAACCTTCTGGCCGACCTCAACGAGAGCTACAACGCCAAGCAGGGCAAGGCCTGGGGCCTGTTCCACGAGGAATCCGGCGCCTACCCGTTCAGCGGCTGGCTGAAGAGTTATCTGGCAGCCGAGCAGGACTTCACCGCTTTCAGCCAGCAGGCCGTGGCCCAGCTGCAGAAGCTGATGGAGGAATCCAACCTGTCCACCGGCGGCCATGTGCTGTTTGCCCATTACCAGCAGGGCATGACGGACTACCTGGCCATCGCCCTGCTCCACCACAGTGAAGGGGTGACGGTCACCGAGGCGCTGGACGTGGCGCCGGCCAAGCATCTGGACCTGTCGCAGCTGCACCTGGCCGCGCGCATCAACCTGTCGGAGTGGCAGAACAACCCCAACTCCAAGCAGTACATCTCCTTCATCCGGGGCAAAAACGGCAAGAAGGTCTCGGATTACTTCCGCGACTTCATCGGCTGCCAGGAAGGCGTGGATGCGCCGAGCGAGACCCGCACCCTGCTCAAGGCCTTCAGCGACTTCGTCGAGAGCGAGGACCTGGCCGAAGAACAGGCCCGCGCCAAGACCGAAGCCCTGGTCGACTACGCCACCAGCCAGGCCAAGCTGGGCGAGCCGATCACCCTCGACGAGCTGTCCGGACTGATCGACGAAGACCGTCCGCGCGCCTTCTATGAGCACATCCGCAACAAGGATTACGGCATGGCCCCGGAGTTTCCGGCGGACAAGCGCACCCTCAACCAGTTCCGCCGCTTTACCGGGCGCGCCGAAGGTCTGTCGATCAGTTTCGAGGCGCACCTGCTAGGCTCGAAGATAGAGTACGACGAAGCGCGCGACATGCTGATCATTCGCCAAGTACCGACACAGTTGAAGGATCAGCTCAAGCGCCGCAAGGACTGAGCGCCTGTCAACCGAGGGGAGAACGCCGATGCTGCGCCTGGCCGATGACCTGCTCGACGACTGCCTGTGCCAGCCGCAGGCCCCCTTCGGCAAGAGCCCCTCGCGCTACCTGATCGACGACAAGCATGCCGCCAAGGCCCAGCTGGCCGCGCTCAAGCCCTGGCTGGCCGAGCAGCAGACCATGCTCTGGGCCAACCGCCACGATGCCGTGCTCCTGCTGCTGCAGGGGCCGGACTGCTCCGGCAAGGACGGCGTGATCCACCGGGTGCTCAGCGCCTGCAACCCGCAGGCCCTGCAGATCAGCAGCTTTCAGGAGCCCGATGCGGCGGAGAACCAGCGCGACTTTCTCGCCCGCTACCAGGCGCGCCTGCCCGCACCGGGTCTGCTTGGCGTGTTCAACCGCAGCTATTACGAGGGCCTGACCAGCGACCGGCGTGACGGTCTGTGCAGCCTTGCGGATCTGCCCGTGCGCGAGCAGCGCATTGCCCAACTGGAACAGCAGCTGGCCGGGCAGCGCATCCACCTGCTCAAGTGCTACCTGCACATTTCCCACGAAGAGCAGACCCTGCGCCTGCGCCGGCGCCTGGAGTTGCCCAGCAAGCGCTGGAAGCTCAAGGCCAGCGACCTCACCGCCTGGCAGCAATTCCAGGTGCGCCAGCAGGAATGGGCCGAAGTGCTGCAGCACAGCCACAGCGCCGCGGCGCCTTGGTACGTGATTCCCGCCGAACACCGCTGGCAGCGCGACCTGCTGTTGGCGAGCCTGCTGGCCCGCGAGTTCGAACGCCTGCAACTGACCTGGCCGGAGCGTCCGGCGCCCTTCACTGCTCAGGATCTGGAGCTGGGCGCATGAAACGGATCTGGCTGTTGGCACTGCTGCTTGCCTGCGGCTCGAGCACGGCCAGCCACCCCGATCTGAATGACGAGGAACTGCGCTTCATCAGCGCCAACGCCGAGTTCACCCTGCTCCATGAAATGGGCCACCTGCTGATCAGCGAACTCAAGCTGCCCGTACTCGGCCGCGAGGAAGACGCGGCCGATCAGCTCGGTTTCATGGGCCTGTTTCTGCTCTATGAGCGCCAGCGCGATGCCGACTTCTACGCCAAGCTGGTGGACGTCGCCGACTACTGGCGCCTGGAATGGCAGCGCCCCAAACAGCCAGGCGAAGAGGTGCCGGCCTGGGATAGTCACGGTCTGGATGAGCAGCGCTTCTACAATATTGCCTGCATGGCCTATGGCAGTGATCCCAAACAGCTGGAGTGGATCATCGAGGCCACCGGCCTGCCCGAAGAGCGGGCCTTCTACTGCCCCGAGGAATACCAGCAGGCCCACCATGCCGTGACCTGGCTGATCCGGCACTTTCGCAAGCCGCACGGGCAACCGGTGCGCCACCGTATTCAGGTGGTCTATGAAGCCCCCTCTGACAGCGTCGAGAACGGTACGCAGATGCTCGCTACCATCAAGGCTTCGGGAGAGCTGGAAGCGGTGGCGGCCAAGGCCAGTCACGACTTCGACCTGCCCCGCGACCTGACGCTGCGCATGACCAGCTGCGGCTCGCCCGATGCCTGGTACAACGCCATCAGCGGCGAGCTGACGCTGTGCTACGAACGCCTCAGCTATTTCCGTGAGCTGGCCCGGCAACTGCCGGCCTTGCGCCGGCAGCAACCCGCCCGCCCCTGATCAGCGCGCTTCGATCTTGAAGCCCAGGCGCGGGAAGTGCACATGCACACGCCCGGCGCGCTCGTCATCACGTGCCACGATCAGTTCCTCGCGACCGGCGAAGAGCAACTCGCCCTCCACCGGATCAACACCGTAGTCCGTGGCAGACACCGCCACCTGCTGGCCAGGCTGCAGGCCATTGGCATCGCCGAAGGCTTCTTCCGGCAGCGCTGCCGGCGTGGCCACACGGGCAATCTCGATGGCCTCGGCCGCACTCATGACACTGCTCGAACCGTGCCCGAAGGCCAACACGCGGGCCAGCCAGGCCGCCACCGCCGGGTAGTTATCCACCAGCGGCGCGGTCACCGGCGTACCCTTGAGGAACCACAGCGGATGCGCCAGGGCAAAATCGGCGATGGACGCATTGCCGAACAGGAACTCGCCGTCCTCGCGCTGCAGTTGCAGCTCCAGCCGCTGCATCAGCCCCGGCCAGTTATGCTGCGCCTGCTCGGCCGGCAAACGGCTGGCAGAACCGCCGGAAAACAATCCGGCACGATCGGCCATGAACGCCTTGACCACCTCGGCGGGCAGCTTGCCCAGGCGCACGGCCATGGACTCGGGCTGGAACACCAGACTCACGGCATGCTGGAACACGACCGAGTCCGCCCACTGGGCAAAACTGGCCACCACAAACTCCTGCCCCTCGGGAAACAGGCTGGGCGTGGCCTTTTCGGCCTCCAGGCGGCGGGCAATCAGCGCGGTGTCGCAATAGATATCGGCACCGACCTGCAGCACCGGGGTCTTGCGGTAGCCACCGGTCAACGCCATCAGATCCGGCTTGGGCATGATCCGCGGGATATCCACCGAACGCCACGACAACTGCTTGAAACCGAGCATCAGGCGAGCCTTCTCGGCAAAGGGCGAGGCGTCGTAGTGGTGCAGTATCAGTTCGTGCATGACAGGCTCCGTGTCGGCCAGGGAAAAGCGCAGCTTACCGCCAGTCCTGGCAATGGCCTACCGCCACGGCGTCAGCTTGATAGCGTGTCATCAGCCGGCTGCATGCAGCCCTGCACCAGCAACTCCTTGGCCGGTTTGGCCAGGCGCTTGATCGCCCGCTCGCGACGCAGCGCCGCGCCCTTGCCGGCACAGGACTCGACATACACCAGCGCCTGCGCCGGGCTGGAGTGAAAGAAACGGGCACCCTTGCCGCTCTGGTGCTGCCGGAAGCGCCGCTGCGGATCATCACTGATACCGCAGTACAACGCGCCATTGGCGGCACGCACCAGATAGACGTACCAGGGTTTGGCCTCTGGCGACTCGGCGACTGGACAATCGGCAACGGACACGGGGACTCACCTGCAGGAAGAGGTGGCCACGGTAGACGATCCGCGCCCCTTGCTCCAGCCCTACCCCTGCTGCGCGCGCTGCCAGGCAGCCAGCCCCTGACGTGCCTGCCGGTGCACCGCACCCTGCACGGCCGGTAGCCAGCCCAGCAACAGGCCCTTGAAGCCAAGCGCCTGACGGGTCCAGCGCCACAAGTCGAAGTGGTCATAGTGCCTGGCAATCCGCCCGTCGCGGAAAACGAACTCGGCATGGATATCGTTGACCACCGTGCGCCCCGTCTGGGTAAAGGTGTAGGTCGCCACCCAGTGCGCCGTACCGCGCTGGTCATCAGCCGTGATGCCATCGAAGGTCAGCGAGAAATCCTTGGCCCGCTGGCACAGCATGCGCCACATGTCAGCGGCCTCGCGCCCGTGCAGCTCACCGAAAGCCGGGTCACGGAAGTGCACATCCCCGGTGTAGCAGGCCGCCATGGATTCGGCATCCAGCTGTTGGAAGGCCGTGTAGAAACGGCGAATCAGTTCGGCATTGGCGTGGTTCATGGCAGGCTCCTGTGTGGGGTGAGCAGGAGTATGGTCGATGCCGCCCGGCACCTCGATTGGCGTTAAAGACAACTTTGTGTTGATATTCGCCAAATCATAGCTTCTGGGATACGCCGTGCTGCATATCAGCCTGTATGTCTGCCCGCAGACCGTGGTGTCCAGCCTCAGCCAGGCCCATGACTGTTTCGGCCTGGCCAACCATCTGGCCGGCGAACCTCTTTTTCGCCTCAGCCGCTGCAGCCGCGATGGCCAGGCGGTTCAGCTGCCCTACGCACGCATCGACGTGGACGGTGATCTGACACTGGCCGAGAGCGCCGACCTGCTGCTGTTACCGGCCACCGGCAGCGATATCGCCCGCACGCTAACCGATAACCAGACGCTGCTCGACTGGCTGGCCCGGCGTCCAGCCAGCCAGAGCCTGGCCAGCCTGTGCAGCAGCGCCTTCCTCCTGGCCGAAGCCGGGCAGCTCGACGACGGCACGGCCACCACGCACTGGGCCCTGGCCAGTCAGTTTCGGCAGCGTTATCCCAGAGTGCGCCTGCAGGTGCAGCACCTGCATTGCCAGCACCAGCAACGCTTCACCTCTGGTGGCGCGCAGGCCGGACTCGATCTGTGCCTGCACCTGATCAGCCAGCATGCCGGCCCCTGGCTGGCCGAGCAGGCCGCAGCGGCGCTGGTGGTGGACCGGCAGCGTGGCGAGCAGACGCGCTTTCAGCCCCTGCTGCCCACCCCGCGCCAGGATGATCCCGCGCTGCTCGACCTGCTGCGCTGGCTGCAACGCCGACATGCCGAGAGCATCGACCTGGAAACGCTGGCCGCCCGCCTGCACTGCTCGACCCGCACCCTGCTGCGGCGCTTCAAGGCAGCCACCGGTCTGACGCCCAACGACTACCTGCAACGCCTGCGCATCGTCGCGGCGCAGAGCGCTCTTCGCCAGCCGCAGCAATCACTGGAGCAGATCGCGCTGAGCGTGGGCTATCAGGACCGCGCCACCTTCGCCCGCCTGTTCAAACAGCTGTGCGGGGAAACGCCCGGCGCCTACCGTCGCCGCGTACTGGCGCCCTGATCCGTCCAAAAACAAAAAGGCCAGTCACCTGACGGGGACTGGCCTTTTTGGCATTACCTCAAGACTTACAGCGGCTTGCCACGGTTGCCATGGGCGGCGACGAACTGCTGCACGGTCTTCAGGTCGTTGGCCAGCACAGTGCAGCGCTCCTCGCGCTGGAACAGGTCGGCAAGGTGCGGCGGCAGCGCCGGAACCGCGTCGATGCCGGCCTTCTCCACCGCTTCCGGGAACTTGACCGGATGCGCGGTGCCGAGGGTCACCATCGGGATGCTCAGGCTGCGGCGGCACTCACGGGCGGCGCGCACGCCGATGGCAGTGTGCGGGTCGAGCAGCTCGCCACACTCCTGGTATACCTGAGCGATGGTCTCGCAGGTCTGTTCATCGCTGACGGCCAGCGAATCGAACAGCTTGCGTGCTTCGGTCCAGCGATCCTGTTCGACGCTGAAACCACCGCCCTGCTTGAAGGTCTCCATCAAGCTGGCGATGGCGGCACCGTTGCGGCCGTGCAGGTCGAACAGCAGGCGCTCGAAGTTCGAGGACACCATGATGTCCATGGACGGCGACAGGGTCGGATGCAGGGTTTCCTTGACGTACTGATTGCCGCTCATGAAACGGTGCAGGATGTCGTTGCGGTTGGTCGCCACGATCAGCTGACTGATCGGCAGGCCCATGTTGCGCGCCAGGTAACCGGCGAAGATGTCGCCAAAGTTGCCGGTCGGTACCGAGAACGCCACGGAACGCGCCGGGCCGCCCAGCTGCAGGGCCGCATGGAAGTAGTAAACGATCTGGGCCATGATCCGCGCCCAGTTGATCGAGTTGACCGCCACCAGACGGGTGCCCTTGAGGAAACCCTGATCGGCGAAGCTGGCCTTGACCATCTCCTGGCAGTCATCGAAGTTGCCTTCGATGGCGATGTTGTGGATGTTGTCGCCGAGGATGGTGGTCATCTGCCGGCGCTGCACCTCGGACACACGGTTGTGCGGGTGCATGATGAAGATATCGACGTTGTCGCAGGCCTTGCAGCCTTCGATGGCCGCCGAGCCGGTGTCACCGGAGGTGGCGCCCATGATCACCACACGCTCGTTGCGCTTGGCCAGCACGTGGTCGAGCAGGCGACCCAGCAGTTGCAGGGCGAAATCCTTGAACGCCAGGGTCGGGCCGTGGAACAGCTCGAGCACCCACTCATTGGTGTCCAGCTGACGCAGCGGCGCTACGGCCTTGTGCGCGAACACGCCGTAGGTCTCTTCGAGAATCTTCTTGAAATCGGCATCGGCGATGGAACCGGCCACGAACGGGCGCATCACCCGGAAAGCCAGCTCGTGGTACGGCAGATCGGCCCAGGAGGCGATCTCTTCCACCGTGAAGCGCGGCAGGTTTTCCGGCACGTAGAGGCCGCCGTCGCTGGCGAGGCCAGCCAGCAGCACGTCTTCAAAGTTCAGGGCCGGCGCCTGACCGCGGGTACTGATATAACGCATGGTGCTCGCCCTTCTTAATTCAGGTGCTCGACGCGGATACGCATGACCGGGCCGGACACGTCGGTCAGGGCTTCCAGCGCGTTGATCGCGTCGTTCATGGATTGTTCGGTCACACGGTGGGTGAGGAGAATCAGCGGCACCAGACCGTCCTGCTCCTCGGCTTCCTTCTGCATGATCGACTCGATGTTGATGCCACGCTCGGAGAGGATGGTCGCCACCTTGGCCAGCACGCCCGGACGGTCCTGTACCTGGATGCGCAGGTAGTAGGCGCTCTGGCACTCGGCGATCGGCAGGATCGGATGATCGGACAGCAGATCGGCCTGGAAGGCCAGGTGCGGCACGCGGTTCTGCGGATCGGTGGTCAGCGCACGAACCACATCGATCACATCGGCCACCACGGCAGAAGCGGTCGGCTCCATGCCGGCACCGGCGCCGTAGTACAGGGTGCTGCCGACGGCGTCGCCATTGACCATCACCGCGTTCATCACGCCGTTGACGTTGGCGATCAGGCGGTCGGCCGGGATCAGGGTCGGGTGCACGCGCAGCTCAATGCCGGCCTCGGTGCGACGGGCCACACCCAGGTGCTTGATGCGGTAGCCCAGCGCTTCGGCGTAGTTGACGTCGGCACTGGTGAGCTTGGTGATGCCCTCGGTGTAGGCCTTGTCGAACTGCAGCGGAATACCGAAAGCGATGGAGGCCAGGATGGTCAGCTTGTGGGCAGCATCGATACCTTCTACGTCAAAGGTCGGATCGGCTTCGGCATAGCCCAGCGCCTGCGCTTCTTTCAGCACGTCGGCGAAGGCACGGCCCTTCTCACGCATCTCGGTGAGGATGAAGTTACCGGTGCCGTTGATGATGCCGGCCAGCCAGTTGATGCGGTTGGCCGCCAGGCCCTCGCGGATAGCCTTGATCACCGGGATGCCACCGGCTACGGCCGCCTCGAAGGCCACGATGACGCCTTTCTCACGGGCCTTGGCGAAAATCTCGTTGCCGTGTACTGCAATCAGCGCCTTGTTGGCGGTGACCACATGCTTGCCGTTCTCGATGGCCTTCATCACCAGATCACGGGCGATGGTGTAACCACCGATCAGTTCGATGATGATGTCGATTTCCGGGTTGTTCACCAGATCGAAGACGTCGGCGGTAATGGGGGTACCGCTGGTATCGCACTTCGGGTTGGTGTCACGCGCGGCAATCTGGGCGACTTCAATGCCACGCCCGGCACGGCGGGCAATCTCCTCGGCATTGCGTTTGAGTACATTGAAGGTACCGCCACCGACGGTACCAAGCCCACAGATGCCTACTTTGACCGGTTTCACGCTGAAACTCCCCATCATCTCTGCACGAAGCGGCCGGGCAATGCCCGGCCGATTAAAAGGACTGCACATTACGAAGCCGGCCATTTTACTGTCAAATGGCCGCTTCGGCGCGGCTTATTTAGCGCTGGCTTCGATCGCCAGTTTGGCCAGCTGCGGGGCAGGCTGATAACCCGGAATCAGTTGCCCGTTGGCCAGCACGATGGCCGGAGTGCCGGTAACCCCGATTTCCTGACCCAGCGCATATTGCTTCATCACCGGGTTATCACAGGTGGCTGCCGGTACCTCCTTGCGCGCCTTGGCCAGATCCATCGCCGCCTGACGATCCTTGGCACACCAGACACTGACCAGCGTCTGATGACCATGACTGCCCTCACCCTGACGCGGGAACGCCAGATAGCGCACTTCGACACCACGACGATTCAGCTCCGGGACTTCCGAGTGCAGTTTCTGGCAGTAACCGCAGTCGGTATCGGTAAACACCGTGATATGCGTCTTGGTCTCACCCTTGGCCGGGAACACCACCATTTCGCTGGCGGGCACCTTGGCCAGCATGGCCCCAATTTCCTTGCTGGCATGCTGCTCGGTCAGATTCTGCGCTTTGCCATCCCGTACACGGTACAAGTCGCCCTGCAGGATGTACTGCCCGTCCGGGCTGGCGTAGAGCAGGCGCCCACCCTTGAGCTGAACCTGGTACAGCCCCGGCATGGCACTCTCGGCAATCGCCTCGATCGGCAGATCAGGCTGAATGGACGTGAGGGTCTTGCGAATGGCCTGATCCGGATCGGCGGCCTTGGCAACGGCAGCGGCCAGAGCAAGGGTCAGGCCGGCAAAAAGACGAGATACACGCATGAAACACTCCTTGAATGGACGTCGCAGCCTACCACAGAAGCCCGCGCCGTCAGGCGAAGCGGGCCGAACGGATGTTTGCAGCTGATGACAGACTCAACCGCGGGGGTGATGCTGCGCATGCAGTGCCTGCAGACGCGCCTTGGCCACATGGGTATAGATTTGCGTGGTCGACAGATCACTGTGCCCCAGCAGCATCTGCACCACGCGAAGATCGGCGCCATGGTTGAGCAGATGAGTGGCAAAGGCATGGCGCAAGGTATGCGGTGACAGCGGCGCCTGGATCAGCGCCGTGCGTGCGTGCAGCTTGATGCGGTGCCAGAAGGTTTGCCGCGTCATCTGCTCGCCCCGCAAACTGGGAAACAGCACGTCACTCGGTGCCCCTTTGAGCAACAGCGGCCTGCCCTCCTGCAGATAGCGCTCCAGCCAGAGCAGCGCCTCCTCGCCCAGTGGCACCAGACGCTCCTTGCTGCCCTTACCGAAGACTCTCAGGACACCCTGACGTGGATTGAGCTGTTCCAAGGTCAGCGACACCAGCTCTGTCACACGTAAACCACAGGCATACAGCACCTCAAGCATGCAGCGATCACGCAAGCCCAGCGGTTCGGCAATATCAGGCGCGGCCAGTAATGCCTCGACATCCGCTTCGGACAGCGACTTGGGCAGCGGCCGTCCGATCTTTGGCATCGCCACCTGCAGAGTCGGGTCTTCGGTAATCTGCCCCTGTCGCAACAGATAGCGATAGAAGCCACGCAGGGCCGAGAGAAAGCGGGCCGTGGAACGCGCCTGGTAACCCGCCTGCAGCCGCCAGGACAGGTGATCAAGCAATACCTCCCGGCCAGCGTGTTCGAGTGACACACCCGAATCCTGCAGCCAGTGGTGCAGCTGTTCCAGGTCACTGCGGTATGCAACCCGGCTGTGTTGCGAGAGCCCCTTCTCCAGCCAGAGACTGTCGAGGTACTCATCGATAAGGGGGTGTTCGCAGGCGCTCATTGCCGCTCGTCAAGAATCAGAAGCGCGCAGTCTTTCACAGCCCACCCTCACCAGCAATTGCGCAGCCGCCGCGACACCTATCGCCACACCTGAAGAAAACACGTTACCGCCCGACGCACTCACTGGTCTAAATGTGACAAGAGCCGTTGCCCACCTATCCTAGGATGGGTGACGACCATTGCTGTGCAGGCGATGATTCCATCCTGCCATTACAATCTGCGGCCCATTGATCATGTCCAATCAACAGCACTCGCGCCTCGGTCAGATTCTGATCAACAAGAATCTGATCACTTCCAAACAGCTGGATGCCGCCATCCAGCTGCAGCTGACCAGCAAAAAGCGCCTTGGCGAGATCCTGATTGAGCAAGGCCTGGTCACCGAGAAACAACTGCAGAAAGCACTGCGCAAACAGACGAATCTGCGTCTGACCGCCACACTGGTCGCCGCCCTGCTCAGCCCGTTCCAGATGGCCAGCGCGGACATAGGCCGCCTGCAACCGCCTACCGCCATCACCGCCAATCTGGAGCACAAGGGCATGCAGCCGCTCAGCGATGACGAGCTCAGCGGTGTCAGCGCTCAAGGCCTTGACGAGACGCTGCAGCAACTGTTCCTCACCGCCAAAGACGGCGACGGCCTCGGAACCCTGCAAGGCCTGGCAAAACTGGTGATGCCGGTACTGGATAACCTGCAAGCGGAAACCAGCGTGAGCAACGTGGTCTACGACACCAGCAAAATGACCTCAACCATCAACCCGGATGGCTCGATCAACGTACGCCTGCCCAGCTCCGTCGGCGAAATGCGCTTCGACAACATCCGTGTCGCCGGAGCCCCCAGCAACCAGAGCTTCGGCAGCCTGAGCATTCAGGACATCGACCTGTCACAGGCCTCGCTGACCATCAAGATACGCCCGTAAAGCATGCCCCATGAAAAAGGCGCCTTCAGGCGCCTTTTTTGTTTCATCCGACCTCAAGCACCCGCATCATTCGGCGGGTAGTCCGGCAGAACGGGAATCGGCTTGTTGTCATCGCCAATGGCCACAAAACTGAACACACCGCTGATTGCCTTCTCCCGGCCATCCTGCGACATGCTTTCGACAAACACCTCAACCTCGACCTTGAGGCTGGTTCGGCCAACAGCGATTACTCGCCCCACCAGTTCCACAATGGAGCCGGCAGCAATGGCATGCTTGAAGTCGATGCGATCGCTGGAAACTGTCACCAGCGGCAAACGGCAGAAGCGAGTCGCCGCAATGAACGACACCTCATCCATCCAGGCCAGCGCGGTACCGCCGAACAGGGTGTTGTGATGGTTGGTGGTAAACGGAAACACCGTCTTGGTCACGCGACTTTCCGACAGCGCCGTGCGCCGCTGGATTTCCAGCTCTCTTGGGGTCATGCCATTACTACCTGAAATGACTACAGCCGCCACGGGCGCGCCGCCATGCTTGCTGCGGCTCGCCAATAGCGAATCGGTTCAAATGCGGAATTGATACAGACATAAAAAAAGCAGCCCGCAGGCTGCTTTTTTCGAAAGGGAAGCGGATTAAACCAGCTTCTCCTTGATGCGTGCGGCCTTGCCGGACAGCTCGCGGAGGTAGTACAGCTTGGCCTTGCGCACGTCACCGCGACGCTTGACGCTCAGGCTGTCAACCAGCGGCGAGTAGGTCTGGAAGGTACGCTCAACGCCAACACCGTTGGAGATCTTGCGCACAGTGAAAGCACTGTTCAGACCACGGTTGCGCTTGGCGATTACCACGCCTTCGAAGGCCTGCAGACGCGAACGGTCGCCTTCCTTCACTTTAACCTGCACGATTACGGTGTCGCCCGGGGCGAAAGCCGGAATCTCTTTGTTCATCTGTTCAGCTTCGAGCTGCTGAATGATCTTGTTGGTCATGCTGTGCTCCTAAGACAAACCAGCGGTTTGCCATCGATACGTTAACTATCGTCCCGCTGACGGAAATACTCCGCCAGCAGCTTTGTCTCTTCTCCAGAAAGCGAGCGGCAATCCAGAAGATCAGCACGGCGTTCCTGAGTCCGACCAAGGGACTGCATCAGGCGCCAGCGCCGGATGTGTTCGTGATTGCCGCTCAGCAGCACATCAGGAACACGCTTGCCTTCATACACCTCGGGTCGGGTGTAGTGCGGGCAATCGAGCAGGCCATCGGTAAACGAGTCCTCCTCGGCGGAGTCCGCGTGGCCCAATGCACCGGGCAGCAAACGCGTTACCGCATCGATCAGCACCATGGCCGGCAGCTCACCGCCGGACAGGACGTAATCGCCAATCGACCATTCCTCATCAACATGCGTTTCAATGAAACGCTCATCAATGCCTTCGTAGCGTCCGGCAATCAGGATCAGTGACTGTTCCCTTACCAGCTCCCGCACGGACGCCTGCTTCAGCGTTTGCCCTTGCGGCGACAGGTAGATCACCTTGGCGCCCTCACCGGCAACCTGCCTGGCCGCAGCCAGTGCACGTTCCAGCGGTTGAATCTTCATCACCATGCCGGGGCCGCCACCGAAGGGGCGATCATCCACCGTCTGATGACGGTCATCGGTGAAATCCCGCGGATTCCAGCAGCGCAGCTCAAGGAGCCCCTGCTTCACCGCGCGGCTGGTTATTCCGTACTCGCTGATGGCAGCGAACATTTCCGGAAAAATGCTGATGACTGAAACATGCATATGCTTCAGAAGTCCGCATCCCAATCGACCCGCATCTCGCCAGCGGCCAGATCAATCGACAACACGCATTGCTCGATATAGGGCAACAGGCGTTCACGATCATCCAGACTGCCGACACACGGCTTGACCACCATGACATCGTTGGCACCGGTTTCCAGCAGATGGTCGATCTTGCCGAGCAATTGCCCCTGCTGATCAATGACCATCAAACCTTCCAGCTGATACCAGTAGTACTCGCCCTGATCCAGTTCCGGCAGCAAGCTGCGCGGCACACAGATCTCATAACCGGCGTAGGTACGGGCCACTTCGCGATCGTCGAGACCCTTGAGCTTGGCGGTGAGCACTTTGCCATGCAAACGCCCACTGACAACCTCGACCTGCTTGCTTTCGCCGTCACGCCGTAGCGTCCAGCGGCGGTAGTCCAGCAGGTTATCAAGCGGTTCCGTGAAGGAATAAACCTTCACCTCGCCCCTGATGCCGAACACCGAAACGATCTTGCCAAGAACAACGAGGTCCTCGGCGGGTGTCGGCGACTGCTGCATGGATTAGGCCTTGGCCGCTTCCTTGAGCAGTTGGGCAACGCGCTCGGACGGCTGGGCGCCCTGGCTCAGCCAGTAGTTGACGCGCTCCTGATTGACGGAAAGCTTGACTTCAGCACCCGAAGCAACCGGGTTGAAGAAACCCACGCGCTCATTGAAGCGACCATCGCGCGCATTGCGGCTGTTGGTCACGGTCAGGTGGTAGAAGGGGCGCTTTTTGGAGCCGCCACGAGCAAGACGGATGGTTACCATTGAACTTCGTTCCTGTAGTCGGTGCTTGCAAAATGAATATGCACGCTGGGCACATGGCCCGAAAGGCCGCATATTCTAAGGATTATCCGGGCAATTGCAAATCTCTTTTTCCCACCGCTTATCGGCACCACCCCGGATATGCGCGGTGCCGGCGCTGGCAATCAGAGTTTGGGCATCCCCCCGCCCGGCAGCATGCCGCCCATGCCCCGCATTAGCTTGGCCATACCGCCTTTGGAGGTGAACTTCTTCATCATCTTCTGCATCTGCTTGTGCTGTTTGATCAGCCGGCCGATGTCCTGCACCTGGGTACCTGAGCCCATGGCGATGCGGCGCTTGCGCGAACCACTGATGATATCGGGATCACGCCGCTCGGCCGGCGTCATCGAATTGATGATGGCTTCCATCTGCTTGAACTGCTTCTCGGCGGCACTCTGCGCACCACCCATCTGCGCCAGGTTGACCCCGCCGATCGATGGCAACTTGTCCATCAGACCACCGAGACCACCCATGTTTTTCATCTGCTGCAGCTGATCGCGGAAGTCTTCCAGATCGAAGCCTTTACCCTTCTTGATCTTCTTGGCCAGCTTTTCAGCCTTTTCACGATCCAGGGTCTGCTCGGCCTGCTCGATCAGACTGAGCACATCGCCCATGCCGAGGATGCGCGAAGCCACGCGATCCGGATGGAACGGATCCAGCGCTTCGGTCTTCTCGCCCATGCCGAGGAACTTGATCGGCTTGCCGGTGATGGCGCGCACGGACAGTGCCGCACCGCCACGGGCATCACCATCGACCTTGGTCAGCACCACACCGGTCAGCGGCAGCGCATCATTGAAGGCCTTGGCCGTATTGGCGGCATCCTGACCGGTCATGGCATCGACCACGAACAAGGTTTCCACCGGTTTGACGGCCGCATGGACCAGCTTGATCTCGTCCATCATCTCGGCATCGACATGCAGTCGGCCGGCGGTGTCGACAATCACCACATCGATGAACTTGAGCTTGGCCTCACGGATCGCCGCCTCGGCAATCGCCACCGGTTTCTGCGTGACATCGGAAGGGAAGAAGGTCACGCCAATGTCATTGGCCAGGGTTTCCAGTTGCTTGATGGCCGCCGGGCGGTACACGTCAGCCGAAACCACCATCACGGTCTTTTTCTTGCGCTCCTTCAGGAAGCGCGCCAGCTTGCCCGCCGTGGTGGTCTTACCCGCCCCCTGCAGACCAGCCATTAGGATCACCGCCGGCGGCGCAGCATTCAGCGCAAGGTCTTCGTTGGCCGAGCCCATCATGGCTTCCAGCTCGGCCTGGACAATCTTCACGAAAGCCTGCCCCGGCGTCAGGCTCTTCGAGACCTCGGTGCCGACCGCACGCTCCTTGACCTTGTTGACGAAGTCCTTGACCACCGGCAGGGCAACGTCTGCCTCCAGCAAGGCCATGCGCACTTCGCGCAGGGTGTCCTTGATGTTGTCTTCGCTCAGCTTGGCCTTGCCGGTGACATGGCGCAGCGTCTGGGACAGGCGATCGGTTAGATTCTCGAACATGACGATCCTTCAGGGGATGGCTTGCGGCAGACCGCGGAGTATACCCAAGAGGCGCGCCGGCCAACACCGCCCTTGGTCTTTCGTGGGCCACCCTTGTGTGCCAAACTCAGCGCCTTCAAGCGCACGCACGCCCAAGGATTTATGACTGCATTGCTGCCCAGCCTGCTCGCCGCCCTCCTCTATCTGGCCGCCAGCACTCACCAGGGAATTGCCTTCAAGCGCCGCCAGACTCCCAATCAGCGCCTGCTAGGTGGTCTTGGCCTGCTGGCACTGCTGGCCCAGAGCACCGCTCTGCAACAGCAGCTGCTTGGCGGCAACGGCCTGACCCTCGACTTTTTCAATGCCGCCAGCCTGATTGCAGCGAGCGTTATCGGCATCACCCTGCTGGCCAACCTGCGCATGCCGGTGAGCAACCTGTTCCTTCTGCTGTTTCCGCTGGGCGCCCTGACCACGCTGCTGGCCCAGTGGGCGCCCACCGGCACAAGCCAGCCGATCAACGAGCAAGGCGGCATCCTCGCGCACATTCTGCTGTCGATCACGGCCTATGGCCTGCTGACCCTGGCCGTCTTCCAGTCACTGCTGCTGCTGATTCAGGATCATCAACTCAAGCACAAGCACCCTTCCGGCCTGATCCGCAACTTCCCGCCGCTACAGACCATGGAAAGCCTGCTGTTCAGCTTTCTGCTGGCCGGCTGGCTGTTGTTGTCGCTGTCGCTGCTTTCCGGCTGGATCTACGTAGACAACCTGTTTGGCCAGCATCTGGCGCACAAGACCATCCTCTCCTGCTTTGCCTGGGTGGTATTTGCCGTACTGCTCTGGGGCCGCCATCAGCTCGGCTGGCGCGGCCATACCGCAATCCGCTGGACCCTGGCCGGCTTCCTGCTGTTGATGCTGGCTTACTTCGGCAGCAAGCTGGTCCGCGAATTTATCCTGCACATTTGAGCTGAGCCCGCCTTAACGACGGGCTATGACACCCGCCCGCTCGAGGCGCTCGGCCAGTGCCTGACCCCATACGGCATAGCCACGGGCAGACGGATGGTAGCCATCCGCAGCCAGGTACTCGTCGGCAAACTGCAGATCCAGCGCGCAATAAGCATGCTCACGCGCCTGCGCCAACTGGCGAAGATCGCCATCGAGCAGGCGCGCCCGCGCACCCAGCACCCGCCGCAACAGGGGTGGCAATGCGGTGAAATGCTGGATAGGCGGCACGGCGGTAAAAGCCACCTGCGCCCCCTGCCGGACAAAATGCTCGGCCAGCTCACTCAACGCCCGCTGCCAGGCGCGACGCGCACTGAAATGGGTGGTGTCGTTGACGCCGAATACCAGCAACGCCAGATCAACCGCCTCATCAGCCTGTGGCAGCAACTGCTCACAGGCCTCGATAGCGGTAATGCCATTGACGCCCAGCGCCCGCCACTGCACCGGCCGCTGCAGCTGCTGCGCCAGCGACTCGGCCAACTGACCACTGAGCGCCACCTGCTGCACCTCGACACCAACCCCCGCCACGGTCGACTCACCGAGCAGCAACAAACGCAGCGGAGTCCCACCCCACCCGGCACCCGCCAGCCCCTGCTGCGGGCCTGCCGCAGGCGGCAGACGCAGGGCATGCCGGCGCGTGCGCAGCGCCTGCGGCAGTAACACCGGCAGCAGAGCGATGAACTGCAGCCACCAGCCCAGACTGGCGCGCCGACTCACAACTCGATCTCAACCTCGGCGGCCGCGCGAGTCGCCTTGGCACGCGCCGCCGCGACATCTTCCGCCCGCGCCAGCGCCACCCCCATGCGCCGCTGCCCGCTGACTTCCGGCTTGCCGAAAAGGCGCAGCGCGGTATCCGGCTCGGCCAGCGCCGCCCCGAGATTGCCGAAGCTGACCTGATCGGAACTGCCCTCCACCAGAATCACTGCAGACGCCGACGGCCCCTGCTGGCGGATCTGCGGAATCGGCAGACCGAGAATGGCCCGCGCATGCAGGGCAAACTCGGACAGATCCTGGGAGATCAGGGTCACCAGCCCCGTATCGTGCGGACGCGGCGAGACTTCGCTGAACCACACCTGATCGCCCTTGACGAACAATTCGACGCCAAACAGCCCGCGGCCGCCCAGCGCCTCGGTCACGGCCAGCGCAATGCGCTCGGATTCGGCCTGCGCTCTGGCGCTCATGGCCTGCGGCTGCCATGACTCGTGGTAATCGCCCTTGACCTGGCGATGGCCGACCGGCGCGCAGAAACTGGTGCCGCCGATATGACGCACGGTAAGCAGGGTGATCTCGTAATCGAAATCGATGAAGCCCTCGACAATGACCCGCCCCTTGCCGGCACGACCGCCTTCCTGGGCATAGTCCCAGGCGGCCTCCAGCTCGGACTCGCCACGCAACAGGCTCTGCCCCTTGCCGGATGAACTCATGATCGGTTTGACCACGCAGGGATAACCCACGGCCTTCACCGCCTCGACGTAATCGCCAAAGGTGTCGGCAAAGCGATAGGGCGACGTCGGCAAACCCAGCTCCTCGGCGGCCAGGCGACGGATACCCTCACGATTCATAGTCAGCTGGGCAGCGCGGGCCGT
This sequence comes from Pseudomonas sp. HAR-UPW-AIA-41, assembly GCF_002304225.1. Taxonomy (GTDB): domain Bacteria; phylum Pseudomonadota; class Gammaproteobacteria; order Pseudomonadales; family Pseudomonadaceae; genus Aquipseudomonas. Next base: position 443,242 of record NZ_NSLB01000002.1, read on the forward strand.
CGGTATCACCGTAAAGCCTTCGGCCTCCAGCTCAACCAGAGTATCGGTGGCAATTGCCTCGATCTCCGGCACGATGAAGTGCGGCTGCTCCTTGAGGATTACCGCACGCAGAGCATCGCCATCGAGCATGTTGAGCACATGACTGCGGTGTGCCACCTGCATGGCCGGGGCATCGGCATAGCGATCCACGGCAATCACCTCACAGCCCAGTCGCTGCAACTCGATGACCACTTCCTTGCCCAGCTCCCCGGCCCCGCAGAACAACACGCGGGTTGCCGTGGCGGACAACGGCGTTCCAATGCGACTCATGGCATTTCCTCAATCAGATAGGCAACAGATTCAACCGGCGGGATGCAGCAAACCCTGCTGGCGGGCACGCTCATGACAACGCGCGAGTACTTCGCGGCGCTCGTTATTGTCCATGCGGCCCCAGCGGGTGATCTCAGCCGCCGTGCGCTGGCAGCCGAGGCAAATATCCTGCTCGTCCAGCGCGCAGACATGCACGCAGGGCGAGGGGACGGGCGTTTCTTTATTCATTCGTCCAGCGCCAGGTCGCGCGCATAGCGCTGGGCGTTATGCACATAGTGGGCGGCGCTGCCCTCCAGCATCTTCTTCTGCGCCTCGGACAATTCCCGCACCACCTTGCCCGGCGAGCCCATCACCAGGCTGCCATCGGGAATTTCCTTGCCCTCGGCAATCAGTGCATTGGCGCCGATGATGCAGTTCTTGCCGATCTTGGCGCCATTAAGAATCACCGCGTTGATGCCGACCAGGCTGTAGTCGCCGACCGTGCAGCCATGCAGCATCGCGTTGTGGCCGATGGTCACGCCCTTGCCAAGGGTCAGCGGAAAGCCCATGTCGGTGTGCATCACCGTGCCATCCTGCACGTTGCTGTGCTCGCCGATATGGATCAGCTCGTTGTCACCGCGCAGTACCGCGCCAAACCAGACACTGGCGCCGGCCTCCAGACGAACCTTGCCCACCAGAGTGGCATTCGGCGCGATCCAGCTTTCGGGATGGGCCTCGACACGCGACTGCCCCAGACGGTATTTCATCCTTTGTTCTCCACAACCCAGCTCAACTGAGCCTGATAAAGTGTTCCGGTGGCTCGTTGAGCGCAATGCCCGCATCGAACAGCAGGTTGACCAGCTCAACCACCATGATCGCCGTCAGCCCCCAGATCTTGAAGTCGCCATAGCGGTAACTGGGCACGTACCAGCTGCGCCCGAGGTAGTCGATGCGATGGGTCATCTCACGCGGGTCTTCGCGGAAAAAGGCCAGCGGCACGCTGAACACCTGGGCGATCTCGCCATCATTGGGCCGGTACTCGACGTAGTCCGGCACCAGCCCGACGATCGGCGTGACCTTGATGCCATGCCGCGATACCAGACTGCTGAGCGGGCCGAGCACTTCCACCAGACCGGGCGCCAGACCAATCTCCTCTTCAGCTTCACGCAGGGCCGTCATCACCAGATCGACATCGGTGTCGTCGCGACGGCCGCCGGGAAACGCCACTTCTCCGCTGTGGGTGGAAAGGCCATGGGCGCGCAGCGTCAGCACCAGTTCAGGTTCATCGCTACGCGTGATCGGCACCAGCACCGCAGCCTCGGGGAAATTGCTGGCCAGGGTCAGCTGTTGCGGTTGATAGCCCTGCACACGGCGGAGCAGTTCATCCAGCATGATGGTTCTCGGACAGACAGTCATGGGTAAATGATTGCACGATCACCCGCATCGCCCAAGGCCCCGATTCAGCCAAACTCACGCACCCGGCAAAGGTTGGCTCCCGCTACCCGGCGCTGCACTAGACTGATCTCATCACGCTGCGGAGTAGCCGATCATGCAAATCCCCGAAGATGCCCTGACCAATCATGTGGTGACTATCTGCCTGCAGGGCGGCGCCATGCTAGGCCCGTTCAACGCCACCTGGAGCAAGGACAAAGGCGGTGACGTGCGCGAACTGAGCCGCGAATACGATCGATTCCTGCAGGGCGGCGAACAGAAACGCTTCAAGTTCCACCTGCACGACACCTACAGCAACTCGGTACACACGCTGATTGTCGATTTTCGCCAGATCACCGGCATTTACGACCATATCCGGCTCAGCAGTTAAGGCTTTCAACCAGCGTTCCGTGGGATAAAGTAGGCCATCGGCTGCCCTGTGCGCAGCATGGCCATTCCAAGGAGCCCCGATGAAATTCTGCAGCCAGTGCGGCGGCCCCATCAGCCAGCGCATCCCCGCAGGCGACAACCGCCCGCGCCATGTCTGCGAGCGCTGCGCCACGGTGCATTACCAGAACCCGCGTATCGTTGCCGGCTGCTTGCCGGTGTGGGGCGAACAGGTGCTACTCTGCCGCCGCGCCATCGAGCCACGCCGCGGTTTCTGGACGCTGCCGGCCGGGTTCATGGAGAACGGTGAAACCCTGGAACAGGCCGCCGCGCGGGAAACCCTGGAAGAAGCCTGCGCGCGCGTGGACAACCTGCGCCTGTACACCCTCTTCGACCTGCCGCACATCAGCCAGGTGTACATGCTGTTTCTCGCACAGCTGCGTGACCTCGACTTTGCCGCGGGCGAAGAGAGTCTGGAGGTACGGCTTTTCCAGCAGCATGAGATCCCCTGGTCAGAGTTAGCTTTCCCCACGATCGGCCGCACTCTAGAATGCTACTTCGCCGACCGGGTGCAGCAGGTGTTCCCGCTGCGCAACGAGGCCATCGCGCCACTCTCGGCGACCTACAAGAAATCCTGACCTTTTGCGGTCCCAGCTTCAGGGAAATTGCGTCACATGCGTTGGTTGCTAGCTGCTTTGTGTGTTTTCTTCACCGCGTTCTCCAACGCCAGCGCCAGCCCGACGCTGTCCGGCACCCGCATCGACAAGGTGCTGGTGATCAAGTCAGAGCGTACGTTGCAGCTGATCCAGCATGGCAAGGTGCTCAAGTCCTATCGTGTCTCGCTGGGCAAGCAGCCCGAAGGGCCGAAGATACGCGAAGGTGACCAGCGCACACCGGAGGGTTTTTATTGGATCGACTGGCGCAAAACCAGCGATAAATTCAACCTGTCCATGCACATTTCCTACCCCAATGCCCGTGACGCGGCCAAGGCGCGCGCCAAAGGCGTTCCGCCGGGTGGCATGATCATGATTCACGGCACCCCGATTGATGAGGAGTATCCCGAGTGGTACTTCAGCACCCTGGACTGGACCGAGGGCTGCATCGCCATGAAAAACGCCGACATGCGTGAGGTGTGGAATCTGGTCAAGGACGGCACGCTGATCGAGATTCGCCCCTGAGCTATTCAGCCCCACAACGAAAAAGGCGCCCGCAGGCGCCTTTTTCATAACCGAATACTCAGAACTGCAGATCAGACAGACGCCAAACCTCAAAGGCCGGAGTCTGGTAGGGATGACTCCCCTTCAGCGCCTTGACCACGGCATGGATCAGCTCATCGGCGACCACCAGCTCTACCTTCCACTCGCTGACCTGCTCAACAGCACCGACCGCCCCAATAAACGGATCGCTACCTTCCAGCGGACGGAACTGCCCCTGCCCCAGCACCTGCCAGCAGCAACTGTCGTACTGACCGATTCGCCCGCCACCCGCAGCAAACACGGCGGATTTAACTGCCTCGACGTGGGTTTCCGGCACATAGAAGCTGAGTTTGTACATCCACCCCTCCAAGATGCTGATTGCTCAACCGCGCGGTCAGCCCCTAGCGGGCGGCCAGGCGCAAACCTTGGAAGAATCCTGCCACAGATGCTGGCACTTTGCCTTAAGAGGGACTTAAGCCGGCTGAGAGCCAGCTCACAGGAATGCCCGGCGAGCGTCAGCGAGATGCGCCGTCACGGCCGGTGAAACGGCGCCAGCGGGCCCGCCAGCCAGTAGCCGGCGGCGCATGACTACCATCACAGTAGGGCAACCGGGCCGAACGCCCGCAGCGGCAGAGTAGCAGCAAGCGCGCCTTGTCTGCCCTGAACTGAAGGGCGGCGGCACATGCCTGATTACAATCGGGAAGCGCGGACGAGCGCCCGCAGGTGCACAGCGAAAGGTGATCGCCCGGCTCGACCGGGCGCACCTCGGGAAGCAGGGGCGGCTGGGAATCGCTCATACCCACCGCCCCACGCGACTTACTCGACCCAGACCCGCGCGTTGCGGAACATGCGCATCCAGCCGCCGTCTTCCTGCCACTCATCCGGGCGCCAGGAGTTCTGCACGGCACGGAAAACGCGCTCCGGGTGCGGCATCATGATGGTCACGCGACCGTCACGGTTGCACAGGCCGGTGATACCGCGCGGCGAACCGTTGGGGTTGGCCGGGTAGGTTTCAGTGACCTTGCCATGGTTATCGATAAAGCGCATGGCCACGGTGCCGGACAGATCAGCCTCGAGCAGAGCTTCCTCGCTCTCGAACTCGGCATGCCCCTCACCGTGGGCAATGGCAATCGGCAGGCGCGAGCCGGCCATACCTCGCAGGAAGATCGACGCCGACTCCTGCACCTGAACCATGGCCACACGCGCCTCGAACTGCTCCGAGCGGTTGCGCACGAAGTGCGGCCAGGCCTCGCTACCCGGAATCAGCTCGTGCAGGTTGCTCATCATCTGACAGCCGTTGCACACGCCAAGGGCAAAGCTGTCCTTGCGCTCGAAGAACGCCTGGAAGGCATCGCGGGCGCGGTTATTGAACAGCACCGACTTGGCCCAGCCCTCGCCGGCGCCCAGCACGTCGCCGTAGGAGAAGCCACCACAGGCTACCAGGCCCTTGAACTCTTCCAGACTGACGCGGCCGGCGAGGATATCGCTCATGTGCACGTCGATGGCGCGGAAGCCGGCACGGTCGAAAGCGGCTGCCATCTCGACCTGACCGTTGACGCCCTGCTCGCGCAGGATGGCAACCTGCGGACGCACACCACTCTTGATGTAGGGCGCGGCGATGTCCTGATTGACGTCGAACGACAGCTTGACCGACAAGCCCGGATTGTCTTCGTCAAGCAGATTGTCAAATTCCTGATCGGCGCACACGGCGTTATCGCGCAGACGCTGGATCTGGTAGCTGGTCTCGCTCCAGGTACGCTGCAGCACACGGCGCGAGCCGCTGAACAGCTGCTGACCATTGAGGGTCAACAGTACCTCGTCGCCATTGACCGGCTGACCGAGCACGGCCACGCAGTCACCCAGGCCCGCCGCACTGAACTGCGCCAGCACTTCTTCGCTGTCGTCCTGATGCACCTGAATCAGTGCACCCAGTTCCTCGTTGAACAGTACCGCCGCCGCTTCCGCCGCATCATCGGCCAGTGCATCGAGGTTGAGATTCAGGCCGCAGTGACCGGCGAACGCCATTTCCACCGCCGTGGCCAGCAGGCCGCCGTCGGAGCGGTCGTGATAGGCGAGCAGCTTGCCATCGGCATTCAGGCCCTGGATCACGGCGAAGAAGGCCTTGAGGTCCTCAGCATCATCGACATCCGGCACCTGGCGGCCAAGCTGGCCATAGACCTGAGCCAGAATCGAAGCGCCCAGGCGGTTCTGACCGCGACCGAGATCAATCAGGATCAGATCGGTCTCGCCCTTGTCCAGACGCAGTTGCGGGGTCAGGGTCTTGCGAATATCGGTGACCGGGGCGAAGCCTGACACGATCAGCGACAGCGGCGAGGTCACGCTCTTCTCGCCCTGCTCATCCTGCCAGCGGGTCTTCATGGACATGGAGTCCTTGCCGACCGGAATGGTGATACCCAGCGCCGGGCACAGCTCCATGCCCACCGCCTTCACGGTGTCGTACAGGCGCGCGTCTTCACCCGGGTGGCCGGCAGCGGCCATCCAGTTGGCCGACAGCTTGATGTCGGACAGCTGGGCAATGCTGGAGGCTGCCAGGTTGGTCAGGGTTTCACCAATGGCCATGCGCCCGGAGGCGGCGGCGTCGAGCAGCGCCATCGGCGTGCGCTCCCCCATGGCCATGGCTTCACCGGTGTAGACGTCGAAGCTGGTGGCGGTCACGGCGCAGTCGGCCACCGGCACCTGCCACGGGCCGACCATCTGATCACGCGCCACCAGACCGGTAATGGTGCGGTCGCCGATGGTGATCAGGAAGTTCTTGCTGGCCACTGCCGGGTGATGCAGAACACGGCTGATGGCATCGCTCAGATCGATCTGCGCGGCATTGAACCCGTCGCCCAGCGCTTCTTCACGCACAGCGCTGCGGTGCATGCGCGGCGTTTTGCCGAGCAGTACGTTGAGCGGCATATCCACCGGCTTATTGCCGAAATGGCTGTCGGTAACGGTCAGTTGCAGCTCTTCGGTGGCCTCGCCGACCACGGCAAACGGGCAACGCTCACGCTCGCAGATGGCCTTGAAACGCTCGAAGTCGGCGGCATCCACGCTCAGCACGTAACGTTCCTGCGACTCGTTGCACCAGATTTCCAGTGGTGCCATGCCCGGCTCATCGTTGGGCACATTACGCAGTTCGAAACGACCACCACGACCACCGTCGTTGATCAGCTCCGGCAAGGCGTTGGAGATACCGCCGGCGCCGACGTCGTGAATGAACTTGATCGGGTTCTGCTCGCCCAGTTGCCAGCAGCGGTCGATGACTTCCTGACAGCGACGCTCCATTTCAGGGTTGTCGCGCTGTACCGAAGCGAAATCCAGGTCAGCCGAGCTGGCACCGGTGGCCATCGACGAGGCAGCACCTCCGCCCAGACCGATCAGCATGGCCGGACCGCCGAGCACGATCAGTTTGGCACCGACCGAAATCTCGCCCTTCTGCACATGCTCCTCACGGATGTTGCCCATGCCACCGGCCAGCATGATCGGCTTGTGGTAGCCCCGCACTTCCTCGCCGCGCGGGGTCGCCACGGACTGTTCGAAGGTACGGAAATAGCCGGTCAGCGCCGGACGGCCGAACTCGTTGTTGAACGCCGCGCCACCCAGCGGGCCTTCAACCATGATGTCCAGCGCGCTGACGATGCGCTCCGGTTTGCCGTAAGGCTTTTCCCACGGCTGCACAAAACCCGGAATCTGCAGGTTGGAAACGGTGAAGCCGACCAGACCGGCCTTGGGCTTGGCGCCACGACCGGTAGCACCCTCGTCGCGGATCTCGCCACCGGAACCGGTGGAAGCGCCGGGGAATGGCGCGATGGCGGTCGGGTGGTTGTGCGTCTCGACCTTCATCAGGATATGCACCGGCTCCTGAGACGCGGCGTATTCGCGGGTCTCGGGATTCGGGTAGAAGCGCCCGGCAACGTTGCCGACGATCACCGCGGCGTTGTCCTTGTAGGCCGACAGCACACCCTCGCCATGCATCTGGTAGGTGTTCTTGATCATGCCGAACAGCGACTTGTCCTGAGCCTGACCGTCGATATCCCAGCTGGCATTGAAGATCTTGTGCCGGCAGTGTTCGGAGTTGGCCTGAGCAAACATCATCAGCTCGACGTCATGGGGATTGCGCCCCAGCTCGGCGAAGCTCTGTACCAGATAATCGATCTCGTCTTCGGCCAGCGCCAGACCCAGTTCGACGTTGGCCTTTTCCAGCGCAGCGCGACCGCCGCCGAGCACATCCACGGCCGTCAGCGGCTTGGGCTGGGCATGGCTGAACAGTGGTGCGGCCTCTTCCAGCGCGCCCAGTACCAGCTGGGTCATGCGGTCATGCAGACGGGAGGCAACGGCGCTCGCCTCGGCCTCGCTCAGCTCGCCACTGACGTAATAGGCAATACCGCGCTCCAGGCGCTGGATCTTGGCCAGACCGCAGTTGCGCGCGATATCGCTGGCCTTGCTCGCCCAGGGCGAAATGGTGCCAAAGCGCGGCACCACCAGAAACAGACGACCCGAAGGCTCCTGCACCGGTACGCTCGGACCGTACTTGAGCAGGCGCGCCAGCACCTGCTCCTCTTCGGCCAGGAGCTGCCCGGTCACATCGGCGAAGTGGGCAAACTCGGCGTACAGCCCGGTAACGCCAGGGGCAACCTGGGTCAGTTGGTCGAGCAGTTTGCCGTGACGGAAGGCGGAAAGGGCGGGAGCGCCGCGCAGGATGAGCATTGTCAGAACAGCCTCTGGAGACGATGACGGTGGGGGTCGACCAATTGGTGACCCACAGAGGCCGTGCATTCTAGCCTAAAGCGCCGGCGCCGGGCACCCGCGATACACGCTTGGCAATCAGTCGGCCTGCCACCTGTCGCCACAACGCCCGGATAACAGAGATGAGGGAGGCTGTCGAGATATGGCCCGACAGGGCCTTTGCGTATACTGCTGCGATGTTCGCCTATCTTGCATTACGCATGCGCCATGCCTGCCGGCTACTGGCGACCGGTATTCTCCTGCTGCTCGCGGCCTGTAAAGAGCCCACCACCATCGAGCGCATTCAGGAGGACGGCGTGCTGCGCGTGGTCACCCGCAACAGCCCGACCACCTATTTTCAGGATCGCTCCGGTGAGGCCGGCTTCGAATACGAACTGGCCCGGCGCCTGGCCGACCGTCTTGGCGTGCGCCTGCAGATGGAAACCGCCGATCACCTCGACGATCTCTATCAACGCCTGCAGCAACCCAATGGCCCGGCACTGGCTGCCGCCGGCCTGACACCCAGCGATCAGCGCCGCCAGCAGGTACAGTTTAGCGACAGCTACCTGCCGACCAACACCCAGGTGGTCTATCGCAACGGCCGCCCACGCCCGACCCAACCCAGCGAACTGGTTGGCAAGCATATTCTGGTGCTCAAGGGCAGCAGCCACGCCGAGGCACTCCGGCAACTGCAGGCCGAACTGCCGGAGCTGCGCTGGGAAGAGTCCGATTCGGTGGAGGTGGTCGACCTGCTGCGTCTGCTTAATGAAGGTCAGATCGACATCACCCTGATCGACTCCAACGAACTGGCGATGAATCAGGTGTACTTCGCCAACGTGCGCGTGGCCTTCGACTTCGGCGAGCCGCAGGGCCTGGCGTGGGCCATGCCGCTGAGCGATGACAGCAGCCTGCGCGACGAGGTCAACGCCTTCCTCAAACAGGCCGCCGAGGATGGCACCCTGGAACGGTTGCGCCAACGCTACTATGGCCATGTCGATCTGCTCAGCTATGTCGGCGCCTACACCTTTGCCCAACACCTGCAGCAGCGTCTGAGCCGCTATGAGCAACACTTCAAGCGCAGCGCCCAGAAACATCAGCTGGACTGGCGGCTGCTCGCCGCCATCGGCTATCAGGAATCCATGTGGGTACCCGACGCCACCTCCAAGACCGGTGTGCGCGGTCTGATGATGCTGACCCAGGAAACCGCCCAGGCCATGGGCATCGCCAACCGCCTGGACCCGCGACAGAGCATCGAAGGGGGCGCCAAGTATTTCGCCACCTTGCACGCCAACCTCACCGAAGACATGACCGAGCCTGACCGCACTTGGTTCGCCCTGGCCGCCTACAACATCGGTATCGCCCACCTCTCGGACGCACGCAAACTGGCCAAGGCCGAGGGGCTGGACCCGAACAAGTGGCTGGATGTGAAACAGATGCTGCCACGCCTGTCGCAGAAGCAGTGGTACAGCAAAACCCGCTACGGCTATGCCCGCGGCGGCGAGACCGTGCATTTTGTGCAGAACGTGCGGCGCTACTACGACATTCTCAACTGGGTGACCCAGCCACAGCTGGAGGGCACCCGCCTGACCGAGCGCAGCCTGCACCTGCCGGCAGTGGATAAGACCGTACCGGCAGACGCGCCGCGCCCGTAATCACGCGCGTGTCAGTTGAAGCGCGAGAAATCCGGCTGACGCCGCTGCATGAAGGCCGACAGCGCTTCCAGAGCCTCGGGCGAGCGCAGACGCTGAATGAACAGATCACCCTCGGCCTGAATCGCCTGGCGCAACTCCTCACGCCCCGGTGTCCGCATCAGGCGCTTGCTGTCTGCCACTGCCGAGGGCGCCAGCTGGGTAAAACGCTGAGCCGCAGAGGCCGCCCTGGCCAGTGCCGTGGCGCCGTCTTCCAGCGCTGCCGTGGCAATTCCCCACTGCGCCGCCTGCTCGCCACTGAAGCTCTCGCCGAGCAGCAGCAACTCGCTGGCCCGCGCCGGCCCGAGCAACCGCGGCAGGATCAGGCTGGAGCCGAACTCGGGACACAGCCCCAGATTGACGAAGGGCATTTTCAGCACCGCATCGCGGCTGACATAAACCAGATCGCAATGCAGCAGCAGCGTGGTGCCGATGCCCACTGCCGGCCCGGCCACTCCGGCAATGACCGGCTTTTGCAGTTCGAACAATGCCTGCATGAACTGAAACACCGGGCTGTCCATCCCGGACGGCGGCGCCTGCAGAAAGTCGGCCACATCATTGCCACTGGTAAAGCACTGCTCGCTGCCGGTGATAAGCACCGCACGCACAGAGCGCTCGGCATCGGCCTCACGCAGGGCTTCAGCCATGCGGCTGTACATGGCCCGGGTCAGGGCATTCTTCTTGTCCGCCCGGTTCATGCGCAGGGTCATCACCCCGGCTTCCATACTCACCTGCACCGAATCCATCACTCCCCCTGCTCATTGGCACTGACAAACACATCGGCGAACACCCGGGCTCGCGGCAAGCCGGCCAGATACAGACACTTGGCAAACGCCCCCACCCTGACCGGGTGCGCGCAGACTAAGGCGATGCTGCGACGCTCAACAAGGCGGAATTGCGCCAAAAAGGCGGGCAGCTCGGCCGCGACAACAAACTCCAACGCAAGCTGAGGATGAGCCTCGGCCAGCGCCAGCAAGTCGTTGCGCAGGTAATGCCCCTGTGTGTCATGAGCCACATGACACAGTCGTATCGGCGCCGTGTGCCCCTGACGCAGAGCCTCCCGCAACACGCCATAGAGCGGCGCCAGGCCAGTGCCTGAAGCCATCAGAAGCAGCGGACGCGACTGCCAGTCAGGGTCGTAATGCAGGCTGCCGCCCTGCACAGCACCCAGACGCAGGGTACTGCCCAGCTGCAGCTGCCGCGCAAAATCGGAGAACGCGCCCTGCGTCCGGCACTGCACATGAAATTCCAGCCAGTGATCTTCGTTAGGCAGGCTGGCCAGCGAGTAGGGACGCAGCAGCTCGGGGCCGGCACACAGCTGCAGATGCTGACCAGCCTGATAGCGCAGCACACGCTCTGGCAACAGACGCAGACGCAGCACATCCGACGTCAGCCAGTCATGTCCGACCACAGTGGCCTGCATGCCCTCGCGCTCGGGATCAAAGACCTCCAGCTGTACATCACCCTCTACCCGACACTGACAGGCCAGCCGCCAGCCCTCGGCATAACGCTCGGCAGGCAATGCCTGCGGCTGAGCGTCGTGCAACTGCCCCGCCACACAACGCACCTGGCAAACCTGACAGCTCCCCGCCCGACAACTGCTCGGCACGGCAATACCGTTCACCTTGAGGGCATCCAGCAGGTTGCTGCCCAATGCCACTTCGAATTGTTGTCCCGCCACGCTCAACTGCGGCATTGCCTGACCTCACCTGCTCCGGTTTGCCGGGCACTATAAAGAATCAACGGCACGCACACCGCTTCTGCGTCCAAGGTATGCCCTGCCAGGTCGGCGCGTTATACTGCCGCGCCCGTTTTTCCTGCGTGCCAGCCAACGACTGGCACCCTTCAAAGTTCCTGCCCAGATAAAGGAGCGCGCCCCATGACCGTGATCAAGCAGGATGACCTGATCCAGAGCGTTGCAGACGCCCTGCAGTTCATCTCCTATTACCACCCCGTCGACTTCATCCAGGCCATGCACGAGGCCTACCTGAAGGAAGAGTCGCCGGCCGCGCGCGATTCCATGGCGCAGATCCTCATCAACTCGCGCATGTGCGCCACCGGCCACCGCCCGATCTGTCAGGACACCGGCATCGTCACCGTGTTCATCAAGGTCGGCATGGACGTGCGCTGGGACGGCGCCACCATGAGCGTCGACGACATGATCAACGAAGGCGTGCGCCGCGCCTACAACCTGCCGGAGAACGTCCTGCGCGCCTCGATCCTGGCCGACCCGGCCGGTGCCCGCAAGAACACCAAGGACAACACCCCGGCAGTAATCCACTACTCCATCGTTCCCGGCGACAAGGTGGAAGTGGACGTCGCGGCCAAGGGCGGCGGCTCCGAGAACAAGTCGAAGATGGCCATGCTGAACCCGTCCGACTCGATCGTCGACTGGGTACTCAAGACCGTACCGGAGATGGGCGCCGGCTGGTGCCCGCCGGGCATGCTCGGCATCGGCATCGGCGGCACCGCCGAGAAGGCCGCGGTGATGGCCAAGGAAGTGCTGATGGAGCACATCGACATCCACGAGCTGAAGGCCCGCGGCCCGCAGAACCGCATCGAGGAGCTGCGTCTGGAGCTGTTCGACAAGGTCAACCAGCTGGGCATCGGTGCCCAGGGCCTTGGCGGCCTGACCACCGTGCTCGACGTGAAGATCATGGACTACCCGACCCACGCCGCTTCCCTGCCGGTGTGCATGATCCCCAACTGCGCTGCCACCCGTCACGCCCACTTCGTGCTCGACGGTTCCGGCCCGGCAGTCCTGGAAGCACCAGACCTGTCCGCCTACCCGGAAATCGTCTGGGAAGCAGGCCCGAGCGCGCGCCGGGTGAATCTGGACACCATCACCCCGGAAGAAGTGCAGAGCTGGAAGCCTGGCGAGACCATCCTGCTCAACGGCAAGATGCTCACCGGCCGCGACGCCGCGCACAAGCGCATGGTCGACATGCTGAACAAAGGCGAAGAGCTGCCGGTCGATCTGAAAGGCCGCTTCATCTACTACGTCGGCCCGGTCGATCCGGTCGGTGACGAAGTGGTTGGCCCGGCCGGCCCGACCACCGCTACCCGCATGGACAAGTTCACCCGCCAGATCCTCGAAAGCACCGGTTTGCTGGGCATGATCGGCAAGTCCGAGCGCGGCCCGATCGCCATCGAAGCAATCCGCGACAACAAGGCCGTGTACCTGATGGCCGTCGGCGGCGCTGCCTACCTGGTAGCCCAGGCGATCAAGAAGTCCAAGGTTCTGGCCTTCGCCGAGCTGGGCATGGAAGCGATCTACGAGTTCGAGGTGAAGGACATGCCGGTTACCGTGGCAGTCGACACCAAGGGCGAGTCGGTGCACATCACCGGCCCGGCGATCTGGCAGAAGAAGATCCACGACAGCCTGGCCGTCGAAGTTAAGTAAGCGCACGCCTTCAGTGCAGAAAAGCCCGGCTAAATGCCGGGCTTTTTCTTGCTCGTCATTTCTGCCAAGCAGAAATGCAAAGCCCCGCCGCAGCGGGGCTTCGTATCGGCGAACAGCGTTACTGGAACAGCGACTCGCCAGACAGGCCGTTCATCTCGAAAATCTCACGCAGGCGCTTGAGCGCTTCGACCTGAATCTGCCGTACGCGCTCGCGGGTCAGACCGATTTCCTGACCGACTTCCTCCAGCGTGCAGCTCTCATGGCCGCGCAGACCGAAGCGGCGTACAACCACCTCGCGCTGCTTCTCCGAGAGATCCGACAACCACTGATCGATGCTCTGGCTCAGGTCATCATCCTGCAGCAGCTCACAGGGGTCGGTCGGGCGGTCGTCGGTCAGGGTATCCAGGAGGGTCTTGTCCGAATCCGGGCCGAGGGAAACGTCCACAGACGATACACGCTCGTTGAGACCCAGCATGCGCTTGACCTCACCGACCGGTTTCTCCAGCAGGTGGGCAATTTCTTCAGGGGACGGCTCATGGTCGAGCTTCTGCGTCAGTTCACGAGCGGCACGCAGATAAACGTTGAGCTCCTTGACCACATGAATCGGCAAACGGATGGTGCGCGTCTGGTTCATGATGGCGCGTTCGATGGTCTGACGAATCCACCAGGTCGCGTACGTGGAGAAGCGGAAGCCGCGCTCGGGGTCGAATTTCTCGACGGCGCGAATCAGGCCCAGGTTGCCCTCTTCGATCAGATCCAGCAGGGTCAGGCCACGGTTGACATAGCGCCGGGCAATCTTCACCACGAGGCGCAGGTTGCTCTCGATCATGCGCTTGCGCCCGGCCGGATCGCCCTTTTGCGCCAGGCGGGCAAAATGGACTTCCTCTTCAGGCGTCAGCAGCGGGGAAAAACCGATTTCATTGAGGTACAGCTGAGTCGCGTCAAGCGCGCGGGTGTAGTCGATGTACTTGTGCTGTTTGAGAGCGGCACTGCTCTTGCCTTTGACCGCACCGACTTCGGCGATCTCATCGGCGTCATCCAGTTCAATGTCCTGCTCCAACAGCAGAACATCATCTTCGACATCAAAATCCGGCGCTTCTTTATTCTTATTCACAGCCATGGTCTTGCCATCCCGTACTGAATCCGATTGCGAGCACACTTCAGGCTATCCACGCCCCAGTGAAGCTCGACCGACCTACGCGGACGACAAGACCCAGCGATCAGCGCTTGGGCAGGTATTGCAACGGATCTACAGGCTTACCCTGACGGCGGATTTCGAAGTGCAGCTTCACGCGATCAGTACCTGTTGAGCCCATTTCAGCAATGGCTTGCCCAACCTTGACCTGCTGGCCCTCCCGAACCAATAGCCTGCGGTTATGTCCGTAGGCACTCACGTAGGTATCGCTGTGCTTGATGATCACCAGCTCGCCGTAGCCCCTCAATCCACTGCCGGCATACACCACTGATCCGCTAGACGCAGCCAAAACAGGCTGGCCCAAGTTTCCGGCTATATCAATTCCTTTATTCAAACTGCCGTTTGAGGAATAACGGCCGATGAGAGCCCCGCTGGCAGGCCATACCCACCCGCTGGCTGACTTCTGCAGTGGCACATTCGCTGGCGGAACCGTCTGGATCGGGGCTTTTGCCGGTGTATTTGTGATCACAGGCGCAACTACCGGCGTCACCGGACGAACGGGCGGTGGGATTGCGACAGGCTTGGCATTCCCGACAGGCGGAAGTGTTTTTGCGACCACCGGCACTTGACCGCCTGCCTGATCGAAGCGGATGACCTGACCAGGCCGAATGACATAAGGTGCGCCGATCTGGTTGCGCGCAGCCAAGGCCTTCCAGTCCCAACCGAAACGGAAGGCAATGGAGTACAGGGTATCGCCACGCTGCACGATGTACTGACCACCAGTAGCCGGCTGCCGCACGGGGGCACTGTGCTGCCCATCAATGACCTGAGCCGAGCCGCTCTGCTGACTACTGCAGCCGGTCAGCACAAGAACGAGCGTCGCCACTGCCGCCAGGCCCATGTGGCCCATCGGCCGCGTCTGATGCATCGCTACACTGAGTGCCAAGAGCGCTCCCCTTCCATTCATTATTTTTCTGTTTGCCTGTCAGCCCGCGACCCACGGACTCAGAGCAATGGGCCTTGCAGCAACGGCACAAAACGCACGGCATCCAGCACATGCCGGCTGAAGCCGTCCTCTTCACGCACAATCAGCAGCAGCTCCTGCTCGTCGCCAGCGCCTACCGGAATCACCAGACGGCCACCAATAGCCAGCTGATCAAGCAGCGCCTGGGGAACATCGGCTGCTGCGGCAGTCACAATGATGCCGTTATAGGGTGCCAGCGCCGACCAGCCTTCCCAGCCGTCTCCCCAGCGATACACCACATTGCGCAGATTGAGCTCGGCCAGTCGCTCCTTGGCGCGATCCTGCAGGGCCTGGATACGCTCGACAGTAAATACCCGCTCAACCAGCTGGGCCAGCACCGCAGTCTGGTAGCCGCAGCCCGTGCCGATTTCCAGCACCTTGTCCAATGGGCCGGCTGCCAGCAGCAGCTCGGTCATGCGACCCACGATATAGGGCTGGGAAATGGTCTGGTTGTGGCCGATCGGCAACGCCGTGTCTTCATAGGCCCGGTGCGCCAGCGCCTCGTCGACAAACAGGTGGCGGGGCGTGCGGCGAATGACTTCCAGCACATGCGGGTTGGACAGCCCCTCTTCATACAGGCGCTCGATCAGACGCTCGCGGGTACGCTGCGAGGTCATACCGATGCCGTGGCGCTGCAGGTGATCGTTGCCACGCATCAGAACAGCCCCTCCAGCCCATTGGCCAGCCCGCTGAAGGCCTCGTGAAAGGTACGGTCCAGCTGCAGTGGCGTGATCGACACATAGCCCTGCATCACCGCATGAAAATCGGTACCTGGCCCGCCGTCCTCGGCATCCCCGGCCACCGAGATCCAGTAGCCTTCCTTGCCGCGCGGATTGACCACCTTGACCGGTGCCGCGGCACGGGAACGATGGCCGAGGCGGGTCAGCTGCACGCCACGGATTTTATCCAGCGGCAGGTTGGGCACATTGATGTTGAGTACGGTGCGCGGTGGCAGGTCTAGCTTGTCATGCCCTTCGACCAGCTTGCGGGCGAAATAGGCGGCCGTCGGCAGGTTGTCCGGCTGGCGCGAGATCAGCGAGAAGGCAAATGCCGGCAGATCAAGAAAGCGCCCTTCCAGCGCCGCCGCCACGGTGCCCGAATACAGCACGTCATCACCCAGGTTGGCGCCGAGGTTAATGCCGGACACCACCATATGCGGCAGCTCTGGCAATAACCCATTGAGCCCCAGGTGCACACAATCGGTCGGCGTGCCGTTGAGGCTGATAAAGCCGTTGCTCAGCGTGCTCGGATGCAGCGGACGATCCAAGGTCAGCGAACTGCTGGCGCCGCTTTTGTCCTGCTCAGGCGCAATCACCACACACTCGGCGTAATCGGCCAGTGCACCGTGCAGCGCGGCGATACCCGGTGCATTCACCCCGTCATCGTTGGAAATCAGAATTCGCATGGATTGTCCGTCTGCCCCGCCGGCACCAGATCGACAAGTTCACGCACCAGAGCGGTGGCGAAACATCCGGCCGGCAGAACGAATGCCAGTTGCAAAATATC
Source organism: Pseudomonas sp. HAR-UPW-AIA-41 (assembly GCF_002304225.1). Classification (GTDB taxonomy): domain Bacteria; phylum Pseudomonadota; class Gammaproteobacteria; order Pseudomonadales; family Pseudomonadaceae; genus Aquipseudomonas. The sequence goes on from NZ_NSLB01000002.1 coordinate 460,031, forward strand.
AGGCTCGGGATAATGCCATGCCAGGCTGCCAATGGGGAGGCGCAGGATACGCCGTTCGTGCGCCATGCCCGCCCTGACCAACCAGTCAACCAACTCAGGCTCGGCAGCGGCAATGCGCTGCTCCAGAGCCTGCGCGGCACCCTCAGCGCTACTGGCGCCCTCGCCCCACAGCGGGCCGGTCGGATGCAGATCGAGAATATCCAGACGCGGATCGCTGCACTCAGCCTCACCGGCCGGAAAGAAACTGCGACTGTCGGTGAACGCCAGCAGATCGCCTACCTGTGCACGATCCCAGCTGGAGTCGGCAACCCGCGCCGCCAGCGCCTGATTGAAGAGGTAGCTGCGCGCCGCCGACAGCAGACGCGAGCGCAGATTGCGTTGCTCGGGCAGCTCGCCACGCGCGGCATACTGACGGGCCTCGAGCACATTGCCGCCGTTATGGCCAAAGCGCTGCAGGCCATAGTAGTTGGGAATGCCCTTCGCCCTGATCTGTTCCAGGCGCTGCTCCAGCAAGGCCTTGTCCGCCTGCAGCTGAGTCAGGCGCAGGGTAAAGCCGTTGGCCGCGTGGGCACCGCGCTGCAGCTTGCGTGAATGACGCACGGCCTTGAGGATACCCAACGTTGGTCCCTCGGCAGCGGACAGATCGGGATCGCTCTTGCCCGGCAGGTGCAGGCTGAACCATTGCCGGGTCAGGGCCTGGCGGTCCTTGAGTCCTGCATAGCTGATATTGCGTTGCGACACGCCGGCGGCGCGGGCCAGACGGCGGGCCGCCTCTTCGGTGTTCAGGCCACGCTTTTCCACCCACAGCCAGAGGTGTTCGCCCTGGCCGGACAGCGGGATATCCAGCACCTCGTCGACCTGAAAGTCTTCGGCCGTGGCTTTCAGTACCGCGCGCCCACAGGGCTCGCCATGGGCGCGCGGGCCCAGCAGCTCAAGCTCAGTCATGGGCGCACCAGCAGCGCGACCGCATGCACCGCGATGCCTTCTTCACGCCCCGTGAAACCCAGTTTCTCGGTAGTGGTGGCCTTGACGTTGACCTGATCCAGTTCGATCAGCAGGTCCTCGGCGATGCACGCGCGCATGGTTTCGATATGCGGTGCCATCTTCGGCGCCTGCGCCACGATGGTGGCATCGACATTGCCGACGACATAGCCCTTGGCCTGAATGAGTCCCAGTACATGACGCAGCAACACACGGCTGTCGGCGCCCTTGAAGGCGGGATCGGTATCGGGAAAATGCCTGCCGATGTCGCCGAGCGCTGCGGCGCCGAGCAGCGCATCACTGAGCGCATGCAGCAGCACATCGCCGTCGGAGTGGGCCAGCAGGCCGAACTTGTGGGGAATTTTCACGCCGCCGAGGGTAATGAACGCCCCCTCGCAGAAACGGTGAACATCGTAGCCGTGGCCAATACGCATCGAGGTCATGAATCAGGCCCTTGTCAGTAAGGGCCTGATTCTAACCGCTTTACCCGTCTCAGTCGTTCAACTGCTCGGCATGGTGACGCAGATGATCGTCGATGAAACTGGCAATGAAGTAATAGCTGTGGTCATAGCCCGGTTGCAGACGCAGCATTAACGGATGACCGGCCGCCTGCGCCGCCTGCTGCAAGGCCTGGGGCTTGAGCTGGGTGTCGAGAAAGTCATCCCGATCGCCCTGATCGATCAGCAGCGGCAGGCGTTCTCTGGCCGAGGCCAGCAATGCACAGGCATCCCACTCACGCCAGCGAGTCCGATCCTCACCCAGGTAGCGGGAAAACGCCTTCTCCCCCCACGGACAGTCCATCGGGTTGCTGATCGGAGCAAAGGCTGAAACCGATCGGTAGCGTCCGGGATTGCGCAGCGCACACACCAGCGCCCCATGGCCGCCCATGGAGTGCCCGCTGATGCCGCGACGGTCGGACACCGGGAAGTTGGCCTCGATCAGCGCCGGCAGCTCATGCACCACGTAGTCATGCATGCGGTAATGGCGCGACCAGGGCTGCTCGCTGGCATTCAGGTAGAAACCGGCACCCAGGCCGAAGTCCCAGGCGCCGTCAGGATCGTCCGGGACCTCGCCCCCGCGCGGACTGGTATCCGGCGCGACGATGACGATGCCCAGCTCGGCGGCCAGGCGCTGGGCACCGGCCTTCTGCATGAAGTTCTCGTCGGTACAGGTCAGCCCCGACAGCCAGTACAGCACCGGCAAGTGCCAGCCTTCCTCGGCCTGCGGCGGCAGGTACACGGCAAACATCATGTCGCAACCCAGCACGCTGGAGCGGTGCCGGTAGCGCTTGTGCCAGCCGCCAAAACTCTTTTGGCAGGACAAATTCTCCAGGGTCATGGCCGCACCTCAGAAGTGGATGACGGTACGGATGCTCTTGCCTTCATGCATAAGATCGAAAGCCTGGTTGATCTCGTCCAGCGGCAGGTTATGGGTGATGAAGGTATCCAGCGGGATTTCGCCCTTCTGCGCCTTCTCCACATAACCCGGCAGCTCGGTACGCCCCTTCACCCCACCGAATGCCGAACCGCGCCAGACCCGCCCGGTAACCAGCTGGAATGGCCGGGTGCTGATTTCCTGCCCTGCACCGGCCACACCGATGATGATCGACTCGCCCCAGCCCTTGTGGCAACACTCCAGTGCCGCGCGCATCAGTTTGACGTTGCCAACGCACTCAAAGCTGTAATCGACGCCACCGTCGGTCATCTCGACGATGACATCCTGAATCGGCTTATCGAAATCATTCGGATTGACCAGATCGGTAGCACCCAGCTCGCTGGCAATCGCGAACTTGGCCGGGTTGATGTCGATGGCGATGATGCGCCCGGCCTTGGCCATCTTGGCGCCGATGATGGCCGCCAGACCGATGCCGCCCAGGCCGAAAATCGCCACAGTAGAACCCTCGGTGACCTTGGCGGTATTGAGCACGGCACCAATGCCGGTAGTCACCCCGCACCCGAGCAGGCAGACCTTTTCCAGCGGCGCCTCCTGGGGAATCTTGGCCAGGGAGATTTCCGGCAGCACGGTGTACTCGGAAAAGGTCGAGCAGCCCATGTAGTGATAGATCGGCTGACCGTTGTACGAGAAGCGCGTAGTGCCGTCGGGCATCAGCCCCTTGCCCTGAGTGGCGCGTACGGCCTGGCACAGGTTGGTTTTACCCGAGGTGCAGAACTTGCACTGGCGGCATTCAGCGGTGTACAGCGGGATCACATGGTCCCCCACCGCCAGCGAGGTCACGCCCTCGCCTACCGCCTCGACAATACCACCGCCCTCATGCCCGAGAATGCAGGGAAACACCCCTTCACTGTCCTCGCCGGACAGGGTGTAGGCATCGGTATGGCAGACACCGGTAGCCACGATGCGCACCAGGACTTCACCGGCCCTGGGTGGCGCCACATCAACCTCGACGATCTGCAGCGGCTGGTTGGGGGCAAAGGCAACGGCAGCACGGGACTTGATCATGAGCGGCACTCCAGACAGTTCAAAAGTGGCCGCAAGTGTAGATCAAGCAAAATTGATGAATAATCCAGACCCAAGCAAAACATTATTGCCACACAGGGATAATCAATGAATCGCTGGGAAGGCCTGGATGAATTCGTCGCCGTGGCCGAATGTGGCCAGTTCAGCGCCGCCGCCAAGCGCCTGGGGTTGTCCAACTCTCAGGTGAGTCGACAGGTTGCCCAGCTGGAGGAGCGTCTGCAAACCCGCCTGTTCTATCGCAGTACGCGCAAGGTCAGCCTGACGGAGGCCGGACAGACCTTTCTCCATCACTGCCGGCGCCTGCAGGATGCCCGAGAGGAAGCCCTGCGCGCCGTCGGCGATCTGGCTGGCGAACCCAAGGGACTCTTGCGCATGACTTGCGCCGTGGCTTACGGCGAGCGCTTCATCGTGCCACTGGTCAACGAGTTCATGGCCAATCATGACCAGTTACGGGTAGAGATCGAACTGAGCAACCAGACCCTTGATCTGCTACAGAACGGCATGGACCTGGCCATCCGCCTGGGGCGTCTGCAGGACTCTCGTCTGGTGGCTACCCGCCTGGCGCCACGGGTCATGCACCTGTGTGCGGCACCTGGCTACCTGCAGCGCTATGGACGCCCGCACTCCCTGTCGGAACTGACGCGACACAATTGCCTGGTCGGCAGCAGCGAGCAATGGAGTTTCCAGCAGGATGGCCGCGAACTGGCCCTGCGGGTGCAGGGCAACTGGCGCTGCAACAGCGGCGAGGCGGTACTGGATGCAGCTTTGCGTGGATTCGGCCTGTGCCAGCTGCCGGATTACTATGTGCGTAGCCCTTTGAGCGACGGGCGACTGATCGACCTGCTGCCCCAGCACCGGCCACCGCATACCGCGGTCTGGGCGCTGTATCCACAACAGCGCCACCTGTCGCCCAAGGTACGCCTGCTGGTCGATCACCTGAAAACACGGCTATCGGAGCGGCCTGAATATACCGGCCACTAGCCTCAGCGCTTGTCGGCCCAGCGCCGGCGCAGCCAGTCGAGGTCTTCCGGGCGAGTGACCTTGAGATTATCGGCGCGCCCCTCGATCAGACGCGGCGCCTGCCCCGCCCATTCCAGCGCCGAAGCCTCATCGGTGATCGCCACGCCGGCCACCAGCGCATCAGCCAGGGCTCGTTGCAGCGCACCGAGATGAAACATCTGCGGCGTATAGGCCTGCCAGATCACGCTGCGATCGACCGTTTCGCGAACTCGCCCATCCACGCCAGCGCGCTTGAGCGTATCGCGCGCCGGCACGGCCAGCAGGCCACCTACGGCATCGTCAGCCAGCTCTGCGAGCAACAGGTCGAGATCGGAACGAGCCAGATTGGGCCGCGCAGCATCGTGCACCAGCACCCAGTCATCAGCCGCCGCGCCCAACTCATTGAGGCGCTGCAAACCACTGAGCACCGAGTCGGCACGCTCGGCACCACCACTGGCGCGCTGGATACGCGGGTCACGCGCCACCGGTAACTGCGGCCAGTAGGGATCATCCTCGGCCAGACAAACCACCAGCCCCCTGAGGCCGGGGTGGTCGAGAAAACAGGAGAGGGTATGTTCGAGAATGGTCTTGCCGGCCAGTGCCAGGTATTGCTTGGGACGGTCGGCGCGCATGCGCGAACCGATACCGGCAGCCGGAATCACCACCCAGAACGATGGCAAAGTCACAGCGCTCATTCGGCCAGCTGATAGAGGGTCTCGCCCTCTTTAACCATGCCCAGCTCGTGACGGGCACGCTCCTCGACGGTTTCCGTACCCTGCTTGAGCTCAAGCACTTCAGCCTCGAGGATGCGATTGCGCTCCAGCAACTGCTCATTCTCGGCCTGTTGCTCTGCAATCTGCTGCTGCAGCGCCTGCACCTGAGCCAGACTGCCATCACCAACCCACAGGCGATACTGCAGACCGGCAAGGATCAGGACCAGGAGAACGAACAGCCAATACGGGGCTTTAGGCATCGCAGCAGTAATATCCATATGAAAAGGGCAGCTTGCGCTGCCCTTTTTACCATTTCCTGCCCGCCTACTGAAAACATCGCGAGCGACGGTCAGGCTAGGCGAAATCGGTTGAGGCAGCGGAGTTTACATAGAGTAAATGAGCATGCCGAAGCCGATTTCAACAACGCCTGACCGAGAGCAGCAGTTTTCAGCCGCGGAACTCGGCGCGGCCCTTGTACGGAGCTTTGCCAGCCAACTGCTCTTCGATACGCAGCAGCTGGTTGTACTTGGACACGCGGTCGGAACGGCACAGGGAGCCGGTCTTGATCTGACCGGCAGCGGTACCTACGGCGAGATCGGCGATAGTGCTGTCCTCGGTCTCACCGGAGCGGTGCGAGATCACGGCGGTGAAGCCGGCGGCCTTGGCCATCTGGATGGCCTCCAGAGTCTCGGTCAGCGAGCCGATCTGGTTGAACTTGATCAGAATCGAGTTGCCGATCTTCTCTTCGATACCGCGCTTGAGGATCTTGGTGTTGGTCACGAACAGGTCGTCACCGACCAGCTGCACCTTGTCACCGATCTTGTCGGTTAGGACTTTCCAGCCAGCCCAGTCGGACTCGTCCATGCCGTCTTCGATGGAGATGATCGGATAGCGCTGGGTCAGACCGGCCAGGTAGTCGGCAAAACCTTCGGCGCTGAACACCTTGCCTTCGCCTTCCAGGTCGTACTGACCATCTTTGAAGAACTCGCTCGATGCACAGTCCAGAGCCAGGGTGATGTCCTCGCCCAGCTTGTAGCCGGCATTGGCCACGGCCTCGGCGATGGCAGCCAGGGCGTCTTCGTTGGAAGCCAGGTTCGGCGCGAAGCCACCCTCGTCACCCACGGCGGTGTTCAGGCCACGGGCCTTCAGCACGGCTTTCAGGTGATGGAAGATCTCGGCGCCCATGCGCAGGGCGTCGGCGAAGTTCTTGGCGCCAACCGGCTGAACCATGAACTCCTGGATATCGACGTTGTTGTCGGCATGCTCGCCGCCGTTGATGATGTTCATCATCGGCACCGGCATCGAGTAAACACCCGGGGTGCCGTTCAGGTCGGCGATGTGAGCGTACAGCGGCACACCTTTGGCCTGAGCAGCAGCCTTGGCAGCGGCCAGGGACACGGCGAGGATGGCGTTGGCGCCCAGCTTGCCTTTGTTCTCGGTACCGTCCAGGTCAATCATGGCCAGGTCGAGAGCCTTCTGCTCGCGGGCGTCTTTGCCCAGCAGCAGGTCACGGATCGGGCCATTGATGTTGGCCACGGCCTTCAGCACGCCCTTGCCCAGGTAACGGCTCTTGTCGCCATCACGCAGTTCCAGCGCTTCGCGCGAACCGGTGGAAGCACCGGACGGCGCACAGGCGCTGCCGATGATGCCGTTGTCGAGGATTACATCGGCTTCTACGGTGGGGTTGCCACGGGAGTCGAGAACCTCACGGCCCTTGATGTCGACGATCTTTGCCATTCTTGTTAGCTCCAACAGTTGAAATATGCGTCAGTCGAATGCGTTACGCGGTTTCGATCGGCGCAAAGCTCTTGACCAGATCATCCAGCTGCTTGAGCTGGGTGAGGAAGGGTTCCAGCTTGTCCAGGCGCAGGGCGCAGGGGCCGTCACACTTGGCGTTGTCCGGATCCGGATGGGCTTCGAGGAACAGGCCCGCCAAACCCTGACTGAGACCGGCCTTGGCCAGGTCGGTGACCTGAGCACGACGACCGCCTGCAGAATCGGCGCGACCGCCCGGCATCTGCAGGGCATGGGTCACGTCGAAGAATACCGGGTACTCGAAGGACTTCATGATGCCAAAGCCCAGCATGTCGACTACCAGATTGTTGTAACCGAAGGACGAGCCACGCTCGCAGAGGATCAATTGGTCGTTACCGGCCTCCTCGCACTTTTTGAGGATGTGCTTCATCTCCTGCGGAGCGAGGAACTGAGCCTTCTTGATGTTGATCACCGCGCCGGTCTTGGCCATGGCCACCACCAGGTCGGTCTGCCGCGAGAGGAAGGCCGGCAGCTGGATGATGTCGCAAACCTCTGCCACCGGAGCCGCCTGATAGGGCTCGTGCACGTCGGTAATCACCGGCACACCGAAGGTCTTCTTCACATCCTCGAAGATTTTCATGCCCTCATCCAGGCCCGGGCCACGGAAGGACGTGATCGAGGAGCGGTTGGCCTTGTCGAAACTGGCCTTGAACACGTAGGGGATGCCGAGCTTGTCGGTCACCCGCACGTATTCCTCACAGGCCCGCATGGCCAGGTCGCGCGATTCGAGAACATTGATGCCGCCGAACAGCACCAGCGGCTTGTCGTTGGCAATCTCGATATTGCCGACCTTGATGATCTTCTGTGCCATGACCTGCGCCTTATGCCTTGCCGGCTTGCTTCAGCGCAGCCTTGACGAAGCCACTGAACAGCGGATGACCATCGCGCGGGGTAGACGTGAATTCAGGGTGGAACTGGCAGGCCACGAACCACGGATGATCCGGAGCCTCGACCACCTCGACCAGCGCGCCATCGGCAGAACGGCCAGTGACCTGAAGGCCAGCCTGCTGCAACTGCGGCAGCAGGTTGTTGTTGACCTCGTAGCGGTGACGGTGACGCTCAACGATCACGTCCTTGCCATAGCACTCGCGCACGTGGGTGCCGGCCATCAGCTGGCAGTCCTGAGCGCCGAGACGCATGGTGCCGCCCAGATCAGAGCCCTCGTCGCGGGTTTCCACGGCGCCGGTAACGTCCTGCCACTCGGTGATCAGACCGACAACCGGATGCTGGCTGCTGGTATCGAACTCGGTGGAGTTGGCATCGGCCCAACCCAGCACGTTGCGGGCATATTCGATAACCGCCACCTGCATCCCCAGGCAGATGCCCAGGTAAGGAATCTTGTTCTCGCGGGCGTACTGCACGGTGCGGATCTTGCCTTCCACGCCACGCAGACCGAAGCCGCCCGGGACGAGAATGGCATCGACACCGGCGAGCAGGTCGGTGCCCTGATTCTCGATGTCTTCGGAATCGATATAGCGCAGGTTGACCTTGGTGCGGTTCTGGATGCCGGCATGACTCATCGCTTCGATCAGCGACTTGTAGGCATCCAGCAGCTCCATGTACTTGCCGACCATGGCGATGGTGACTTCCTTCTCCGGATGGAGCTTGGCATCCACCACGCGGTCCCACTCGGAGAGGTCGGCCGGCTGGCATTGCAGGCCGAAGCGCTCGACAACGAAGTCATCCAGGCCCTGGGCGTGCAGTACCGACGGAATCTTGTAGATGGTGTCAACGTCTTCCAGGCCGATCACCGCACGCTCTTCCACGTTGGTGAACAGGGCAATCTTGCGGCGCGAGGACAGGTCGATTTCATGGTCGGAGCGGCAGATCAGCACGTCCGGCTGCAGACCGATGGAGCGCAGCTCCTTGACCGAGTGCTGAGTCGGCTTGGTCTTGGTCTCACCGGCGGTGGCGATGTACGGCACCAGGGTCAGGTGCATCAGCATGGCGCGCTTGGCACCCACTTCGACACGCAGCTGACGGATCGCCTCGAGGAAAGGTTGAGACTCGATGTCACCCACGGTGCCACCGATCTCGACCATGGCCACGTCGGCATCGCCGGCGCCCTTGATGATGCGGCGTTTGATCTCGTCGGTGATGTGCGGAATCACCTGAATGGTCGCACCCAGATAGTCACCCCGGCGCTCTTTGCGCAGCACATCGGCGTACACACGACCGGTGGTGAAGTTGTTGTTCTGGGTCATGGTGGTGCGGATGAAGCGCTCGTAGTGACCGAGGTCGAGGTCGGTCTCGGCACCGTCGTGGGTGACGAACACTTCACCGTGCTGGAACGGACTCATGGTGCCCGGATCGACGTTGATGTACGGATCGAGCTTGAGCATGGTGACCTTCAGGCCCCGCGCCTCCAGGATCGCCGCCAGGGAAGCAGAGGCGATGCCTTTCCCCAAAGAAGAAACAACACCACCCGTGACGAAGATGTAGCGCGTCATGAAAAACCCTAGAAGTCTGTGTTTAGGCGATAGGCCGCCGGGGAAAAGCGTGGGGCGGGCCCCGATTGCGATGCAGCTCGCAATTGAAAACACCCACTGACCTGAGGGTTCAGCGGGAGCAACATAAGACGGGAGCGTAGTCTACCGGAAAGCCCCTACCAGCTCAAACCCACGTCACTCGTCGGAGGCTCCCACAGCAGTTGCGCCCCCTCCCCGCTCACACGGTCATAACCCGGCAATGCAGCCACGGCCAGCAGTTCCGCACCGGCGTAAACCAGCGGCAGGCGATCACGGACAAAGACCGGGATGCGCGCCTCGTTGAGCAGACGCTTGAGGTCACGCCGGCCTCGCAGAGGGTGGACCAGACTCTCGCCACCCCGGCGATAGGTCACACGTAACGGTCCGACTGGAGCTTCCCCCGACCAGCGCAGCCGGCCGTTGCCCGGCAACACCAGCACCGACTGCGGACTCTCCCAAGAAACTCCGGCGGCGGGCGCTCGCAGCCAATCCCCGCTCAGCCACCACAACCGTTCGTCAGATCGATGCAGTTCCCCGCCATGCAGGCGCCAGATTGGCTGAGCACCCGCCTGCGCATCGCGCAGCGAACACCAGCCGGCCCAGTGCCGTTCATCCGGCAGCAAGGTCAGCGGCGCGAGAAAATGGCGCAGGGCATTGCGCTGACGAGCCTCGCTGAGATCACGCAAAGGGCCGAGCAGGAGCGACGGCAACGTCCGCCAGGGCAACTCAAAAGCAACTCTGGCAGGCGCAAGATCCTGCTCGGCAAGCTCACCGAGCAATTCATCCGCCTCGCGAAGCTGACGCGCCGAGCGCTGCAGATTGGCATCCAGCGCCGGCCAATGCTCGCGCAAAGGAGGCAACACGGCATGACGCAGGTGGTTGCGACTCAGGCGGGTATCGGCATTGCTCGGATCATCCACCCAGCGCAGTTGATGCTCACGGGCATAGCACTCCAGCTCGCCGCGCGTACAGCCGAGCAAAGGACGCAGCAAATGACCACCCGCGAACGCACGCTGCACCGGCATGCCTGCCAGTCCGCGCACACCGGCGCCTCTCAGCAGGCGAAAAAGTACGGTTTCCACCTGATCATCGCCATGCTGGGCCGTCAGCAGCACCTCACCTGGGGCCAATTCCGCGGCCAGTGCCGCATAGCGGGCCTGACGGGCAGCCTGTTCAATGCTCGCGCCTTCCGCCACCTGCACAGCAACCGACCGGAACGGCACGCCGAGCTGCGCGCACACTGCCGCGCAATGTTCCGGCCACTGCGCCGCCACAGCCTGAAGGCCATGACTGACATGCAACGCCCGCAGCGGCGGCAAAACGTGATGGCGGCGCAAGCCAGCCAGCAGATGCAGCAGCACCGTGGAGTCCAGCCCACCGGAGAAGGCCAGCAGCCAGCCCGGCGCCTGACGCCAGGGCTGCAGGATGGACAGCAAGGATTGTTCGAGACGGTTCATTGGCCAAGCTTAAAACAACAACGGGCCCGCAGGCCCGTTGTGTTGAAACTCAAAGCGATCAAGCCACGCCGTAGCTCATCAGGCGCTCGTAACGACGCGCCAGCAGATCGGCGCTATCGAGCTTGTTCAGCACCTTGAGCTGCGCCAGCAACTCCTTGCGCAATGCATCGGCCATCGCCTGCGGATCACGATGCGCGCCGCCAAGCGGCTCGCTGACCACCTTGTCAACGATGCCCAGCCCCTTCAGACGCTCGGCCGTGATTCCCATGGCCTCAGCCGCATCCGGGGCTTTTTCCGCAGTTTTCCACAGAATCGAGGCACAACCTTCCGGCGAGATCACCGAATAGGTGGAGTACTGCAGCATGTTCAGTCGATCACAGACACCAATGGCCAGCGCACCACCAGAGCCGCCCTCACCCACCACGGTGGCGATGATCGGCGTCTTCAGGCGCGACATCACCCGCAGGTTCCAGGCAATCGCCTCGCTCTGGTTGCGTTCCTCGGCATCGATGCCCGGATAAGCACCCGGTGTGTCGATGAAGGTGAGGATCGGCAGTTTGAAACGCTCGGCCATTTCCATCAGGCGGCAGGCCTTGCGGTAGCCTTCCGGTCGCGGCATGCCGAAGTTGCGGCGAACCTTCTCACGCACCTCACGGCCCTTCTGGTGGCCGATAACCATCACGGGCTGGTCTTCCAGACGGGCAATACCACCGACAATGGCGGCATCGTCGGAGAAATGCCGGTCACCGTGCAGCTCGTCGAATTCAGTGAAGATCAGGTCGATGTAATCGAGGGTATAGGGGCGACGCGGATGCCGGGCCAACTGGGCAATCTGCCAGCTGCTCAGGTTGTCGAAGATGCTCTTGGTCAGACTGCGACTCTTGTCTTCGAGACGGGCGATCTCGTCACTGATATTCAGCGCGTTGTCATTGCCGACCAGGCGCAGCTCTTCGATCTTGGCTTGCAGTTCGGCAATCGGCTGTTCGAAATCGAGGAAATTCGGGTTCATAAGCATCCGTCTGGCTGTGGGCGGTGAAGCCCTGTCCGTGTCGCGCACGAGCTTGAGGTAACTACCTTAAGGGATCGTGCGCATGCGGTCGAGCAGGGCCGGGACTCTCGTCCCTGACCTAGCGGTAGTGCAAAAAGACGTTGTCTTTGCCGAACTGGTCACGCAACGCCTGAATCAGATTGTCGGCCGGATCGATCCGCCACTGCTCACCCAGCTGCAGCAGGGCCTTGGCCTCGCTGCCGGAGTAATCCAGGCTGAGCGGACAGGCACCCTTGTGCTTGCCGAGCAGTTCCCCCAGCCAGCGCAGGCGATCAGCCTTAAGCGCTTCCTGCGTGACACGCACGCGCAGGCTCTCGGCCAGCGCCGTGCGGGCTTCCTCCAGCCCCATGACGCGCTTGGCGCGCAGGCGCAGGCCGCCGGAAAAGTCATCCTGACTGACCTCGCCCTCGATCACCACCAGCGCATCGTTCTGCAGTAACGCCTGATTACTGGCAAACGCATCGGCAAACAGCGACGCCTCGATACGTCCGGAACGGTCGTCAAGGGTGACGAAGCCCATCTTGTCGCCCTTCTTGTTCTTCATCACCCGCAGGTTGACGATCAGACCGGCAACGGTCTGGGTATCACGCGCCGGTTTCAGATCAATGATGCGCTGGCGGGCAAAACGCCGCACCTCGCCTTCGTACTCGTCGATCGGATGCCCGGTCAGGTACAGGCCAAGCGTTTCCTTCTCGCCGCGCAAGCGCTCCTTGAGCGTCCACTCGCGGGTACGCCGGTGATTGGCGTACACATCGGCCTCCGGCTCGGCAAACACCCCGCCAAACAGGTCCATGTGCCCGCTGTCATGGCTGCGCGCCGTCTGCTCGGCCGCGGCAATGGCCTCCTCCATCGCCGCCAGCAACACGGCACGATTGAGATTGACCGTCGCCTGGTAGGCCTTGAGCTCATCCTGATAATGCGGCCCCAGACGATCCAGCGCGCCGGAGCGAATCAGCGCCTCCAGCGTGCGTTTGTTGATGCGCTTGAGGTCGACCCGAGCGCAGAAATCGAACAGATCCTTGAAGGGACCGCCCTCGGCCCTGCTCTCGCAGATCGCCTCCACCGGCCCCTCGCCAACGCCCTTGATCGCGCCAAGGCCGTAGACAATGCGGCCGTCGTCGTTGACGGTGAACTTGAACTCGGAGGTATTCACGTCCGGCGCATCGAGGCGCAGCTTCATGCTGCGACACTCCTCGATGAGGATCACCACCTTGTCGGTGTTGTGCATATCCGCCGAGAGCACGGCGGCCATGAACGGCGCCGGATAGTGCGCCTTGAGCCAGGCCGTCTGGTAGGAAACCAGACCATAGGCGGCCGAGTGGGATTTGTTGAAGCCGTAACCGGCAAACTTTTCCACCAGATCGAAGATGTTACCTGCCAGATCAGCATCGATACCGTTATTGGCACAGCCTTCGATGAAGCCCCCGCGCTGCTTGGCCATCTCCTCGGGCTTCTTCTTGCCCATGGCGCGGCGCAGCATGTCCGCACCGCCGAGGGTGTAGCCGGCCATCACCTGGGCAATCTGCATCACCTGTTCCTGATACAGGATGATGCCGTAGGTCGGCTTGAGCACCGGCTCCAGACCCGCGTACTGGTAGTCCGGGTGTGGGTAGGACACTTCGGCACGACCGTGCTTGCGGTTGATGAAGTCGTCCACCATGCCTGACTGCAGCGGACCAGGGCGGAACAACGCCACCAGAGCGATGAGGTCTTCCAGACAGTCCGGCTTGAGCTTTTTGATCAGCTCCTTCATGCCGCGCGACTCCAGCTGGAACACCGCAGTGGTTTCCGCCTTCTGCAGCATCTGGTAGGTCGGCTTGTCATCCAGCGGGATGAAGTCGATGTTCAGATCCGGCAGGCCCTGCTTGGCCTGTTCGCGGTTGATGGTCTCCATCGCCCACTTGATGATTGTCAGGGTGCGCAGACCGAGGAAGTCGAACTTGACCAGACCGGCTGCTTCCACATCGTCCTTGTCGAACTGGGTGACCAGACCGCCACCTTCCTCATCGCAGGCGATCGGCGAGAAGTCGGTCAGCTTGGTCGGCGCGATTACCACGCCCCCCGCGTGCTTGCCGGTACCGCGACAGATGCCCTCGAGCTTGAGCGACATCTCCCAGATTTCCGCAGCCTCCTCGTCGGTCTTGAGGAAGTCGCGCAGCGGCTCCTCCATCTCGTACGCCTTTTCCAGGGTCATGCCGACTTCGAAGGGAATCATCTTCGACAGACGGTCGGCCAGCCCATAGGACTTGCCCTGCACCCGCGCCACGTCGCGGACCACCGCTTTGGCCGCCATGGTGCCGAAGGTGATGATCTGGCTGACGGCATTGCGCCCGTAGGCCTCGGCCACATAGTCGATGACCCTGTCGCGGCCGTCCATGCAGAAGTCGACGTCGAAGTCGGGCATGGAAATCCGCTCAGGATTGAGGAAGCGCTCGAACAGCAGGTCATAGGCCAGCGGATCGAGGTCGGTGATCTTCAGCACGTAGGCGACCAGCGAACCGGCGCCCGAACCACGGCCAGGACCGACCGGCACGCCGTTGTTCTTCGCCCACTTGATGAAGTCCATCACGATCAGGAAGTAGCCGGGAAAGCCCATCTGGATGATGGTGCCCAGCTCGAACTCCAGCCGATCGACATAGACCTGCCGCTTCGCCTCGTAATCCGGCGTGTCCTTGGGCAGCAATACCTGCAGGCGCTCTTCCAGCCCTTCATAGGAGGCATGGCGCAGGTAATCGTCGATATTCATGCCGTTGGGCGTGGGGAAATCCGGGAGGAAGTATTTGCCCAGCTGCACATCGATATTGCAGCGCTTGGCAATTTCCACGGTATTTTCCAGTGCCTCGGGAATGTCGCTGAATAGCTCGGTCATCTCAGCCGGCGACTTGAGGTACTGCTGATCGGAGTAATGACGCGGCCGGCGCGGGTCATCCAGCGTGCGCCCCTCACCGATGCACACGCGGGTCTCGTGGGCCTCGAAGTCGCCCTGCTTGAGAAAGCGCACATCGTTGGTCGCGACCAGGGCGGCGCCACAGCGTTCCGCCAGCGCCACGGCCGCATGTACGTGCTCTTCGTCACCCACGCGACTGGTGCGCTGCAGTTCCAGGTAGAAGCGATCGGGAAACACTGCCTGCCACTCGGCCAGCAGACTCTCGGCCAGGGCCTGATCGCCCCCCAGCAGGGCCAGACCGATCTCGCCCTCTTTGGCACCGGACAGGGCGATCAGCCCCTCGGCCGCTTCCTTCACCCAGTCACGCTGGATGATCACCAAATCATTGCTCTGTCCTTCGGTCCAGCCTCGGGACACCAGTTCGGTGAGATTGCGATAGCCCTGGCCATTCATCGCCAGCAATGTCATGCGGGTCAGCGGGCCATCTTCGCTGTTGCTGGCCAGCCAGATATCGGCACCGCAAATGGGCTTGATCCCGCCCCCCATGGCGGCTTTGTAGAACTTCACCAGCGAGCACATGTTGCTCTGATCGGTAATGGCGACCGCCGGCATGCCCGCCGCCGCCACCGCCTTGATCAAGGGTTTGACCCGAACCAGACCATCCACCAAGGAGAATTCACTGTGCAGCCGGAGGTGAACGAAGGAGACGGTCATGAGCAGCCCTTGCTGGGTAAAACGACAAGGCCCGGATTGTACCGGGCCTCGCGGGGAAACGACACGACGCTATTCGCCGCCTTCCAGCACCTGACGCACCGGACCGAACGAGCGCCGGTGAATCGGCGTGGCGCCCAGACGGCGCAGGGCCTCCAGATGCACCGCAGTGGGATAGCCCTTGTGCCCGGCAATTCCGTAACCGGGATAGAGAACATCGAGCTCGGCCATTTCACGGTCACGGCTGACCTTGGCCAGAATCGAGGCAGCCGCAATGGCCGGCACCTGGCTGTCACCCTTGACCACCGGCGCGCTCGGCACGGCCAGTTTCGGGCAGCGGTTGCCATCGATCAGCGCCAGACGCGGCGTTACCGACAACCCCTCTACCGCCCGCTGCATGGCCAGCATGGTGGCATGCAGGATATTCAAGCGGTCGATTTCTTCCACCTCGGCACGGGCGATGCACCAGGCCAGCGCCTTCTCGCGTATCTCGTCGAACAACTTATCACGCCGGGCTTCGCTCAGTTTTTTCGAATCATTGAGGCCGAGAATCGGTCGTGCCGGGTCGAGAATCACGGCGGCGGTAACCACAGGACCACAGAGCGGGCCGCGACCGACCTCGTCCACCCCTGCCACCAGCTCCTCGACCAGGGTGAAATCCAGTCCCAGCTGCATCAGCCACGCACCAGTTGCAGCACAGCATCGGCCGCCTGAGCCGAAGCATCCTGACGCAGGGCGCGATGAATGGTGTCGAAGCCCCGCGTCTGCGCGGCACCATCCAGCAGCAGGGTCGCCATGGTTTCAGCCAGTGCATCAGGCGTGGCGGCCTCCTGCAGCAACTCCGGCACCAGCATGCGCCCGGCCAGCAGGTTGGGCAGCGAAACGTACGGACTGGTCACCAGGCGACGCAGGATGCGGTACGTCAGATTGGCTACCCGGTAAGCCACCACCATCGGCCGCTTGAACAGCAAGGCTTCAAGCGTCGCCGTCCCCGACGCGATCAGCACTGCATCGCAGGCTGCCAGCGCCTCATGGGAGCGGCCATCGAGCAGCAACAGCGGCAAGTTGCGCCCACTGAGCAGTTCCTCGATCTGCCTGCGACGCTCGGCATTGGCACAGGGCAGTACGAAACGCACACCCGGACGGAGACTGCGCAGGCGCTCGGCGGCGTCGAGGAACAAGGCGCCCAGCTTGGCCACTTCTCCACCACGACTACCCGGCATCAGCGCGACCACGCAATCCTCGGCATCCAGCCCAAGCGCCTGACGCG
Source organism: Pseudomonas sp. HAR-UPW-AIA-41 (assembly GCF_002304225.1). GTDB lineage: Bacteria > Pseudomonadota > Gammaproteobacteria > Pseudomonadales > Pseudomonadaceae > Aquipseudomonas. Next base: position 476,858 of record NZ_NSLB01000002.1, read on the forward strand.
CGGCCTGCTTGTCAGCCTGCATGGGAATGCTGTTGGCCAGTGGATGACCGACAAAACGCACCGGCACCTGATGCTCCAGATAGAACTGTGCCTCGAAGGGAAACAGACAGAGCATCAGGTCGCAGCCTTGGCGAATCTTCAGCACGCGCTTCTGCCGCCAGGCCCAGACGGACGGGCTGACATAGTGCACCGTGCGGATGCCTGCCTGACGCAACTTCAGTTCAATGTTGAGGGTGAAATCCGGCGCATCGATGCCAATGAACACATCGGGTTTCTGCTCGATCAGGGTGCGAATCAGGCGCTTACGCCGTGCCAACAACTCAGGCAGGCGGCCGAGCACCTCGACCAGCCCCATCACCGAGAGACGCTCCATCGGGAAATAGGAGCGCAGCCCCTGAGCCTCCATCAACGGACCACCGACGCCGATGAACTCGATCTCGGCATGCCGCTCGCGCAAGGCCTGCATCAGGCCAGCACCCAGGATATCGCCGGACGCTTCGCCCGCGACCAGCGCAACACGCAATTTGCTCATGAAAGACTCAGCGAGTGATGCCGCGGGTAGAGGCCAGAATCGAATCGCGGAATACCGCTACCTCTGGGAACTCGGTAGCCGACTCGGCCATCTCGGCCATAGCCTGCTCGACGGTCAGCCCCTGGCGGTAGACGATCTTGTAAGCGCGACGCAGGGCGGCAATCGCCTCGGCAGAGAAGCCCCGGCGGCGCATGCCCTCGAAGTTCATGCTGCGTGCCTCGGCCGGGTTACCAAAGACGGTAACGTACGCCGGCACATCCTTACCGATTGCGGTGCCCATGCCGGAAAAGCTGTGGGCGCCGATACGGCAGAACTGATGAACCAGGGTAAAGCCGGACAGAATCGCCCAGTCATCCACCCAGACATGCCCGGCCAGCGCCGTGTTGTTGACCAGAATGCAGTGATTGGCAATCACGCTGTCATGGCCCACATGGACATAGGCCATCAGCAGGTTGTGGTCGCCAATCGTGGTTTCGCTACGGTCCTGGACCGTACCACGGTGAATGGTCACGCCTTCGCGAATCACATTGTGATCGCCAATCACCAGGCGGGTCGGCTCACCCTTGTACTTGAGGTCAGGGGTATCCTCACCTACCGAGGAAAACTGATAGATGCGGTTGTGCTTACCAATAACAGTCGGCCCTTTGATAATCACATGAGGGCCAACCACGGTACCCTCGCCGATCTCCACATCAGGCCCGATAATCGACCAGGGGCCGACCTGAACGTCATCCGCCAGTTTGGCCGACGGATCGATGATGGCACGAGGGTCAATCAAACTCATAGTTTGCGTTCCGCACAGATGATTTCGGCCGAACAGACTTCCTTGCCATCGACAGTGGCCTGACAGGCAAATTTCCAGATGCTGCGCTTGGCGCTGATGAAGCTGGCCTCCAGGACCAGTTGATCACCCGGAGTCACCGGCGAGCGGAAGCGTAGCTTATCGGAGCCCACGAAATAATAGAGGGTTCCATCGGCTGGCTTCACGTTCATCATCTTGAAGCCGAGGATACCGGCAGCCTGTGCCATGGCTTCTACGATCAGCACGCCCGGCATGATGGGATGCTGGGGAAAGTGCCCATTGAAGAAAGGCTCGTTGATGCTGACATTCTTGTAGGCGCGAATGCGCTTGCCTTCAACATCCAGCTCGGACACCCGATCCACCAGCAGGAATGGATAGCGGTGCGGCAGGTATTCGCGAATTTCGTTGATGTCCATCATGATCGGGGAGAGCCTGTATCAGAAAAGGAAAGCCATCTGGCGCTTATCAGGCATCAGATGAGGCGTCACCGTTCGGGGTCACTGCAGCCAGACGATTTTCCAGCTGTTTCAGACGCTTGGCCATATCATCGAGCTGACGAATGCGCGCAGCACTCTTCTTCCAGTCTGCAGCCGTCTGCATGGCTGTTCCGGAGGAATAGGCACCCGGCTCGGTAATCGAGCGAGTCACCATGGTCATGCCGGTAACGAAGACGTTATCGCAGACTTCAATGTGTCCAACCATGCCAACGCCACCAGCGATCATGCAGTGCTTGCCGATCTTGGTACTGCCCGAGATGCCGGCACAACCAGCCATGGCGGTGTGATCACCGACCTGCACGTTGTGCGCAATCATGATCTGGTTATCCAGCTTCACACCATTGCCAATCTGCGTATCGGCGAGTGCACCACGGTCGATGGTGGTGTTGGCGCCAATCTCAACATCGTCACCGATGGTCACACCACCGATCTGGGCAATCTTCTGCCACACACCCTTCTCATTGGCGAAACCGAAACCCTCACCACCCAGCACAGCACCCGACTGAATCACAACTCGCTCGCCAATGCACACGTCGTGATACAGGGTGACGCGCGGGGCCAGCCAGCCGTCAGCCGCGATCGAGCTACGGGCACCGATCACGCAATGCGCCCCCACAGTGACACGCGGCCCGATTACGGCGGCATCCTCAATAACGGCATAGGCGCCGATGGACGCACTGAGATCGACTTGAGCGGTGGCAGCAATCACTGCGGTAGGATGAATACCGGCAGCGACCTGCGGTTTGCGATCAAAAAGATGGGACAGACGCGCGTAGGCCAAGTAGGGATTAGCCACGATCAGCGCGTTACCGGCATAACCCTCGGCATCAGTCTCGGTCAACAGCACAGCAGCCGCCTTGCATGCAGCAAGGTACTTGCGGTACTGCGGATTGGCCAGGAAGCTCAACTGATCAGGCTCGGCCTCTTGCAATGAAGCCAGACCCCGCACCTGGATATCGCTGGCACCACGCAGGGAGGCGCCAAGCTGCTCGGCCAGTTGGCCGAGCGTGAACACCGGAGCAGCCATGATCAACGCAGCTGATTCATGCGCTCGATGACTTGGCGGGTGATATCGAACTGTGGCTTCACGTCGACGACTGCGCCACGCTCCAGCACCAGGTCAAAACCACCCTTCTTGATCACTTCCTCAACAGCCTTGTCCAGTTTTGGCTTGAGCTGTTTGAGCATGTCACGGTCGGAAATTGCCTTGGCTTCGTTAAGTTCCTTGGACTGGAACTGGAAGTCACGCGCCTTCTGCTTGAACTCCAGCTCAAGACGCTCGCGCTCGGCCTGCTGCATCTTCTCGCCACCCTTGACCAGGCGATCCTGAATACTCTTGGCGCTCGACTCGAGCGTTTTAAGCTTGCTGAGCTGCGGGCCAAACTTCTTCTCGGCATCCACGGCGTACTTCTTAGCTGCATCAGACTCGAGCAGCGCCATCTGATAGTTCAGGACCGCGATGCGCATTTCGGCGAATGCCGGGGTGGCCAGCATGGCCGCGGTGAACAAAACCACTTGAGTCAACTTACGCACAATGCACTCCTGCAAAACACTTTTGTTGTAATAAACCGAACACACTTAGAAAGTCTGGCCGAGAGAGAACTGGAAGACCTGAGTGTCCGAGTCGTCCGGCTTTTTGACTGGCATTGCCAGACTGAAGCTCAGCGGCCCCATCGCTGTGATCCAAGTCAGACCAGCGCCGACCGACATGGCCAACTCACCAACGTCGATATTCTGGCAGTCAGGCTGCTGACCACAGCTGGTATCAAAGACATTACCGACGTCATAGAACAGCACGGTCCTTAGCTGACGCTGGTCCTTGATGAACGGCAGCGGGAACAGGTACTCGACACCACCCTGCACCAGTACATTGCCACCAAATGGGAGCGGATCTTGGTCAGGATCGGTATAGCGACCGTACTTATCCGGGCCACTGATGACATTACCTGTGACCGGATCAACCACCCTGCTGGGTGTACTGCGCGGCCCCAGACTGGAGTCCTCAAAACCACGGACCGAGTTGAAACCGCCTGCATAGTAATGCTCGTAGAACGGGAGCTCACTGGTAGAGCCATAGCTATCGCCATACCCCAGCTCAGCATGGAACCGGAAAGCCGTGCTCTGAGTCAGCGGGAAGAAACGCTGGCCACGGTAGTCGAGCTTGTAGAACGACAGGTCACTACCCGGGACCGTGCTTTCCAGAATCAGGCTCTGCGAATACCCACGGGTGGCCAGCACCCCCTTGTTCAGCGTCGACTCAGACCAACCGACAGAGGCCTTAAAGTTCAAATAGCTGTCGCCTTCCTGGTCGATGAATTTCACGATTTCATCGACGGTATAACTGCCGGTACTGATGTCGTCCTGTTGCACTGTTAAGCCAAAGTTCAGACGAGAAATCTCGCTGAGAGGATAACCAATGCTCATGCCTGCACCGTAGCTATCTACAGCATAGCTAGACACATCAGTATCCAGCTCATCGTAGTCAGTTGTGCGGTAGAAAGCGTTGTAGCCAAGACTCACGCCATCAACTGTCCAGTAGGGGTCGACAAAGCCAAAGCTGTAGGCAGTCTGGTATTCGCTACGGGTAAGACCGAGGCTGACCTTGTTGCCCGTACCGAGGAAGTTGTTCTGGCTGATCGAGCCACCGAGAATCAGACCGGCGTTCTGGGCGAAGCCGACGCTGGCGGTGATTGAGCCAGAAGGCTGCTCTTCCACGCTGTAATTCACGTCAACCTGATCATCGGTGCCAGGCACAGCCGGAGTTTCGACGTTCACTTCCTTGAAGTAACCAAGACGCTCAAGGCGGGTCTTGGACTGGTCAATCAGGTAAGTCGAAGCCCAGCCACCTTCCATCTGACGCATTTCGCGGCGCAGCACCTCGTCTTCAGACTTGGTATTGCCGCGGAAGTTGATGCGATTGACGTAGGCACGCTTGCCTGGATCGACCACGAAGGTGATGGCAACCGTGTTGTCATCATCATTGGCCTGCGGCACACCATTGACGTTGGCGAAGGTGTAACCCTCGTTACCCAGACGACGGGTGATCAGCTCCGAAGTGGTGGTCATGATCTTACGGGAGAACACCTGGCCTTCTTTGACCAGCAGCAGCGACTTGATGTCCTCTTCCGGCACCTTGAGGTCACCGGACAGTTTGACTGCGCTGACCTTGTACTTCTCGCCTTCGTCGACGTTGACCGTGATGTAGACGTGCTTCTTGTCCGGAGTGATGGAGACCTGAGTCGAGGAAATATCCATATTGATATAACCACGATCCAGGTAGTAGGAACGCAGGCGCTCCAGGTCACCGGACAGCTTCTCGCGGGCATACTTGTCATCGTTCTTGAAGAACGACAGCCAGTTGCTGGTCTTCAGCTCGAACAGATCAACCAGATCTTCATCGGAGAAAACGGTATTACCCACCACGTTGATGTGCTGGATAGCTGCAACCGTTCCTTCATTCACATTGATTTTCAGCGCCACACGGTTGCGCGGCTGCGGAATCACTTCTGCTTCGATTTCCGCCGAATAGCGACCTTGCGAAACATACTGGCGCTGCAATTCGTTACGCACGCCTTCCAGAGTGGCTCGCTGGAAAATCTCACCTTCTTCGAGGCCAGACTGATTCAGACCCTTGAGCAGGTCTTCAGTGGTAATCGCCTTGTTGCCTTCGATTTCGATAGAGGAAATCGAAGGGCGCTCCACAACAGTCACAACCAGAGTGTCACCGTCGCGGCCAAGCTGAATATCCTGAAAGAAACCGGTCTTGAACAAGGCACGGGTGGCGCTGACCAGGCTGCGATCATCGACGCGCTCGCCAACGTTGAGCGGCAAGGCACCAAACACGCTGCCGGCAGAGACCCGCTGCAGCCCGTTGACACGAATATCGGAGATGGTGAAGGACTCGGCGTGAACTTCGGCGATCATCAACGCGGAGAGCGCCGCAGGCAGGAGCAGACGTTTCATGAAGTCCTTTCTTGTTCCAACTAGCAAATAAAGAATCTGCCGCTCGAAAGCGGCAGACTGGAAATTCGTTTGTGCCTTACAGGCGGCTCAGATCGTTGAACAAGGCCAACAACATGACCCCAACCACCAGACTGATACCGACTTGCATCCCCCAGACTTGCACCCGTTCCGGCAGGGGGCGTCCACGCACCCACTCGGCCAGATAAAACATCAGGTGCCCCCCATCCAGCACCGGGATCGGCAACAGATTCAACACACCCAGACTGATACTCAGCAATGCAAGAAAGTTCAGGAACTCCGCAAAACCGGACTCAGCCGAAGCGCCCGCCACTTTAGCAATGGTTACTGGCCCGCTCAAGTTTTTTACCGAAAGCTCACCTACCAGCATTTTCTTGATCGAAACCAGCGTCATGCTGGTCATTGCCCAGGTTCGTCGCAGCGCTTCGGGCACCGCCTCCAGCGGACCATAACTGACCTCATGCAGCATCTCGGGCGGCCACTCGAAGCCCTGCACTCGCGAGCCGAAGAAACCAACCCGCTCGCCAGCGGCCTCCTGTTCGGCCAGCGTCACCGACACTGCCTGCTCCAGTCCGTCGCGCTGATAACGCACCTCAACCGTTTGCCCCGGCCGTGCCCGCACCCATTCCACCAGCGCCATCCAGTCGGAAACTGGCTGATCATTGAAGGCAACAATACGGTCGCCAGCCCGAAGCCCAGCCAGGGCTGCAGGCCCTTGAGGCTCAAGATCAGCCAGCACGGGGGGGATCTGCGGACGCCAGGGTTTCAGCCCCAACGCAGCCAGAGGATCCGGCTCATCGACACCCTTCTGCCAGTCACGCAGCGGCAGACTGACATCGGATTCCAGACTACTACCCGTCTCACGCACGCGCAGTACCAACTCACCAGTCTCACCCAGACGATGGATCAACTGCAGGCTGACGGCAGCCCAGCCAGGGGTTGCCTCACCATCCACAGCCAGGATTTCCTGCCCCACCTGCAAACCCGCCTGCTCCGCAAGGCCACCCGGCAACAGGGTGCCAATCACTGGCCGCGCCTGCTGACTACCCAGCAGGGCAAGCACCCAGAAAAACAGGATAGCCAGCAAGAAATTAGCGAGGGGACCGGCCGCGACAATGGCAATGCGCTGCCGCACACTTTTGCGGTTGAAGGCCTCAGCAAGCAGCGCTTCGGGCACATCACCCTCACGCTCATCGAGCATCTTCACATAGCCGCCCAGCGGAATGGCGGCGACAACAAACTCGGTGCCCTGTCGATCATGCCAGCGCAGCAGAGGTGCCCCGAAACCGACCGAGAAGCGCAGCACCTTTACCCCACAACGCCGTGCCACCCAAAAGTGGCCGAACTCGTGAATAGTTACCAGCACACCTAAGGCAATCAGGGTGCCGAACAGCATGTAGAGCCCGCTCATGTTGCCTCCGCCACTCAACCGGAATACCGAGTCAACCACTGTTGCGCCGACTCACGGGCAGAGTGATCAGCCGCCAGCACTGCCTCCAGGCTTTCGACCGAAGCGGCCGGCAGTGAGTTCAATACAGCCTCGTTGAGCTGAGCAATCTGGGTAAAACCGATGCGGCGCTGCAGAAATGCTTCTACGGCAATCTCGTTTGCGGCATTGAGCACTGCCGCCGCGCTGCCACCGGCCTCAGCGGCCTGGCGCGCCAACCTCAGGCAGGCAAAACGCTGCAGATCAGGCTCCTGGAAATCCAGGCGACCGACCCGGAACAGGTCCAGCGGAGAAACACCGGACGAAACTCGCTCGGGCCAGGCCAGCGCATGAGCAATCGGCGTACGCATATCCGGATTACCCAGCTGCGCCAGTACCGAACCATCGATATAGTCGACCAGCGAATGAATGACGCTTTGCGGATGAATGACGACCTCGACCTGCTCCGGTCGCGCATCGAACAACCAGCAGGCCTCGATCAGCTCCAGTCCCTTGTTCATCATGGTCGCCGAATCCACGGAGATCTTGCGCCCCATCGACCAGTTGGGATGCGCGCAGGCCTGCTCCGGAGTCACGTTGGCCAGTTGTTCCAGCGGCAGCTCGCGGAAAGGCCCACCCGAGGCAGTCAGCAGAATGCGCCGCACACCGACCTGCTCCAGGCCATCAGCAAAATCCATCGGCAGGCACTGAAAGATCGCATTGTGCTCGCTGTCGATCGGCAACAACTGCGCCCCGCTGTCGCGCACGGCCTGCATGAACAAGGCCCCGGACATCACCAGAGCCTCCTTGTTGGCCAGCAGGACTTTCTTCCCCGCGCGCACGGCTGCCAGAGTGGGCAAAAGCCCTGCCGCACCGACAATCGCCGCCATCACGACATCGACATCCGCATGGGACGCCACATCGCACAAGCCCTGCTCCCCGACCAGCACGTCGGTCGCCAGACCTGCCGAGCGCAAGCCGTCGCGCAGCACAGCTGCTGCAACCTCATCAGCCACCACGGCAAACTGCGGGCGATACTGCAGACAGAGCTGCTCCAGCTCTGCCAGGCGCGAATAGCCGCTGAGGGCAAATACCCGATAGCGCTCGGGATGGCGGGCCAGAACATCCAGGGTACTGCGCCCGATAGAACCGGTCGCCCCCAGAACCGTAATCAGCTCGGCACTCACTGCGCAGCCCACCCGGCCAGCCACAACAGACTAGCAAACACCGGAATCGCTGCGGTCAGACTGTCGATCCGATCAAGGATACCGCCATGCCCAGGTAGCAGATTGCTGCTGTCCTTGATCCCGGCCTGGCGCTTGAACATGCTCTCGTTGAGATCGCCCAGCACCGAAAAAGCCACCACCACAGCCGCACCAAGCACTGCCAGCACGACATCGAACGAAGACCACCCCTGGTAGATTGCCACCCCCAGGGTGATCAGCACACTGGCGGTCATGCCGCCATAGAAACCTTCCCAGCTTTTACCCGGACTGACCTGCGGTGCCAGCTTGCGCTTACCAAAAGCCTTGCCGGCGAAATAGGCGCCGATATCGGCACCCCAGACCAGTACCATCACGGCCAGAATCAGCCAGTTGCCCTGCGGCCACTGTTTGAACAGCACCAAGCCCTGCCAGGCCGGCAGCAGCAAGAGCAAACCGATCACAACACGCTGCCAGGAACCGCTCCAGAAACGACTGGTCTGCGGGTACCCCACCACCAACACCAGCGCAACCAGCCACCAGAGCAGCGCCAGCCCCAGCACCGCAGGCGCCAGCGACGGCAGCTGATACAGCAGCCAGAGCAACCCCGCCACCAGTGTGGCGTAGCCCACACGCACAGACTGCGCGGCAAAACCTGCCAGCCGCGCCCATTCCCAGGCCCCAAGGCTGACCACTGCACCAATGAACAGCGCAAACCAGCCGCCATCAAGCAGAAAAAAACCGCCGAGAGCGATGGGCAGCAGCACCAGTGCCGTGATGATTCGTTGTTTCAGCATTGAGAACGCGCCTCGGCCTCCACCTGCTCGCTGGTCTTGCCAAAGCGACGCTGGCGGGTAGAAAAGTCGGCCAGCGCCTTGCGCATGGCTTCGTGCTTGAAATCCGGCCAGAACAGGTCGGAGAAATACAGCTCGGCATAGGCCAGCTGCCAGAGCAGAAAATTGCTGATGCGGTGTTCACCACCCGTGCGAATGCACAGATCCGGCAACGGCTGACCCGCCGTGGACAGGCAATGTTCCAGCGCATGAGCATCGATGGATTCGACCGCTAACTCTCCATTCGCCACCCGGCGTGCCAGCTGTTGACTGGCCTGCACAATATCCCACTGCCCACCGTAATTGGCTGCCACCTGCAGCACAAAGCGGGAGTGACCGGCGGTTGCCGACTCAGCATCAGCCATCGCCGCCTGCAACTCAGGATGGAAGCGGGAGCGGTCACCGATAATGCGTAGCCGAATGCCATTTTCATCCAGCTTGCGCACTTCACGACGCAGCGCTCCGAGGAACAGCTCCATCAAGGCACTGACCTCGTCCGCCGGACGCTGCCAGTTCTCACTGGAGAAGGCGAACAGGGTCAGCACTTCAACGCCGGCCTCTGCGCACACCTCAATAACAGCGCGCACGGCATCCACACCCGCCTTGTGCCCGGCCACACCTGGCAGCAGACGCTTCTTCGCCCAGCGATTGTTGCCATCCATGATGATGGCAACATGCCGCGGCACAATTGCCGCGGACTTTTTCTGCGTCTTGTCCATGACCTCGCCTGCCGTCAAACCGCCATCAGGTCGGTTTCTTTGGCTTCCAGCGCTTTGTCGACTTCGGCAACGAACTTGTCGGTCAGCTTCTGTACTTCATCGGCCGCGCGACGCTCTTCGTCTTCGCTGATTTCCTTGTCCTTGGACAGCTTCTTCAGCTCGGCCAGCGCATCACGGCGCACGTTGCGCACCGCTACCTTGGCATCCTCGGCAACGCCGCGCGCCTGCTTGGTATAGCCACGACGGGTTTCTTCGGTCAGGGCCGGCATCGGCACACGGATAGTGGCGCCGGCACTGCTCGGGTTCAGACCGAGATCGGAGGTCATGATGGCTTTTTCGATCGCCGCGCTCAGGGTCTTGTCGTGCGCCACGATCTTCAGGGTACGGGCATCTTCGACGGTGATCGCCGCCACCTGATTCAGCGGCATCTCGCTGCCATAAGCAGGAACCTTCACGCTATCCAGAATACTGGGATGCGCGCGACCGGTACGAATGGAGGCCAGGTTGCGGCCCAGCGACTCCAGAGACTTAACCATGCGCTCCTGAGCGTCTTTCTTGATCTCGTTGATCATTGTGCTTCCTCCTCGATCAGGGTTCCTTCGGCGCCACCCACCACGATGTTGAGCAGTGCGCCGGGCTTGTTCATGTTGAAGACGCGCAGTGGCATCTTGTGGTCGCGGCACAGGCAGATGGCCGTCAGATCCATTACACCCAGCTTGCGATCCAGCACCTCGTCATAGGTCAGGCGCTCGAATTTTTCCGCATTGGGATCCTTGAACGGATCGGCAGTGTACACGCCATCAACCTTGGTGGCTTTGAGTACCAGATCGGCATCGATCTCGATGGCCCGCAGACAGGCGGCAGAGTCGGTCGTGAAGAACGGGTTGCCGGTGCCGGCGGCGAAGATCACCACCTCGCCCGTCTTCAGATGGCGCATGGCCTTGCGGCGATCATAGTGATCGGTCACACCCACCATGGAGATGGCCGACATGACGGTGGCGGGGATGTTCGAGCGCTCCAGGGCATCGCGCATGGCCAGTGCATTCATCACGGTGGCCAGCATGCCCATGTGATCACCGGTAACACGGTCCATGCCGGCGGCCGACAGCGCCGCACCACGGAACAGATTGCCACCGCCGATCACCAGACCTACCTGCACGCCGATACCGACCAGTTGGCCGACTTCCAGCGCCATGCGATCAAGCACCTTGGGATCGATACCGAACTCCTCGGTGCCCATCAGGGCCTCGCCGCTAAGTTTGAGAAGAATGCGTTTGTAGCGCGCTTGGCGACCACCGAGTTGCTGAGCCATGCCTATCTCTCCTGCGGCGTTAGAATTTGTGCGGCGCCGGTGCGCCGATGACGACAGCCTGTTGGACCAGACTAGCGGCAGGAAGTGCCACCTGCCGGGAGAAGCCGTTTTCCCTCTCCATTTCGACAAAGAGGTCGCGCGCGTGAGCGGGCGACCTCTTCGTTTTACCGCAAGCGCCGCTTACTGCTGGGAAGCAGCAACCTGCGCAGCGACTTCGGCAGCGAAGTCGACTTCGGCCTTCTCGATGCCCTCGCCCACTTCGTAACGAACGAAGGAAACGATTTCGGCACCGGCTTTCTTGGCCAGATCACCAACCTTGACTTCCGGATCCTTGACGAACGGCTGCTCGACCAGGCTGGCTTCGGCCAGGAACTTGTTGATACGGCCTTTGACCATGTTCTCAACAATGTTTTCCGGCTTGCCGGCGATCTTGTCAGCGTTCAGCTGCAGGAAGATTTCTTTCTCTTTGGCGACCAGCTCTTCGGAAACGTCAGCCGGGCTCAGAACAGCCGGGTTGCTGGCAGCTACGTGCATGGCGATGTCACGAGCCAGTTCAGCGTTGCCACCTTTCAGAACAACCAGCACGCCGATGCGGTGACCGTGCAGGTAGGAGCCCACAACATCACCCTCAACGCGGGTCAGACGACGGATGTTGACGTTCTCACCGCACTTGGAAACCAGAGCCAGACGGGCTTCTTCCTGAGCTTCGATCAGCGGGGCTGCATCGGTCAGGTTTTCAGCGAAAGCCTTGTCCAGGCTGGCAGCCACGAAGCCTTTGAAGTCGTCCTGCAGAGCCAGGAAGTCGGTCTGCGAGTTGACTTCGATGATCATGCCGGCTTTGCCGTCGGCAGCGATCTTGACGGCGATGGAGCCTTCGGCGGCAATGTTGCCAGCCTTCTTGGCAGCCTTGATGGCGCCAGCAGCGCGCATGTCGTCAATGGCCTTCTCGATATCGCCTTCAGCGGCGACCAGTGCCTTCTTGCACTCCATCATGCCCAGGCCGGTGCGCTCGCGCAGTTCTTTAACCAGGGCTGCAGTGATTTCTGCCATGCTCACAATCCTCTCGAAGTGGTTGTCAAACCATCGGCCCGCCGTGGCAAGCCGATCATGCAATTCAAAGTTGGCAAAAAGGGGGCCTAGCCCCCTTCTTGCTTACCGGAGTCTGATGACAGTCCGGTATCAGCCTTCAGCGGCCTCGTCAGCAGACGCTTCGACGAACTCGTCGGCGCCGCCGGCGGCGTTGCTGCGACCACGGATCACGGCGTCAGCCATGGCGCCCAGGTACAGCTGAACGGCGCGAATGGCGTCGTCGTTACCCGGGATGATGTAGTCAACGCCTTCCGGGCTGCTGTTGGTATCGACAACGCCGATAACCGGGATGCCCAGCTTGTTGGCTTCGGTGATGGCAATGCGCTCGTGGTCAACGTCGATCACGAACAGAGCGTCCGGCAGACCGCCCATGTCCTTGATACCACCCAGGCTGCGATCCAGTTTTTCCAGATCACGGGTACGCATCAGAGCTTCTTTCTTGGTCAGCTTGGCGAAGGTGCCGTCCTGGGATTGAACTTCCAGGTCACGCAGACGCTTGATCGACTGACGAATGGTCTTGTAGTTGGTCAGCATGCCGCCCAACCAGCGGTGATCGACGAACGGCATACCACAACGGGTAGCTTCTTCGCGAACGATCTTGCCAGCGGAACGCTTGGTACCAACGAACAGAATCTTGTTCTTGCCGGCAGCCAGCTTCTCAACGAAAGCCTGAGCTTCGTTGAACATCGGCAGGGTCTTTTCCAGGTTGACGATGTGAATCTTGTTGCGCGCGCCGAAAATGTACTTGCCCATTTTCGGGTTCCAGTAACGGGTCTGGTGGCCGAAGTGCACACCGGCCTTCAGCATATCGCGCATAGTGACTTGGGACATTTCTCTTCCTCAATAAGTCGGGTTAGGCCTCCATGCGCCCCAATGACCAACCCCGAAGGGCACCCAGGTCACCGTGTCGACGCATGTGTGGGTTAGTGGCTGAACCGGCACTGCCGGAAAAGCGCGGCGCTTTATATCACAACCAACGCCCAAACAAAACCCGCCATGTGTCATACACCGGGGTGGCCGGGCCGCCACGGTCTGTTAGAATCGCGCCCTTTCCCTATTTGCCTGGCGCCATGCGCGCCCATAAAAAGCCAGCATGAGAGAGCCAGCATGACCGTCACCTTCAAGACGCCCGACGAAATCGAAAAAATGCGCGTTGCCGGCCGGCTGGCGGGTGAAGTGCTGATCATGATCGGCGAGCACGTCAAGCCCGGGGTCACCACCGAGGAACTGGATCGCATCTGCCATGACTACATCGTCAACGTGCAGCAGGCCATCCCCGCCCCGCTCAACTACAAAGGCTTCCCCAAGTCGATCTGCACCTCGATCAACCACGTGGTCTGTCACGGCATCCCCAACGACAAACCGCTGAAAGATGGCGACATCATCAATATCGACATCACCGTGATCAAAGACGGCTACCACGGCGACACCAGCAAGATGTTCATCGTTGGCAAGCCTCTGGAATGGGCCGAAAAGCTCTGCCGCATCACCCAGGAGTGCCTCTATAAGGGCATCGAGCTGGTCAAGCCCGGCACCCGTCTGGGTGACATTGGCGAAGTGATCCAGAAGCACGCCGAGAAGAACGGCTACTCCGTCGTACGCGAATACTGCGGCCATGGCATTGGCGCCGTATTCCATGAAGAGCCGCAGGTTCTGCACTACGGCAAGGCCGGCACTGGCATGGAACTGAAAGAAGGCATGACCTTCACCATCGAGCCGATGATCAATCAGGGCCGCGCGGAAACCCGCCTGCTCGGCGACGGCTGGACCGCCATCACCAAGGACCGCAAGCTCTCGGCACAGTGGGAACACACCATTCTGGTCACCGCCGACGGCTTCGAAGTCCTGACCCTGCGCAGCGACGAAAGCTTCCCGCGCACCAACGCATAAGGAACCGGCATGCCGCAGGTTGATCCCGAACTGTTCGACCGCGGCCAGTTCCAGGCGGAACTGGCGCTCAAGGCATCGCCGATTGCCGCCTTCAAGAAGGCCATTCGCCACGCCCGCGAAGTGCTCGACGAGCGCTTTCGCAGCGGCCGCGAGATCCGCCGCCTGATCGAAGACCGCGCCTGGTTCGTCGACCAGATCCTCGCCGAGGCCTGGAAACAGTTCGACTGGAGCAAGGAGGCGGATATTGCGCTGGTGGCCGTCGGTGGTTATGGCCGTGGCGAGCTGCACCCGCACTCGGACATCGACCTGCTGCTACTCATGGCGAACGAGGACCAGGAGCTGTTCCGCTCGCCCATCGAGGGCTTTCTCACCCTGCTCTGGGATATCGGCCTGGAAGTTGGCCAGAGCGTGCGCTCGGTGGCCGAATGCGCCGACGAGGCCCGCGCCGACCTGACGGTGATCACCAACCTGATGGAAAGCCGCACCATCGCAGGCCCCGAGTCGCTGCGTCAGCGCATGCTGGCGGTGACCGCGCCGGATCAGATGTGGCCCAGCAAGCACTTCTTCCTGGCCAAGCGCGACGAGCAGCGCGCACGCCACGGCAAGTACAACGACACCGAGTACAACCTCGAACCCAATGTGAAAGGTTCCCCCGGCGGCCTGCGCGACATCCAGACCATTCTCTGGGTGGCCCGCCGCCACTTCGGCCGGCACAGCATCACCGCCCTCGACGGCCCGGATTTTCTGATCGACAGCGAACTGCAGATGCTCGCCAGCAGCCAGGAATTCCTCTGGAAGGTGCGCTACGCCCTGCACATGCTGGCTGGTCGCGCCGAGGACCGCCTGCTGTTCGATCACCAGCGCAAGATTGCTGTGCTGCTGGGTTATGAAGACAGCGACGGCAAGCTGGCGGTCGAGCACTTCATGCAGAAGTACTACCGCGTGGTCATGGCCGTTTCGGAACTGTCCGACCTGATTCTCCAGCACTTCGAGGAAGTGATACTGCGGCATGACGAGAACGGCACCCTGACGCCGCTCAACAGCCGCTTCCGGGTTCGTGACGGCTACCTGGAAGTCACCAGCGCCAGCGTGTTCAAGCGCAGCCCGTTCGCCATCCTCGAAATGTTCGTGCTGATGGCCCAGCATCCGGAAATCAAGGGCGCCCGCGCCGACACCATCCGCCTGCTGCGCGACTCACGCCAGCTGATCGACGACAAGTTCCGTCAGGATATCCGCAACACCAGCCTGTTCATCGAGCTGTTCAAGTGCCACGAGGGCATCCACCGCAACCTGCGGCGGATGAACCGCTACGGCATCCTCGGCCGCTACCTGCCGGAGTTCGGCCTGATCGTCGGGCAGATGCAGCACGACCTGTTCCACATCTTCACCGTCGACGCGCATACCCTCAATCTGATCAAGCACCTGCGCAAGCTGGGCAAGCCGGGCGTGAGCGAGAAGTTCCCACTGGCCAGCAAGGTCATCGCCCACCTGCCCAAGCCGGAGCTGATCTACCTCGCCGGCCTGTACCACGACATCGGAAAGGGCCGCGGCGGCGACCACTCAGAGCTGGGCGCAGTCGACGCCGAGCAGTTCTGCGAGCGGCACAAGCTGCCGGCCTGGGACAGCCGTCTGGTGGTGTGGCTGGTGAAAAACCATCTGGTCATGTCGACAACCGCCCAGCGCAAGGATCTCTCCGACCCGCAGGTTATCCACGAATTCGCCCAACTGGTCGGCGACCAGACCCGCCTCGACTATCTTTACGTGCTGACCGTGGCCGACATCAATGCCACCAACCCCAGCCTTTGGAACTCCTGGCGGGCCAGCCTGCTGCGTCAGCTCTACACCGAGACCAAAAGCGCACTGCGTCGCGGCCTGGAAAACCCGGTGGATCGTGAAGAGCAGATCCGCCAGACCCAGGTCGCCGCACTCGATGTGCTGGTGCGCAGCGGCATCGATCAGGATGATGCCGAGCAGCTGTGGTCGCAGCTGGGTGATGACTACTTCCTGCGCCACACTTCCAGCGATGTGGCCTGGCATACCGACGCGATCCTGCAGCACCCGGCCGGCAAGGACCCGTTGGTGCTGATCCGCGAAACCACCCAGCGCGAGTTCGAAGGCGCCACGCAGATCTTCATCTATGCGCCCGACCAGCACGATTTCTTCGCCGTAACCGTGGCAGCCATGGACCAGCTCAACCTGAGCATTCAGGACGCACGGATCATCACCTCGACCAGCCAGTTCACCCTCGACACCTACGTGGTGCTCGACGCCGAGGGCGGCAGGATTGGGGACAACCCGCAGCGCACGCAGGAAATCCGCCACGGGCTGGTCGACGCACTGAAGAGCCCCGAGGAATACTCGAACATCATCCAGCGCCGCGTCCCCCGACAGCTCAAGCACTTTGCATTTGCCCCGCAGGTCAGCATTCACAACGATGCCCAGCGCCCGGTGACCATTCTGGAAATCACTGCGCCAGACCGTCCGGGCCTGCTGGCGCGGATTGGCAAAATCTTCCTCGACTTCGACCTGTCGCTGCAGAACGCCAAGATCGCCACCCTCGGCGAGCGCGTGGAAGACGTGTTCTTCATCACCGACAACCACGGCCAGCCGCTGGCTGACCCGGCCCTGTGCCAGAAGCTGCAGGACGCCATCGTCGAACAGCTGGCACCATCCGCCCAGGACAGCGGCCCCAGCCGCCTGACCTTCTAGCTTTGCTTTTCCGGAGTTTGCATGAACCGCGCCCTTGACCAGCTGCAGCCTTACCCGTTCGAGAAGCTGCGCACCCTGCTCGCCAGCGCCCAGCCGCCGGCGCAGCTAAAGCCGATTGCTCTGTCCATCGGCGAGCCCAAGCACAAGTCGCCGGCCTTCGTCGCCAAGGCTCTGGCCGACAACCTTGACCAGCTCGCCGTGTACCCCACCACCCTGGGCCTGCCGGCACTGCGTGAAGCCATTACCGGCTGGTGCGAACGCCGCTTCGGTGTGCCGGCCGGCTGGCTGGATGCCGCCCGCCATGTGCTGCCGGTCAATGGCACCCGCGAGGCGCTGTTCGCCTTCACCCAGGCCGTGGTCAACCGCACAGATGACGCCCTGGTACTGTCGCCCAACCCGTTCTATCAGATCTACGAGGGCGCGGCCCTGCTGGCCGGCGCCACCCCGCACTACCTGCCGTGCCTGGCCGAGGACGGCTTCAATCCGGATTATGACGCCGTACCGGAAGAAATCTGGCAACGCACCCAGATCCTCTTTCTCTGTTCGCCGGGCAACCCCACCGGCGCGCTGACGCCGCTGGATACGCTGAAGAAGCTGATTGCCCTGGCCGACCGTTACGACTTCGTGATCGCGGCCGACGAGTGTTACAGCGAGCTGTACTTCGACGAAGACAACCCGCCGCCTGGCCTGCTGACCGCCTGCGCCGAACTGGGCCGCCAGGACTTCAAGCGCTGCGTGGTGTTCCACAGCCTGTCCAAGCGCTCCAACCTGCCCGGCCTGCGTTCGGGCTTCGTGGCTGGCGACGCCGACATCCTCAAGGCCTTCCTGCTCTACCGCACCTACCACGGCTGCGCCATGCCGGTGCAAACCCAGCTGGCCAGCGTCGCAGCCTGGAACGACGAAGCCCACGTGCGTGAAAACCGAGATCAGTACCGCGCCAAGTACGATGCCGTGCTGGATATCCTGGCGCCAGTTATGGATGTGCAGCGCCCGGATGGCAGCTTCTACCTATGGGCCCGCACACCGACCGATGACGCCCAGTTCACCCGCGAGCTGTTCGCCCAGCAGCACGTCACCGTGGTCCCCGGCTCGTACCTGTCGCGTGAGGTGAACGGCCTGAATCCGGGTGCCGGACGCATCCGCATGGCGCTGGTCGCGCCGCTGGCCGAGTGCATCGAAGCCGCCGAGCGCATCCGCCGTTTCATTCAGGGGCAACCGGCATGAGCAGCACGCTGTACGGCATCAAGGCCTGCGACACCATGAAAAAGGCGCGCACCTGGCTCGACGAGCATGGTGTGAGCTACGCCTTCCACGACTACAAGGTCAGCGCCATCGACGCCGCCAGCCTGCAGAAGTGGTGTGACGAACACGGCTGGGACAAGGTCCTCAACCGCGCCGGCACCACCTTCCGCAAGCTCGACGAGGCAGACAAGCAGGACCTCGACCAGGCCAAGGCCATTGCCCTGATGCTGGCCCAGCCTTCCATGATCAAGCGCCCGGTCCTCGATCTGGGCGAGCGCACCCTGCTCGGCTTCAAGCCCGAGCTGTATGCCCAGGCCCTGGCCTGATCCGATTTAAAGACCCAAGGAGCTCTCCATGTCACAGCAACTGTTCGCCCTGGCCTTCGGCATCGGCACCCAGAACCAGCAGGGCCAGTGGCTCGAGGTGTACTACCCGCAGCCGCTGCTCAACCCGCCGGCCGAGCTGGTCCATGCCGTCACCAGCAAGATCAACTATCAAGGTGGCAACCAGGCCATCAGCATGGACATCGGCACCGTCGCCGGCCTGGCTGAAGCCGTACAGGCTGCCGGTTTCATCGAGCAGGCCGCCGTTCTGGAATGCATGACCCAGAGCCACAAGCCGCTGGTGGTCACTCTGATTGCCGAAGACAAGGAGCTGTCCAGCACTCCCGAGGCCTACCTCAAGCTGCACCTGCTGTCCCATCGCCTGGTCAAGCCGCATGGTCTGAGCCTGGCCGGTATCTTCCCGCTGCTGCCGAACGTGGCCTGGACCAGCCAGGGCGCAGTCGATCTCGCCGAGCTGGGTGAACGCCAGTTGCGTGCCCGTCTGCGTGGCGAGCTGCTGGAAGTGTTCTCGGTGGACAAGTTCCCGAAGATGACCGACTACGTGGTGCCGAGCGGCGTGCGTATCGCCGATGCCGCCCGTGTCCGTCTGGGCGCCTACGTGGGCGAAGGCACCACCGTGATGCACGAGGGCTTCATCAACTTCAACGCCGGCACCCAGGGCCCGGGCATGATCGAGGGCCGTATCTCGGCCGGCGTGTTCGTCGGCAAGGGCTCTGACCTGGGCGGCGGCTGCTCGACCATGGGCACCCTGTCCGGCGGCGGCAACATCATCATCAGCGTGGGTGAAGGCTGCCTTATCGGCGCCAACGCCGGCATCGGCATTCCGCTGGGCGATCGCAATACCGTGGAATCCGGCCTGTATATCACCGCCGGCACCAAGGTTGCCCTGCTCGATGACCAGAATGCTCTGGTCAAGGTGGTCAAGGCCCGTGATCTGGCCGGCCAGCCGGACCTGCTGTTCCGCCGCAACTCGCAGACCGGTGCGGTGGAGTGCAAGACCAACAAGAGCGCCATCGAGCTGAACGAGGCCCTGCACGCCCACAACTGAAAAACTGGTCTGAAGCTGCTGCGCTAGGCCATGCTGCGTTGGAAGCAGGCTCGGGCTGCTCATTTACACTCAGTAAACTCCGCGCCCTCGCCTGCCTCCGCCTAGCCTGGCCGTCGCTCGCGACGCTTCATTTCCCGTTTTTAACCTTTGAAATGACAGGCCGGGCTGATGCCCGGCCTGTCTATTTATACTCAAGCCCACCGCCTGAGACCTTGAAGCCCATGCAACTGACCTCCCCCTGGCGCGCCGACTTTCCCGGCATCCTTGCCCTCGCGGCCGAGGGGCAGACCTATCTCGACAGCGCCGCCACCGCGCAGAAGCCACAGGCCGTACTCGACGCTCTACAGGCCTACTACGCCGGCGGCGCCGCCAACGTGCACCGCGCCCAGCACCTGCCCGGCGACCGCGCCACCCGCGCCTTCGAGGCCGTACGCAGCAATGCGGCCAGCTGGCTAAATGCTGCCGGGAGCCAGGAGATCATCTTCACCCGCGGCACCACCGAGGCGATCAACCTGCTTGCCTATGGGCTGGAGAACCACTTCCAGGCAGGCGACGAGATCGTCATCAGCGCCCTGGAGCACCACGCCAACCTGCTGCCCTGGCAGCAGCTGGCCCGGCGACGCGGTCTTACCCTTGTGGTGCTGCCGCTGGACGAACACGGGCAGATCGATCTTACGCAGGCACGCCAACTGATCGGCCCGCGTACCCGTTTGCTGGCCGTGAGCCAGCTGTCCAACGTGCTGGGCGCCTGGACACCCGTCGACGAGTTGCTGGCACTGGCCCGCCAGCAGGGTGCCCTGACACTGGTGGATGGTGCACAGGGGGCCGTGCACCAGCGCCCGGATGTGCAGGCACTGAGCTGCGATTTCTATGTCTTTTCCGCCCACAAGCTCTACAGCAGTGAGGGCTGCGGCGTGCTCTACGCCAGAAGCGCCGCAGCCCAGCACCTGCAGCCCTGGCAGTTCGGTGGTGAGATGGTGCTCGACTGCGATTATCAACAGGCCCGCTTCCGTCCGCTGCCTCTGGGCTTCGAGGCCGGCACACCGGCCATTGGCAGCGTTCTGGCGCTGGGCGCTGCGCTGGATTACCTGAGCCGCCTCGACCCGGTCGCGGTGAGCGCTCATGAACAGACCCTGCACGATGCCCTGCTCGCCGGCCTGAGCCAGATCCCCGGCCTGCGCCTGCTGGGCAGTCCACAACTGGCCCTGGCCAGCTTCACCCTAGACGGCGTGCACGGCAGCGATCTGGCCCATCTGCTCAGCGAACAGGGTGTGTGCGTACGCACCGGCCATCACTGCGCCATGCCCCTGCTCAAACAGCTGGGCCTGAGCGGCGCCACGCGGGTTTCGCTGGGCTTGTACAACGACGGAGACGACCTGCAGCGCCTGTTTGCCGCCCTTGACCAAGCGCTGGAGTTGCTGCGATGAGCCTGCCGGACGCCGCCGGGCAGGCACGGGAGGCCTTCGCTGCCTGCGCCGGCTGGGAGCAGCGCGCGCGCCTGCTGATGCAGTGGGGCGAGCGCCTGGCTCCCCTACAGGAAGCAGAGCGCAACGATAACAACCGGGTCGAAGGCTGTGAGAGCCAGGTCTGGCTGGTGGCCGATCAATGCACCCCGTCTCTGGCATTTCGCGCGACCAGCGACGCAAGGCTGTTGCGGGGGCTGCTGGCCGTACTGCTTGTGCGGGTCAACGGTCTCCCCGCCTCGGAGCTGGCCAAGCTTGACCTGCCGACCTGGTTTACCGAACTAGGACTTGGCCGTCAGCTCTCGCCGTCGCGCAGCAATGGCCTGAATTCCGTGCTGCAGCGGATGATCACCCTCGCCCGCTAGTTCGCGGACTGACGCTCCGCCGGACGGCGCGCGCCGGCCACCAGTTTATCGATAGTCTTGGCCGCTGCCGCCATGCCGAAGCTGGCCGTAACCATCATCACCGCGCCGAAGCCGCCGGCGCAGTCGAGTTTGACCCCCTCGCCGACAAAGCCCTTGGCCTGGCACACCGAACCGTCGGGCTTGGGGTAACGCAGCTGTTCGGTGGAAAACACGCAGGGCACGCTGTAGTGCCGTCCCGGCGTGCGCGAGAAGTTGTAATCCCGGCGCAGGGTGCTGCGCACCTTGGCCGCCAGGGGATCATTGAAAGTCTTGTTGAGGTCGGTGACCTGGATCTGGGTCGGATCGATCTGCCCACCCGCACCGCCGGTGGTGACGATCTGAATCTTGCGCCGCTTGCACCAGGCAATCAGCGCGGCCTTGGCCGCCACGCTGTCGATGCAGTCGATCACCGCATCGAGCTGCTCGGTGATGTACTCGGCCATGGTTTCGCGGGTGACGAAGTCCGCCACTGCGTGCACCACACAGGCCGGGTTGATGGCACGGATGCGCTCGGCCATCACCTCGACCTTGGCCTTGCCCACCGCGCCCTCGATGGCATGCACCTGACGATTGGTGTTGGTGATGCACACATCATCCAGGTCGAACAGGGAAATCTCGCCCACCCCGGAACGTGCCAGCGCCTCGGCCGCCCAGCTGCCCACACCGCCTATACCCACCACGGCCACATGCGCCGCCTGCAGGCGGGCCAGGCCATCGCGGCCATACAGACGGGCAATGCCGCCAAAACGCTGATCATCGGTACTCATGCCATCCCCTTGCGAAGCAGGCGCACATTATGAATGATCCGCCATGCGTAGCGGCAATCGCGGCACCACTTTGCGGCAGCCACTATATAGTGGCCCGATAACAACAGTGGCGACCCTCAGGAGCAGCCGGCCATGCGCAACTTTTCCTTCTACAACCCCACCCGCATTCATTTTGGCGAGGGGCAGATCGGCAAGCAGCTGGCCCGCGAGATCCCGGCGGGCAGCCGCGTACTGGTGACCCACGGCGGTGGCAGCATCTTCAGCAACGGTATCTGGGACCAGGTCGAGCAGGCCCTGGCCGGGTATCACTTCAGCCGTTTTGCCGGCATCGAGGCCAACCCGCAGTACGACACCCTGCTGCGCGCCGTGGCCCAGGCCCGCAGCGAGCAGTGCGACTTCATTCTGGCCGTCGGTGGCGGCTCGGTCATCGACGGCAGCAAATTCATTGCCGCCGCCCTGGCCTACCCCGGCGAGCCCTTCGATCTGCTCAGCGGCAGCAAGCCCAAGGCCGCCGTGCCCATGGGCTGTGTGCTGACCCTCGCTGCCACCGGCTCGGAGAGCAACCCCCACGGCGTGGTCACCCATGTCGAGCGCCAGCAGAAGCTGCCGTTCTCCAGCCCCCTGCTGTATCCGCGTTTTGCCATCCTCGACCCCACCACCACCTACAGCCTGCCGCCCCGGCAGATCGGCAATGGCGTGGTCGATGCCTTCGTCCATACCACCGAGCAGTACCTCACCTACCCGGCCGAGGCGCCCCTGCAGGACCGCTACGCCGAAGGCCTGCTGCGCACCCTGATCGAGGAAGGCCCCAAGGCCCTGGCCAACCCGCAGGACTATGCCGTGCGCGCCAACCTCATGTGGTGTGCTACCCAGGCCCTCAACGGCCTGCTCGGCTGTGGTGTACCGCAGGACTGGGCCACCCACATGATCGGTCACGAGCTGACGGCTCTGTATCACATCGACCATGCCCAGACCCTGGCCGTGGTGCTGCCGGCCCTGCTGGCCGAGCGCCGTGAAGCCAAGCGCGCCAAGCTGTTGCAGTTCGCCGAGCGGGTCTGGGACATCCGCGCCGGCGACGAGGACGCCCGCATCGATGCGGCGATTGCCGCTACCCGTGCCTTCTTCGAACAGATGGGCCTGCCAACCCGCCTGAGCGGGCACGGTCTGGATGCCGAGGCGGTGCCGCAGGTGCTGGCACAGCTGGAACGCCACGGCATGACGGCCCTCGGCGAGCAGCGCGAGATCGACCTGGCCTGCAGCGAGCGGATTCTACTGCGGGCCCTCTGAACATGCCCCGCAGCGCCGGTTGGACGGCGCTGTACAGCCCGGTTGGCGCGGGGTAGGATGCGCGCCGACCGGCATCCGCCGGCGCTTCCCTGTTCCTCCGTGCGGAACCCTGATCGCCTATGTCATCGCGCAAACTTGGTCTCAATCTGGTGGTTTTCGTGGCAGTTGCCGCGTTGTTCACCGGTCTCTGGGCTCTTTACAACCGTCCTGTCTCCGCCCCCGACTGGCCGGAGCAGATCTCCGGTTTCTCCTTCTCGCCCTTCCGTATCGGGCAGAGCCCACAGGAAAACCGCTACCCGACCCCGGAACAGATCCGCAGCGACCTGGAGCTGCTCAGCGAGCGCACCGACAACATCCGTACCTACTCGGTGGAAGGCACCCTGGCCGACATCCCGCGTCTTGCCGAGGAATTCGGCCTACGCGTGAGCCTGGGCGTGTGGATCAGCCCGGACATCGAGCGCAACGAGCGCGAGATCGCCAAGGCCATCGAACTGGCCAACAGCTCGCGCAGCGTGGTGCGGGTGATCGTCGGCAACGAATCGCTGTTCCGTGAGGAAGTCGAGCCCGAGGAGCTGATGGGTTACCTGGACCGGGTGCGCGCCGCGGTCAAGGTACCGGTCACCACCGCCGAGCAGTGGCACATCTGGGACAAGTACCCGGAGCTGGGCAAACACGTCGACCTGATCGCCGCCCACGTGCTGCCCTACTGGGAGTTCATACCGATGGAGGACTCGACCCAGTTCGTCCTCGATCGTGCCCGGGAGATGCGCAAGCTGTTCCCGAAAAAGCCCCTGTTGCTGGCGGAAGTGGGCTGGCCGAGCAACGGCCGCACCCGCGGCGGCGCCGAGGCCGACCAGGCCGAACAGGCCATCTACCTGCGCACCCTGGTCAACACCCTGAACGCCAAGGGCTACAACTACTTCGTCATCGAAGCCTTCGACCAGCCGTGGAAGGCCAGCGAGGAAGGCTCGGTGGGCGCCTACTGGGGCGTGTACAACCTCGAGCGGCAGCCCAAGTTCGCCTTCGAGGGACCGATCGTCGCCATCCCGCAATGGCGCCTGCTGGCCATCGCCTCGGTAGTCATGGCGCTGCTGGCTCTGGCCCTGATGCTGATCGACGGCTCGGCCCTGCGTCAGCGTGGCCGCACCTTCCTCACCTTCGTGGCCTTCGCCGGCGGCACCGCGCTGGTGTGGATCGCCTACGACTACAGCCAGCAGTACAGCACCTGGTTCAGCACCCTGGTTGGCGTGCTGCTGGGTATCGGTGCTCTGGGCGTCTTCATCGTCCTGCTCACCGAGGCCCACGAGCTGGCCGAAACCGCCTGGACCCGCCAGCGCCGCCGCGCCTTCCTGCCAGTGGTTAGCGACAGCACCTACCGGCCCAAGGTGTCGATCCATGTGCCCTGCTACAACGAGCCGCCGGAGATGGTCAAACAGACCCTCGACGCCCTCGCTGCGCTGGACTACCCGGATTACGAAGTCATCATCATCGACAACAACACCAAGGACCCGGCCGTATGGCAGCCGGTGGAAGCCTACTGCGCCGAGCTCGGCCCGCGCTTCCGCTTCTTCCACGTGGCACCGATCGAAGGCTTCAAGGGCGGCGCGCTGAACTACATCCTGCCGCACACCGCGCCGGACGCCGAAGTGGTGGCGGTGATCGACTCCGACTACTGCGTCGACCGCAACTGGCTCAAGCACATGGTGCCGCACTTCAGCGACCCGAAAATCGCCGTGGTGCAGTCGCCACAGGACTACCGCGACGGCGACGAGAGCGCCTTCAAGAAGCTCTGCTACGCCGAGTACAAGGGCTTCTTCCACATCGGCATGGTCACCCGCAACGACCGTGACGCGATCATCCAGCACGGCACCATGACCATGATCCGCCGCAGCGTGATGGATCAGCTGAAGTGGGCCGACTGGACCATCTGCGAGGACGCCGAACTGGGTCTGCGCGTGTTCGAACACGGCTACTCGGCCGCCTACGCCCACCAGAGCTATGGCCGCGGCCTGATGCCGGACACCTTCATCGACTACAAGAAGCAGCGCTTCCGCTGGGCCTACGGCGCCATCCAGATCATGAAGGGCCACGCCCGCAGCCTGTTCCTCGGCAAGGACAGTCAGCTGACCCAGGGCCAGCGCTATCACTTCATCGCCGGCTGGCTGCCGTGGATTGCCGATGGCCTGAACATCTTCTTCACCATCGGCGCCCTGCTCTGGTCCGCCGGCATGATCATCGTGCCGCAGCGGGTCGACCCGCCGCTGATGATCTTCGCCATCCCGCCGCTGGCGCTGTTCTTCTTCAAGTTCGGCAAGATCATGTTCCTCTACCGCCGTGCGGTAGGCGTGGACCTGGTGCGCTCCTTCCAGGCGGCCATCGCCGGTCTGGCGCTGTCGCACACCATCGCCAAGGCCGTGCTGTACGGTGCGTTCACCAAGACCATCCCGTTCTTCCGCACGCCGAAGATGGCCAGCAACCACGGCATCCTGGTGGCCCTGGCCGAGGCCCGCGAAGAGGTGTTCATCATGCTGCTGCTGTGGGGCTCGGCCTTCGGTATCAGCGTGGTGCAGGGCTTCCCCAGCCCGGACGTGAAGTTCTGGGTCGGCATGCTGCTGGTGCAGTCGCTGCCCTACCTGGCCGCGCTGATCATGGCCCTGCTGTCGTCGATGCCCAAGCCAGCTGCCCCGCAGTAAGCCACTGCAGCGCACAACGGCGGCCCGGCGTCCACAGACCCTGCGCCGCCGTTTTGCTTTAAGATATCCGCCCTTTTTCCGCCGTTCTTTTCACCCGGAGCTTCTCCATGACCACTCTTTCCCCGACCCTGGAGCTGGCCTGCGACCTGATTCGCCGTCCCTCGGTAACCCCCGTGGACGAAGGCTGCCAGGAGCTGATGATGCGCCGCCTGGGCGACGCCGGCTTTGCCGTCGAACGCATGCGCATCGAGGAAGTGGAGAACTTCTGGGCCAAGCGCAGCGGCACTTTGGGCACTGACGGTCCGGTGCTGTGCTTTGCCGGCCATACCGACGTGGTACCGACCGGCCCGCTGGAATCTTGGCAGTACCAGCCGTTCGACGTGCGCATCGATGCCGACGGCATGCTCTGCGGCCGCGGCGCGGCAGACATGAAGGGCAGCCTGGCATCGATGATCATCGCGGTGGAGCGCTTCGTCGCCGACCATCCGGACCACAAGGGCGCCATCGCCTTTCTGATCACCAGCGACGAGGAAGGCCCGGCCCAGCACGGCACCAAGGCGGTGGTCGAGCGCCTGCGCGAGCGCAACGAGCGTCTGGACTGGTGCATTGTCGGTGAGCCGTCCAGCACTACCTTGGTCGGCGACGTGGTCAAGAACGGCCGCCGCGGCTCGCTGGGCTGCACCCTGACCGTACGCGGCAAACAGGGCCACGTGGCCTACCCGCACCTGGCGAAGAACCCGATCCACCTGGCCGCGCCGGCTCTGGCCGAACTCGCCGCCGAGCACTGGGACAACGGCAACGCCTACTTCCCGCCGACCAGCTTCCAGGTGTCCAACCTCAATTCCGGCACCGGCGCCACCAACGTGATTCCGGGTGAACTGAAGGCGGTGTTCAACTTCCGCTTCTCCACCGAGTCCACCGTCGAAGGTCTGCAGCAGCGCGTCACCGCCATCCTCGACAAGCACGGACTGGACTACAGCCTGGACTGGGCCCTGTCCGGCCTGCCCTTCCTGACCCAGCCGGGCGAACTGCTCGACGCCGTAGCCGCCAGTATCAAGGCCGTCACCGGCCGCGAGACCGAGCCTTCGACTTCCGGCGGCACATCGGACGGCCGCTTTATCGCCACCCTGGGCACCCAGGTGGTCGAGCTGGGCCCGGTCAACGCCACCATCCACCAGATCAACGAGCGCATCCTGGCCAGCGACCTCGACCTGCTGACCGAGATCTACTACCAGACCCTGGTGAAACTGCTCGCATGAGTCTGATCTGTCCGATCTGCCAGGCACCGCTCGCCAGCGCCGATAACGGCCTGGCCTGCGCCAACCGGCACAGCTTCGACCGCGCGCGCCAGGGCTACTACAACCTGCTGCCGGTACAGCACAAGAAGAGCCTGGACCCGGGCGACAACGCCGCCATGGTCGAAGCACGCCGGCGCTTTCTCGGTGCCGGCCACTACGCGCCACTGGCCGAGCGGCTGGCCGAACTTGCCGGCGAGCGCACCCCAGGCGCCTGGCTCGACATCGGCTGCGGCGAAGGTTTCTACAGTGCCCGTCTGGCTCAGGCCCTGCCCGATGCCGAGGGCTACGCGCTGGATATTTCCAAGGAAGCGGTCAAGCGCGCCGCACGCCTGGCTCCACAGCTGACCTGGATGGTCGCCAGCATGGCCCGCCTGCCGCTGGAAACGGCCAGTCTGGACCTGATCGCCAGCGTTTTCAGCCCCATCGACTGGAACGAGGCTACCCGCGTGCTGCGCACAGGCGGCGGCATCCTGCGTCTGGGGCCAGCACGCGACCACCTGCTGGAGCTGCGTGAAAAGCTCTATGACGAGGTGCGCGAGTATCAGGACGACAAGCACCTGGCCGACCTGCCCCCCGGACTCAGCCTGGCCCACAGTGAACAACTGAGCTTCCGCCTGCCACTGGACAGCCGCCAGGCCCGCGAAGATCTGCTGTCGATGACCCCGCACGGCTGGCGGGTGAATGCCGAACGCCGCGAACAGGTGCTGGCCAAGGCCTTCGAAGTCACGGTCGCGGTACGCTACGATTGGATCGTCAACACCTCCTCCCCCGCCCAGGACTGAGCCATGCGCCAACCCGATATCGAGATTTACCTCAAGGACGCCGAGCTGGACGCCATCAGCGCCTGGCTGACCGCGGCTCTGGGTGACTGCGGCGAATGGCAACCACGTGGCCAGACCTTCAAGACCAGAGCCGGCGGGATTCCCGTCACCTGGCTGCCGAAAGCCGTGGGCAAGTGGCACAGCCTGCTGCTGGAGAGCGATGCCACCCCCTGGGCCACCGACCGTGACTGCGCCGAGGCGGCCTGCGCCGCCCTTGGCGTGGAAGTGCGCTGCGCCATCGGCGGCTGGGACGAGGACGAAAGCGACGAAGCCGCCGACCGATGGCTGCGCGTCACCAGCGAAGGCGTCAGCGAGATCACCTGGCGCACCGCCTGACCCCACGCCAGTCACCGCTGCTCCCTTGACCTGAATCAGGCCTGCCTGCGCTAAGGCCGCGCATCATCAGCAGACTGCCCAGTCACCGCTGGGCTATGCCGATGCCGATGCCGATGCCGATGCCGAGCCTATGGCCGGCCAGAACAGGGAGCTCGCCATGACCATGATGAAAGCCGCCGCCTTCATTGCCCCCGGCCGCATCGAACTGGTGGACAAGCCGATCCCGCCGGTCGGCCCCAACGACGCCCTGCTGCGCATCACCACAACCACCATCTGCGGTACCGATGTGCACATCCTCAAGGGTGAATACCCGGTGGCCACCGGCCTGACCGTGGGCCATGAGCCGGTGGGCATCATCGAAAAACTCGGCAGTAACGTGCAGGGCTATCAGGAAGGCCAGCGCGTCATTGCCGGCGCCATCTGCCCCAGCTTCACCTCCTACGCCTGTCAGGACGGCCATCCGGCCCAGGACGGCGGTTGCAGCTGCCACGGCTACAAGCCGATGGGTGGCTGGCGCTTCGGCAACACCATCGACGGCACCCAGGCCGAATACGTGCTGGTACCGGATGCTCAGGCCAACCTGGCGCCCGTGCCGGATGCCCTGAGCGACGAACAGGTGCTGATGTGCCCGGACATCATGTCCACCGGTTTTGCCGGAGCCGAGGCCGCCAACATCAAGATCGGCGACGTCGTCGCGGTATTTGCCCAAGGCCCGATCGGCCTGTGCGCCACCGCCGGCGCGAAGCTGCGCGGCGCCAGCAACATCATCGCCATCGACGGCGTTGATGCGCGCCTGGAGATCGCCCGGCAAATGGGCGCCGACGTTACCCTCAACTTCAACAAGGTCGACGTGGTCGAGGAAATCCTTCGCCTGACCGGCGGCCGCGGTGTGGATGCCGCCATCGAGGCACTCGGCCTGCAGAGCACCTTCGAGAACGCCCTGCGCGTGCTCAAGCCAGGCGGCACCCTTTCCAGCTTGGGCGTCTATTCCAGCGACCTGACCATTCCGCTGGGCGCCTTCCACGCAGGTCTGGGCGACAACAAGATCGTCACCTCGCTCTGCCCCGGCGGCAAGGAGCGCATGCGCCGCCTGATCAACATCGTCGCCTCCGGGCGCGTCGACCTCGGCTCGCTGGTGACCCACCAGTTCGCGCTGGACAATATCGTCGACGCCTATGACCTGTTCGCCCGCCAGCGCGACGGCGTGCTCAAGGTGGCGATCAAGCCCTTTGCCTGATTCCGCAATAAAAAAGCCCCGCACAGCGGGGCTTTTTCTGGAGCTGGCAATGGCTCAGAGCTTGGCCACGTCTTCGGCCTGCAGGCCCTTCTGGCCTTCGGTCACGGCGAACTCGACCTGCTGGCCTTCGTTCAGCGTGCGGTGACCGTCCCCGCGAATCGCGCGGAAGTGCACGAACACATCGGCACCGGTACTGCGCTGGATAAACCCGTACCCCTTGGCATCGTTGAACCATTTCACGGTGCCGACTTCACGCTCAGCCATTGGCCATCTCCACTACGAAATTGATCAGGTTCTGCCTCGCCCGGATAGCCCGGAGCCACGGGGCAAAAGCATTCTTGTTGTTGTCCTCCGATCGCCAGCACAGCTAGCCAGCGGTGTCGCAGGCCGAGTATAGGGAGAGCAGCAGCCCGCTGAAAAGCCCCTGCAAAAACCGCCAAGAGCACAGCTGGCGTGGCCTGCAGGTTTTTCTGCCAGGCAAAGAAAAGGGGCGAAGATTTGCATCTTCGCCCCTTTTCTCAGGCACGTTGCCGGCTTAAGCGCGGCGACGGCGCCACAGCCACAGCAGCAACACGCCGAAGGTCAGCAGCAACGGTACCAGCGCCACGTTGGCCAGCTTGAGCACACGGCCCAGCTCCTCGATATCGGCATTGAGCTGGTAACGCACCTCACGCAGCTCCTTGCGGATGCGCAGCTTCTCCTGCACGAACTGCTGCAGGGTGGCCTGCTGCTCGGGCGTCAGCTCCAGGCTCTTGGCCGGATCGTCATTCTTCTGCAGTTCGGCCAGTTTCTGCTCGGTGTCGGCCAGGCGCTTCTGCAGCACTTCCTCGCTCTCGCGGAACTTCACCTCGGCCTCGCGCTGCAGGTTCTCCACCACCTCGAACGGACGGGTGAAGCGACCACGCGAACGCACGCTGATCAGGGCCTCGCTGCCGGACAGGTTATCCAGCGCGTTGATCGCCAGGCCGGCGTTGTCCGCCCAGGGCTGCGGCAGACGCTGACCAAAGAAGTCCTGCACCTGCACCCACATGCGGTCGGTCAGCAGGTCGGTATCGGCCACCACCACCACGTTGATGCCGTCGGCCTGCTTCAGACCATCCTTGCGACCCTCGATGCCCTCGGGGAAGGCCGAAGCCGCCGGGCCGCTGATTCGGGCCGCCAGGGTATAGCGCTCACCCGTCGGGTTGAGGTCGCGCAGCAGTTCTTCCGGGTTGGCCAGCATGCCAAAGCGGTTGGCGTCAAAGGGCATGGCGTATTCAGAGCTCTGCAGCAGCGGCACCAGCTTGGTCTTGGCACCTTCCAGCGGTTCCAGAATACCCGGTGTGGCCAGGGTGACGTTTTCCAGCGCGCTGGTGATCACGTCACTCTGGTCCAGAGCACGCTTGGGCAGGTTTAGCCAGGCCACGTGGCGCACCGGGCGCTGCTCCTGACCAATGCCCACGGACATGGCGTAGGAGTGGTCGCCCAGCACCTTGCCCGGCACCAGACGCAGGCCCCAGGCCTTGAACAGCGGCTCCAGATCGGAAGCCTTGTCCGGCGCCTCGCCCGGCATGCCCATGCCGGTGTCGGCTTCGCTGAACGGGTCGACGAAGGCCAGCAGCTTGCCGCCACGCAGAACGAACTGATCGATGGCGTACAGCGTCTGCTCGGGCAAGTGCTTGGGATGAATCAGCAGCAGCACCGAGACTTTCTCCGGAATCTGGTCGATATCGGCCTTGAGAGTCTCAACCTTGAACAGCTGACGGATCTGCTCCATCACCATCCACGGCGGGGTCGGCTGGCGCTGCATCATGTCGAAGCCGCCATTGACCTGCAGACCCGAGAGCAGACCGACCACCGGCCGCTGCGGATTGGCCAGGCCCTGAATCAGGCGGCTCAGCTCGTACTCGAGGAACTCCTCCTGATCGAGCTGGAAGAACGGGATGATCTGGCTGTCCTTGGCCGCATTGGTACCGGCCAGACCGAAGTAGATCGAGTCGCCGCCTTCACGCAGCGGAATCGCCTGCAGACCGAACTCGGCGGCCTTGTCCTCGTCCTCGGAGAACGGCTCGGGGTCGACGATATGCAGCTTCAGCTTGCCGTCGGCCACCTGTTCGTAGGCCTTGAGCAGTTCTTCCACGCGCTTGGCGTAGTTGCGCAGGCCTACCAGATCACGGGCGGTCTTGTCCGAATAGAAGAAGTACAGCTCCACCGGTTCCTTCAGTTCGCCAAGAATCTGTTTGGTGCCGTCGGAGATGGTGTAGAGCTTCTGCTCGGTCAGGTCCAGACGCGCGCCGGTCAGGGTCAGCGCGCTGAAGCTGTTGAAGGCAAGAAAGGCCAGGGCGATCAGCAGCAGCCCGGCACTGGAATACATCAGTTTCTTCATGGTCAGTCAGCCTTCTTCAGATCAACCACCACCGCGGTGGCAGCCAGCCAGGCGGCAATCAGGGTGACGAAATACAGCAGGTCGCGCAGGTCGATCACGCCCTTGCTGATGGCTTCGAAGCGGGTCAGGAAGCTCAGCGAGGCAATCGCATCCAGCACCAGTTGCGGTGCCCAGGCGCTGAAGGCATCCAGCACCAGCGGGAAGCCGCTGACGATGAACAGGAAGCTCACCACCACGGCGAGGATGAAGGCAATCACCTGGTTCTTGGCCAGCGCCGACATGCACGAACCGATGGCCAGGAAACCGCCGGCCATCAGCCAGCTGCCCAGATAACCGGTGAAGATGGCGCCGTTGTCCGGCTGACCGAGGTAGTTGACCGTGATGATCATCGGGAAGGTCAGCAGCAGCGCAATGCCGGCGAACACCCAGGCAGCGAGGAACTTGCCGGTAACCGCTTCGAAGCGGGTGATCGGCAGGGTCATCAGCAGCTCGATGGAGCCGGACTTGCGCTCCTCCGCCCACAGGCGCATGGCAATGGCCGGCACCAGGAACAGGTAGAGCCAGGGGTGGAAGTTGAAGAACGGCTGCAGATCGGCCTGGTTACGCTCGAAGAAGCCGCCCAGATAGAAGGTGAACACCCCGGAAAGCACCAGGAAGATCACGATAAACACATAAGCCAGCGGAGTGGCGAAGTAACTGCCCAGCTCGCGCTTGAAGATCACCGACAACTGTTTCATTGCGCCGCTCCCCGGGTCAGCGTGCGGAACACTTCATCCAGACGTCCGCGTTCGACGTCCAGCTCCTTGATCGACCAGCCGCGCTCGCGGATCAGCTCGTTGACCGCGCTGAAGATCACCGCGCCCGGCTGGGCCAGCACGGTCAGGCTGTGCTCGCGCTCGTTGCGCTCGACCCCTGCCACGCCCGGCAGTGCAGCCAGCGCCGCTTCGTCGAGAGCATCGGCACCGACCAGGGTCACCGCCTGGTGGTAACGCGAACGGCTTTCCAGCTCGAACGGCGTGCCGTCGGCCACCAGTTTGCCGCCAGCAATGATCACCGCGCGGGTGCAGACGGCCGAGACTTCCTCGAGGATATGGGTGGAGATGATGACGATCTTGTCCTTGGCCAGGCCCTGGATCAGCTGGCGAACCTGATGTTTCTGGTTCGGGTCCAGGCCGTCGGTCGGCTCGTCGAGAATCAGTACCTGCGGATCATGGAGGATCGCCTGGGCCAGACCGACACGGCGCTTGAAGCCCTTGGACAGGGTCTCGATGCTCTGTTCCAGCACCGCTT
Organism: Pseudomonas sp. HAR-UPW-AIA-41; assembly: GCF_002304225.1. Classification (GTDB taxonomy): domain Bacteria; phylum Pseudomonadota; class Gammaproteobacteria; order Pseudomonadales; family Pseudomonadaceae; genus Aquipseudomonas. Next base: position 510,445 of record NZ_NSLB01000002.1, read on the forward strand.
CCAGCTCGACCTTGGCCGCCGCGCTGAGCACCTTCTCGCGCTTCTCGGCACCGCGGAAACCACGGACCTCGGCGATGAATTCGAGGAAGCCGCGGACCGTCATGTCGCCATAGCAGGGCGCGCCTTCAGGCAGATAACCGATCTGCTGCTGAGCCTTGAGGGTCTGTTTCTGGATATCGAAGCCGAGCACGCTGGCGCTGCCGGAAGTCGGGGCCAGGAAGCCGGTGAGCATTTTCATGGTGGTGGACTTGCCGGCGCCGTTGGGGCCGAGGAAGCCCAGCACCTCGCCGCGCTCGACGCGGAAGGACAGGCTGTCCACCGCAGTGTGCTGAGCAAATCGCTTGGTCAGATTTGTTATTTCGATCATGGTCTCTCGCCACTCCGGATAACCCGCCGCACCGCCTGCATGGCCGCGCGACCTGGGATTCAACGCCGCCGGACTATATGAGCACGGGCGGCGGCTATGCAAGACACTTGCAGCCTGTAAAAGTTGCAAAAGAAAACCGTAAATTCAGACAGTTAGCTGCGTTTTGCGGGCAAGCGGCGAATCCGGCACACTTAGCGCCCCTGAGCTTCGGCTATCCAGATCAGAATTCGTATGACCCGCTCCCCGCTTCGTCGCCTTGCCTTCGGTACCCTGCGCCGCCTGATGGCGCCCTTTGTGCGTTCCGAAACCATCAACCAGTCGTCCTTCACGCTGAAGATCGACCCGGCCCGACCGGTGTTCTACGTGCTGCAGCAGCCTTCGGCCAGCGACCTGGCGGTGGTCGATGCCGAGTGCCGCAAGGCCGGCCTGCCACGCCCAGTACTGCCGATGCCGATCAGCGGCCGCGAAGAGCCCATGGCCTTCTTCTACCTGACTCCGGCCCCCGGCTGGTTCGGCGGTCAGGACAAGCGCGGCATCTCGCCGACCCTGCAGCGTCTGGTGCAGTCGCTGGAGCTGAACAGCGAGGCCGAGGCGCAGATCATCCCGGTCAGCGTGTTCTGGGGCCTGTCGCCGGACAGCGAATCGAGCCCGTGGAAGCTGCTGTTCGCCGACAGCTGGGGCGTGACCGGGCGTCTGCGCAAGCTGTTCCGCATTCTGGTGCTGGGCCGCAAGACCCGCGTGCAGTTCGCCGAGCCCATCCAACTGCGCGAACTGGTCGACCAGAAGAAGGACGGCGAGCGCACCCTGCGCATGGTCCAGCGCATTCTGCGGGTGCACTTCCGCAACCAGAAGACGGCGGTGATCGGCCCCGACCTCTCGCACCGCCGCACCCTGGTCAAGGGTCTGGTGCATGCGCCGGGCGTGAAGGCGGCAATTGCCGAGGAGCTGACCCGCGAACCCAAGCTGGATCAGGCCAAAGCCGAAGCCCTGGCGCTCAAGTACGCCAACGAGATCGCCTCGGACTATTCCTACCCGGTAATCCGCTTCCTTGAGGTCGTTCTCTCCTGGTTCTGGAACAAGCTCTACGAGGGCATCCAGGTCAACAACATTGCCGGTGTGCAGGAAGCCGCGCACGGCCATGAGGTCATCTATGTGCCCTGCCACCGCAGCCACATCGACTATCTGGTGCTGTCCTACCTGCTGTTCACCAATGGCCTGACCCCGCCGCACATCGCCGCCGGGATCAACCTCAACATGCCGATTGTCGGCGGCATCCTGCGCCGCGGCGGTGCCTTCTTCATGCGCCGCACCTTCAAAGGCAACCCGCTTTACACCGCGGTATTCAACGAATACCTGCACACCCTCTTCACCCGTGGTTTCCCGGTGGAGTATTTCGTCGAGGGTGGCCGTTCGCGCACCGGGCGCATGCTGCAGCCCAAGACCGGCATGCTGGCCATCACCCTGCGCAGCTTTGCCCGCGACTCGCGCCTGCCGATCGTCTTCGTGCCCGTCTACATCGGTTACGAGCGCGTATTCGAAGGCCGCACCTACCTCGGCGAACTGCGCGGCGCGACCAAGAAGAAGGAGTCGCTGCTGGATCTGTTCAAGGTGCTCAGCGCCCTCAAGCAGCGTTTTGGCAAGGTCTCGGTGAATTTCGGCGAGCCGATCAAGCTGGCCGAATTCCTCGACCGCGAACAACCGGACTGGCGCACACCGCAGGCCGACCCGATGGCCCGCCCGGCCTGGCTGAGCCAGGCCAGCAACCGCCTGGCCGACGAAGTGGCCCGCCACCTCAACGACGCTGCGGCGGTCAATCCGGCCAACCTGGTGGCCCTGGCCCTGCTTTCCACCAGCCGCCTGGCGCTGGACGAACAGGCCCTGCTGCGCGTTCTCGACCTGTTCCTCGCCCTGCTGCGCCAGGTGCCCTACTCGCCCTATGCCACCCTGCCACAGGGCAACGCGGCCGAACTGATCGAATATGTGAAGAGTCTCAAGCTGGTCTCCGAACAGCAGGATGCCCTCGGCCGCATCCTCTATCTGGACGAGCAGAACGCGGTGCTGATGACCTACTACCGCAACAACATCCTGCACATCTTCGCCCTGCCGGCGCTGCTGGCGAGCTTCTTCCACAACACCGCGCGGATCAGCCGGACCCAGCTGCTGCGCTTTACCCGCGCCCTGTATCCGTACCTGCAGTCCGAGCTGTTCATGCGCTGGAAGCTGGAAGAACTCGATGGCGTGGTCGATCAGTGGCTGGCCAGCTTCGTCGAACTGGGCCTGCTGACCCGCGACGGCGACAGCTACGTGCGCCCGGAGCTCAGCTCGCGACAGTTTGTCCTGCTCAGCCTGCTGTCCAACACCATCGTGCAGACCCTGCAGCGCTTCTACATGGCCATCGCCCTGCTGCTCAAGCAGGGGCAGAACCAGCTGAGCGCCGAGGAGCTGGAAAATCTGTGCACGGTCATGGCCCAGCGCCTGTCGATCCTGCATGGCCTGAACGCGCCGGAGTTCTTCGACAAGAGCCTGTTCCGCCACTTCATCCAGAGCCTGCTGGAGCAGAAGGTGCTTGCCCAGGACGAAGCCGGCAAGCTCGGCTACCACGAAGGGCTGGGCGAGCTGGTCGAAGGCGCCGCGCAGCGCGTGCTGCCGGCCGAAGTGCGCCTGTCGATCCAGCAGGTCACGGTGGAAGGGCCTGCCGAACAGGCTGCCAAAAACGACTGACTGTGGCACTTTGTCGGGGTGAAGCCGGTCCAATCCGGCACACCCCAACAAGGATGCCCGATGAACCGTCTGCTCGCTTTCTTTGCCGCCCCCTTGCTGGCCGCCGGCCTGCTCAGTGCCTGCGCCAGCCAGGCGCCCACCGCCAGCGTCACAGGCGAGGTGTTCTACCTGCAGCGCATGGCCCTGCCACCGCAGGCCGTGCTGAGCGTCACCCTGCAGGACGTTGCCCTGGCCGATGCTCCCTCCATCGAGCTGGCCCGCCAGCAGGGGCCGGTGAACGGCCAGGTGCCTCTGCCCTTCCGGCTCGACTACAACCCGCAGCAGGTTGACCCACGCCACCGTTACAGCGTCAGCGCGCGGATCGAGCTGGATGGCCGCCAGCTGTTCATCAGCACCCAGCATTACGGCGTCAAGCTCGACGGCAGCGATCAACCGCTGCGCATCAGGCTCGACCCGGCTCGCTAACCCCTTACTGCCACCTCGAAGGAATCGTCATGCGCAAACTCACTCTCCTCGCCGCCGGCCTGCTGTTTGCCGGCGCCAGCCACGCCCTGTCGCTGGCCGATCTCAGCCAGCAGGACGCCACCGGCGGCCTCAAGGATGCCCTCAGCCAGGGCGCCAAACTCGCCGTGCAGCAACTGGGCAAACCCGGCGGTTTCAGCAACGACCCGGATGTGCGCATCGAGCTGCCCGGCAAGCTCGGCCAGGCCACCAGCGCCCTGAAGATGATGGGTATGGGCAAGCAGGTCGAACAGCTGGAAACCAGCATGAACCTGGCTGCCGAGGCGGCCGTGCCGCAGGCCCAGGCCATCCTCATCGACGCGGTCAAACAGATGAGCGTGCAGGACGCCAAGGGCATCCTCAGCGGCCCGAATGATGCCGCCACCCAGTACCTGAACAAGACCAGCCGCGAGCAGATCCGCGCCAAGTTCCTGCCCATCGTCAAGCAGGCTACCGCCAAGGTCGGCGTCGCCCAGCAATACAACGCCCTCGCCGGCCAGGCCGCCAGCCTCGGCGTGCTCGATGCCAAGAGCGCCAATGTCGAAGGCTATGTCACCGAGCAGGCGCTGAACGGCCTGTTTGCGATCATCGCCGAGCAGGAGGCCGGCATCCGTGAAAACCCGGCCGGCGCCGCTACCAGCCTGGCCAAGAAGGTATTTGGCGCGCTGTAAGCGCTACCCATAAAAAAGCCCGGCCTAGGCCGGGCTTTTTTATGCCGGAGCGATCAGCGCTCCACTTCCTTGACCCGGAACCACGCCGCATAGAGCGCCGGCAGGAACAGCAGGGTCAGTGCAGTAGCGACGATCAGGCCACCCATGATGGCCACTGCCATCGGGCCGAAGAACACGCTGCGCGACAGCGGGATCATCGCCAGCACGGCGGCCAGAGCGGTCAGCACGATCGGGCGGAAACGCCGCACGGTGGCTTCGATGATGGCGTGCCAGCGATCCAGACCGCTGGCGATATCCTGCTCGATCTGGTCGACCAGAATCACCGAGTTGCGCATGATCATCCCCGCCAGGGCGATGGTGCCGAGCATGGCCACAAAGCCGAACGGCTGCTGGAACACCAGGAGGAACAGGGTCACGCCGATCAGGCCCAGCGGCGCGGTGACGAACACCATGGCCGTGCGCGAGAAGCTCTTGAGCTGCAGCATCAGCAGCGTCAGCACCACCACGATGAACAGCGGTACACCGGCATTGACGGATTTCTGTCCACGCGACGAATCCTCCACGGTGCCGCCGACGTCCAGCAGGTAGCCATCCGGCAGCTGGGCGCGGATCGGCTCTAGGGTCGGCATGATCTGCTGCACCACACTGGCCGGCAGCGCCTTGTCGTAGATATCGGCGCGCACCGTCACATTGGGCAGACGATTGCGGTGCCAGATGATGCCTTCCTCGAAGCCGTACTCGAGAGTGGCCACCTGCGACAGCGCCACACTCTTGCCGTTATCGGTCGGCACCGCCAGGCTCGGCAGCAGGCCCAGCTCCTGACGCTCGCGCACGGTGCCGCGCAACTGGATGTCGATCAGTTCGTTACCTTCACGGAACTGGCTGACCACCTGACCGGAAAGCGAGCTCTGCAGGAACTGCGACAGGTTGGCGGTGCTCACGCCCAGGGCGCGGGCACGGTCCTGATCGATGTTCAGACGCACCACCTTGCTCGGCTCTTCCCAGTCCAGGTGCACGTTCACCACATGAGGGTTGTCACGCACCTTGTCGGCCACCTGACGGGCCAGCGCGCGGACTTCATCGATGTGCTCGCCGGACACACGGAACTGCACCGGATAGCCCACGGGCGGGCCGTTCTCCAGACGCGACACCCGCGAACGCAAGCTCGGGAACTGCTCGCCCATCACGCCGATCAGCCACTCGCGCACCGCTTCACGGTCCTTGATGCTCTTGGTCAGCACCACGAACTGGGCAAAGCTGGCGGCCGGCAACTGCTGGTCTAGCGGCAGGTAGAAGCGCGGCGAACCGGTTCCCACGTAGGCCACGTAGTTGTCGATACCCTCATGCTCCTGGAGCATTTTCTCCAGGCGCGCCACCTGAGCCTCGGTGGCCTTGAGCGAGGCGCCCTCATTGAGTTTGAGGTCGACCATGATCTCCAGACGCCCGGAAGCCGGGAAGAACTGTTGCGGCACGAAGCGGAACAGCAGCACCGAGGCAATGAAAGCCCCCACGGTGAGCATGATCACCAGACGGCGACGGCGCACGCACCACTCCACGACCTCGCGCACGCGGCGGTAGAACGGCGTGCCGTAAGGGTCCTGACCATGACCGTGCTTGGCCGCGTGCAGCTTGGCCAGATCCGGCAGCAGGCGGTCCCCCAGATAGGGAACGAAGACCACGGCAGCGATCCACGACACCACCAGGGCAATGGTCACTACCTGGAAGATCGAGCGGGTGTACTCGCCGGTGCCGGACTGCGCGGTGGCAATCGGCAGGAAGCCGGCGGCGGTAATCAGGGTGCCGGTGAGCATGGGGAAGGCCGTGCTGGTCCAGGCATAACTGGCCGCCTTGAGGCGGTCGTAGCCCTGCTCCATCTTGATTGCCATCATCTCCACGGCAATGATCGCGTCGTCCACCAGCAGGCCCAGCGCCAGCACCAGCGCGCCCAGGGATATCTTGTGCAGACCGATGCCGAAGTAATGCATGGCGGCAAAAGTCATCGCCAGCACCAGCGGAATCGACAGCGCCACCACCAGACCGGTGCGCATGCCCAGGGAGAAGAAGCTCACCAGCAGCACGATGATCAGGGCTTCAGTGAGCACGCGGACAAACTCGCCAACACCGGTTTTCACCGCCGCCGGCTGGTCGGAAACCTTGCGCAGCTGCAGACCGGCCGGCAGGTTTTCCTGCAGGCGGGCGAACTCGGCTTCCAGGGCTTCACCCAGCACCAGAATGTCGCCGCCGGTCTTCATCGACACGGCAATGCCGATGGCATCCTGGCCCATGAAGCGCATGCGCGGCGCGGGCGGATCGTTGAAGCTGCGGCTCACCTCGGCCACATCGGCCAGACGGAAGGTGCGGTCACCGACGCGGATGGGGAACTCGCGGATTTCCTCGACGGTCTTGAAGCTGCCACTCACCCGCAGCCGCACGCGGTCCGAGGGAGTTTCGAAGAAGCCGGCAGACGCCACCGCGTTCTGCTCCTCCAGCGCCTTCTGCACCGCCGCCATGGGCAGACCGAGAGTGGCCGCCTTGACGTTGGACAGCTCGATCCACACCTTCTCGTCCTGCAAGCCAATCAGCTCGACCTTGCCGACGTCCTTGACCCGCTGCAGCTGCAGCTGCACCCGGTCGGCGTAGTCCTTCATCACCGCATAGTCGAAACCTTCGCCGGTGAGAGCGTAGATATTGCCGAAGGTGGTGCCGAATTCGTCATTGAAGAACGGCCCCTGGATACCCTGAGGCAAGGTATGGCGGATGTCGCTGACCTTCTTGCGCACCTGATACCAGAGGTCCGGAATCTCGTTGGAGTGCATCGAGTCACGGGCGATGAAGGTCACCTGGGACTCACCCGGACGGGAGAAGGAGACGATCTTGTCGAAGTCGCCGGTCTCCATCAGCTTCTTCTCGATGCGTTCGGTGATCTGCCGCGAGACTTCCTCGGCACTGGCGCCCGGCCAGTTGGTCTTGATCACCATGGCCTTGAAGGTAAAGGGCGGGTCTTCGCTCTGGCCCAGCTTGGTATAGGAAATGGCCCCGATGATGCCCAGGAGGATCATGAGGTACAGGACGATCTGGCGGTTTTTGAGCGCCCAGGCGGAAAGGTTGAAGCCCACGAGCCTTACTCCCCGGCAACCAGTTGGACGTTGCGGTTGTCGCGGTCAACCGGACGCACCTTCTGCCCTTCACGCAGCACCTGGACACCGGCGGCGACCACCCAGTCGCCTGGGCTCAGACCTTCCAGCACCGGCACGCGCTCTTCGCCATAGGCTCCGACCTTCACCATCACGCGCTTGAGACTGGAGGTTTTCGGATCCACCACCCAGACGTAGGGCTGGCCCTTCTCGGCGGTCAGCGCCGACAGCGGCACCGACAGCGGCACATGTTCACCGGAGCGGATGAACACCCGCGCGCTCTGGCCCAGCTCGGCCGGTACCTTGGCCTCGCTGAAGGCGACACGGGCAGCGAAGGTCCGCGACAACGGGTCAGCGGCAGGCGACAGTTCACGAACCAGCCCAGCATAGCGCTTGCCCGGCTGCGACCAGAGTTCAACCGCTACCACCTGGCCGATCTTGAAGCGCTCGATGGCATGCTCCGGCAGGCTGATCACCACCTCGCGGTCACCATCGGCGGCCAGGGTGAACACCTGCTGACCGGCAGCCACTACCTGACCGACCTCGGCCTTGCGAGCAGCAATCACGCCATTCTGCGAGGCGCGCAGCACGGCATAACCGGCCTGATTACTGGCAACGTTGTATTCGGCCCTGACCTGCTTTAGGCGTGCCTCGCCGGCGCGGTAGAGGTTTTCGGCATTGTCATACTGCGAGCGGCTGACCATCTGCCGGGCCAGCAGCGTCTTGTAACGGTCGCGCTCGGCACGCACCAGTTGCAGGTTGGCCTCAGCGGCGGCGACCTGCGCACGGATGGCCTCCAGCTGCAGACGGACGTCCTCGGGGTCCAGCTCGGCCAGCGGCTGGTCCTTCTTCACGCGCTCGCCCACTTCGACCAGACGCTTGCTGATCTTGCCGGCAATGCGGAAAGCCAGTTCCGGCTCCAGCCGCGCACGCACCTCGCCCGGGTAGGTGTCCACCGCATCCCCTGCCGGAATCGGCTGCACCACCAGCGCCGGACGTGCAGGGGGCTCGACTTTATCGCCGCCGCCACAGGCGGTCAGACTGGCAATCAGGAGAAACGGCAGGGCAACAGGCAAGGCTCGACGCAACATGATGGTGACCTTTTCACAAACAAGGTTTTGAATATTTATACTGCCGGGTATAGTAAAAATAGCAAACTCACCAGTCCAGTATTTCCTAGAAAATGTCTGACAAAAGATTGCCGAGTACCGGCCCGGGTCGTCCGAAGGATCAAGCCAAGCGATTGGCCATCCTCGAAGCGGCAAAAACCCTGTTCATGCGCAATGGCTATGAAGGCAGCAGTATGGACGCCATCGCCGCTGAAGCCGGGGTTTCCAAGCTGACGGTGTACAACCACTTCACCGACAAGGAGACGCTGTTCTCGGCCGCGGTGAAGTCCAAGTGCGAGGAGCAGCTGCCCGAGCTGTTCTTCGACCTGCCGGACGGCGCGTCACTGGAAAAGGTGCTGCTGAATATCGGTCGCGGCTTCGTACAGCTGGTCAACAGCCGCGAATCCATCGAGCTGCTGCGGGTCATGGTGACCCTGGCCACCACCGACCCGACTCTCGGCCAGCTGTTCTTCAACGCCGGCCCGCAGCGCGTGCTGCATGAACTCGAAGGCCTGCTGCGCAAGGCCGACAGTCAGGGCAAGTTGCGCATCGACAACCCACACAACGCCGCCGAGCACTTCCTCAGCCTGCTCAAGGGCGGCTGCAATTTCCGCCTGCTGGTGGGCTGCTGCAACGCACCGACCGCCGAGGAAGAGGCCAGCCATGTGGCCGAGGTTGTGCAGCTGTTCCTGCGCGCTTACCGCACCGGCCCCTGATCAGGCCTTGAGCGCCTTCTTCGGGTAGATGTCGTAACGACTGGATTTACCCTCCAGCACATAGCCCGGCTTGCTGCCTTCGATGGCCGGCGCCTTGCGCGGGCGCTTGACCACCACCCGGTGGCTGGCCAGTTGCAGGGCGGCCGACAGTAACTCCGGGGCATCCAGATCATCACCGACAAAGGGCCGGAACAGGCGCATCTCCTTCTTCACCAGCGCGCTCTTGTCGCGATGGGGAAACATGGGGTCAAGGTAGATCACCTGCGGCGCCTCGCCCTGCCACTGCTGCATCAGCGCGATGGCATTGCCGCACAACAGGCGCATGCGCGCGGCAATCGGCGCCACCTCGGCATCACGCTGAGCGCGGGCCAGGCCGTCTTCGAGCAGGGCGGCGATCAGCGGTTGGCGCTCGATCAGAGTCATCTCGCAGCCCAGACTGGCCAGCACGAAGGCATCGCGACCGAGACCGGCCGTGGCATCCAGCACCGCCGGCCGCACACCGGACTGCACCCCCACGGCCTTGGCGATCATCTGCCCACTGCCACCGCCAAACTGGCGCCGGTGTGCCACCGCGCCCTCGACAAAGTCCACCCGTACCGGACCCGGCGCCCCAGGGCCGAGTTCCAGTAGCTGCAGGCCGGCCTCGCCCAGCTGCAGGGCGAAATCGGCCTCGCCCTGCAGTCTCAGCCCCAGGCGCAGCGCCCATTGCCGGGCCGCCTGATCGTGCTGGGGCGCCAGGGAATCCATGCGCAGCGAAGCCGCCTGCCGTTCGTCGCTCATCTCTGCCATCTGCTCAAAAAACACTCAAAAAAAGCCATGCCCAGCCGATGACCAGACCAATGCGGCGCAATTGTGCCAGAGCCACCAGCAGGACACGCCATGTTTGATGTCACTCACGCCCCGCGCAGCACCCAGGCAAGTCCGGCGCGCGACCTGCAGAGCAGCCTGGATCAGGCCGTTGCCGAATCTATCGACTACCAGATCTTGCGCCGTACCCTGATGCCGGATGCCGAGCCGGTGGAGCCCGTCGCCGTCGAAAGCGCCGAGGCGGCCAGCGTCAGTCTGGACGGAGAACTGCCGGCCGCCGCCACCGAGGCAGTGGTGCGGGCAGAACAAACCCTGGAGCAACGCTCTCTGGAGCTGAATGTCAGCAGCGAGCCGCCCAAGCAGAGCGACCCGCTGGTGCTCGACCTGGCCAGCAACGGCCTGCGCACCCGTGGTCTTCTGGACGCTGTGAGCTTCGATCTGGATGCCGATGGACGCCGCGATCGGATCAGCGCCCCGGCTGGCGACGATGCCCTGCTCGCCCTCGACCGCAATGGCAACGGCCGCATCGACGACGGCCGCGAGCTGTTCGGTGACCAGAACGGCGCCGCCAACGGCTTTGCCGAACTGGCCCGCTACGACGACAACCGCGACGGCCAGATCGACCAACTGGATGCGGTGTTCAGCCGCCTCAGCCTGCTGCGTTTCAGCCAGGGCGGCCAACAGCAGCAGATCAGTCTGCAACAGGCGGGGGTCAGCAGTATCAGCCTGAACAGCCGCGACACCGACCTGGCGCTGGGCGCCTACGACCGCATCGCCCAACTGGGCAGTTTCAATTTCAGCGACGGCCGCCAGGGGCTGGCTGCCGACCTGTTGCTGGCCCAGCGCTAGCAGGCACTTAGCCGACGGCTATAGCAGCGCCAGCTGATCTTGCCGCGCTCCCGGCAGCTCGGGCAAATCCACCAGGCCCGGCAAGCGCTGCTGCAGCTGCCGATGAAACAGGCAGGCCAGTTCCGGGGCGCGGTGGTTATCCGGGGTATGCAGGAACACGTGTGGCTGCTTGTCCGCCTCTATCCACTGCGCGACCTTGTCCAGCCAGGGCTGCAGAAACGGCAGACTGGCCTCCAGCAGCGGATGGCCGATGAAGCGCAACTGGGGGAACTCGCTGAATGCCGCCGGGCGCAGCGGCAGGCGCGGCTTCTTGCTCTGGGCATGGCGGATGGCCGGACTGTCATCCGTGCAACTGAACAGCGCCCGTGAATCCAGACAGATACGCTCGACGCCGCGCTCCAGCAGCAGCCGGTTAAGCGCTCGCTCGGACTCGCCACGGTCGAAGAACTGCGCATGGCGCACCTCGACCGCCACCGGCCGGGCGCCCAGCTGCTCCAGCAAGTACGCCAGCTCGCTCAGACGTGAAGGACCGAAACTGGCCGGCAGTTGCAGCCACAACGGAGCCACCCGTTCGCCCAGCGGCGCAAGCAATTGCAGGAAATCGGCAAGAGCTGCGTCCTGCTCGAACAGGCTCAGGCTGTGACTGATCTCGCGCGGTAGCTTGGCGCAGAAATGAAAGTGCGCAGGCATCTGCCCGGCCCAGCGCGACAGGGTCGCCGGCGCCGGGCGGGCATAGAAGGTGGTGTTGCCCTCGACCGCATTGAAGACCTGACAGTAGGTCGCCAGGCTCGCCGCTGCCGGCATGTCGGCGGGATACAGCGAACCGCGCCAGGCGGCCTCGCTCCACGACGGGCAGCCAAGAAAATACGGCAGCATCAGGCGTACAGATCGAGCCCGAGCACTTCCGGCGCATCGGTATCGCGTACCAGATTGGCGGTGCTGGTGTAACTGGCCAGCGCCTGGCCTACCCGGCCGCCAACCGGCTGCTGGTAGGCATAAGCCTGGCTGCGCGCGGGCAGGTTCTCACTGCCGGCAGTGCTGGCCTGCACCTTACGGGGCTGCGGGAGTGCCTCGAAACCCTGACTGGCGGACGGACTGGCCGGTACATCGCCGCGCAGCTCCACCTCGCGCTGACTCTCGCGCAGGGCCGTACTCGCCGCCCCGGGACGGGGGCTGCGTTCGGCGCTGTAGCCTTGCAGTGGCGAGTCGATACGCATGACGGTTATAACAACCTCGGGGTGGTCAGGAAAATCTAGTCAAGGCACGCACGACTGACAATCGGCAGATGACAGCCGGCCAACCTCACAGGCCTAGCGCGGCGCCTTGGGCGTCGCCACATTATCACGCAAGTAAACCGGCTGAGCCTGCTCGGCCGCCACCGCCTCGCCACGCCGCCAGGCCGGCAGTGCCAGCGCCAGCAGATCCTCGGCATGCGGCAGCAGAGCTGGTGCACTACCGGCCAGCCCTTGCGGCAGGCGACCGGCAAAGGTGCCCCAGCCGGTTCCGGCGGCAAACCAGTCAGCCGGCTGCGCCTGACGCGGCAGCTCGGCGCGCTCGGGAAGCAGTACCGCCTCAGTGCCACACAGACGCATTTCCCCCTCATCCAGGGCGTAGCAGCCCCAGTAGACCTCATCCATCCGCGCATCGATGGCTACCGCCACGCGTTCAGCGCCCTGTTCGCGGTGGGCACGCTGCGCCAGTACAGCCAGATCGGAGATCGGCAGTACCGGACGCTCGAGGGCAAACGCCAGGCCCTGAACCACACCGATGGCAATGCGCACGCCGGTGAAGGCACCCGGCCCGCGGCCGAAGGCGATGCCATCCAGCGCACTCAGGGCAACACCGGCCTCACCGAGCAGTTGCTGGATCATTGGCAGCAGGCGCTGGGCATGCAGGCGTGGAATCACCTCGTAATGGCTGTACACGCGCCCGTCATGCAACAGGGCAACGGAACAGGCTTCGGTGGCGGTATCCAGGGCCAGCAGAGTGGTCATGTGAAAGTGCTCATATCGGGGCAGCGGCAGGGAAAGGCGCCGATTTTAACCCGGCAAGCCGGCTGTTTGGCGGGATTATCCGCCACGCGGAAACGCCAACGGCCCGCAAGCGGGCCGTTGGCTGAAGCACGGGCGAACTCAGCTGAGCGCGGCCAGTACCTTGGCAGTGATTTCTTCCACCGAACCCACACCTTCCACCTTGCTGCACTTGGGCGAGCCAGTGGCGGCAGACAGCTTGGAGTAGAAGTCGACCAGCGGCTTGGTCTGCTCATGGTAGAGCGCCAGACGCTTGCGCACGGTTTCTTCGCTGTCGTCCGGACGCTGGATCAGGTCTTCACCAGTCACATCATCCTTGCCAGCCACTTTCGGTGCGTTGTGGATGACGTGGTAGACACGACCGGAGGCCTCATGAACGCGACGGCCGGAAATACGCTGAACGATTTCCTCGTCTTCCACGGCGATTTCCAGCACCGCATCCAGTGCCACACCGGCCTGCTGCAGGGCTTCTGCCTGAGGAATGGTGCGCGGGAAACCGTCGAACAGGAAACCGTTAGCGCAATCCGGCTGGGTCAGGCGTTCCTTGATCAGGGCAATGATCAGGTCATCGGAAACCAGACCACCGCTGGCCATCACGTCTTTGACCTGCAGGCCCAGCGGAGTGCCGGCCTTGACCGCTGCGCGCAGCATGTCGCCCGTGGAAATCTGCGGAATGCCGAACTTCTCGGTAATGAAGCGAGCCTGGGTACCTTTGCCGGCACCGGGCGCCCCGAGCAGGATCACGCGCATGTCTAACTCCTCAAGCTGGTGTAAATCGGGGTGAGATTCGCCGCGGCGGGCCAATCTGCGGAAATAGGTTCAGCGGCGCATGTCGCATTGCTGAAAAAAGGTGACCACCATACACAGCACCCGGTGGCCAGACAAGCCGCCGAAAGTCGCATCTGTGCCAGCCTAGCCGGTATTGCGCAGCCCTGCCGCAATGCCCGCCACCGAGACCAGCAACGCCTGCTCCAGCGACGCCGGCACAGTACCGGCGAAGGCTCTGGAACGGGCCAGCAGCTCGACTTGCAGCAGATGCAGCGGATCCAGATAAGCATCACGCACACTGATCGATTCGCGCGTCTCCGGACTGTGCGAAAGCAGCTGCGACTGACCAGTCAGACCCAGCACCACAGCCACCGACTGCGACAATAAGTCGCGAAGATGTTGCCCCAGCGGTCGCAGCTCATCACTCACCAGGCGCAGGTCGTATAGGCCGGCAATACCGGCGTCGGCCTTGGCCAGCACCATCTCCAGCATATCGATGCGGGTACGGAAGAACGGCCAGTGCGCGCGCATCTCGCTCAGCAGCGCCTGCTCACCGCGGGCCAGCGCCTGCTGCAAGGCCGTTTCCCAACCCAGCCAGGCCGGCAGCATCAGGCGCGTCTGGGTCCAGGCGAAGATCCACGGAATAGCCCGCAGGCTATCCACGCCCCCCTCGCGGCGCTTGGCCGGCCGGCTGCCCAGCGGCAGACGACCCAGCTCCTGCTCGGGCGTGGCCTGACGGAAATACTCGACGAACTGCGGATGCTCACGCACCACCGCGCGGTAAGCCGCAACGCCATCGGCCGCCAGACGGTCCATGGCTTCGCGCCATGCGGGTTGGGGCGCCGGAGGCGGCAGCAGTGTCGCCTCCAGCACGGCCGCCAGGTACAGATTGAGGTTCTGCTCGGCCAGTGCCGGCAGGCCGAACTTGAAGCGAATCATCTCGCCCTGCTCGGTGGTGCGGAAGCGACCGGCCACCGAGCCCGGCGGCTGCGACAGAATCGCCGCATGGGCCGGCGCACCACCGCGACCGATAGAGCCGCCACGCCCGTGAAACAGCAGCAACTCGATGCCCTCGGCGGCGCAGATGGCCACCAGCCGCTCCTGCGCCCGGTACTGAGCCCAGGCGGCCGCCGTGGTACCGGCATCCTTGGCCGAATCGGAATAACCGATCATCACTTCCTGCGGCCCCTGCAGGCGGGCGCGATAGCCCGGCAATGCCAGCAGCTGCATCAGCGTCGGCGCAGCATTGTCCAGATCGGCCAGCGTCTCGAACAGCGGCACCACCCGCAGCGAACGCTGCACGCCGGCCTCTTTCAGCAGCAGTTGTACCGCCAGCACATCGGAAGCGGCGCCCGCCATGGAGATCACGTAGGAACCGATGCTGGCCGCCGGCGCCTGCGCCACCACACGACAGGTCGCCAGCACTTCGGCGGTGTCCGCGGAGGGCCGATGGGTTGACGGCAACAGCGGCCGGCGGCTGTCCAGTTCGCGCTGGAGAAAAGCCACCCGGGTGGGCTCATCCCACTCGGTGTAATGTCCCAGCCCCAGATAGTCGGTGATTTCGTCCAGGGCCGCCGCATGCCGGCTGGAGTCCTGACGAATATCCAGACGCTGCAGAAACAGACCAAAGGTAGCCGCCCGGCGAATGGTATCGAGCAAATTGCCTTCGGCGATCACACCCAGACCGCACTCATGCAGCGAGTGGTAACACAGCTCCAGCGGCTCCAGCAGTTCAAGATTGTCGACCAGCACCAGTGGCCCCGGTGCCACATCATGCTCCAGCGCCTGCTCGGCCCAGCGCCGGGTGGCACGCAGACGCTCGCGCAGCTGTTTTAGCACAAAGCGATAGGGCTCGGCAGACTCCTCGCTGAGCGCCCGCAACTCCTTGCTCGCTGCCTGCATCGAGAGATCAGCCGCCAGCTGTTCGATATCACGCAGATACAGATCGGCCGCCATCCAGCGCGCCAGCAGCAACACCTCGCGGGTCACCGTCGCCGTGACATTCGGATTGCCGTCGCGGTCACCACCCATCCAGCTGGCAAAACGTACCGGCGCGGCGGACAGGGGCAGGCGCAAGCCGGTGGCGGCCTGCAACTGCCCGTCTACATGGCGGAGAAAGTCTGGCAGCGCCTGCCACAGCGAATGCTCGATCACCGCAAAGCCCCACTTGGCTTCATCCACCGGTGTCGGTCGGCTGCGGCGAATCTCGTCGGTATGCCAAGCCTCGGCAATCAGCCGACGCAGGCGCTGCAGGAGCTGCTCGCGTTCATCGGGCAAAAGATCGGCGTGATCCTTGTCAGCCAGGGCGGCGGCAATGCCATCGTATTTCTGGATCAGCGTACGCCGCGCCACCTCGGTGGGATGGGCGGTCAGCACCAGCTCGATATCCAGCCGGGCGAGCTGCCGGGCCAGGGCCTCAGCACTGTGCCCGCCCGTCAACAGGCGCTGCAGCAGCTCACCCAGCGCACGGTTCGGAAAGGGCAGCGGGTCCTGCGCACGGCGGCGGCGAATGCTGTGGTGCTGCTCGGCGATATTGGCCAGGTTGAGGAACTGACCGAAGGCCCGGGCCACCGGCAGCAGTTCGTCCTCTTCCAAATTGGCCAGACTGCTGTGCAGCTGCTCGCTGCCCTCGCTCGAACCACGCCGGGCAGCCTTGGCGCCCTTGCGGATGCGCTCGATTTCGGCCACGAACTCGGCGCCGAACTGGGTTGCAATGGCCTCACCGAGCAACTCGCCCAACAGGTGCACATCCTCGCGCAAGCGTGGATCGATTTCCGCCATGAGTCATCACCTCGCTGATAACGACAAGCCAGCACGCTGGTCAGTCCGCCCGCCTGCCGCCATAGGGCGAACTAGGCTGGTAATACAGCCCCGCGCAAACAAGCAGCCTGCGCTGAGAAAGGCCTGTATCGAGGTATATATGAAGATTCGCGAACTTGCCCGGCACTGGCAGAGCCATGCCACCGAACAACTGGCGCCCACACGCTATCAGCTGCGTCTGGACCCGGAGGCCAGTGCGCGCCTGGCGGCACTGACGGAGATGTATCCGCTGCGCAGCGCCGAGGAGCTACTGGGCGAACTGGTGGGGGCGGCGCTGGAGGAACTGGCGGCGAGCTTCCCCTATGTCAAGGGCAGCCGGGTGATCGCCATCGACGAACAGGGCGATCCGCAATACGAGGACATTGGCGCCACACCGCGCTTTCTCGCGCTGCCCCACAAGCACCGGCAGGCCATGCGCGAGAACGGCGGCTAACGGCTCAGGGTTTGACCGCCTGCGGCACTTCCTGCCCGGCGCAACGCACGGCCTGCTTGCGGTTATCGACCAGCACGCCGGAAAGGCCCTTCTGCTCGGTATCAAACAGCACCAGTACGCCGTCGATGCACTGGGCGACCTGCTTGGCCGGCTTCAGGGATAGTTTGTAGTCCTCACCCGGAATGCTCTTGAGCATGGTGAAGTCGGCCAGCAGCAGAGCATCCTCCTCCTTGGCGAAATGCACATAGCCGTAGTACCAGAGGGTCAGCACGGTCACCACAATGGTGCCCAGGCCGGTAAGGATCAGGGGAATAACATCGCGTTCTTGGCTCATGGCGTTCTTACTGCATAAAGGTTTTCAGGGCTGGGGATTCTCGGGTGCGGGCGCTTCTGCCAGACGCCGCAAGCCAGTGAAACCGTGCGGGTCATCGAGAAAGCGCAGCAGCACTTCACGCCACACGGGCTCGTTGAAGGTCTGCACATGCTCACCACGGGTCGGCTGGAGCACCCGTGGCGGTGGCGCAGCCTGATACAGCTGCACGCCGTTGGCAAGAGGCACCACCTGATCATCCAGGCTGTGGTAGATCAGTTTGGGCAACCCCTCAAGCTGCGGCATGGCCTGCAGGGCGCTGTCATCATCCGGCACCAGTGCGGCCAGCGGCGCCTGCAGCGGCCAGGTCAGCCAGCTGCCCGCCAGCATGTGCCGGGCCACGCCCCGGTAACTGGCCGGCACGCCATCGAGTACCAGCGCCTGAACCTGGGCCCGGCGCTGCGGATGCTCCGCCAGGTAGTGGCAGGCCAAAGCCCCGCCCAGACTCTGCCCGAGCACCACCAGCGGCTTGCCCTGCACGTCCGGCGCCTTTTCAAGCCAGGCAAAAGCGGCCTCGATGTCCTCATACACCGCCGGCAGGTCTGGCTCGCCGGCGGACAGACCATAGCCGCGGTAATCCAGCAGCAGCACCTGGTAGCCCTGTTCCGGCAACCAGTAACTGCCCCCAAGGTGCCAGGCCAGATTGCCGCCATTGCCATGCAGGTGCAGCACGGTACCCTTCACCGGCACGCCGGCCTTGGCCGGCAGCCACCAGGCATGCAGGCGCGTACCGTCGGCAGCCGTCAGCGAGATATCGCGATAGGCGAGGCCCGCCTTGGCCGGTGTGATGGGCAGGCCAGGCTGCGGGTAAAACAGCAGGCTGCTGCAGCCCTGCACCAGCAACAGAGCCGCCAGAAGCAGCGCACGCATTACTGGCCGCCGGCGCGGACTTCCTCACGCGCCTTGACGGTAGCGTCGTAGATACGCTCGGCCAGACGGGAAAACGGCAGGCTCTGGATCCATACCGTGCCGGTGCCCTTGAGCGTGGCCAGAAGGATGCCCTCGCCGCCGAACAGCATGCTCTTGAGGCCACCGGCCAGGCCGATGTCGTAGTCGATGCCACTGGTGAAAGCCACCAGACAGCCGGTATCCAGACGAAGGGTCTCGTTGTTCAGTTCCTTGCGGATCACCGTGCCACCGGCATGCACAAAGGCCAGTCCGTCGCCTTCGAGTTTCTGCAGGATAAAACCCTCACCACCGAAGAAGCCGGCACCAATACGCTTGTTGAAACTGATGCCGATCTGCGTGCCATAGGCGGCGCAGAGAAACGCATCTTTCTGACAGATCAGCGAACCACCAACCTCGCTGAGCATGACCGGCACCACGCTGCCAGGATAGGGAGCGGCAAAACCGACCCGCGCACGCCCGGCACCGGCATTGCTGAAATGGGTCATGAACAGCGATTCACCGGTCATCAGGCGTTTGCCCATGCCCCATAGTTTGCCCAGTACCCCGCCCTCGGAACCGTCGCCCATACGCGCTTCGAAACGGATGCCCTCGGTCATGTAATTCATCACACCGGCCTCGGCGATCACCGTCTCGCCGGGGTCGAGGATGATTTCCACGGTCTGCGCCGATGCGCCGAGGATTTCGTAGTCGAGTTGATGGCTGGGCATGCTGGGCTCCTTGGCTGGCGGCGTTGGGCTTCGTCGCGGCGCGACTCAACCCAACCTACGACTCGTTACAGGCCTGCAGGTTGCAGTAGAGCGCAGCGAAGCCCGACCCGAGTCAGAGAATATTCGCGTAGTCCGCTTCGATGCGATCCAGGCTGAGGTGGTTGAGGAAGTTGGAGAAACACATCCAGGCCGACAGCGCGTTGAGGTCGCGAAACTGCGGCGGCAGGTACTTGGGTGGCGCCACCAGCCCCTCGTCGACCAGCTGACGCAGGGTGCGCATGTCTTCCAGGGTGGTCTTGCCGCAGAACAGCAGGGGGATCTGCTCCAGCTTGCCCTTGCGCACCGCCAGCTGGATGTAGTTGTAGATCAGGATGAAGCCCTTGAGGTAGGACAGGTCCTTGGTGAAGGGCAGCCCGTTCGGCAACGAACCACGGAAGGCACGGCTGGCGTTGCTGTAGCTGTCCTCAAGGGTGAAGCCCTGCTCGCGGTAGAACTCGTACACCTGCAGGAAATCGGCGCCCTCCTCGGCCATATGGATGGCACGGGTGCGGTTGGTCAGCTTGCGCAGGCGGGTCGGGTAGGAGGCAAAGGCAATCACCTCCATCAGGATCGCCAGCCCCTCCTGGGTAACGGTTGACGAGGGCGGCCCCTTGGCCAGAAAGGTACAGATCGGCTGATTCAGTCCGTTGAGCGTGGTACCAACATGCACCAGACCTTCATGCACTTCCAGCGCGCGCACGTCCCGCTCATTGAACATAGCGTCCTGGCGGATCTTGATGTAGTCGGCGCCGGCCGCCGCATCCGCCACGATGCCGTCGGACGGGAACACGCGCACAGTCTCGTCACCGAACACTCCGGCCAGCCGCGCCTGCAGCAATTCGACGGCCTGCGGTGCAGTGAGAGTCTTGGCTTCATCCTTGAGGTCGCCGCGGTTGGCGATGTTGTTCAGGTAGTCCGATAGCATCAGGCCCAGATCAGCCAGGGTCGGATCACCGGCATGGAAGGCATCCGAGGCCGCGCCGTAAAGCTCCTGAGAGATCAGGCCGAAATCCTCGGTGCCGCGTGCCTCGAGCATGCGGATCACCATGCGGTATTCCTTGCACATGCGCCGCATGATCTGCCCGACCGGGTTGAACTGACCGAGCTGGCGGGTGATATCGCGCTCGATATTCTGGAATTCCAGCTTCTTCGCGGCCGAATCGAAGGCCAGCGGCCGGCCTTCGTAATAGGCACGGTCGACCACCGGCATCTTCCGTCCCTTGCCACGGATGAAGGCCTGACGCACACCGTCATCCCACTTGATCGCATCCAGCACGCGGATTGGCGTCTGCGCGGCGACGATACGGTCGGACAGGGCGCGAATGATCTGGTGATAATCCTCGCTGGTCTTGCGCCGGGTCATCGCAGCCTCACTCGCCGGCGCGCTGGTAGCGCGCCACTTCGACGAATACGTCGGAATTGGCCGGGTCATCCAGGTAGCCCAACACCTGCTCCAGCGAGCTGTTGATCAGCGCGCCGTCACCGTGCGGGGTGTCCACCACTTCGCCCTGCAGACCACCGGCCTCCAGTTCCTGCAGAATGCGGTCGACATCGAGGTTGTACAGCACCAGCTCGCCGTCTTTGGTCAGCTCGAAGCCCGCGATGGCAAAATTGCCGCCCAGCACCTTGGGCAGGCCGGCCGAGAGGTACCAACGACGCCCGTGATGGACAACAGTAAAGCCATACTCCTCATGGCTCTTGAGGTTTTCCGGGCTGCCGACATAGGCCAGCGCCTTGTACTGATTGTTGCCGGCGCGGGTGATATCGAGGAACAGCTGATCGCCCCACTCATCGGTGCGCGTCCACTCACCCAACAGCGGAATGGGCGCGGCCTCATTCGGCGGAATGGGGTCCTTGAAGCTGACCAGGCAACCACTCAGCAGCAGGAAGGACAAGGCGACCAGTACACGCCAGACTTTCATTACGCTCTCCTTGTGATGAAAGCCGTCAGGCGCCTGTGAGCCCGACAGCAGAAAACCGCACACCCTAGTCTGGACATGTAACAGAATTATGTCAGATCGCCATCAAAGCCCCATGGCCAGGTACAGATAACGGCGCAGTTGCATGCGCATGGCAGCCACATCCAGCTGCTCCACGCCATCCAGCAGTCCCTGATATTCCATCTGCAGAATCAATGCCGTCAACAGTGTGGCATCACCCTCGGGCTCCACCGAGCCCAGCACCGAGAAAAAGTGCGCGGCCCCCTGGGAAAGAATCTGCCGGTGCGCAAGAGCCAGTTCGCGCAGACCGGGATTGAGCAGGGCCTCCTGACGGAAGGCCTGCTCGGCCAGCAGTTGCTCGCGGTTGTCCTGCAGCTGGCGCTGAACATAGAGGATGGCCAGCTCGACCATCTCATCGGTCACCGCCCGGCGCTCCTTGACATCACGTTTGAGGCGCTCGGCCATGCGCTGCAGCTCTTCCTCCATGCTGCCCCAGAACCTGGCCTGCCCTTCGGCACTGCGTTCGACGAAAAGCGCGAAGGCGTCGGTGATCAGGTCATTAATGTCCTTGAAGTAATAGGTGGTGGCAGACAGCGGCACATCCGCTTCGGCCGCCACCGCCCGGTGCCGCACGGCACGCACGCCGTCGCGCACGATCAGGCGCAGGGCGGCTTCGAGAATATTCTGACGGCGCAGTTCACTGCCCTGCCGGCTGGCCTTACGGCCCTGATACTGGACACTCTCGGCAACCGCACTGGCTACCTGGGCGGCCGTCTCGGGTTGATTCATGGACTTGGGAGACACGGGAACCTCATTTGTACATCAGTGCTAAAAGCACCGCTTGTATCTCAAACCTAGCAAACAGTGACACTGGCGCTATGTAAGCTCACATTTCCGGCAAGAAAAAGCCGCCCGAAGGCGGCTTCTGCATCAGTCGATTCAGACTTCCGGGCGCATGTGCGGGAACAGAATCACGTCGCGGATCGACGGCGAATTGGTCAGCAGCATGACCAGACGGTCGATACCGATGCCCTCACCGGCGGTTGGCGGCATGCCGTATTCCAGGGCCCGCACGAAGTCGGCATCAAAATGCATGGCTTCGTCGTCGCCGGCATCCTTGTCAGCCACCTGGGCATGGAAGCGTTCGGCCTGGTCTTCGGCATCGTTGAGCTCGGAGTAGGCGTTGGCAATTTCGCGACCGCCGATGAACAGCTCGAAACGATCGGTGACGTTCGGGTTCTTGTCGTTACGACGCGCCAGCGGCGACACCTCGAAGGGGTACTCGGTAATGAAGTGCGGCTGCTCCAGCTTGTGCTCGACCAGTTCCTCGAAAATCATCACCTGCAGCTTGCCCAGGCCCTCATGGCCAAGCAGCTTGGCACCGGCCTTCTTGGCGATGGCACGGGCCTTCTCGACATCGTTGAGGTCTTCGGCGGTGATGTCCGGGTTGTACTTGAGGATCGAGTCGAACACCGACAGACGCGCAAAAGGCTCGCCGAAGTGGAACACCTTGTCGCCATAGGGCACATCGGTGGTGCCCAGCACGGCCTGAGCCAGTTCGCGGAACAGCTCCTCGGTCAGGTCCATGTTGTCTTCGTAATCGGCATACGCCTGGTAGAACTCGAGCATGGTGAACTCGGGGTTGTGCCGGGTCGACACGCCCTCGTTACGGAAGTTGCGGTTGATCTCGAAGACACGCTCGAAACCACCGACCACAAGACGCTTGAGGTACAGCTCCGGGGCAATACGCAGGAACATCGGCATGTCCAGCGCGTTGTGGTGGGTCTCGAACGGCTTGGCCGCGGCACCACCCGGAATGGTCTGCAGCATCGGCGTTTCCACTTCGAGGAAATCACGCTCGCGGAGGAACTGACGAATATGGGCGATCACCTGGGAACGCACGCGGAAGGTCTCGCGCACCTCCTCGTTCATGATCAGGTCGACATAGCGCTGACGGTAGCGCTGCTCGGTATCGGTCAGGCCGTGGAACTTGTCCGGCAGCGGGCGCAGCGACTTGGTCAGCAGGCGCACGTTGGTCATTTCCACGTACAGATCGCCCTTGCCGGAACGGGCCAGGGTGCCTTCGGCGGCGAGGATATCGCCCAGGTCCCAGGTTTTCACCGCTTCCAGCGTCTCGGCCGGCAGGGTCTTGCGGTTGACGTAGACCTGAATGCGACCGGTCATGTCCTGCAGGACCATGAACGCGCCGCGGTTGAGCATCAGGCGACCGGCAACCTTGACCGGAATGGCTGCAGCTTCCAGCTCTTCCTTGGTCTTGTCGGCGTAGGTCTTCTGCAGGTCGGCGCAGTAGTTGTCACGACGGAAGTCATTGGGGAAGGCATTGCCCTGCTCGCGCACGGCGGCAAGTTTTTCCTTGCGCTGGGCAATCAGCTTGTTCTCTTCCTCGTGGATCGCGTGCTCGTTCAGCGGTTGTTCGCTCATGGTGGTCTATCTGCCTGGCGTCAAAATCAGAAAGGTTACTGGCGGCAGCGGGTCAGTGCCCACCACCGCGTGTGCGTATCACAGGCCCTGTTTCAGGCTGGCCTCGAGGTAGCCATCGAGGTCGCCATCGAGCACCTTCTGGCAATCACTACGTTCGACGCCAGTACGCAGATCCTTGATGCGCGAGTCATCGAGCACGTAGGAACGGATCTGGTGCCCCCAGCCGATGTCCGACTTGGTTTCTTCCAGAGCCTGGGCCGCCGCGTTGCGCTTCATCATTTCCAGCTCGTACAACTTGGCCCGCAGCATCTTCATGGCGGTGTCCTTGTTGGCGTGCTGGGAGCGCTGGTTCTGGCAGCTCACCACAGTATTGGTCGGCACGTGGGTGATCCGCACTGCCGAGTCGGTGGTGTTAACGTGCTGACCACCGGCACCTGAGGAGCGATAGGTGTCGATGCGCAGATCGGCCGGGTTGATCTCGATATCGATGTTGTCATCGATTTCCGGCGAGGCGAACACCGCAGAGAACGAGGTGTGGCGACGGTTACCGGAGTCGAACGGACTCTTGCGCACCAGACGGTGCACGCCGATCTCGGTGCGCAACCAGCCGAAGGCATATTCGCCGCGCACATGCACGGTGGCACTCTTGATGCCGGCCACTTCGCCCTCGGACAGTTCGACGATCTCGGCGTCGAAGCCGCGCTTGTCGGCCCAGCGCAGGTACATGCGCAGCAGGATGTTGGCCCAGTCCTGAGCCTCGGTGCCGCCGGAACCGGCCTGGATGTCCAGGTAGCAGTTGTTCTGATCCATCTCGCCGCTGAACATGCGGCGGAACTCCAGCTTCTCGAGGATTTCGCGCAGGCGCTCGACTTCGGCAACGATGTCGTTCACAGCACCTTCATCGTTCTCTTCGGCGGCCATTTCCAGCAGGTCGCGGGAATCAGCCAGGCTGCCGGTCAGGTCATCGATGGTTTCGACGATCTGCGCCAGCATCGCGCGCTCGCGGCCCAGGCTCTGCGCGTACTCGGGCTTGTTCCAGACGCTGGCGTCTTCCAGCTCGCGGTTTACTTCGACCAGACGATCATGCTTGTGATCGTAGTCAAAGATACCCCCGAATGGTCTGGGTGCGTTCGGACAGGTCCTTGATGCTGTTGAGGATCGGATTGATTTCCATGGCGGGCAGCGCTCTCAGGCAAAACTTTGTGAAAAGCCCGCGAGTATACCGAAGTTGCCAGCACCTGGCAGCCGCAGCACACGCCCTGACAGCACCTTGCGTCGCCCGGACGCACTGACTGCACCCCACTCAAATCGCACAGCGCTTTTTGGCGAGTTGCGCACACTTCTTGCAATCAGCACTGGCGCCAAGGAACAAACTGCTAAAAATTTGACATTCAGGCCAGCGCGCCTGGGTCGAGTCCCGACATAACGATAACAGGGCTGCAGTCTTGACCGCATCGAAGCACACATGCAAACCCGCTCGACGTCACCGGCACTACCTGCCTCTGGTGATGGCGATTGTTTTTGCTCTACCCGATGGCGGCAAGCTGGCTCATGCCGGCAATGGGCAAATCGACCTGGAACAATCCATTGCATCAGGACGTTTAGACAGCTGGCATAACCTGATCAAACATGGTCAGGGGCTGGATGAGCAGCAGAAGCTTGAGCAGGTCAATCGTTTTATCAATCGCGCCCTGACCTACGCCAGCGATCAACAGGTGTGGCAAAGCAAGGACTACTGGGCCACGCCGAGCGAAGCCCTGAGTCGAGGCCAAGGAGACTGCGAAGACTACGCCATTGCCAAGTTCTTTGGCCTGACCCAGATGGGCATTCCCAGCGAACGCCTGCGCCTGACGTACGTCAAGGACCTCAAACACAACCAAGCGCACATGGTGCTGGCCTACTACGCCCCCGGCACCAGTCAGCCGCAACTGCTGGACAGCCTGCAGGACAGCATCGAGCCAGCCTCGGCACGGCGCGACCTGCTACCGGTCTACGCCTTCAACGATCAGGGCATCTACCTCGCCAGCTCGCCCCAGCGTAAAGCCAAGAGCGACAGCAACCAGATTGTCTTCTGGAGCGAAGTCCGCGAACGCGCCCTGAGCGATGGCTCTCTAAGCATCCCTCAGCCACCCCGCAGCTGAATCTCAAATCGCCTGCAACTCACCCAACTGCTTCACGATCTCACGGGAATGGCGCTCAACCATCAACGGCGCCATATCCTTTGAGTAATCCCGCAACGGCCCATAAATAAACTTCCAGCGAATACTCACCTGCTTCAGCTTGGCTTGCTGATCCGCTGCGATCAGTCGCGCGCCCAGGTCTGCCAGCGCGCTATCAATCCCATGCGCCAACTGATCAAGATCCTGATTGATGTACAACTGCTGCTGATCCGCCAGAGTTTCGATGTCACCAATATAGGCCCGCGCCACATAGCGTTCAGCCAATGCCTGAACCTTGCAGGGAAGCTCCAATAAAGCCAGCTGATCCGTTGTGAGAGGCGTTTTCTGAACCTGCAATAAGCTGACGCGAAGGTCTTGCAGCGCCATCCACAACTCACGCTGCACCTTGCTGAATTCAAAGTTGAATTCCCATGGCAAGTCAGGATCCAGCGGATCGTAGGCCAAGGTTTCGCGAACCCGCTGACTGAAACGCTGCTGCAGCGGCATCAGCTCCGCTAGCTGGGCCTGCACTTCAGGTACACCCTGGAGCTCGACAAGGCTTGCCTGCAGCACACCGAGATCTGCCTCGACTAGCGCAGCCTGGGGAGCGCTGCGATCTTCGCCGCGATGCACGAACAGATCTGTACCCGCGCGAAACATGGCCAACTCCGCCTGCTGCAGTGCACGCAATGGCGCCTCACCATCGGCTCGCGCCTCACTCAGCAAGAGAGTTAAAAGAATCAACGACAGCGTTTGACTGAACTTGACCAGCATGCGGGCTCCCTATCCGTTAACGCACCAAGGCGATGACGGACAAGCTTGCCACAAACAAAGGCCTATTTGGTCTACACCAAACTATCAGCCGGGCTGCAGGTGCATCACCAGCAACTGCACGCTTTCCTGCCCGCGAAACTCGTTGAGATCGAGCTTGTAGGCCAGCTCGACCCAGCGCACCGTCGGGTTGGGCCACTGCTCACGATCGATATTGAAGGCAATGCCATCGAGCGTCTGGCTACCGCATTCGGTCCTGAGCGTCAGCTTGAGGTGCTTTTCACCGACCAGGCGCTGCTGGACGATCTGAAACACGCCGTGGAACAGCGGCTCGGGGAAATGCTGGCCCCAGGGCCCGGCATGGCGCAGCGCCCGGGCCAGCTCCAGATTGAACTCCTCGACCGCGAGCTGACCATCAGACAGCAATCTTCCGGCCAGATCCTCTTCCTGCAACTGACGGCGCACCTCGGCATCGAAGGCCGCGGCAAAGGCGCCGAAGTGCTCCTGCGGCAATGACAGACCGGCGGCCATGGCATGCCCGCCGAACTTGCTGATCAGACCCGGATGGCGGGCGGCCACCGCGTCCAGCGCATCACGGATATGGAAACCGGCAATCGAGCGCGCCGAGCCCTTTAGCAGCCCATCCCCCGCATCGGCGAAGGCGATGGTCGGGCGGTGATAGCGCTCCTTGAGGCGCGAAGCGAGGATACCGATCACCCCCTGATGCCAGTCCGGCTCGAACAGGCACAGGCCGAACGGCAGGCTGTCCAGCGGCAGGTCCTTGAGCTGGGCCAGCGCCTCGCGCTGCATGCCCTGCTCGATGGCCTTGCGGTCCTGATTCAGCGCATCCAGCTGCTGGGCCATGTCGGCGGCCAGCGCCGCATCGTCCGTCAGCAGACATTCGATGCCCAGACTCATGTCATCCAAGCGGCCCGCCGCGTTCAGCCGCGGACCGAGAATAAAGCCGAGATCGGTCGAGGAAATCCGCGCCGCCTGCTTGCCGGCGACTTCCAGGATGGCCTTCAGCCCCGGCCGGGCAAATCCCTTGCGAATACGCGCCAGGCCCTGATGCACCAAAATGCGGTTATTGGCATCCAGCGGCACCACGTCGGCCACGCTGCCCAGCGCCACCAGATCCAGTAGTTCGGCAAGATTGGGCTCGGCAAGGCCTGTACGAGCAAACCAGTCCAGCTCGCGCAGCCGCGCGCGCAGTGCCAGCAGCACATAGAAGATCACCCCGACCCCGGCCAGCGACTTGCTGGGAAACTCGCAGCCAGGCTGGTTCGGGTTGACGATGGCATCGGCTACCGGAAGCTCAGCACCCGGCAGGTGATGGTCGGTGACCAGCACCTTGAGCCCGGCCGCCTTGGCTGCCGCCACGCCTTCGACACTGGAAATGCCGTTGTCCACGGTGACCAGCAGATCCGGCTGGCGCTGCAGCGCCACGGCAACGATCTCCGGGGTCAGGCCATAGCCATACTCGAAGCGGTTGGGCACCAGATAATCAACATGGGCCGCTCCAAGCATGCGCAGCCCCAGCACGCCAACCGAGCTGGCGGTAGCGCCATCGGCGTCGAAGTCACCGACAAAGAGGATGCGCTGACACTGCTCCAGCGCCTCGACCAGCAGCGCCACCGCAGCCTCGATCCCCTTGAGCTGACGGTACGGAATCAGCCGGGCCAGCCCCTTGTCGAGCTCCTCAATCGACTGCACACCTCGGGCGGCATACAGACGGGTCAGCAGCGGCGGCAGATCGCCCAGCTGGGGCAAGGTGGCAGGCAAGGGGCGATTTTCGATACGCATGGCAATCCGGGTCTTGAGCTGGCGAGGCAAATCAGGCGGCCACCTTGGGGCTGGCGGCCACGAAGGAACAACAGGGCTCAGCGCGCGCCGGCCAGCCACTCCAGGCGAATCTCGTGCTGACCACGTTCGTCGGTCACAAAGAGCTCGCCATCACTGATCATCACGCTCCAGCTGATCGAGCGCGGCAGATCGCGGGCCAGGTCAGCCAGCCCCTCCTGCTCGACGCCGACCACATTGATGTTCTTCAGGCTGCGCACGGTGTCGAGCACCTTGGTCTGCCACACCCGCAGGTTGCCGTAGGCCACCAGGCTGAACTTCTCGGTACGCCGCGAGCACCAGGTGATGCGCTCGGCATCCGGCTGACCGACTTCGATCCAGTGCAGCACGCGGTCGTCCAGGCTTTTCTCCCACAGCGCCGGCTCGTCGACATCGGACAGGCCGCGGCCGAAAGCCAGTTGCTCGTGATAGAACAGGGCGTAAGCGATCAGGCGCACGGCCAGACGCTCCTCGGTCTCCGACGGGTGTTTGGCCACGGTGAAACGCAGGTTCTCGTAAACACTGCGGTCAAGGTCGGTGAGGTTCAGTTCGACTTTATAGGGCGTGGCTTGCAGGGCCATGGGCAGACTTCTTGGCTGGCGAAAAAGGCCGCCAGTCTACCCGATAGGCCGCCTGCGGGTTAGAGTCGCGGCCATTGCCAGACTGATGGAAGCCCGTATGTCTCCGCCCAGCAAACCTCTCGCCGGCCTGAAAGTGGTCGAACTCGGCACACTGATCGCCGGCCCCTTTGCCTCGCGCATCTGCGCCGAATTCGGCGCCGAGGTGGTCAAGGTGGAGTCACCCGATGGCGGCGACCCGCTGCGCAAGTGGCGCAAGCTGTACGAAGGCACCTCGCTGTGGTGGTTCGTGCAGGCGCGCAACAAGCAGTCGATCACCCTCAACCTCAAGCATGACGAAGGCCGCGAGGTACTGAAGAAGCTGCTCGCCGAGGCCGACATCCTGATCGAGAACTTCCGCCCCGGCGTGCTGGAAAAACTCGGACTGGGCTGGGATGTGCTGCACGCACTGAACCCGAAGCTGGTGATGGTGCGCCTGTCCGGCTTCGGCCAGAGCGGCCCGCTGAAAGACCAGCCGGGCTTCGGCGCGGTGGGCGAGTCCATGGGCGGTCTGCGTTACATCACCGGCTTCGAGGACCGCCCGCCGGTGCGCACCGGCATCAGCATCGGCGACTCCATCGCCGCCCTCTGGGGCGTGATTGGCGCGTTGATGGCGCTGCGCCATCGCGAGGTCAACGGCGGCCAGGGCCAGGTGGTGGACGTGGCGCTGTACGAGGCGATTTTCGCCATGATGGAGTCCATGGTGCCGGAGTTCGACGTGTTCGGATTCATACGGGAAAGAACCGGCAACATCATGCCCGGCATCACGCCCTCCTCCATCCACACCTGCGCCGACGGCAAACATATCCAGATCGGCGCCAATGGCGATGCCATCTTCCAGCGCTTCATGCGGGCGATTGGCCGGGACGATCTGGCCGATGCACCTGACCTCGCCGACAACGCCGGCCGCGATGCCCGTCGCGATGAGCTGTACGGCATTATCGACCGCTGGGCCGGCAGCCTGCCGCTGGCCGAGGTTGAAGCCACGCTGCTGCGGGCCGAGGTGCCGGCCAGTCGCATCTACTCGGCCGAAGACATGTTCGCCGACCCGCAATTCCTCGCCCGCGAGATGTTCCTCGCCGCCAAACTGCCGGACGGCAAACCGTTCAAGATGCCGGGCATAGTACCCAAACTGTCGGAAACGCCGGGCGGTGTGGAATGGACGGGGCCCAAACTGGGCGAGCACAACGATCAGGTGCTGGGCCGGCTTGGCTATTCCACCGAGCAGATCGCCGCTCTCAGAAACAGCGGCGCGATCTGACCGGGCGACGCCTCAGGACTTCTCCCAGCGCTGCGCGGCCTGCTGGTCACTGCCGCGCCCCTCGACCCAGCGCTCGCCCTCGGGCGTCTGTTCCTTCTTCCAGAACGGCGCACGGGTCTTGAGGTAATCCATGATGAAGGTGCAGGCGTCGAACGCGGCCTGACGATGGGCGCTGCTGGTGCCGACAAAAACGATGGGCTCGCCCGGCTCCAGCGCCCCGACCCGGTGGATGATCTCCACCGTCAGCAACGGCCAGCGCTCGCGGGCCTCGGCCTCGATCTTCGCCAGTGCCTTCTCGGTCATGCCTGGATAGTGCTCAAGCAGCATGCCGGCCACCGGCTGGCCATCATTGAAATCACGCACGTAGCCGACGAAGCTGACCACCGCACCAATGCCCAGATTGGCCGCGTGCAGACGATTGAGCTCGGCACCGGCATCGAAGGTTTCGACCTGAACTCGAATGCTCATCAAAATTGTCCTCAAAGCGTAGCGAGCGGGTGTCAGCTCGGGGCGGACGGAGCATAGGAACCGGAATGTACAGCTAGTACATGAGGATTCCGAGCACCGCCCAACTCGAGATCACACACGCGCAGTAGCTTTCAGGATAATTTTTCAGCCGCCGGTAACGGTGGGGAAGAAGGCCACCTCATCGCCATCGGCCAGTTCGGTGTCCAGCCCACAGAGTTCCTGATTGCGTGCGCACATCAGGTTCTGCTCGGCCAGCACGGCCCAGACGCCGCCGCGCGCCAGCAGGTGCTCGCGCAGTGCCTCCAGGGTCGCCAGTCCCGCCTGCCAGGCCAACTGCTCGCCGCCGATACCCAGCGTCTCGCGGTAACGGGCGAAGTACTGCACATGGATCATGCCTGCTCCTCGCGCCGGTAGTGGCCGCTCTTGCCGCCCTGCTTTTCCAGCAGACGCACGCCCTCGATGGTCATGCCGCGGTCGACCGCCTTGCACATGTCGTAGATGGTCAGTGCGGCGACGCTGGCGGCCGTCAGCGCCTCCATCTCTACGCCGGTCTGTCCGGCCAGCCGGCAAGTGGCGCGAATGCGTACGGTGTCGCTGCCCTCGGCCTGCAGCTCGACCTTGACGCTGGTCAGCAGCAACGGATGGCACAGCGGAATCAGTTCATGGGTTTTCTTCGCCGCCTGAATACCGGCAATCCGCGCCACGGCAAACACATCCCCTTTGGGATGACCGCCGTCCTGAATCAGTTGCAGGGTTGCCGGCAGCATGCGCACGCACGCCTCGGCAGTGGCTTCACGGGCGGTCACGGCCTTCTCGGTCACATCGACCATATTCGCCCGGCCCTGGGCATCGAGATGGGTCAGCACAGCAGTATCCACAACAAGAGAGGTGAGCCGATTGTAACCCGCGCCCACGCGGTGAGCAGGCCTGAATGATGGCCCATCAGACAAAGCGGCCGGGCGCTGCGTGCGCCCGGCCGGCTGGCTTACATGTGCGCTTCGGCGTACTCGGCCAGCACAGAGCGCGGCACCCCTTGCAGGGTGATGTGCACACCGTGCGGGAAGTCCTTGAAGCGTTCGGTGAGGTAGGTCAGACCGGAGCTGGTCGCTGAGAGGTAGGGAGTATCGATCTGCGCCAGGTTGCCCAGGCAGACCACCTTGGAGCCGCTGCCGGCGCGGGTGATGATGGTTTTCATCTGGTGCGGGGTGAGGTTCTGGCACTCGTCGATCAGGATCAGACTCTGCTGGAAGCTGCGCCCGCGGATGTAGTTGAGCGACTTAAACTGCAGCGGCACCTTCTGCAGGATGTAGTCGACACTGCCATGGGTCGACTCATCATCCGAATGCAGCGCCTCCAGGTTGTCGGTGATGGCACCGAGCCAGGGCTCCATCTTCTCCGCCTCGGTACCGGGCAGGAAACCGATGTCCTCATCCAGGCCCTGCACACTGCGGGTGGCGATGATGCGCCGGTAGCGTTTGCTGACCATGGTCTGCTCGATGGCAGCAGCCAGCGCCAGGATGGTCTTGCCGGAACCGGCGGCACCGGACAGGTTGACCAGGTGAATGTCCGGATCGAGCAGCGCATACAGCGCCAGCGACTGATAGATGTCGCGCGGCCTGAGTCCCCAGGCCTCCTGATGCAGCAGCGGCTCCTGATGCATGTCGAGGATGGTCAGCTCCTTGTCCGTGACACCCTTGACCCAGCCCACGAAGCCCTGACCGTCGATGATGAATTCATTCATGTGCACCACCGGCAGCTCACTGCTGCGCGGCACCATGTGCCAGGTACGGCCGTGGCCCTGGCGGGTCTCGACCTTGCTCACCCTATCCCAGAACGAGCCCGTGAGCGTGTGGTAGCCGCGCGACAGCAGGGCCACGTCGTCCACCAGCTGGTCGGTGTGGTAGTCCTCGGCGAAGATGCCGCAGGCGCGCGCCTTCAGGCGCATGTTGATGTCCTTGGTCACCAGCACCACATCGGTACCCGGATGACGGCTGCGCAGGTCCACCAGCTGGTTGATGATCTTGTTGTCGTTGAGGTCTTCCGGCAGCCAGGTGATCGGCTCGGCACGCTTGTTCATCAGGATCGACAGGCTGCCCTTGGCCGCGCTCTTGCCGCGACTGATGGGCACGCCGCTTTCCACCTCTTCCGGCGAGGCGCCACCGAGCACCTGATCGATCAGGCGGATGGCCTGACGGCACTCGGCAGCCACGGTGTGCTTGCCGGTCTTGAGCTTGTCCAGTTCCTCCAGCACGGTCATCGGAATGACCACGTGATGCTCCTGAAAATTCAGCAAGGCATTCGGGTCGTGAATCAGCACATTGGTGTCGAGCACGTAGAGGATCGGTTTGCCGGGATTGGAACGTCCATGGTCAACCATATCGCGATCACCTCTGCAGGACCGCTGTCCGGGGCACCACGGCCACTCGGCAGCAGCTCATTGGACTGGATGGTGAAACGTCCCAAGGGCGCTCCACCAGGGGAGGCCACCCACCGGATGTGCTATCCGGCCATGCACACAGAAGGCGAGAAAAACGCGCCACCTGTGATGCAGGTTTCGGCGGTCTAGCTTTGTTAATAACGCATTAATGATGAAGAAAAAACGTCTTTTTCAGGCCCGCCGGCTTTTTTTCATCAGCTGACCGATAGCGCTTGGCGGCGCCCCCTTGCGTCGTTAAAGTCGGAAGTCCTCCCCGCTGTAATGCCACCTTCAAAGTCCCGCTTCCCCCTTCTCCGCAGACGCCCTGACGCACAGTCCCCGCTACCGCCAGCCGGAATCACCAATCGGCTTCATAGGTGGAGTCCATCCCCCGGCCACCACTACAATCGCCACTCGTCCAGAGGAGACCGACTGATGCTGCTGGTGATTTCCCCCGCCAAGACGCTTGACTACGACACCCCGCCGGTAACACCGCGCTTTACCCTGCCAGCGCACCTGGGACAGGCCAGCGAACTGATCGAGCGCCTGCGCGAACTGAGCCCGGCGCAGATCAGTGAACTGATGGACCTGTCCGACAAGCTCGCCGGCCTCAACGCTGCCCGTTATGGCAGCTGGACTCCGGAGTTCACCCCGGCCAACGCCAAGCAGGCGCTGCTGGCCTTCAAGGGCGATGTGTACACCGGCCTCAACGCCGAGGATTTCAACGAGGCGGACTTCGACTTTGCCCAGCGCCACCTGCGCATGCTCTCCGGCCTCTACGGTGTGCTGCGGCCACTGGACCTGATGCAACCCTACCGGCTGGAAATGGGCACCAAGCTGAGCAACGCCCGCGGCAAGAACCTCTACGAATTCTGGGGCGAGCGCATCAGCCAGTGGCTTAACGAAGCCATGGCCGAGCAGGGTGACAACATCCTGCTCAACCTCGCCTCCAACGAGTACTTCTCGGCGGTCAAGCGCAAGACCCTCAACGCCCGGATAATCGATACCGAGTTCAAGGACCTGAAAAACGGCCAGTACAAGATCATCAGCTTCTATGCCAAGAAGGCCCGCGGCCTGATGGCCCGCTACGTGATCAAGGAACGCCTGAGCAACCCCGATGACCTTAAGGCATTCGACTACCAGGGCTATCGCTACAGCGCCGAGCAGTCCAAGCCGGACAGCCTGGTCTTTCTGCGCGACCAGCCGCAGGACTGACAGGCTGTTGGCCTTGCCGGCCAGTACAACCGCCGATCCGCCCGTTAGGATGCAGCCGTACGATCAGCGCCTCTCTCAGACAAGGAGTTCCCATGAGTCAGCCCGTCGCCTTTATCACCGGATGCTCCAGCGGCATCGGCCGCGCACTCGCCGATGCCTTTCAGGCCGCGGGTTACCGCGTGTGGGCCTGCGCGCGCAAGGCGCAGGATCTGGCCACGCTCAGCGCCGCCGGTTTTGTCGCGGTTGAGCTGGACGTCAACGATGCCGCTGCCGTACAGCGCGCCAGCGCACGGCTGGAGCAGGAGGTCGGACGCCTGGATGTGCTGATCAACAATGCCGGCTACGGCGCCATGGGCCCGCTGCTGGACGGCGGCGCCGAGGCCCTGCGCCGGCAGTTCGAAACCAATGTCTTCAGCCTCATCGAACTGACCCGCGCCTGCTTCCCATTGCTGCGCGCCAGTCGTGGCCTGGTGGTGAATATCGGCAGTGTCTCGGGCGTCATGGTCACCCCATTCGCCGGTGCCTATTGCGCCTCCAAGGCTGCGGTGCACGCTCTCTCCGACGCCCTGCGCATGGAGCTAGCGCCCTTTGCCATCGAAGTGATGGAGGTGCAGCCGGGTGCCATCGCATCCAGTTTCGGCAGCAACGCCAGCCGCGAAGCCGAAGCGCTGATCGCCGAAAGCTCGGCCTGGTGGCCGCTGCGCGAGGGCATCCGCGCCCGCGCCAATGCCTCACAGGACCATCCGACTCCTGCAAGCGAGTTCGCCGCCGTACTGCTGGCCGCCGTGCAACAACGCAAGCGCCCGCGCCTGCTGCGCATCGGCAATGGCAGCCGGGCCTTGCCGCTACTGACCGCCCTGTTGCCCAAGGCACTGCTGGAGAAGGTGCTGATGAAACGCTTCGGCCTCAACCGGCAGCTGGCGCCATGAACAGCGCTCCCCTCGCCCTGCGCTACTACGCCGGCGGCGCCGTGCTCGCCGTCATGCTGCTCAATCTGCTGGTGCGCGCGCTGCTCAAGCTCGGCGGCGTCAGCGCCACCCTGCTGGTGGCCACACTGGTGGCACTGGGAGTCAGCCTGATCTTCGCCCGCCGGGAGAAGCGCCTTCCGACACTGGCCGAGCGCTGGCGTCTGGTCGGCCTTTACGGTCTGATTCTGGGGTTGCTCTACCTCGGCCTGTTCGGCCTGATGATGCTAAAGGACGAACCGGGCCACATGGGCCAGCTGCTGTTTGTCCTGCACGCCCTGAGCTATCCGACCCTGCTGGCGCTGTGCTTCACGCCCAGGCTGATCCGCCACTGGCTGCCTCAGACCGGCTGAGCAGTTTTGACCAGCGGTGTACGCGGCTTGCGGAACACCAGCCAGTTGCCCAGCATCACCAGCACGAGACCGGTCAACGCCGGCGCCGTCCACTGATAGCCCTCCAGCCAGGCCGAGATATTCAGCGCCACCAGCGGAAACAGCACCGTGCAATAGGCCGCCTTCTCCGGCCCGAGGCGACCGACCAGCGTCAGGTAAGCGGTAAAGCCGATCACCGAGCCGGGAATGGCCAGGTAGAGCAAGGCCCCGACATAACGCAGGCTGCCGTCGAAGACAAAGGGCACGCCCTGCACGAGGCAATAGCCTGCCAGCAGCAGAGCGCCATAGAGCATGCCGTAGGCGTTGGTACTCAGCGGTCGCCAGCCGGCTTTCTGCTGCAGGCTGGAAAGCAGATTGCCGACGGAAAAACTCAAGGTGCCAAGCAAAGCCAACCCGAGCCCCAGCCAGGTCTGAGGCGAGGCGTCATGGCCGATCAGTTCCGGCCAGAACAGCAAGGCCAGGCCGAGCAGACCACAGCCCCCGCCCGCGAGCACATTGAGCGCCAGGCGCTGGCCGAAAAAAAGGCGGGCATTCAGCGCATTCCACAGGGTGGCGGTGGAAAACACCACGGCGATCAGGCCGCTGGGGATCCACTGACTGGCATGGTAGAAACAGACAAAGTTGACACAGAACAGGCACAAGCCCTGCGCCAGACACAGGCCCTGTGCGCGCCGGTCGAGACGTTGCAGGCGCCCACTGACGAGCAGACCGGCAAACAGCACCAGTGCGGCCAGGGCGAAGCGGTAGACGATCGACACCTCCGGCGGCACCAGCCCCAATTGCCAGGTGATGGCGATCCAGGTGGTGCCCCAGATCAGCACGGTCAGCAGGTAGAGAAACAGATTCATGCAGGCCTCCTCAGAGCCTTAAGTGTCTCGCCTGCCGCCGGGCGACGTTTGCACAATCTTGCGCATTTGCATGCCGGAGACTGGGAGCCGGCGGCGCCTAGGGTTAGCATGCAAGCCAGTCTCTTTCGGGCAGGCCGGCATGAGTCAGTCACTGCAACACCAGGTCTTTCAGGCGCTCCGCCGCTCACGCGCGCAACTGGAGCGCTGCGTACAGCTGGCCGACGGAATGGCACTGGCGCAGTGGCGCAATGCCCATGACGCCACCCAGTACAACGCGCCCGGACACCACACCTTTGGCTGTTATCTGGAAGGCGGCTACGGCACCTTTCGCCGCGACCTGCCACAACTCAAAGGCGCGCCGCAGCGGTTGTGCATCCTGCCGGCCGAGCACCAGTCGGCCTGGGTGGTGAACGGCGAACTGCGCTTTGTCCACCTGTATGTGAGCCCGCAGCCGTTTGCCCTCGGCGCCGTGCAGTTGCTCGACCGCGAGCCGCGCGAACTGCAGCTGCAGGAACGCACCTTTATCGAAGACCCACAGCAGGCCAGCCGTTTTCGCCAGCTGGCACTGCTCGACTGGCAGGAACCGGGCGAGCGCCTGCTGTGCAGCAGCCTCGGTCAGGCCATCCTCGATCAGGCACTACTGACCCAGGTCGGCCGCAAAGACGGACTGCAGCTCAAAGGGGGGCTGGCGCCACAGACGCGACGCCGTTTGCAGGAATATATCGAGGCACATCTGGAAAAGCCGCTGGGGCTAACCGAGCTGGCCGAGCAGGCAGCGCTGTCGGGCTATCACTTCGCCCGCATGTTTACCGTCAGCTTCGGTCTGCCGCCGCACCGCTACGTGCTAATGCGCCGCCTGCAGCGGGCGACCGAACTGCTGGCCGGCAGCGCTCTGGAACTGGGTGATATTGCCCTGACCTGTGGCTTTGCCAGTGCCAGTCACTTCAGCAACCGCTTCCGTCAGCACTTCGGTGCAACACCGAGCCAGTACCGCGCCGCCAGGCGGGACTAAGCCACTAGAGAGAGCGGCTCAGAGCTTGTCCAGCGCACCTTCAATGGCTTGCAGCAGCGCGGCATCATCAGGCGCCGTGCGCGGCGAAAAGCGCGCCAGCACGCGGCCATCCGGCCCCAGCAAAAACTTCTCGAAGTTCCAGGTGATATCACCGGGAAACTCGGCGCCCTCACCGGCCAGCAGGGTGTAGAGCTGGTGGCGCTCCGGACCGTTGACCTCGAGCTTGGCGCTCATGGGGAAGGTCACGCCGTAATTCAGGCTACAGAACTGGGCGATCTCCGCTTCGCTGCCAGGCTCCTGCCCGGCAAACTGATTGCACGGCAGCCCCAGCACGCTGAAACCACGGGCACGGTAGCGCTGGTAGAGCGCTTCCAGACCGGTGTACTGCGGGGTCAGACCACACTTGGAGGCCACGTTGACCACCAGTACCACCTGACCTGCCAGCGGAGCCAGCGGCAGCTCCTGGCCATCCAGGCCTTGCAGGATCAGTTCATGAAACATGCTCATGAGTCACTCCTTGTGAAAACAACCGGGACGGAAAAGGCGCCCAGCGGGCGCCTTTTCTTATCAGCCTAGCAAAAGGCCAAACCCATCAGTGGTGGTGACCACCTTCGCCATGGATGTGGCCATGGGCGATTTCTTCGGCACTGGCTTCACGCACGGCAACAACCTTGACCTTGAAGTTCAGGCGCTGACCCGCCAGGGGGTGGTTGCCGTCGACAGTCACGTCGTCGCCTTCCAGATCACGGATGGTCACGATCTGCATGCCGCCATCCGGGCCGGAGGCATGGAACTGCATGCCGATTTCCAGCTCATCCACGCCTTCGAACATGCTGCGGTTGAGCACGGCAACCAGCTCGGCGCTGTACTCGCCGTAGGCTTCTTCCGGCTCAACGGCCACGTCCAGCTCATCGCCAACCTGCTTGCCTTCCAGCGCCTTCTCCAGACCGGCGATGATGTTGCGGGCACCGTGCAGGTACACCAGCGGCGCGCCACCAGCGGAGCTGTCGATCACCTCACCGGCATCGTTGGTCAGGGTATAGTCGATGGAAACCGCCTTGTTGGCCGCAATCTGCATGGTTGAAACCTTTGGATAGAGAAAAAAGAGCCCGCAGTGTAGCGCTGCGACCGGGCGAAAGCGACCCGAACACAGACGGACGGAAGCTCAGCCGGCTACTCGGCTGGCATCAGGATGAAGACGGCCACTGGGTAGCCGAGCTGTCTTGCGGGCATACTCAGCACCAGCGCCATCAGCCGCCCTGGCAGAACCGCGCCTGGGTTCTGGACGCCCAGCAACGCCAGGCCAGTATCGGCCAGCCCTTTGCCTGCGGCTGGTGCGCCCAATCATCTGACAAGGAGGCCTGATGGCCAGTCGCAATATTCTGGTAATCAACTGCGGCAGCTCGTCGATCAAGTTTGCCCTGATCAATGAGGACCACGGCACAGCCACCCTGCAGGGGCTGGCCGAACGTCTCGGCAGCCCCGAAGCCGAGCTGCGCTGGCAGCAAGGCGATGCCAAGGACAGCCTGATGATTCCCGGCGCCGACCACCGGACCGCCCTCGCCCAACTGCTGCCACGGGTGCAACAGGCCGCGGGAGGCGCCCTGCATGGCATTGGCCACCGCGTGGTACACGGCGGCGAGCAGTTCACCAGCGCCTGCCGCATCGATGGCGCGGTGCTTGAAGCCATCGGCAGCGCGGCCGTACTTGCGCCACTGCACAACCCGGCCAACCTGCAGGGAATCGAAGCGGCCCTGGCAGTGTTCCCCGAGCTACCGCAGGTGGCGGTCTTCGACACGGCCTTCCACCAGAGTCTGCCGGAACATGCCTTCCGCTATGCCCTGCCCGAGTCGCTGTACCGCGAACAGGGCATCCGCCGCTATGGTTTCCACGGCACCAGCCACCGCTACGTCAGCCAGCGCGCGGCCGAGATGGCCGGCCTGGCCTATGACGACAGCTGCTGGCTGGTGGCCCACCTCGGCAACGGCTGCTCGACCTGCGCAGTGGTCAACGGCCAGAGCCGCGACACCAGCATGGGCCTGACGCCGCTGGAAGGGCTGGTGATGGGCACCCGCAGCGGCGACGTCGACCCCAACCTGCATGGTCATCTGGCCCGCACGCTGGGCTGGGATCTGCCGCGCATCGACAAACTGCTCAATCATGAAAGCGGCCTCAAGGGGCTTTCCGGCCTGTCCAACGACATGCGCAGCCTCGAGCAGGCCCGCGAGCAGGGACATGCCGGCGCGACCCTGGCCATCGAGGTGTTCTGCTACCGCCTGGCCAAATCGCTGGCGGCCATGGCCTGCGCCCTGCCACGTCTGGACGGCCTGCTGTTCACCGGCGGCATCGGTGAAAACTCGGCATTGATCCGCAGCAAGACGGTCGCCCACCTGCAACTGCTTAATCTGAGACTCGACCCGGATGCCAATGCCCGCTGCGTGCGCGGTGTCAGCGGCGCCATTGAGGCCGAGGGCCACCCACGCATACTGGTGGTACCGACCAATGAGGAACGGCAGATCGCCCTCGACACCCTCGCCCTGCTGCCGAACTGAAACGCCAAGGAGTTAGCGTGCATACCTTTTTCATCGCCCCCACCGGTTTCGGTGTCGGTCTGACGTCGATCAGCCTGGGGCTGATCCGCGCCCTGCAACAGGCCGGCCTGCGCGTCGGTTTCTACAAACCGGTGGCCCAGCTGCACCCTGGCGACTTGGGGCCTGAGCGCTCCAGCGAACTGGTGGCGCGCACCCATGGTCTGTGCGCACCGGCACCGCTGCCGCTCAGCGAGGTCGAGCACATGCTCGGCGACGGCGAGCTGGATGAACTGCTGGAGAAAGTTGTCAGCCAGTTCCAACAGGTCGCCGCCGACAAGGATGTGGTTATCGTCGAAGGCATGGTGCCGACCCGCCAGGCCAGCTACGCCGCCCGGGTCAACGTGCATCTGGCGCGCAGCCTGGATGCCGAGATCATTCTGGTTTCCGCCCCCGAGCAGGAGACCCTGACCGAGCTGGCCGACCGCATCGAGATTCAGGCCCAGATGTTCGGCGGCCCCCAGGCCCCCAAGGTGCTGGGCGTGATTATCAACAAGGTGCGCCATGCCGGGGGCACCGAGGCCTTCGTGCAGGAGCTGCGCGAACACTCCTCGCTGCTCAAGAACGATGACTTCCGCCTGCTCGGCTGCATTCCCTGGCAGGAGGCACTGAACGCGCCGCGCACCCGCGACGTCGCCGACCTGCTGCATGCCGAAGTACTCAACGCCGGCGATTACGAACAGCGCCGGGTGGAGCGCATCGTGCTATGCGCACGGGCCGTGCCCAACAGTGTGCACCTGCTCAAGCCTGGCGTACTGGTGGTCACCCCCGGTGACCGGGACGACATCATCCTCGCCGCCAGCCTGGCCGCCATGAACGGCGTCCCTCTGGCCGGCCTGCTGCTGTGCAGCGACTTCCCGCCGGACCCACGGATCATGGAGCTCTGCCGCGGCGCCCTGGCCAGTGGCCTGCCCGTGCTGACGGTAGCCACCGGCTCGTATGACACGGCCACCAACCTCAACCGGATGAACAAGGAAATCCCCATCGACGACCGCGAGCGGGCCGAACGGGTGACCGAGTTCGTCGCCAGCCAGGTCGACCTGCCCTGGCTGCGCAGCCGCTGCGGCACACCGCGCGAACTGCGCCTGTCACCGCCGGCATTCCGCTACCAGCTGGTACAACGTGCTCAGGCCGCCAATAAGCGCATCGTTCTGCCCGAAGGCAGCGAGCCGCGCACCGTACAGGCTGCTGCCATCTGTCAGGCGCGCGGCATTGCCCGCTGCGTGTTGCTGGCCAAGCCGGAAGATGTGCACAACGTGGCCAAGGCGCAGGGCATCGAACTGCCCGCCGGACTGGAAATCCTCGACCCGGACGTGATCCGCGGTCGCTATGTCGAACCCATGGTCGAGCTGCGCAAAGGCAAGGGCCTCAACGCCCCCATGGCCAGCGCACAGCTGGAAGACACCGTGGTACTGGGCACGATGATGCTGGCACTCGATGAGGTGGACGGCCTGGTCTCCGGCGCCATCCACACCACGGCCAATACCATCCGCCCAGCCCTGCAGCTGATCAAGACCGCACCGGGCTACAACCTGGTGTCGTCGGTGTTCTTCATGCTGCTGCCAGAGCAGGTTCTGGTCTATGGCGACTGCGCCGTGAACCCCGACCCGAATGCCGAGGAGCTGGCGGAGATCGCCCTGCAGAGTGCGGCATCGGCCCAGGCCTTCGGCGTAACGCCGCGGGTGGCCATGATCAGCTACTCCACCGGCGACTCCGGCAGCGGAGAAGAAGTCGAGAAGGTGCGCAATGCGACGCGCATTGCCCGCGAGCGCAACCCAGCGCTGGCCATCGACGGCCCGCTGCAGTACGACGCGGCGGCCATCGAGAGCGTGGGTCGGCAAAAGGCGCCGAACAGTCCGGTGGCCGGCCGCGCCACGGTGTTCGTGTTCCCAGACCTGAACACCGGCAACACCACCTACAAGGCCGTGCAGCGCAGCGCCGAGTGCATCAGCGTCGGCCCCATGCTGCAAGGGCTGCGCAAACCCGTTAACGACTTGTCGCGGGGAGCGCTGGTGGACGATATCGTTTTCACCATTGCTCTGACGGCCATCCAGGCCGACAGCACACACTGAAATGCTCCGCCGACCGCCAAGTCACGCAGGCGGCGGGGCTTACAGCTCAGTGCACAACTGTTAACCTAACCATTCAAGACTCCGGCAACACCGCCTCAGCCACTTGGAGACCTGTTTCACTCATGCTCAGCTTCCTGCCTGCCCCGCTGCGCGGGGTCCTCGCCGGCCTCATGCTGGCCCTCAACACCCTGGCTCACTGCGGCCCGCTTTTCGCCGTCGCACTGCTCAAGCTGCTCCTGCCCATTCCGGCCATCCAACGTCTGCTGCGCTATGTAATGCACGGCATTGGCGAGAGCTGGATCAGCGTCAACAAATTCTGGATGAACCTGGTCTACCCGACCCGCTGGGACGTTCAGGGCATGGAAGGTCTGGACATGCGTCACTCCTACCTGGTGACCAGCAACCACCAGAGCTGGGTGGACATCCTCGCTCTGCAGTACCTGCTCAACCGGCGCATGCCCCTGCTCAAGTTCTTCCTCAAGCAGGAACTGATCTGGGTTCCGGTGATCGGGCTGTGCTGGTGGGCGCTGGAATTCCCGTTCATGAAGCGCTACAGCAAGGAATACCTCG
This sequence comes from Pseudomonas sp. HAR-UPW-AIA-41, assembly GCF_002304225.1. GTDB lineage: Bacteria > Pseudomonadota > Gammaproteobacteria > Pseudomonadales > Pseudomonadaceae > Aquipseudomonas. Next base: position 552,971 of record NZ_NSLB01000002.1, read on the forward strand.
CCAAGTATCCGGAAAAGCGCGGCCAGGACCTGGCCACCACACGCAAAGCCTGCGAGCGCTACAAGACCAACCCAGTCTCGGTATTCAACTTCCTTGAAGGCACCCGCTTCACGCCAAGCAAGCATCAGCAGCAGAACTCACCGTTCCAGCATCTGCTCAAGCCCAAGGCCGGCGGTATCGCCTTTGTGCTGGATGCCATGGGTGAGCAACTGCATGCGCTGGTGAATGTCACCATCCACTATCCCCAGGGCCGCCCGAGCTTCTGGGATCTGCTGAGCGGCCAGGTCAAAAGCGTGGTGGTACGTTTCGAGAAAATGGCCATTCCGACCAGCTTTATCGGTAAGAACTACGACCAGGACGATGCCTATCGCCTGGAATTCCAGCAGTGGGTCAATCAGCTGTGGGAGCAGAAGGATGCCCAACTCGAGGCCCTGAAGCAGCAGTTCCCCTCCACCTGATCCTCCCCGGCAGCCGACGCTCTGGCGCGGCGGCTGCCCCCTCGCCTCACGTCACCAAAGTCGCAGCGCAGACATAAGCCAATATCGAGTTGCCAAGGCTGCACCATAATTCACGACAGCTGCTGGCTGACGCTGAGCTCAGCGAAGCCCTCCAGCTTGGCAGCTAGCGTCGTTTGGCTTGGCCGCATCGTTCCTCAATCCAAATGACCAATAGCTTTTCGGAACAATTTGCATCGCTGGCCTTCCCAAAGCACCCAGCTGCGGACAGCTTTACCGACATAAGTCCGGTGTTACACAACCCAAGCGCATAACAAAAAGGCCCGCATCTCACGATGCGGGCCTTTTGGCTGGAGCAAGCTCCCTAAGACTGGAACAGGCGGCCTTGAGAGCCGCCTGCTGGCTAATTAACGCACGCCAGCCTGACGCAGAGCAGCCGGGGTGAAGTCGGAGGAAGCAGCCTTGTAATCAAAGTTATAAGACTGTTTCTCTTCGTTCTTCATACCCAGAGCCAGGTAACGACCGGACAGCAGGTCATTCAGCGACTCGAGGGTGTACCACGGTACTTGCTTGTTGTAGTAGTACTGCGAGTGGGCTTCAGCTACGCGCCACAGAGTGCCACGACCGTCGTAATGATCGATGGCAGCAGCTTGCCAGGTGTCTTCATCCAGGTAGAAGTCACGCTTGGCGTAGATGTGACGCTCGCCGGCTTTCAGGGTCGCAGTCACGTGCCACACGCGGTGCAGCTCGTAACGAGTCAGGTCCTGATTGATGTGACCAGCTTTGATGATGTCGTCGTACTTGAGGGACGGCGAGTCCAGCTTGTAGCTGTTGTAAGGAATGTAGATTTCCTTCTTGCCGTTCAACTTCCACTCGTAACGGTCCGGAGCACCGTTGTACATGTCGAAGTTGTCGGAAGTGCGCAGACCATCGGAAGCAGTACCCGGGCCGTCATAGGACACCTGCGGAGCGCGGCGCACGCGGCGCTGACCGGCGTTGTACAGCCACGCCAGACGCGGTTCCTTCACCTGGTTCAAGGTTTCGTGCACCAGCAGAACGTTACCTGCCAGACGCGAAGGCGCCGTCACCTGCTGCTTGAAGTAGAACAGCACGTTGCTTGCCTGAGCCGGGTTGTAGTCGGTCAGGTTGGTACGGAAGGTGAACTCGTCCTGGAAGTACACCAGCGAGTAGGAACCGTTCTGCTGTGGAGTGGCCTGAGTCACCAGACGCTGCACACTGCCGCCACGGTAGCGGGTGATGTGGTTCCAGATCGCTTCCAGACCGTTCTGCGGAATCGGGAACGGGTTGGCTACTTCAAAGTTTTCCAGACCGTTACCACCTTCTACCAGTTTGGTATTGGTGGCGTTCTTCTTGGTGGCTTCCAGAACACTGGCCGGAACAGTCGCGGTGCGATGGGTCGGGTAGACCGGCATCTTGAAGGTGTCCGGGTAACGCTGAAACATAGCCTGCTGACCGGGGGTCAGCTTGTCCTTGTACTGGGCAACGTTCTGCGCGGTGATGGTGAACTTCGGCTGCTCGCTGGCAAACGGATCAGCCAGAAAGCCCTTGGCATCCACAGCACCGGCATTGGTCGGCAGACCGCCAGTCCACTCCGGAATGGAGCCATCGGCATTACCGGCCTTCTCGGCACCGATCGGAGTCAGGGTAGTACCCAGCTTGGCCGCTTCATCAGCCGAAACCGCCGCCATCACGCTGGTCGCCAGCAGACTCAGCGCCAGAGCGCCGGAGGCTTGCATCAATTGCTTGTGAATTTTCATCTGTAGCAATTCCTTAATTCAGTACGTTCCGTGTGCTTAGAAGCTGACGCCGAGGCTTAGCGCCAGGAAGTCGCGGTCGATCAGGGTGTTGTACTTACCACCGAAGAAATCGGTGTAAGACAGACTGGCTGTGTAGGTGTTCAGGTAGTCGGCATCGACACCGAAACTGACCGCCTTGGCGCCTTCGTTGAACAGGCCGTTAGGGCCATAACCGTCGACGTCATGCGACCAAGACACACTCGGCTTGAGGTTTACACCGGCAAATACGTCGTTGTAGTCCAGAATGGCGCGAGCACGGTATCCCCAGGAAGTGCTGGTGGCAAAGCCGTCATCTTCACAGTACTTGCCCTGATTTTCTCCTGCCCCGTTGAGAGCCTGGCAAACACCGGCGACCCCCATCGGGCCAGGACCAAAGATCGGGTCACGACCATAGCGAGCTTTGGAAGTGTCCTCCAGCCCGCCAATGTGAGTCACACCAGCCTCTCCCACCAGAGTCAGACGCGAAGCGCCCATAACCTGATCGAAGAAATGGGTAAAGGTAGTCTGGAACTGGGTAATTTCCTTGCGGTTATAGCCATGCACAGTAGAGCCGGGAACCTGTGCAGGGTTGGTTGGGCCGAGAATCGAGAAGAAATTCGTTGCAGCCAAACCACCCCCGAATTGAGCCAGACCACGCAGACCGGCATACAGAATATCCGTCGAGTTCAACTGTACCGGAGCATTGGGGCGATAACTGACTTCACCCGACCATGCAGTGCCGGTAGGCAATGTCGTGGAGAAGCTCAGACCATAAAGGCGAATATCCTCCGGATACTCCATGAAATAATTACTTGCAGCCGCAATATTCGAGAAAGCCACACCCTGAGTACAGGCAGCAGCTCCACCAGCCCCAACAGCAGCAATACAGGCATCAGTGATATCGAAGCCGCCACCCGGAGCACCAATGGCGCCGGCTGTCTGTAGGTATTTTGCTTGCGGACCAGCCTGAGCACTGAAAATAGGCGCACGACTGTGATAGTTCATTGCATAGGCACCAAACTCGGTGTCCAACTGCTCAGCAAAATAGCGAAGTGCCAAGCCGAACTGACCGCTATCACGCGCATCACGATCCCCACTACGCGGAACCATGACACCCTCAGAAGTACCGCTGAAGTTGACCCCCAAAGCCCTTAAGCCTGGTCCCAGCAAAGGATTCTGCAGCAGCGCCAACGGTGCAGGACTCAACACATTCAAATTCTGGGTACAACCATCTGCCGCAATATCTGCCTGAGCAAAGAAGGTGCCGCAGTTATCCACCACGGTCTGATCCCACTCCAGCTGATAGAAGGCTTCGGCGGATAGGTTGTCGGTCAAGCTCTGGGACACATAGAACATATTGACCGGAATCAGACCTTCCTTGATTTCGGCACCAGGACGGCGGAAGGCGGCCACATCGATCGGGTTGATCGCGTTGATGCTGTTCTGAATAAAGGTGCTCTCACCCCAGCTGACCACCTGTTTGCCCAGACGTACGGAGCCCGGCTGCTCGGCGATGGCATAGTTGTGATAGACGAAGGCGTCGAGGATTTCAGCACCGGAGGCCTGAGCGGCCTGCTTGCGGTTGCTGTCGTCGATATCCTTGAATGGACGGCTCTCATCCTTCAGCTCGAAGTCATACCAGTACTTACCGCGGACAAATACGCCGCTGTCGCCGTACTTGAGCTCCAGATCGTGGATACCTTTGAAGATCTTCGAGAAAGTCTCATTGCGCTTGAAGTTCAAGTGAGCATCGTCGGAGGTCTGCGAAAGGCCATCGCCACCGTTGTTCTTGCCAATCAAATCTGGATCAGCATCGCGCATCGACCAGCTGGCGCCTACCGACATCGAAGAATCGAAAGAGCCTTCAATTTCGCCTACGTTGAAGGTTACCGCGAAGGCCGGTGCGGCCAGGGTGGAAGCCAGGCTTACGGCCAGCGGCAGCTTGGCCAGACGCCAGGTCTGTTTGATTGCAGTCATCGACGCTACTCCATGTGTTGCTTGTTGTTATGGATGTGGGACGGACTATAGCCAGCAGTGCCAGCCGCCTGATCCCCCAAAAGTATGATTTCAACCCACCAGCCTGTCTGAGCCGGGCACTCGCGCCGGTAACGCTCCCCTGCCGAACTTCAGACAATCGTTTGAATCACGCAATTAGCAGGCCAAGCGCTGCATGACCTGCAAGTTCTCGCTGCGATTACCCCGCAGGCCGCTTACAGCGTGGACAAAAACGGGCTATTAGCCGCCTGCCACTGGCCGATATCCACGCGGATGCGCTTCTTGTCCAGCTTGCCGACACTGGTCTTGGGAATATCGGTAACAACGGCAATCTGAGTGGGTATCGCCCACTTGTTGATATGCCCTTCCTCGACGAAAGGCTTGAGGTGCTCCTTCAGTCCTTTGGCATCCAGCGCCTGACCATCACGCAGCACCAGCAGGGCAAACGGACGTTCGCCCCACTGCGGATCGGCGATGCCGACCACCGCCACTTCCTTCACTGCCGGATGGCGACTGATCAGGTCTTCCAGCTCCAGCGAGGAAATCCACTCGCCACCGGTCTTGATCACATCCTTGATACGGTCGCGGATATCGATAAAGCCCATGGTGTCGAGGGTGGCGACGTCACCGGTGTGCATCCAGCCGTGCTCCCAGAGTTCGGCGCCTTTCTGCGGCTCACGGAAATAGCCTTGCGTCAGCCAAGGCGCGCGCAATACCAGTTCGCCCTGAGTCTCGCCATCCACCGGCAGCATCTGGCCATTGGCATCCATGATCGCAGCATCCACCAGCGGTACCGGCACGCCGGCCTTGATGCGGTAGGTGATGCGCTCGTCCTCGTTGCCGGCCAGCAACTCTTCGTTCATGTGCGCACAGGAAATCAGCGGACAGGTCTCGGACATGCCGTAGGCCGCGGTCAGCTGGATACCGCGCGCCTTGGCCGCCTTGTAGAGCGAACTGTTCAAAGCGCTGCCGCCGATGATCAGCTTCCAGCCACCGAAATCCACACCCTCGGCCGCCTTGGCATTCATCACCATCTGCAGGATGGTCGGCACGCAATGGGAGAACGTCACCTTCTCGTCACGCCACAGTTTGACCAGCAGTTCCGGATCGTAACGCCCCGGGTACACCTGCTTGATACCCAGCATGGTGGCCACGTACGGCATGCCCCAAGCATGTACATGGAACATCGGGGTGATGGGCATGTAGACATCATCGGTGCCCATCAGGCGGATGCTGTCCAGGCTGCCGACCACAGTGGCCATCGACAGGGTGTGCAGCACCAGCTGACGATGGGTGAAGTAAACACCCTTGGGATTGCCGGTGGTGCCGGTGGTGTAGAAGGTGGTGGCCACCGAGTTCTCATCGAAGTCGGGGAAGTCATAGCTCGGACTGGCGCCTGCCAGCAGACTCTCGTACTCGCCGACCAGATTGGGCAGCTCGGCCGTCTTGTCCGCGGTGTCAGTGAGCAGAAGGGTTTTCTCCACCGTAGTCAGGTGGCCCTCAATGCCCTTGTACAGCGGCACGAACTCGCTGTTGACCAGCACGAACTTATCTTCGGCGTGGTTCATGGTGTAGAGAATCTGATCCGGCGACAGGCGGATATTGATGGTGTGCAGCACGGCGCCGAGCATGGGAATGGCAAACATGCATTCCAGATAGCGGTGGCTGTCCCAGTCCATCACCGCCACGGTATCCCCCGCCTTCACCCCGGCCGCACTTAGCACGTTGGCCAGGCGCGCCACACGCTCGTTGAAGGTGGCGTAGCTGTAGCGCAGCTGATCGCGGTAAACGATCTCGCGGGTCTTCTCGTAGCGCGCCCCGGACATCAACAGACGCTTGATCAGCAGCGGGTACTGGTAGGCGTTGTCGGCGGCGGGAAGGATCTTGGTCTTGAGCATGGCGATACCTGTGAGGTTTCTAGTTATGGACTGCACGGGTGATGAATGGCACTGAAGCGCACTCTAGAGCCTTGAACCGCCTCATCCATCGCCCCAAAGGATGATTTGCGGCGTGACTCTTTGGTGTTATCCGGTCACACGGTAGAATCGGCTTATCCGGCCAGTCACGGCCTGTCACCCGTCGAGGAATTTCAGATGTCCGATATCGTTATCGTCAGCGGCGCCCGCACCCCCATGGGCGGTTTCCAGGGCAGCCTGTCCGGCGTATCCGCCGTTGACCTGGGCGCCATCGCCATTCGTGAGGCCGTGGCCCGCGCCGGCATTGCCGGTGCCGATGTGGAAGAAGTGATCATGGGCTGCGTGCTGCCGGCCGGCCTCAAGCAGGGTCCGGCCCGCCAGGCATCGCTGAATGCCGGCCTGCCAGCCGCCACCGGCTGCACCACCATCAACAAGCTGTGCGGTTCGGGCATGAAGGCCGTGATGCTGGCGCACGACCTGCTCAAGGCCGGCAGCAACAGCGTGATGGTCGCCGGCGGCATGGAAAGTATGTCCAACGCCCCCTACATCATCGAAAAAGCCCGTACCGGCCTGCGCATGGGCCACGGCGAGATCAAGGACCACATGTTCCTCGACGGTCTGGAAGATGCCCGCACCGGCCGCCTGATGGGGTCCTTCGCCCAGGAAACTGCTGACAAGTACGGCATCACCCGTGAGGAGATGGACGCCTACGCCATCGAATCGCTCAAGCGCGCCCAGAATGCCATCCAGAGCGGCGCCCTGAACGCCGAAATCGTCCCTGTCACCGTCACCAGCCGCAAGGGCGAGGTGGTGGTCAAGGACGACGAGCAGCCGCTGACCGCCAACCTGGACAAGATCCCGACCCTGCGTCCGGCCTTCCGCAAGGATGGCACCATCACCGCAGCCAACGCCAGCTCCATCTCCGACGGTGCCAGCGCCCTGGTGCTGATGACTGCCGAAGAAGCAGCCAAGCGCGGCCTCAAGCCGCTGGCACGTATCGTCGGCCACGCCACCCAGAGCCAGGACCCGAGCGAGTTCACCATCGCCCCGATCGGCGCCATGACGAACCTGCTCAAGAAGACCGGCTGGAACAAGGACGAGGTCGACCTGTTCGAGATCAACGAAGCCTTTGCCATGGTTACCATGCTGGCCATGCGTGAGCACGGTCTGGATCACGCCAAGGTCAACGTCTACGGCGGCGCCTGCGCCCAGGGCCACCCGGTCGGCTCCACCGGCTCGCGGATCATCCTGACCCTGATCCACGCCCTGAAGAACACCGGCGGCAAGCGCGGCGTAGCCTCGCTGTGCATCGGTGGCGGCGAAGCCACTGCGGTGGCCATCGAGCTGATCTGACGCCCGACTGAGTACAAAAAAGCCCGGCTTCGGCCGGGCTTTTTCATTTAGCGAACATTTACTCCTGCGCCCGTTTCCAGGCATTGCCACCCGGCAGCAAACCGTTCAGCAACAGTGCCGCCAGCGCACAGAGGGAAATCCCCGACAGGGCGAACTCCTGCCCGCCGATGACCATGCCGCCGATGCCGAACACCAGCGTCACCGAGACGATGATCAGGTTGCGTGCCTCGGACAGGTCCACCTGATGACGGATCAGGGTATTGAGCCCCACCACGGCGATTGAGCCGAACAGCAGACAGAGAATGCCGCCCATCACCGGCACCGGAATGCTCTGCAGCGCCGCGCCGAACTTGCCGACGAAGGCCAGACCGATGGCAAACAGCGCCGCCCAGGTCATGATCTTCGGGTTGTAGTTCTTGGTCAGCATGACCGCCCCGGTCACTTCGGCATAGGTGGTATTGGGCGGCCCGCCGAACAGACCGGCGGCCGAGGTGGCCAGACCATCACCCAGCAGCGTGCGGTGCAGCCCCGGCTGCTTGAGGTAGTTCTTGCCGGTCACGCCCCCTACAGCCACCACGCCGCCGATATGCTCGATGGCCGGAGCCAGCGCTACCGGCAACATGTAAAGAATCGCCCCCCAGTGCAGCTCGGGCGCGACGAAGTTGGGCAGCGCCAGCCAGGGCGCGGCCGCAATTGCCGCCGTGTCGATCACACCCAGCAACAGCGCCAGGGTGCAGCCCACGGCAATACCGGCCAGAATCGGCACCAGCCGGAAAATCCCCTTGCCCAGCACAGCCACCAGCACGGTGGTGATCAGCGCCGGCATGGAAATCAGCATGGCCGTGCTGTAGGGCACCAGTTGCGCCGCGCCATCGCCGGACTTGCCCATGGCCATGTTCACCGCCACCGGTGACAGCGCCAGACCAATGGAAATGATCACCGGAGCGATCACCACCGGCGGCAGCAAGCGGTCGATGAAGGCCGGCCCCTTGAGCTTGACCAGCCCGCCGAGCAGTACATACACAAGACCAGCAGCGACCACACCGCCCAACACCGCCGGCAGGCCGAAGCTGGCCTTGGCAGCGATGATCGGCGCGATAAAGGCAAAGCTCGAGGCCAGGAACACCGGCACCTGACGCCCGGTCACCGACTGGAACAGCAAAGTGCCGACACCGGCGGTAAACAGCGCCACGTTCGGGTCCATGCCGGTAATCAGCGGCATCAGCACCAGGGCGCCGAAGGCCACAAACAGCATCTGCGCCCCAGACAGCAGTTGGCGCCAGAGTGGATCATTGAAACCGTCTGCTGACTGCATCTCAGGCATCCTTCTGCTGGGTGCCGAAAATCTTGTCACCGGCATCGCCCAGGCCCGGGAGGATATAACCGTGCTCGTTCAGTCCCTGATCGACCGAAGCGGTAAACAGCATCACATCCGGGTGCGCGGCCTCGACTGCGGCAATGCCCTCGGGGGCGGCCACCAGCACCATGGCGCGGATTTCCCTGCAGCCAGCCTTCTTCAGCAGGTCGATGGTCGCCACCATGGAGCCGCCAGTGGCCAGCATGGGGTCGATGATCAGCGCCAGGCGCTCGTCGATCTCCGGTGCCAGCTTCTCCAGATAGGTATGGGCCTGCAGGGTTTCTTCATTGCGCGCTACACCCACGGCACTGACCTTGGCCCCCGGAATCAGGCTGAGCACACCATCGAGCATGCCGATACCCGCACGCAGGATGGGCACCACGGTGATCTTCTTGCCGGCAATCTTCTCGACAGCCACCGGGCCGGCCCAGCCGGTAATCTCGTACGACTCCAGCGGCAGGTCAGCCGTGGCTTCGTAGGTCAGCAACGCACCGACCTCCTGGGCCAGCTCGCGAAAGTTCTTGGTGCTGATATCGGCACGGCGCATCAGCCCCAGTTTGTGGCGGATCAGAGGGTGGCGAATTTCGCGCACGGGCATGGCAGGTTCTCCGACGGGAAAAGTTGCGTTTGATTAAAGCACTGGCTATGCCATCAGAGCGGCCGGCGATACGGTTCGACACACAAGCTGATCAAGGCGTCAGGATTCTACCCGTTTCGGGCAGCCTTCGGACACACGGAGCTTGCCGCCAACCGGCCATATCAGTACCTTTGCCGCCTTTTATTGACGGCTCGGTCAAGCCGCGCCCTTCCATCAGGAGAACCTGCCATGTCCGCCGATCTCGCCCACATCCGCCAGGTAATGGCCGAAGCCGACTGCCTGTACAGCAACGATCAGGTCGAAACGGCGATCACCCAGGTCGCCAAAGCCATCAACGGCGAGCTGGCCGAGCGCAACCCGGTGGTGTTCTGCGTGATGAACGGCGGCCTGATCTTCGCCGGCAAGCTGCTGCCTTTGCTGGATTTCCCGCTGGAACTTTCCTACCTGCACGCCACCCGCTACCGCAGTGAAACCACTGGCGGCGAGCTGTTCTGGAAGGCCAAGCCGGAAGTGTCGTTCATCGACCGCGAAGTGCTGATCATCGATGACATCCTCGACGAAGGCCACACCCTGGCCGCCATCATCGACTTCTGCAAGCATGCCGGCGCCAGCGCCGTGCACACCGCGGTACTGATCGACAAGACCCACGACCGCAAGGCCCGCCCGGACCTCAAGGCAGACTATGTCGGCCTACCCTGCGAAGACCGTTTCATCTTCGGTTACGGCATGGACTACAAGGGTTACTGGCGCAATGCCGCCGGGATCTACGCAGTCAAGGGCCTGTAAGTGGCCAGCACGCGCTTTCTCGACCAGGCCCTGTTTGCCGAACTGACCCAGGCCGCTGGCGTCAGCCCCCGGCAACGCCAGCACCACAACCTGCATGAGATGAGCGAGCCCTGCCACCGCATGCTGGTGGGCATGCAGCCGGACACCTACATCCCGCCGCACCGCCACCTGAGCGCCGACAAAGCGGAAACCCTGATTGCCCTGCAGGGCCGCTTCGGCCTGCTGCTGTTCAGCGAGCAGGGCGACCTTGAAGCGACACGGGTGCTGCAGGCCGGTGGTGAATGCAGTGGCGTGGACCTGGCGCCCGGCCAGTTCCACGCTCTGGTGGTGCTGAGCCCTGACGCCGTGCTGTTCGAGTGCAAGGCCGGTCCCTACCGGCCACTGGGCGATGGCGAATTCGCCAGTTGGGCGCCCGCCGAAGGTTCTGCGGAAGCGGCCAGTTACCGCGACTGGATGCGTGCCTGCTTCGACGATCAAACCGCCCGCTAAGCGCTCTGCAACCCTCGGTTCAGATATCTGCTCAACTCGCCTCGCCCAGCCAGCGCAATGCCCTGGCGCGGGCCTGCGGCAGATCACGCACATAGGCCAATTGCCGCTGCGACCGCAGAATACCGGCGCGGCGCAATTTCAGCCGCACCCGCGAGGACGGGCCGCAGAGGATCAGGGCAATCCCACGGGCGCGGTAGTCACGCAAAACGTTTTCCAGCGCTGCCAGCGCAGTCATATCCAGCAGCGGCACCGCACTCATCTCGACAATCACCACGCGCACCTCGGGATTGAAGCGGCGCAGCACGCTCAGCGCCTTCTCCGCCGCACCAAAGAACAGCGGCCCGCGAATCGCGTACACCGCCACCTGCGGCGGCAGATCGACCAGCGCCCCATGCGAGGCCCCTGTCAGCGCAGCAGTATCGGTCAGCTCGCTCATGCGTTTGATAAACAGGCCCGCCGCCAGCAGCAGACCCACCCCGACCGCCAGGACCATGTCGAACAACACGGTCAGCAGCAGGCAGACCAGCAGCACCAGTACGTCATGACGCGGGGCAATGCGCAGGGTGTGCCAGACATGCGCCGGCTCGCTCATGTTCCACGCCACCATCAGCAGCAGCGCCGCCAGGGCCGACATCGGCAGGTAACTGAACCAGGGCGCCAGCACCAGCATGGCCAGCAGCACCACACCGGCATGCACCATGGCCGCCAGCGGAGAAAAGGCCCCGGCGCGCACACTGGCTGCCGTGCGGGCAATGGCTGCCGTGGCGGTAATGGCCCCCAGCAACGGGGCCAGCAGATTACCGATGCCCTGCCCGACCAGCTCGGCATTGGGATCATGCTTGCTGTCGGCCATACCGTCGGCAACCACAGCGCAGAGCAGCGATTCGATCGCGCCAAGCATGGCTATCGCCAGGGCTGAAGGCAGCAACTGGCGCACCAGCTCAAACGACAGGCCGATCGGCTGCCCCTGGGCATTGGCCAGCTGCCAGGGCCAGGCAAAGGACGGCAGGAACGGCGGAATGCCCGGCAGATTCTCTCCGCCCAGGCTGTAGCTGAACCGCTCCCCCAGGGTTGCCACCGGTAGCCCCAGCCGGTCCAGCCAGAGCCCCAGCAGACAGCCCGCCAACAGGGCCACCAGATGCCCCGGCACCTTCGGCACCAGGCGCGGCCAGAGCAACAGAACCGCCAGCGTGGCCAGCGCCACCAGGCTATCGCCCGGCTGCAGGCTTGGCAGCGCCTGCCACAGCAGCCCCAGCTGATCCAGCACATGAGCCGAGCTGGCCGGCACGCTGAGGCCGAAGAAATCCTTGATCTGCAAAATGGCGATGACCACGCCGATACCGGCGGTAAAGCCCAGCGTCACCGGATAAGGGATGAACTCGATCAGCCGCCCTGCCCTCGCCCAGCCAAGGGCAATCAGAATCATCCCGGCCAACATGCTGCACAGCAGCAGCCCACCAATGCCATGCTGCTGGGTAATCGGCAGGAGGATGACGACAAAGGCCGCAGTCGGGCCGCTGATGTTGAAGCGCGAGCCGCCGCACAGGGCGATCAGCGGCGCGGCCACCAGCACGGTATACAGGCCATGCTGCGGCGGCACCCCCACGGCAATCGCCAGCGCCATGGCCAGCGGAATGGCGATGATGCCCACCGTCAGCCCGGCCGTCAGATCACCACGCAGGTGGCGCATGGAGTACCCGGCACGCCAGCACTGACGCCAGGCGGAAAACAGCGGTGGCAACATGCGCCCTGCCCGCAACCGGTTCACAACTCGCTGCTTGCTCACTTCACTCTCCTTGGCCGTGCCGCCAGTATAAGAGCCACGCTCCGGCGCGGGCAGGCTGCCGCCTTCGACCTTGGTCGTGGTAAAGTGCGCGGCCAAAACGTGCTAGCCGTGGAGAAATGGGCAATGCGTAAAGACAAGAAGCAGGTCATCGGCGAAGAGATCAGTGACGAGGCGATCCAGCTGTTTCTGACCGTCGAACCGGCCGACGACACGCCTCCGTCCCTGCACAAACTGATCAAGGCCTACCGCGGCCTGCGCATCGACGACTTCGAGCGCTTCCTCGGCTTTTTCAAAGCCGCCGGCTATGACCTCAATGCCCGCAATGCCAAAGGCGAAGACTTCGTCGCGCTGATACAGAATCAGCGCCTGGCAGAGCCCTACATTGAAGTGATCAACGCCGCCCGCGCCTGATACAAACGCGCAACACCCGACAACCCGGCTCCGGCCGGGTTGTCTGTTTCTGCCCTTCGCGTCGGTAAAAAAAGCACCGCTTTGACGTTTTTTCCACATTTTCTTCACGAGTAACCGACGTCCGGCCTAGGACAATTCCGCCATCCTCATCGATCGCGGAATTGATCATGCCCGCCCTGCGCAACGCTTCTGCCCGTTACCTGCTACTCATCGGCGGCCTGTGGCTGACGGTTTTCTTTTTGAGCCGCAGCCTGTTGCTGCTCACCCACTGGCCAGAAGCCAGCGCCAGTGCCGGCGATGTTCTGCGCCTGTTCGGCATCGGCCTGCTCTATGACCTGGCCTTTCTCAGCTACGCACTGCTGCCACTGGGGCTGTATCTGGCGCTATGCCCGGCCCGGCTGTGGCAACGACGCGGCCACCAGCTGTGGCTGCAGGCTCTGCTGGGCGTCACGATCTTCGTCATGCTGTTCAGCGCTGTGGCGGAGTGGCTGTTCTGGGATGAGTTCGGCGTTCGCTTCAACTTCATTGCCGTGGACTACCTGGTCTACTCCGACGAGGTGATCCAGAACATTCGCGAGTCCTATCCCGTGAACAGCCTGCTGACCCTGCTGGCTCTGCTCAGCGCCAGCCTGACCTGGGCCCTGCACAAACCGCTGCAGGCCATTCTTCAGGCGCCTGGTGCATCACGCGGCGCACGCCTGCGCAGCATCGCCTTGCTGGCCGGCATGGCTACAAGCGCCCTGCTGTTTCTGGATCAGGAGATACCCCGGGGCCAGGGCGGCAATACCTACCAGCACGAGCTGGCGAGCAACGGCCCCTACCAGTTTTTCGCTGCCTTCCGTAACAACGAGCTGGATTACGATCAGTTCTACAGCAGCCTGCCGGCAGATGAGGCTGGCCGCCAGCTGCGCGCCGAAGTGGCCGAGCCCAACAGCCGTTTCCTCAGCACAGACCCGCTGGATATCCGCCGAGATATCGACAACCCCGGCCAGCCGCGCCCGCTGAATATCGTGCTGGTCACCATTGAAAGTCTCTCGGCCAAGTACCTCGGCAGCTTTGGCGACAGCCGCGGCCTGACGCCCAACCTGGACCAGCTGCGCCGCGAAAGCCTGACCTTCACCAACCTCTATGCCACTGGCACCCGGACCGACCGTGGTCTTGAAGCCATCACCCTGGCCATCCCGCCCACCCCCGGGCGCTCCATCGTCAAGCGCATCGGCCGAGAAAGTGGTTATGCCAGCCTCGGCCAGCAGCTCAGCGCCAAAGGCTATGACAGTGTGTTCGTCTACGGCGGGCGCAGCTACTTCGACAACATGGGCGCCTTCTTTCGCGGTAACGGCTACCGGGTCGTCGACCAGAGCAACGTCGAGGAGTCCGAGATCCACTTCAAGAATGCCTGGGGCATGGCCGATGAGGATCTGTACGAGCAGACGCTGAAGCTGGCGGATGCCGACCACGCCGCCGGCAAGCCGTTCCTGCTGCAGCTGATGACGACCTCCAATCACCGCCCCTATACCTACCCGGACGGGCGCATCGACATTCCCTCGGGAGACGGCCGCGAAGGCGCGGTGAAATATACCGACTGGGCCATCGGCGACTTCCTCGCCAAGGCCAGGCAGAAGCCCTGGTTCAACGACACGCTGTTCGTCTTCATCGCCGATCACTGTGCCGGCAGCGCAGGGAGCGAAGACCTGCCGGTGGCCAACTACCACATCCCGCTGTTCATCTATGCCCCGCAGTACATTGCCGCGCGGGAGGATGCACAGCTGGCCAGCCAGATCGACCTGGCACCGACACTGCTCGGCCTACTCAATCAGGATTACGTCTCGACCTTCTACGGCCGTAACCTGTTGCAGGCCAGTCAGCTGCAGCCACGTGTCCTGATCGGCAACTACCAGCACCTCGGGCTGTTCGACGGCAAGGATCTGGCCATTCTCAGCCCGCGCCAGGGCATGCGCCGCCACGACGATGCTCTGGGCAAAAGCATTGAGCGCCGCGTGGACCGCAGCGATCCTCTGCTACAACGTGATATCGGCTACTTTCAGGCCGCCAGTCATGCCTTTCGCCAGCACCTGCTGAGCTGGCAGGGAAGTCCACCGGACCAGCACATAACCCAGCACTGCCCAGGCAATCAGACGCATTGCACCAAGGCCCGCTCATGAGTCAGTCCTGCCACGCAACCAGTCGCCCCTATAACCGCTGGGTATTTATCGGCCTGCCCATTGGCCTGGGACTGCTGATGCTCTTACCCGCCTTCACCCGGCTGGACTTTGCTCTGGCAGAACTGTTCTATGTTCCGGGTGACGGATTTATCGGCCGCCACAGCGCCTTTATCGAGGACTGGCTGCATGACAGGGCCAAACAGCTGGTGATCGTCATCGGCGTACTGGTGATTGCCGGTTTTCTCGGCAGCCTGTGCCTGCAACGCCTGCGCCCCTGGCGCCGTCGGCTGGGCTATCTGGTACTGGCCATGGCGCTATCCACCAGCTTCGTCAATCCGTTGAAGAGCCTCACGCGCATGCACTGCCCTTGGAGTCTCAGCGAGTTCGGCGGCGTGGAGCAGTTCAGCGAGTTGCTCGGCCCACGTGCTCCGGCAGTCGAGAACGGTGGCCGCTGCTGGCCGGGCGGTCATGCCGCCGCCGGCTTTACCCTGTTTGCCTTCTTCTTCGTCTGGCGCGACCGTCAGCCACACCGTGCCCGTGCCGCACTGGTCAGCGCACTGCTGCTGGGCGGAGTGTTTTCCCTGTCACGCATGATTCAGGGCGCACATTTCCTCTCACACAATCTGTGGACTGCCGTGTTCTGCTGGCTGATCTGTCTCGGCTGCTACCACCTGCTGCTGTACCGCCGCCCAGTGCTTAGCCAAACGGCCCCAGCCGTTGCTCTGAGTACCCCGCAACTACCCTGATACAGCACAGGGCCAAACAGTGCCCATGAAAAAGCCCCGCACTTGGCGGGGCTTTTTCGTTACAACGGGTGCCGGGTGGCTTACATCATGCCGCCCATGCCGCCCATGCCGCCCATGTCAGGCATGCCGGCAGCCGGCTTGTCTTCCACGATCTCGGCAACCATGGCTTCGGTGGTGATCATCAGACCACCGATGGAAGCCGCGGCCTGCAGTGCAGTGCGGGTTACCTTGGCCGGATCGAGGATACCCATCTCGATCATGTCGCCATAGGTATCGGTCGCGGCGTTGAAGCCGAAGTTGCCCGAACCCTGCTTGACCTTGTCGACCACCACGCTCGGCTCGCCACCGGCGTTGGCCACGATCTGGCGCAGCGGAGCTTCAACGGCACGGCGCAGCAGAGCGATACCGACGTTCTGGTCTTCGTTGTCGCCTTTCAGGCTGTCGATAGCCTGCAGGGCACGCACCAGAGCCACACCACCGCCAGGTACCACGCCTTCTTCAACGGCTGCGCGGGTCGCGTGCAGGGCGTCTTCAACGCGGGCTTTCTTCTCTTTCATCTCAACTTCGGTGGCAGCGCCAACCTTGATCACGGCAACACCGCCGGCCAGCTTGGCCAGACGCTCTTGCAGCTTCTCTTTGTCGTAGTCGGAAGAGGTTTCTTCAACCTGCTTGCGGATCTGCGCCACGCGGGCTTCGATGTCAGCCTGCTGGCCGGCACCGTCGATGATGGTGGTGTTTTCCTTGTTGATGACCACGCGCTTGGCGTTGCCCAGATGCTCCAGACCGGCACCTTCCAGGGACAGGCCGACTTCTTCGCTGATCACGGTACCGCCGGTGAGGATGGCGATGTCCTGCAGCATGGCCTTGCGGCGGTCGCCGAAGCCCGGAGCCTTGACGGCGGCAACTTTGACGATGCCGCGCATGTTGTTGACCACCAGAGTGGCCAGGGCTTCGCCTTCCACGTCTTCAGCCACGATCAACAGCGGACGGCCGGCTTTGGCAACGGCTTCCAGCACCGGCAGCATTTCGCGGATGTTGGAGATCTTCTTGTCGACCAGCAGGATCAGCGGGCCGTCGAGCTCGGCCACCATGGTGTCCGGCTTGTTGATGAAGTACGGGGACAGGTAGCCGCGGTCGAACTGCATGCCTTCTACGACGGACAGTTCGTTTTCCAGGCCCGAGCCTTCTTCAACGGTGATCACGCCTTCCTTGCCGACTTTTTCCATGGCTTCGGCAATGATGTCGCCGATGGAGCTGTCGGAGTTGGCGGAGATGGTGCCGACCTGAGCAATGGCCTTGGTGTCAGCGCACGGCTTGGCCAGTTCCTTGATCTGGGCAACGATGGCAACGGTAGCCTTGTCGATACCGCGCTTCAGATCCATCGGGTTCATGCCGGCAGCGACCGACTTCAGACCTTCGTTGACGATGGCCTGGGCCAGTACGGTGGCGGTGGTGGTGCCGTCACCGGCAGCATCGTTGGCCTTGGAGGCCACGTCTTTGACCAGTTGGGCGCCCATGTTCTCGAACTTGTCTTTCAGTTCGATTTCCTTGGCCACGGACACGCCGTCCTTGGTGATGGTCGGAGCACCGAAGCTCTTGTCCAGCACCACGTTACGGCCTTTCGGGCCGAGGGTGGCTTTAACGGCGTCAGCCAGGATGTTCACGCCAACCAGCATCTTCTTGCGAGCGGAATCGCCAAATTTGACTTCTTTAGCAGCCATGTTCTTGAACCTCTATGGAATTCGTTAAGTCAGGAAACGGAGCGGGAGGCGCTTAGGCTTCCAGAACAGCGAGAATTTCGTTCTCGGCCATTACCAGCAGGTCTTCGCCATCAACCTTGATGGTGTTGCTGCCGGAGTACGGGCCAAACACCACTTTGTCACCGACCTTGACGGCCATCGGACGGACTTCGCCGTTGTCCAGCACGCGACCGGTGCCAACAGCAACGACTTCACCCTGATTCGGCTTCTCGGCAGCGGAACCCGGCAGCACGATGCCACCAGCGGTTTTGGTTTCTTCTTCGCTGCGACGAATCACGACGCGGTCATGCAGAGGACGAAGCTTCATTGTCGATCTCTCCTTGGAGGTGGTTAAACGGCCGGTGCCTGCACCGGCGGGTTAGTAAAGTCCGGCTGGGCCGGGAGCGGCAGGCAATGCCTACCGCAGAAGTCTGATCTGCCGACATGGCAGAAACCTTGCGGTGACAGCTACATAAGGGCGCATGAAGGCATTTCAAGGGCAAAGCGAAAAAAATTTCGCACAGTGCTCAGTCGTCCCGGCGCTGAAACTCGCCTTCGATCACGTTCGGCCGGGTCTGTCCGTAACGCGCCTGCGGATCATCGAAGAAGGCACGCTGACGCTCGGCCTGGGCAATCATGCGCTGGCGCAGGTTGCCGATCAGCAGGCGCCGGGTGACAGGCAGCAGGCACAGCAGGCCGAAGGCATCACTGATGAAGCCCGGCAACAGCAGCAGACCGCCGCCGACAGCAATCAGCAGCCCCTCGAGCATTTCCTGCTCAGGCAGCTCGCCACGCGCCAGACGCTCTCGGGCACGCCAGGCTGTAGCCAGGCCCGCTACGCGCAGCAGCACGCTGCCGAGAATGGCCGTACCTATGACCAGCAGCAGGGTCGGCAGTACGCCAATGGCACTACCCACCTGAATCAGCACGGCCAGTTCGATGACCGGGAACAGCAACAGCAGAAAAAGAAAGAAGCGCATCAGGATTTCCTTGGGCCACAACGGCTAGCGGTATTCAGCAGATGGCGGCAGCACCGACGAAGTTCAACCCTCGACAGCGCCGCCGGTCGGCCAGACTTCGGCGCGGGCCAGTGCTACCAAGGCCTGGCGCACTTCCAGCGGGCTATTGCAGGATGTTGCGAAGGGCAGCCAGTACAACGATTCCCCGATCCGCAGGTGGAAACCTTCACTGTCGATACCGACCAGCTCGGCCGGTTGATCCATCGGCAAGCTGGCCAGGGCCACGTAATGGGCCAGCGCGGCAGCGTGATCAGCATTCATATGCTCGACCATGCTCGCCTCGCTCTCTCCGGCAAAGGGATTGGCCAGGGCCACCTGCTCCAGCCAGTGAATCGCCCCAAAGCCACCGATAAAGCGCCAGCGCACCGGTTCAAGCCGCCAGAAGTCGAAGTCATGGGCGCGGTGGTAGTCACGCGACTGCGGAAAAAAGCGGTAATAACGTGCAGCGGCAGCCTCGATGGCTGCCTCATCCGTCAGCTTCCGCGCTTCGGCCAACAGAGTCAGACGCCCGGCGGCCTGCACATCGGCAGCACCGCGCTCGCCGACCAGCAACGAACACTTGGCATCCTGCTGCAGGTTATGGGTGTGCTGGGCGATGCGGCTGATCAGGATCAGCGGGCAGCCTTGCGCGTCCAGGCAATAGGGCACCACCGATCCGAAAGGGAAACCCGGCATGGCCTTGGAATGGGTCGAGAGCACGCCGCGGTATTCCTTGAGCAGCAATTCTCGGGCATGCTTGGCCGGCTTAATGCTCACCTTGTGACTCCTTGACCAGAATCCGTCATAAACGGACGGGTGTTCGCCTGATTATCCACGGACACCGGCAAGGCTCTTCGTAGATGTTTGTGGGGGATTTAACCATGCAATTGAAAGATAAAGTCATCATCATCACCGGTGGTTGCCAGGGTCTCGGCCGCGCCATGGGCGAATACCTGGCCGCCAAGGGCGCCAAGCTGGCGCTGGTTGACCTCAATCAGGAAAAACTCGACGAAGCCGTAGCCGCCTGCAAGGCCGCCGGTGGCGATGCCCGTGCCTACCTGTGCAACGTAGCCAACGAAGAGCAGGTAACCCACATGGTTGCTCAGGTCGCCGCCGACTTCGGCGCCATCAACGGCCTGGTCAACAATGCCGGTATTCTGCGCGACGGTCTGACCATCAAGGTCAAGGACGGCGAAATCAGCAAGATGAGCCTGGCCCAGTGGCAGTCGGTGATCGACGTGAACCTGACCGGCGTGTTCCTCTGCACCCGCGAAGTGGCGGCCAAGATGATCGAGCTGAAGAATCAGGGCGCCATTATCAACATCTCCTCCATCTCCCGCGCCGGCAACATGGGTCAGGCCAACTACTCCGCGGCCAAGGCCGGCGTAGCCGCCGACACCGTGGTCTGGGCCAAGGAGCTGGCACGCTACGGCATCCGCGTCGCCGGTGTTGCTCCGGGCTTCATCGAAACCGAGATGACCGGCAGCATGAAGCCGGAAGCTCTGGAGAAGATGACCGCCGGCATCCCGCTGCGCCGCATGGGCAAGCCGGCCGAGATCGCCCACTCGGTGGCCTACATCCTCGAGAACGACTACTACACCGGTCGCATCCTGGAGCTGGACGGCGGCCTGCGCCTGTAACGGCAGCCTGTCAGCATGAAAAAGCCCCGCTCAGGCGGGGCTTTTTCATGCTCGGCTTTTCATGACCGAAATTACCAGCCCACCCCCAGACCGATGAGGTAACGCCGCTCCGACTGGGTCTGCCCCAGCCCGCGCAACTGATCCAGCTCATAGAGCAATGACAGCCTGGCCCATTCGTTGACCCGGTAACGCAGACCCGCTTCGGCATCGATGATGTAGTCGATTACCTCAATGGTTGGCACCTGCAGCTCAGCCTTGCTGTAGAACTCGACACGTGTTCCCCACAGCAGGCGCTTGTAGTCCATCTCGGCCGACCACAAATCAAAGGCCGCATCACCAAAGCGCGAGTCCAGCTTGGCCCGGTTGAACTGGCCAATCAGCTCGAAACGCCCCAGCTCGTTGTCCCAGAAGCGATAACCGGGGCCCGCGCCGTAAAGCTGCTGCCGGTAGATATCCTCAAATTCATCCTCTTGCTGGTCATAGCTGGTCCGCCAGTACCAGTTATCCGTAATGAAGCGGTCGAGGTCGTATTCGACTTCCCAGTTGTCGTCCTTCTTTGCGCCATTCTTGGTCTCATGCTCCAGCTGACCACTGGCCACATGGCGCCACAGGCCGTGGCTGATCCGCGTATCGCCCTTGATTTTGAACTCGTCGGTTTCGTCCTCGTTGCGCTCCAGATCAAGCTTGGCATCCAGGTTACCCTCCCAGACCCGGTCCTCAAGCAGCGGGCGCGGCGGAATCAACTGATGAACCTCTGCCAGTGGCATGACCACTTCCTTGCCATTGACCACCCGGACCATGCCCGAACCTGCCGCCTCCAGGCGTTCGCTGACCAGGGTTTCGGTGAGGTTGCGTTTGACCAGTAGCGGTTTTTCCGAGCGCAGCGTGTCAATATCCTTCCAGTCGATGGTCACCTGCCCGGCATAACGGGTTTTCAGTACCAGCTTGCCGCCGTCCATCAGCACGATCTTGCCGGTCAGACGGTCGCCGTTATCCAACCACACGGTGTCGGCCCACAGCGCTCCCGAGAGACACAAGCCCAGCAACAACAGAATTCCACGCATGCTTATCGACCACGATTCCAGCAAAATTTCAGCGCGCAAGGATGCCCTCGCCACCACGGTGACAGCAAGCACCGCCCAGCGCCGCGACGCGCTGTATCTGGCTCTTGCACAAATTCCGGCGGGCCAGGTCACCAGCTACGGCGAACTGGCGGCTCGCGCCGGACTGGGCAGAGCGGCTCGCTGGGTCGGCCGCACCCTCAGCCAACTGCCCGAAGACACAACCCTGCCCTGGCATCGCGTGGTCGCGGCCGGTGGCCGGCTGAGCCTGCCGGCTGGCAGCCCTGCCGGAGACGAGCAGCGCGCCCGCCTCAGGGATGAAGGTGTGAGCATCCACAACGAACGGGTGGACATGCGTCGCCACGGGTGGCGCTGAGTATCCCCAGCGGTTAGAGTGCGCCCTTTGTTCTGCCGCTGGCCCGTGAATCCCATGCCCCGTCGTTCCTGGCGCGCCGCCCTCGCCACCTATGCCAACCCGGCCACTCTGGTGCTGCTCATTCTGGGCTTCGCTGCGGGCCTGCCGTACATGCTGGTGTTTTCCACCCTCTCGGTATGGCTGCGCGAAGCCGGCGTGTCGCATCAGACCATTGGCTACGCCAGCCTGATTGGCCTGGCCTATGCCTTCAAATGGGTCTGGTCGCCCATGCTCGACCAGTGGCGGCTCCCGGTGCTCGGCCGTCTGGGGCGCCGCCGTTCATGGTTGATCCTTTCGCAGGTGCTGGTAGCCGGCGGCCTGCTGGGTATGGCCCTGATTGATCCGCTTGAACACCTGTCCTGGCTGATTGCCGTGGCCGTGGTGGTGGCCTTCGCCTCGGCCACTCAGGACATCGCGGTCGATGCCTACCGCCTGGAAATCGCCGACGACACCCATCAAGCCGCCCTCGCCGCCAGCTATATGGCGGGCTACCGGGTTTCCGCCCTGCTGGCCACAGCCGGCGCGCTCTATTTCGCGGGCTGGTTCGGCTCCACCGGCAGCAATTACTCCTATGGCGCCTGGGCTGGCACTTACGCGCTGTTTGCCCTGTTGATGCTGCCCGGTCTGCTGACCTGCCTGTGGATGCGCGAGCCGGCAGTTTCCCTGCGTACCCAGCGCGCCGCCGCCCGCTACGGCCTGACCCACCAACTGGTATCGGTGCTGGTACTGATCATCCTGCTGGTCTCTCTGCCGGCCTTCTTCACCCAGCTACTGCGCAGCGAGCTGTTCAGCAGCGACTTCGACCTTCAGCAACTGCTGCTGGAAGACCGCGCCTTCCTGCGCGCCCTGCTGTACGGGATACTGACCGCCCTGTGCCTGTCCAGCCTCGGCCGTCGCGGCCTGGCCCCGGTACTCACTCCGGTCAACGACTTTGTGGTGCGCTATCGCTGGCAGGCGCTGGCGTTGCTCGGGCTGATCGCCACCTACCGCCTGTCCGACACCGTGATGGGCGTGATGGCCAACGTCTTCTATATCGACCTGGGCTACACCAAGGAACAGATCGCCAGCATCAGCAAGCTGTTTGGCCTGCTCATGACCCTGTTCGGCGCCGGTCTGGGCGGCGTGCTGATCGTGCGCTTCGGTATCCTGCCGATCCTGTTCATCGGCGGCGTGGCTTCGGCAGCCACCAATATCCTGTTTGCGCTGATGGCGGGCATGGGCGCCAACGTCGACATGCTGGTGCTCACCATCGGCTGCGACAACTTCAGCTCCGGTCTGGCCACGGCGGCTTTCGTCGCCTACCTGTCGAGCCTGACCAGTCTGAAGTTCTCTGCCACCCAGTACGCCCTGCTCAGCTCCATCATGTTGCTGCTGCCGCGTCTGATTGGCGGCTACTCCGGTGCCATGGTGGAAAAACTCGGCTACAGCCAGTTCTTCATGGTCACCGCACTGCTCGGCATCCCGACCCTGCTGCTGATTCTCTGGCAGTGGCGCCAGCCGGCCGAAGCTGCTCCCGAACCCGCTGCACCCGCCAGTAATGGCGAGCACAGCGCCTAACGTCTGATCCCTGACTCAGGCCGGCTGCGGGGCCCGCTTACAGATCGCGGCCAGAGCCCTGACCCATGACTCATGGGTATTCAGACAGGGCACAAGCACCAGATCCTCACCACCCGCGGCAACGAACTGCTCCTTGCCGCGCTGACCGATTTCTTCCAGAGTCTCGATGCAGTCGGCAACAAACGCCGGACACATCACCAGCAGTTTCTTGACGCCCTGCGCGGCCAGCTCGTCCAGACGCGCCTCGGTATAGGGCTCGATCCACTTGGCCCGTCCCAGGCGTGACTGGAACGCCACCGACCACTGCTGAGGCGCCAGCCCCGTGCGCTCTGCAAAACCCTCACTGACCCGGTAGCACTGGGCCCGGTAGCAGCTGTCCAGCACTGCCCCCGTGGCTTTCTGGCAACAGTCGGCGCCCTTCAGGCAATGACTGCCCGTGAGATCGGTCTTGTGCAGATGGCGCTCCGGCAGACCGTGATAGCTCATCAGCAAGTGATCGAACCCCTGCTGCAGATAGGGACGCGCGCTCTCGGCCAGCGCATCCAGATACTCCGGCTGGTCGTAGAACGGCGCAACGATGGACAGTTCCAGGGGTAACTGGTGCGCAGCAATCACCCGCTGTGCCTCCACCAGCGCCGTGGTCGTGGTGCTGTCGGCAAACTGTGGGTACAGGGGAGCAAAGGTCACCTGGCGAATACCCTGGACAGCCAGGCGCTTGAGGCTCGACTCAATGGACGGCTCGCCATAGCGCATCGCCAGCTCCACCGGGCCCTGCGACCAGTGCGGTTTGATCGCTTCGCACAGCTGGCGGCTGAGCACTACCAGCGGCGAGCCCTCCTCCCACCAGATCGACTGGTAGGCATGGGCCGAGGCCGCCGGGCGCTTGATCAGAATCAGCGACACCAGCAGACGGCGCACCGGCCAAGGCAGATCAATGACATAGGGATCCATCAGGAACTGGTTGAGGTAGCGCCTCACATCGGCCACCTCGGTGGAAGCCGGCGAACCCAGATTGACCAGCAACAACGCCTGTTGAGTCATGCAATTTCCTAATTCAGTGATGGCCCGAGGAGATCATCCAGGGCACTGTCCAGATCGGCAAACGAAAACCTGAAGCCCGCTTCCAGCAGGCGCCGCGGCACCGCGCGCTGCCCCCCCAGCAGCAGCACCGACAACTCGCCCAAGCCGACACGCAGAAGCAAACCCGGCAGTGGCAGGACGGCCGGACGGTGCAACACATGCCCCAGTGCCTGGGCAAAAGCCTTGTTACGTACCAGCTGCGGCGCGCAGGCATTATAAGGACCGCGCGCCTGCGGGTGGTGCAAGAGAAAATCGATCAGGGCGATTTCATCCTGCAGATGTATCCATGGCATCCACTGCCGGCCCGATCCGATCGGCCCGCCTAGGCCAAGGCGAAACGGCGGCAGCAGGCGCTGCAGGAAACCGCCGTCGGCCGCCAGCACCAGACCGGTTCGCAGCAGCACCACGCGCAGGCCCAGCGCTTCAGCCCGCAACGCGGTTTCCTCCCAGGCCCCACAGAGCTGGCTGGCGAAGTCCTCGCTGACTGGTGAATGCTGCTCATCCAGCTCCCGCTCGCCACCATCGCCGTACCACCCCACCGCCGAGCCTGACAGCAGAACCTGCGGCCGCTGCGGCAGAGCCTCCAGCCAGGCCAGCAGTTGCTCGGTCAGCTGAATCCGGCTGGCCCACAGCAACGCCTTACGTTTGCGCGTCCAGGGCCGGTCGGCAATCGGCGCTCCGGCCAGGTTGACCACCGTATCCGGCACGTCCTGATCCAGTTCACGCAGCTCGGCAATCCCGCGCACCGCACTGCCGCACAGCGCCGGGATACGCTCAGGCGTGCGACTCCACACCGTCAGACGATGGCCGGCCGCCAGCCAGTGACGGCACAGCGCCCGGCCAATCAACCCGCTACCACCGGTCAGCAAGATATGCATGGCATCCTCCTCGCATGGCGTGAACTGGCACTAGTCTGAGTATTGACGCCCCTGTGTCTCTTGCCAGGCACGACGGCGTCATTACTGGAAGGCAGCCACCTGAGCCGCAAATTCCTGTACATTAAATACGAATTGTACAGGTAGCGTCTAAACAATTCGCTTGGACGACAGATTGCGAGGTCATTCATGAACACCCCAATCGCCATCATCGGCACCGGAATTGCCGGGCTGTCAGCGGCTCAGGCCCTGAGTGCAGCTGGCTTGCCGGTCGTGCTTTTCGACAAGAGCCGCGGCAGCGGCGGACGCATGGCCAGCAAGCGCAGCGATGCCGGCTCGCTTGATCTGGGTGCACAGTATTTCACCGCCCGCGACCGTCGCTTCGCCGAAGCCGTGCAGCAGTGGCGTCAGCACGGCTGGGTCGATAGCTGGCACCCCGCGCTGTATCAATCGCGCAACGGAGCGCTCGCGCTGTCCGCTGACGAGCAGGAGCGCTGGACGGCCACGCCGCGGATGAGCGCCCTGACCCGTGCCCTGCTGGGCGGTCATCAGGTCCACTTCAGCTGCCGCATCAGCGAGGTATTCCGCGGCGAGCAGCACTGGACCCTGCTGGACACCGAAGGCAACAACCACGGCCCCTTCAGCCATGTGATAGTGGCCACACCGGCCCCACAGGCCAGTACCCTGCTGAGCGCCGCGCCCAAGCTGGCGGCGGTTGCCGCCAGCGTGCCGATGGAACCGACCTGGGCCGTGGCGCTTGGCTTTGCCCAGCCACTGGAAACCCCGTTACAGGCCTGCTTTGTCGAAGACAGCCCGCTGCAGTGGCTGGCGCGCAACAACAGCAAGCCCGGCCGCCAGCACCCGCTGGATTGCTGGGTCCTGCACGCCACCAGCGGCTGGACGCGCCAGCATGTCGACAGCAGCAAGGAGGCGGTGGTTGATCAACTGCGCGGCGCCTTTGCCGAACTGATCGGCTGCGCGGTACCCGCCCCCAGCCTGAGTCTCGCCCATCGCTGGCTCTATGCCCGCCCGACTCAGGCCCATGAGTGGGGCGCCCTGGCCGACAGCGATCTGGGGATATATGCCTGCGGGGACTGGTGCCTATCCGGCCGTGTCGAAGGTGCCTGGCTGAGCGGCCAGGAGGCCGCACGCAAGTTGCTGGAGCAACGGTGAAAACGACCATCAACCGCTTCAATCCGGAAAAGCTGCTGCTCTCCAAATGGACCGCGCGCCAGCCGCAGAACCGCGAAAAGCACTTTCTGGTCTGCGAGCTGCTGCGTAGCGAGGAAGGTGAACTGCTGCAGGTGGAATTGCAGGCGGTGCTGAGCCGGCGCAGCGAGCTGATTGACTGGCGTGATTTACGCGACAGCGAACGCTGGCAAATCGGCTGGAAGTGATCAGTCCTGCTTCGGTGACGGAACCTGCATGGGCTCTTCCTGAGCCTGCAGTTGCCGCCAGAGTTCAGCCGCATCGCTGAACTCGGTGCCGGCCCCGGCGTTCAGCGCATCCAGATCATAACGGCTCAGACATCCCTCCCCCAGGGTGGCAGGCGCCTGTGCAGCGGCCTTGTCCAGAGGGCCGGCCATCAGTACACGACATCCGGTTGATGGCGGTCATGCTCGGCAAACTGGCGCATTGCCCGCAACACATCATGCCGGCTGATCTCGCCGACATAGCGCCCATCCTCAAGCACCGGTAGGCGGCGGCGATGCTGGCGACTAAAGCGTTCAGCCACATCGAGAATGCTGCTTTGCGCCGAAACGGTCTCGACCTCGACCGTCATACAACTACCAACCTGGCCGCCCGCCTCCTCGTGATAGAGGCCTGTCAGAATCGCACGCAGACAATCACCGTCAGACAGATAGCCGATCAAACAACCGTGCGAATCCAGTACCGCCAGCCCAGAGGTGCGATGATCGAGCATACGATCCACCGCCACGAAAACATCCTGCTCGGCGCGTAAGGTCGGCAAATGGGTCGACATATAGTCCCGGACCTTGAGCGACTTGAGCATGATGCACCTCCACGTAGAAACGGGCCGGCGTCAGTCGAACACCACCGTCTTGTTATCGTGTACCAGCACACGATCCTCCAAGTGATAGCGCAGGCCACGCGACAGCGCCATTTTCTCGACGTCCTTACCCAGACGAACCATATCCTCGATGCTGTCGCGATGGGTCACACGCACCACGTCCTGCTCGATGATCGGCCCGGCGTCCAGCTCATCGGTCACATAGTGACAGGTGGCACCGATCAGCTTGACCCCGCGCAACGAAGCCTGGTGATAGGGCTTGGCACCGACGAAGGACGGCAGGAAGCTGTGGTGAATGTTGATGACACGCTGCGCATAGTCGCGACACAGTGACGGCGGGAGAATCTGCATGTAACGCGCCAGCACCACACAATCGGCGGCATGCTCGCCGATCAGACGACTGACCTCGTCGAAGGCCGGCTGCTTGTTCTGCGGATCAACCGGAACATGGAAATACGGGATGCCATGCCACTCGACCATGCTGCGCAGGTCGTTATGGTTGGAGATCACGCAGGGAATCTCGCAATCCAGCTCACCACTGTGCCAGCGGTGCAGCAGGTCAGCCAGGCAGTGCGATTCCTTGCTGGCCATCAGCACCACGCGCTTCTGTACCGCCGAATCGGTCACCCGCCACTGCATGGCGAACTCCTTGGCAATCGGTGCAAAGGCCTGTCGAAAACCATCCAGATCGAACGGCAGCGAGTCAGCACGAATTTCGTGACGCATGAAGAACCAGCCACTCTGATTATCCGAGTGATGACTGGCCTCGGTAATCCAGCCGTTATAGGTGGCAAGAAAGTTACTGACCTTGGCGACAATACCCACGCGATCAGGACAGGCAATCACCAAACGAAAAGTGCGCATGCACAAACTCCAGACTCATCAGCAAGGCGGCCATTCTAGCCAGCCCCGGAATTTTGTGCAGCACCGTTCTCGGATAATTCCTGCAACATTAATTTCTGTTAATACGACATTAACTTCATGCGAGCTCTATAAAAGTTGATGTAAGGAATTTACAGAGCACTAAAGCCTGACTACCATGCATAACACTTGACCACCCTCCATCTAATCATTAGGTGCATACATGTCGCTGATCAATGAATACCGCGCTACCGAAGAAGCCATCAAAGAACTGCAAGAGCGTCTGAAGAGCCTGTCGCAAGACGACAAACTGCAAAAAGAACTGGAGTTTGAAGGCAAACTGCGTGGCCTGATGGCTGAATACCAGAAGTCGCTGCGCGACATTATCGCCCTGCTCGACCCGGAATCCCGCAGCAGCAAGGCGCCGCGCGCCGCTAAGGCAACTGGCAGCAAGCGCGCACGCAAGGTCAAGCAATACAAAAACCCCAACACTGGCGAAGTGATTGAAACCAAAGGCGGCAATCACAAGACTCTGAAAGAGTGGAAAGCCAAGTGGGGCAATGACACCGTGGAAGGCTGGATGACCCTGCTGGGTTAATTCACCGCCGCAGCAAAACGCCAGCCTATGCTGGCGTTTTTTATGCCTGCTAATAAATCAGGCAGAAACCAATTGCCGGGCATACTCGCGCCAGGCTGCCAATAACTGCTGTTGCTCCGGAGCACAGTCCGCCCAGAGTTTTTCGACTGTCTGTTCAAATTCGGCATAGAGCAAGGGTGCACCCAACTCTGGTTGCTGCAGACGAGCCAGGCAGAACTGCCGCCACTGTTCACTCTCCGCCGCACTCAGGGTGTGGGGAAAGTTACGCGCACGATAACGGAACAATAGCTCCGGTAAACGCACATCACCGAAAGGCCAGACTTCGCTGGCCAACTGCTCGGCACTGGCCTGACGCACACGCTCACACAAACGACGGTCACGGTCGCCAATAAAACCGTCATAGAGTTGCTGTTCGGGATCTTCACTGGCAGCAAACTCACTACCGGCATATACCTGCGGTAACTTGTCCAGCCATATCGCCTGCTGCTCACGCAGCAGTTCACGACGCTGCTGATAAAGCGCCATATCCAACGCCAGTCGCTGCTGATCCTGCTCGCGCAGGACAGAGAGGGGCGCCAGCACCGGACAGCGGTTGATATGCACCAGCTTCAGCGGCACCGGCAACTCGCCTACCGCCAGATCATCACGCCGGGTATACAGGCGCTGGCGCAACGCCTCACCATCGAGTTCCAGCAGCGGCGCGGGATCAGCCTGCAGATCACAGACGATCAGGGCATTGCGGTTGGTCGGATGCCAGGCCAGCGGCAGCACGACCGACAGATAACTGCGCTCGCCGGCAAAGCGACCGGACACATGCACCAGCGGCTCCAGCAGGCGAATCTGCTTCTGCACCTCATGCTTGCTGCGCAGCTTGTAGATGAAGTCATACAGCTTGGGTTGCCGCTCACGCACCAGCCGCGCCAGGGCAATGGTGGCGCGCACATCGGACAGCGCATCGTGGGCCTGGCCATGCTCCAGGCCATTGGCCTGGGTCAGCAGCTCCAGACGCAGGCTGACACGGCCATCGACCAGCGGCCATTCGATACCCTCGGGGCGAAGCGCATAAGCACAGCGCAGCAGATCGATCAGATCCCAGCGACTGTTACCACCCTGCCACTCACGACCATAGGGATCGTAGAAGTTGCGGTAGAGGCTGTAGCGCGTCACCTCATCATCAAAGCGCAGGCTGTTGTAACCGGCCGTGCAGGTTCCCGGCACCACCATCTCGGCATGCAGACGGGCCATGAACTCGGCCTCCGGCAGGCCGCGCTCGGCAATCACCTGCGGGCCGATCCCGGTGACCAGGCAGGCCTGCGGATGGGGCAGGATGTCTGGAGATAAGCGGCAGTAGAGATTCAGCGGCTCGCCGATTTCATTGAGATTCTCATCGGTACGAATGCCGGCTACCTGCATCGGCCGGTCGCAGCGGGGGTTGATCCCGGTGGTTTCAAAGTCGTACCAGAACAGACTTGCAGTCACAGTGGCTCCTTATGGCCCGAGACCTGGGCGGCGAGGCGGCAGTCTAGCAGGCCGCATAACCCGCACCTAAACCTGACCGGATGCACAAACCCGTGAACAGCACTTGCCGACGCCGGCAAGCCGCCACTAGCATGCAGGCTTCCCTCAACCAAGGATGGTCATCATGAGCGACACCCTCGCGCAAAACCCTTACGCCGCTCCCAGCAGCGCCCTGCAGGAACAGCACAACAGCCAGGTACCGAGCATCGAAGAAGCGCTCAGCCGTGGTTATGACTTCAGCATCGGCGGCCTGATCAGCGAGTCCTGGGGACTGCTCAAAGGTACCAAGGGCATCATCCTGGGCGGTTTCATCGTCTTCTACATCGCCATGTTCGTCATTGCCTTCGTCCTTGGCATGGGTACAGCCCTGCTCGGCCTGGCAGGCGGAGAAGACAGTATGGGCATGATGATCACCAGCCAGATCGTCAGCACTCTGGTGATCACGGTACTGACCTACCCCTTCATGGCCGGTCTGATGATGATCGGCATTCGCCGTGCCGCGGGCCAGCCACTGAGTTTCAACGAGATTTTCAGCCACTTCGGCCGCGCCGTACCGCTGATCATCACCGCACTGGTCATGACTCTGCTGGTGTACTTGGGCATGCTTCTGCTACTGATCCCCGGTATCTACCTGAGCATTGCCTACCTGCTGGCCATCCCGCTGGTGGTCGAGCGCGGCCTGTCGCCCTGGCAGGCGCTGGAAGCCTCGCGCAAGGCCATCAGCCAGCACTGGTTCAAGGTCTTCGGCCTGTTCTTTGTGCTCATGCTGATCATGCTGCTGAGCATGATCCCGCTTGGCATCGGCCTGATCTGGACCCTGCCACTGATGATCGTGACCATCGGCGTGCTGTACCGCACCATCTTCGGCGTGCTGCCACTCTCCAACTAATCGCCGGCGGGCCGCAAGGCCCGCTTGTCCTCCCGCCCGCGGCTGGCTAGCATCGGGTTTTCGCCAAAAGCAGTGCCCATGTCGCCTTCCCTTCCGCCCACGCTGCCCACCTCCATGTTGCTGGACAACCGCCATCACGTGGAAACCCCGGAAGGTATCGACCTGCTGTTGCGTCCGGCCGGCGTCATCCCGCGCGCACTGGCCTTCACCCTCGACCTGCTCATCCGTGGCGCCCTGCTGCTGGTGCTCGGTCTGGTGCTGAGCCTGCTGGGCAACCTTGGCAATGGCCTGCTGCTGATCGTGATGTTTCTGGTCAACTGGTGGTACATGGTGCTGTTCGAGGTGCTCAATCAGGGGCGCTCGCCCGGCAAGCAAATGCTCGGCCTACGCGTGGTACATGACGACGGCACCCCCATCAGTTGGGGCACATCACTGCTGCGCAACCTGCTGCGCTTCGTCGACATGCTGCCCTTTGCCTACTGTCTGGGTCTGCTGAGCAGCCTGGCCCACCCTGCCTTCAAACGCCTGGGCGATATCGCCGCCGGCACCCTGGTGGTGTATCGCGAACAGGCCGAACCCCGGCCCAATCTGCCGGATGCCGAACCCGAGCGCCCACCGATGCGCCTTGATCTGCAGGAGCAACGCGCCATCCTGGCCTTTGCCGAACGCGCCGGCAGCCTCTCTCAGGCGCGCCGTGAAGAACTTGCCGGCCTCCTGGCCGAACCGTTGCAAGTGCTGCCGGAACAGGCCGAGGCACGCCTCAATGGCATCGCCCGCGGCTTGCTGGGGGCGTCATGAAACAGCAGCAGTTCGAACAGCAATGGCAGGATGACTGGGTCCAGTTCGAGCAGCGCCTGCTGCAACTGGAGCGGCGCAAGACCGAAGATCAGGGACAGAACAGTTACTGCGCGGAATACCGCCGTGTCTGCCAGCACCTGGCTCTGGCTCAGGAACGCGGCTACAGCAGCCACCTGATCGAGCGCCTGCAGCAACTGGCCCAGCGCGGTCACCAGCAGCTCTATCGTCAGCACAGCCACCTGGGCGGCCAGTTGCTGGCCTTCCTCTTCAATGGTCTGCCGCAGACCATCCGCCAGCAGTGGCGCAGCATCGCCGTGGCCAGCCTGCTGTTCTACGGCAGCCTGATCGGCATGGGCGTGCTGGTCTATCTGTTCCCCGAACTGGTCTACAGCGTGGTTGACCCGGAGCAGGTCGAGCAGATGGAGTCGATGTATGACCCGGAAGCCCGCCGACTCGGCCACTTCAGCGAACGCAACTCCGGCGATGACTGGCAGATGTTCGGCTTCTACATCATGAACAACATAGGCATCGCCTTTCAGACCTTCGCCAGCGGCCTGCTGTTCGGTCTGGGCAGCTTGTTCTTCCTGTTTTTCAACGGTCTGATGATCGGCGCCGTGGCCGGTCACCTGAGCGAAATCGGCTACGGCTCGACCTTCTGGTCGTTCGTCATCGGTCATGGTGCCTTTGAGCTGACCGCCATCACCTTCGCCGGAGCCGCCGGTCTCCAGCTGGGCTGGGCGCTGCTCGCCCCCGGCCGGCACAGCCGCAGCGAAGCCCTGCGTCTGGCCGCCACAGAAGCGGTGAAGCTGGTCGCCGGAGTGATCCTGTTCCTGCTGATTGCCGCCTTCATCGAGGCCTACTGGTCATCGATGACCTACACCAGCGCCCAGGTCAAACTGGTGGTGGGCGCAGCCCTGTGGCTGCTGGTGGCCAGCTACTGCATCTTTGCGGGGCGTCAGCATGCGCCTGACTGACGCCAGCGTCGCCATCCGCCCGCGCAGCGCCTGGGAGGCGCTCGACCTCGGCACCCTGCTGGCGCGCCGGCATGCGCCACTGCTGATGGCCAGCTGGGCAATGCTGACCCTGCCGCTGTTTGCGCTGCTCAGCCTGATGCTGTGGCAACACCCCAGCTGGGCACTGTTTCTGTTCTGGTGGCTGAAACCGCTGTACGAGCGCCTGCCCCTGCACATCCTCTCTCACGCCCTGTTTGGCGATACGCCAGGGCTCAAGGCCAGCCTGCGCGCTATGCCCCGCCTGCTGCGCCCGCAACTGCTGGCCAGCCTGACCTGGCGCCGCTTCAGCCCGACGCGCAGTTTCGACCTGCCGGTCCTGCAGCTCGAAGGTCTCGGCGGCAAGGCACGCAGCCAGCGCCTGATCGTCCTCGGTCAGCGCGATGGCAGTGCCGCCACCTGGCTCACGGTGGTTGGCGTGCATATCGAAAGCGCGCTGACCCTCGGCCTGCTGGCCCTGCTCTACCTGCTGATTCCGCAGCAACTGCAGATCGACCTGGACTGGAAACAACTGATCGCCCCCGACGATGGCGAGGGTCTGTGGCTGGAGCATCTGAGCAACCTGCTCTATGCCCTGGTGCTGGTGGTCTGGGAACCGATCTACGTGGCCTGTGGCTTCACCCTCTACCTCAACCGACGCACCGCTCTGGAAGCCTGGGACATCGAGCTGGTATTCCGCCGCCTGCGCCAGCGCCTGACCGGCGTGGCCTATGCCCTGCTGCTCGGCTGCGGCCTGCTGCTCAGCCAGCTGCCGCAAACCGCCATGGCCGCCGAAAGCAGGCAATGCCCGGTGCCGCGTCTGGACAGCTTCGGCCCCAATGCCGAGCGCCTGCTCAATCAGCCGCTGACCAGCCAGGCCGCCAACCAGGCCATTACCCAACTGCTCGATCAGCCGCCCTTCAGCCACCGGGAAACCGTCACCGAGTGGCGCTTTGGCGAAGAAGCGCCGGACAAGCCTGAAAGCGAGGGTGATGCCAAGGCCTTTATGGAACTGCTGGAAGCATTCGCCAAGCTGGTGAAGCTCTGGGACAGCCTGGATACCATCGCGCTGATCTTTGAAGTGCTGCTCTGGTCAGCGCTGCTGCTTATCATGGCGCTGCTGCTGTGGCGCTACCGTGAATGGCTGCAGACCTTTGCCGGCCGCCTTAATCTGCCCCGCCGCCATCGCGAAGTGGCACCCACGCAGCTGTTCGGTCTGGAAGTGGCGCCGGAAAGTCTGCCGGCGGATGTCGCCAGCAGTGTCGAAGCGCTGTGGGACAGCCAGCCTCGCGAAGCCCTGGGATTGCTCTACCGTGCCCTGCTGTCACGCCTGCTGCATGAGTTCCGCCTGCCCCTGAAAAGCTCGCACACCGAAGGCGAAGTGCTGCAGCTCATCCAGGGGCTTGAGCAGGATGCCCTCAGCCAGTTCAGCAGCGTACTGACTCGGCACTGGCAGAACCTGGCCTACGGCCACCGTCTGCCGCCGGCCAAACTCAAACCTGCCCTGTGCGATGCCTGGCGCCGGCTGTTCCCCCATGCGGAGGCTCGCCCATGAGTCGCCGTGCGCTGTTCATTCTCGGCTGCGCACTGTTGCTTGGCGGCGGCCTGCTTGTCATCTACCTGCTGCAACAGCTGCAGCCCTACGACAAGCTGATCAATCACGGCCCCGCCCCGGAGGCACGGGCCAACCCCTATCTGGCCGCGGAACTGTTCCTCCGTCAGCAGAAGCTGCAAGTGCAGCGCGCCGATGGCCTGGACGAGTTGAAAACCCTGCCCAGTAACGGTCACACCCTCATTATGCTGGGCAGCCGTAACCGCATGACGCCCGGACAAAGCAGGCGCGTGCTGGAGTGGACAGCCAAGGGCGGGCACCTGATCTTCGTTGCCGAGGAAATCTGGGACGAAGACAAGCAGCGCAGCGGTGACCTGATGCTCGACCAGCTCGGCATCCAGCAGTTGCTCAGCGAAGACCTCGATCAGCAGGACGACAGCGAGAGCGCTGAAGATGCTGAAGATGCCCAGCAAGCTGTGCCTCGCCAGCGCCTGCGCAAGCCGGCACGCTCACCGGAGCATGACTACCCGCAACTGACCAAGCTCTATCTGGAAAACGAAAAAGCGCCGGCCTACCTGGACTTCGATACCGACTTCCACCTGTACGACAGCCAGAACCGCGCTCACGCCTGGGCCAACAGCGACGGCGCCACACACATGCTGCAGCTCAGCCACGGCGACGGTCTGGTCACCGTCCTGACCGATGCCTGGCTGTGGCAGAACGACGAAATCGGCGAGTACGACCATGCCTGGCTGCTCTGGTACCTGACCCAGGACACCGCCGTGACGCTGCTTTACCGCGCCGACCGCGACGACCTGCTCAGCCTGCTGCTGCGCAACTTTCCGCTGGCGCTGGCCACACTGGCCCTGCTGATCCTCTTCGGTCTCTGGCATGTCGGCCTGCGCCACGGCCCTCTGGCCGAAGTTGCCAGCCGCAGCCGCCGCCAACTGGAAGAGCATCTGCGCGCCAGCGCCGCCTTCCTGCTCCGCCACCATGGTCAGGCCCACCTGCTGCAAAGCCTGCAACGCGACATTCAGCGCCGCGCACGGCGCCGCCATCCCGGCTTCGAACGCCTGCCGGTGGCCGAACAATGGCGTGTACTGGGACAACTGACACGCCTGCCCGCCAGCGCCGTGGCCAAGGCCATGCGGCCGGCACAGCCGACACAACGCTCCGCCAGTGAATTCACCCGCCAGGTCGCGCACCTGCAAACCCTCAGGAATGCCCTATGAGCGAAGATATCCAGCCACAACCTGTCGCCGAAGAGCCCGCCGCCACGCCGGTAGCCGACAGCGCCGACACGACGCCCCCTGCCGCTCCGGCAGCACCTGCGCCTGCACCAGCGCCGGCAGCCCA
Source organism: Pseudomonas sp. HAR-UPW-AIA-41 (assembly GCF_002304225.1). Taxonomy (GTDB): domain Bacteria; phylum Pseudomonadota; class Gammaproteobacteria; order Pseudomonadales; family Pseudomonadaceae; genus Aquipseudomonas. The sequence goes on from NZ_NSLB01000002.1 coordinate 588,779, forward strand.
GGCGACTCCGGCAGCGGCGGTGAGCGCCGGCAATGCCCAGCGCCAACGCGCCAGTCAGTTGGCCCAGGCCCTGCGCCTGGAGCTGAAGAAGGCAGTGGTCGGCCAGAGCGCGGTGATCGACGATGTACTCACCGCCCTGCTGGCCGGCGGCCATGTGCTCCTTGAAGGCGTTCCCGGACTGGGCAAGACGCTGCTGGTCAGAGCCCTGGCCAAGTGCTTTGGCGGCGAGTTCGCGCGCATCCAGTTCACCCCCGACCTGATGCCCAGCGACGTCACCGGTCACGCCGTGTATGACCTGGCCAGCGAGCAGTTCAAACTGCGCAAGGGCCCGGTATTCACCCACCTGCTGCTGGCCGACGAAATCAACCGCGCGCCGGCCAAGACCCAGGCCGCCCTGCTGGAAGTGATGCAGGAGCGCCAGGTCACTCTGGAGGGCCGCCCGCTGCCGGTGCCGCAACCCTTCCTGGTACTGGCGACGCAGAACCCCATCGAGCAGGAAGGCACCTACCCGCTGCCGGAAGCCGAGCTCGACCGTTTCATGCTCAAGCTGCGCATGGACTACCCGGAAGCCGACGAAGAGCTGGAGCTGGTGCGTCAGGTCACCCGCTCGGCCAAGGCCGACATGCTGGAGGTGGCCAGCCTGCGCACCCTGTTGCAGCCACGCGACGTGCTGGCCCTGCAGAAGATCGCCAGCGAACTGGCCTGCGACCAGCAGGTGCTCGACTACGCCGTGCGTCTGGCCCGCGCCACCCGCACCTGGCCGGGCCTGGCCCTAGGCGCCGGGCCACGCGCTTCCATCGCACTGGTGCGTGGTGCCCGCGCCCGCGCCCTGCTGCGCGGCGGCGACTTCGTCATTCCGGATGACGTCAAGGCCTGCGCCCTGGCGGTGCTGCGCCACCGCGTGCGCCTGGCACCGGAGCTGGATATCGAAGGCCTGTCGGTGGATCAGGTGCTGCAACAGCTGATCGAACAGATTCCGGCGCCACGGATGTAAGCCCCGGATGAAACCCTCGCGTCTGCTGCTCGCTCTGCTCGCCATCCAGTTCGCCCTGGCCATCGGTCTTGGCACCCTGGAGGCGCTGGCTATTGGCTACCCGCGCCAACTGCACGCCCTGAGCTGGGGCCTGCTGCTGTGCCTGCTGGCGATTGCCGGCGTGGACGCCCTGTGGCTACGGCGCCTGCCGACTCCCGAGGTGCGGCGTCAGCTGCCGGGTAACCTGCCGCTGGGCCGCTGGAGCGAAGTGCGTCTGACCCTGCATCACCGCTTCGAGCGGCCGCTGGCCATCGAGCTGTTCGATCATGTGCCGGCCGGCATGCAGTTCGACGCCCTGCCGCAGCGCATTGCCCTGCACCCGGGCGAACACACCGAGTGCGGTTACCGCCTGCGCCCGACCCGCCGCGGTCATTTCCTGTTCCAGCGCTGCGAATTGCTGCTGCCCAGCCCGCTCGGCCTGTGGCAGGCCCGGCGTTACCTGCCGATAAGCGGTGAAACCCGCGTTTACCCGGACTTTGCCCGCGTCTACGGCGGTCAGCTGATGGCAGTGGACGACTGGCTCAGCCAGCTCGGTGTGCGCCAGCGGCCACGCCGCGGCCTGGGTCTGGAGTTTCACCAGCTGCGCGAGTTCCGCGATGGCGACACCCTGCGCCAGATCGATTGGAAGGCCACTGCCCGCAAACGTACGCCAATCGCCCGCGAGTATCAGGACGAGCGGGACCAGCAGATCATCTTCCTGCTCGACTGCGGCCGGCGCATGCGCAGCCAGGATGGTGATCTGGCTCATTTCGACCACGCCCTCAACGCCTGCCTGCTGCTGGCCTATGTCGCGCTGCGCCAGGGCGATGCGGTGGGGCTGGCAACCTTCGCCAGCGACCAGCCGCGTTTCATTGCCCCGGCCAAGGGCCAGGCCCAGATCGGCCATCTGCTCAACGGCGTGTACGACCTGCAGAGCACCCAACGCCCGGCCGACTATGCCGCCGCCGTCGACCAGTTGCTGGCCCGGCAGCGCCGCCGCGCCCTGGTGGTGCTGGTGACCAACCTGCGCGACGAGGATGACAGCGAGCTGCTCGGTGCCTGCAAGCGCATCGCCCGACAGCACCGCCTGCTGATCACCAGCCTGCGTGAAGAGGTCCTCGACCGGCTGCGCCAGCAACCGGTACAGAATTATCAGGATGCCATCGGCTACTGCGGCACCCTCGACTACCTGCAGGCCCGCGACGCCCTGCACGAACGCCTGCAGGCGCACAATCTGCCGGTGCTCGACGCCCGCCCCGGCGAGCTGGGGCCGCAGCTGGTGAGCCAGTATCTGGCGTGGAAAAAGCCGGCGTCCTTTGACGCTCTAGCAGGGATAGCAGCCTCAGCAGATCAGCACATCCGGCCCCTGCAGCGGTACCTCGCCGGGCAGCGGCGAGGCGCTGTTGTAGCTGACGATCAGTTGCCGGGCCCGATCGGCCTCGGCATCGTCCACCAGCAGCCCGAGCAGACCGCCCACCGGCAGTTCGCCGACCGCACCGAGCAGATCACGCCCGACCAGATGCACCTCGACGCCCTCACTGCCCAGCATGGCGCACAGCAGCTCGGCCTCCAGCAGATCCTGCGGCTCGTAAATGCGCTGCATCAGTCATCCTCCCGGCGTACCTGCAGCTGCCAGCTCTGGCCGTCAGTCCACAGCTGGAACAGAATCGGCCGGCAGCACACCGGACAGTCCTCGTAGTAGCACTGTTCACCGGCGGACAGATCCAGCAGCGCCTCGACCTGCTCACCGCAATAGGGACACTGATAGCACTCAGTTTCCAGCATCATAGCCTCCGAGAATCCCCCGCCACCGCGACAAAACGCCAACCGATTCAGGTGTGACTTGCGCCTATAATCGGCGGTCAACTGATGTACCCGGCAGCCCCAAGGGGCGCCCTTCTTCCGGCATAACATGAGATCCCGATGGTCGATTTCGAATCCATCCGTCCTTACCGCGATGACGAAGTAGCCGCCGTACTGGCCCGCCTGCTGGCTGACCCAGCCTTTCTGCAGACCTTGCTGCGCTTTCGCTTCCCGCGCCTGGCCGGCCCGCTGGGCTGGCTGCTGAAACCTGTTATAGCCCATCGGCTGCGCCGAGAAGTCGCCGGCATCAACAGTGTCGATGACCTGCAGAGCAAACTGGAGCCCTATGTCGACCGCGTGATCGAGCGCGCCAGCGACGGCATCAGCTACTCCGGTCTGGAACAGCTGCAGAGTGGCCGCCCCTACCTGTACATCGCCAATCACCGCGACATCGTGATGGACCCGGCCTTCGTCAACTATGCGCTGTACCATGCCGGCCAGCCGACGCCGCGCATCGCCATCGGTGACAACCTGCTGCAGAAGCCCTTCGTCGGCGACCTGATGCGCCTCAACAAGAGCTTCATCGTGCAGCGTTCGGTCAGCGGAAGGCGCGAGAAACTGGCCGCTTATCAACTGCTATCGGCCTACATCAACCACTCGATCCGCAACGAGCAGCAGTCCGTGTGGATTGCCCAGGCCGAAGGCCGGGCCAAGGACGGCGACGACCGCACCGACTCGGCCATCCTCAAGATGTTCCACATGGCCAACAAGGAGCAGCCATTCGAGCAGGCTCTGGCCGAGCTGCACCTGATTCCGGTATCGATCAGCTACGAATACGACCCCTGCGATCTGGCCAAGGCCCGCGAGCTGCGCATTCGCGCCGAGACGGGTGACTACCAGAAGGCCGAAGGCGAGGACGACCTCAGCATCGCCCTGGGCATCACCGGTCACAAAGGCCGCGTGCACGTGAGCTTCGGCAGTGAAATCCGCCAGCCCAGCGCCGATGCCAAGCAACTGGCACTCGCGGTGGATGCACAGATTCTCGCCAGCTACCGGCTGTTCCCGGTGCACTACCTGGCCTATGCCCAGTGGGCGGAACGCGACAGCTCACTGGCGGTGCCCCGTGCCGAGGATTTGTTCAACGCTGCGGAGCTGACCACAGCGCAGCAGCAGTGGCAGCAACGCCTGCAGGCCTGCCCGCCGGAAGATCAGCCCTATCTGATCGGCCAGTACGCCAGACCGGTAGCCAATCACTACCGGCTGCTTCAGGCCTGATGGCCAACCGGCCGCCTGAAACAGGCCGGCCTGAAATGCAAAACGGCGAACCTGGGTTCGCCGTTTTTGCTTACCGAGCTTTAGCTCAGAGAAGAGTGCTGTACCAGGACAGGCACAGCGCGCCGCTCAGCGCCACCAGGCCGAACCGGTTGAAGAAACGGTTGAGCCGCAGCGTCGCGTCGTCCAGTTCGCCATCGTCCTCAATGTCTTCGAGGGCACCGGCGGCACTCAGGCGGGCCTGCGCGCGCTGCTCGCGCATCCGGGTAGCCAGTAGCAACCAGCTGCCGGCAATGGCAAAGAACAGGGCCAGACTGTTGAGTGCCTGCGCCGGATGGGCCAGACAGCTCAGATACAACGCCTGCAGCGACATCACAACCTCCACCGGGGCGTTACGCACCCAACCGTCACGACTGCATCACCGGCATCACCCGGCGACCTCTCAATGGCGGCGCAGTCTACCGATTCGCGTACAGGTTGTATGGCCATTCCGACGAACGCACGGCCTTCAGCGCAGCTCGCTGAAGGCGATCTTGACCCCGAGCAGCAACAGCACACCGCCCATCAACCGGTCGAACCAGTGCCCCAGCCTTGCAAAACCACGGCGCACGCGGTCATGACTGAACAGCAGGGCCACCAGGGTGAACCACAGCGCCGTGGCCACGGCCAGATACAGTCCATATCCTGCCTGTACCGTCAGCGGCGTGTGCGGATTGATCACCACGGTAAACAGCGAGAGGAAGAACAGCGTGGCCTTGGGATTCAGGCCATTGGTAACAAAACCGGAGACGAAGGCCGCCCGCGCCGTACGCAGCACGCCATCGGCCTCAGGCAGCGCCAATTCGGGCGCTGGCCTCGCGCGCAAGGCGCGGATGCCGATGTACACCAGATACGCCGCCGCCAGGTACTTGAGCAGGTTGAACAGCAGCACCGACTGCGATACCAGCAGACCTATGCCCAGCAGCGAGTAGGCCACGTGCAGGAGAATCCCCGTGCCCACGCCCCAGGCCGTGAACAACCCGGCGCGCCGGCCATGGGCGACACTTTCCTTGAGCACCACGGCAAAATCCGGCCCCGGACTGGCCACCGCCAGCAGGTGAATCAGGGCCACCGTCAGAAATTCCGTCCAGTACATACCACCTCCGCCAGACTTCGGGACTCACTACACAGGACTTTGTTAGGCTCGCCACCTTACCCTCTGCGGGCGTCCCACAACAGGTACAGCTACCCATGAACAGTCGTCATGCCGTCTTTCTCGACTGCGCTTCTCTCGATCTGGGGGATCTCGATCTGACCCCACTGCAGCAGGCCTTCACCGGCCTGACCCCGCACGACGCCAGCCATGCCGGACAGGTAGTCGAACGCCTGCAGGGCGCACAGGTGGCCATCAGCAACAAAGTGCCGCTGACTGCCGAAACCCTGGCGGCTCTGCCGGACCTCAAACTAATTCTGGTGGCCGCCACCGGCACCAACAATGTCGACCTGCACGCCGCACAGCGCCTCGGCATTACCGTGTGCAACAGCCAGGGCTACGGCACGCCCTCGGTCGCCCAGCACACGCTGATGCTCATGCTGGCTCTGGCCACCCGGCTGCCCGATTATCACCACGCGGTGCAGGCCGGGCGCTGGCAGCAGGCCAGCCAGTTCTGCCTGCTGGACTTCCCCATCAGCGAACTCAGCGGCAAGACTCTCGGCATTCTCGGCGCCGGCGAGCTGGGCAGCGCCGTGGCGCGGCTGGCCGAAGCCTTCGGCATGCGCGTGCTGCTGGGCCAGCTACCCGGGCGGCCGCCGCGGTCCGATCGATTGCCGCTGAGCGAGCTACTGCCGCAGCTGGACGTGCTGTCCCTGCATTGCCCGCTGACACCGGCCACCGCGCAACTGATCAACCGTCAGCACCTCGACCTGCTGCCGCCGCATGCATGGCTGATCAACACTGCCCGAGGCGCCCTGCTCGACGAACAGGCCGTGGCCGATGCCCTGCGCGAAGGACGACTGGGCGCGGCCGCGCTGGATGTGCTGAGCGTCGAGCCGCCCACGACCGACAACCCACTGCTGGCCGGAGACATTCCGAATCTGCTGATTACCCCGCACTCGGCCTGGGGCAGCCGCGAAGCCCGGCAGCGCATCGTCGGGCAACTGGCCGAAAACGCCACCGCTTTCTTCGCCGGGCAGCCCCGGCGGGTGGTCACGCCGGGCTGATCCGGTTAGCCTTGTCGCCTTTTTCAGGAGCGCCCATGGATCCGCGAAGCGAAGTGTTGCTGCGTCAGGCCGAACTGTTTCAGGGCCCGGTTCTGCTCGCTGGTTTGCCGGCCGATGATCTGCTCGGCAAGTTGCCCGCCGCCCATGGCTGGAGCTGGCATGCCGGCGAGCAGGCCGGGCTTGAACAGCGCTTTGCCGGGCGCAGCGAGTTTGGCACCACAGCGCCGGCCAGTTCCTTTGCCAGCGCCGTGCTGTTCCTGCCGAAATCCCGCGAGCTGACCGACTACCTGCTCGACAGCCTAGCCGCGCGCCTGCCCGGCGCCCTGCTTTATCTGGTCGGTGAAAAACGTGCCGGCATCGAGCGGGCCGCCAAGCAGCTGCAGCGTTTCGGTAAGCCACGCAAGCTCGACAGTGCCCGCCACTGCCAGCTCTGGCAGGTACAGGTCGACAACGCGCCCGCCGTACCACAACTGGAACAACTGGCCGAGCGCATCAGCCTGCCGCTGAGTGACGGCCCACTGGAAGTGATCACCCTGCCCGGCGTGTTCAGCCATGGTCGCCTGGATCGCGGCACCGCTCTGCTGCTGGAGCATCTGAACAACCTGCCAACAGGCCATCTGCTGGATTTCGGCAGCGGTGCCGGCATCCTCGGCAGCGTGCTCAAGCGGCGCTACCCGCAGAGCCAGCTGACCCTGCTGGATGTCGACGCCTTCGCTCTGGCAGCCAGCCGCCTGACCCTGGCTGCCAACGGTCTGGAGGCGGAAGTACTGGCCAGCGATGGTATTCACGGCGCGCCCGGCGGGCTCAGCGCCATCATCACCAACCCGCCGTTCCACAGCGGCGTGCACACCAGCTATGCCGCCAGTGAAACCCTGCTGCGCGAGGCCGCCCGCCACCTGCTGCCGGGCGGTGAACTGCGTATCGTAGCCAACAGTTTCCTGCGCTACCCGCCGCTGATCGAAGAACACCTGGGCACCTGCCAGACTCTGGCCGAAGCCGAGGGTTTTCGCATCTACCGTGCCCGCAAAGGCTGAGTGGCTTGCCATAAAGAACAGGCAAAGGCACAATGCGCGCGTCCTAGGGGAGTAGTCTCCCGTGAGCGCCCGCTCACCCGGCACGCGTCAACACACTTGCTCCACAGAGCATGGCGCCTGCGACCTCCGGCCTGATCCAGGCCTGTGGTTTGACAAGACCTATGACACGCACACCTCACCCGGGGCGGGAAGGTAGTACGTGTCATAGCCAGTCGTCGAACCCGCCCCTGAGGAATCCCCGATGCTCGAATCCTTCGCCGTTTCCACCGGTATCGTTGCGCTCGCCGAAATCGGCGACAAGACGCAATTGCTCGCACTGGTCCTGGCTGCCCGCTTCCGCCGCCCCTGGCCGATCATCTGGGGCATCGTCATCGCCACCCTGGCCAACCACTTCGCTGCCGGCGCCGTCGGCCACTGGGTCGCCGGTCTGTTCAGCCAGACCACCCTCAGCTGGATTCTCGCCGCCAGCTTTGCCGCCGTAGCGGTCTGGACCCTTATCCCGGACAAGCTCGACGATGATGAGGAGTCCAAGCTCAAGCGCTACGGCCCGTTCGTCACCACCCTGATTGCCTTCTTCCTTGCCGAGATGGGCGACAAGACGCAAATCGCCACGGTCATGCTGGCCGCGCAATACCAGCAACTGGCGATGGTAGTCGCAGGCACCACGCTGGGCATGCTGATCGCCAACGTGCCGGTGGTACTGGCCGGACACTTCGCCGCTGATCGTCTGCCCATGACCCTGATCCACCGCCTGGCCGCCCTGTGCTTTGCCGGTCTGGCGGTCTATGCCGCCTGCCAGGCGATGGGCATTGTCGCGCTGTGATGTGAAGCACCCGGGCAAAACCTTTGCCCGGGTGCACTGCTCCCCACAAGGACTGCTAAGATCTGAGGTTCAGTATTAATTCGCCTCAGCAAGGAGCTGCAAATGTCACTGGATGACATGAAACGCACCGTACGCCAGCATATCGACCTGTCATGGAACAAGGGCCGCCTAGCCCTGGCCGAACGCCTGCACAGCAAGGATTTCCTCTACAAAAGCTCGTTCATGGGCCGTCCGCTGAACGGCAGCGACTACTGCGCCATGGTCGAGGAAATCCGCAGCGCCATGCCCGACCTGGAAGTTGTGGTTGAGGAGTGTCTGGCCGAAGGCAACAAGGTGGTCACCTGGAGCACCCTGATCGGCACCCTGGAAAAACCGGCGCTGGGCTACCCGGCCAGTGACCGGGTGCTGAGCATCTCGGCCATGGCCTTCTGGACGCTCAATTCGGTGGGCGAAATACAGGAAATCTGCACCATGTTTGATATGGAAAGCTTCCGCAGCCAGCTGGGACTGGAAACCCGCCCCTTCGCCGAGAAAGCCCTGCCTTGAGGAAGCGCCCGGCAGCCTGAGCTGCCGGGCCACTCTCAGCGACGCGCCTGCTGATACAGCGGCATCACCTTTGGAATAGCCGCCTGCAGGGCACTGATACGCGAGCTGGATGACGGGTGCGTGCTCATGAACTCGGGCGGCGCCCCCGCGTTGGCTTGCGCCATCTTCTGCCACAGACTGATCGCCGCGTTCGGGTCGTAGCCGGCGCGTGCTGCCAGTTCGAGGCCGATCAGGTCGGCCTCGTTCTCATTGCCGCGACTGTTGGGCAGGGTCATCAGGTACTCGACCCCGACGTTGGCCACCTGCATGGCATCGCCAAAACCGAGAGCGCCGCCCAGTTGGGTGGCCATCTGCACACCATAAGCCTTGGACATCGCTTCGCGGCCGTGCTCACGCAAGGCGTGGGCAATCTCGTGCCCCATCACGGCAGCGATTTCATCGTCACTCAGCCTCAGTTTGTCGATCAGGCCGCTGTAGAAAATGATCTTGCCGCCTGGGCCACAGTTGGCGTTCAACTCCGGGCTGTCGACCAGATTGACTTCCCACTGCCACTGCGCGGCATCGGCCCGAAACACCGGTGCCTGAGCAATCAGGCGCTGGGCAATCGCATTCAGGCGCCGGCTGTCGGCCGTGCCACGTTCCAGCACGCCCTCGCTGGCGGCCTTCTGCACCGTCTGCCGGTACGCCTGGGCATACTGCTGGTTGACCTGCTCGGTCGACACCATGCTGAACATGTACTGCTTGCGGTCGACACCCACCGCGCCACCCTGGGTGGTATTCACCGCCTGACAGGCGCTAAGGGTGACCAGAGACGCCACCAGAGCCATACGCCACACACCACTCATTGCATCACTCCTTGGCCACATGAGGCCAGCAATCCTAGGCAAGCGCGCAAACCCCATCAAGCTGAGCTTGCGTGTCGCACGATCTGCATCTTTGCTAAGTAAGAGATTAAGGAAATTGCCATCCTGGCCGACATCACGGAAACAGGCCTACCTGCGACTTGCGGAGTCACCATGAAGTTCCGATCGATTCAGTTTTCCGTAGCCGTTCTTGCTGGCGCCAGCATCCTAGCGGTGGTCATCGCCCTGGTGCTGTACTCGCTGATGTCCACTAGCCGTACCCAGGCATTGGTGCAGGAGCGTACTGGCACACTGCTTGACCACCTGATCAAGGAACGTCTGATAACTCTCGCTGAAGGGCAGGTAGGGCGCTTGCAGCGTGAGTTCGAGTACCCCATGGCCATGTCCAAAGCTCTCGCCAATACCAACGCAATGCTCGGTCAGGGACTTAGCATGAGTCGCGAAGAGCTCTCAGCCCTCACAGGTGATTACCTGCGCCAGAACCCGAAGCTCATCGACTTCTATATTGGCTGGGAACCTAATGCCTTCGATCAGGATGATGACCTCTACAAAAACCAGAAAGAAAACGGCTATGACGAGACTGGCCGGTTTATGCCTTGGTGGTATCGCGATGGTAATGCCATAAAGCTTGAACCCTTGCAGGCCTCTCAGCTTGAAAGCCAGAAGTTGCTGCCTACTGGCATTCGTGAAGGCGAGTATTACCTCTGCCCTCGAGAAACCAAGCAGCCCTGCATGACCGATCCTGGCTCTTATGACTACGGTGGCAAGAAAGTACTGGTAGCCTCCTTCAACGCCCCTGTTCTGGTGAATGGCGAGTTCAAAGGCAGCGTAGGCAATAGCCTGGCCCTGGGTTTCATTCAGGAGTTTCTCATCAACGCCAACAAGAGCCTCTATGATGGGGCCGGCGACATGATGCTGATCTCCGCCAAGCAGCGACTGGTCGCCTACACAAAAGACAGCAAGATGCTCGGCGAACCCGCAGACCGGGTACTGGACACCAACGAAAAGGCCAACCTTGGAAAGCTCAACGGCACAGAGCCATTGATTGATACAGACGAGCAGGCTGGCCACATAGAGCTTTACCTGCCTTTTGACGTCGCCGGTAGTAGTACTCGCTGGGTATTGCTGTTGCGCCTGCCGGTTGCCGCCGTGATGGCAGATCTCCAACAACTGCAGAGTGAACTGGCCAGCCAAAGCCGTGACAGTACTCTAGGCATGATGCTGGTCGGGCTCACCATTGCAGCCATCGGTCTGCTGATTATCTGGCTCGTGGGTTATGGCATCGCCAAGCCGCTCAAGGAAATGGTCCATATGCTGGATGACATTGCCAAGGGCGAGGGTGACCTCACGCATAGGCTGGAGGTGTCCCGCGCCGACGAGCTGGGCTCAATTGCCAGCGGCTTCAACACCTTCCTCGGCAAGCTACAGACCATGATCAGCCAGGTAGTGGCCTCCGTACAGAAGGTCAGTGACTCTTCGGAAAATACTGCCGATATCGCCATTCGCACCAATCAGGGTGTTCAGCGCCAGCTCTCGGAAATCGAACAAGTGGCCACGGCCGTGCAGGAAATGTCGGCCACAGCCCAGGAAGTATCGCGCAGCGCCACCCATGCAGCCGATGCCGCCAACAACGCCGATGCCGCCGCCAACCATGGTAAGCAGGTGGTGCACAGCACGGCAGCCTCCATTGCCGGCCTGGCCAGCGAAATTGGCCGTGCGGTGGGTGTGGTGCAGAACCTGGCCAAGGACAGTGAAAACATCAACGCCATTCTTGTCGCCATTCGCGGTATTGCCGAGCAAACCAACCTGCTGGCGCTAAACGCCGCCATCGAGGCGGCCCGCGCAGGCGAACAGGGCCGCGGCTTTGCCGTGGTGGCCGACGAGGTGCGCAACCTGGCGCAAAAGACCCAGCAGGCCACCGAAGAAATCCAGACCATGATCCAGCAACTGCAACACGGCACCCGCGAAGTGGTGAAGGTGATGCAGGAAAGCCAGGAGAAGACCGACGACAGCGTGCAGCATGCGCGTCAGGCGGCCGAGGCTCTGGAGACCATCACGCAAGCCGTATCGGTAATCAGCGAGATGAACACCCATATCGCCACCGCCGCCGAAGAGCAAAGTGCGGTAGCCGAGGACATCAACCGCAACGTCACCAATATCGGCATGGTGGCTCAGGAAGTGGCCGGCGGCGCCGACGAGGCCAGCGCCGCCAGCTCGGAACTGACCAAGCTGGCCGAACAGCAGCGCCGACTGATCAATCAGTTCAAGGTCTGAAACACGCAAATGCAAAAAGGCCCCGCAAGGGGCCTTTTTGTTGCGCTGAAAAACTATAAATCAGGCTGATGCTGCAAGATGGTGGAAGCTGAAATAGAAGCGCAACGCATCGACCAATTCTACGAACTCCACTGGCGGCGCGACCAGGGCAAAGCCCGAGTCATAACTGCCGGGAGTGACATCCTCACGGGACCATTGGCAGGTGGCAGCAAAGTCGATGACATGCACACCATCCGTACCCGGAATCTTCAGACGCATTTCAAAACGTGCGCCAACCAACATCGGCAACTGGCTAATCAACATGAGGCCATCCAATGAGATATTACCGATATAGCCCATTGGCTTATCGGTAATACGGTTGAAGACCTTCAGGTAATACGGCAGCTGATGGCGCTCAATGCGACGCTGGCTTTTCATAGCAACCTGACAAGAAGTGTGAACTCTCAGTATGGCTGGCAATTAGCCAGCAGCCAAACTTATGGACAAGCGGCAGCCACTTGGCCGCGTAGCTGGTCGCGCGTGGCTACAACCTCAGCATCGCTAACGTACTCCGTGCTGCCATCCACGCCACGGCGATAGAAGCGCCCGCCCTCCTCCAATTGCGCAAGACGCTTGCGCAGGTGCGAGCATTGCTGTTCCTGCTCAGCACGCAACTTCGCGCTTTTTTCAGCAGCCTGCTGCTGTTCGGCACGGCGCGCAGAGTGCAATTTTTCCAAGCGTTCTTCGCGGGCCCGGGTAGCCGCATCGCGCTCCACTACTTGAGGACGAACCTCGACCTGCTCAGCACTTGGCGCCTGAGGTTTTTCCGAGAAATGCACCTGACCGTGCTCGTCGGTCCAGCGGTAGATCTGCGCGGACGCCAGCGCCGGCAGCATGAGAAGAAACAATAGAGTGCGCATAAGACCTCCTGTCAGGTCTTCAGCCTAACCCGCCACGACTCGCATGGTCATCGCGAATCAAACCACTAGAGACCGATCGCTACAGGCTTAGCCGCAGGTTCGCGCAGATGACCCAGTTGCTCCAACGTATCCAGACGGGCCTGCGCACGGAAGGCATACTCGCTGCGCGGATAGTTCTGCAGCACGAAGCGGTAGGTCTGCGCGGCATCGACATAAAGCTTGTCACGCTCCAGACACTGGCCACGCAACAGGGAAATCTCCGGCTGCAAGTATGGTCTGGAACGGATGTTGCGCTCCGCCTGCGATAACTCAAGCAGCGCCCGGCCACACTCACCCTTCTCATAAGCCTTGTAAGCACTATCAAGGTGGTAATCGGCGGTAATGCGGCTGCATCCTGCCAGCAGCGTCAGGCTAAGAATCAGTGAAATCATGCGCATGGGAAAATCCTCCGAATAATCCTGTATCGACTCCAGTGCACAAAGCTGAAGTAGGGCTGCACTCACCTTAAAAGCCGGGCACAATCGACTCCCCGCCCCAACGAGCATCGCCATGACCAGCGCCCGCCAACAGCGTGCCGACCAGCGCCGCCAGGATATCCTCGCCGCCGCTCTGGAGGTGTTTGCCACGAAGGGCTATCACGCCGCCGGTATCGCTGACATCGCCCAGCTTTTGGGCATTGGTCATGGCACCTGCTACCGCTACTTTGCCAGCAAGCGGGCAATCTTCGATGCACTGATTGCCGAAACCACGGCTCAACTGGCTGATGTAATGCGTGGTGAGCCACCAACCACAGACAGCCTGGCTGCCTACCGAGAGCAACTTTTCCGTATTGCTGGCGGCATGTTCAGCCTGTTCGCCGCTGACCCCAGGCGTGGACGCATACTTCTGTTCGAAACGCCTGCAGTAGACCCCGAGCTGCAGCAGCGCTTTCATGTAGCCATGGGCAGCCTCGCACGTCTGACACGCGCCTACCTGGACAATGGACAAGCCAAGGGTTTCCTGCGGGAAAACGACAGCGAGATTGCCGCCCGCGCCATCAATGCAGTGATACTCGAAGGCATCCGAGAGATCTGTTTCAGTGAAGATCCAAACGCCATGGCCCGACGCTGGATCGAGCAGGGCGTACCACTGATGCTACTGGGCCTAGCCCGCTAATCAATTCCTACTCACCAGCAACTGCCCAACTTTGGCTCTGCAAGCAAAAACGGAATGACATGTCATTCTTTTAATGCCACGTCAGGTGGCACCCATTACTTACTGCGGAGAACAACAATAATGGTGCAAGTCGATGTGTTCTGGGGTTACGCCTGGGGAGCCAGCCTGGCCGTGGCCTGCGGGCGCCAACTGGCCCGCCGTGAAAATCCCCTGGACAGCCAGTTCTGGGCCTCAACCCTGATTTTCCTCAGCCTGTTTTGGGCACCCACAGGGCTACTGCTGCTATTGCGACATCCCAGCTGGGAGACAATGCAAGCTGCTCAAGACCTTTCAGACATCCCTATCTGGCTGATCCTGGCCTTCGGCATCACTAACATTACGCAGGGCATGCTGGGTTTCTGGGTCGGTCTGAAACTGATCAAGCAAGGCGGCGAACTGGCCGCCCAGCTGAACTGGATCGCAGGCTATTTCGGCATGTTCTTTATTCTGCTCTATGGCTGGGACGGCCTGGGTTACGACCGATTCCTCTACGATCGCGACCTACTCGCTGGCAGTCCAGCCTGGACGCCCGGTGCGGCGACGGACAACGGCACACTGGCCGCCATCACGCATTTCGCCCTGAACTTCAGCACGACCGAGAACAGCGCCAGTGTGATCACCACCCTGCTGACGGATGGCCTCTGGCTTATCCCTCCCTTCATCTGGCTGTTCGTCCGCTGGCTGCAGGGCGATGCCCGTGCACAAGGTCTCACAGCACCCGGCCTGGGCAAGATCATCAGCAGTTATCTGGCTGGTGTCTTCGTCATCGGCCTAGGCGGCGCCGCGCTCTGCGCCATCGCCGTAGCTACCTGGGCCGAACTACTCGGCGCCGGTGCGGTGATCTGGCATGAAGGTTTCTACGCGCCGCAAAACCTGGGCCTGCATCTACTTGCCTACCCACTGGGGCTGGCCTGCGGTCTGACTGTCTGTGCCTGGCTTCTGCGTCCCGGCAAGCCGCTGCACGCCATCCTGCGACCGCTAATGCTTTCCCAGTCGACCTCGGCCACATACCTGCAGGGGGCCCAGCCAACCTAGGTTGGGATCGATTCACCGGGCGGACCGCAAGGTTCGCCCGACTGCTAGACTCGGGCGGCCGATTACCTGCCCCGGAGCTTCCATGCGCAACGCCTGCCTCTGTCTGCTGGCCCTGACCCTGCTCGCCGGCTGCTCGCCAACCACCCCGCTGTTCATTGCTCAGGTCGCCACGCACGAAGTGGTGGACTACAAGACCATGAAGAACAACCGCATGGTCGCCGCCATCGAGGACGAAGGCGATCTGCTGACCTTCAGCGCCATGGCCATCCGCGATGCCCACAGCGAACAGGCAGAAGAGACCTACCTGGCCGGCTATCACGACAGCAAGCTGAGCAACGAAGTGCGGGCAATTGCCCTGTACCAGATTGGCCTGATTTATATGAGCCGCTACAACGATCAGCGCAACGACACCAAGGCGCTGAACTACCTCTATCAGGTGCTCAACGAATTCCCCCAGACCCAGGCCGCCACACGCGCCGAAGCGCGCATCATCATGCTGCGCAAGCGAGCAGAAGAACCGGTGCAGAAGAACTCCCGCGAACTGCTGGCGAACTGGAAGCCACAACAGACTCTCGACCTGTACAAGCCCAGCCTTGATCCGGACATGACCCTGCTGTCGCGCCGTGCCGTACTCAAGGACCGAGTCGGTGAAGCCGAGCAGCTGTACATGCTGGCCGTGGCCGATCCGGGCGTACCGAAGGACATCAAGGAAAAAGCGCTGTACCAGCTCGGTCTGATGTACCTGGCACCGGACAATCCGCAACGCAACCGCGACAAGGGCATCGGCTACCTGCGGCGCCTGCTGGTGCAGTTCCCCGACAGCGATCTGGCCGGCAAGGCCTCACGCCACCTCAATGCCGGGCTCAACAGCCAGTAACCGCAGCCCGCTGCGCCGCGCTATGCTGAGCGGCGCAGCCTTCTCCTGACCCGGATCAACACGCCGGTGTGCCTGCGGGCTGCACTCTTGGCAAAGGATCAAGGAGAACGCCCCCATGCAACTGCGCCAGCTACTGGTCGTCATCACCCCGCACCGCGAAGAACAACCTGCCTTGCTGCGCGCCCGCTGGCTGGCCCAGCAAACCGGCGCAGCCATCGAGCTACTGCTGGCCGAGCATCACCCGGGGTTCGAGCAGACACTGCTGCTGGCGCCGGAAATAGCCCTGCAGGCACGCGACACGTATCTCAAGCAGTTGCAGGAACGCCTGGAGCAGTTGGCCGCGCCACTGCGCGATGAAGGCCTGAACGTCAGTTGCTGCCTGCGCTGGGGGCAAACCCTGGTCAGCCATGTGCTGGAGCGGGTCGAGCAGCTGCAGCCCGATCTGGTACTCAAATCGGCACGCCATCATGGCCTGCTCAGCCGTCTCCTGCTGGGCAACTCCAGCTGGCAGTTGCTGCGCCACTGCCCGGTACCGGTTTGGCTGGTTCAGCGCGAAGGCCAGCAGCCCAAACGCCTGTGTGCCGCCCTCGACCCCACCCACAGCGCCGACAAGCCCGCCGCGCTGGAGCATGAACTGATCCTGGCCAGTCGCGAGCTGAGCGAAAAACTCGGCCTCGAAGCCAGCTACGTGCATTGTTTCGCCCCGCTGCCGCACAGCCTAATGTTCGACGCCGAGCTGGTGATCGACTACCCCGGCTATGTCGCGCAGACCGAAAAGGCCCACCGCGAAGCACTCATCAACCTGTGCAGCCACTACAACCTGGCACCGGCCAGCACCCACCTGCTCAGCGGCTTTGCCGAGCAGGTGATTCCCGAATTCGTCAGCACCCAGCACATCGATCTGCTGGTGATGGGTGCAGTCTCGCGCAGCCAGCTCGACAGCGCCCTAATCGGCCACACCGCCGAACGCGTGCTGGAAGCCGTGGATTGCGATCTGCTGGTGATGAAACCACCGGCCTTTGCCGAGGTTTGAGCAGGTAGTGAAGGCCGTGCATGACTACAGCCAAAGCCCGTAGTAGCCTCTCGCATCCTTCAAGATCGGGAAGCCCAAGCATGTCGTTCCGCCGTACCAAGATCGTCGCCACCCTCGGCCCAGCCAGCAGTTCACCGGAGGTCCTCGAGCAGCTGATTCTCGCCGGCATCGACGTGGCCCGTCTTAACTTCTCCCACGGCTCAGCGGAAGACCACAAGGCCCGCGCCCAACTGGTGCGCGATCTGGCCGCCAAGCACGGTCGTCATGTGGCCCTGCTCGGCGACCTGCAGGGGCCGAAGATCCGCATCGCCAAGTTCGAAGGCAAGCGCATCGAGCTGAAGGAAGGCGACCTGTTCCGCCTGTCCTCCAGCCACTCGCGCACCGCCGGCAATCAGCAGGTGGTCGGCATCGACTACCCGGCACTGATCCAGGACTGCAATGTCGGCGACGAGCTACTGCTGGACGACGGCCGCGTGGTCATGCAGGTTGAGCTCAAGGGTGCCGATGAACTGCACTGCCGCGTGACCATCGGCGGCCCGCTGTCCGACAACAAGGGCATCAACCGTCGTGGTGGAGGCCTGACCGCACCGGCCCTGACCGAAAAAGACATGGCTGACATCAAGCTGGCCGCCGAGATGGAGCTGGACTACCTGGCCGTGTCCTTCCCGCGCGATGCCGCCGACATGCAGCTGGCCCGCCGCCTGCGCGATGAAGCCGGCAGCAGCGCCTGGCTGGTGGCGAAGATCGAGCGCGCCGAAGCGGTGGCCGACGACGCCACCTTGGACGGCCTGATCCGCGCCAGCGATGCCGTCATGGTGGCCCGTGGCGATCTAGGCGTGGAGGTCGGCGATGCCGAGCTGGTCGGCATCCAGAAAAAAATCATCGCTCACGCCCGCCGTCTGAACAAAGCGGTGATTACCGCCACGCAGATGATGGAATCGATGATCCACAGCCCGATGCCGACCCGCGCCGAAGTCTCCGACGTGGCCAACGCCGCGCTGGACTACACCGACGCGGTGATGCTCTCGGCCGAAAGTGCCGCCGGCGAGTACCCGGTGGAAGCCGTACAGGCCATGGCCCGTGTCTGCCTGGGCGCTGAAAAGCACCCGATCAGCCAGAAATCCAGCCACCGCATTGGCCGGACCTTCGAGCGCTGTGACGAGAGCGTGGCCCTGGCCACCATGTACACCGCCAACCATTTCCCGGGCGTGAAAGCGATCATCAGCCTGACCGAAAGCGGCTACAGCCCGCTGATCATGTCGCGCATCCGTTCGTCGATTCCGATCTACGCCTTCACCCCGCACCGCGAGGCACAAGCCCGCGTGGCGCTGTTCCGCGGCGTCTACACCGTGCCATTCGACCCTGCCACCCTTCCGGCAGATAAGGTCAGCCAAGCGGCGGTGGACGAGCTGCTAAAGCGTGGCGTGGTCGAGCCGGGTGACTGGGTGATCCTGACCAAGGGAGACAGCTACCACGGCACCGGTGGCACCAACACCATGAAGATCCTGCACGTCGGCGATCCAATGGTCTAAGTAAAACTGCCTCTAAAACCCGCCAACTGGCGGGTTTTTTATGCGATTGGAATACATGAAGCGACCGCCAGTCGGTGAAATGCACTGGCAGATCCAGTCGCGCTATGGTTACCGCAGGAGAGATCAGGACATCGCGGAGACGAACCCGCCCGGAAGCACATGGCCTATTGACGCATGTGAGCGCACAGCCCATGAGCGAACATCGACAATTTCTCGCCCTGCGCGCATATGTGGATCTGCTCCTGCAGAACGGCGCTTACATCATGACTCGGGACCCGCTGCTGATCCGCTATGGCGAGCGCACCCTGCGTTACTCTTGTGGCATGCTGCTGTGTGACGATGAGGTTGAGGTTGTTGAACTGGCCTGAACTCTCATGCCTTCTGACGGCGCGCCCTGAAGAAGTCGCTGAGCAGACTGCTACAGACCTCTGCCAGTACGCCCCCCTCAATCAGCACACGATGATTGAGGAAGTCCTGCTGGAAAAACTGCCCACGGCTGACCGCGACCCCGGCCTTGGGCTCAGTCGTTCCAAAGACAACCCGGGCGATGCGCGAATGCACGATCAGCCCGGCGCACATGCTGCAGGGCTCCAGGGTCACGTACAGGGTGCTGCCTGGCAGGCGGTAATTGTCGAGTTTGGCTGCGGCCGCGCGGATGGCGACCATCTCGGCGTGGGCGCTGGGGTCGCTGGTCGAGATAGGGCAGTTGAAGCCGCTGCCAACCACCTCCCCCTCATGAACCACCACCGCACCCACCGGCACCTCGCCACGCAGCGCGCCCAGCTTGGCCTGCTCCAGCGCCAGCTGCATGAAGTGCTCGTCGCGCGAGCGGTCGATGATCATGGGTTTACGCATTACACCACCGCAATGGCGGCCATGAGGCCGGTTTCCATGTGATCGATCACATGGCAGTGGAACATCCACACCCCCGGATTATCGGCGACAAAAGCGATGCGCGCCGTCTCGTTCTTGCCCAGCAGGTAGGTGTCGGTGAAGTACGGCTCGATCGAGCGTCGGTCGGAATCCAGCACCTTGAAGGTCATGCCGTGCAGGTGGATCGGATGCTGGTACTGGGTCAGGTTGCGCAGCTCGAAGATGTAGTGCCCACCGAGCTTCAGCGTGGCAATGGGCCTGTCGGCACAGCCCTTGTCCTGAATGTCCCAGGCCTGGCCATTGATCTGCCAGAGTTTGTAAGCGGCGCCCTGCTCGATGTTCTCCGAGAGCATCGCCGCCCACTCGAAATTGAACTTCAGCGTCTGCGCACTTTCGAGGTCCGGCTCGGCAACTGGGTTGGCCGGCAGCGCGGCGGGCCAGTCAGCGCCAGCAGACGACGAGGCATCGCCAACCAGGGTCGCCAGACGCAGCGGCCCATTGCGCAGGGACAGCTCATGGCCTGCGGCCGGCACGCGAAGCGCCAGATCAATACGCATGCCTGGCCCCAGCCAGTACTCCTTGCCCAGCGGGCGCGGCGGGATGGGGTTGCCGTCCAGCGCATAGATGCGCACTTCGGCACCCGGCAGGTTCAGACGGTAGGTGATGGTGCTGTCCAGATTGAGCAGACGCAGACGCACAATCTGACCGGCCGGCAGGGCGATTCGCGGATTGTGCTGGCCATTGATGCTCGACAGGCGCCCCGGCGTGCCGCCACGGGCCGCTTCGCGCGGCACGCTGAACGGGGTAAAGGCCCCCTCCCCGTCCACCGCCCAGGTTTTCAGGCACAGCGTACGCTCGTGGGAAAAGCCACTGGCCTCAGCCTCCTCGACGATCAGCGGGCCAACCAGCCCGCGACCGAGCTGTTCTGCGCTGGCGGTATGCGGGTGATACCAGTAGCTGCCGGCGTCCGGGCAGATGAAGTTGTAATCGAAGAACTCGCCCGGCAATACCGGCGCCTGCGATACATAGGGCACGCCATCCATCTCGATGGGCAGGCGGATACCATGCCAGTGAATGGTGGTGGGCACGTCCAGCCTGTTGATGAAGCGCACGCGCAGGCGCTCGCCCTGGCGACAGCGCAATTCAAGGCCCGGCACCTGACCGCCATAGGCCCAGGCCGTAGTCCTGTGCCCCGGCACCAGCTCGACATCCAGCGGCGCCGCGATCAGCTCATAGTCATGGCTGGCCACATTCTCCGGGCGGCCCAGCCAGTAGCGCACGCCACCGGCGCCGAGGCCAACCACACCGAGCCCGGCCAGACCGGCCAGTATCTGCCTGCGGGTAAATGCCATCCTCATCCCCAACGACACAGTATTTGCGACATCTTCTCATTATCAAGGCAAGGCGACGAGTCGCAGATTGCCGCAGGCGCATACGACAAGGGCAGCTTGCGCTGCCCTTGTGGCGGTTCAACCGTTAAGCGGGATTACTCCCACTCGATGGTCGCCGGCGGCTTGCTCGACACGTCGTAGGTGACGCGGGAGATGCCTTCGATCTCGTTGATGATGCGGTTGGACACCTTCTCCAGCAGCTCGTAGGGCAGGTGCGCCCAGCGTGCGGTCATGAAGTCGATGGTTTCCACGGCGCGCAGGGCGACGACCCAGGCGTAGCGACGGCCGTCGCCGACCACGCCAACCGATTTCACCGGCTGGAACACCACGAAAGCCTGGCTGGTCTTGTGGTACCAGTCGAAGTTGCGCAGCTCTTCGATGAAGATGTGGTCGGCCAGACGCAGCAGGTCGGCGTATTCCTTCTTCACTTCGCCGAGGATGCGCACGCCCAGGCCAGGGCCCGGGAACGGGTGGCGGTAGACCATGTCGTAGGGCAGACCCAGCTCCAGACCGATCTTGCGCACCTCGTCCTTGAACAGCTCGCGCAGCGGCTCGACCAGGGAGAACTGCATGTCCTCCGGCAGACCACCGACGTTGTGGTGGGACTTGATCACGTGGGCCTTGCCGGTCTTGGCGCCGGCCGACTCGATCACATCCGGGTAGATGGTGCCCTGGGCGAGGAACTTCACGTCCTTGAGTTTGGTGGCCTCGTCATCGAACACCTCGATGAAGGTGCGACCAATGATCTTGCGCTTCTCTTCCGGATCGGCAACGCCGGCCAGACGACCGAGGAACAGCTCCTCGGCGTTGGCGCGGATCACCTTGACGCCCATGTTCTCGGCGAACATGGCCATCACCTGATCGCCTTCCTGATGGCGCAGCAGGCCGTTGTCGACGAACACGCAGGTCAGCTGGTCGCCAATGGCGCGGTGCAGCAGCGCCGCAACCACCGAGGAATCCACGCCGCCGGACAGGCCCAGCAGCACCTTGGAGTTGCCCACCTGGGCACGCACGGTGGCGATGGCGTCTTCGACGATGTTGGCCGGAGTCCACAGCGCTTCGCAGCCGCAAATATCCAGAATGAAACGGGAGAGGATGCGACCGCCCTGCTTGGTGTGGGTCACCTCAGGGTGGAACTGCACGCCGTAGTAGGCGCGGCTGTCATCAGCCATGGCGGCGATCGGGCAGCTCGGGGTGCTGGCAAGGATGTGGAAGCCGGCGGGCATGGCAGTGACCTTGTCGCCGTGGCTCATCCACACGTCCAGACCCAGCACGCCGTCGGCGTCCACATGGTCTTCGATGCCGTCGAGCAGGCGGGCCTTGCCGACCACATCGACGCGGGCATAACCGAACTCACGCAGGTTGGAACCTTCCACCTTGCCGCCCAGTTGCTCGGCCATGGTCTGCATGCCATAGCAGATACCGAACAGCGGGATGCCCAGATCGAACACCGCCTGCGGCGCGCGCGGGCTGCCGGCCTCATGCACCGACTCAGGGCCACCGGCGAGGATGATGCCGCGCGGGGCGAAGGCGCGAATGGCCGCATCGTCCATGTCGAACGGGTGGATCTCGCAATACACACCGATCTCGCGCACGCGGCGGGCGATCAGCTGGGTGTACTGGGAACCGAAATCCAGAATCAGGATGCGGTGGGCGTGAATGTCATGATGGGCCATGGCCGTCTCTCGTAGCGGAATTCACAAATGACACGGGGCTGATCAGTCAGCCCCGTGTCGAGTCAATGCAATGGACCTTAGCCCACGCGGTAGTTCGGGGCTTCCTTGGTGATCTGCACATCGTGCACGTGCGACTCGGCCATACCGGCGCCGGTGATGCGCACGAACTGCGGCTTGCTGCGCATCTCGTCAACGGTGGCGCAACCGGTGTAGCCCATGGAAGCACGCAGGCCACCCATCAGCTGGTGCACGATGGCGCTCATCGCGCCCTTGTACGGCACGCGGCCTTCGATGCCTTCCGGCACCAGCTTCTCGGCACCGGCCGAGGAGTCCTGGAAGTAACGGTCGGAAGAACCCTGAGCCTGAGCCATGGCGCCCAGCGAGCCCATGCCGCGGTAGGCCTTGTAGGAACGGCCCTGGAACAGCTCGACCTCACCCGGTGCTTCTTCGGTACCGGCCAGCATGGAGCCGATCATCACCGCGGAAGCGCCGGCAGCGATGGCCTTGGACAGGTCGCCGGAGAAACGGATGCCACCGTCGGCAATCAGCGGTACGCCGGTCCCTTCCAGCGCGGCAGCCACATTGGCCACGGCACTGATCTGCGGCACGCCGACGCCGGCAACGATACGGGTGGTGCAGATGGAGCCCGGGCCGATACCGACCTTCACGCCGTCTGCGCCGGCCTCAGCCAGAGCACGGGCCGCGTCGCCAGTGGCGATGTTGCCGCCGATGACCTGCACCTGCGGGAAGTTCTGCTTGACCCAGCGCACGCGGTCGATCACGCCCTTGGAGTGGCCGTGAGCGGTGTCAACGATGATCACGTCAACGCCGGCCGCTACCAGTGCGGCAACGCGGTCACCGGTATCGGCACCGGTACCGACGGCGGCGCCGACGCGCAGGCGGCCCTGCTCGTCCTTGCTGGCCAGCGGGTAGGCCTTGGCCTTCTCGATGTCGTTGACGGTCATCATGCCCTTGAGGGTGAAGGCGTCGTCGACGATCAGTACGCGCTCGATACGGTGCTTGTGCAGCAGGGCACGCACGGTGTCCTTGTCGGCGCCTTCGGCGACGGTGACCAGACGCTCTTTGGGCGTCATCACTTCGCGCACCTTGGCGTCCAGCCGGCTCTCGAAACGCACGTCACGGGAGGTGACGATGCCGACCAGGTCGCCATCGGACAGCACCGGTACACCGGAGATGTTGTTCTGGCGGGTCAGCTCGAACAGGTCGCGCACGGTGGCGTCGGCATCAATGGTGATCGGGTCGGTGACCACACCGGCCTCGAACTTCTTGACCTTGCGCACCTCGGCAGCCTGCTGCTCGATGGTCATGTTCTTGTGGATGATGCCGATGCCGCCTTCCTGGGCCATGGCAATGGCCAGACGGGCTTCGGTAACGGTATCCATGGCGGCAGAGAGCAGCGGAATGTTGAGCTCGATGCCACGGGTCAGACGGGTTTTCAGGCTGACGTCTTTCGGCAGGACCTCGGAATAACCGGGGATCAGGAGAACATCGTCGAAGGTCAGTGCTTCTTGGCTGATACGCAGCATGGCGGGGCTCCCAAGCGGGAAAAATAAGAAGCGCGGCATTATACCCAGCGCCCCGCCTTCGCTCAATGGCAACACGCCAGCGGTTGCCGATGTTTATCCGTTGCTAGCAATCCACCGTCACCAGACGCACCGGATAGCCCAGGCGCCGGGCGAACTCGGCCAGCAGGGCCGGGCTGAAACATTTGGCCGGCCAGTTGTTGAAGATAAAGGCCAGATTGGAAAAGCCGCAGGGCTGGAGAAAGAGGAAGCCGTTGATATCGTCCTCGAAGCCGCACTCCGGACAGACAAAGGTATCGGTCTGCTGCGGCATCCACTCCTCCAGGCTGTCGAACAGGGCCTCACCAATCTCCTGGCGGCACTGCGGACACCCGGCCTCTTCGAGAAACGCCCGCGTGGGCGTGTAGATACAGCGCTTGGTAACAACCTCAAGACCGTTGCACGGGTGGCCGTACGGCAGGCGCTCTGCATGCGGCAGCTGCCGGGCACCTTCTGCGATGGCATAGGCCATGCGGTTACCCAGACGCCCGCAGGTAGTCAGTTCCGCTGCCACCAGCTGGCGTTTGTGCAACCAGCGCAGCACCTGGCGCGCCTTGCCTTCGGCATCCGGGAAGGTGGAAATCTGCGGAACGATGATGCTCTGCTGCTCGCTCATGGCCGTCATGCTGCAAAAAGAATGACGTCAGTTTAATCGCCCGGCAGCGCAGCGTCAGTCGCGGCTTTGGCCGCGCCGGGCAAACCGCTATGATGCCGGCATGATCAAAGACCCCTTCCAGCGCCTCAACCTCGACCGCGACGTGCTCAGCGTCAGCCAGCTCAACGGGCGCGCACGCCTGCTGCTGGAAGACGTGTTCGCCCAGGTCTGGGTCGAGGGCGAAATTTCCAATCTGGCCAAGCCCGCCTCCGGCCATCTGTACTTCACCCTCAAGGACAGCCAGGCGCAGGTGCGCTGCGCGCTGTTCCGGCAGAACGCCACGCGGGTGCGTCAGGCCCTGCGCGACGGCCTGGCGGTGAAGGTGCGTGGCAAGGTCTCGCTGTTCGAGGGGCGCGGCGACTACCAGCTGATTCTCGACATGGTGGAGCCGGCCGGCGATGGCGCCCTGCGCCTGGCCTTCGAGGCACTGAAGGAAAAGCTGGCCGGCGAAGGGCTGTTCAGCGCCGAGCAGAAGATTCCCCTGCCCGCCCACCCGCAACGCATCGGCATCATCAGCTCACCGACCGGCGCAGTGATCCGCGACATCATCAGCGTGTTCCGCCGCCGCGCGCCGCAGGTGGCGCTGACCCTGATCCCCACCGCCGTGCAGGGCCGCGAGGCCACCGCGCAGATTGTGCGCGCGCTTGAGCTGGCCGACCGCCAGGGCTTAGACGCCCTGATCCTGGCCCGCGGTGGCGGCTCGCTGGAAGACCTCTGGTGCTTCAACGAAGAATCCGTGGCCCGCGCCGTGGCGGCCTGCGTCACCCCCATCGTCAGCGCCGTGGGCCATGAGACGGACGTGTCGATCAGCGACTTTGTCGCCGACGTGCGTGCGCCCACGCCCTCGGCCGCCGCCGAGCTGCTGGCGCCGGACAGCTCCGACCTGCAGCGGCGCCTGGACAGCCTGCGCCGCCGGCTGATCCTGCGCATCCAGAACACGCTCGCCCACCAGCGCCTGCGCCTGGACGGTCTGACCCGCCGCCTGCG